>NZ_JBHZAE010000006.1:0-20825 GCF_042754105.1 Embleya sp. NPDC059237 | reverse complement strand
TAAAGCACGTCGGCCTGCTCGATCCGATCGGATCGAGCAGGCCGACGTGCTTTACCGGAGGTCGTGCGGCTTCGCCTGGTCAGGACCGCGGGGCCGCCTGGCGCACGACCTTTGCCCGTGCCCGTTCGATCGAGGCGTGTACGACCGGTTCGAACGCGGAGCCCAGCAGCCTGGTTCCCAGGTCCATGACCTTCGCGTCGAGGCCGATGCACACGCGGGTGCGGCGCTTGCGGACGCTGCCGAGGATCACGCGCGCCGCGTGCTCCGGCGAGGTCCTGGACAACGAGTCGTGCACCGCCACGACCTCGGCCCGGTCGGTGCTCTGCGCCGCCCGCGAGTTGCGCACGATGGAGGTCCTGATCCCGCCGGGATACGCGGTGGTCACCCCGACCGCGCTGCCCTCACGGCGCAGTTCGTTGCGTACGGACTCGGAGAAGCCCCGCACGGCGTACTTGGTCGCGGAGTAGGCGCTGCGCTCGGGCATCCCGAAGAGCCCGAACGAGGAGGACACGTTGACCAGATGGGCGCCGCGTGCCGGATCGGCGCGGCGCAGGTGCGGGAGGAAGGACTTCGTGCCGTGGGCCACACCCCAGAAGTTGACGCCCATGATCCATTCGAAGTCGGCCCACTCCATCTCGTCGACGCTCGCGGTCAACGCCACCCCGGCGTTGTTGATCACCAGGTTGACCTGGCCGAAGCGCTCCGCGGTGGTGTCCGCCCAGTCCTGCACCTGCTCGCGCCGCGCGACGTCGACCACGTCGACGTGCACCTGATTCGCGCCCAACTCCTCGGCCCGCCGCGCGGTTGCGTCCAGGCCCTCCGCGTCGACGTCGGCGAGGGCCAACCGCGCGCCGTGTTCGGCGAGGGCGAACGCGAGTGCCTGTCCGATTCCGGAGGCGGCTCCCGTCACCGTGCACACGCGTCCTGCGTAGTCTCGAATCACGGGTTCACTCCAAAAACTCGACCGCACGTGGATGAGGGGACATCGGCTGCGAAATTCAGGAGAAGGCGCCGACGGTGGAGCGCAGATCGGTGGAGAGGTCGGTCAGCAGGCTCGGCAATGCCTCGTGCACGTAGAGATGGCCGCCGGGATAGGTGCGCAGTCGCAGCGGCCGTGTCGTTTGTTCCTGCCAATTCGACAGTGATTCCACCGCGACCAGGGTGTCGTCACGGGCGCCGAAGACACTCAACACACAATCCAACGGCGCCTCGTGGACGTACCGGTGCTGGAGGGCCAACAGGAGGTCGGCCATCATGGGCGGCCCGAAGGCCGCCATCGAGCCCTGGTCGCGAAACACCTCGGGCGGCAGCAGGTCGGTCAGTCCCAGCTGCCGCCAGGGCTGGTCCGAGATCAGGATCGGCTGGCACGCGCGCGCGAACGCGCCGCCCTGCGGCGGCGGCACGGCCGACAGGGCCAGCAACGACGGCATCCGGTGACCGCATCGGCGCAGCTCGCGCACGGTGTCGAAGGCGATCATCGCGCCGATGCTGTGGCCGAAGAAGACGTACGGCCGGCCGTCGTCGGATTCGAGCACGAGTTCCGCGACCATCGCGCTCAATTGCGCCGGATCGGTGAGTGACACCTCGCCCGTACGTGCGCCGCGACCGGGAAGTCGTACGGCCGTCACCTCGACCGAATCCGGCAGATAATCCACCCACGGCGCGAACATCGTCGCGTCCGCGCCGGCATAGGGGATGGTGAACATCCGTACCGGCGCGTGCGGTCGGGGCGTATAGGTGACCAGGTCCGGACGCGGAGAGCGAGTGCCGAGCGGGCGGCAGATGGATTCCACAGGCGATTCTCGATTCGTCCTACGCGAACTACGCGAAAAGGCGGGGGTCGGTTGCGTTCGGCGAATGCCGGCCGATCGCGGAAACTCTATGCCCTCGGGGGAGCTCGGCCGGAAACACGATCGCCCGAACGGGTAATGGACCGAGTTCCGGCACGTGATATCCGAACAGCCTTGTGGGTCGGACGATTTGCCGTTTCGACCCGGCACCGGCGAGGGCGTTCAGCCGGCGGGTCGGTCGACCCCGTCGGCGGCGGAGTCGGCCGCCTGGCCGACGAGTTCGGGGCCGACCTCCGTACGGGCGTCGGGCAACTTCGCGCCGGTGTCGCGGGGGCGTCGCGGCAACGACCACGACGGCGCCCACCAGTTGGCCCGGCCGGTGAGTCGCATCAGGGCGGGTACCAGGACGCCGCGGACGACGGTGGCGTCCACCACGACCGCGACCGCGAGGCCGACGCCGACGGTCTTGAGCAGGGTGACGTGGGACATGGTCAGCGCGACCATGGTGGCGGCGACGATCAGCGCCGCTGCGGTGAACAGTCGACCCGTGTGCTCGATTCCGAAGACGATCGACCGGGTGTTGTCGCCGGTGCGGACGAACTCCTCCTTGATGCGGGCGAGGAGGAAGACCTCGTAGTCCACGGAGATGCCGAAGGCGATGGCCAGGGTCAGCAGCGGCATCGTGGTCTCCAGCGTGCCGTCGGTGGTGAAGTCGCCGACCAGCCACCGCAGATGACCGTCCTGGAAGACGTAGACGATGGCCCCCAGGCTCGCGGTCATGCTGAGCAGGCCCATCACGACCGCCTTGATCGGCACCAAAACGCTGCGGGTGAACAGGAAGAGCATGACCAGGGTGCCGACCAGCATGATCGCTGCGCCGTAGGGGAGTGCCTCGCGCAGGGTGTGTTTGGTGTCGGTCAACTCGGCCGCCTTGCCCGCGACCAGGTGGGGCTGCGGCGCGGGCAGGGTGCGCAACCGGTGTACGAGCGCGACCGTGTCGGGCGACTGGCTGTCGTGCGTGCCGACCACGCGCAGCACGCTGCCCACGACGGCGGGGCGGGCCGGCTCCGGCGGCGCGGCCGGGCGGACGATCACGCTCGTCGTACCGTCGGCGGCGGCCTCTTCCGGCTGCGCGGCCGGCAACTCCGATGTCCGAAGGGGGAGTCCCGCGCGGTAGTCGCCGGTGTCGGCGATCACGTGCGCGACATGGGGCAGCGTGGACAACCGTCGGGCGTAGGCGTCGATCGCCGGGGCGTCGGTCGCCGCGTTCGCCCGGGGCAGGATCACCGGGATGATCCGCTCGGGCGGGTCGACGAAGTCGCTGCGCAACAGCTGCGCCGCGCGGTGCGGTTCGGAACTCGTCGGCAGGATCTTCTCGTCGATGGTGGTGAATCGCGCGTGCAGGAAGGGCAGCGCCAAGACCAGAAGGAGGGCCGCGGCGGTGCCTCCGCACAGGATCGGTCGGGCGGTGGCGAGCGTGGCGATGCGACGCCAGGCGGGGCTGCCGCCGCCCACCCGTCCGTGCCCGCGCCGGAAGCGGCGGAACGGGTCCAGTCGATCCAGGCGCGGCCCCAACACGGCCAGGAGCGCGGGCAGTACGAGCAGGGACGTCAGCGACGAGATGCCCACCACCAGGATCGATGCCCACGCCAACGAGCGCAGCAGTTCCAGCGGGAAGACGAACAGCGCGGACAGACACAGCGCCACCGTCGCCGCGGAGAACAGCACGGCCCGCCCGGCGGTGGCCATGCTCAGCACGATGGCCCGGCGCGACTCGACGCCCCGGGAGAGTTCCTCGCGATAGCGGGTCACGATGAACAGGGCGTAGTCGACGGACAGGGCGAAGCCCAGTGCCGCGCAGATGTTGATCGCGAACACGGTGATCGGCATCGTGAGGGTCAGTGTGGCCAGGACGGCCAGGGCCCCGGCCACGGAGACCGCGCCGATGGCGAGCGGGATCGCCGCCGCGGTCAACGATCCGAACGCCAGCAACAGGATGATCATGGTCAGCGGCGCCGCCAGCAACTCCCCGCGTTCGAGGTCGCGTTCGGACTCGTCGGTGGCCTGCGCGTTCAACCACGCGGGTCCGGTGGTGTCGACTCGCAGACCGGCCGCCGCCTTGCGCACGGCGGGGACCAGGGCGCGCGAGGCGACCGCGCCGTCGCGTTCGCTCCCGGCCAGGTCGACGCGGATCAGCGCGCCCTTGCCGTCGCGCGAGCGCAACAGGGGGGAGTTGGTGGTCCAGTAGGACTGCGCCGCGTCCACGCCCGGTCGGCCCGCGACCAGCGCGGTGATCCGCCGGCCCGCCTCGGCGACCTCGGCGTCGTCCACCGGCTTGTCGGCGCGGAGGTAGAACACCAGGTCCGCGGCGTCGGCCCCGTATCGGGCGGCGACCCGCTCGGCCTCCGCGGCCCGGGTCCCCGTCGCGGTGAAACCGCCGTTGGACCAGCGGTCCTTTGCGCCGGCGACCACGACGGCGGCCAGGAGCAGGACGATCAGCGCGCCGGCCAGGAGCGGGCGGCGGTGCCGTACGCACAGCCCGGCGAGGCGGCCCAGTGGGTCGCCGGGCGGATCCGGCGTCTCGTGTTCGGGAGGTGGGACCGGGATGGTGTCGAGCATTGTGTGTCCTCCCAGGACGACGTCGTCTGTGCGATGGGCGAGGACGCCCGTGAACCGGGCTCGGGTGCGGGGAACACGGGCTCGGGCGCGGGCATGGCGAACTCCGGGCCGCCATCGCGTCGGGCGGCCGGGCAGGGGCGAATCCTGTCGCGACGGTCCGCCGCGTCCACGGATATTCGGCGGAATTGTTCGCACCGCAAGCGAGGGTACCGCGCATACGGACCACAGCTCGTTATTGCCCGCCAGGGCCGCCGCACCGCAATAAATCGTATGTATAAGAATCGGATGGTTCCGGCCGGCGAGTGAGTGGACAAATATGCCCATCGACACCCCGGCTCGGAACTAGCCCATACCGGTGAATCTGACTTCCCGCGCCGGGGCGTGGACTTTTCCAGCGCCCGCGCATGGATAGTATCGACGTCGCAATAGCCGGCCATCGGTTCCACGAGAAGAGGAATGAGACCGTGCAGGTTGTATTGACCGGAGGCACCGGTTTCCTGGGTCTGCGGCTCGTTCGTGAACTCGTGAATCGGAATTGCTCCGTCATGCTGCTCTCGCGTCGCAGCAGTACGAGCGCCATCGACCGAATCTCGCATGCCCTCGGTCGACTGGGCGAGACACCGGATTTCATTCGGAAATTTCGTCGCCGCGCCGACGAACTGGACATCGAAATCGAGCGTCCCCTGTTCGGCCTCCCCGACGACCGGGTGGAAAAACTCGTCCGGCGCGCCGACATGTTCCTCCACAGTGCCGGAAACATCGATCTCAACACCGGTGCCCGGGCGATCCGGCCAGTGAATGTCAACGGAACGCAAAACTTCCTCGACATCGCCGCAAGGAGCCCACACGGCGCGCCGTTCTGCCATGTCAGCACCGCGTTCGTGGCCGGCGCCCGACGCTCGGGCACCGTCGCCGAAGCCGACCTGATCGACGCCTACGGCTTCGAGAACGAATACGAGCGGTCCAAGTGCGACGCCGAATCCCTGGTCGGCCGATGGGCCCGGGAAAACGGAATGCCGGCGCTGGTCATGCGACCCAGCATTCTCCTCACCGACCGGCCGCCGACCCCGGGACTCCCGGCGCACCCCTTTCAGACCATCAGCGCGCTGCTGCGTGCGTCGACGATCGAAAGGGGCATCGCCGGACTCTCCATTCCACGAGGTCTGCGGCCGGTCATCCACATGCAGGGCCAGGCCGACGCGCGGCTGAACTGCCTCCCCGTCGAGGACGCCGCGAAGGCCATCGTGAGCATCGCCGCGGAACACCGGTCCACGGACGCGGAGACATACCACATCGTCCACCCGGACGACGTCTCCGCCACGACGCTCATCGAACTCTTCGAGAAATTTGCCCCGATCCGCATCGTCCTCCGGCCCGAGCTGCCCGAAAGGCTCTCCCCGGCCGAGCAGCGCTTTCACAGCTACGCCGGGTTCGCCGCGTACTTTCGGCACACGCGGGTCTTCGACGACCGCAACGCGCGCCGCGTCCTGGGCGGACCCTGTTCCCGGACGACCGTCGACATGGCCTATCTCCTGGCCGGCACGCACGGGATTCTCTGACGGTCGACGAAACCCGAGTCCGACACCCTTTCCGAAAGGCCACAGGAGAAACCGTTCATGACCATCGGACTGCAGGCATCACCTCGTCGTGACGTGTCGGATCCCACCGCCGACGGTCTCCTGGCCGTGCTTCGCCAACCGCGGAGCATGGCCACGATCGTTCGGCGCCTGTCCGACTCCGTGACCGGCGCCGTCCTGGGTGACGCGCCCGTCGACGGCTGCGAAGTCGTCGGCACACTCTCCCCGTTGTATCCCGAATGGCTCGGGGATCGTTCGTTCACCACCGACCACGGCGTGCGATTCCCCTATGTGGCCGGTGAGATGGCGCAGGGCATCGCGGGCATCGCCATGGTCGAGGCGATGGCGCGCGCCGACCTGCTCGGCATCTTCGGAGCGGCCGGACTGCCGATCGACGCGGTGCGTCGGGCGATCGAGGAACTGCGCCACAGGCTGCCCGAACACGCCCCGTGGGGGGTGAACATCATCCACAACCCGCACTCGCCCGTGTGGGAGGACGAGGTCGCCGCCCTCGCCATCCGACACGGCGTGCGGTGCGTGTCGGTGTCGGCGTTCAGCAAGGTCACCCGCGCCCTCGTGCACTGTTGCGCGGCGGGCCTGCAGATGCGCGCCGACGGCCGGATCGTGCGTCCCCGGATGATGATGGCCAAGGTCTCGCGGCCCGAGGTGGCCGAACAGTTCCTCGCACCGGCACCCCCCGAGCTGCTGCACGAACTGCTCGCCCAGGGCCTGTTGACCGCCGACGAGGTGGCCCTCGCCGCCCGAGTGCCGATGGTCGACGACCTGACCGTGGAGTCCGACAGCGGCGGGCACACCGACGGCAGGCCGCTGTCCACCGCGCTCCCGCAGATCCTGGCCCTGCGCGACACCGTCGCCCACCGACACGGCATCACGCCGCGCACCAGGATCGGCGCGGCCGGCGGCCTGGGCACCCCGCACGCCGTCGCCGCCGCGTTCGCGATGGGCGCCGCGTACGTGGTGACCGGATCGGTCAACCAGCTCAGCCTGGAGGCCGACACCTCCGACCGGGCCCGCACGATGCTCCAGGCCGCGGACACGATGGACGTGGCCATGGCGCCGTCCGCGGACATGTTCGAGATGGGCTCGAAGGTGCAGGTCCTCAGCCGCGGCACGATGTTCGCCGCCCGGGCCTCCAGGCTCTTCCAGCTGTACCGCGACCACGAGTCGCTGGAGGACATCCCGCCGGCCCAAATCGCCCGACTCGAACGGGAGATGTTCCGTCAGCCGGTGGCGCAGGTGTGGGCCCAGACCGAGGAGTTCTGGCGCACCAGGGAACCCGCGCAGGCCGACCGCGCGGCCGTGGACGGCAAACACCGCATGGCGCTGGTGTTCCGCTGGTACCTGGGCATGTCCAGCACCTGGGCGACCACCGGGGTTGCCGACCGCAGCGTCGACTACCAGATCTGGTGCGGTCCCGCGGTCGGCGCGTTCAACGACTGGCGCAAGGACGGATTCCTCGCCGATCCCGCGAACCTGTCCGTGGTGCAGATCGCCCGCAATCTCATGGAAGGCGCGACGGTGCTCACCCGCGCGCAGCAACTGCGCAGCCACGGTGTCGACCTGCCCCCCCAGGCGTTCACCGTCCACGCCCATGAACTCCTCTGACTCGCATAAGGCAAGGAGTCCCGTGCCCGAGAGTTCCCGTCCCTCCCAACCACCCATCGCCGTCGTCGGCCTGAGCACCCTGCTGCCCGGTTCCTCGGACGTCGGCGGGTTCTGGCGCGACGTGGTCCACGCCCGTGACCTCATCCGAGACGTGCCGGACACCCACTGGCTCATCAGCGATCACTATTCGAGCGACCCCACCGCCCCCGACAAGACCTACGGCAAGCGCGGGGCGTTCATGTCGCCGGTGGCGTTCGACCCGCTGGCCTTCGGCACCCCACCGTCCACGATCGACGCCACCGACACCGCACAACTGCTGAGCCTGGTCGCGGCCGAACGAGTCCTGCGCGACGCCTGCGGCGACGGCGGCCCGTCCGAGACGATGCGAGAACGCACCGGCATCATCCTGGGAGCCAGCCCCACCGAGCTGGCCTTTCGCATGTCCTTCCGGTCCCAGCGGCCCACCTGGCGCCGGGTCATGCTCGCGCGCGGCGTGCCCGAGGCCAAGGCCGACGAGCTGTGCGAGGCCATCGCCGCCTCGTATCCGGTGTGGAAGGAGAGTTCCTTCCCCGGCATGCTCACCAACGTCATCGCCGGCCGCGTCGCCCGCCACTTCGACCTGCACGGCAGCAACTACACCACCGACGCGGCCTGCGCCAGTTCGCTGTCCGCGATGAGCGCCGCCATCGACGAACTCACCCTCGGCCGCGCCGACATGATGATCACCGGTGGCGTGGACCCGCTGTGCGACGCCTTCGGGTTCACCTGCTTCAGCAAGACCCCGGCGCTGTCCCCGTCGGGCGAGTGCCGGCCCTTCTCCGCCGACGCCGACGGCACCCTCCTGGGCGAGGCCGTGGCCATGGTCATGCTCAAGCGCCTGACCGACGCCGAACGCGACGGCGACCGGATCTACGCGGTGATCCGCGGCGTGGGCACCTCCTCCGACGGACGCGGATCCTCGATCTACGCCCCCGCCGTCGCCGGACAGGTCCGCGCGCTGCGCCGGGCCTACGCCAGCGCGGGCTACAGCCCCGCGACGGTGGAGCTGATCGAGGCCCACGGCACCGGTACCAAGGCCGGCGACACCGCCGAAGTCACCGCCCTGCAGGAGGTGTTCGGCACGGGCGACCCGGCCGACATCGCGCGCTGCGCGCTGGGATCGGTGAAGTCGCAGATCGGCCACACCCGGACCGCCGCCGGCGCCGTCGGACTGGCCAAGGCCGCCCTGGCCCTGCACCACCGGATCCTGCCGCCCACGATCAAGGCCGACCGTACCGATCCCTCCCTGGAGTTGGAGAAGGGCCCCTTCTACCTGAGCACCCGGACCCGGCCCTGGATCCGCGGCACCGACCACCCGCGGCGGGCCTCGGTCTCCAGCTTCGGGTTCGGCGGAACCAACTTCCACGTCACCCTCGAAGAGCACCGCACGGCGGAAACCGCCGCGGCGGGCGAGCGGTACACCCGCAGCGCGCCCAGCGAACTGCTGCTGCTGAGCGCCGATTCCGGCCCCGCGCTGGTCACGGCGCTGGACGCGCTGGCCGCGGACACCGCGCCGCCGGCGGACCTGGCGCGCCGCACCCAACTCGCCTTCGACGCCGGGGCGACGCACCGGCTGTGCCTGGTCGTTCGCGACGAGGACGACCTCCGGGCCCAGGCGGCCGACGCGCGGAGCCGGATCGCGGCCGACGCTCGGGCGGCCTTCCACACGCCCGGTGGCGTGCGCTACGCGTGCGGTCCCGCCTCGACCGACAAGATCGCGTTGTTGTTCCCGGGGCAGGGCAGTCAGTACCCCGAAATGGGCATGGACGTCGTGCTGCACCAGCCGCTCGCGCTCGCCGCGTGGGACCGGCTGGCCGGCTTCGAGATCGACGGACACCCGCTGCACCGCCTCGTCTTCCCGCCGCCGGCCGTGGACAAGGCCGGCGAACGCGCGCAGTCCGAACGGCTCAAGGCCACCGAATGCGCGCAACCGGCGCTCGCCGCCCACGCGTTGGCGATGCGGGAGATCCTGGGCGCGGTCGGCTTCGAACCCGACTGCGTGGCGGGGCACAGCTTCGGCGAACTCTCCGCGCTGCACGCGGCCGGCGTCTACGACGACGACACCCTGATGGCCCTCGCCCGGGCCCGCGGGGAACTCCTGCGCGACGCGGGCAAGGTGTCGGGCGCGATGCTCGCCGTCACCGCCTCCGCGAAGGAGGCCGACGATCTGGTCCGCGGCATCCGCCGAGCCTGGGTCGCGAACTACAACTCCCCGACGCAGCACGTCGTCTCGGGCGCGGAATCCGCGATCGTCAAGGTGGAGAAGCGCGCGCTGGAGCAGGGGCTCAGGACCCAACGGCTCGCCGTCTCCTGCGCCTTCCACAGCCCGCTGCTCCAGTCCGCGACCACCGGGTGGCGGCCCACCCTGGAGCGGTACGAGTTCGCGACGCCGCGCATGGCCGTCTACGGCAACGCCGACGCCCGGCCGTATCCCGGCGAGGCGTCCGCGATCCGCACTGTGCTGCACGATCACGTGACCTCCTCCGTGCGGTTCGCCGACATGATCCTGGCCATGCACGACGACGGCGTCCGTACGTTCGTCGAGGCCGGCCCGGGCACCGTACTCACCGGCCTGGTCGGCAGGATCCTCGCGGACCGGCCCCACCTCGCGCTGAGCGCGGACCAGACCCGGGGATCCGGACTCACCGCACTGCACCGCGTCCTGGGCGCGCTGGCCGTCGCCGGTCGCCCCCTGGACTTCGCCCCGCTGTGGGCCTCGTTCACCTCGAGCACTCCTTCGCCATCGCTGACAAGGACGGGTATGACCATCCCCATCTCCGGTCCCAACCCCGATGTGGGCCACCGCGAGAGCACCCCCGCCGTGCCCGTGGTCCACCAGTCGGGCACCGGGTTCCCGCCGGCCGCCGCGACGACGAGCCCGGCGCCGCCGGCCGCCGCCGCGCGGCCGATGCCGCCGGCGCCGCTCGCCGTCACGCAGGCGGCTCCGCCGGCTCGGGTGCAGGCGGCGCCGCCGGTCGCGGCTGCGCCCGCGGCTCCGGTTGCCCCTGCGGCTCCTGCACAGTTCGCGGCCGCCGCACCGGCGCCGGCACCGGCGCCCGCCTATGTACCGGCGCCCGTTCCGGTACAGCCGGCCCCCGCCGTGCCGGTGCGCTACGACCCGCCGGCCGCGGAACCGACGACGCACGACGTCACCTCGTCCGGGTCCACCTGGTCGCCGGTGACCGCCTCCGGCGCCTGGCTGCACGCGTTCCTGGAGGTCCAGCGCCAGGCGGGCGACGCGCACAGCGCGTACCAGAGCACGACCTCGGCCAGTCACGCCTCCTACCTGGACCTGGCCAAGACCTCGCTCGACGCGCTGATGGCCTGGCGGCCCGGAGCCGAGCCGCGAGCCGCGGCCGCGCCGACGCACGCCCCGGTCGAGATGCCGGCGCCCATCGCCCCGGGCCCGCGCGCGCTGGAGGCCCGGCCGCCGGCTCTGGAGATCAGCCCCGCGCCGCCGATGCCGACGGCGTACCAGGCGCCGGCCCCGGTCACCCAGGCCCGGCCGCCCGTGCCCGCGGCGCCGGTTGCTCCGGCTCCGGTCGCGCCCGTCGCGCCCGTCGCGCACCAGAGTGTGGTCCAGGCGCCACCCGCGATGGCGCAGATCCCGGCCCCGACCCAGGCACCGGCGCTCGCGGCCGCTCCCGCCCCTGCTCCGGCCGCCGTTCCGGCGCCGGCGCCGGCTCCGGTTCAGGAGAGCGGCGCGGATGTGGCGTTGGCGATCGTGGCGGAGTTGACCGGTTACCCGGTCGAGATGCTCACGCCCGAGATGGATCTGGAGGTGGACCTGGGTGTGGACTCGATCAAGCGGGTGCAGATCCTGACCCGGTTGCGGGACCACTTCCCGGGTGAGGCCGACGTGGATCCGGCCGACCTGGCCCGGCTGCGCACCATCGCGGCGATCGCCGAGAAGATCACCTCGATGCGCACCCCCGACGCCACCCCCGCGCCGCCCCAGGCGCCCGTCGCCGCCCCCGCCGCGCCGGCCGCTCGTCCGCAGGAGCAGATTCCCGCGCAGAGCAAGCACGAGGCGCCGCAGTTCACGGTCCTGCGCACCGGCACCACCCTCGTACCCGTCGAGGCCGCCGCCGGCGCCGCGCTCAAGGGCCTGCGCGAACAACCGCTGCTGATCACCGACGACGGCACCGGCGTCGCCGAATGCCTGGCCGAGACCCTGCGCCGCGAAGGCATCAAAGCCTCCGTCACCGACCGCGTGACCGAGGACTCCACCGCCGTGATCTCCCTCGCCGGCCTGCGCGGGATCGACCCCGAGCAGGACCCGGACGCACCCACCCGCGAGGTCTTCACGACCCTGCGCACCATCGCCTCGGCGATGGACCGCCGAGGCGGCGTACTGGTCGTCGTCCAGGACACCGGCGGCGCGTTCGGCACCTCCGGCGTGCGCGGTCGCGAGGGTTGCGCGGGCATCGCCGCGCTCGCCCGTACCGCCGCGAACGAATGGGCCCACGCCTCGATCAAGACGATCGACATCGACCGGGCCGGGCGCGTCCCGCAGGACATCGCCCAGGCCATCGCCACCGAACTTCTGCACGGCGACGACGTCACCGACGTCGCGCTGGCCGCCGATGGTTCGCGCGCGCTGCTGCGCGGCAGCACCGAGCCGATGGGCACGCCCCGGCCGCTCGACCTCGGGCCGGACCCCGTGGTCGTGGTCACCGGTGGGGCCCGCGGCATCACCGCATCCTGCCTGTTCGCCCTGGCCCGCGCACACCGGCCGAAGTTCCTGCTCCTGGGCCGGACCCGCCCCGTCGACGAGGACGACGAACTGCGCGGCGCCGCGGACGAGACCGCCATCCGTCAGATCCTGGGCAGCCGGCGCGACGAGCACACCGGCGCGACCCCGACCCTTGCCGAACTCGCCGTCGCCTCCGGCCGCGTGCTCGCCTCCCGCGAGATCCGCAGCACTTTGGACGAGCTGGCCGTCGCCGGCGCGGAGACCCGCTACGTCACCGCCGATGCCACCGACCGCGAGCGCGTCGCCGAGGCGCTGGCCGAGGTACGCCGCGACTGGGGCCCGATCACCGGGGTCATCCACGCCGCCGGCGTGATCGCCGACAGCAACATCGTGGCCAAGACGGAGGCCCAGTTCACCACCGTCTACGACACGAAGGTGCGCGGATTCCGCACCCTCCTCGACCTGACCGCCGACGACCCGGTGCGCCTGGTGTGCGCCTTCTCCTCGGTCAGCGCGCGACTGGGCACCGCCGGACAGTGCGACTACGCGGCGGCCAACCAGGCCATGGAGCAGATCACCGCGACCGAGGCGGCGCACCGCCCGGGCACCACGGTCAAGGCCGTCGCCTGGGGCCCGTGGGCGGCCGGCATGGTGTCCCCGGCGCACGCCGAGCACTTCCGCCGGCTCGGCGTCCCGCTCCTCGAAGAGGCCGCCGGCGTCAAGGCGTTCATGACCGAACTCGAACAACCCGGCCCGGCCTGCGTCTCGATCGCCGCCGGCGCCGCCACCCCCGCCGGTGACCCGACCGACCAACCGGACGTCACCGAGATCGTCGTCGGCGCCGACACCCACCCGTACCTGATCGACCACAGCATCGCGGGACGCCCCGTGGTGCCCGTGGCGCTGGTCCTCGAATGGTTCGCCGCCGCCGCGCGCGAGGCGCTGCCGGACAACGGTTCCCTCCTGGTCCGCGACCTGCGCGTACTGCGCACCATCGCGCTGGAGAAGTTCGGGACGGAGGAGACCCGACTGCGGGTGCACGTGCGTCCCGACGGCACCCACCCCGACACCACGCTGCGCCTGGAACTCAAGAGCCCCGACGGCGCGCTGCACTACTCGGCCCTCGCGGGTCCGGGCGAGGCGGCGAAGCTGACCGCCCCGGCCGCGGAGCCCGTCGACGAGAACTTCGAGGTACACCCGGGCAGCGCCGTCTACGACGGAGCGATGCTCTTCCACGGCCCGAGCTTCCACGCCATCGACACGATCACCGGGCTGAATTCCACCGGGGCGACGTGCGACCTGATCGGGGCGCGGCACCTCGGCTGGGCGCAGGACACCTGGCGGACCGACCCGCTCGTGATGGACGGCGCACTCCAGGCGGCCTGCCTGTGGGTGCTGTCCTCGGCCAGCGTGCAGTCGTTGCCGATGGGCATCCGTGAGGTGCGCGTGGTGTCGACCGGTGCCGTGACGACACCGGTGAAGTGCACCGTGCGCAGCGTCAAGCAGGGCACCGACGACGCGGTCTGCGACATCTGGCTCACCTTCGAACAGGACGGCGTGGAACGGGTCCTGGCCGTGCTCGGCGGCGTGGAGATGATCTACCGTCCGGACCTGTCCACCGCGACCCGGCCCGCGCTGATCTCGACGGACGCGTGAGGGGCATGGACTTCCCCGCAATCGCCATCGTGGGACGCGGCTGCGTCCTGCCCGGAGCACACACGCCCGCCGAACTGTGGGAGACCGTGGTCTCGGGCGCGGTACGGCTGACCCCGTTCTCCATCGGGCGCCCGACGGCGGGGCCCGAGTGGAGCGGGGCCGACCCGGCGAGCACGGTGTTCGGCCACGTCACCGGGTTCGAGGAGCGCTTCGACCCGTACGGCCTGGCCATCGACGCCGAGCAGATCAAGGGCCTGGACCCGACCGTGCGCTGGGTCGTGCACGCGACCCGGCAGGCGCTCGCCGAGGTCGACCGGCTCGGGCTGCACCGACGCACGGGCCTGGTCCTGGGCAACATCTCGTGCCCGACCACGTCGATGGTCGCGTACGCCGAGGACGTCTGGCTGCGGTCGCAGCCGGCCGAGGTCCGGGCCGAGTGGCCCCGGCACGACCGGCATTCGCCGATCCCGATGAGCCGATTCTGCTTCGGCCTGCCGGCGCAACTCGTGGCCCAGGCCTTCGAGCTGCGGGCCGGCGCGGTGGTCCTGGAGGCGGCCTGCGCCTCCGCGCTGTACGCGATCGAACTCGCCTGCCGGAAGCTGCACTTCCGGCAGGCGGACCTGATGGTCGCCGGGGCGCTGAACGGCGGCGCGCCCGAGATCATCAGCCACGGCATGGGCCGGCTCGGGGCACTGAGCCCCAGTGCGCGGTCGCGGCCCTTCCACCGGGAGGCCGACGGCCTCGTGCCCGCCGAGGGCACCGCGATGGTCGCCCTGATGCGACTGGAGGACACGCTGGCCGCGGATGTACCCGTGCTGGGCGTGATCCGTGGGATCGGGGCGACCAACGACGGCGGTCGGGGCGGCATGCTCGTCCCGGACGGCGGTCAGCAACAACGCGCGATGAGTCTGGCCTATCGGGCCGCGGGGATCGACCCCAAGACGGTGTCGCTGCTGGAGTGCCACGCCACCGGCACGGCGGTCGGCGACACCGTGGAACTGGGCTGCGCGGCCCGGATCTTCGCGGAGCGTACGGATCTGCCGATCGGGTCGGTCAAGGGCAACCTCGGTCATCCGCTCACCGCCGCGTCCGGGGCCGCGCTGCTCAAGGTGCTGGGCGCGATGGAACACGGCACACTGCCGCCGACCGTCGGTGCCGACGACGCCAACGAGGCCCTGCGCGGCACACCGCTGCGGCCACTGGCCGGGCCGGAGGAATGGCGGGGGCTGCGGCGGGCCGCGGTCAGCGGCTTCGGGTTCGGCGGGGTCAATGCGCACCTGGTCGTGGATGCCTGGGACACCGCCGACCGGGCGGCGACCTCCTTCCCCGGCGTGGCCGTGCCCGGCCCCGCCGCGCGCCGCCGGCACCAAGTGGCGATCGTCGGCCTCGGCGCCCGCGTCGGGGACGGCGACACCACCGGCGACTTCGTCGAGGCGCTGCTGACCGGTGAGCCGAGGTTGCGGCCGCCGCGCACGGTGGAACTGCGCGTGGACGGCCTGCGCATGCCGCCCAACGACATGCTGCAGACCTCCGGGGAACACCTGCTGGTCCTGGAGGCCGCGCGCGATGCCGCCCGCGCGCTGACCCTGCCCGACGAGCGCACCATGGTGCTCGTGGGCGTCGGCAGTGCGACCGTGCACGCCGAGTTCTCCGTCTGGCACAACCGTACGACCGTGGACGCGCGCCGCTCGGCGGCGGCCGCGGCATCCTCCGAGGAGCGGGTCGCCGATCCGTTGAACTGTCCGCCGTGGTCCCTCGGGGGCCTGGGCAACATCGCCGCCAACCGGATCAGCGCGCAACTTCGGCTGACCGACGCCAGTGTCGCGGTCTGCGCGGAGGAGGCATCCGGGATCCGGGCGCTCGACCTCGCGGTCGACGCGATCGGCAGCGGAGCGAGCGACGCGGCGCTCGTGGGCGCGGTCGACCTCGCCTCGACGGTGGTGCATCGGTCGGTCGTCCGCGATCTCGGGCTCCCCGGAGCCGAGGGGAACGCGGCGGTGGTGCTGGCCCTCAAGCGGCTCGACCACGCGCGCCGGGACGGCGACCCCATCCTTGCCCTGATCGATCCGCAGGGCGAGGACGAGGCCGGCGCCGATGCGGGAGCGGGCGCCGTCGACCTGGTGGTCGGCGACCTCGATCCTTCGTCGGCGCCGGCGGATCGGCCGGACCGGCTGGATCCCTCCGGCCTGTTCGGTCGTCCGCACTGCGCGGCCGGGCTGTTGAGTGTGGCGTGCGCCGCGGTGGCGCTGTATCACCGCACCGTGCCGGCCGTGGGGGCACAGGCGTTTCCGCGGGCGGAGTTGGCGAGGGCGAAGGTGACCGTGGCCCCGCTGGGTGCGCCTCCGGCCGAACTCCTGCTGAGCGCCGGGGATACGGCTCCGGCGGCGACGGGTGTGGCGACCCTGGGACGAAGGGCGGAGGGGCCGACGCCTGCCAGGCGGTTGTCCAGCATCGCGTTCTTCGACCTCAGGACCGTGCTTCGGCTTCAGGACGCGCGGCCGGCGCGGGAACTCGTGACGCTGCCCGCGGCTCGGGCGGTGCCGGCGGCGGAGATCGGCGGAGGTGCGGGCCCGGCGGTGGCTCCGGCTGCGGTGGCCGTGCCGGTGGCGGCTCCGGGGCCCGCTCCTGGTTCGGTTGTGGCTCCGGCTCCGGCTCCCGCTCCGGCTCCCGTTCCGGTGTCCGTGCCGGTGGGTTCGGTCGAGGAGACTCTGGTGCCGACCGCGCTCAGTGCGCATCAGCGGGCCGTCGGCAGGTCGCATGTGCATTTCATGAACACCCGGCATGAGAATCACCTGCTGTTCCTGGAGGTTCAGCGGCAGGCGACCCGGGCGTTGTTGGAAGTCGCCGGCGCGTTCCAACAGTCGTATGGAGCGGAAACGGAGGCCTTGGTGGCGGACTCGGCGGGACCGGTTGCTCCGGTTGCCTCGGCCGCTCCGACCCTGCCGACGCCGTCGATCCCGCCGGCCCCGCCGATCGAGCCGGTCCAGCCGGTCGCCGAGGTCGCGGCGCTCGTCCCGGAGCCGCAACCGGGCCCGGCCGAACGCGAGTTCGTGGTCAGTCCCGATGCCGATCCGTGGGTGCTGGACCACTGTCCCACCTGGACATTGCCGGTGTTGCCGATGATGTGCACGGTGGATCACCTGTTCCAGGCGGCGAGTACGTACACCGGCCTGCGGGCCACCGGCCTGCGGGAGTTGCGCCTCCAGCGCTGGATCCCGGTGGTGAGCCCCACCCGGCTGCTCACCCGGGTCGAGCCGATGGCCGATCGGGGCCGGGACGTGCACGTCAGCCTGCTGATGTGGCGGCCGGCCCGGAACGAGGCGCTGTCCAGGTTCGAACTCGTCGCCGAGGCGACGATCACGTTCGACCGGCCCGAAATGCCGGCTCCGCTGCCACCGCTGGCGGATGCGCAGCCGGCCGAACTGCCCTACCTCACACATCGGTTGCCACACGGCCCGGCCTTCCGCTACCTCACCGAGGTCGGCTACGGCAGCGGTGGCGCCTTCGGGATCCTGGACGCGCAACGGGGTTCCGTCCCCGGCACGTTCACCCATCCCGGGCTGCTCGACGCGGCGACGCACATCATCGCCGATCGGGTGTTCTGGCTGCCGTACCCGCAGGTCGGGCCCAATGTGGTGCCGTATCCGCACGGCCTGGTCCGCATGGACCTCTTCGCCCCGTTCCCCACCGAGGGGCAACTGCGCGTGGAGGCCCGACCGGGCGGAGCCGAGGGCGATCTGCTGTTCGTCGACTTCCAGGTGCTGGCGGGGGATCGGCTGTGCGCCGCGTTCCGCAACGTCAGCATGGTGTCCCCGCCGAGTGTGCTGGAACTGCAATCCGGCGCCGATCGGCGGGCCTTCCTCCTGGAACGCCGACCCGCGCCGAAGATGAGCCTGTCCCAGGTCGTGGACGGCGCAAGCCGACTGGATCGGGCGGTCCTGGAGACGGCCGACTGGCCCACCGGCGGACTGGCCTACGTCTACGGTCTGCCCGCCGGCGCCCCGGCCCGACTGCACGCGGAGGAGGTGGCGATGCGCGAACACGTGGCCCGGGCCCACGGCGAACATCCCGCCCGGGTCGTCGTGGACGTGGAGAACCGGATCGCCTGGTTGTCCGACCAACCGGACACGCGGCACCATCTCGTGGTGCACGCGGACGCCGAGTCGGTCACCGTCGAGAACCGGCCGTAGCCGACACGGGTACACGGTCGACGTCGTAGCGGTGGGCGGGTTCCTTCGGGGCCCGCCCACCGTCACTGCCCGGGCCTGCCGCGCCGAGCGCGTCCGCCTGCGCCAAGTCGCCCCGTACGCGACGTGGAACGAGTGAACCTCCCGGCCTTTTCGCGGTGAAGGCGTGTCAGCACCTCCGGACGGCTCGTTTGACCCTGCGACACGACCGCCTCAGCTTGGGGAAGCCATGACCTTCGGCACAGAAGAGCCGCCTTCCGTCCGGAACGACCGGCATCGCGGGAACGGGAAGGGCGGCGACGGCGACAGCGGCGTGGTGCCGGTACAGCGGGGCGTGGCCGGCGGAAGCCGAGGGCCCGCGCCCGGCGGTACCGGGGCGGCGACCGGGGTCGCGGTTGCCATGGCGGACGGGCAGGACCCGATCGGGATGTTGCGTGCGCACGCCGACCATCCGAGCGCCTTCCTGGCGGTCAACACAGGAACGCGGCACCACTACGGGAGCGGCGTCCCGGGGCTCGTCGCGTTTTTGCCGGGGCGGCGCCACCACCTCCAGTTCGCCGGACCCTTCGCGGCGCCCGCGCACCGAGGGGCGCTGCTCGACGAATACCTGCGCACGCTCGACCGCGGCCCCGGCCGGCGCAGGGTGCTGACCGCGGTTCAGCTGCGCTCGCACGACATCGGGCTCTACGCCGACCGCGGCTTCGCGGTGAACCAACTCGGCGTCGCGTACGGCATCGACCTGTCCCGCTTCACGCTGCGCGGCAAACCCCTCGCCAAGGTCCGGCAGAATGTCTCCCGGGCCCGACGGGAAGGGGTCGTCGTCACGGAGGTGGGATCCGACGACGTTCCAGACCGACACACCCTGGAGCGGATCGACCGCGAGTGGCTGCGCGAGAAGGGCCGACTCGTTCGGCAACTGTCCTTCATGGTCGGCGAACACGGCGGAATCGGCCGGAGGTTGCGCCGTACTTTCCTGGCCCGGCACCGCGGGGAAGTGGTCGCCTACATCACGTACGCGCCCGCGTGGGGAAGTCGACCGGGGTGGTTGTGCGACCTGTCGCGCCGCCGCCCCCAAGCGCCCGTCGGCACCCATGAACTGATCACCCTCACGGCGTTGAACACCTTCACCGAGGAGGGCGCGGGCTGGCTCCACCTCGGGCTCGCGCCGTTCGTCGGACTCGCGGACGAGCACGAACCCCCCAGCGCCTCCCCCCTGTTCGCGTGGATGCTTCGACAGGGGACCAAGCGTGGGCGCGAACTGTACCCGGCGCGGACCCAGGAAGCCTTCAAACTCAAGTGGGCCCCGCATGTGCGCGAACCCGAGTACGTGGCCTTCCAGGACCGCTTCCGAGTGACGGCCGTATGGAATCTCCTACGCGCCACCCGCCTGTTGTGATCGCCGGATGCCCTGCCGGGTCGGCAACTTTAGACTCGGGCCATGGACAGGATCGATTGGGTCAGTCGGGTGATCGCGGCGGCGCCGGCGGCCGTCTACCGTGCCCTCCTCGACCGGGAATCCCTCGAGGCGTGGTTGCCGCCGAGCGGTATGCGCGGGCGGATCGAGCGGTGGGATCCCCGGCCCGGTGGGGGGTTTCGGATGGTCCTCACGTACCTCGACGCCACCGACGGCCCCGGCAAGACCTCGGATGCGACGGATGTCGTCGACGTCGCGTTCGCCGACCTGGTGCCGTCGGAACGTGTGGTGCAGCGGGCGGTGTTCGAGGCCGACGATCCGGCGTACGCGGGAACCATGACGATGACCTGGCACCTCGCTGCCGCCGGTGCGGGGACCGAGGTGACCGTCACCGCCACGGATGTGCCGGCCGGGATCGATCAGGCGGTACACGAGGCCGGGATCGCCTCCTCACTGGCCAATCTGGCGGCCCATGTCGAAGGGGCCCGCTGACGGCGCTACTTCGCCGGCTCAGATCCAGGTGCCGAACCACAGGCGGTCCAGCCACGCGCTTCGGCCGATCGTCTCGCCGGCGAGGATCGGGTAGAAGTAGAGGAAGTTCCAGGCGATCAGGGCGATGATCGCGACGACTGCGGCGGTGCCCCGGGCGCGTCGGCGTTCGGTGGCTCCGGGTGGGCCGAGGAGTGCGCCGAGCATCATGGTCACGGCCAGGCACAGGAACGGGACGAACGCGACGGCGTAGAAGAGGAAGATCGTGCGTTGCTGGTACGCCATCCAGGGGAGGTAGGCGGCGGCCAGCCCGCACAGGATCGCGCCCGCGCGCCAGTCGCGTCGGCCCGCCCAGCGGAACAGCAGGTAGCCGACCGCGACCACCCCGGTCCACCACAACAGCGGCGTGCCGATGGCGATGATGGTTCGGTAGCACTCCTGCTCGCCGCATCCGGCCGTGCCCTGGCGCAGGGTCTCGTTGTAGTAGAGCACCGGTCGGCCGAGGACCAGCCAACTCCACGGGTTGGACTGGTAGTCGTGCGGAGCCTCCAGATGCGTGTGGAATGACCACATTTCGGCGTGGTAGTGCCACAGGCTGCGTAGGGGTGCGGGTACCCAGGTCATGCCGAATTGGGGGAGTGGGATGCCGAGGATGTGGTCGGGGGACAGTCCGGCGCGGTCGTCGGCCCAGTGGCGGAAGTAGCCGTTGTCGGTGAGGAACCAGCCGGTCCA
>NZ_JBHZAE010000005.1:298504-612853 GCF_042754105.1 Embleya sp. NPDC059237 | reverse complement strand
GTCAAATGAGGCAGAATCCGCTGCCATCCCCCAGAACAGCACACCCACCAGAAACGATCGAACGGCTCCAACGTCACAAGATCAGCGACAGAGCCGACGAACGTGCTCAGTCGTGGGACCGGGAGGACAACCCTGCGGCCGTGGGGGTGTCCGCGAGCGTCCATGACTCGACGGCGGTCTGAACCTTGAGCACGCGGGCGTAGGCTCTCAGGGATGCGGATAGGCGAGTTGTCCAAGCGCACGGGCGTGAGTCCGCGCTCACTGCGGTACTACGAAGAGCAGGGCCTGCTGACCAGCTCACGCTCCGACGCGGGGCAGCGTCACTATTCCGATGCTGCGGTCCAGCGCGTGTCACTCATCCGACAGCTGTTCGACGCGGGTATGTCCAGCAGGGTGATCGCGACTGTGCTGCCGTGTGTGGACGTCCCGGGTGACCTGGGCGTCGCCGAGGAGACGTTCACGGCGATGATGCGCGAGCGCGACCGGATCGACGCCGACATCGCGCACCTGATCGAAACCCGGGATGCACTCGACGTGCTGATCAGGGCCAACAGCCGACACCGGGCGGAGCTGTCCACGGGCCCGGAATCGGTGGCGCAGTCGGCCTGATGATGTGATCTGCATCTCAGTCGGTTGCCCCTCACGTCAATGTCAGAGGTGAGGATGGTGACAACGCCCGGAATCACCGGGTCGGTGGTACGAGAGGCGGCAGAAGATGGGCCAGGCGTGGGGTTTCGGCAGGTATGGCGGGCCCGAGGTGCAGGAGTTCTTCGATCGTCCCGATCCCGTCCCCGGTCGCGGCGAGGTGCTGATCCGGGTCGATGTCGCCGGCGTGAATCCCCTCGACCACCTTCTGCGCTCGGGTCTGGTCGACGGGCTCGACGGCGGGCGTCCGTTTCCCCGCGTGCTGGGCATGGAGGCAGCCGGAATCGTTCTCGCCCGGGGCGAGGACGTCGACGGGCTCGAGGTGGGTGACGCGGTCTTCGGCTTCGCACTCACCGGTGGCGGCACCTACGCCGAGACGACGGTGCTGTCCGCGCCGAACACCGCGCGCATCCCGGAGGGTCTGTCCACGACCGTGGCGGCAACGCTGCCAGTAGCCGGGACGACCGCGGTGGACGTGCTCGACCAGCTCGGCCTCCCGGCCGGTGCCACGGTCCTGGTCAACGGAGTCGGGGGCGGGGTCGGCCTTGCCGTCGCCCGGCTGGGTATCGGGCGCGATCTGCGTGTGATCGGCACCGGGAGTACCGCCAAACGCGAGCACGCCGAGGCCATCGGGGTGCGGTTCATCGACTACACCGCCGAGGACGTCGCCGCCGCGGCACGCGAGCTGGTTCCGGACGGCTTCGACGGGATCGTCGACCTGGCCGGAGGCACCTCGCTGCGGACGGTCGCTCCGCTGGCCCAGGATCCCCGCAACGTCATCGCTGTGGGTGATATGTCTGTGCCCGATCTCGGTGGGCGTTTCGTCGAGCGTCGCGTCGACCGCGAGAACCTGGAGCGGTCGGCCCGGCTGGCCCTCGACGGACTCCTCGCACCCGTAATCACCGCGGTCCATCCGCTCTCCGATGCCCCGGCCGCCCTCGCCACCGTCGAGAACGGTCACACCTCGGGCAAGGTTGTCATCAAGGTGGCATGAGCTGTGCCCGGCCGTCCGAAGCTGTCGACCGTCCATTGCGGACTGACGGAAACCCGTGGTCAGCGCATCATCAACTGAGCACGTTCGTCGGCTCTGTCGCTGATCTTGGATGCTGTTGGCGATCTTCTGTGGGTCAGTGATTCCGGGGGATCGCGAGCTCGTCGCAGAGTCGTTGGAAACGGCTGGGAGCTCTGGGTGTTCGGGTGGGCATCGTGCCTGGTGGCAGGCATCCGCTGAGCCGGGCGATGTTGGTGCCAGCGGCGGCGAGAACGTGTTGGACATGGGTCTTGGCAATGCCGCGGTAGCGGCAGTTGCGCATCCCGTGGGCCCGGACGGTCTCGGAGACGGTCGCCTCACAGCCGGCCCGCATCGCGTACCGCCGCCGCCTTTCCGGGGCCTGTTGATCCCGGCGGACCCGACTCTGGATCTCGTGTAGAGGCCGGGGCATCAGGGTCAGATGTCGACCACGGCCGCCGGTGTTGCCGGTGCTCGTGCGCGCAGAACACGAAGACTCCGCATGCGCCCGACGTCGACAGGGTCGCCGGTGCGCCCGAGGTCGGTGCGGCCCAGCGGACGGCCGTACGCGACGTCGAGGCCGCGTACACGGCGCTGGAACAGTCGCTGGGCGGGCACGCCGAGCGCCGTGGCGAGGCGGTGTCGGACGTGTGCGGTGCCATGTTGAAGCGTCCGTCGTTCTTCGGCGAAGGGGGCGGGAGGTGGAGCAAGGTCCGCTGTGAGCGCGAGATCGTGCGCGCGTACGTACTCGACGGACCCCGGGCAACGCACGCAACGATCGTCGCCGACGCCCTGACCGCCGCCGGCTGGTCCCGCCCCGGAGCCGATTTCGTGGATCCGGGTACCTCCCCGTGTCCCGCGCCCGCGCCGTCCACCCCCCGAACCCCTTCCACGCAGGTCGTCCACGAATACCCGTGCACCATCGAGGCGACTCTGCCGTCCCGCGTGAGCCTGCATGCGCGGTTCTCGGACCAGGACCCGTTGCCCTACTTCTCCTCCCGGCTGCGACTCACCGACGCACGTTCCACCACCGGCACGATCACCGATTTCGACGTCCACTCCGTCACGAACACGCCCCGAGCGGCCGGGAGCAGCGTCGTGATCGTGTCCGTCCTCGATCCCTACTTCCAGCAATGACCGTGTTCCCGAACCGATTTCGCGCCCGCGCCCGAACCGTCCGTACGGCGTACCAGTCCACCGGCGCGAGGCTCCGACACCGGCGGACCCTCCTCACCGAGACCGTTGCGATCCGCGCTGTGGGGAAGCACGAGGGCCCCTGACCCGGGGGCAGGGGCCCGGTGCCGGGAGCCGCACGCCGGGGTCACCCCTCGGGCGTGTGGGCGGAGGCGCCCGGCGACGCAGGACACCGGATGTGCCGAAGCACGCTGGTTGTCACCAACGACCGCGTCGAGCTGCGATTTCCCGCCGACGAAGCACGCAGGTTGTCACCGGATCGGCACACCGCTTGTCACCATCGACCGACAAGGCACACGTGTTGTCACCGGCCGGATCGCTCCGACCACTCCCCGACCTGCCCAAAAACGTGTCCCTCCGAGCAGAGATCCACGCGAACAACCGTGCCGATGTGACAACCAGCGTGCCTCGGCACACGACAGGCTCAGACGTCAGACCGACAACCCCACCCGAAAGTCGTAAGGAAAACCAGACAGGAAAACCCGACAGGAACCCGAAAGACGCCCCACAGGAACCGCCACTCCAGCGACACCGGTTCACCTCAACCGCGGCCAAGACCCGCCGACCGGACGCCCCAGGCCTCACCCACCGAAACAGCCCGCCACCCGTCCACAGGTCTTCCCAACCGAACCGACCATCCGTCCCAAATCCTGCAAAACCACAGGCCACAAGCCAGACCAAAGCCGAGCAAGACGCAAAACCCAGGCCACGCACCCAAGATCCAAAATCCCAGATCCTGCAAACACACTGGTCAACACATGATCAATCGACAAGAACTTTCAAAACAGCCGGGACGGAGCAACCGACGCGGTACTGCTGGGGTGGGTGGCGGCGTGCGGCGGGGCCGAGGACAGCCCGCTCGGATGCGCGGTGCACCTCGGCGAGGTCCTGGTCGTGTGGGATCCCGGGGAGTGGCACGGGATCTCGTCGCACGGGTCCGCCGACGACACCGCGACGGTGGCGCGGGCCGCCGAGCGGATCGCGGCCGAGGTCGCCGACGGCCGGTGGATCCTGGGCGCCGACCCCGACGACGGGGCGCCCCGCCCCGCCGGCCCGGACGAACTCGCGCGTGCGGTGCGCGCCGCGAGCGGGGACGCAGATCGGTGGCCGACTGCGGGCCGCCCGCCCGGCGGCCCTCCGCTTTGCCGGGCCCCGCCCGCACCCCGGGCGGCAGCGGCGCGAGGTCCTGGGACACCCTTCCGTCCCGGCTGTGATTCACGTCACTGCCGGCGGCTCGGTGCAGCACCCGGCCCCGTTCCGCCGTCATGGGGGCAGTGATCGGGACGGGACGAGGAGAGGAGGTCGGCGGGTGAGGTTTCGCAGGAGCGGTCCGGGCAACGGATTCACGGAGTTCGTCGCACAGCGGTCGGGAGCGTTGTTCCGCACCGCGTATGCGCTGACCGGTGACGTGCACGTGGCCGAGGATCTGGTGCAGGAGACGCTGGAGCGGGCGTGCCGACACTGGCGGAAGGTCGCGGTGGCGGACTCGCCGGAGGCGTACGTGCGCAAAGTGCTGGTCAACCTGGCCAACGACCGCTGGCGGCGGCTGTCGCGCCGGGGCGAGCGCCCCGGGCTGTCGGGGGTGCCCGAGACGGCCGACCCCCGGGACCGGTTCGGGCAGGTGGATCTGCGCGCGGAACTGATCGAGGCACTGCTCGGGCTGCCGATGGGCATGCGCAGCGTGGTGGTCCTGTACTACCTGCACGATCTGGACGCCCGGCAGGTCGCCGACGTCCTGGACATCTCTTCGAGTGCGGTGAGGTCCCAGCTCGCCCGCGGCCTGGCCAAGCTGCGCGATTCCGTATCGGGCGCCCAGGCGCCGCACACGCCGTCGGCCGCTTTCGGAGGTACGAAGTGAGGAACACGTCGTCCGGACCGGCCCCGTTCGAGCCGGGCCTCGAAGCCGAGCTGCGTGCCGCGGTGGCCTCCTTCGCCGACGGGCCGACGGCGCCGGTCGTCGACGCGGCCGCGATCGAGCGAGCCGTCAGCCGCAGCCGCACCCGCCGGGCGCTCCTCGGCACCGCTGCGGCGTGCTGCGTGCTGGCGTGCGCCACGGTGGGGTCCTTCGCGCTGAAGCCCGTGCCGCCCGCGCCCGGCGCCTCCCCGTCCCTGTCCCCACCGGCGAACGGGGCGTGCACCCCGCTCGCCACCGGCACCCCCAAGAGCGGAAGCGCCGATGCGACTCCGACACAGGAGCAGGAGCAGACCGCGGGAGCGGGCATCGCGCTGCCGGACCTGGCCGGCATGCCGGTCGAACAGGCCGAAAGCCTGCTGCGCGGACTCGGACTGAGCTGCACGATCATGCGGCACACGGACTGGAACGCTCCCGCCGGGCAGGTGATCGGCAGTCACCCCCGGGGCGGCGCAGAACCGGTGGCACCGGGCTCGTCCGTCCTCCTACTGGTCTCGACGGGCAAACCCGGCAGAACCTGAGCGACCGGGCCCTTCGGCCCGCGCACCGGCCGAGTGACCCAGGGGCCGGTGCCGGGCAGTCCGTCGACTCGGCACTCGGCCGCCCGCGCCGGACTCGACGGCGCGAACGACGTGATGTTCGCGACGGTCACCGCGATGTCCCCGGACGATCGGCGCGGCGCGGCGAACACCGCAATCGACACGCTCGCCGGCGTCCTGGGCATGGGCATGGCCGGCCCGCACTGCGTGGAGCCGGGCCAGGCGGGCCGCCTCGGTGGTGGTCTCGTCGGCGCTGCTGCCGCCGTCCGGCCGGCGGTCCGTGCGGGCCGGCAGATCGGCGGCGAGGTGGGTCTCGGCGACCGTGGGCACCCACACACGACCGTTCAGCTCCACGGCGGCCCCGTACTGCAGGGTCCGCAGGGCGTCCCGGCAGAGCAAACCCGGGTCGGCGCGGGAGCAGTCGCGGCGTCCGCCCGCCCCACCCCAACCCGGCCAGGGATGTCCCGACCTCTCGGACCCGGTACACGCGGCGCAGCGAACACGGTTCCGACGCGCGAACACACCGCCCGCCACGAGGAATTCCCCCTCGCGTTGCGCGGCCTTCCCAAACCCTGCGACACCGCAGGTCAACCGACCCATCGCCGAAAGGCACACCCACCACCACAGACCGAAGCCCCATGTCACCAAGCACAGGCCGATCTTCTCGATCGGTGCCGCACCCCATGTCAGAGCACCGCACCCCGAACCCGCCATTGAGAAGAGGCACCGCTGCGCGCACCCCGCGTCCGGTCGTCCTCTCGAACCCGGGAACCGAACCCACCGAACCGCAACGGGGCGTTGGCGCCCGCATCTCGGGCGAGCCTGGCGCGGCGTACCTGTCAACTTGGGAGTTCGAGCCGGGACGGTGCCGGGCGGTATGCATTCGCTGAAACGGACGAGGTTGGTTCCGGCGGCGACGAGGACGTGTCGGACGTGGGCCTTCGTCCGGAGGGGCCGGCTCGCCCGGACGTCGAACGGCACCCGCATCCCCGGTCCGTTCGTTCGACTCCTACGCCCCGAACATGTCGGACGCCGCTGCCCGGGCGTGCCCGTACACGGACTTCCATGGCGCTCCGGCGGCGGGTTCCGGCCGGGTTCTCGTCGAAGTGCCCGACCCGGGCGTGGCCGGCCTCGTCCACGAGCAGATACTCGATGGCGTTCCCGACGGAGAACGACGAGGTCTCACGGCCGAGCGTGTCGAAGACCCGGACCCGATTCGCACATGCGCCCGACGGAAGGGGACGCCAAAGGGAATTCTCAACCGCGTTGCCCGCCCCCCTCACACCCTGCAGCACCGCAGGTCAACCGACGCCCCACCGAAAGACACACCCGACACCACACACCGAAACCCCAGCCCACGAAACACGAAACAACATTCTCAATCCGTGCCGCACCCCAGGTCAGAGGACCACACCCGCACAACCCCGCTGAGACGACACACCCGCCCCCGTCCACAGGCTTTCCCAACCGAACCGACCATCCGTCCCAAATCCTGCAAAACCACAGGCCACAAGCCAGACCAAAGCCGAGCAAGACACAAAACCCAGGCCACGCACCCGAGATCCAAAATGCCAGATCCTGCAAACGCACTGGTCAACACATGATCAACCGACAAGAACTCTCAAAACAGCCGGGACGGAGCAGCCGTGAGGCCGCGGCCTGGGGGACAGAACTCGCTCGGCGCCGCGATCCGCCTCGCCGGTCAGGCGCCCTTGATGCGGTTCAGCTTCGTCAGGAGGTTCGCCAGGTCGGTGGCCGCAGAATGGTGGCCGTCGGCAAGGGCACGCCGATACAACTCCTCGGCGTCCTCCATACGACCCAACTTCTCCAATAGGAGCGCAAGGTTGTAGGCCGCAGAGCGGTGCCCGGCAGCAACGGCACGCCGATACAACTCCTCCGCTTCCTCCACGCGACCCAACCTCGCCAAATACCAGGCGAGGTCGAAGGCGGCGTACTCGTATCCGTCGGCGAGGGCACGCCGATACAACTCCTCCGCCTCTCCGACATCCCCCGAATCGTGAGTTCGCTTGGGGTTGTCGTCGAGGTCGGTGTCCGTGGTCGAAGGCACGTAGGCGGTCTCTTTGGGGCTCTGGGTTGTCGGTCGACGTTGGTCGCCGTGGGGTGGGAGGCGGTTGCGTGTCTCTGTGGCGCTGGTGGGGCGATCCTTTGGGTTTTTGGCGAGGAGGTCCAGGACGAGTTGGTTCAGGTGCGGTGACACGTCGGGGCGTAGCTCGATCGGCGCTTGCGGCTCTTCGTGGAGGTGGGCGTACATCTGCCCGGATGCCTCGTGGTGGGCGAAAGGTGTTCTACCGGTGAGGAGTTCGCAGAGGATGCAGCCGAGGGAGTAGAGATCGCCGCGGTGGTCGCCGACGCCTCCTTGCCAACGTTCGGGCGACATGTAGGGGGTGGTGCCGATCATGGCGCTTGCGCTGGCGGTGATGGTGGCGTAGGTGCGAGCGAGGCCGAAGTCGAGGATCTTGATGCGGCCTTCGTGGGTGAGGAAGAGGTTCGCGGGCTTCAGGTCGCGGTGCACCAGGTTCGCGGCCTGGGCGGCTTCGAGGGCGTCGCAGATCTGGCGGGTCCAGTCGACGACCTGGTCGATGGAGGGCAGGTTCTCCCGGCAATGGTGGGCAAGGTCTTGTCCGTGGAGGCGTTCCATGACGAGGTACATGGGTTCGCCTTCGGCCCCGCCGCCGGCGTCGTAGATGGTTACGACGTTGGGATGGTTGAAGGTGGAGGCGGCCTGGGCTTCGCGGACGAACATCCTCTCGGCCGCGGGGTCCCCGTTCTTGGTGAGGAGTTTGACGGCGACGGTCCGGTGCAATCGAAGGTCGTCGGCGGTCCAGACCTCACCCATGCCGTCATGGCCGAGGCGGTGCAGGAGTTCGTAACGCCCGTCGACGATGCGGTGTGTGTCGGCCACGGTGTGCCCCCTCTGCGCGTGGTCCTGGAATCGATGGTCTACCAGGCTGTGAACGGGCGCATCAGGGCTTTCCCCGTCTTGGGTGCGGGAGGAACGACGACGTGTCCGGCGCCGGCACCGGATCCGGCTGACGCTGCCTGCTCGGAGGCTCGCGGGGCGGACGCCTCCAAGCGTGACAAACGTGGATCGGCTGCCACGTCACTCCCGGGCGGCTCTGATCGCGCCGTCGCCGGGCCGCGCCGCAGGGGATGCCGGCCTCACCCGATCGTGAGCGGCGCGGGCACGGGAAGGGGCCATCGGGTGCCGGTGTCGGGGTCGCCCGCCCAGACGAACTGCTCGTCGTCGGCCGTGACGGTCATGCCGTGCTCGTACAGTCCGATCGCGCCCGCCGCGGTCCACGCGTCCCACGCGGCCTCGAGTTCGTCGACGAGGCGACGCGGACCGCCCTGAGAGGCGATCGGACGACCGTTCGGCGGCGTGGTGATCGTCGCCCAGGACTCGGTGCCGTCGTGGAGACGGGCGTGGACGCCGTGCGAATCGGCGGAGGTGTCGAACAGAACGTCGGGCAGCCGCAAGCGCAGCGCCCAGATCAGATGCGCGTCGTCGTGCAGGGGGTGTGGGTCGCGGGTGAGGGGGCGTTCGTGGTCGGGGTCACGGTCGGCGCGGACCTGTCGGTGGGTGGGGGTAGTGGGGGTTCCGCGGGCGTTCATGAATTGGGCGAGGCCGTGGAGCCATCCGCTCGCGGAGCGGCCGTCCTTGCCGATGGTGAGGGCGAAGTAGCCCAGGCGGGTCCAGGGGAAGACGATGTCGCCGCCGGGGGTGGTCTGTTCGATCCAGGCGCGGGGGACGCGTTCGACCGCGTAGGTGGCGATCAGCCGGTCGTAGGGGGCGGCCGGGGGCCGGCCGAGGGCGCCGTCGCCGACCCGGACGTCCACGCGCGCTCCGGCGCGGGTCAGGGTCGCGGCCGCGCCGGTGGCGAGGGCGGGGTCGGCCTCGATGCTGGTGACGTGTCCGGTGGGGCCGACGCGGTGGGCGATCAGGGCGGCGTTCCAACCGGTGCCGGTGCCCAACTCCAGGACACGGTGGCCGGGTTCGAGGTCGAGGGAGTCGAGCATGTCGACGACGATCGACGTACACGACAAGGACGAGGACGGGACGCCGTCGGTGATCTGAGTGATCGTCGCCTCGTCCGGGCCCGCGTGGACGAGCCGGGTCCAGCCCTGCGGGTCGCCGGCGCGGGTCACGCGCTGCCAGGCTTGGCCGTCCCAGGTCCACAGAGTGTCGGGCGCGAAGGCGTCGCGGGGCAGAGTCTCGACCGCCTCGCGCAGCCACGGGGAGTCCTTCGGCCACGCGTCGCCGGTGTCCATCGCCGCGAGCGCACGGCGGCGATGGCCGACGATGTCGCCGGGATCGACGCTCACTCCTGCCGGTCCTTCTTGTGCTTGCCCTTGGGGTCCTCGGGCTTCGGCACGCGACCGTCCCCGTTGCCGGGAGGCGGGTCGCCCTTGTCCAACGGCTGCTCCGGCTTACTGTGATCACCCACCACACACCCCCCGGGATCGTCACGTTCCGAAGTCCCATGATGACGCGGAACACACCCCAGGGGAACCGGCGCACACCACGTCGCCGAAACAACACACTGAACCGGACCCCCTCCGGGGAGGCGGAAGAGGCGTGTTGGCGGTCCGGGCCTTGTGCGCCCGTCCCGCGCGTTGCCAGCGAGCCACGCGAGATCTCTTTCAGGTCCGGTCTCGCCAGTACCCCGATCGTTCCGACGCTCGCGGCCACGCTCCGCCGGCATGCGGACCAGCGGCTCCGCAGTCGCGATGGGCACGATGCAGGCGGCGTGGGAGCAGGCGTGTGTTCTGCGCTCGGCGGGCGAGCCCGGGGCATGTCCGACCTGTTCGAGTGCATCGCAGCGGCCACGACGACGGCCGGGCCCGTCACCGGCGGCGAACCGCGGGCAATGGCCTGCGCCTTCCGACTTCGTGGACCTGATCGACGGACCGGGGGCCTGCGAACGCACCCTGCTGCAAGCCCTCGGCGTCGCCCTCACAGCACGGCAGCGGCGGGCTGCCTTTCCGCCGGAACGACTCGACGCCCTCTCCGCGCTTGGCATGAGGTGGACATGAGTTCGGGTATTGGACCGCCCCGGCCCCAATGCCACCGTCGGCGGAGCGCGCGGTGGTCTCGATCAGAGGGATCCCGCGCGCCCAGAACGGACGTACGGCTCGCGGGGCGAATCCGGGGCCGGTCTATGGATCGCTCTTTCGAGCGAGTGTGCTCGCACCTTTCGGATGAACTGCTCATGGTGATGCCGGCGTGAGTGAGTGCCCTTCGCGGGATCCACGCATTGTCCTCGTGGCATGCGTGCGGGCTGTGCCTCGCGACGGAACCACGGGAGATGTCGGCCCTGCGTGTGGCCGGCGCCGTCCTACGACCCGGCCAACCCCAAACTGGCCGGTTTTCACGCTGTACCGGTGGGCCCGGAAGAGCCTGGGAACAAGGGCACGTTGGTCGCGCCGTTGCTCGGTTGTCTCCATGCGTCTTGGTGGTCGATATCCTGGCCCGGCGTCCTGCCGCTTTCGATGCGGCCCAGCATTTCGGCGACGTAAATGCATTCCTCTTCGTCCTTCAAGAAGAGGGGTGTGATGGCGGACTCCTTGAAGGACTTGTGAATTTTCGTGTCACTCCACAGTTTGTCTGCGGCGAGGGCGAGGCGGTGGAGGAGGTAGGTCGTCGTCTCCGTGGTCATCGAGGCACCCTTCTTCCCTGCGGCGAAGGCACCATGCGCGACGAAGTTCCGTAGATCGACCAGTTCTTTGGCAGGCGGTACGTACTCGCCGTCGGCGGCAGGTCGGGTGGCCTCCAGGTAGTGCAGGCCATTTTTGAGTCGCAGCCCGGCACTGGTGGTGGCGGGCTCAACGCAGTGGCCGACGAGTTCGGCCGCGATCAGCGCCGCGAACACCGATCCCAGGTACACCTTGTTGCGGAAGGCAAGGCCGGAGACGGACATGTGCTCTCGCAACAGACCCGTCGTGTAGAGATACTTGCAGCTGAAGGTCGAGATGCCGTGCCGGGCGGCGATCGGTCTCCACGTCGTTGCCTGGGCACCCGAGAGGGTTCTTACGTCTTTGCGTATGGCATCTTTCATGTGGTCATCGTGGTCCGTGTGGGAGCCCCCTGCCCAGCGATTTCACATCATTGATGTCCGCCCCTTGGACACGGCTCCTCGCCCGTGCGCGGGGAGCGCGACCGCCGCGACGTCGACCTCGCCGGAGCCGTCCTGCGTTACGAGGTCAGCCGCAGCCTCCTGGCCCGCACCCTCGTCACCTATCCCGAAACCGTCGCCCTCGCCCGCGCGTTGACCACACTCCCCCACCGTGTTCCGCGGACACACCCCACGAGCCGGCTTACACGTATCGGCACACACGGGCGCTGGAACACATCGCCGGCCACCTCGAACTCCCCCGCCTGGTGGTCCCACCCGACGACCTCCTGTGGGCCGGGCTCCACCACCACGGCTCGGCCTGACCGGTAACGACCCGCCTCCCGATGAGAGCCGACACCCGCCTCGGGCCACCCACACCGACACCCCGAAACCCCCGCAAAAACCCGCGGCTACCTCACGACGCATCAATACATCACCGAGAAAACCCGGACCGTTCCCACGAAACTACGAAACCCCAGGCCACCACCACCGAGCCAGCCCCAAGAAACCCCCACCACCACACCCCGAGACCACCAAACAACCCGCCGGATTTCCAATCAACACACGAAACCCCAGACCAGCCATCAACCACACCCCCCACTACAACGCTCCGCCACAACGCTCGGGGGCGCCTCGGTACGAAGGAACTACTTCCAGCAGATCAGCTCCCGGCAGAAGGACTCTTACCTGGCCATCGCCCCACCCATAAGCGCGTCCTGTTCCGCGTGCCGGTCGCCCAGCTCGCGGAACACGGTAGCGGCGGCGGTATGGGCGTCCATCGCCTCCTCGAACCGCCGCACCTCCCGCAGGGTGAGCCCGAGGTTGTTCCGCGCCATGCCCTCGCGGTGCCGGTCGCCCAGCTCGCGGAATATGGTGACGGCGGCGGTTTGGGCGTCGATCGCCTCCTCGAACCGCCGCACCTCCCGCAGGGTGAGCCCGAGGTTGCCCCACGCCGCGCCCTCGCGGTGTCGATTGCCCAACTCTTGGTAGATGGTGACGGCAGTGGTTTGGGCGTCGATCGCCTCCTCGAACTGCCGCACATCGTGCAGGGCGGCCCCGAGGTTGCTCCACGCCGCGCCCTCGCGGTGCCGGTCGCCCAGCTCGCGGAACACGGTGGCAGCGGCGGTGTGGGCGGTGATCGCCTCCTTGAACCGCCGCACCGCCCGCAGGGTGAGCCCGAGGTTGGTCCACGCCGCGCCCTCGCCGTGTCGGTCGCCCAGCTCGCCGAACATGGTGGCAGCGGTGGTGTGGGCCTTGATCGCCTCCTTGAACCGCCGCACCGCCCGCAGGGTGAGCCCGAGATTGTTCCACGCCGTGCTCTCGTGGTGCCGGTCGCCCAGTTCGCGGAACACAGTGGCGGCGGTGGTGTGGGCGTCGATCGCCTCCTCGAACCGCCGCACATCGTGCAGGGCGAGCCCAAGGCTGTCCCACGCCCTGCCCTCGTAGTGCCGGTCGCCCGACTCTTGGCACGCGCCGAGGGCGGCGATGGTGACAGTGATCCAGTCGTCGAAGTAGCGCTGTTGGTCGAAGTAGACGGCGAGGGCGAGGGCGAGGTCGGTGGTCGTCTCCCCGTGGCCGAGGGGCGGGTCGGCGGTCGCCATGGCGACCAGGGTGGCGTGTTCGGCGTCCAGCCAGGCGAGGGCGTGGGCGCGGTCGGGGAAGCGGGGGTCGCATGGGCCGGGCCGGGTGTGGAGGTGGGTGGCGGCGGCAGCGGTGGTGATGCGGTAGTGGGCGTGGAGTCGGATTCGTGCCCGGTCGCGGTGGTCGGTGTCGGTGTGGGTCTTGCCGTGGTGGTCGGCGTGCAGGCGTACGAGGTCGTGCATGCGCCAGCGGCCCCAGGTGGCGGCGGGTTCGACGAGGTGGGCGCGGGCGAGGTCCTGCAGGAGTTCCTCCGTGTCGTGCAGTGCGGTGTCGGTGACGTCGGTGTGGGCGAGGTGGGCGGCGGCCTCGGTGGAGATGTCCACCCCGGGGTTGAGGGGGAGGAGGCGGAACAGGCGGGCGTGTTCGGGGTCGAGGCGGCGGTAGGACAGGTCGAACGCGGCGCGGACGGCGCGGTCCTCGCGGCGCAGCCTGTTCAGCCGAGTGTGTCCGCCGGTGAGGGCGGTGGCGAGGGAGGCGAGGGGTCGGGTGGGGGTGTCGGCGAGCAGGGCCGCGGCGATGTGCAGGGCCAGCGGCAGGCCCGCGCACATGCGTGCGACGGCGGTGGCGGCGTCGGGTTCGTCGTCGACACGCGTGTCGGCGGGGCCGCGGGTGGTGTGGAGTGAGCGGCGCAGGAGTTCGACGGCGTCGGTGTCGGTGAGGGTGTCGAGGTCGTGGAGGCGGGCGTCGAGGTCGAGGGTGTGGCGGGAGGTGACCAGGGCTGCGGTGATGCCGTCGGTGGGTAGGAGGGGGCGGGCCTGGTCGGCGGTGGAGGCGTTGTCGACGACCAGCAGGACGCGGCGGTCTTCGCGGGCGTAGGCGGTCAGGATGCTGCGGAACAGGCGGGCGCGGTCGTCGGTTTCGGCGGGGATGTGTTCGGCGGGGATGCCGAGGGCGCGTAGCCAGCCGTCCAGGGCGCGTGCGGGTGTGACGCGGCGTTCGGGGTCGTAGCCGAGGAGGTCGACGAACAGCGCCCCGCCGGGGAACCAGCCGGGCTTGCGCAGCGCCGCGGTGGCGGCTTGGACGGCGAGTTCGGTCTTGCCGATCCCGGCCAGGCCGGACACCGCCGCGACCGGCACCGACTGCGCAGCGTTTCGGCCGGGCGCCAGGTCTCGGAGCAGGCGGTCCAGGTGGGTGTCGCGGCCGGAGAACGCCGGCGACGGCGCGGGCAGCCCGGACAGCGCCGGTTCGATGCGCGGCGGCAGTTGCACGGTGATGTTCCGGCCTTGGACTACGGCGTGGAAGAACACACCGCCGCCGATGTCGTTGTGCGTGTCTCCGGTGTCCAGGGCGCCTCGGGGGCCGGGGTCGTCGTCCTCGCCGGGCGCGTCGGTCACGGGCCTTCGGCTTCGTTCGGTTCCGCCGCGGGACCCGCCCCCGGTGGTGGGGTGGTGAAGGTCAGCCCGGAGAAGTCCCGGCCCTGCAGGACGGGTCCCTGGAACGTGCCGCCGCCGATCCGATTGTGTGTTCCGCCGTCGCTGGTACGCACCAAACGGGCGTGCTCGTGCCACCGCGCCAGGTCCGCGCCGAACCGCGGGTCGCTTGCGGCGCGCTCCGCCAGCGCGGTGCTCAGCGCGTCCGCGCGGGCCCGATCGGCGGGCGCCGCCTCCAGCGCCGTGAACTCCGCCGCCCCCGACCCGGGCAACCCCTCCGGGTCGGCCGGGGGCGCGGCGTCGTCCGCGTTCCGAAACGGACGCCGCACCAGCGCACCCAGCCCCGCCCACGCCTGCCGCCCCAGCTCCCCGCCCACGCCCCCCGCGAGAGCCGCCAACAAACCGATCGTAATCGGATCCACTGTGTACCCCCCAGTACCGCGAACGGGTACCCACGGTAGGACCAACCGCTCTGTGGTGAAGGCGGATTCACCCACAATCCGGCAGGCGGCGACGCAAGCGTGACCTACCGGATGGGAACCCGAGTTGGTATTCGGATCGGCACGCAGTGCTCCTCGGGGACGGTGGCGGCAGGCGACGGTGGTGCTACGGCCGGATCTCGACGGGTGCGCCGCGGGCAGCGATCAGCGACGACGCGGGCGGGTCGGCGGGGGAAGTCGCGGCGTTGCCGCTCGTCGAGGCCCTCGGCGGCCTGTCGCGGGTCCCGACCGGGGCGACCTCGATCGGCCCGGGCGACGGCGAGGACCCGAAACAGGGCGGCGCTTCCCGCCGCAGCGCGGCACACGCTCTCGGTGGTGGGTCGCCGGTCGGTGCGACGGCCGCTGATGTGCGTCCTTGCGCACGGTCCGGATCCGGTGTCGAGGGCGGTCGTCGACGGCGCGGTCGTGTCGTGCGGGAGTCGTCGGGATTGGGGTGTGGGGCGGCACGTGTCGATTCCGTTTCGGTCCGTGGGTTGACGGCCGTGGCCGTCCGGGGTCGTGGGGTGGGGTGGCCGGCACCGGTGCGTGTGCGGTCGGTGCCAGCCACCCGGTGTGCCCCGCAGTGCGGCCTGCGGGGCACGGTGCCCGCACTCGCTGCGCCACGCGTCGCGGTCGCCGTCGTGAAGGGGACGGTCGATCGCGGGGGCGCGGTGGGCGGGCTTCGGAGGTGGGACCGTCCATGCGAGCGGGTGGTCCCACCGGCTTGCGGAGTCGGTATCGCGGCGGGGCGGCGTGCGATGCCGGCTCGGTGTCAGGGGGTTGAGAGTCGGGGGTGGGGTATGCGGCCTCGTCCCGTGCGGCGGGGCCCGGTCCGGCAGCCGCACGCGTCGGACAGCGGCCGACGGTGTGCCCGTGGGCAGGGGATCAGGATGGGTGCGGTCGTGCTGTCCGCGGATCGCACGAGGTGGTCGACGAAAGCGTGGAGCTGTTCGTAGGGCGGGAGTTCGTGGGGTGACAGCACTCGCGCGGCGATCGTGTGGGCGCGGGGGTCGTCGGTGGTGTGGCGGCTGAGTACCAGTGCCACGCGGTGTTGCGTGTCGGCGTGCGCGGGATCGGTGACGGCCCGCACGAGCCCGGGCAGGCCGCGGTCGGCGGCGACGTGTCGTGGACCGGTGCTCGTCGTGATCACGCGGGTGAGGTTCAGGGCTCCCCTGTCGCCCAGTTCGGCGCGAAGGAGTCCGTCGAGGCACACGGCGGCGTCCTCGGCGCGGCCGGTGGCCGCGAACAGGTGCAGGCACCATCCTCGGGCCGCGTTGCCGGCTCGGGGTAAATGGCGTCGGGTGCCGGGGAGTTCGCACGGTCCGAGCACGATGGCGGACCGGACGGGATCGATGGTGGTCACCGGTGTGCTCCCGGGAGAGGCGAGGGTCGAACGAGAAGTGTGGGGAGGGCCGGACCGGACACGGTCCCGGCTCGGGTGGCAGAGGTCCGCTCAACGCTCGGGGGGCTTTGCCGGGCGGCCGTGGCCCGGTGCGGTGTTTCCGGGTGGGGACGCCGGAGTGACGGCCGGCGGATTGTCGATGTTCGCGGTGTTCGCGGCGGCGATGTCGAGGTACACGTACACCTGTTCCGGGGTGGGAAGGTGCAGGTGGAGGGTGAGCCCGCAGGGGCAGGCTCCGCGGACGCGGTCGGCGAGGACGGTGCGGGCGGCGATGCGGTACGCCTCGAACGCCGTCCGTACGACGGCGTCGATGGTGGCCTCGGGGAACGGTTTCGCCGCCAGGCAGGCGGCGAGGTTGTAGCCGAGCGGGACGGTGGCCGTGGGCGAGGGCACCCGAACGAAGTACAGGCCCTGGTCGGTCAGGACGAAACCGTCGAGGCCGGCGGTGGTCAGGGCGAGCGTGCGAGCCGGACGGTCCTCGGCGCAGGCGTGCTCCAGGCGCGCGTGGTCCAGGAGTGTGATGTGGGTGGAGGTCTTGCGGGCCGTGGCGCGGTCGTGGGCTTCGGGGATGCGGGCGTGGGCGTCGGCGTCGAGGCGTCCCAGCGTGACGGCGATGCTGGAGAGCCAGACGGGGCCGGGGTGTCGCGGGGTGCCGGGCACGGTCCAGCGCACTCGTGTCGTGACCGCGGTCGAGGGGCCGTCCTGGGTTCCCGCTCATCCACCTGCCCACCGGCGCACGCACAGCACCATCGACAGGCCCGGCGCTCGATCGACAACCCGACTCGAAAGTCGTGAGGAAAACCGGACAGGAAAACTCGACAGGAAACCGAGACGCGCCGCAGGAACCGCCGCGCCCGCGACGCCTGGCTCGGCTCAACCGCGCCCGACCGGGTGTTCCGGGCATCGCCCGCCCGGGCTGCCTAGACAAGACGCGGGGGCAGGAACGACACGAACCCCCTCCGGGCACGGCTCCGACGCACGAACACACGGCCCACCGCGGGGAATGCACGAATCGCGCTGCGCGGCCTTCTCGAACCCCGCGACACCGCACGTCAACCGACCCACCACCGAAGGACACACCCACCACAGGCCCAAACCGACCCCGGACCACCAAGCGCAGACCGACAATTCCCAATCGGTGCCGCACCCCCGGGTCGGAACACCACACCCCGAACCCGCCGTTGAGAAGACGCAGCTCAAGCGGCCACCTGCGGCGGGCTCGCCTGCTCGATCGTCGTATCGCACGCATCTGCCGGGGCAGGGGCGGTCGGGGCCGGCCGCCCGTCCTGCCGGGAACCACCCGCCCCCTCTACGGCACCTGCAATATTCCTTACAACTTCATGGTACTTCCGGTTGGGACCCGACCAAGGGTGATGTGTCGGACCTTCCGAGCCGACCGATACCGGCAGACATCCTTCGAGGCTTGCGCGGCGACGGGTGTCGCCGGGTCGAGAGTCAGAGGCTGAGGTCGAGGACGCGTACCGCTTGTCCCGCCCATCGACCGGGGAGGGTGGTGGCCACGAACGCGCCGTCCGGGCGTTCGGGGGTGGCCTGGGCCGCGTATCGGGCGTGTGCCGCGCCCCACGTGTCGTCGGAAGCGATCGCAAGCGCGGCAGACAGGTCCAACTCAAGGACGCCGACGCCGGGCAGCGCGGCGATGTGCTCGGCAGTGCCGGGGCGGATCCGATCGGCCTCGACCAGGGCACAGGCCGGGGCGTACAGGAACCAACCCGCTTCGGCGTGCGCGCGATGAATGAGCCGGGAGGCCATGGCGTTCCCGCGCCCCGCAGCGACCATCGCGCTCTCGTCCAGCACAACGTGCAACGCGTCGCTCACCGCGGGCCCGCCGCCGCGATACGCCGATCCAACTCCGTGTCCAGGCTCGCCTGTTCGGCCTCGCTGGGGTCGTAGCCGCTCCACTCCCGCAACACCCGGCGGGCCTGTTCCGCGCGTTCCTCGCGCTCCCGCGGCGTGAGCAGGGTATCGGCGAGGCGCGCGAGATACGCGCGCAGCGACATGCCCTCAGCGGCCGCCACCTCGGCGAGCCGATCACGGGTCTCGGCGGGAATACGGACATTCGCATCCGACATCGTGGAACTCCTCTCACTCATGGGCAGCAGTGTACGGGTACGTACCCGTACACCGACGCCGGTACTCGCGCTTTCAGGTTCCGGGTGACGACGCGCAAGCCTGGTTCGAGCGGCTCTCCCCGCCGGAGCAGGCGAGAATCGCCGCGCAGCGGAAGGGCGGCGGCGACAAGGACCCCGGTGAACTCGTGGAGGCCAACGGAGGTCCCACCTCCGACGAAGGCGCCCGGGGTGGAGATCGGCCCAATAGGCGTGAGGTGAGGTTCGCAGTGGGTGTGGGTGGGCTTTGGTACCGGTGGGGATGTTTCGGGTCGCGCCGTCGAGCGGCGAGACCACCTGGTCGTTTATGTGCCGGGTCGCCGGGTGCCACGGGCCGGACGCCGTCACCCTGACGGGTCGTTGGCAATGGGTCAACCACCGCCCCGGCACGAGAGCGGAGCACGACGCGCGGACGCGGAGACGCTCCTCGACACGGCGGGGCGACAGACGTTGCCGCAGTTGTGCGGCGTCGGTGGGCACCATCCGTCGACGTCGCCACCCGGGCCATCCCGGCTGCGGTGCCGTGTCCGGGAGGTACCCGGGCCTTGCCGCCGGGGCGGCGGCCGACCGGACCCGCGAGCCCCTGCCGCGCGTACCGGCCCTTCCCACGGTCCACCGTCGGCAACGACACCCTGGCCGACTCCGCGACCACCCCTGGTGCGACCACAACACGATCCGGGCGCGTGGCCGTTTCAGAAGAGGTGTCCCGGCTCATCGCCGACACCCGTCACCTGTTCCCAGGAAAGCCTCATGGACAGCAAAACGTGACGACCCGATCAAGTGACCCCTAACGAATCACGAGCCACTAGTTTCGGTGGCGCCGGATCGAGAACTCTCCGACTTATTTCGAATCAATAGTTGCCTCAGGCGCAGGATGGACACGATAATCAAGTGAATAAATCCGGCAAATGTGAGCATGATCAGCCCGGCAATACTCAGATCCGAGTCGGTTGACGTCGGTTCACCCGAGTAGAGTGCGATCAGACAGGCAGTCTCTCCAATAATCGAACCGACGATGGCAGCGAGGGGCGCGAAGATTTCGAGGGTGATGCGATAGAGCCAATTGTGGGCCCTATTCCGCCCCTCCCCCACGAGCCTTTTGATGGTTCCGGGAATATCCACGTTGAAGAAATAAGCCACCAGCAGCAGAGGGATGACTGTCGACGCGGCCAGATAGTATTCGAGCCTTCCGTTCACGACACGGTCGGACTGGATCAGCGTATCCGCCAGAAGGGCTTGAATGGACATGGGATCCCTTTGTGTGGTCGCATCGTCGAAATAGAAAGCATCGTCGCGAGAGGGTGCCCGCGGCCGAAATATCCAGCCGCCATCCCTGTCGGCGACTCGGGCAAGCTTCATTTTGTTATACAACTCAGCATAATGTACGGTTGCAAAAGGGGCCCGAACGGCCCGAATGTCATTCGAGTGAATGTGGCTCGCTGATGATCGAGGCCCCCCGGACGTTGGGAGCGGCTTTGCCGGACCGGTGGATCGTGACTCGGTGGGGGTTGCTCAATCGTGTGTGTCTCCTTGGTGTGACCCTCGTCGACAAGGACGAGCGCCAGGCGGGTGGCACGTTCGGGCACGTTCCGCAGGAGGAGACGCCGGTGACGACCAAAACGTCGGTGGAGTCCGGGAGCCCCGTCCCGTAGCGGACGTGTTCCGCACCGCCGAACGGCAACGGCACGCGCAGCGTGACGAGTTCCGGCATCCCGCTCACCGACGCCCGACCCGGGCGACCAAGCCCCCGGGTGGGCACCCGTACACGGCCGGGTCGGGCCTGAACCACCACAGGTCTTCCTTGCCCGGGCAAAGGGCGAGCGCACGCAGGATGGCCCATTCCGCGATCCGGGCTTCGCCGTCCCGGGCACGGAGATCGGGCCACGGGCGGTGCCGCGGTGGGGGCTGCTCGAGACCGCCCCGGCCGCGGCACGAGAGAGGGCGCCGGCGTGGCAACGGCACATCCGTGAAGTGGAGTGCGGCCGTGCCGGCGGGCCCGACGGCGGTGGGGTGGTGCGGCCGGACTACGACCCGGTCAGGTTCACGTTGGCCGAGCGGGAACGGGCCACCCCGGGAGTCGACGGCGCCGGGGTTTCGGGCGGGCGTCGCGGACGACGGCGCAGCGCATCCGCGCCCGATACCGACGGCAGAACCTGTGGGGCCTGGTCGACCACCGCACGCCGCGTGCCGCCGGCGGGGTGGGACGGACCGACGAGCGGATCGTCGCCGCGATCGAAGAGGTGCTCCACGGGCGGCGAGGACGTTCCAAGGGGACCATCAAGGGCTTGATGCCCTTGCTCGCGCGACTCCTCGAGGATCGATACCGGCAATACGGTGCCGATGCCTCCACAGGCCACCTTCTATCGCCTCGTCGATAGACTCGCCCGTCCCGCCGACCATCCGGGGCGGTCCGTGCGCAATCCTGCGATCACCCAGGACGGACGGGGATTGACCCCGACGGTGGCGCTTCGACCCGGGGAACCGGTCCGGATCGACACCACGCGTCTCGATGTACTGGCCTTGTTCGAGGACGGCACGGTGCGGCGGCCCGAACGTAACCATCGCCGTCGACGTCGCCACCCGGGCGATCCCGGCCGCGGTGTTGTGCCCGGGCGGAACCAGGGCCGTGGACGCCGCTTTGTTGTCGGCGGAGATGGCGGTGCCGCACCCGGCCCGGCCCCGCCGGCCCGACGCGCTGCGCTTCGCCCATACCCGACTGCTCTCGCGATCGGCTGATGACGCCGGCGAACGCCTCGAGGGCGCTGCCACGCGCCCGGCCGCGGTTCCGGAGACGATCGTCGTGGACCGGGGGAAGGTCTTCGTGTCGGGGGCGTTCACCGCGGCCTGTGAGACGTTGGGAATCAGTGTCCGGCCGGCTCCGCCGGTTCGCGCCGACGGCCAAGGGCATCGTGGAGCGCACCTTCGGGACGATCGACACCCTGTTCTGCCGACACCTTCCGGGATACACCGGCTCCGACGCCGGCCGACGTGGCACGGATGTCGAACGCGAGGCGTGCTTCAGCGTCGCCCGGTTGCAGGACCCGCTCGACGAATGGCTCGTGCACCGGCACTACCGCCCCCACGAAGGACTGCGGCATCCTGTGATGCCGAAGGTCGCGTCGACGCCGACCCGGATGTGGGCCGCGCCGGTCGCGACCTGCGGGTACGTGCCGGTACCGCTGAGCGGCGGCGACTACCTCGAACTGTTGCCCGTGCGGTGGCAGGCCGCCGACGAACGCGGCATCCGCATCGACCACCGCACCTACGACCACAAGGTCCTGGGCCCGCTTCGCGGGCAGCCCTCCGGCATCGCCGCCCGAGGCGGGAAATGGGAGGTCCACCACAACCCCCACGACGGCCGCCGGGTGTGGATCCGCCTGCCCGACGGCGAGTCGACCGAGATCCCGTGGATCCACCGCGACCACACCCACCACCCGTTCGACGAACGCACCCGGTGGCTGCATAGGTCAGAACGAAGAGCAGTTGTAGGTGAGAGTTGGCAGCAGCAAGTGGCTGATGGAACCCGAAATGTTGGTGAGAAGTAGCAGCGGCTCCGGTGTCTGGGAATGGTGGTGACGTCGACTTGGCGGCGTCCGTACCCTTTGGCGGGTGAGTCTGATCGAGATGGTTCCGGGGCAGGTCGAGCTTGTCGTCAAGGGGCCGGGGTCGCAGGCGGCCTCGGTCCGGTTGTTCGATTGGTCGCGGGCGGAGTACGAGGTCGCCTTCGCCGTGGAGGTCGCCGATGACGGTGTGTGTGCACGGCTCGGGACCGTGACCGTGACCGTCTGGGACGCCATGGGCGAGTTCTTCGACGGCCTCGCGCGCGACTTCCGGGGCTGGGAGGGCGAGCGGGTCTGGGCCAACAACAACCTGATCGTGAAGGCTGTGTTCGGCTCGGGTGGTCACGTGTATCTGGGCTGGACCCTGAGGTCCGGATTCTTCCCCGGCGACTGGAGTTGCACTGTGACGACCGTGATCGAGGCCGGCGAAGGGATGACCGCCCTGGCCGCGGACCTGAGGGACTTCCTGCGCGAGGAATAGGTCGTCGGCGGTCGGCCCGTCCCCATCGCTCTCAGCCGGCAGCCTGCTGTTCGGCGCGAGCGCGGGTGATGGCGAGGCGGTAGGAGTCGGTGCCGGTCTCGATGATGTTGCCGCCGAAGGTGAGGCGGTCGACGATGGCCGCGCAGAGCCTGGGATCGGTGAAGGTCCTTGTCCAACCAACTGGGGCTGGCACTTGTTCCCTCTCGGGGATCGCCGCTGCCACCGGCCCGTATCCATCCCCCGCTGTCCTCGTTGGTCTTCGTGGTGGTGCTCGGAATCTCCAGGTGCTGCCTTGACAGGTCAGGTGCGAGGAAGGTGTGCCGGTGACGTCCCAGTTGCGGGTGATCCCAGGCGGCGGCGTCCCGCTTGAACCGGTGACCGCCGATCCGGGTGATCCACGCCCTCACCGAAGCCCTCCGCCGCGACCGCACCACCCACCGCGAGCGCGTCCGAGAACTCGAACAACGACTGGCCGCCGCGCACGGCGAGATCCTGCGCCTGCAACGCGTGGTCCAGTCGCATGGCCCGAGGCCGTGACGACACTCGCCAGACGACGGAACCTACGATCCAGAGCGCAATCCCAGAGCACTGTGCTCCACCACGCCCGAGGGAAGATCGCTCTTTCCTGAAGCTCGTGCCATCAGCTCCACGAGTCCGGCCCGGAGGTCGGCGGCCGGCTCACCGAGGACGATCGCGCTGATGATCAGCTCCATCATCAGACGGTCGTACTCGTCGCCCATGCTCCGATAGTTCTCTCGATCGCTCTCCACCACGGCGGAGGTGATCCTCACCCCACCACCAATCACCGGGGCAAAGGATGCTTCATAGATGCCGTGCCCGGTCCAACTCCGATGCGTGAAAAGGACATCGCCTTCGACGAAGACGTTCCACTTCTCATCCATGTCCCGGGCTCGATATCCACGCTGGATCCGGTTCCAGTCCTCGTCAGTCCAGACACGATCCGGCAACTGAGACACCGGCCGGGGCGTGTTGATCGGGTGGAGGCGCCGGAACGACTCTCGGGTGAGCGGGGCATCGGCAGTCATGACGCGATCCTATGGAGGCCCTGCTCCAACAGGACAGTGGATTACCTCCAAGAGCAGGCTGCCTGGGCGGGGCGCCCTCAACCGCCTTCCCAACGCGTCCGCAGCGTCCTGAACAGCAGCCTTGCAAAAGTCCTTCGTCACTACCCCAGATAAGCACAACGACTTGTCGCGCGGGAACCAGGCGGCCTTGATCCGACGCTCGGAACGGCGCCGGGACCGCTCGTCGCACTCGGCCATCAGCAGTTCGGCGAAAAATCCCAGGTAGGACATCTGCTCGCGGGCTGCGGTCTCGGCGAGTTCGGGGAACTGGGCGCGGATGGTGGGCAGCCGCAGTATCCGGCAGGCCTGGTCGACGGCGGCGTTGGCTGCCTGTTCGGTGAGTCCTCGTTGGCGGGGGAAGGTCACGGCGCTCTCCTTCAGGTGGTGGGGCGGTCCGGCCGGCGGTGTCGCAGCAACTGGTCGTAGTGGGCCACCGAGGGCAGCGGCCGGGTGTCGGGCGGCAGGTGGGCAAGACGCCGGGCGGTCAGGGACGTCACCGTCGCGCGGCCGGCCGCGGGTGGCTCCGGCTCGGCCGGATCCGCCGTGTCGGCCTCGGCGGCCTTGCGGGCCTCCAGCGCGACGGCGTCGGCGGTCAACGCTCCGGCCTTCAGGGCGACCGCGAGGCCCGCGACCAGGTGCTCGTGGGACAGATGGCGACTCAGCAGCAGGACCTCGATCAGGGCCCGGGTGCCGTCGCGCTCGCCGTGGGCTTTGCGGGCAGCCGCCCACCAGGCGTCGTGGATCGGGGTGAACCTGCCTGCGGAGCGCGCCTGTTCGAGCGCGGTCGCCCCGGGCAGGGCACCGGGTTTGCGCACCAGGGCCTCCAGGTAGTGGTCCAGGTCGAGGCGGGTGCCGCCCTTGGCGATCAGCCGCTCGTGACGTGCGACCTCCTCCCGCCCGTCGTGGACGACCACCTCGGAGGCGTGCAGCATCACGCGGACGGTGCGGCCGATCAGCCGCACCGGCACCGAGTAGCGGTTCGTGCGGACGCTGATCTGGCTGTCGCGGTCGACCCGCGGCGTGAACAGCCGGCCTGTCTCGAACGGTTCGTCAGGCAGCGGCGCCAGCAGCGGTCGCTCGGCGGCGAAGTACTCGCCGATGATGCGGGGCCGGGAGCGAATCCGGCGGGAGTCGTCCTGTTCGTCCCACCGCTCGATCATCGCGTTCAGCTCAGCCAGCGTCGCGACCTCCGGGACGGGAACGAGACGGTTGCGGCGGAACCAGCCGATCTGCCCCTCGACGCCGCCCTTCTCGTGGGCGCCACCGATGCCAGGCCGGCAGTAGAGAGCTTCCAGGCCGTGGTGCGAACGAAAGGCGGTCCACCGTTCGGCCTCCACCTGCTGCCGTGAGAAACCCAGGACCTGGGCGACCGCGGCCCTGAGGTTGTCGTAGCGGACCTTCCCGGTCGGCACCCCGCCCAACACGTTGAGAGCATGGACGTGACCCTCGAAGAACGCCTCCTGCCCGGCCGAAGCGAAAATGCGGTGCACCGACTTGCCCGAGTAGGACAGCCGGAACGCGAACAGGTAACAGGTCACCAACTCACCGGCCAGGCGCACCGTCACGTCCCCGAAGTCGACCTCCGCCTCCGCACCGGGCTTGTGGGTCTGCGGAATGAACGCGTCCGCCACCCCGCGGCCCGCCTGGAGCAGGATCTCCCCACGGCGGTCGGCGACGTAGGCGCGGACCATCTGGTACGAGATCTCGTCGGCGCCGTGCTCGTCGACCAGCCGGTCGAAGATCCGCTTCACCGTGTGGCGCTGCTTGCGCGGCGCATCCAGGTCCGCTCGCAGCATCCGGTCGATCAACGGCTTGAACGGGTCCAGCCGGGTCACCCTGGGCGGCAGCTTCTTCCGAGGCTCGGGCCATGCCGACGACAACGCCTTCTGCACGGTACGGAACCCGACGCCGTACTTGCGCTCCAGCGCTCGACTGGACAGGCCCGCGCGGGAATCGCGGCGGATCGCCGCGTACAGATCGACCTTGGACTTCGGCAGCATCCGGAACCCCTCGTCGTGCAGAGCACAACCATGGTCCCGAGGCAAGCACTCAAGTGCTGTCAAAACTCAGCGACATCACCCTCCCGTGGAAGACGGCGCTGTCAGGATCGAGCAACAGGTGCTGTCACAACTCGCCTATAAAGCCAGATCGCGGAGTTGGACGCGTTGGGCATGCGCTGGACATGACGAATGTGTGGCTCGTGTCGGGTCCGTGTGTGATCCGAAGGGCTGATTCGCCATCGACCGTGTCCGGGCCGGGACTTGGGGCGGTGGGGGTGCACCGAACCGCCACCGCACCATCGGATACGAGGCCGGGAACGGCTCGTCCTCCTCCAGCACGCCAGCCGCGCGCTCCACCAGGTCGACCCCCGTGAGCCCTCCGCCCTCGTGCAGGTTGTACAAGCTCGTTCGCACTCAACACCAGCACATGATCACGGACTCACACTCCGTCACCACCGGAAGTGAGGCAGAGCCGTTCGATTTACAGACCCTCTGGGTGGGGCGCGAGGGTCTTTCGTCGGTCGGTGCGGACGTCGCGATCCACACCGGACCCAAAGGCCCCCGCTCGTTCAGGACCCACCCGGCGGGCGGTCCGACACCCGCTTCCGTGGGGCGATTCGTCTACGCCGGGCAGGTCTTGGCCCAGCCGTGCCAGCTCCCGTTGAAGTGTGCGCTGCAGTACACGGTGCCGCCGGCGAGCACGAACACGTCGCGGTATTTGGTGCCGATCGTGGCGACGCCGTAGGTGTCGTCGGCGCGGCCGTTGCCGGGCATCTCCTTCCAGGCCCCGGCCGCCTTCCAGGTGTGCCAGATGGTCCGGTCGGGCGCGATCACGAACGTCTCGTCGGTCGAGCCGTTGCCGTCCCAGTCCACGTCCATCGTCGTGTTGCACTTGGCCGTGCCCTTGTATCCCCACCGCGTGACGGAGCACGAGGCCGCCGCGGCGGTCGAGGCCGACGGGAACGTTGCCGTCGCGGTGTTCGCCCCCGACGGGGCGGTGGGTACGGCGGAGGCAGGGGAGGCGGTCAACGCGGTACCCCCGAACAGGGCCATGCCTGCGGCGAGGATCGCGATCCTGCGGGTTGAAATGCGTGTCATGGGTTTGTTCCGTCCCTTCTTCGTCCCGGAACTTCGAAGGTAGGACGGGTCGTCCGCCTCCCACGTCAACCCGGGGTTCCAAGCCGCGAGCAAACCCTGGTGGTATGCGCGAGCACCGCATACACCCGTGGTTCCCGGAGTAATCCGACGCGGTGGCCCACGGCGACGGCGAGGCGGTGTCGGGGAATCGGTGCCGTTCCCGGACGCCGCACCGGCACCGCGATTCCGATCCGCGCGCAGTCACGGCGGGGAGCACGCTGTCCGGACCGTGGTCGACGACCACGCGCCGGCGGCCCTCGACGAGCTCGTTGACGAGTCTGGTGGCGAGGACGTACTCGACCGCTCGGGCGGCGGCGCGGAATCCGACGGCGATGCGGGCGTAGGCGGCGCGGGCGTTTTCGTCGAGGTCGTGGAGCATCGGCCGGGGCGACGTTCGTGTACGCGGGCATCGACGTGACCGCCACGCCGTTGTTCGCCGGGGTACGCGGCGCGCAACTCGCCGGGCGGGCTTGCCTGGTCGAGTGCGGCGCGTTCGCGGCACGGCTCGGGAAACACGAACCGTTCACCGAGTCGATCGCCGGGTTGGAAGCCGCGCTCGACCTGAACGCACACCGCGCCGGGACACTCCCCCGCCTCGCGCCCTATCTCCACCAACGCACCGCCGGACGCGTCGGCAGCCTCACCCGCCTGATCCGCCAAGCCGCCATCACCGCGATCGTGGACGGCACCGAACGCATCACCAAAACCAGCCTCGACCGGATCCGCTTGGACCATCTCGCCGAAACCCGGCACCAGCCGCGATCACGCACGTCCGGACGGTAGACCGCCCTGCGACCCACGCCAAAACGCCGTGACCAGCACAAACACGATCCGGGCCTTTATTGAGCTTTGCGGATCCGATTGTGTTGTTCATCGCGTCAGGGCGGTTGCTGCGAGGAAGCCGGTGAGGAGTACGGGGCGATGCCGGATGTCCCGCAGGCCTTGGCGGGCGACGGCGACGAGTTCGTCGAGCGTGCGGGCACCGAGGTTGGCCAGGGGACCGCTTTTGAGGTGCGCCCAACCGCCCTCGACCGGGTTGAGATCGGGAGAATACGGAGGCAGGAAGACCAGGGTCAGCCAGTCGACGCGTTCGGCGAACGCGCGCATCCGCCGGCTGCGATGACTGCCGAGGTTGTCCCACACCAGTACGATCGGGCGGTCGAACGTCCGGTGTATGTCGGGCAGTTGCCGAATCAGGTCCCGGTCGGTAACCGAGCCCGACACCATGCGGTAGAGGAATTTCGGCAATCCGTCCGGAGGGTAACAGCACCAGCCGACCAGCGAGGTCTTCGGCCGTTTCCCCATCCGCACCCGCAGGATCGGGGTGCGGCCGCGCGGGGCCCACGTCGCGCGGACCGGAGGCAACAGCGACAAGGCCGTCTCGTCCGCGAAGACGATCACCGCACCGGTCCGCCTCGCGGTGGTTTTACCCGGGGCCACACCGTGCTCCTCCAGGTCGTCACCGCCTCCTCGTCCCGTTCAAGCGCACGCCGGGCGGGCCGCTGCCGCGACCAGCCGTGAGCCTTCATCAGCCGCCACACGCTGGACGGCGACGCGTAGACGACCCCGGTGACCTGCGTGATCACCCGCCCGACCCGCGCAAGCGTCCAGACCTGCCCGGTGAAACCGGCGGCCTCCGGGCCGGCCTCGAGTACCGCCGCGACCGCGGCGAACCCCTCGTCCGACACACGCCGATGGGCACCCGGCGGGCCCGCCGAGCGCAACGCGTCCACACCGCCGTTCACCCACGCGCGATGCCACACCGACACCGCCTGCGATGACACACCCGACCGGCGGGCCACCTCCGCCTGCGACACCCCCGACGCGAACCAACCAGCCGCCCTCAAACGCAACTTCTCCCGGCGTTCCCGCTCAGCCGGAGTCATCCCCGAACTCCCCATACAGCGGGTATGCCCATATTTGACACACCGTCAACCGGACCCGGAAACCTCAGTAGACGCACAGGGCTATGTGCAACACACCCGCGCATTCTCAACAAAAACGCGAAACCCCCAGGTCAGACCCCCACAGCCTCCACCCGGACAACTCCGAAATGTTCTCATCCGACCTGCAACACCCCAGCTCACGCCACCGTCCACACACCAACCACCACCCCCGGAATCACAGACGCGGACGGCGACCGCACCACGGTCTCCAAGGCCGTGCGCTCCGAACGGCGCGCGGTGCGTGGGGCGTTCCCGCATCGACTGAAAGCAACCGACGATCCGTACGGCGCCCACCGCGGACGACGGGTCTGGGCGCCGGAGGAGGACGGTGGCCTCGCGCCGCTGCATGAGGAACGCCTGTACCCCCACCAGTTGCTGCGGTTGGACGTGGAGTGCGGGCGGCGGGACGAGGGGACGTTCCTGGCGAGTGTCTTCGGCTCCCTGGTCGGTGTCGGCGAACGGCACATCGACTTCTGTCCGGTCTTTGAGGGGCGGCACCGACCCGTCGCCATCCCCGCGCACCGCCTCGTGGCACTGACCGTCCTGCCCGGATGGGAGCGCCGACACGACGAGACGACCAAGAAGGTAGGACGACATGGCAGCCCCACGAAAGCATGTCCACCGAGGACGCCGTCACCGCTTCGACCGGAGGTGGTCGACGGCTTCGACCGGTGGACTGAGGCCCGATCACACGGCACACACCGCGCAGGCGGGCGGACGAAGCGGCACGTCGTAGCCGGTGCCGACCCATCCCGCCACCGGCGGTGTCCGGGAACCCGGCCGAACACCGTGACCGGCAGCGCGGATACGTGGCCGCGCGGCCGTAGTCCTCGCGCCGCCGTCAGCGGTCCACGCCGCCCAGGACCGGATCGGTGCTGGCCAGGGCCGCGACGACATCGGCGACCAGGCCGCCTTCGACCATCGCCGCGACCGCTTGCAGGTTGGCGAACGACGGGTCCCGCAGGTGGACACGGTACGGCCGGGGCCCGCCCGTCGAGACCAGGTGGCAGCCGAGTTCACCGCGCGGCGATTCCACGGCGGTGTACGACTGGCCCGACGGCACCGCGAAGCCTTCGGTGACCAGCCGGAAGTGGTGGATCAACGACTCCATCGACGTGCCCATGATCGTGGCGATGTGCTCCGGCGAATTACCGAGCCCGTCGGGCCCCAGCGAGAGTTGCGCGGGCCACGCGATCTTCTTGTCCGCGACCATCACCGGGCCCGGCCGCAACCGGTCGAGACACTGCTCGACGATCCGCAGCGACTCCCGCATCTCCGCAACGCGCACCCGGTAGCGGTCGTACGCATCGCATCCGTCGCGGGTCGGCACGTCGAACTCGTAGTTCTCATAGCCGCTGTACGGCTGCGTCTTGCGCAGGTCGTGCGGCAGCCCGCTCGCCCGCAGGATCGGCCCGGTGACGCCGAGCGCCATGCAACCCGTGATGTCCAGATACGCCACGCCGACGGTCCGAGACCGGAAGACCCCGTTTTCGTCCAGGAGTTGCTCGTAGTCGTGCAACCGTCCGGCCAGGACTCGCAGGAGATCACGGACTTGCGCCTCGGCCCCGCCGGGCAGGTCCTGCACGAGACCGCCGGGCCGGACGTACCCGTGGTTCATCCGCATCCCGGTGATCGCCTCGAAGACGTCGAGGATCAACTCCCGGTCGCGGAAGCCGTACGTCATGACGGTCAGCGCACCCAACTCCATCCCACCGGTGGCGATGGCGACCAAGTGCGAGGAGATCCGATTGAGCTCCATGAGCATCACCCGGACCACCCGGGCACGTTCGGGGACCTGGTCGGAGATGTCGAGCAGGCGTTCGACACCGAGACAGTAGACGACCTCGTTGAACACCGGCATCAGGTAGTCGGCACGCGTCACCAACATGACCGACTGGGTCCAGTTGCGGTACTCGCAGTTCTTCTCGATCCCGGTGTGCAGGTATCCGATACCGAGCCGTGCCTGCACGACCCGCTCGGCGTCGAGTTCGAGGACGAGTCGTAGAACTCCGTGCGTCGACGGATGCTGCGGCCCCAGATTGACGACGATGCGCTCGTCCGGTGCGGCGCCGATCTCGGTGACCGCGTCAGTCAAATCCTGCCCGCCGTCGACGAAAACCTCGCGCGCGGGTGCCGCGTCGTCGGGATCATCCTTGCTGCGGTGCGCCATGGCCGGCTCCCGGATCCGATGTCGGATGTTCACCCCCGCCGCTTTCCTGTCCACACCCACGAAGGACGAGCCGAACTCGATCACGGAACGGCGACGCCCTGCGACCGCCGCCCCCGTCCGAAGGCGCCCCCGGCTCGCCGCTACCCCCTCCTCACCGGCGCGAATCGCGATCAAGGCGCACCCCCGGCGGCCAGGCCGCCCGGATGTCCCCTGCCGGGCAAGGACTGCGCACTCCGAACGACATGAGGACCGGCCTGGGGGCGGCCGACAACAACCAGGAGCACGGACCGCGCGCCACAGGGCTCACCCGCGCGCCACCTCGGCCGCTGCGGATCGCCGTCCCCTCCGTTTCCGCTTTCGCACCGGTCGTTGACGCCATCCTGTCCCCGCGACATCCCCCGGCGACCTGCCGCGCCACATCGCGGCACCGATCGTGGCCGACTGCCTCCGCCCACCTCGACCACGTTCTCCGCGTGTGCCCACGCCGCGTGGCCGCACCCCGGCAAAACGAAGGGGCAACCGTGACCGACCTGCTCAAAGCCGCCTCCCACCCCCGTCTGTCGAACGACCCGACACGGCGGCGATGGCGCCGAACGTGTCCTCGCCGCCCACGGCGTGCCGCCAGAACACCCGATGTCGCGGCTCAACCGGCATACAGGTGATTTCATGCAAAGGGATTACATTTATCTATTCGACCCACTCTGTGGTGCATCACATGGAACATTGTGAGCAATCCGACTTCAAGGAGATGAGTCGACATGAAGCATCATGTTGCACCGTTTATCGCCGTTGGGTGCCTCGCCGGAGGGCAGTTGTTGCTGACGGCCCCGGCTCAGGCGGCGCCTTCCGCGGTCTGCTCCGGCAGCCACGTCATCACCACATCCGGCGGGCACCTTTCCTACACCGAGTGCACCGAGGGAAACTCGTCCCGGGTCTACGGATACGTCAAGGACACCGATGCCGACGGGCAGTGCGCCTATGCGAAGGTGCAGATCGGGAATTGGGTCAAGAGCTGGAAGGCGTGCGGACAGGGTGCCGTGACCAACTTCGACACCGGCTACCACGCCGGCCGCAACGCCAAGGTCTGGCTGTCCGAATCGTGAAACGTCGTTGCGCCGAGGAGTCGAGCGAGGCTCGCTCGTAGCGACATATACGGTCTTCGCCGTGAGCCGGTCGGCGGCACTACCGGTGAGCCACATCTGCCCCCTCGCGGCGCGGCCTGGTCACCAGCGACCGGTAGCTTACGGCGGAGGCCACCAACCCTTGCACTGACGTGCACACCACCACGCGACCGACCCGAGTTGGCCAACAGTCGGCTGGGTCCTCGATACCGGGAGGCTCCGCAACCGCCCTCACCCCGTCCGCCCGATGCGCCGGCACCACACTCCGCCGCCGGTGGCGGAAGCCCAACAGCGATCCGCCGCGGAGGCGGCCGGCCAGAACACCGCCACCGCACCCGGACAGCACATGGTTCTTCCCCGGCCGCCGCACGAGGCCCCGGGCACCAGGCGCGACGAGCAGTACCGGGATCCGCTGTCGCGCGCGACCTGGGTACTGGCACTGCTGGCCGTCGCCTCCGATGTCGTCGTCGAAGAGCACCTGACCCGCGTCGACGACGCAATCCGCTCTCTGCCCGAGGGCTCACGGCGGGCACTGATCCTAAGCTCCAGCCGCATTGGAGCATCCATGGCGGTCTCCGAACAACGAAGAGGATCCAACCTGGCCGGGATCGACGGCCTCTCCCCTTTGACCGTCCTGCTGGTCGCCCACCACGTCCGCACAGAGGCGTACTCGCGATTCACCATTGCCGCCTTGAGGGACATGGCACCGTATGGGGGCGCAGCGTGGCCCGCGCTCCTGGCGCTCGGCGACAAAATGAGGAACAGCCCCGACGAAGACGTGTTCGCGGCGCTGCGGGCGCACAAACCTCATGTGATCGGCAGTCTTGGCCACCCTCCGACGTACGACGCGGTCACGGCCGCCGGCGTCATCGGCCCGTTGGCAGCCCGACCCTTCGACTTTCCTTTGGACTGGGTGCTGGGTGTCGAGGCCGCCCTCGCACGCACCGGGAACGAGGCGCTCGGCGAAGTGGCCGACACGAAAGGCTGGTTCCGGTAGGAGATCGCAGGTACTCAGGGTCGTCAGGCCCCAGGTGTCGCCGCTGACGCGTGGCAGTCGGTAGCCCCGGCGTCCGAACGGCAGGTGCGGCCGGCACGGTCGGCCATGGACGCGGCGATCACGCTCAGGATGTGGAACCGGGTGGTCAGGGGTATCGAGCCGCAGGTGGTGGGAACCATGGCGACGGCGATCCAGTGCTTGCCCGGGTCGAGGTCGGCGTCACCGTCGTGGCGGATGGTATGGATGTGGGCTTCGTCGGCGGTGGTGGTGCCGGGGCGGACGGGGAAGCGGAAGCTCATGTCGTTGCCTTCGGCTCCGACGAAGCCGTGGGGTGCCTGGACACTGCGCGGTACGGCGATCGTCCAGTAGTCGCGGCCCGGTTGTTCGTTCGAGGGGATCCAGCGGATCTCGGTGCCGTGGATGACGGGTTGGATCCAGTTGGCCAGGACCGCCCGCATCCATTCCTCCGCGTGGCCGGAGTGAAATGGGGCATGGACTGCCGGCGGCCAGGGCGTCGATACCGGGCATAGCGGCGGGCCAGGCCGTTGTGTGCGCTGAATTCGGGCCGGTGCCAATAGTGAACGACGGTATGGCCCGCCCGTCACAGCCGTCCTCGCCCCTGCCCAGGGAACGCGGCCGTGCGGCCAGGCCGCTCACGGACGCCGAGGCGGTCACCGTCGTCCCGGGCCTGCACCCGATCTGGGCGGACACCACCGCCCGTGAGGTCACCGGCCTGAACCGCGACGTCGGCGGGACATTGCGCGGATGGCACCGGGTCACCGCACACCGACTCGCCGCATCCGCCGCGGGCCCGTAACGCACACGTGCGGACCATCGTGCGCCCTGGGCCGCCTTGGAGGGAGCGGGGTCGTGTCGGGTCGCTTGCCGAGTCCCGCGACGGTCGAACTATTCGAAGGAGTCGAGCCGTGAGTGGCGACACTGTCGAGTGGCTGCAGGACTCCTACTTCACCGAGTTCGGGTACTGCGTGACCTTCGCACGCGGGCTGTCGGCAATGGAGTTGCTGCGGCGCATGGGCTGCGACGTGACGCGCACGGCCCACAAGGGCGTGATCGACGCGAACCACTGGATCGAGGACGTCGCCGAGGAGTTCGGCCACGCCGCGGTCGCGGACAAGGAGGGGGTGATCCGGGCCGGCGATGCCGACGGGTGGGCCTTCGCCTTCGAGGACGCCCCCAGCCGCGGCACCCACCACGACGTCCTCGCCGCGGTGTCGGCCGGCACGGTGGCCCTGAGCACCTTCGAGAACATCAACGCGCTCACCATGTTCCACTACGCGCAGGCCGGGGACGTGGTGTGCGGGTTCGACCGGCCCCGGGACCGCTGGGGCTCCGACCCCGATCGGCTGGTGCCGCACCTGACCCGCGCGGGCCTGCTGCCCGGAACCACGTCACGGCTTCAATCCCAATAGTTCAGAGGAGCGTCGCCGACCTGCGACGGATCCGTCGTGACCGGATTCAATCAGCCACGTCCTCGGTCCGTGGGAGCGACCGGTCGATCGGCAGTTGCGTCTTCGATCGCCTCGAGGACCGCGTCGAGTCGCGAGGGTAACGATGTAGGCGCGGAGTCGGTGGCCGCGGCAGGCGGCGGCTCGCCGCGCGGGCGCCGTGGATGCCGCAGACTGACGAGCAAGTGAACGGCAGCCTGCGACGGATCGTTCGCGTCCTGTCGGCGCGGGTTGTGTCCGGACAGGGTCGACACAACGACGCGGGAGTTCGCCGTGTCGGGCAACTTCGGGCGCTCGTGTGCACCGGAGGCGAGGCTGTCGCCGGGACCGCGTCACGGGTTCTGGTGTGACGGGGTGCGGTCGCCGTCGGGAGCGGCGGCGTTGCGGTGTCCTCGTACCGCCGGGTGCGGTGCTGGTCGTCACAGCCGAGCAGGCGCACCTTGGGCAACGGGGTCGCTCGCCTTCGTGCCCGGTCCCGCCCTCGGATGTCGCTCGCACGTTCAGGCTTGCGTTGTCACGAGGGTGCCGGGTGTCAACCGCCGAGGTCGAACACTCCCCATGCGGTGAACGGCTCGGCCTGGACGTGATCCTGCTTCCTCGGGCGACGACGCGTCGGGGGCCGGGGGCGGAGCCGTCGGGCAGGGTGAGCAGGCCGACGTCCGTCGGCTCGACGGACGCTTCGGTGAGCTCTGCGTGGACGAGTCGGTCCCGCTCGTCGCCGTAGCCGCCGTAGAAGGCGACCCGGTCGCCGTGGACGGCCACCGCGTGGGCGCCCCGGACGCTGTTCGCACGCACCGTCACCGGCTGGTCGGGGCGGTCGGGGCGGTCGGGGCGTATCTCGACGAGGGGGAAGTCCGTGTACGGGCATGCCCAGGCCGTGGTGCCCGACACGTTCAGGGCGTAGCAGTCGAACAGGCCGGGGGATGCGGGCGCCGTCCGAGGTCCAGGCGAGTCGGCCTGTGCGGCTCCAGCGGCGGATTCCGTCCGGGTTCTCGTCGAAGTGTGCGACCCAGAGGTGGCCGCTCTCGTCCGCGAGCAGGTGTTCGATGGCCTCCCCGACAAAGAACGATGTGCTCTCGCGGCCGAGCGCGTCGAAGACCTGGACCTGGTTCGTGTCCTCGTTGCGGCGGGCGTGGGTCGGTGTCGACGTGGTGGGTGGCGAAGACCATCGGCATCACCAGCCAGAAGCTGCGGCGGGCTCGTCCTGCGCCACCGCTTCGTCGTCGAGCGGGTGGTGGGCCGTCGTTGTCGCCGCTACGGGGATGCCGTCGTTCGACGGTCCCTCGCATACGTCCGCCTACGCCACGCTCGTGTCCGTGTGTGCTTCGGTTCCGGTCCGGTGTGCGGTCGCTACGGTCGGGTGGTCGGCGCCGCCGGTAGGCCGCCGGCGGGGTTGACCGCTTCGACCGCCTTGACCAGTGGGGCCAACTCGGGGTTCCTGGCCGCTTCGTCGAGGGCCTCGCGCAGGGCGGTGTCGTTGGTCGGCCGGGCCTGTGCCAGAAGCTTCAGGCCGGCGTCGCTGACGTCGGTGTAGATGCCGCGGCGGTCGGTGGGGCACAGGTAGCGGGCCAGCAGCCCGCGGTCCTCGAGCCGGGTGACCAGGCGGGTGGTGGCGCTCTGGCTGAGTACGACCGCGTCGGCGACCTGCTTCATCTGCAGGTGGCCGCCCTCGCCGTCGTGCTGGCGGCTGAGCACGTCGAGCAGCGAATACTCCCGCACGCTCAGGTCGTGCTCGGTCTGCAGCGCGCGTTCGATCTGCGCCTCGATCCGGCCGTACAGGACGTAGAGCGCGGCCCATCCGTTGGCGAGGGCGGTCAGTGCGGGATCCGTGGCGGTCATGGGCCCGAGTCTCCTTCCGGGTACGACAGGCAGGCGTTCAGGATACTCCATTTTCTGAAATACCGGCTGCCGCATGTATGGCGCCCATGCAAGCATCCTCGGTGGATGACTACCGGCATTTGCACTTATAGCGCGTATGCAACTATTGTCGAGGCTCGTAAGGAGCACCAGCAATCGTATGAAGGGTTCGCATCATGCCTCTCGCGCTCCTCGCCCTGGCCATCGGGGCGTTCGGGATCGGCACCACCGAGTTCGTGGTCATGGGCCTGCTGCCCGAGATCGCGGACGGCTACGGCGTGTCGATCCCCACCGCCGGACTCCTCGTCACCGGTTACGCGGTCGGCGTCGTCGTGGGTGCGCCGCTGATGACCGTGCTCGGCAACCGGATCGGGCGCAAGACGATGCTCATGGCCCTGATGGGCCTGTTCGTCGTCGGCAATCTCGTCTCCGCACTCGCGCCCACCTTCGGCGTCATGCTCGCGGGGCGCATCGTGGCCTCGCTCGCCCACGGCGCCTTCTTCGGCATCGGCTCGGTGGTCGCCGCCGGCCTGGTCGCGCCCGACCGGAAGGCCGGCGCCATCGCCACCATGTTCACCGGACTGACCGTCGCCAACATCGTCGGCGTACCGCTGGGCACCTTCATCGGTCAGGCCGTCGGCTGGCGGGTCACCTTCGCGGGCGTCGCCGCGCTCGGCGTGATCGGCCTGCTCGGCATCGCGAGGCTGGTGCCGGCCATGCCCCGCCCCGAGGGCGCCCACCTGCGCCGGGAGCTGACCGCGTTCCGCAACCCGCAGGTGCTGCTCGCGATGGCGATGACGGTGCTCGGCTTCGGCGGTGTCTTCGCCGCCATCACCTACATCGCCCCGATGATGACCCACACGGCCGGCTACTCGGACGGCGCGGTCACCTGGCTGCTGGTGTTGTTCGGGGTCGGCATGTTCCTGGGCAACCTGCTCGGCGGCCGGTTCGCGGACCGCGCTCTGATGCCGATGTTGTACGTCACTCTCGGCGGGCTCGCCGTCGTGCTGGCGCTGTTCACCGTCACCGCGCACAACAGGATCCTGGCCGCGGTGACCATCCTGCTGGTCGGCGCGCTGGGCTTCGCCACCGTTCCGCCGCTCCAGAAGCGGGTTCTCGACCAGGCCCACGGCGCGCCCACCCTGGCCTCCGCCGTCAACATCGGCGCCTTCAATCTCGGCAACGCGCTCGCGGCCTGGCTCGGCGGGATGGTCATCTCCGCCGGACTCGGCTACACCGCCCCGAACTGGGTCGGCGCCGTACTCGCCGGCGCGGCCCTGGTCCTCGCCTTCTGGTCCGCCGCCCTGGAGCGTCGCACCTCGGCGCGGGAAACCGAGGCGGCCGAGCCCGCGGTCGTCCCCCCGACCGCCGACGTCCGCGTCCCCGTCCACCACTGACCCCCATCCCCCTCACACAGGAGCAGCACCACCATGAGCACCACCTCCATGACCCCGTTGACCACCGCCGACGCCGAGACCCTGATCACGGCCGCTCGTACCGCCGCCGAGGCGGCCGGGGTCGCGGTCGGCGTGACCGTCCTGGACGCGGGCGGGCACCTGCTCGCCTTCCGCCGCGACGACCGGGCCGTCCTGATCGCCGGCGAGACCAGCACCCGTAAGGCCTACACCGCCCTGCAGCTGAACGCCCCGACCGCCGATCTGGTCGACCTCGTCAAGCCCGACGGCCCGTTCCACTCGCCGACCACCGCACTCGACCGCCCCCTGCTGTTCATCGCCGGTGGCGTCCCGGTACACCGCGACGGCCGGCTGATCGGCGCCGTCGGCGTCGGCGGCGGCGCCCCCGAGCAGGACCACGGCTTCGCCACCGCGGCCCTCGCGAAGCTCGCCCGATGACCCGCGCTCCACAGCAGACCTTCGCGGACCACGGACGGCGCCTCGACACCGGAGATCTCGACCTGATCACCAAGAGCGGGTCACCGACGGAACGGACACCGTCGAACATCCCCGAAAACTCCTGAACCTCCCGACTCGGTCTGTAGCAGACCCCCATCAACCGAGAGAGCGGCACCACCATGAGCACCACCGTCCCCACCGTGAAGCTGAACAACGGCGTCGAGATCCCCCAACTCGGCTTCGGCGTCTTCCAGGTCCGCGAGGACCAGACCACCACCGCCGTCGCCGGCGCCCTGGAGGCCGGCTACCGCAGCATCGACACCGCCGCGATCTACGGCAACGAGACCGGCGTCGGTCGGGCCCTGGCCGACTCCGGACTCCCACGCGAGGAACTGTTCGTCACCACCAAGCTGTGGAACGCCGACCAGGGCTACGACCGCACCCTTCGCGCCTTCGACACCGCCCTCGCCAAGCTCGGCCTCGACACCGTCGACCTCTACCTGATCCACTGGCCCGCCCCCGCGCGCGACCTCTACCTCGACTCCTGGCGCGCCATCGAGCGCCTCGCCGCCGAGGGCCGCATCCGCGCGGCGGGCGTGTCCAACTTCCAACCCGCGCACCTCCGACGCCTGCTGGACGGCAGCGACCTCGTGCCTGCCGTCAACCAGATCGAGCTGCACCCCGGCCTCCAGCAGGCCGAGTTGCGCGCCTTCCACGCCGAACACGGCATCGCCACCGAGGCATGGAGCCCGCTCGCCCAAGGCGCCGTCCTGAACGACGAGGCGATCACCACCATCGCGGCCCGCACCGGCAAGTCCCCGGCGCAGGTGGTGCTGCGCTGGCATCTGCAACTCGGCAACATCGTCATCCCGAAGTCCGTCACCCCGGCCCGCATCCACGAGAACCTCGACGTGTTCGACTTCGCGCTCACCGACGAGGACATGGCCACGATCGCCGCCGGCGACCGCGACCTGCGCACCGGCCCGCACCCGGACCACCTCGACTGAGCACCCGGCGAGGCCGTCCCGGCCGGCCCCAGCCCACCCGGAACGGCCCGCCGCGCCCCGGCTCCCCGCATCGGGGACACCCCACACCCCCCACCGGCAAAACACCCGTCGAACATCGAAAGAGGCATCCCCATGTCCCTCCGCGAATTCCTCCCCGGCCGACTCGGCTTCGGCACCGCCCCCCTCGGCAACATGTTCCGCGCGATACCCGACGACGAGGCCGCCGCCACCGTCGAGGCCGCCTGGGACCAGGGCATCCGCTTCTACGACACCGCCCCCTTCTACGGGGCCGGCCTCGCCGAGGAGCGCCTGGGTGCGCTCCTGGCGACCAAGCCCCGCGACTCGTACGTGCTGTCCTCCAAGGTCGGCCGCGTCGTCCTCGACGAGCACGAGACGGGAAACCGCGAATTCGGCGAGAAAGGCGGCCTGTTCGAGCACGGCAACGCCAACCGCATGCTCCACGAGTGGACCGCCGACGCCACCGAGCGCTCGATCGAGGGCAGCCTGAAGCGCCTCGGTGTCGACCGCCTGGACATCGTCTGGGTCCACGACATCGCCCAGGACTTCCACGGCGACCTGTGGTTGCACAAGTACGAGGAGGCCCGTACCGGTGCCTTCCGGGTGCTCTCCCGACTCCGCGACGAGGGTGTGATCAAAGCCTGGGGACTCGGCGTCAACCGGACCGAGCCGATCGAGTTGACCCTGGCCCTGGACGAGCCCCGACCCGACGGATTCCTGCTCGCCGGCCGCTACACCCTCCTGGATCACCAACACGCCCTCGGGCGCCTGTTGCCGATGGCCCAGGCGGCGAACGTCGACATGATCGTCGGCGGACCGTACAGCTCCGGCGTGCTCGCCGGCGGCAACCACTTCGAGTACCGGCAGGCCCCGCCGGAGATCGTCGAGCGGGTCGGGCGGCTCAAGGTCCTCACCGAACGGCACGACATCGCCATCAAGGCCGCCGCCCTCCAGTTCTCCCTGGCCCACCCCGTGGCCGCCGCCGCCATCCCCGGCGCCACCCGCCCCGGTCGCATCGCCGAGGACGTCGCCGCCCTGAACGCGAACGTCCCGGCCGCGTTCTGGCACGACCTGCGCTCCGCCGGCCTCGTCGCCCCCGATGCCCCGCTCCCCCAGGGCGCCTGACCCCGAACGACCACCCGACCGAAACCCGAAACACAAACCCGACCCGAAACACCAAACCGAACAGAGAAACACGAACAGGAGAAAGACCATGGCGTCCACGTCCGTGAGCCGGATACTGCCCGCCCCGCCACAGCGGATATGGGACCTGATCGGCGGATTCGACACCCTGCCCGACTGGCTCCCCTACTTCCCCGAGAGCACCGCGCTCGAAGGCGGCCGGGTTCGCCGCCTGACGAACCCGGACGGCGACGTCATCGTCGAACGCCTGATGGACTTCAACGAGACCGAGCGCCGGTACACCTACGCCATCCTCGAAGCGCCCTTCCCCGTGACCGGCTACCTCTCCACCCTCCGGGTCCACGCGGTCCCCGGCCGAGAGCACGTCGCCGAGGTGCAGTGGTCCGGCCGCTTCACCCCCGACGGCGTCGAGGAGAGCGAGGCGGTCGACCTGTTCACCGGCATCTACCGCGACGGCCTCGACGCGCTGCACACCACGCTCACCGGCTGAGCCCACGCACTCGGCGGCGCGACGACCTCGCGCGATCGCGCGGTTTCACTTCGTGGACAGGTGGTATCCGGGCACTTCCGGCGACTGTGCCGGTGTCCGGTCCCGTGGTGGGGTTCGGCGGTATCCGCAACGCCTGTGGGAAGGAGGGCTCTGTCGTGCTCGGTCCTCGCGACATTCTTCGAGAGATCCATCGGGACGACGAGGCGTTCCGCCTGTTCTGCAGCATCGCGGCAAAGGGCGAGAGCCAGGGCGGGTGGGAGAACGGGCGGATCGCCGCCCTGGCCCGCGACCCGGAACTGGCGCCCAAGATCGCCCGGCACGGCGCCGACGAGGACAAGCACGGGCGCATCTTCAACGCCATGCTGCACCGCCGCGGGCTCGATCCGGTCGACGTCCCGCCCGAGACCGACTACTGCATGCTCCTCGAACGCCGGGGACTGGGCCTCGCCCACGATCGGCTGCGCCGGGACGAACCGCTGACCGAGGACGACATCGTCGAATACCTGGTGCACAGCCGCGTAACCGAGCAGCGCGCCGCGGAGGACATGCGGATGTTGCGTCGATACCTCGGCGACGACCCCGACATCGGCCGGGGCATCCGGATGATCTGCGAGGACGAGGAGAATCACCTCGCCTACTGCCACGAGGAGTTGCTGCGCCTGTCCGCCCGCGACGGCCGGACGCACATCGGGCGGGCCCTGCGCAGGACCGCCCGCGCCGAAATCGAGGTGAACCGCGACGTGAGCCTCGCGGTGATGGACCGCATGGGCCGTCTGCTCGGCTGGTCCCGCGCCCGGCGCCTGGCGCTGCGGGTCGGCATCCGGGTGACGTACGCCTACGACAGGGTGTGGGGCACCCGCCGCATGGTCCGCCTGCGCCCGCCCACACGGGCCGACGCCATGGGCCCGCGGGGCACCGATGGGGCCACCGCAGGCCCTCCTCCGGAGCAGGGTCGGACAAGCCGACCCGGCGGCGGGCCAGGCGACAGGGCCGGGTAGCCGTCGCGGCGGCCGACACCGGGCAGCCCTGCCCAGGAAACGGAAACGGGAACGGAAACAGACGCGGGCGCCGACGCGGACTCAACCGACCATCCGTGCCAGATCCTGCAAACCCAACGGTCAACACATGATCAATCGGCAAGATCTTTCAAAACAGCCGGGACGAAGCAGTCGAACCGTGACGAGCCGCCGGAGAATCCGACGGCCCGTCACGAGGGTCGAGGTGGCGGATGTCTATGCTTCGAGGACGGCCAGAATGTCCTTCGAAAGATTCGCATTCGAGTCCCACCACGCACGAAGCCGTGGCAGGTCGTTGGAATTCTCGGCGGTCAGTTTATCGATCGCCGAGACCAATTTATCACCCACGGCGCTGCCGCCGGCACGGTTCTTGATCTTGCCGTTGAGGGCGGCGACGATTTGCACGATATCGGATGCCCGTATTCCATCGGTGGAGGGTGCCGCGATGTTCCAGATATTGCCATTGCCGAGGGGGATCTTGGCTCCGAATTTCTGAATGGCCCGCTGCGCGTCTTGGAAAGTGAGCCCGTAGCGGGTGGCGCTCAGGCACGCATCGTATTGGGCGATGTCGTTGTCGTTCACATTCCTCGGATGGTCATCCGTGAGGCGGTGGCTCGCACCTTGTTCGAACTCCATGCCACCCGCCACGATATATGCAGGTCGGATGTAGTTTGCTTCATGGCCCGTCGCGCCTCCGGCCGGGTGGGTAACGCCCCAGATGGTGTCTTGATATGCCCAGTATGTCGCATTCTTGACCGCCTCCGGGGAGTCACTTTCGCCGTTCTTGAGGTCCAGCCACAGAAGCTTGCGGAAATTTGGCCCGGTGAGTACTTTGGCGGTCGCCTTCGCGACCGTGGTGTCGTCCGCCCCGCTGCCCTGGCTCTGGAATTGTTCCCGTAGCCTGATCAGGATTTGGGTCGCGGCGCCCCGGTCGAATCCGGACGATTCCAGTGCGTTGTAGGCCTGCCGATTGTAGGTTTGCAGACTGAGATCCTCACCGACGGGAGGGGTGACGGTCCACAGGTAATACCCGAGGCCCTCCGGATGGGTGAGGTCGCCGACGGTTCCGTCGGAGTCGGGGAAGATTTTCGCCTCGGTGACGGTCCACGTGATGTTCGGGGCGGACGTCATGTGCGCGATCTTCTTCGCGTCCTCCGTCATGACGTACATGTCGAGGGTGGGGAACCCGGCCATGCCCGCCAAGCCACTGACACCCGGAACGTTGACGCCCTGCAGCAGGTTGCCCAGCTTCTCCAGGAAGCCACTGGTCGGCTTGTTCGTCCCACTGAAGACGATGGCGTTCTCGATGTAGTTGGCCTCCGAGAGCTTTTCCGTTTGCCCCGGCCGGATCACCTGGGCTTCCCTTTTGATCTGGCCGACCAGCTTCTGAGTGAAGGGATCGTTGTCGGCGAGGGCACTCTGGGTGTTGGTCACCCGGTCAAAGAGGCTGTTGTCGCCGAAGAAGACGGCATCGAGGACGGTCTTCAGGTCCCCGTTCAGGTCCCTGCCCTTCTTCACCGTGGCGACCACGATGTTGGCCAGCGCTCGGGGGACGCCGATCTGCCCTCTCTTCACCTTCAGGTTCTCGGCCTCGATCTCGGTTTTGAACCACTCCTGCCATTCCCCGGCCGCCTTCACCGCCCCGCGCATCACCGCTTCCGTCACCACTCCCCCGACGCTCGCCGACGTCAAGCTGGCGAGCGCGGCCGACATGTCCGCCAGCACGAACATGGCGTGTGTCCGGTGGAGCACGTACACGTTCTGGTCGAGGTTGTTCTTCATACTCAGGGTCTGCGTGACGCCGGGGCGCGCCCAGTCCAGCATCGTGGTCCTCTTGATGAGGGATTTCAGGACCGGAATGTTGGTCTGCCCGGGGACCCATGTGCTGTATTCGCTGGAGTTGTATGTGGCGGCGCCGGCGGGGGCGGCTGCAATGAAGGTGGGTGCGAATCCGACGCCGAGCGAGAGAACCGCGGCGACGGCCCCCTTGGTCACCATCTTCGCCGACCTGTGTTCCTTTTTCTTGCTCGCGGACATTCGATTCCTCCCGGCAGAGCGCTTGAATGGGAAAGCCGTCCGGACCGTCTCCCGATTTCCCCACGACGCGTGTACGTACGAGGCCCGGGTCAGCCGACGGGGATGACCAGTCCGGGGTTCACGGACGGGTGCGGAGGGGTCCGCACACATCACTGACCCCCTCGATCACGACCGGCGTCCCCCGGCGTTCGGAGCGCCGATCAGCCGGTCCGCGAGGGGCGCCCGGGTGTCGCGTTCACCCAGTCGGCCGTCGTCCGCCCGGCGTGGCACGCTTCCGCCGACTCGGCGGGGCTCGGGAGGCCGAGTCGTTCCCGGCTGCGCCGGCCGTCTTGGAGATACTTCACGAGCTCCGGGTCCGCTCCGGGCCTCCCGGCGGTGTCGGCGGGTGCCAAAGCGGGGCCGGTCCGGGCCGGCAGGGCCTCGACCGGACTCTTGCGACACAAGGCGCCGGTCCCTCCATGCGGCACTGAACGTGCTCGGTCACACCGCGTTCCCCTCCCCGACCGGCGGCACCCACGTCGCGGGGCTCCCACCCACCGGCCAGTTGACGGCTCCTGCAACCTAGACGGATCCGCATCACCCCCACCAGAACAATTCAGGACATCCACAGCATCACCGGAATCTCGTATTCCGGCGGGCAGTGCCGACCGCTCCGACACCCCGTCTCGCCGCCCTGCGTCGCGACGATCGAAGACCGCGACAGGGCGTGCACCGCGACGTCCGACGGGCCGCCCCACCGACGAAGGAACTCGATGCCGTTCATCCGCGGCATCCGGTGGTCGGCCGGCAGCACCGCGACAGGGCTGTCCTGCGGCTTCAGCTCCCGCAACGCCTCCGACGCCGAGTCCTCGGACTCCGCACGCACCATCCGGTACCGGTCGCCGTACCGCCGCCGCAGGTCGCGGGCGACGGCCCGGGACGCCGCCGGATCGTCGTCCACGGTCGGGATCACCGCGCGCGCCGCGTCGGCGTTCTCGGCCATGTCCGCCTCCAGGGGGGCTTGTCGGCTTCCGGATGTTCGGGACCGAACTCGGGTTGGGTGCGGTGTGCCGATCCGTCCGCGGACGGCACGGCCGCGATGACGCCCGGTCAGCCGGTGTTCTCGGCACGCAGCATCCAGTGGTGCTTCTCCAGGGCCGCCGAGGAGGCCCTGTGTAAGAAGCTGTCCTCTTCGGGATGGTGTGCCGGATGCGGCGTCGTCGCAGGTCTTCGCGGCAGGGCCCGTTTCCGTGGGCCTTGTCCGCGGCGAGGCTGTCCGGTCTTGGTGCGTGACGTGCCCGGTCCGGTCCGCGGGACGCGGATCTTCTTCGGGACGGGCGCGAGTTGCGTGCGGTCGGCCCGCTGTCCCGGTGTGACGATCAAGTCGTAGACCGTCTTCCAGGGACCGAACCGTTCGGGCGGATCACGCCACCGAACCCCGGTCCGCACCCGATGCACAAGCCCGTCGATCACCTGCCCGTGATCCCGCCACCTGCCACAACGCCCGTTGCTCACCGGCAGGAACGGCCGCAATCGCTCCCACTCCGCATCCGTCGGATCACCCCGCCCCATACCCGGACCGACGACTCGACCGCGAGATGGTCACATGACCGACCGGACGTGTCCTAGTCGGTCGCAAGTCCACCGCAAGGGGGCGGAGGAGAGTTGGCTCAGCCGGGGGTTCGTCCACCGGAACGGGGCCGGCCGAAGCCCGGAACCACGCGCGCGGCGTCCGTGCCTTCCGTCTTTCGCGCTTCCATCGGCCCGAACCCATCAGCGCGGAAGGGACTGTTCGTGACACTACGGCTGAGCCTCGCGGTCGTCGTCGGCGACAGCATCGGCGGCACGCCCGCCGCCCGCGTGCCGAGCGAATTCCGTCCGTGAGCCGACCGATGTGGACGGGACGCCGGCGTCCTTCGCCGGCTCGCAAGCCACGCCTTCAAGGGAATCCGGGATCATGAAATCCTTTCTGCGCGCCGGTATCGGTGGCTTTTTTCTTCTCATCTCGCTGGCAGTAGCCGCATACAGTTTCTATCAATTGATGCGCACCGGTAGTTGTTCGTCCGGTGGGGTTTACGTGTCGAAGCGTGAATGCCCTGCGGGAACCACTCTATGGGCGTTCGCGCTGCCGATATCTTCGATCACGGGAATCCTGAGCGCCTTTCTGCTCGCGGCGGGCCTTCGGGGTGAACCCCTCGATCCGTTCGCGCCGGGCCGCGGGATCGCCGGACCTCGCCCCGCCCGCTCGAACGCCGTGGTGACCGGGCGGGCCGTGGGCATATTCCGCCACCTGCAGATGCACCGGGCCCTCGCGGACGAGTCTTTGGCAATGTCCGGCGATGCACTCGTGCGGCTGGAACGCCTGCAGGCGCTGCTGATCTCGGGTGCCCTGACGCCTGTGGAATTCGAGCAGGCCAAGGCAAGGCTCCTGGACGAGCTCTGACGGGCTCCGTCTGCCGCGGCCGGACCGTGGGGCCGGCACGGGCCGTCGCCGGTTCGGCCCTCCCCCGGCACACAAAATGGCGGACGCCGCAATATCGACTGCACCGGAATACGCCCGGCACGATCATTTCCGAATGACGGCCGGAACGCAGCAATAAGCACCGGGACGAGAAGGCAACAACAAGCGCCGATCAGGGCAGGCCCACCGAGCCGTCCCCGTCCGGAATTCCGGACGTTGCGAAGCGGATGCAAGCGAGTCGCAAGACCGGCAGCGAACCATGTGCAGGAGGGCAACTCACGCACATCCGACAGAACGAGGACGGAAGAGATGCTGAATCCGACGGTCGTCGGTGCCCACCGCGGCGGCGTGCTCCAGGGGGCGCCTGTTCACGGCCCGCGCCGCGCGTGGGGATCCCGGGTGTCCGAGGCGCTCCTCGGCGGCCTCGCCCTGGATGGACGTGTCGCATGAGCGGGCCGCAGGTCTTCCCCGTGGCCGACGGACCCGGCGCGGACCCGTGGATGATTCCCGGATACACGCCGTCGAGGGAGCTGGGTTCGGGCGCGAGTGGCCGGGTGATGCTCGCCCGGCACGACGGGACCGGGTCGCCGGTGGCGATCAAGTACCTGTCGGAACGGCTGCGCGGCGACAGCACGTTCCTCGCCGGGTTCCGCGCCGAGGCCAAGCTGCTGGGCACCCTTCGGTCCCCCTATGTGGTCGAGTTCTACGAGTACGTGGAGACGTCCCTCGGTGCGGCGATCGTCATGGAGTTGGTGGACGGCATTCCGCTCCGCGCGCTGCTCGGGCAGGAGGGCGCCACCGAGCCCGAGGCGGCACTCGTTGTGCTCAAGGGATCGCTGCTCGGCCTTGCCGCCGCCCATGCGGCGGGGGTGGTACATCGGGACTACAAGCCCGACAACGTCCTGATCGCCGCCGACGGGACGTCCAAGCTGGTCGACTTCGGCATCGCGGTGCCCAGTGGGGAGGCCGGGGAATCGGCCGGCACCCCCATGTACATGGCGCCCGAGCAGTGGACCGGCCGGCCGGCGAGTCCCGCGACGGATGTGTACGCGGCGACCGCCACGTTCTTCGAGTGCCTCACCGGCGCCAAGCCGTACGCCGGCGAGACCGTCAGGGAACTGGCGATGCAGCACATGGGGGCGCCCGTCCCGGACGAGCTCGCCCCCGAGCGGGTGCGTCCGTTGATCCGCAGCGGTCTCGCCAAGACGCCCGGGCAACGTCCGGCCACCGCTGCGGACTTCGTAGCCGAACTCGAAGTCGTGGCGACAGCCGCTTACGGCGAGGACTGGGAGGAACGGGGGCAGCGCAAACTCGCCGCGCTGGCGGCCCTGCTACCTCTGCTGTTCCCCCGGGCCAACCCCGGCGGCGCCTCGGACACCACGGCGCTGGCCACCACCGACCTCGGCCCCGGCCCCGGCCCTGAATCAAGCGCCACCCCCGGCTCCGGGCCCGGACCGGGCCGGGGCAAACGCAGTCGTCCGCCGCTGAACCGCAAGGGAAAGGCCCTGGCCGGGGTGGCCGCCGGCGCGTTGCTGCTCGGTGGGATCGCCATGACCGCGGTGGCCGTGGGCAGCGATCACCCGGTGAACGAACCGGTGGCGATGTCCGGCCCTTCGACGTCCGGTTCGCCATCCGGCAGTGCTTCCGCGAGCGCAACCGCGAGCGACGAGCCGTCGACGACCGGAGCGCCCAGCGTGTCCGCTTCGGCGCAGGAGACGACCGACGAGCCGTCGGCCCCGAGCAAGGCACCGCCGGGCACGGACAGCCCGGCGGGCCATGACGACCTCTCCGGTGGTTCGTCGAGTGGCGGGGGAGGCGGTAACTCGTCCGGTTCCGGCACCCCCGGCGGTGGCACCTCGGGCGGGCCGTCGGGCGGATCCGGCGGAGCGTCGGGCGCAGGCACCAGCACCTCGGGAAGGACGAGCAGCGGCAGTTCCTCGGGCGTGGGCACCACCGTGCCGCCCGTCACCCCGGCACCGGAACTCCACGTCGTCTCCGTGAGGATCGACGCGAGCGGTCCGCCGGCGTCCGGGTGCGCCCTGGTGGCTTCCGTGACCGTACTGACCGACGGGGCCGCCGACGGAACGCTCCACCTGACCTGGTTCACCGGTTCCTCCGCCAGGGCGGTCGGGACGGTGGTCGCCACCGACGCGGTCGCCCTTCCCAAGGGGCGGACGCAGGTCTCCGGCAGGTACACCCACACGTTCATCACCCCGGAACGCTCGCCCTACCTCGGCGTCAAGGTCTCGACCGGCCCGGCCGCCGATTCCGGCAACGGTGCCTTCGTGACCGTCTCGGCGCCCCGCGGCTGCAATCCGCCCCGCTGAGAGTCCGGGAATCCACGCCGTACGAAGGAGAGGAGATGCCGGATGACCACACCTCAGGACAAGCCCGACGAGAGCACCGTGCGCCTTCCCCACGTGGACGAGGTCGGCACCGTACGACTGCCGCCCGCCGCCCTCGCCGCCACGCTCCACATCCCGGAACCCGTCGCACCCGAGTCGGAGGAGGCGCCGCGCTTCGGCCCCGGAGTGCCCACCCTGAGGGACCCCGCCGACGGCCGGGTGGCGAGCGTCTGGCACGGCACCCCGTCCCCGGGCCCGAGGCCGCAGGACGTCCCACGCCGACGCCGACCGCGCAGGAGCATTCTTGGCGGCCTGCTGTTGCCGGCGCTCGTACTGATCGCGGTACTCGTCTACCTCGCCTGGCAGCGGTACGCTCCCCCGCTCGCCGTGACCGGAGCCACCGTCCACGCCGATGCTGCGGGTCCGGCCTGCGACGGCACCGCCACGGTCGTCGGCACCCTGCACACCAACGGCCGTGCAGGCACGGTCAACTACCGCTGGAAGCGCAGCGACGGCACGGTTTCCGGCGTTCTCCGGCAGCGGGTCGCCCGGGACGCGCACCGGACGGACGTCGTCCTGCGCTGGACCTTCGACGGCCACGGGACCGTGCAGGCGACCGCCACCCTGGAGATCCTGTCGCCCGACCCGGCGGACGCGTCGGCCACCTTCACCTATGCCTGCCCATGAGGTCGCCGATCGACCGCAGGAGGCCGGCGGCCTCGCAGCGCTCGGCGATGGGGTACGCCTGGCGCAAGGCGGACTCGGCCTCCCGGGCGGGGCCGTGGACCGCCAGGGAGTACAGGGCACGGGCATGTTCGAGACGGGCGGGGCCGGGCGCGAGCAGCGTCACCGCCTCCCGGAGTTCGGGCACCCCGTGGGCGCCGCGCAGCTCGCCCAGCACCCGCAAGGACCGACCCACCATGCTCGGCGCGCCCCATCGGCGGGCCAGCGCGAGCTCCTCCCGGGCAAGGGTCTCCGCCTCGGCCCGTTGGCCGACACCCGCCAGCGCCTGCACGCGCAGCGGCGCCCACGGCCGCCAGGCGTGGTTGACCACGGACGGCCGTAGCTGCCGGGCGGCGTCCAAGCCGGTGAGCGCCTCGTCGTGACGCCCTTCCGCGATGAGCACCCGGGCCTGCGTCTCCCTGGTGAGGAGGTCGCCCTCGGCATCCCCGGCCAAGGCGCGCATGCGATCCAGGCACGCGCGGGCACCGGCGGTATCGCCCAGATCCAGCAGAACCCCCGTCAAGATGTCCCAGCCTCGCGAGGCGCCGGGTGCGAGGCCCCACGCCTGGTGCAGCTCCACGGAGATCGTGAGGGACTTGAGTGCCGCTCGGAGATCTCCCCGGTCCCACTGGGTGAAACCCCGCCACATGTGGGTCGAGAGGACGGAGAACAGCGAGCCGCGCTCGTCGGCGCGGGCCAGTGCCGCGCCCCACAGCTCTCCGACCTCCTCGTCCGCCAGGTGCAGGACGATGACGGCGGCGTACCAGAGCAGCTCTTCCCCCGCGTCCAGCAGAACACCGTCGGCGACGGCGGAGCGAGCGAGCGCAACGGCCCCGCTGCGTTCGCTCCCGTCCTGGGCCGCTTCCCAGGACAGGTAGGCGGCGAGCATCCGGGCGCCGGACCCGTCGCCGTCGATGACGGCGTCCTGCGGGCTGCGCCACGGCTGCCGGTCCAGGCCGTGCATGTAGGCGCTCATCCGCTCCAGCGCCAGCAGGCCCTGCCGTTCGTCCTTCAGTTCGGCGGGCAGCCGGGCCGCGGCACCCCGGGCGAACTCGGTCGCCTGCCCCTGCCTGCCGGCGAAGACCAGGATCCGGGACAGGAGAAGCGCCGCAACGGCCCGGCGCGGCGGGTCGGTCAGCGTCTCATAGGCCTGACGCAGGTGTTCCACGGCGGCGGGACCGTTGCCGAGGGTCTCGGCGCGGCCGAGTTCGAGGAGCACCTCGGGCTGTCGGGCGGGGCCGGGCGGCTCCCGCAGGGCGCGGGTGAGGTAGGTGGCCGCGGCGTCGGCGGCACCGCGGCCCGCGGCTTCCCGGGCGGCGGTGCACAGCATGTCGACGACCCAGGGGTCGCCGCGGTGCGGGGTGAGCAGCAGGTGCGCCGCCGTCTGCTCGGGGGGTGAGGCCGCGGCGTGCAGGATGCGGGCGGCCCGCTCGTGCCGCAATTGTCGTTCGCCGGGCGGCAGATCCCGGTAGATCGCGTCTCCCACGAGGGGGTGCACGAAGCCGAACGGGTAGTGGTCGCGGATGATTTCGGCCCGGACCAAGGGCGCGATGGCGTCCGCCGCCTCGTTCTCGGACACTTCCATGACGGCGGCGACGTCGGGCAGTGTCGCGCCGTCGCCGAGAACGGCGACCGTTTGGGCCGCGACCGTCGCGTCGGCGGGCAGCCGGGCGAGGCGGCTGAGGACCAACTGGGAGACGGCCCTGGACCCTACGGAGGTGACGGTGCCGGCGTGGGCGGCCTCGGGCCGGATGCCGCGTGACTGAAGCGCCCGCACCAACTGGCGCAGTAGCAGGGGGTTGCCGGACGTGGCCCGGTGGCAGGCGTCGGCGAACGTCGCGTCGGGGGGCTCGCCCAGCGCGTCGCGGACCACGTCGGCCACGCCCGCCGGCGTGAGCGGAGTGGGGTGGATCCGCAAGGCCGCGGTGTTGTCGGCGAGTTCGGCCAGCAGCTCCCCGTCGTGGTGCGGTTCGCCGGTACGCAGGGTGACGGCGATGAGGATGGGAAGTCCTTCGAGGCGGCCCGCGAGATGGGCCAGGAAGCGGAGCGAGCCGGTGTCGCACCACTGCAGGTCGTCGACGGCCAGGAGGAGGGGGCGTTCGGCGGCGAGCCTGAGGGTCAACTGGTGGAGGCCGTTCAGGACCGCGTAGCTGTCGGGCTGGTGGCCGGGGTCGGCCGCGTCGGGGTCGAAGACCGCGGTGGACGCGGCGGCGGCTCCGGTCATCAGTTCGCCGCCGCGTCTGACGACCAGGCGTTCGAGGAGTTGGCGCACGGCGCCGTATCCGTAGTCCTTCTCACGCTGGCTGCCGCGTGCGGTCAGCGTCAGCACGTCATGTTCGGCGGCCAGCCGGCGGACCTCGGCGAGGAGACGGCTCTTGCCGATACCGGCGGGGCCCTCCACGAAAACCAAGCCGGCCCTGCTCTTCAGCGCACCGGCCAAACAATCGCCCAGTTCGGTCAGTTGCCGGTCCCGGTCCACCAGGACGTCCGCGCCCCGGGAAGCCGATCGGGCTGCGCCGGCGGGCTGTATTGGCGTCCCCTCCGGGGCCGCGGTCGCTGTCTCTCGGTGCGCGAATCCGGTAGACACAGGCCGGTCGAGCGCGGGTGACTGGGCGAGAACGTCCGCTTCGAGGGTGCGCAGAGCGAAGCCGGGATCGGTTCCGAGTTCCTCGGCAAGGACCTGTCTGGCGCGCCGCAACGCGCTCAGCGCGTCGCCCTGCCGGTGCGAACGGTAGAGGGCCAGGGCGAGCAGACGCCAGCGTTCCTCGCGCAGGCGGTCCTGTCCGATCAGTGCCTCGATCTCCGGCACGAGGACCGCGTCCTCACCACGCTCGAGACGTGCGGCGAGCAGTCGCTCACGAGCCACCTCACGCAACTCCGCCAGCCGTGCGGTCTCCCCCCGGGCCCACAACTCCGCCGAGTACTCGGCGAACGCCGGTCCTCGCCACAGCGCCAGTCCGCCCTCGAGGACCCGCACCACCTCGGCCGGGTCGGTGATCGTGGCGGCATGTCGCAGTGACTGTTCGAAGCACCACGCGTCGACTGCCTCGTCCGGTATCCGCAGGACGTATCCGGAGCCCTCGCTGACGATGAAGCCGCTGCGGGACCTGGCCTCCCGTCCGGGTTCGAGCCGGCGTCGCAGATGCGAGACGTACGCGTGCAGGGCGCCTTGTGCCCTCGGCGGCGGCGATCCGCCCCACACCGCGTCGACCAGCCGGTCACTGGTGATGATCCCGCCCCGTGCCACCAGCAGGAGGGCCAGCACTGCGCGCTGCCGAAGCCCTCCCAGGTCCACGACCTGGTCCTGGAACGTGGCTCTCACCTCGCCCAACACGCTGATCTGCAGCCCGCCTCGCATCATCGCCCCCTCTCGTGATCCACACATGGTGACACGCCACCGGGGGCAACGGCTGCGCCCGTTCGAGCACGGGGCGGCGAGCTGCCGGAGGTCGTCCCCTCCCGATGTCCGTTGCTGGAACGTACTGTTCGGCACGAGGTGCCGGATCGTGCCGGGACGCGGTGTTCTCGCTGGTCGGCGGCGGATCGTGCGGTCGGGGATCGGGGATCGGGGCGATACGGAGGACGGCTTCGGAGCGGCCGGGCAGACCCTCGTCGTCACGGGCGCAGACATCGACGGAGGCCGCGCAGGCGGGCGGCGAACGGGCGGCCGACGAACGGGCGGCCGTGGAACCGCTCGACCGCCCGCGACTCCGCTCTGCCGGAGCCGGTACGGGGACTGCCGACGGCCGTACGGGGACTGCCCGGATCCGTACACGGACTACCGAAGTCCGCGCAGGGACTGCCGAAGTCCGCCCGGGACCACAGGCAGGTCGATGATGCGTGGTACCGGCAACTGCGGTTCGGCCGGCCGGCTGTCGACGGCGCCCTGCGACGTGGACGGCGAAACGGCCCCTGCGGCCAGGAGCCGTCCGGCCGATCCGGTCCGGGGATTGTCGGCCCCCGGACCGGCCCAAGTCCGCGCAATCTGCGCAGTACCGCCACGGCATCGAACAACTCGAGGCCCACGGAATCATCACGTTCGCGTCCTTCGTCGTCGGCTTCCCGGGCGAGAACGCGGACACCGTCCGAGAGACCATCGACTTCCTCAACACCGCCGCGCCGACCTTCTTCCGCGCCGAACCGTGGTGGTACAACCACCGATCGCCGATCCACGCCCGGGCTGCGGAACTGCGCGCCTTCGGCAAGGGTTACGACTGGCGGCACGCGAGCATGGACGTCCACGGGTCCATGCCCCACCTCGTCGGCAAAGGCATGCGCCATGCGCTGGAACGACCACCCGGGCCACCCCGAATCCCAGGCGGCGAGCACCGAGTTGGCCCGCCTGTTCGAAACCGTGAAGATGACACCGGCCAAATACACCGCGCCATCCACTTCCTGACCGCCCCCGGCCAGAACGCCCAGCTCGCCTCCGCACACCGGGTGCGCAGCGTGTCGACATAATCACGCCATGGATGCGAAGATGCTCTCGGCCGCCGCCGAGACCTGCCGGGCCGCCCTCGACGCGCACGCGCAACACGACTGGGACCGGCCGATCCCGGACTTGACCTGGACCGTTGCGCAGACCGTCGCGCACGTGAGCGACACCCTTCTGTGGTACGCCACCGACCTCGCCGGCGGTACCCGGGAGCTGAGCACCATGGACCTCACCGTCCGCCCCGACACCCCGCCCACCGACCTCACACGCACCCTGAACACCTTCGCCGACGTCCTGGCCCGCGTCGTCGACACCACCCCCGCCGACGCCCGCGGCTTCCACCCCTACGGACTCGCCGACGCCTCCGGCTTCGCCGCCATGGCCTGCGACGAGATCCTCGTCCACACCCACGACGCACTACGAGGCCTGGACCAGGAATTCACCCCACCCACCGACCTCGCCCACGCCACGCTGGAACGCCTCTTCCCCTGGGCCCCGGAACACTCCGATCCCTGGCAGACCTTGCTCTGGGCCAACGGCCGCTGCAACCTCCCCCGAAGCCCCCACCAAACCAATTGGCGCTGGCACTGCGCCCCCCTGGCGGAATGGGACGGCGCCAACCCCGGTAACCCGGACCGGGAGCCGCAGGAGGCCACCTTCTGACGTCCGAGGACATCGCGTTGATACCCGGGCATCGCCGGTCGTCTCCTCGTGTATGCCCGGCGGACCGCCTGTGGTGCGGGGTAGGTCGGCGCGGTTGTCGCCCTCTACGAGTGGCCGGCGGGCGAGCACATCTCATTCGCCGCGTGGACGTGCGCACGTATGCGGCGCACCTCGAGGTCAGACGATCGGGACCTTCGATCCAGCGGGCCGGACCCGGCCTATGCGCTTTTTCGACAATCACGGCAACTGCGTGGCCGGGGGGCAAGCGTCGGCGAGGACGGTGTGAACATTCGCGGGGAGACGGGCGACGTGGTGATCGCCGAAGACATGACGGTCGGTCTTCCCGGGGGCTTCCGGCCGTTCCCGGTAAAGGTGCCACAACACCATCGTGCTGTGCGCGTCCATCCGTACACCTTTGTCGGCTTGTTCGGCTCCGGCTCGGGTCCGGGCGAGGCGGTGGCAATCGGTGCGGTCTCGACGGGGGCGCCGCCGATCCGGCCGAAGTCGTGGGGCAAGCGCAGCTCCGGCCGGGTTCGCAAGGTGGTCGGGACACCGAAGCGGCTCGTGTCACCGCCGGGCACGCTCGGGAGCGGGCCGGGGCCGGGTCTGCTTCGGGTGGCGTTGGAGCGTACTCGGTCGGGGCGTGGCCCGTACGGATGATCACGCAGCAACCGGCCTCGCGATCACGGTTCGGCTGCGGGGGTGACAGGCGGGGTTCGCTTTCGGCTTTTACTGTGAAGCCATGGCCCGCTCCCACGAACCGTCCGAGAGGTCGCGAGGCTCGGGCGCGACGCGCACGAACCGGACCGACTATGCCGGTGCCGTGTACGGATCCCTGCTCGCGGCCTCCGTGGTGGCCACCGCCGGGACCCTGGGCGACTATCCACGACTGGAGCTGAGCCTCCTGCTCATTGTCACCGGTCTTGTTTTCTGGGCCGCCCACGTCTACGCGCGCCTGGCCGGCGAACGGCTCCACGGTCAACGACCCGACTTCGTCGAGGTGCGCCGCGTCGCGCGCCACGAGCGGTCCATCGTCGAAGCAGCCGTGCTCCCCGCCGCGGTTGTGGCCGGGAGCCCTCTCCTGGGCCTCGGCCTCGGCGCCACCGCGTGGCTTGCCCTCGGTATCGCCGTGGCGCAACAGGTCGTCTGGGCTTCCCTCGGTGCCGTCGCCGCCGGGGCCGGTCGCATGCAGGTGGTCGCCGAGGGGGCCGTGAACCTCCTCCTCGGGCTGATCATCGTTGCCGCGAAGGCGGCGTTGGGCCACTGACCGCACCCGTGGGGACTCCGTTGCCGGCGGTGTCGCCGTTCGTGGTCTTTCTGCACAGTCGGACGTACGCCTGGATGGCCCCGCGAGGTGATGATGTCCTCCGCGTGGAGCACCGACCTCTCGATTCTTGCGTGCGGCTCCGGAGCGGCCGGAGGGTCACCCCGGACCGGGGCGTCGATCGCGAGCCGAGATGCGTCGCCGGCCGTCCGCTGCTGAAATGACGAAGGCGACGGTCACCGTCGGCCCCGGCGCCATGGCACACCGTGAATGCACACGTCGACGACCCGAGCGGACAAGGAGCCGACATGAGTGACGAACCCTACGAGCCCGGCCCGATCGACTATCTGGTGATCGAGTTTCCCGGGAGTCGGATGACCGGCGAGGGGCTGCCCCTTCTGGTCGATCTGGTCGACCGTGGCATCATCCGGGTGCTGGATCTGCTCTTCGTCCGCAAGAGCGCGGACGGATCGGTCCAAGGGGTCGAACTCGCCGACCTGACCGGCGACGACAATCTCGACCTCGCCGTCTTCGAGGGGGCCTCGTCGGGACTGCTCGGTCAGGACGAGATCGACGACGCAAGCAAGGTACTGGAGCCCGGCAACGCGGCGGCCGTCCTCGTCTACGAGAACGTGTGGGCGGGCCCGCTCGCAGCGGCCCTGCGACGTGGCGGAGCCCGGCTCGTCGCCAATGGACGTATCCCGGTCCAGGAGATTCTGGCATCGCTCGACGCCGCCGAGAGCTCGGCCTGAGTCACTTTCCACGAACGCCGTTCCCGCACCAGCAGAGGAGACAGATCATGCCAGGGCTTCTTCGCGGCATCGCCCGGACCGCCGTCGTCGCCGGAACCGCCACCGCGGTCTCCAACCGAGTCTCCCGGCGCCAGGCCGGTCGCTGGGCCCAACAGGAACCGCAGCAACCCGCACCCGGACCCGCCTACGCCGCCGAACCCGCACCATCCGCACCGGCGGACGACATGAGCAGCAAGCTCGCCCAGCTCAAGGAGTTGGGCGAGCTGAAGCAACAAGGCGTACTCAGTGAAAGCGAGTTCGAGGCCCAAAAGGCCGCGATCCTCGGCTCCTGACTCGTTCGACAAGAACGTCGGGCGGAACAGGATTCGGACCGCCCGAGAACCGCCCGATCCCCCGTCCCGCGCGGAAGACACCTCAACAGGCGAATCCTGCCCGAAAGCTTGGCTTCGACCGCCGGTAGGCGTAACTCAACGTGCGCGATCCCACACGCTTCGCGCATATTCGACTCGTATGGCAATCCTTCCACCGTCGCTCGGAGAGTGGTATGAGCACGCCGTCGGAGCCGCCCAACACCGGGTCTGCCCGGGTCGTCCGCACGCCGGTCCATCATCGGGGCTCCCGTGCGGGGCGAATCGTGATGAGCATCGTTTCGGCCGTGTTGATCACACTCACCTGCGTCCTGGTGCCACTTTCACTGATCACCGTGTGGGTGCACGACATCGTGCTGGACACCGACAGGTACGTCGAGACGGTCGCCCCACTCGCGTCGAACCCGGCGATCGAATCCGCCGCGGCCGACAGGATCACCAAGGCGGTCGACGTTCGGGTCGACGGCAAAGAGGTCACCGCGGATCTCGCGGCCTGGTTGGAGTCCCAGGGGTTGCCACCTCGAGTGGGCAACGCCGTGAAGTCACTGGCACCGCAGTTGGACGACGCCGCAACCCAGGCCGCCCACAAGGCGGCGACCCGCTTCACCCAGAGCGACAGATTCGAGACGGTCTGGAAGAACGCCAACCGGGCCGCCCATTCGGCGCTCGACCACGCGCTCACCGGCAAGGGCCGGGGCGCGGTCGGGGTCAACGAGGGCACCGTCACCCTCGATGTCGGCGCCGCGGTGGACACGGTCAAGCAAGACCTCGTGAACGCCGGGGTCAGCCCCGCGGACAAGATTCCCGACGTCGACAAGCAGATGGTGCTCGTCCAGTCCGACAAACTGCGGAAGTTCCAGAACGCGGCGCACGCGCTCGACGTGCTCGGCAACTGGTTGCCCATCATCGCCGTTCTGCTCGGCGCGATCGGGGTGCTCCTGGCCCGGCGTCGTCGCCGGGCCCTGGTCACCACCGCCCTGGGTGTCGCCTTCGGCTGCCTGGTCGTGGCCATCGCCCTGGTGATCGCGCGGCGCTTCTATCTGGATCACCTGCCCGCCCAGGTACAGTCCCCCGCCGCCGCCTCGGCGATCTTCGACACGCTGCTGCGCTTTTTGAAGAACAGCGTCCGCACCGGGATCGTCCTGGGTCTGGTCGTCGCCCTCGGCGCCTACCTGTCCGGGACGGGCCGTCTTCCGCGGGCCGTGCGCGGTTCGATGGAGCGCGCGGCCGACTCCGTGGCGCGGTGGGCCGACACACACGGGCTGCACACGGGGAGGACGGGCACCTGGGTGGCCGCCCACCGGCGGTGGCTGGCCATCGGCGCGCTCCTCGTCATCGCCCTGTGGTTCGCCCTGTGGAATCGCCCGACCGCGTTGACGATCCTGCTGCTCGTGGCCGTACTTCTCGCCCTGCTCGCGATCATCGCGCTGTTGGCCGCGACGGGACGAACGACGCTCTCGCGGACTCACGCCCAAAACGGGCGGCCGGGTCCGGTCGGTGGCGGTGTGCCGTGATCCCCTCGCCCCGGAGCCGGTCCGATCATGCGTGTGACGGCCCGTCGGGCAACTCGTCGGTGCGCGCCGGATGAGGCGATCGGGTGAGGTCCCGCCGTAAACTGGAGGTCGGACCACCGTGACGGTGCGGACATCGGGTGCAGCACCCCTGGCCCGTTGCCGACACGCCGAGGAAGGCGCGGCTCCGAGGTGACATCCGGCGGCGTGTCCCACCGATATCCGCCGCCGTGCCGGTGGGTGGTGGTCGCCGATCGCGGCGCGCATAGGTTCCGCGCGGGCGTCGTGCCCGTCCCGTGTGGAAAGGCCACGGTCCCGGTGCTCCCGGCCCCACCCGCAACGGTGAGGTGGGCGGCGGCTCCGCCGTCCCGGACGGCCCCGCGGCTGCCGTCGGGATTGATCGAAGGAGATCGATCATGGACTACCCACTTCTCAACGCGTTCTGGACCATGCTCTGGTTCTTCTTGTGGATCCTCTGGATCATGCTCCTCTTCCACGTATTCGGGGACATCATCCGCGATGACTCGCTCAGCGGATGGGGCAAGGCGGGCTGGCTGGTTCTGTGCGTGGTGCTGCCGTACCTCGGCGTCTTCGTGTACTTCATCGCGCGGGGGCGCGGCATGGGCGAACGCGACCGACGCAGGGTCGAGCAGCAGCAGCAGGAGTTCCGCTCATATGTGCGGGAGGCGGCGGCCACGCCTGGCACGTCCGACGAACTGGCCCGCATCGCCCAGCTCAGGAACGACGGTGACATCACCGTCGAGGAATACGAACGAGCCAAGGCCAAGATCCTGGCCTGAGATCGCGCGATCGGACGTCCGACACCGGATGAACACGTCCTTGGGTTCGCGTTCGTCCGCCGTCGCTACTTCCGGGCCGAGCCGGGTTGGGTCGTGGGGATGCGTCCGGTGAAGAACAGGGCGAGGAGGGCGCTGAGGGCGAGGACGGCGAGTGCGGCCCGCAGGCCGTCGAGTCTGGCCGCGTCGTTCGCCTCGATGGCCGCGTGTTTCACCTCCGTGCTCGTGCCGGCTTTGTCGAGGGCGGAGGTGAGCTGCTCGTCCGACAGGAAGGGGACGCCGCCTTCGAGTTCCACGGTCGCGTGGCTCGCGACGGATGCCGGAATCGCCGGATTATGTTCGATGGCGCTCAGGAACGACGAGGTCATGGCGGCGATCAGGAGCGATCCCGCGAGCGCCGTCCCGATCGAGGCACCGAGGTTGGTGACCGCGTTCTGCACGCCGCCGACCTCCGCGCTCCGCTCGTCGGGGACCGCGGATACCGTGACCGAGCCGAGCTGCGACGCCAACGCGCCCATACCGAGTCCGATCAACAGCAGGGGCACGGTGACGATCTCGGGGCCCGCGTCCGCGTCCAGCGCGGCCATCATGGCCACCGCCCCCGCGAGCAGCGCGAGGATTCCCAGTCGCACCACGCGCCGCGGCGAGACGTCCGGCAGGAACCGCGGGATCAGGATCGCGGCCGCCAGCAGCGTGAGCGAGAGCGGCAGGATGCGGGCGCCGGTCGCCAACGCCGACAGGCCCAACGCGATCGACAGGTAGAGCGGAACGATGAAGAACACGCCCATCTGCACGAGGTACTGGAAGAAGAACATCGTCAGGCCCCCGGTGAGTTGCCGATTGCGCAGCATCGTCGGGTCCACGAGCGGATCCCCACCCCGGGCCGACAGGCGGGTCTCCCAGGAGAGGAAGAGCCTGACGAGGGCTATTCCGGACAACATCAGCCAGACGACCAGCGACACCCCCAACCAGGCGGGGGCTTCGGGTTTGGGTCGAAACCACCCCCACTCGGCCGACTTGAGCACTCCGAACACGAAGAGCCCGAGCCCACCGGCGGACAACACGGCGCCGACGACGTCCAGGCGCTCTCGCGCTGTGACGGGAGCGTCGGCGACCCGAGCCGCGAGTACCAGGATCACCGCCACGAGCAGGACTTCGCCGGCGAAGACCCAGCGCCACGAGAAGTACGTAGTCGCCACGCCGCCGATCAGCGGACCCGCGGCGATCGCCACCGCCCCCGCGGCGGCAACGAGCCCGTATGCGGAAGGGCGACGCTCCGCCGGGAAGTTTCCCGCCACCAATGCCACGATCGCGGGCAGGATGAGCGCCGCACCGACTCCTTCCAACACCGCCCAACCGAGCAGCAACACCGGCAGGTTCGGGGCCAGCGCGGTGGTCAGCGAACCGCACCCGTAGATGCCACAACCGATCATGAACCCACGCCGACGACCGATGAGCCCGCCGACCTTGCCCCCCGGAATCATGAGCATCGCCATCACGAGCGTGTAGGCCGTGATCGCGCCCTGGATGCCGGTCACCGTCGTGCCCACGTCCTCGGCCACCGTCGCGATCGACACGTTCATGACCGAACTGTCCAGGGCCATCAGGAATTGCCCCAGGACCAGCGGGACCAGCACCAGGCGTGTCCCTGGGGGACGCACCGGCCTGTCCATCGCGGCTGTCATGACCACATGGTTCCAGCACCCGACAAGAGCCCCGATCCGCCGCGCCGCAACGTCAGCCGGATGGCGGGCACCGGCACCGAAATGTTGTGTAGCGGGACCCGACGGGTGGTACCGAGTGCGGTGACACGCTCTCGCACGACCCCGATCCGCATTCACCCACATGAGGACAGCAGCCATGGTCCTTGATCTCGTCCTCATCGGAACGGCCATCACCCTGGGACCGATGCACAACTCCGCGTTCATCCTGTTGCTGTCCGCAGACAGAGGGTTGTTGAAAGGGCTTGTGTTCACCCTGACCTGGCTCGTGGAACTCGTCGTGGTGGTCGCGGGGGTGTTGCTGTTGACCGGGGGCGTTCCGCCTACGAGACACAGCGCGCCTTCGACGGCGGGTCTCGTGGTCAAGCTGACCATGGGCATCGCGCTGGTGGTCTACGGCGATCACAAACGACGCCGAGGCGCCACCCGTTCCCGGGGAGAACCGAGGTGGATGGCACGGCTGGATCGTGTTTCCGCTTGGACCGCGGCCGGCCTCGCCGTCCTGCTCCAGCCGTGGGCGATGGTCGCCGCGGGTGGGGCCACCGTGATGAACGCGGACCTTTCCTCGGCCGCCACGTTCGTGGCCCTGATGAGCTACTTCCTGCTCGCCTCGGCCACTTTGTTCGGGATGGAGTTGTACGCCACGTTCGCGCCGGCGCGGGCACACATCGAGCTCGAGCGGTTGCGCACGGCCCTCAATACACACCAGGACCAGGCGATCGTCGTGTTGTCGCTGCTGCTGGGCCTGTGGTTGGCCGCGAAGAGCACGTACGAACTCGTCACGCTCTCGTAGAGGTCGCCGCCTCGAACGTCGTCGGGTTCCGCAACACGTTCAGCGCGTCGCGTCGTCACCCGCGCGCAGGCCGCGGATCAGCAGGGCCGTCAAGTGATCGGCTTGCTCGGGCGGCACCTGCTCGCGCAGCCATGCTGCGGCGTTCGTCAGCGCGTGTACGTCCCCCGCGGTGACATCGTCCCGGACCGCTCCCGCTTCGCGTGAGGTCGACAGCAGGCGTTCGGTCGTTGCCGCCAGGTGTGCGCACGCGTCGTGCAGCTCGGACGCCTCGTCGGCGAAGCCCTCCATCAGCAGCGTCGCCAGCCCCCGGTATGCCGCGGCGTGCACCGAGACCGCGCCTATCCACGCCGTCAGGGCCGCCAACGCCGTTTCCTGTGCGGGCAGTTCGTCGCCGAATGCGAACAGGGCGGCGTGCTGTTCGCGCAGCAGTGCCGCGGACAGCGCGCCTCGGTTCGGGAAATGCCCGTACAGCGTTCCGATCGCTACGCCGGCCTGCCGGGCGATGCCCTCCAACGACGCGCCGGTGCCCTGCTCACGGAACGCCTGATCGGCCGCCGCGAGGATGCGTTCCCGATTGCGTCGTGCGTCGGCGCGCGGCCGACGCGTTCCCGTACCACTCATGCATGACCCCTAGACAAGTTGAGGGGTCCTCGGATTAATATTCCGAGGACTCCTCATCTTAGCCGAAGGGGCTTCCCATGATTCTGGTCACCGGGGCAACCGGATCCATCGGCAGGCACCTGGTCCGGCGGCTCGACGAACTCGGGGCGCCGTTCAAGGCCCTCGTGCGCAACGCCGATCAGGGCCGCGCCCTCCGCTGCCCGTACGTTGTCGGCGACTTCGACGACCCCGAATCGATCTCGGCGGCAGTCGTCGGTATCGATCGGATTCTGCTCAACGGCGCGGGCGCGGTCCCCATCGCCGACGACCGCCCGCAGCCCATGGTCGGGCAGCAGAAGACCGTCATCGACGCGGCCGGCCACGCCGGTGTACGGCGAATCGTCAAAGTCTCCGTGTGGCATGCCCACCAGGGCGGCAGGCTCGCGCAGGGGGCGCACTGGGAGATCGAGCGGCACTTGAAGGCGTCCGGTGTCGAATGGTCGCTTCTGCACCCGAGCGGCTTCATGCAGAACTTCCTCACCGGCGCGGGCACGTTCAACGACGACGGGAACCTCATCGCGCCGGCGGTCGATGCGCCCGTCTCCTACATCGACTGCCACGACATCGCCGCGAGTGCGGCCGTACTGCTCACCGAACCACGCGGCGCGGGCGAAACCTTCGTCCTGACCGGTCCGGAAGCACTCACCATGCGCGAGGTCGCGGGCCTGCTCGAGGGTCCCCTCGGCAGACCCGTCGGTGTCGTCGCCCTGGGAGCCGAGGACATGGCGGCCAGGCTCGAAGCCCAGGGCGTACCCCGGCGGTTCGCCGACGACGTCGCCCACCTGTGGGCCGACGTGGGCACCGGCTCGCTGGCCGCGACCACGCCCGAGGTCGAGCATCTGACCGGCCGCGCACCCCGGACCTTCGCCGCGTTCCTCGCCGCCAATGGGGGTGCCTTCCGCTGAGATCGCGTCCCCACGCCGGTCGGCTCGATGACGCCGGGTCGCGGGTGGTGCGTGGGGAAGTCCCCGTCGCGTCGCGGCCGTGCCGGCTGGGATGTTGATCTCACGGACGTGTGGTGCGAGGGAGGGAGCGTCGTGGCAGGACTCGGGTGGAGGGTCGTACCGTGCGCACTGGCGGGTGTGCTGCTGTTGGCGGGGTGTGCCGGGGACGACGACGAGCGCGGCAAGGGCGACTCGCCGGTCGCGAACCAGCGTGGCGACGACACTCCGGCCCAGGTGTTCAACTTCCCCGACGGCTTCGGGAACCTCGCCACCAAGTGCGTCGGCCACGGATTCCGCGCCTACGTGACCACGAACGCGAGCGGCCCCTCCAACGTGCAGGTCGTCCCGGACGCGGCGTGCGCGGGGTGAATGCGACGCGACGGACGAACCCGCTGCGCCCATCGCACACGATGCGATGGGCGCCGATCGTGTCGGTGTTCCTGGTCCTGGGCGCCGTCGCCGGGTGTTCGCAGGAGTACTACGACGAGCGCGGCAAGGCGGACGCCCCGGTGTTCGGTGACCGGGGCGAGGACAGTCCTGCGGAAGTGTTCAACTTCCCCGACGGGTTCGGCAACCTCGCCACCAAGTGCGTCGGGCCCGGCAAGCGTGCCTACACCACGACCAAGGGATCGGTGTCGATCGACGAGGACGTGGTGATCATCCCCGCAAACGCGGTGCTCGTGGACGACCCGGCCTGCCCGAAACACTGACCCGCCGGCGAACCGACGAATCATCGATGGTTCAGGGCCCGTAGGGCGTTCCATGCCGGGGCGCCGTGGCGAAGGATGACCGCCGCGGACAGGGTCCCGCGGGTGCGAGCGCGCATGACGCTCGCGTTGGATCGGTCCGCCCGGCAATGGGAGCCGTGGCCGGCGAGTGACCTGCGGGTTGTGGGGTAGCCGCGCCCGTAAGCCCGATCACCCGGGAGCGAGGTCGTTGGCCGCAGTCGCGCCGAAGAGCCGCAACGAGCGCGAGGAGGAAAGTGAGGATTCCATGAGCACCGTTGGACAGCCGAGCCGCGGCAATTCCCAGGAGTCGATGGGCAATCTCGTCTCACGAGCGTCGCAGCAGATTTCCGAGTTGGTCCGCGAAGAAATGCAGCTTGCCCGGGCGGAGATGACCCAAAAGGGCAAACGCTTCGGGGTCGGCGGTGGCCTGTTCGGCGGCGCCGGCCTGATCGGCGTCCTGGCCGCGCAAGCCCTCGTCGTCACCGTGGTCGCAGCCTTGGCCCTGCTTGTGCCGGTGTGGGCTTCGGCCCTGATCACCGCTGCCCTGTTGGCGGCCGTCGCCGCGGGAATGGCCGCCGCCGGGAAGAAGCAGATCGCCAGGGCCGGGATTCCCGCACCCGAACAGACCATCGACAGTTTCAGGGCCGACCTCGCCGTAATCAAGGAGAAGGCACACCGATGACCCACCAGCCCCAGGACAAGGAATCCGCGCCCACGCGCGAGCAGTTGCGCGAAAAGATCGAGGACACCCGCGACGAACTCGGCCGTACGGTGGAGGCACTGGCGGCCAAGGCCGACGTCAAGGCCCAGGTCAAGGCCAAGGCGGCCGTTATCAAGGAGCAAACCGCCGAGAAGGCCGCCCACGTCGGCGATCGACTCCGGGACAAGGCGGCGGAGGCCACCGAGTCGGTCAAGGACAAGACGCCCGACCCGGTTCTCGACAAGGCGGCCCATACCGCCACCCACCTCCGCGACAGTGTGGCCCGAGCCGGACAGCTCGCCGCCGACAAGACCCCCGACCCGGTCCACGAGAAGGCGCACATGGCCGCGACCATGGCAAAGGCCAACCGCACCCCGCTGATCGCAGCGGCAACCGTGGCACTGGCCCTCGTGCTGCTGGTGCGCCGAGGCCGGAGGCGCCGGTGAAGGCGTCCAAGGTCGCGTACAAGCCGGTCGGCCTGGTGCTCGGTGCCGCCGCCGGCATGATTGCCGGCGTGGTCTTCAAGCAGTCGTGGAAGATGATCACCGGTGACGACGACGCCCCCGATGCCATCGACGAGGACCGCACCTGGGCCCAGGTTCTGCTTGCCGCGGGCTTGCAAGGCGCAATCTTCGCCGTCGTCAAGGCCGCCGTCGACCGAGCCGGAGCGGCAACCACCCGGCGTCTGACCGGCACCTGGCCCGGCTGAAGCCGGTGGGGGCACGGTTATCCCGCCTCGAAGGCGGTGCGCAGGATGTCGCGATGGGCGCGGACATGGCGGATGTCCGCCTCGTAGAGGTCGGCGTGGCCGTCCGCGATGTGTTGCCGGAACGCCTCGTTGCCCTGCGCGGCCTGGTCGCGCATGAAGTCGATCAGGGCTTGCAGACGGTCGGGGACGGTGTCGATGACCTCGGCGCCCACGCCCGGCCCGTACGCGCGGCAGAAGGCGGCGACCCGGTGTCCCTGCTCGTGCGGTGTGCCGAAGCTCTCCGGGTTGTCCGGCGCCTGCAGTGGCGCGAACCGGTACACGGTGTAGGCGACGTCCCAGACGCGTGGCCCCGGGTGCGCGGCATCGAAGTCGATGAAACCGACTGCCACGCCGTTCTTCACCACGCAGTTGTACTGGGCGGCGTCGCCGTGGCACATGACCTCGGCTGGCTGCCGGACCGGGAACAGCCAGGGGTCGGCGGGGTCCGGCCGGAACGTGGCGCTCGCGTCGTGGAGGTCGCGCAGCAATGTGGCCGCGGAGGTGAGGAGTTCGGGGCTTCTGAGATCCGGGGTGAGCGCGTTGTGTACCTCGCCGTCGAGGAAGGTGAGCATCTCGTTGCCGTCGGCGTCGAAGCCCCGTGGCTCCGGTACGCCGTGGAAGCCCTGGTCGTGGATGTGGCGTAGCAGCCGGTGGATCGCCGGCGTCGCCGGGGATGCCGGCCGGTGGACGACGTCACCGTGGCGGCGCACGATGTTCACGCCGCCGCGGAGTTCCTGCCATTCGGTCATTCGTGCCTCACTGTCGTCGCGCACTGAACATGTCTATGGGTCGTGGGTCGTGGGTCGAGCTGTCGGCTTGCCAGTCGTCGCGGCGGTCGGCACGCATTCGGGCGGCTGGGGACGTCATTGGCATTTCGAGCGGCACCGTCGGGGTGGCGGTTCGTGGATAGCCCATGTAACGCTGCCGCCGCGCATCGGGGGGTCTCAACCCCGGGTGATGGAGAGTTTCATGCCCACGTAACAGCACTGGCGATGCCGCCGGTATCCACGGTCACCATCCTGGGCTCGCGCTGCCCGAGGCTGCCCAGTGTGCACGGGAAGTGGTCACCGGCCGGCCACAACGGCAACCGGGCGAGTTCGTCGGGCGAAGGACGGGCAACCGTGCGTCGTCGCAGGAGCAGCGCCTGGTGCGCGTAGTCCATCGTGGTCAGGAAGTGGTAGAAGATCGTCGTACCGAACACGCCCGCCGCCTGGGATCCGTCGGGGAGCGGTGGGCGTGGTGTGTCGTTCCACTGCACCGGGATGTTGCGGATCTCGATCTCCCCAATTTTGAAGGAGTCCAGGACGCCCACGTGAATCACGACGGGGTGGCCGTCCACGACCCCGCCTTCCCAAGTGGCCAGTGCCCGCAGTCCGGCCGTGTGCGCCGCCTCCGTCGACAGGTCGAGCGTGCCGTAGGTGTCGAGATGGAACTTCTGCGGCTCTCCGCCGTTGACCCTCGCCTCGACCGACGGCACCGGGTCCAGGGTGTGGAACGGCACGCGGGTGTCGCGGGCGCCGGAGATCTGCCATGGGGTGCCGTCGATCCGGGAGTAGGCCTCGGCAAACGCTTCATCACGCGGCCGGCCGGTACGGCGCATCAGCGGGACGGCACGCGAGAGTTGGTCCTGTCGTACGAAGCACTCCGCGAGGCGCTGGGTGGAGGAGACGTCGTCCGGTGCCAGGGCGAGGGCCTCGGACAGGTGCCTCTCGGCGGTGCGGAACCGGTTGGACAACAGTGCGATGTAGCCGATCCGGGCGTGCGCGTTCGCGTTGCCCGGATCGTCGCGCAGATGGCATCGGTAGCCCCGCTCGGCATCGGCGAACCGGCCTCGCCGAAAGAGCCGATCCGGGTCGGCCGCGGCAGCGAGCGCGGAGGGCGCGGAACCGAGCAGAGGAAGGGCCGCGCCCACCGCCGCGGCCGCACCCGCTCGCTGCAGGAACGCTCGGCGGTCGAGGCCTTGGCCGACCTTTCGAAAAGACATGTCGGACTCCTGGGATGACGAGGGATGCGTAATCTGCGATGTGCGGGATGTTGGGTATTCGCGGTGACGGTGCGGCACTTCCGCCGTGCTGTGGCTGTCACCGCGACCGATGCGGCTGTGCACAATCAACACGAGGACGCGTTTCGTCGGCGTTTCCGCTGCGGAGGGGACGGCGTCGAAGGCCGGGTGCTGCTCGGTGGCGGCGTTGAGCCAGGTACCGCTGCGCACCGTGGCGCCGACCGCCGTGAGCTTACGCCGCGGAAACGGCCCGTCCGCGAGCATCGACGCGCGGGAGCCGTGGGGGAAGGACGACACACATGCGGGTATTGGTGGTCGAGGACGAGCCGATGCTCGCCGACGCGATCACGGAGTGGTTGCGCGAGGAGGCCCACGCGGTGGACGTGGCCTACGACGGCGAGCGGGCACTGGAATGCCTGAGCGTCAACGACTACGACGTGGTGGTCCTGGACCGGGACCTGCCGGCCGTACCGGGCGACGATGTGTGCCGCGCCGTGGTGGCCTCCGATTCGCCGGTGCGCGTGCTGATGCTCACGGCCGCCGCCGGGATCGTCGACCGGGTCGCCGGGCTGGGCCTGGGCGCCGACGACTACCTGACCAAGCCCTTCGCGTTCGCCGAACTCGCGGCGAGGGTATTGGCGTTGGGGCGACGATCCCGAGCGGCCATGCCGCCGGTGTTGCGCCGCGCCGGCATCACGTTGGATGCGGCCCGACGCGAGGTGTACCGCAATGGACGCTATGTGCCGCTCTCACGTTAGGAGTTCGCCGTCCTGGTCGAACTCCTGCGCGCCGACGGCGCGCCGGTCTCCGCGGAGGAACTGCTGGAGAAGGCGTGGGACGAGCACACCGACCCGTTCACCGGGGCGGTGCGGCTGGTGATGCTCAAGCCGCGTCGCAAACTGGGCGATCCGCCGGTGATCGAGACCGTCGCCGGCGTGGGATATCTGATCCGATGAGATCCCGACTCGCTCACGTGCGGTCCAAGACCGGTCCGGCGAACAGGCGCCACCGGCGCCGGACACCGCGACCGACCGACGGCCGGGTCCGTGGCGCCCGCCGCGGCGCCCCGAACGGCGAAGGGACCCGGGGCACTTCGCGGTCCTGCCGCGCCGGATGGGGCTGCGCACCCGGCTCACGGTGATCTACGGCGTGATGTTCCTGGTGGCCGGCGTACTGCTGCTGACCCTCACGTACACCCTGTTCACCCAGCAGCTCGACCGGCGGGGCGCGAGGGTGATCGCCAAGGTCGGGCCGGAGGGTTCCCGTGTGCTCGTCTCCGTGCCGGGCAAGGGCAAGACGACCCTTGCGCCGGATCCGGCCCACACCCTTGCGGCACAGGGGCCCATGACGCCGGATACCGACGTCGAGCGGTGGTTCGAGGACCAGCGCCGCGAGTTGCGCGACGCCGCCTCCCATTCGCTGATCACTCAGGGCGGCATCGCGCTGCTGGCGATCGGCGGCGCGGCGACCGCGGCACATGCGCTGTAGTTCTTCGTCGCAGGTGAGGTTCCGGTAGCGGCCGCTGCGGCGGGACAGCGCGAGTTCCGCCCGGATGCGGGGCAGCGCCGGGGCGGCGGCCGATCCCATCCGGTTCAGGCACGCCAAGACGTGGTTCGAGGTCGCGTCGTTCCTCTCCCAGGCCGCCGACAGGCTGTGTACGACGAGGTCGGCTTCGGCCTCGCCTGCGATATCCCACAGCGCCGCCGCGGCGTGGACGCGGGTCCACTCGTGTCCGTCGTGAACCATGGCTCGCAGACGCGGCAGTACGGCCCTCGCGGGCGCACCGATCCGGCCGAGGACGTCGATCGCGTCGTGGCTTCGATGGCTGTCGAGAAGCCGCTCCAGGCGTGGCACGACGTCGGCCGGGTCGCGTTCGATCGCCCACAGGGCGGCGGTCGCGGCCGCGCGCACATTCACGTCCGGTGCGTCGGCGAGGGGGCGAAGCATCGCCGAAGCCGGCGCGGCGTCGGTGTCGAAGGACGCGAGCGCCGTCAGGGCCGCGGCCACGGTGCTCCACTGCTCGTGGCGGACCGCGGCGCCGGTGAAGTCGGTGATCGCGTCGACGGCCGCCGGGTCGCCCAGTTCGGTGAGGGCGCAGACAATGGCACGCGCACTCATGGCGGACCGCTGCCGCGCGGGGTCGATGCCGGCGAGGCGGCGGGACAACCGCGGCACCAGGTCGTCGGCGGCCCCGCGCAGATGTCCGGCGACCTGTTCGGCGCGCCAAGCGTCCACGTCGTCGTCCAGGGCCGTCAATAGCGCGGAAGAGACCGAGTGCCTCGATCGCCGCGCTCCGTACCCGGATATCGGGGTCCGCGGCGTAGGCGACGAAGGCATCGGCGTGTTCGCGCATCAGCGCGGCGCTGTCGGAGGTCGCCGTCGACAAAGTGCCGTCGGGGGCGACGTAGACGGTGCTGCCGCGCTCGACGGCGGCGCGGCCGATGCTGAGGAGCAGTGCGACGATCGCGGCGCGGTCGGGCGTTGTGGGATCGTCGGCCATGTCGAACAGGAACGGAAGGCTTGCTGCGGTACACGGGTACACGTCGCCCTGGTGGTGGGCCGCGCCGTAGAAGTCGTCGAGTGCTCTGGTGCGGGTCTCGGGGTCGGGTGAGGTCATTGCCCGCAGCCATACCGAGACGTCGTCGGCCGGACCGTAGGCGTGGCCCATCGACGACCAGGCGATGGCATCCAAGTCGTTGATCATGCGCGGCACCATGTCGCGGGGCACCGACACCACTCCACGACTCGGGGGCAGAACGGGGCTTGCCTGGGCGCGAGTTGCGCAGTCGTGGCTCGAGGCGTAAGGCTCCACCGCACTTCCGCGGCTGCGGCGAACGATGCCTTCCGCTTCCGATCACAGTGCCTTCGGTGGGATTTCCCTGCTCGGACAGGGTGGCGGTCGATCTTCGGGTGGGCTGAGGGTCGCAACGGCGACGACGGCCTCGCAGAGAACAACGCCCTCACGTCGATCCTCGACGCCTGCTGATCCGGGTGGGCCCAGCGGCCCGCCCGCTGCTCGGAGCGGCGGGCGGGCCCACGGGCCCACGGACTCCATGGTGTCCGTCGCATCGCAACCGACGGGTGGATCGTCAGTAGCAGTCCAGACTGGACGCCGCGTCGTTCGACTGCACGTTGGACGAACTCGCGCCCGGCAACATCCTCCAGATGCGGCCGCCGCCGGCGCCGTAGTCGTTCCAGACGTCGACGAACCTCGACGGGGAGTTGTCCGCCCAGGCCGATGCCTGGTCGTTGAAGCCGTAGTCGGTCAGGTTGATGATCAGGCCCGAGCAGATTGCCGGGATCGCGTTCCAGGCGAGCATGCGCCCGCCGAAGCCGCTGTGCTCCCACAGACAGAACTGGTTGTAGCCGCAGTCGGCGACGCCGCGCAGGCCGGCGAGCTTCAAGGTGACGGCGCCGTTCTGCCAGGAGACGGTGTCCGTGCCGGTCTGCACTCCCCCGGGGTGCTCGGCGAGCACCCGGGCCATCTGCGTCCGTAAGGATTCCGCCGTGGGCGCGGCGTCGGCGACGCCGGTGCCGGCGGGTAAGCCGAGGCCGACGACGACCGCGGTGACCAGTGCGGCTGACTTGATCTTCATTCGATACCCTCGCTGTCCGTTCGCATGGATACGTTCGGTACGTTCGCGCGGTTCGATGGATCGAGGAACGGGGCGGCGGCGGTGGGTACCCGATGGACCCTGGCGGACTCTCACGCGTAGGGCGGGAAGTGCTCACCGGGCCGATTCTGCTCCGCGCCGCTCCCGTACCCATTAAGTCAATCCCGGGGCACCCAGGCAAGCAAACACGATATGAACTCCCGCCCCGGACATGGCAATTGCCAACCCCGGAACGGCATTGGCCGGCACGCCAGGCTCACACGCGAGACGCTGACCGCACCGAAGTGACAGCGGGTGGCCCTCTGGCGGGTGTGTGCCCTGTCGCTTCCATGTGCGACGGAGCACGCGACACCCCGGGTGACGGGCAATCGGTCCGGGCAGGCCGGTGCCTGTGCCGCGTGGGGTCGGTGAGTGGTCCATGTCGAATTTGTCTGGGGCTCACGGGGAGTTCGACAGTCAGATGGCCCCGATCGGCCCACCCCCGGGGTCGCCGGGCGGGTCGCGGCCGGGCGCCGGCCGGCGCAACACCGGCGCCCGGCCCGCGACCGGCGAATGACGGGTAACGGCAACGTGTGGATCGTGCTCCGCTTTCGGTGGATGAAAAGTGACCCTCTTCGTGAGCTTGTGATCGGTCCGGCTCCTGGGGAGTCGGGAAGAAGAGTGATCGAGGTGGAGGACCGGGTCGAGATTCGGCGCGATGTGCCCCTATGGGCGCCGCCACGCCGGGGTGCACCTTGTCGACCCTCGGTCCGGGACCACGGCTTCGTGGGGCTCGGGATTCAGGCGCGCAGTTCGGGCGGGACGTAGTCGAACGTCGGGCCGGCCGTCGTGTCCGACCCGTCGGGCATCGCCATCAGGGCCTCGGCTTGCGTCCGCAGACGGTACATGGTGCCCGTGGCGGCCGGGAGCATCTGCGGGCTGCCGTTGAACGTCTCCTCCAGTTGATGCAGGAGGGTGCAGTACGTGCGGTTGAACCCGTCCTGCGCCTCACGGATCGGGCTGCCCGGCAGGTGGTCGTCGAGACGCGGGTTGCGCCGCATCCGGCGTATGCCTTGGGAATCCACGCGCAGCGGTTCGCCGGTCGGTCCGGACCGTGGCGTGTCGCCGCGTCGGTAGCGGCGGCCGACCCTGAGCTCCTGGAAGCGGTAGTAGTGCGCCACTTGTTCGCGCTCGAGGTGGTGAACGTCTCGGTCACCGTCCCATACTCGGCCGCGCAGCAGGCCCTCGCCCTGGTCGACGATCTCTTCCAGGGCAGCCAACGCCGATGTCAGATCGGTGACTTCGACCAATCGGCCGGCGGTGTACCGGAAATGGCAGTCCCGCACCTGACGGGCGCTGTCGCCGCGGAAGACCTCCTCTTCGCCGAGCCGGGCGCACAGTTCGCGCAGTCCTTCCTCGATCGCGGCATAGAACTGACCGATCGTCGCATATCGATCCGACTGTGCCGGCGCGTCCGGCGGCGCGGGCTGCTCCAGTCGGAGGAACTGGTCGAGCGCCTCGCGCCCGAACGGAAGCAATGACAGTTCCAGTGATGGGTCGCCGTGCGGCAACCGTCGCGGGTGCGGCTGCAACATGCGCGGTGTGTCCAGTTCCGGCCGACCGCCCACCGCGTTGAGCAAGTTCGCGGACAATGCCAGGTGCAGCATCTCTTCGACGAAGACACCGGTCACCGCCCGAACGGCATCGGGGTTTCGCTCCTGCTCCAGCGAGTACAGCGCGCACAGGTACGGGGGCAGGGTTGCGTGCTCCAACTCGATTGCCCACTGCAGGTGTTCGTGCAGATCGTCCAGTGTGGCGATCTGCGGCGTGGCGGAGACATCGTCGGGGTGTTGCCGCACCGGGTGGTTCACAAGTTCCTCGTTTCGCCGGTCGTCGGGTCGGTTTCCATCGGTGCGGACGGCTCGGTGGAGATCCGGTCGCACGCTGCCTCCCCGCCGTCGAAGAGAGCGCCGATCAGGCCACCGAGTGCCATCTGCATTCCCACGTCGAACTTGTCGTCTTCGTCGTCGCCGGTGACGGTGGTCATGTTTCGCCTCCACGGGTGGAATCGGGTCGTCGTCTCGCGTTGCGACCGGTTCGCCGGATCGCTTGAATCAGCTGTATGGACGCCTGCCGGACGCGAACAGGCGGGTGAAGGTCTCGTTCCGGTCGGCCACCAACGCGTAGGCGGTGTCGCCACGGCGGCGGGCGGCGTCGATCGGCCCGGACGGCAGTGGCGTCCGTCCTCCGTCCGCGCGGGGGATCGTCGGACCGAGAATCCGAGCGGCGGCTCGCCCGACTACTTTGCGGCGACCGCGGCCCGCCCGCGATGTCGCCGGACACGGCCGCCGTTTTTTATGCGGTCATGGCCCCTCCTCGGCTCCGAGGGGGGAACCCGGCCGATACGGCGGGCAGGCGGCACGCCGTATCGGCCGAGGTGCCATTGGTGCGTACCACGTGCTAGTAGTGCTTTGTTAGGTGAGGTTCCCATGTGTGCTGTTTTGGGTGCATGGTGGGAGGGTGGATCTCGGGGATGTGGAGCGTCTGCGGGAGGAACTCGCGGCGTTCGTGGGTGAGATGTTCGGGTCGCTGTCGAGGACGGATCAGCGACGTCAGGGCGACTGTTATGCGCGTGGGTTGATGGTGGACGGTCGGCGGAAGTCGATCGTGCCGATGGCCGAGCGGCTGCCGGACGGGAACGCGCAGGCGTTGCAGCAGTTCGTGGCGGACTCGCCGTGGGACCACCAACAGGTGCTGCGGCGGGTCGCGGAACGGATGTGCGCGGCGATCGATCCGCGGGTGTGGGTGGTGGACGACACGTCGTTCCCCAAGTGCGGGAGGGCGTCGGTCGGGGTCGCCCGGCAGTACTGCGGCGCGCTGGGCAAACGGGCGAACTGCCAGGTGGGGGTGAGCGTCCACGCGGCGACGGACGCGATGTCGTGCCCGTTGCAGTGGCGACTGTTCCTGCCCGAGGAGTGGGCGCAGGACCCGGAGCGACGCAGTCGGGCCGGGGTTCCCGACGATGTCGGGCACGTCGAGAAGTGGCGCCTGGCCCTGGATGCGATCGACACCCTGATCGGGTGGGGACTGGTCCCGCCGGTGATCGTGGCGGACGCCGGATACGGGCAGATCGGCGAGTTCCGGCACGAACTCGCCGCGCGGGGGCTCGATTTCGTGGTCGCGGTGCGCGGCGACGAGATCGCCCACACCGGCGACGCGCTGCCGTCGACGCTCGCGTACTCGGGCCTGGGACCGCGTCCGCTGCCCCGATACCGGGACCGGGCCCGCTCCCTGGTGGAGCACGCGGTTGCCGCGGGGCGGGAGGCGTTCGTCGAGGTCGGGTGGCGGCAGGGCTCGCGCGGCGCGATGCGGTCACGGTTCGCCACGACCGCGGTGCGACCGGCCGGCAAGGCCCCCCGGCGGCTCGCCCGGGCCGCCGCCGGGGACGCCGACATCGCCTGGGACGGGGTGCTGCCCGTGCTCACCATGCTCACCGAGTGGCCGGCCGACGCCCACGCGCCGACCGACCACTGGCTGACGAACCTGCCCCCGGACACACCCGTCGCGAAACTGGTCCGGCTCGCGAAGATGCGTTGGCGCGTCGAGCACGACTACCGCGAACTGAAACACGGCCTCGGACTGGACCACTACGAGGGCCGGACCTGGCGCGGATGGCACCACCACGTCACCCTGGTCACCGCCGCCCACGCCTTCCTCACGCTCCACCGGACCGACCCAAAAGCCCTCACTCCGGCCTGACGCTCTACCGGGTCCTCGACACCCTCCAGGACCTCCTCGGCTGTTGGACCGGAACCTGCCCCACCTGCCACCGGACCCTGCCCCGCCAACGCCCACCACGAAGACCAAAACCAACACCGACCTGACAAAGCACTACTAGACGGTGGCCTGCTTCAGCCAGTCCTTGTAGGTGATCTCGGCGAGGATGGCGCCGTCGACCGGAACGAGCGTGAGTTCGTCGGGTACCGCGCCGAAGTAGTGCGCCTGCGAGTCGGTGACCACCTCACGCGGGTCGCCCCACGCAGCCAGGGCCCTCCGGAAGAACTCGTCCATCCGGTACCGCGTCGGCCCGGCGATCTCGACCATCGCGTTGCTCGGTGTGCCCACTGCGGTCCGGCCCACCAACTGCGCGACGTCGTCGCCGGCGACCGGTTGGAAGGCGACCGGCGCGATGTGCACCTCGTTGCCCGTTGTCGCCTCGTCCGCGATGCGCCGGCCGAACTCGTAGAACTGCGTCGCGTGCACGATCGAGAACGGGATGGGCGATTCCTTGACGAGTTGCTCCTGGGCGATCTTCGCGCGGAAGTAGCCGATGTCGGGTCGGCGGTCGCTGCCCACCACCGACAGCACCACGTGGTGCCCCACTCCCGCCTCCTGCTCGGCGGCCAACAGGTTGCGGGTGGAGGTGGTGAAGAAGTCCAACACCGCGGCGTCTTCGAACGACGGCGAGTTGGACACGTCGACGACGGCGTCCGCGCCCTTCATCACCTCGGCCAACCCCTCGCCGGTGAGGGTGTTCACTCCGGTGTTCGGCGCCGCCGCGACCGCTTCGTGCCCGTGCTCGCCCAACTTGCCGACGACCTTCGAACCGATCAGGCCGGTACCACCGATGACCACGATCTTCATGCCGAATCCTCTCTGTTTCCCGGGGACCTCGTCGTCACCCGGACGACAGATAAGACCGGGCACCCCGTGCGGATGTGACAGATCCGGATCCGCCGAAACCATTTTCGGCTGTCGGACCGCCTGCACGGGTGTCACCTCGGCGTCGGCTGCCGGAGACGGATGACCGCGCGATCGAGGCAGGGAGCGGGCCGACGCCGGCGGGGGTGAGGAGTTCTTCCAGGGAGGCGATGTCTCCCGTCCGGGCCGCCGAGACGAAGGCTTCGAACAGGTGTCGGTGCTCGGCGGCGTCGACGTTCTCGCGCTGTTCCTCGAGCAGGTGCTTGCGGGCCCGGCTCACGATCTTTCGTACGTTGACGGAGCTGAGCCGGAGCATGTCCGCGATGTCCGTATAGGTGTAATCGAATGCCTCCCGCAGGACGTACACGGCCCGTTCGGTGGGGGCCAGTTTCTCCAGGACGAGGAGCAGGGCGAGTTCGAGCGCTTCGGCCCGTTCGGCGCCGGCCGCGGGGTCGCTTCCGGTGTCGACGGGTTCGGGGAGCCATGGGCCGATGTAGGTCTCACGGCGGACCCGGGCGGACCGGGCCACGTTGATGGCCAGGCGGGTGGTGGCGCTGGACAGGAACGCCGCGGGGTTGACCACCACCGAACGATCGGCCCGCTGCCACCGCAGCCACACCTCTTGGACCACGTCCTCCGCCTCGGCCGTACTGCCCAGCATCCGGTACGCGATACCGAACAGGCGTGGGCGCAGCTCCACAAACACGGCAAGGGCCTCGTCCAGCGTGCCTTCCGTGGGGGAGAACTCCGAATGCATGAGCCTGTTGTCTCCGTTCCTGCAGGTATGGGTGCGATGACTCGCCCGGCCAAGGGACATCGGGCAACCGGTCCCCGGGGCAATGGGCTCGAGCCCCCGGGCCGATCGGCCACGACGTCCGCCGATCCGGCTGTGTTCACCGTCGTCCATCGCCCCCTCCGTGGCACCCCGGGGAATGCCTGGTCCACCCCCTGGTCACTCCCGGGCCATCCCCCGGGGTAACCGGGGGGTGGCCCGGTGCCGCGGCACCTCGCAAGCGCTGCCGGCGGCGTCCGACGGCGCAGCCCGAACCGGCGAACTCGACATGGGCGGCACGCGGACGGCCGGCGTCCGAAAGGGCGGAGACCGCGCCGCTCAACCCATGTGCGCGGCCTTGCGGACGGGCACCGGCTCGCCCGGGCCGTGTTGCTGCGCGGTCAGGTCTTGTTCACCGGCGAAAGATCCGGCGGCGCTCTGCCACTGTGCGATGCTCACCGCACCGCCGGGGGCCGCCACCCGAGCACGGGGACCTGCTCCTGCGGGGCCTCCCGCAATCACCGTCGACGGTCACGCGGCGGGAATGCCCATGGCGCGCAGGGCTCCGGACGCCTTCTGCACCAAAGAGTCTCCGGCGGGGGAAATCCTCTCGGCCGGTATCCGCTTGGCGCCCGCATGGGCTTCAACGTCTGGGATATCCAGGGCAGTACGGACGAGGCCGGCCCGCTCTCAGCGCCGCGACGGTGACGTGGGCGGGTTCCAGCCCAGATGGAGAACGGCCACGTCGTCCGCCAGCCCTCCGAAGGGAGCCGCCATCGAGGCGACGCCGCCCACCAGGGCATCGACGAACTCCTGGGACGGCAGATGGGAGTAGTGGGTCGCCAGGCGCAGGAGTCCGTCCTCACCGAGCCGTGCGGAAGGTTCCGTCCTCCCCTCGAACAGGCCATCGGTGAAGACGACCACACGGTCCAGCGGAAGAAGTTCCAGCTCGGTCTCCGACCAGTCCGCCTGCCCGGGAAAGAGCCCCAGCGCCGTGCCTGTTCGTGGCTCCACCCATCGCAACTCCCCCGCCCGCCGAAGGAGAAAGCCGGAGTGTCCGGCGCTGACTGCCCTCACGGCGGTGCCCCCGGAGGGAAACACCAAGGACATGACGGTGGTGTAGGTGTCGCCGTCCGGTCTTTCACCGATCAGGATTCTTTCGAGAAGCCTCAGTTGCTCGAGCTGTGTCTTTCCGCAGAGAAGGGCGGTCCGCCACGCCACACGCAACTGCACCGCCAGGGCGGCTTCGGCCGCTCCATGCCCTGAGACATCACCGAGGATGACATGTACGCTGGAATCCTCGATTTGCACCACATCGTAGAAGTCGCCGCTCAACAGCGCGTGAGCGCGCCCCGGCTCATATCGTGAGACCGCGGAGAAATCATTCCCTCGGAGAGCCGGCACGGGAAGCAGACCCCGCTCCAGTGTGAGCGAGTCGCGAACGATCAGCGCATTGGCTTCCCTTGTGGCCGTGGCCGTCTCCATGTGCCTTCTCCGCAGAGCGCGCCGAATGACACCGCGCAGCTTTTCCGGGTCGGCGCATCTTCCGTCCACGTAGGCGTGCGCAGCGCCCTCACTCGGTCCGATCGCCGCGGCCGATGCGGCGTCGGCGAGAACGACCAGAGCCGCGTGCGGGGCCGATCGGCGCAGGCGGCGGGCGGTCTCGGCCGGTCTCGCCCCGGAAGAGGAACGACCCACCAAAACACACATCGGCCCGCGGCACACGGCGAGGAACGGCCCCGCTTCACCGGCATTCCTGTACCACACCATTGACCGAACGACTGGAACCGGCAGCAAAAGGCGTATATGGAAGGCCTCTTCCTCGTCTTCCGAAATCAGGAGCACGGTGAGGTCACGGAAACGTGAATTCCCTTTCGTTGCCGCATCTCCCCGGACGTCCGCCCTGTGTCGATGGGAGTCGTGCGCGCCCGGCGCCGAGAATACGCTGGTCATGTCAAGGCTTTCCGTTGGCAAGTGAATACCCGTCCGTCCCCGGCGTTCGTCGCCGAAACGCGCCCCCTGATCGTCCTCTGTTCAGACAGGTCAGGCGCGGGAAGTGTGACATGTCAGGCGTGCGCGCAATTACGGGAGACCGTGGGGTGCGACTCCGGCATTCGCGGGCGAGTACGGCGCCCGTCGTGCATCAACTCGGCGATGTCGGTGGGGATGGCGGGACGGGTTCGCGGCGCACTCCGGTCGTCGAGGACCACACCAGGTCGACGCTCGGATCCGGGTGCTTATCGGGGTGGTCCGACCGGTTGTGACAGCCCCGTGTTTCCCGCCGCTCCAACGCGCACTCGAGTGTCGCGCGAGCGGCGAGGACGGCGGACCTGAGGTCGTAGGCGTACGCGAGGTCCTGGAAGCCGCCGATATCGACGTGCACTCCCGCGTTCCCCATACGATCTTCGATCTCGTCCAGTTCGGCGAGCCCGGCGGCGAGCCCGCTCTCGTCCCGCACGACACCGGCGAACTCCGTCATCAGGTGGCGCACCGCGCGGGACAGCGCGCGGACGTTCTCGTCGTCGCCGGTGGCCAGGAGCCGGTTCACGTCGGTCTCCGCGGCCCGAACCGCCGCCGGCGACCGATAGTGGGCGGTGAGCCTGGCCGAGTACTCCGCCGCGGCCCGGCCGGCGAGTCGGCCGTGGACGAGTCGTTCGACGAGGGAGTTCTGCGCCGGCCGGTGCACAGCGTGCAGGGCACCGGCCGCCTCCCCGATCGCGTAGAGCCCCGTGACATCGGTGCGGTGGTCCTCGGGCCGAACCCGGACACCGCCCAAGGAGTACTGGGCGGTCGGCGCGACCTCGATCGGGTCCTGGGTGATGTCGAGCATCTGCAGGTCCAACAGGGCCTGGTACACCCGCGGCAGCCGCGTCAGGATCGTCTCACGCTGTAGGTGGGACAGGTCGAGCCACACGCCGCCCGCCCGGGTTCCGCGGCCCTCTTTGATCTCCGTGTGGGATGCCAGAGCGATCCTGTCCCGGCTGCCGAGGTCCGATCGCTCGGTGTCGTAGCGCGTCATGAACCGCTCGCCGAGGTTGTTGAGCAGGACCCCGCCCTCGCCGCGTACCTCCTCACCGACGAGCACGCCGGCCGCGTGCTCGGGCCCGATCAGCCCGAAGGGGTGGAAGTGCACCAGCTCGGGGTTTTGCAACCGGGCGCCGGCCTCGACCGCGAGGCGGAAGGCGTCGCCGGTGTTCTCGTGGCGAGCCGAGGACGTACGTCTCCAGATGCGCGTGTGCCCTCCGGTCGCGAGGATCACGGAGTCGGCGTGCACGAGGTAGCGCGAGCCGTCGACGAGGTCGAATCCGTGGGCGCCGAACACCGTCCCGTCGTCCACCAGCAGACGGGTGACGTACACACTCGACAGGATGGGAACACCGAGCTGCTTCGCGTGTTCGCGAAGCGCACGCCGCACCTCCGGGCCGGTGTACTCGCCGGCGGACGCGATGCGGCGGGAGGTGGGGTCACCGAACCGGCGCCGGGTGGGGCCACCGTGATCCCGGTGGTCGGGACGCGTACCGGAGCGTGCCATGGTGTGGAACTCCCGCTGTGTGTAGCGGGCCACGATCCGCGCGGTGCGTGGGTCTGCCGGCAAGAGGCTCTCCCGCAACGAACCGGCTGAACGCCGTTCTCCCGGGTCGCTGCCGATGGTGGCGGTTGCCCTCTCGAAACCTTCCGGTGCCATGACGGTGTGGACATCGTCGGTCATACGTCGATCCACCGCGATCACCGCGACACCGGACTCGGCGACTTCGACGGCTGCTCGGAGGCCTTCCCCACCGGCTCCCACCACGAGCACGGACGTGGCGAGCTGGTATCCGAACGACGACATGGGACCTCCTGCGACAGGGCGGGCGAGAGCATAGGCAGTGGTCGACCGGATAGCGGGGCCGAATGTGACAGCCTCGTGGCATTTCCTGACGTGGAATCTGTCACAACATCCAAACGCAAGGTGTTGACACTGTTTCCGATATCGTGGCAAAGACCATTCCAAGAACCGTTGTGGGAGCTTTCCGGGCCCTGATTCCCCTAAGGAGTCATGTCGCATGATCGCCAGTCCGCTTCCGGACCTGGTCGGCCGACATCGCGAATGCGCGGCCCTCGACGAGCTGCTGATCGGCCTGCGCCACGGCGCGTCCCGAGTGCTGGTGGTCCGTGGCGAAGCCGGCATCGGGAAGTCGGTGCTTCTGGAATACCTGGCGGCGCGGGCGTCAAGGGTGACGGTGACCCGGGCGTACGGCATCGAGGCCGATATGGAACTGCCCTACGCGAGCCTGCACCAACTGTGTGCACCGTTCCTGGGCGAGCTCGAAAAGCTGCCGACACCCCAACGCGATGCCCTGCGCGTGGCGTTCGGAATGGCGGCCGGAGACCCGCCCGACCGCTTCCTGGTCGGCCTCGCCGTGCTTACTCTGCTCACCCGAGCCTCGGAGACCCGACCGGTTCTCGTACTGGTCGACGATGCCCAGTGGCTGGACCAGGTATCCCTGCAGACGCTGGAGTTCGTAGCCAGGCGGCTGCTCGCCGAGGCGGTCGCGATGGCGTTCGCGGTACGCGACCCCGAGGGACAGGCCGCACTCGACGGTCTGCCGGCACTGCGGATCGGCGCTCTCGACCCCGCCGCGGCGGGCGAACTCCTCGAGGCCACCGTCGGCGGACGGCTGGAGAAACGGGTCCGGGACCGGTTCGTGGCCGAAATGCACGGCAACCCGCTCGCGCTGCTCGAATTTTCCCGCGGCCGCAGCGCCGCCGAGCTGGCCTACGGCCTGGACTCGTCGAGTCACCCGAGCACCCGGGTGCCGATCGCGTGCCGTGTCGAACGGGACTTCGTCATCCGGCTCGGTGCCCTGCCGGCTGCGACTCGGACACTGCTGCTGATCGCCGCGGCGGAACCGAGCGGTGACGCGCGCCTGTTGGTCCGCGCAGCCGCCTCTCTCGAGATCACCACACATGCCGCACCGGCCAAGGCGGCCGGCCTGATCGAATTCGGCGAGTCCATTCGGTTTCGGCATCCGCTGGTGCGTTCGGCGGTCTACCACGGAGCCGAGCCCGAGGAACGCCGAGCCGTGCACCGGGCGTTGGCCGAGGCCACCGACCCGGTCCTGGACCCCGACCGGCGGGCTTGGCACGCCTCCCAGGCCGCCGACGGGCCGGACGAGGAGGTCGCCGCGGGGCTGGAGCAGGCGGCCGACCGCGCGCGGCAGCGCGGCGGCATCGCGGCCGAGGCGGTCCTGCTGGAACGCGCGGCCGAGGTGACGCCGGACCGGTGGCCGCGGGGCCGCCGAGCCCTGGCCGCCGCCGAGGCGCACTTCTCGGCCGCCGCGCCCGACCGGGCGACGGAACTCGCGACGCTGGCCGAACTGTGTCCCCTCGGCGCGCTGGACCGCGCGCGCCTGGCACGGCTGCGGGCCCGAATCCTCTTCGCCCGCAGCCGCAGCGACGAGGCGGCACCTCTCCTCCTCGAGGCGGCGGCACAGTTCACCGCCGCCGGGTCGACACTGGCGCGGGAAACATACCTGGAAGCGATCAGCGCGACCATCTTCGCGGGCCGGGTCCACGGTCCCGCAGGCGCCCGCGCCGCCGCGATCGCGGCCCGCGGCTCCGGGGCACCCCCGTCCGGCTCCAAGGCCGCAGACCTGCTCCTGGACGGTGTGGCGGCACTCCTCACGGACGGACCCGAGACCGGTGTCCCGGCACTGCGAGGCGCGTTGGAGCTACTCGCACACGAGGAGCTCGGTACTCGGGAGTCGACGATGCGCTGGCTTTTGCTGGCCCCGGTCGCGCTGGAGGCGTTCATTCACTACGCCTGGGACTTGCACGCGTGGGACGCGCTGTCGAGTCGCGCGGTGCGCCTGGCCCGCGACATCGGAGCGCTGGGCGCGCTGCCACCCGCCCTCATCTACGCGGGCGGGGTGCACATCCACTACGGCGACTTCGGCGAGGCGGCCAGGATGATCGGCGAAGCCGACGCGCTCGCCGACTCGACCGGCCACGCCCCGCACAAGTACGCGACGCTGGTCCTGGCCGCGTGGCGAGGCGAGGCGGACGTCGCCGCCGCCATCATCGAGGAAGCCAAGCAGCGGGCCGACCAACAAGGCGAGGTGTCGCTGCTGGGCGCCATGGGCTACATCCAAGGGGTGCTGTTCAACGCCCTGGCACGCTACGAAGAGGCATTGGAGGCCGCACGCACGGGCATCGAGCACGACGGGTTCAACTTCACCGGGCTGTCGCTGGTCGAGCACATCGAGGCCGCCACCCGGTGCGGTGAACTCGACCAGGCCCGCGCCTCGCTGGCCCGGCTCGTCGAACTCACTCGCGCCGCCGATTCGGGTTGGGCTCGTGGCGCCGGCGCCCGCAGCCGGGCTCTGGTCACCGAAGGTGACGAGGCCGACGGTCTGTACCGGACGGCGATCAAGGAGTTCGGCCGCGGCGGGGTGACCGTGGAGGTGGCGCGCACCCATCTGCTGTATGGCGAGTGGCTGCGCCGCAACAACCGCCGAGCGTCGGCCCGGGAGCACCTGCGCACAGCTCACGAGATGTTCGACGGAATGCGGGCACATGCCTTCGCCGAGCGGGCCCGCCGCGAGTTGCTCGCCACCGGCGAGCACGTCAGGGCGCGGGAGGACAAGCCGGCGAGCGCCCTCACCCCCCAGGAGTCACAGGTCGCCGGGCTCGCCGCCGACGGCATGACGAACGCGAGGATCGGCGCGGAGCTGTTCATCAGCCCCCACACCGTGGAGTGGCATCTGCGGAAGGTCTACACCAAGCTCGGCATCAACACACGTCGGGCGCTGCCCGACGCCCTCGCGAGCACTTCGGCCGGGGACACCGGAGGCCAGGAGAGCCGGTGCGGGACCCCGGGGTCCCCACGGACTCGACCACGTGGAACAAGGGCGCGATGAGGGGTCCCCGGGACCGGGGCCGAAGACGTGGTCCAGGAGGTGTGGTTGCGCCGGCAGCTCGCCCACCGGGCGCAGATCAGGAATCCGGCCGCGTTCCTGACCACGGCAACGACCCGTCTGGTCATCAACGTCATCCGGTCGGGGCGACACCGCCACGAGACCCCGGCCGAGCCGCAGTCGGCCGACCTCGGCGACCGGACCGCCCAGGATCCCGTACTGCGTGCCGAGCAGGCCACGGCCGTCGAGGCGGCCCTGGCCCTGCTCATGGCGAGGCTGACGCCGGTGCGGCTTGCCGCCTACGTGCTGCGGAAGGGCTTCGGCTACGCCTATGCCGAACTCGCGGAGTTGCTTCGGATCAGCGCCCCGAACGCACGGGTGGTGGTCCACCGCGCGCAGGCCGGCCTCGAAGGCGGCCGTGAGCGACCGGTCCCCGTCGAGCAACACCGCCGCCTCGTCACCGCGTTCCGGACCGCGGCCGGTACCGGGGATCTGGAAGGCCTCGTGCGATGTCTCGTCCCCGAGCCCCGTCGACCGCTTGCGGCCGCGGTCGCGCCGATCGCCCGGTCCGGCTCACCTGCCCGCCTGATGGGGGTCGGTGGGCCTGGGCAGCAGGAAGCCGTCGACGTACATATCGACATGCTCGTTGTGGAACGCGGTGAGCCCGGCGATACGATTGGCGTGGATGGTGGGGAAATCGTACGTCCAGGCGATGTCCTCGTGGGAGGCGGTGTCGCTGTCGAACGACCAGTAGGCGCTCGTCGTCCCCTTGTACGGGCATCGGGTCACGGTGTCCGAGCGCCGCAGCCGGGCCCAGTCGATATTCGTGCGGTCGAGGTAGTAGCGGGTCGGCAGGCCGGTCTCGAACAGTTTCACGCAACCGGTGGCCTCCGCGAGCACGACGCCGTCCGACTCGACGCGTACGGTGCTGCCGGATCGCAGGGCGTCCACGCGGGAGTAGGGGCTCCGGGGATGCACGAAGACCGGCTCGTCCTCCTCGAACCAGGAGTCCAGCGCCTCCCACTCGAAGCGCACGGTGCCGTGCAGGGGCGCCGGGGCGCCCTCCGCCCAGACCCACGCACTCGCCGCACGGACGTTCGGGCCGACCTGCAGGGTGTGGCGGTGCGCGGGGCCCGCACCGAGTTGCGCCGTGTGCTTGTCGTCGTGGAGCACACCGTCCACCAGGTCCTCGATCGGGATGCTGAACTGGGGGTAGGCCCGCCATTCCCACACGTACAGCGCACGGCGGGTGTCGAAGGCCACCCGGCCGTCGATGATTCCCCGGATGCGGCGGGGAACGGGCTCGACGTGCCCGATCGGAACGATGAGGCTCGGGTGCAGGACACTTTCGGTTGCCATCATGATCTCCTTGTGTTCGCTGATGATGTGCCGGCCGGCGCGTGTCATGGGCGCGCTGCCCGCCGGAGGGCGGGTGGCCGTGTCGCCGACCCGCCCTCCGGCCGGTCCGCAGTCAGCGAACCGGCCGCGCCGCGCTCTCGATGATCCGCGCCACCTCGTCGGGACGCGACACACTCACCGCGTGCGACGCACGCACTTTCACCGTGTGCGCACCCGCCCGCTCGGCCATGAAAAGCTGGGCCTCGGGCGGGATGTTGAGATCCTGCTCGGCGACCAGCACCCACGACGGAATCGTCTTCCAAGCCGGCTCGGAGGCGCCCTCCTCCAACGCGGCACTCGTCACCGGACGCTGGGTCACCCCCATGACATCCGCCGTACCCTTCGCGACATCCGCCGCGAACTGGTGACGGAACTTCCCCTGCTCGATGTACAGATCCGTACCCGCCGTCCCGTGGGGCAGCGTGACCGGAACCGGGCGCAGCGCCTCACCGAGCGTGCTGCCCGGGAACTTCCCCGACAACTCGTCAGCGCTCTCCCCCTTCTCCGGAAGGAAGGCCGCGATGTACACCAGCGCCTGCACATTCCGCGCACCGTACGCGGCGTTACTGATGACCGACCCGCCATAGGAATGACCGACCAGCACCACCGGCCCCTCGATCCCTGCCAGAACCTCCTTCAGATACGCGGCGTCGCTGTCGAGCCCACGCAGCGGATTGGCCGCAGCCACCCCACATCGGGCTTCTCGATGGGTGCCGCCTGCAGATTGTCGAGGACCTTCCGCGCACCCTCCGCACCCGACTCGTACAGAAACGGCGGATTGGCCGTCGCCTCCGCGAGTTCCCGAGCAGCGGACTCGAGTATCGGATCATTCACGGCTGTGCTCCCGGTGTGAGTGGAGATGTGTACTGCCTTCACACCTATGACAGCCCACCCATGAAAGGTGTGACACGCACCGCCCGGCTCGATGCGACGCGGCGCAGCCCACTGTCCGCGCGAATCCTCGCTTGTGTCACAGATGCATGGGTCGCCCGGTCAATAGCGCGTATCCGGAAAACGACGAGGAGAGCACACCATGCATGCACGTCTCGACTACTTCGGCAATTCCGTCGGTGGCAAGGCGCTGAAGCATCTCAACTCGGCCAACAAGGTGGTGTCGGACTCGACACTGCCGGGCACGACGCAGGAGTTGGTGAAGATTCGCGCGAGCCAGATCAACGGCTGCGGCTTCTGCACCGACATGCACACCAAGGACGCCGCCCACGCGGGAGAGACCCGGCAGCGCCTCGACCTGGTGGCGGCCTGGCGGGAGGCCACGGTCTTCACCGACGCGGAGCGCGCCGCGCTGGAACTGACGGAACAGGGCACCCGCATCGCGGACGCGGCCGGCGGCGTCACGGACGAAGCCTGGGCGAACGCCACCCATCACTTCGACGAGGACCAGCTCGTCGCGCTGATCTCGCTCATCGCCGTCATCAACGCCTACAACCGCATCAACATCATCAACCGGCAGCCCGCCGGGGACTACCGGCCCGGCCAGTTCGGCTGAGCCGTCCGAAGCAACGGACCGCCTCCGAGGCGGCATGCCGAGAGGGGCGGTGGGCCCCCGCCCCTCTCGGCGCACATCAGGAGCGGACGACGGGTCGGGCGTTGGGCCGCGGGGCGCGCAGGTGGGCCCGCTTCTCCAGCTCCTCCGGGTCGACCAGTTCGAGCATGGGCCTTCCGGGTGCGCACATCATGGTGACCACGAACCGGGTGCGCGCGTCCGACAACGCGTTGCCGTCCTGGTAGTGGATCGCGTCACCGCCCGGCTCCCAGAACGTCCCGCCGGCCTCGACCACCCGCTCGGGCTCGCCTTCGAGCTCGAACCGGACCGCGCCCTCGATGACGTACCCGAACGCCGGCCCCGAGTGACGGTGCGGAGGGGTCCCCGGGTCTCCGGGCTCCCAGTCGACCTGAATGGTCATGGCCGAGGCGCCCTCGGGGACGGTGATCGGCGACGCGTCCTGCAGCATCTTCGCCGCCGTCATCCAGCCCTTCGGCCCCGCGTGCTCCCCGGGCCCGTGTACGTGTGCTGAGTCCTTGATCGACACTGTGTCGACACCTTCCGTATGTCCGCCGCTTCATGGGACGGATACGCCGTCCGCCGGAGGCGTCATCGCGCCCCGACCCATGGCTGTTCGCAGTGATGACCGGGTGCCGCGTGGATCTGTGACAGTGGCGTTCGCCGGGGTTGCCCCCGCCTGCCGGCCGGGTGGCCTCGCCATGTCGGGCTCGACCACACCGGCTTGTAGCATGGCGGCGCCGAAGTCGAAGGGACGAACATGCACGCTGGCGCCGACACCGATTCCCTCGACCAGGCGGCAAGGGACTTCCTCGCAGCGCGCCCGCAGCTCTTCGGTGTCGCGTACCGGGTGCTCGGAAGCGCCGTGGAAGCGGAGGACATCGTCCAGGAGGCGTGGCTGCGGTGGCAGAACGCGGATCGTGCTCACATCCTGGAGCCGACGGCCTTCCTGACCACGGTCACCGCTCGTCTGGCCATCAACCTGGCCCAGTCCGCCAGAGTGCGGCGGGAGTCCTACGTCGGCCCGTGGCTTCCCGAGCCGGTCGACACCAGCACGGATCCGCAGGTGGGTGCCGAACGGGCCGAGGCCCTCGAACTGGCGGTTCTCTTCCTGCTGGAGAAGCTGAATCCGATGGAGCGCACCGCGTACGTCCTGCGGGAAGCCTTCGACTACCCCTACGCGCAGATCGCCGACATCCTGGAGACGAGTGAGGCCAATTCCCGTCAACTGGTGAGCCGCGGGCGCAAACACCTGGCCGCCGAGCGCAGGGAACGCGTCAGTACGACTGATCACCGCCGCCTTCTGGAGGTGTTCCTCGCCGCCGCGCAAAAGGGTGATCTGGCAGCGCTGGAGAACGTGCTCGCCGCGGATGTGGTCAGCTACACCGACGGCGGAGGGCTGCGCGGTGCGTCGAGGATCCCGGTCGTCGGACGCCTGCGCGTCTCCAAGTACCTCGTGGCCTTCGCCCCCCGGTTCTGGCTCCGCACGGAGGTGCGGTGGGTCGAGGCCAACGGTCGTCCCGCTGTCGTCGTCTCCTCCGGCGGGGAGGCCGTGGCCCTTGTCTCCATCGATGTGTCCGCCGAGGGAATCGACCGGATCATGTGGATCATGAATGCGGCCAAGCTGTCGCCCTACGTGGCATCGCTGGGCGGGTGAACACCCTTCGCCACACCGACCGGCCCGGTGTCACGGCCGCGCCGGCCACCGGGTCATGCGGGCGGGCGGGATTCTCGAAGACGACGGCGGCCACCTGCTCCGTGGCGCCGACGGGTGCACGGAGTGTCCCGCCGGCCGGCCATTTCTCCTGACGCTCCACCGCGGTACGCGAATCGGAGTGTCACAAAAAGATGAGGGGCCTGGTCGTAGTCAGTGCCCCCCATTGATCGGAGCAATCGTGGCTGCCACCGAAAAGCGCCTTTCCACAGCGGTCCTGGTGATCGGGACCGGCGGCGCCGGCCTGCGAGCGGCGATCGAACTGGCAGAGGCCGGGCTCGACGTCCTCGCGGTCGGCAAACGTCCCAAGGAGGACGCCCACACCTCTCTCGCCGCCGGCGGGATCAACGCCGCGCTGGCCACCATGGACCCCGAGGACAGCTGGCAGCAGCACGCCGCCGACACCCTCAAGGAGAGCTACCTGCTCGGCGATCCCCGCACGGCCGAGATCGTCACCCGGGGCGCGGCCCTGGGCATCGACGACCTCGAGCGCTACGGCATGACCTTCGCCAGGGAACAGGACGGCCGTATCTCCCAGCGTTTCTTCGGCGCACACAAGTTCCGGCGCACCGCCTTCGCCGGCGACTACACCGGCCTGGAGATCCAGCGCACCCTCATCCGACGTGCGCATCAGCTGGACATCCCCATGCTCGACACCGTGTACATCACCCGGCTCCTGGTACACGACGGTGCCGTGTTCGGTGCCTACGGGTTCGACCTCGGCAGCGGAACCCGCTATCTCGTGCACGCAGACGCGGTGATCCTCGCGGCCGGCGGTCATACCCGTATCTGGCGGCGCACCTCGTCACGCCGCGACGAAAACACCGGCGACTCCTTCCGCCTGGCCGTCGATGCCGGTGCGCGGCTGCGCGACCCGGAACTCGTGCAGTTCCACCCCTCGGGCATCATCGAGCCGGAGAACGCGGCAGGCACGCTGGTCAGCGAGGCCGCCCGCGGCGAGGGCGGCATCCTGCGCAACAGCCTGGGCGAGCGGTTCATGAAGCGCTACGACCCCGTCCGCATGGAACTGTCCACACGCGACCGTGTCGCCCTGGCCGCCTATACCGAGATCAAGGAGGGCCGCGGCACACCCAACGGTGGTGTCTGGCTCGACGTCTCCCACCTTCCGCGCCGGACGATCATGAACCGTCTCCCCCGCGTCTACCAAACATTGCTGGAACTGCAGATGCTGGACATCACGCGCGACCCCATCGAGGTCGCCCCCACGGCCCATTACTCGATGGGTGGCGTGTGGGTCCGCCCCGAGGACCACAGCACCGACGTACGCGGCCTCTATGCCATCGGAGAGGCGTCCAGCGGACTCCACGGCGCCAATCGGCTCGGCGGCAACAGCCTCGTGGAACTGCTTGTCTACGGCCGGATCACCGCACAGGCGGCGGCCGACTACTCCCAGGCCCTGACCGCACAACCACGCTCGGCACCGGCGGTCGCCCGGGCCCGCACCGAGATCGACGATCTGCTCGCCGCGGACGGCCCCGAGAACGTCCGGGCCCTGCAGCGCGCCATTCGCAACACCATGACGGAATGCGCGGGCGTCGTACGCGACGAGCAGGGGCTGCGCACCGGACTCACGGAACTCGCAACGATCGAGAAGCGGATGGAGAACGTCGGCGTCCATCCCGACATCGCCGGCTACCAGGACCTCGCACACGCCTTCGACCTCAAGTCGGCCGCTCTCGCGGCCCGGGCCACCCTCGAAGCGGCGCTCGAACGCCGCGAGACCCGTGGCTGCCACAACCGCAGCGACTACCCGGAGAGCGATCCCGCGCTCCGGGTGAACCTCGTGTGGTCACCCACCGCCGGGATCACGCACGAAAGCATCCCGCCCATTCCCGAAGAGATCGCCGTCCTGATGGAGGAAATCTCCACCGACGGAAAACTTGCCGAATGACCCACCACCCGATGCCCCACCGCAACAAACCCGCCGGCATCCACCCATGGGCCCATCAGGAGGCATGATGACCACGGACTCTCAGGCCCGACTCACCCTCGAGGACACCGTACGGTCGCTGACCACCGCAGCCGTCGAGCTGGAGTCGCAGGTCACCGAACTACGCCGAGCGCTCACGGGAATCGACGAGCGGATGCGCGCCGTGTCCGACGCCCTTCACCGATTCGCCCGCCCCGGGGAACACGTCGGCGGGTGACGTGTTCCGCCTCGGCAGATTGTGCACCGCACGTCGCTTCACGGCATGGCACAACACAACACAACAAAGGGGTGCCGGGACCACGCCGCATATGATGCCCAGGACACACTCGTCCCAGCGTGCGGGCAAGCGATACCCGAGGTGCGGACGGGGCGCAACAAGAACGGTTCGGGGACGAGAGGAACACATGGCTTCCGCAACCCACACGGCACGCAACATCGAAATCACCGCCAGGAATCTCCAGGAGGAGCTGGCCCGTCTGGCGATCCAAAAGCAGGCGCTGGAACGGGAACTGGCCGCGGTGGTTGCCCATCTCGGCTCCGTTCAACGGGCCGTCGACGCCCTTGAGGCCCTGATGACCGGGACCATGGTGTCGGCGGCCGCGGAGGCCGGTACCACGGACGCGGAGTCCCCGGCGGCCGTGGATCCGAAGCCGGACACGCCTTCCTCGGCCGACCCCGCCACCACGACCGGTGTCCCGGTCCGGCCGCCGGCAAGGCGGAAGCACACTCGGCAACCCGCCTCCACCTCCGGAACCGACGGCGACAGGCACAAGAACTACGGCAAACTCACCGAACAGATCCTGGAGCACTTCTCGGCGGTCAGCGACGTCGACCTGCGCGCCCGGGACGTCGCGGCCGCGCTCGGCCGGGACACCGACAGCGGCAGTATCAACGCGGTCAGGAGCACTCTCGACCGTTTGGTCGGCACGTCCCGCATCCAGCGCACCGGCCGGGGTCTGTACCGCGCTCGAAAGTCCTGAACCGCCGCTGCGGGCACGAAGTCCGCCGTTGCGTGGTCGCGCGCCGATCGGCAGGTGCGCCTGTCTCACCGCGAGCGCCGGGTTGCGGGGCAACGGTCTTGGGAACGCGTCCGCTCACTGCGCCGCAGCGTCGGCCGGCTCGCCGTGCCGGACGTGCGCCGGCTCGCCGTGCCGTGGGTTTCCCGCGGATACGAATGCATCCCGGGGACGCTGCACCGCCGCGAGGGAGACGACGTCCCGTCCGTAGAAGGTTGCGGTGATCCAGACGGCGAGCACCCGGACCTTGCGTTCCCAGGTCGGAACGGCGAGCACATGGTATCCGCGGTGCATGAGCCAGGCGGGGAAACCTTTGATGACCAGGCGGCGGTACTGGAAGATGCCCCGGCCGAGCCCCAGAGTGGCCACCACGCCCAGACTGTGGTGGACATAGCTCCGGGTGGGCCGCCCCCGCAGCGTCGCCACAATGTTCTTCGCCAGACGTTTGCCCTGCCGAACGGCGTGCTGGGCGTTGGGAACCGTGTGCGCTCCCGGCTGCCCCACCGCGAGGTCGGGCACCGAGGCGTCGTCGCCGGCCGCCCAGACGTCGGCCACCATCTCCGACTCCGTGCCCACGCGAAGATCCGCCCGCACGACGAGCAGACCGCGCTCGTCGACGGGAAGATCCGTGTGATTTCGAATGATGGGATTGGACGCGTTTCCCGCCGTCCACACGATCAGACCCGAATCGAATTCCTCTCCGTTCGACAGCACGATGTGACCGCCCGCGGCAGAGACCAGCTGCGTGTTCAAGTGCACCCGCGCTCCGCGCTTCTCCAGCGCCCGTACGACCCACGCTCCGGGCCTGTCACCGACTTCGGGAAGAATCCGGTCACGCGCCTCCACCAGGTGGAAGTCCAGCTCCTCCGCGTCGAGTTCCGGGTAGTACTTCAGCAACGCGGTCGCCAGGGACACCAACTCGCCGAACCCCTCCACACCGGAGAATCCCCCACCCACGAACGTCACGGTGAGGAGCCTGCGTCGCTCGGGGCCGCGAGGCAGTGTCGCCGCGACATCGAACGAGGCGAGCAGCCGGTCACGAATGGCCACGGCCTCCTCGACATGCTTCAACCCGAAGGCCTCCTCGGTGACGCCCGGTATGGGAAACGTCCGGGTGACCGCTCCCGCCGTGACCACGAGGATGTCATAGGCCAGCTCGTACTCCGCCCCCGTCTCAGACCGAACGGTCACGGTCCGCGCGCTGTTTCGGATCTCCGTCACCGTTCCCGCGATCAGCCGGGTGCGGCGCAGGTGCCGCCGCAGCGAGACCGCCGCGTGGCGTGCCTCCACCGACCCGGCCAGTACCTCGGGCAGAAATGGCTGATACGTCATGTACGGGCGCGGGTCCACCACAGTGACACGTGCCTCGCCCCGACCCAACTTCTTCTCCAGGCCCCAGGCGGTATGGAAACCCGCGCACCCGCCGCCGACGATCAAGATCTCACGCACTGTGTCTGTCCTCTGTTCCTCTGGGTTGCACCCATGGAGACCGAACAGAACCGCTGATTGTGACACCGTCCAGTGGGGTTCACGGGGTTGCGTTTCGGCGGGTCGCGGCGAGGTATGTCGCAAGGAGCGTCAGCGCGGCGACGCCGGCCGGCGCGGCGATGACGGTGGCCACGCCGGTCAGCGGGGCTGCCAGGGGCAGGAGGAGGAAGGCCGCCGCGCCGCACAGCACCACCGTGGTCGGGATGACGTGCGGGGCCACGATGGGCCTGTGGGTCAGATCGCCACGGCGAGAACGCGACCGGGCCCCCGCGGCGGCGCGGATCACCACGTTGGACGATCTGCGCGAACACCTGCAATGGGCCCTGGGTACGCGTCCTCACGCAGCGCCGACGATCCGGCGTCCGCGTCACAGGCCCGCTGCGATGGCTCGGCGTACCGCTTCGGCGCGGTCGCGGATGCCGGCCTTGGCGAACAGGTTGTTGATGTGGGTTTTGACGGTGGCCTCGCTGATGAAGAGTTTTTCGGCGATGGCCCGGTTGGGCAGGCCCTGGCCGATGAGGGCGAGGACTTCGCGTTCGCGGGGTGTGATGTCGTCGGGGAGGGTTTGGCTCGGCGTCGTGGCTCGGGTGCGGACGGTGGCCAGCAGGCGGTCCTGGACCTCGCGGTCGAGGACGGACTGGCCCGCGGCGGCGGCTCGGATCGCGCGGACGATGTCGCGGCGTCCGGCGTTCTTGGTGAGGTAGCCGCGGGCACCCGCGCTCAGGGCGGCCAGGATCGAGTCGTCGTCGGCGAAGGTGGTCAGGACGACGACGGCCACCTCGGGGTGTTCGTCGGTGAGTCGGCGGGTCGCCTCGATGCCGTCGGTGCGGGGCATGCGCAGGTCCATGAGCACCACGTCCACCGGGCCCGCGGCAGCCGCGGCGAGCACCTGGTCCCCGTCCTCGGCGGCCGCGACGACGTCGATGTCCTCGGAGAGCGCGAGTACGGCCGCGAGCGGTTCGCGCACGGCGGCCTGGTCGTCGGCCACGACCACTCGCAGTCGCCGGGGCACCTCGGCCGACGGCGCGTCGTGCCGCGTGGTGTCGCCTGTGTCGCTCATTCCGGGATCACCGCCTCCACCTGCCAGCCGCCTCGGTCCGGTCCCTCGGTGATCGGTCCGGCGGTCAGGGTTCCGTCCACCATGGCGATGCGTTCGCGCATCCCGATCAGTCCCATGCCGCTGCCGGCCCCGGCCGCCTCCCGGGCGGCGGGGCCGTTGCGGATCCTCAGTGTCGTGGATGCGGCGGCGAAGGTCACCTCCACCCGTACGTCGCCTCCGGGCGCGTGCCGAGCGGCGTTGGTCAGCGCCTCCTGCGCGATCCGCAGCAGGTGCTGGACCACGCGGGCCGGTGGTTCGCGTACGGTGCCGTCGACGGTGAGCGCGTCCCGGTGGCCCGACGACTCGATCATGGCGGTCAGGCTCCCCAGCAGCGGCAGCGTGTCCTCGCGCAGCGCGTGAACGGTCCACTGGGCCTGTTTCAGACTCTCCTTGACCAGGCTGTGCGCCCGGTCGTTGGCCTCGCGGATCCTGGTCAGGTCGCCCGTGTCGAGGAGGGCGTCCACCAGTTCGAGTTGCATATTGATGCCGGCCAGGGAGTGTGCGAGGACGTCGTGCACGTCCCGGGCGATGCGGCTGCGCTCGGCCAGGGCGGCCGTGCGGGCCTCGGCGCGGGCGGCGCGCTCGGCGGATTCCGCGGATTCGATCACGGCGTCGATCGCCCGCTGCCGACTGCGGCTGACGATGCCCACCACCACCGGCAGGGCGGCGCACAATCCGACCCCCCAGGACAACGACTCGTGACCCGGGCCCAGGTGTAGATACAGCACTCCCCCGCAGAGCCCACCGGCCAGTGCCGCGAGCGGGACGGCCCATACGGGCGGGAGCCGATAGCCGATGTGGCCGACGAGAAAGAACGCGAACAGGTAACCGGTCCCGGTACGGGCGGCGCCGATCAGGGAGGCCGCCGCGACGATGCCCAGCGACGCCCATACGACGACCACCCGTGCGGGGACCCGGTCCTGGGGAACGTTGCGGCCCAACAGGAACAGCGAGTTCACCGCGACGAGGACGACGACGGCCAGGCCGCGACCGCTGAAGCCCATCGGGCGGATCGTCGCGATTCCCACGACGATCACGCCCAGGGTGAAGGCCCACTGCACCCGGGGGTCGTGCCGGACCATCGCTCGCGGACCGGGACCGCGCCCCGAAGACGACCCGGCTACGGGAACGCTCTCGGATACGGGCACGGCGCGACCATATCCCACCGTCAGGCCACCCGGTCCAGGGACGACGCCGCACGCGCCGCCGTGCCCGTCGACCGTACGGAGCCCACCATCCGGCTCCGTACGAAGATCGTGGCCACCCGCGTGACGACCTCGGTGAGCGCCATCAGCACGAGCGCCGCCACCCACGCCTGCTCGGTGGTGATGTGGTGGGCGAGGCTGAAGCGGGCGACGTCGTCGGCACCGCCGTGGTCGACCCACACCTGGAAGCCCATCCGCGCGCCCATGCCCAGCACCCACAACACCGCGGACACCGCACCGGCCTTGATCAGCAGATGCCCGCCGGCGGAGCGGATCCGAGTGAAGACGCCGCCCGCCACGCCGAGCACCGCGCCGATCGCCATCAACACACCGATCAACACCGTGTCATTGCCCGCGGTGGGAATCGTGTGCAGGTACTTCCACGCCACGAAGGCCACGATCCCCAACGGGATGAGGAACGTCTTGCGGTCCAGCCGGTCTTCCCGCAACTGCCGAAAGACGATGAGAACGAGAAGGATGTCGGTGATCCAGTCTGTGGTGTTCATGTCCCCAGACTGTCGCCGTCACCCGTTCCGCACCTGGACCCACGGGTGGAAACCCGGGTGGAGACGCGGGTGGACGCCGGTGTGGGTCGGCTGACGGCCGTGCGGACGTACCGGCCTCTTGCGGAGTTCCGGTTCGAGGGGGCGCCTGCCGTCGGTGTGATGCGGGCACTGCCGGTGGCGTCCTCCACGAGGATTTGCACCTGCACGGTCCTGGGGCAGGTGTTTTCGAGACGGAATGATTCGGCGCACGGGGCGGATCCGACCGTGTCCGGGTTTCGGGGGATGTATCGGGAAGCGGAGCGTTCGATTCCCCGCGTCGTAATGTCGTTCGTGGTGTCGGGGATTGTTTCGCGGCGGTTAATCTTCGGGGTTTCGTGGGTGCGCCGAAGCGGGCATCTTTCCGGGGTCTACGCGGGGCAACCGCTGGTCGTGAGCATGATCGAGATCGCGCCGAGGGCTTTCGGGACGGTGGTTTTCGGTCGACGGGGGACTCTAAGTAGTTTCACCGATGCGCCCGGTGCGCGACTCCCCAAGACTCGAAGGGCATTCGCAATGTGGTCTCTTACGGGGAGAATGCCCATGCGTTATGAACTGCTCGGCCCCTTGCGCGTCTCGGGTGAGCGCGGCCAATCGATCCTCAGTGCGCCCAAGACCGAGGTGTTGCTGGCCGCCCTGCTCATCGGAGCCGGGCGCGTGGTGACCAAGGACCAACTCATCAACGAATTGTGGCGGGAGAATCCACCGCGGCGGGCGACTCCCGCCCTGCACGTCTATGTGTGCCAGCTCCGCAAGTTGCTCACCGCCGTGGGTGGGCGCGCGGATGCCATCGCCACTCGGATCCCGGGGTATCTGCTGCGGGTCGAGGACGGCGAGTCGGACCTGCACGACTTCCAACGCGCCGCCGACAGCGGACGCGCCCATCACCGGGCGGGACGCTTCGCCGATGCCGTGGTCGATCTGGAGAAGGCGTTGGCGCTGTACCGGGGACCGGTCCTGGACGGTGTGGGCGAGGGTCCCATCGTCAGTGGATTCGCCACCTGGGCCGAGCAGGAGCGGCTGGACTGCGAGGAGATGTGCATCGACGCGTACATCGCGCTGGGCCGCCATCGCGAGATCCTCAGTCGGCTCTCCAGGCTGACCGCGCACCATCCCCTGCGTGAGGCGTTCTACCGGCAGTTGATGCTGGTGCTGTACCGCTCCGAGCGGCAGGCCGAAGCCCTGCAGGTCTACCAGTTGGCGCGTGGGGTGCTGCATTCGCAGTTGGGGTTGGAGCCGTGCCGGTCGCTGCGCAATCTGCACCAGGCGATCCTCGTCTCCGACGATGTCCTCGACGAGCCGGTGGCCAGCTGATCGCGGTCGCACGATCGAAGGGTTGTCTCTCACATGAACCGCACCGCGGCCGCGCCTGTGGGCGATCCGCTCGAATACACCTTCCGAGACCTGCATCGACAGCACCGATTGGCCGCCGAGTATCCCCGGATACCCGGCCTGCTGCGTGACTTACCGCCGCCCGAACTCGTCGACGCGGGCCGGGTGTTGTCCCGGCTTTCGGTGGACGAGGTGGTGGAACTGCATCCACGGACTCCGGTGGTTTCGGTCGCGGTCACCGGCCACGGCACCGTCACCGGGGTCACCCCGTCGCTCACCGCCGAACTGGCCCGACACGGGCTGCTGTTGCGTCCGCACATCACCGATTTCGACGCCTACGTCTTCGAACTGTCCGATCCGAACAGCGCGCTGTACGCGGCCCGCCCCGACCTGGTGGCCTGTCTGCTCGACCACACGGTCGTGTTCGACGAGGTGCCGGTGCCCTGGGGACCGGAGCACGTGGAATCGGCGCTGGCGGCCACCGAGCGCCGGTTGACCGCGCTGGCCGACACGTTCGAGGCGGTGGGGCACGGCACGCTCGTGTACAACACGCTGCCGCTTCCCCGAGAGTACGTCGCGCAGTTGGTGGACCACCGCTCACGGGCCCGGCTGGGCGCGCTGTGGCGCGAGGCCAACGCGCGGGTGTTGCGCCTGATGGAGGACCATCCGCGGCTGATCGTGCTCGATCTGGAACCGTTGATCGGCTCGGGGCTGCCCGGCCGGGACGTACGGCTGAGCACGTACACCGGGACGCACCTCTCCCCCGAGTTGACCGCCGGCTACACCCGGGAACTCGCCCACCTGGCCCGGGGCCTGTCCGGACGGGCCCGCAAGTGTCTGGTTCTCGACTTGGACAACACCGTGTGGGGAGGTGTGCTCGGTGATGACGGACCCGAGGGGATCGAGGTCGCCGGGAGCTATCGGGGCGAGGCGTTTCGCGCCGTGCAGCGCACCGCGCTGCAATTGTCCGCCCAGGGCGTGCTGCTCGCCGCCGTCAGCAAGAACGATCTCGAACCGGTCCGGGAGGTGCTGCGCGAGCACCCCGAGATGACCCTCGGCGAGGAGGACTTCGTTCGGATCGTGGCCGACTGGGCACCCAAGCACGACAATCTGCGCTCCCTGGCCGCCGATCTCAACATCGGCCTGGACAGCCTCGTCTTCGCCGATGACAGCCCCTACGAATGCGGGTTGGTCGCCCGGGAGTTGCCCGAGGTGGCGGTCGTCCGGCTCGACGGCGATCCGGCGACGCACGTACAACGCCTGCTCGCGGACGGCTGGTTCGACGTCCGCGAGGTCACCGTCGAGGACGTCGCCCGCCCGGCCAGATATCGCGAGGAGTCGCAGCGCAAGGACTTCCTCGACAGCTTCGCCTCGATCGACGACTACCTGGCGGGCCTGGGCATCGAAGTGGAATTCGCCGAGGTGACGCCGACGCAGGTGGCGCGCGTCGCGCAACTGACGTTGCGCACCAACCAGTTCAACCTCACGACCGAACGTCTGGGACAGTCCGACGTGGAAGAGCGTGCGGCGGCGGCGCGGACACTGGTGCTCGGCATCCGATCCGGCGACCGGTTCGGTGACAACGGGCTGGTCGGCGCGGTGTTCGTGGACCGGTTCGTGGATCGGGACGAAAGTGTCTGGCGCATCGAGAACTTCCTGCTCAGTTGCCGGGTGTTCTCGCGGGGCATCGAGTCGGCGTGCCTGGGCGCCCTGCTCGAACACGCCCGCGCCGAGGGCGCGCGACAGGTGCTGGCGACCTACCGGCCGTCCGCGAAGAACGACAAGGTGCGGGACTTCTACCCGCGCAACGGCTTCGAGACGGAGAGTGTCGACGACGACGGCACGATCCGATTCCGGCACGACCTGATCCATGTCCCCGAGCGGCCGCGACACCTGCGGCTGAGCGGAAGCATCGGGAGGACGCAACTGTGATGACCCTCGACGACTTCGTCCTGGTGCTCCGCGACTCGCTCGGCCTGCCGGTCACCGCCGAGGTGGTACGGGAGGACTTCGACCGAGTGCCGGGCTGGGACTCGGTACACCTGCTGGCCCTGGTCACCGTGTTGGAGCGGGAAACCGGCCGCCAGGTATCCCTGCCGGACGCCCTGGAGGCGCGAACGCTGAAGGACATCTACGACCTCGCCACCGTCGGCTGATCCGACGCCGGCGAGCATGACTCGCCGGGCCGCACCCACGTTCACGGGTGCGGCCCGGCTTCGTGTACCCCCTCCTCAGTCCCCCGTCGACACGCCCAGCTCGTCGTCCAGCGCCCGGAACAACTCGTCGTCGCCGACGTCGGCCAACGCGCTCTCGTCGTCCGTGTCCGCCTCGCCGACCGGTGTCGTGCGATCCCACACGCGCAGCAGACTCCGCAGCCGGGACCCGATCCGGGCATGCTCCTGCCGGTCCACGCCGGTCCGCGCCAACAGCGCCTCCAGGCGGCGCAGTTCCTCCGCCAACACCTCCGCCTCGCCGGGCGCGGCCTCGGGGGTCAGCAGCAGGCCCACCCTGGCCGCCAGCGCCGCCACGTTCGGATGGTCGAAGACGATCGTGGTCGGCAGCCGCAGTCCCACCCGCGCGGAGAGCCGATTGCGCAACTCCACCGCAGTCAGCGAGTCGAGTCCGAGGTCCTGGAGTCCGCGTCGCGTGTCCACGGTGCCGGGATCCGGATGGCCGAGCACGTCCGCGACCTCCTGTCGGACCATGTCGATCAGCACCGACTCGCGCTGCTCGCCGTCCAGACCCGCGAGCACCGGCCCCGCCGGCCCGGCCGCCTCGCCGGCGTCCGCCGCGCGGCTTCGCACCGGCGTGCGCACGGCCCGGCGCAGGATCGTGGGCAACCCCGGGAACCCGGACTCGTCCGCGCCACCGGAGGTGTCCAGCCGCGCCGCGACCAGCGTGGGCTCACCCGCGCCCAGGGCGGCGTCGAACAGCGCCAGCCCGGCGGCCGCGGACATCGGCGCGATGCCGGAGCGGGCCAACCGGGCCCGGTCGACGTCCCCGAGCGCACCCGCCATCCCGCCCTCGTCCCACAGGCCCCAACCGATCGACAACGCGGGCAGCCCCTCGGCGGCGCGTTGTCCGGCCAACGCGTCCAAAAACGCGTTGGCGGCGGCGTAGTTCGCCTGCCCCGGCGTGCCCACGGTGGCCGCGATCGAGGAGAAGAGCACGAAGGCCGACAGGTCCCGTCCCTCGGTCAACCGGTGCAGGTTCCAGGCCGCGCCCGCCTTCGGCCGCAGCACCGCGTCGAGCCGGGTCCCGGTCACACCGGTGAGTACGCCGTCGTCCAGGACACCGGCCAGATGTACGACGGCCGTCAGCGGATGCGCGGCCGGCAGCGTGTCGAGCAGCCCTGCCAGCGCCTCGGCGTCGCTCACGTCGCACGCCGCCATCGTGACCTCGGCCCCCGCCTCGACGAGTTCGGCGAGCAGCTCCCGCGCGCCCGGGGCCTGCGGCCCTCGACGGCCGACGAGCAGCAGATGACGCACGCCGTGCGCGTGCACCAGGTGTCGGGTGAGCAGTCCGCCCAGGAGCCCGGTGGCGCCGGTGACCAGGACGGTGCCCTCGCTCGGGAACGACACCGCCTCGCCCCGGGCCGGTTCGGGACGCCGCGCCACCAGGCGGGGCGCGTACGGCACGCCGCCGCGCACCGCGATCTGTGGCTCCGGGGACACTGCGGCCGCTTCGATGCCGTCCGCGGTCTCGGCTCCCGCTTCGAGGTCGAGCAGGGTGATCCGGCCGGGGTGTTCGGCCTGCGCGCTGCGCACCAGTCCCCACACGGCGGCGACGACCGGATCCGCCACCTCACCGGGATGCACCGCCACTCCCCCGGACGTCAGCACGACCAGGGGAACATCGGATGCGGCGTCGTCACCGAGCCACTGCGTCAACCGCTCGACCGCGACCAACGCCGCGGCGCGGGTCCGCTCGGGCGGTGCGCCCCGACCGGCCGCCGACTCCGATCGCAGGTCCACGACGGCGGCGGGCCGGTCTCCGCGCCCGGCGAATCCCGCTACCGCACTCCACTCGACCCGGTACAGCCCGGCGCCGTCCGCGCGGGCCGGGCCGAGTGCGTCGGCGGGCAGCGCGCGCAGCACCAGCGCTTCGGCTCGGGCGATCAACGCGCCCTGCCCGTCGGCCAGTTCGACGCCGACGGAGTCCTCCGCGACGCCGGGCGCGATCCGCACGCGGGCCTCGACGGCACCACTCGCGTACAGTTCCACCCCGCTCCACGCGAAGGGCAGGCGTACCCGGTCGGCCTGTGCCGGCCCGGATTGCGGATCGCCGAGCGCGAGCGGTCGCAGCGCGGCGTCCAAAAGTGCGGGGTGGATCCCGAACGTCCGGGCCTCCGGCGCGGTCTCGGCGGGCAGCCGAACCTCGGCGTAGGTACTTCCGTCCGGGTGCCGCCACACGCCCCGCACCCCCTGAAAGGCGGGCCCGTAGTCCACACCCGCGTCGACCAACCGCTCGTCCAGGTCCCGGAGGTCGAGCGGTGTCGCTCCCGGCGGGGGCCACGCGGCGGTGAGCGTCGTGTGCGGCTGCGCCGCCGTGCCTGTGACGGCGCGCGGCGCGAGTACGCCGTCGGCGTGCCGCGTCCAGGTCGGCGCGTCGGGCCCGACCGACGCGCCCTCGGGGCGGCTGTGCACGGTGATCGAGTGCCGACCCGCCTCCAGGGCCCGAACCACCACCTGCAGCCGCACGGTGCCCTCCTCCGGGAGGATCAGCGGTGTGTGCAGGGTGAGTTCCTCGATCAGGGCGCAGCCCACCCGCTCTGCGGCACGCGTCGCCAGATCGACCAGTGCGGAGGCGGGCAGCAGCGCGAGGCCGTGCAACCGATGGTCGTCCAGCCAGGGGCGGTCCGCGAGCGAGAGCCGCCCGGTCAACAGGAGTTCGCCGCCGTCGGCGACCTCGATCGCCGCGCCGAGCAGCGGGTGGTCGGCGGTGTCCTGCCCGGCCGAGGCCGCGTCGGCGGCGGCGGGCTGGTCGAGCCAGTACCGCGTGCGCCGGAACGCGTAGGTCGGCAGCGGGATCGGCCGGGCCCCGCGTCGGGCGAGCGGCACGGCCCAGTCGACGGCGCCTCCGCGCAGGTGTACCGCGGCCAGCGCCCGGGTCAGGGTGTCCCCTTCCGGCCGACCGGCGCCCAGCACCGCGACGGATGTGGGCCCCTGCTCGTCGAACGTGTCCCGGACCATCGCCGTGAGCACCGGGTCCGGACCCAACTCCAGGCAGGAGTCGACGCCGTGTTCGCGCAGGGCATGCAGCCCGTCGTGGAAGCGGACCGTTTCCCGAACGTGCCGCACCCAGTGTTCGGGGGAGGCGAGTTCCTGCGGGGTCGCGATCCGGCCGGTGAGGTTGGAGACCACGGGGATGGCCGGGGTGCGGTAGTCCACGCCCTCGGCGACCCGGCGAAACGCCGCCAGGATCGGGTCCATGTGCGGCGAGTGGAACGCGCGGCCGACCCGCAGTCGCTTGGTCCGTATCCCCTGCGCCCGGAACGTCCTGGCCAGGGCGTCGGCGGCCTCGGCGTCGCCGGAGACCACCACCGCCTCGGGGCCGTTGACCGCGGCCAGGCTCAGCGACTCGGCGTACGCGTCCAGGTGGGGGCGCACGAGGTGTTCGGCGGCGCCGATGGCGAGCATCGCACCGCCCCCGGTCGCGCGGTGCATCAGCCGTCCGCGCGCCTCGACCAGGACGCACGCGTCCCGCAGCGACAGCACCCCCGCGACGTGCGCGGCGGTCAGTTCGCCGAGCGAGTGGCCGATCACCGCGTCGGGGGTGAAGCCGAAGTGCTCCACCAGCCGGTACAGCGCGGTCTCCAGGGCGAACAGCGCGGGCTGGGCGTAGCGGGTCGATTCGAGCAGGGCCGCCTGTGGGCTGCCGGGTTCGGCGAACACCACCTCGCGCAGGGGGTGGTCCAGGAGCGGGTCGAGTTCGGCGCGGACCGCATCGAACGCTGCGGCGAACACCGGCTCGCTCTCGTACAGTTCCCGCCCCATGCCCGGACGCTGGCTGCCCTGGCCGGTGAACAGCACGGCGGTGCGACCGGGCGGCCCGGCCACGGCCCGCAGTACGTCGGGCGAGCGTTCGCCACCGGCCAGCGCGCTCAGGCCCCGGAGCAGTTGCGCGTGGTCGGTGCCGACGACGGCCGCGCGGTGTTCCAGGAGTGAGCGGGTGGTGGCCAGCGACAGCGCGATGTCGGCCGGGTGCGGCTCGGGTTCCTCGGCCAGCCACTCCAGCAGTCGTTCGGCCTGGGCCGGCAGCGCCTCGGCGGTGCGGGCGGACAGGATCCAGGCCGATGTCGCAGGGGCGGGGTCCGCGCGCGGCGGGGCCGGTCGCGGGTCCTGCGCGGCGTGCTCGACGATCACGTGGGCGTTGGTGCCGCTGATCCCGAAGGAGGACACCGCCGCACGGCGCGGGCGGTCCGCGGCGGGCCACGGCTGTTCCTCGGTGAGCAGGCGGACCGTCCCGTCGGACCAGTCGACGTGCGGCGACGGCCGGTCCGCGTGCAGCGTGCGGGGCAGCAGGCCGTGCTGCATCGCCGACACCATCTTGATCACCCCGCCGACGCCGGCGGCGGCCTGCGCGTGACCGATGTTGGACTTGAGCGAGCCCAGCCACAGCGGCCGGGCATCGGTGTGCTCGCGGCCGTAGGTGGCCAGGATCGCCTGGGCCTCGATCGGGTCGCCGAGTGTGGTGCCGGTGCCGTGTGCCTCGACCGCGTCGACGTCGGCGCCGCTGAGCCCCGCCGCTGCCAGCGCCTGCCCGATCACCCGCTGCTGCGAGGGGCCGTTGGGCGCCGTCAACCCGTTGCTGGCGCCGTCCTGGTTGACCGCCGTGCCGCGTACCACGGCGAGCACCGGGTGTCCGTTGCGCCGGGCGTCCGAGAGGCGTTCGACCAGCAGCATGCCGACGCCCTCCGACCAGCCGGCGCCGTCGGCGTCCGCCGAGAACGACTTGCACCGGCCGTCGGGCGCCATCCCGCGCTGGCGGCTGAATTCGATGAACACGCTGGGCGTCGCCATCACCGTCACCCCGCCGGCGAGCGCGAGCGAGCACTCCCCCTGACGCAGTGCCTGTACCGCCAGGTGCAGCGCGACCAGCGAGGACGAGCACGCGGTGTCGACGCTGACCGCCGGCCCTTCGAGGCCGAAGGTGTACGCGACACGGCCGGAGGCGACGCTGTGCGCGCTGCCGTTGCCCAGGTATCCCTCGAAGCCGGCCGGCGCCTGCCTGATCCGCGAGCCGTAGTCGTTGTACATCACGCCGACGAACACTCCGGTACGGCTGCCGCGCAACGACGCGTGCGGGATGCCGGCGCGTTCGAACGCCTCCCAGCCGGTTTCCAGGAGCAGGCGCTGCTGGGGGTCGGTGGCCAGTGCCTCGCGCGGGCTGATCCCGAACAGGTCGGCGTCGAATCGGTCCGCGTCGTGCAGGAAGCCGCCTCGGGTGGAGTAGCTCTTGCCCGCCCGGTCGGGGTCCGGGTCGAACAGTTCGGTCGTGTCCCAGCCGCGTCCGCGCGGCCATTCGCCGATGGCGTCCACGCCGCCGGCCACGAGCCGCCACAGGTCCTCGGGGGAGGTGACGCCGCCCGGGTAGCGGCACGACATCGCGACGATCGCGATGGGTTCGTCGGCCCACTCGGCCGGCCGGGTCGGCGGTGTCGCCCCGGCCGGGGCCGGCTGCGCGTCGACGACCGACTCCGCGAGGTGGCGGGCCACCGCGTCCGGGGTGGGATGGTCGAAGACCAGCGTCGCGGACAGCCGCAGTCCGGTCGCGGCGGCGAGGCGGTTGCGCAGTTCCACCGACGTCAGCGAGTCGAAACCGGCCTCCTTGAACGCCCGTGCGCCGTCGACGCGACCGGCGTCGGTGTGCCCGAGCACGGTGGCCACGTTCGCGCGGACCAACTCGCCGATCTCGGCGAGCCGATCGGCCGGCGCCAACGCGGCGACGCGGCCGGCCCAGGTACCCTCGGCGCCCGCCCGGGCGGCCCGCCGCGCGGGGATGCGCACCATCTCGCGCAGCACGGCCGGAAGCAGCCCGGCGACGGCCTGGGCGCGCAGCGCCGACCGATCCAGCACGGCCGCCACCGGTGCGGGCCGGTCGCCGCGCAGCGCCGCGTCGAACAGTGCCAGGCCCCGGTCGGCGGGCAGCGGGGCGATGCCGTTCCTGGCCATCCTGGCCGTGTCCACCCGATCCAGGTGGGCGGTCATGCCGCCGGCCTGCGCCCACAGGCCCCACGCGAGCGACAGCACCGGGCCGCCTGCCCCGTCGTGGTGGGCGAGCGCGTCCAGGAACGCGTTCGCGGCGGTGTAGTTGCCCTGCCCGGCGCTGCCGAGCGTCGCGGTGACGGAGGAGAACAACACGAGCGGCACACCGTCGAGACGGCGGGTCGCCTCGTACAGCCACCACCCGGCGTCGACCTTGGGCCGCAGCACCGTGTCGACCCGCTCCGGGGTGAGCGCGTCGATCGTGGCGTCGTCCAGGACGCCCGCGACGTGTACGACGGCGCTCAGCGGCTGCTCGGTCGGGATCCCCGCGAGCAGCGCGGCGAGTTGCGTCCGGTCGGCCACGTCGCAGGCCACGACGTCGACCTCGGCGCCCGCTTCGGCGAGTTCCGACACCAACTCGCCCACGCCGGGCGCCTGCCCACCGCGCCGGGCGGCCAACACCAGTCGGCGTACGCCGTGCTCGGCGACCAGATGCCGTGCGGTCAGTGCGGCGAGGGTGCCGGAGCCGCCGGTGATCAGTACCGTGCCGGCCGGGTCGAAGCGCACCGGTGGGTGCTCCGGCTCCGGCCCGGACGCGGTGGCCCGGACCAGCCGGGGCACCCGGATCGTCCCCGCGCGCAGGGCCAGTTGCGGCTCGTCGACGTCCGTGAGCGCGCCGGTCGGGCCGGCGGTGGACGCCTCGTGGTCGTCCAGATCCAGCAGCACGAACCTGCCCGGCTGCTCTGCCTGCGCGGAGCGGAGCAGGCCCCACACCGCCGCGCCGGCGAGGTCGCGCACGCGGTCGTCGGCGCCGGTGGCCACCGCGCCCCGCGTCACGACGACCAACCGGGCCTCGGCGAAGGCGGGTTCGCGCAGCCATGCCTGCGTCTGCGCCAACACCTGCCGCACGACCGCGCCCACGCGCGCCGGGACATCGAGGCCCGGGTCACCCTCGGGCACCGCGAGCAGCACCGCCGCCGGGAGCGCGGCTCCCGCACCGACGGACTCGGCCAGCGCGGCGACGTCCGGGTACCGCCCGGGCGGGTCCGCTTCCGTAGCCGCCGCGAGCGCGGCCGTTCGCGGCTCGTCGTCCCCGAGCACCGCCCAGGACTCGGGTGGTCGGCCTCCGCCGCCGGACCGGGCCGGCCAGTCCAGGGCATACAGGTCGTCACCGACCGATGCCGCCGCCAACTGCCTCGCCGGCAACGGCCGCAGCGCGAGCGAGGCCACCGTGGCGACGGGTGTGCCGTCGGTGTCGAAGACGTCCACCCGCAGTGCGTCGGTACCCGTCGGGCTCAGCCGCACCCGCAAGGCCGTGGCCGTCGAACCGTGCAGGCGCACGCCGCTCCACACGAAGGGCAGCCGGGGTGATCCCGGTCGGGTCGAGGTGTCGTCCGCCGGCACGAGCCCGGCGTGCAGGGCCGCGTCGAACAGCGCCGGGTGGAGCACGAAGGCCGGTTCGGCGTCGGCGTCCTCCTCGGTCCGCTCGATCTCGGCGAACACGCGGTCCCCGAGCCGCCAGGCGGCCCGGACCCCCTGGAAGACGGGCCCATAGCCGTAGCCCGTCGCGATGAGGTCACGGTAGAGCGCGTCGACGTCGAGCGCCCGCGCGTCCGCCGGGGGCCAGGCATCGATCGGCGCCGCGGCAGGGCCGGGATCGTCGGCGGATTCCGGCTCCACGATCGCCGTGGCATGCCGGGTCCAGGGCACGTCGGCCGCGGCATCGCGCTCGCTCGGCTCGGACCGGGAGTACACGCTCACGGCCCGCCGCTCGTCGTCCTCGCGCGGCGGCTCGACCACGAGTTGCAGGTGCACCGCCCCGGTGCCGGGCAGCGGCAACGGCGCCTCCAGGGTCAGCTCCGCCACCCGATCACATCCGACCCCGGCACCGGCGAAGACGGCCATCTCGACGAAGGCCGTGCCCGGCAGCAGGACGGTCTCGTGGACCGCGTGGTCGGCGAGCCAGGGATGGTCGGCCGTGGACAATTGCCCGGTGAGCACGAGCGCGCCGGTGTCGGCAATGTGCACGGCGGCGTCGAGGAAGGGATGACTCGTCGTACTCCGGCCCGACCCACCCGTGTCCCGCCGCCGGGGCGCGGTGAGCCAGAAGGTGTCCCGCCGAAACGGGTAGGTGGGTAGATCGCCGTCCGGCACGGCGGAGGTCGGCGCGATCGCGTCGGCGCCGAGTACGTGGGCGTGTGCGAGGGCGGTGTGCCATTGGCGCAGATCACCCTGCCCACGGCGCAGGGTGGCGACGGTGGCGGCCCGGACGCTCGGAGTGCGCGCCTCGATGGTCTCGTCGATGGCAGCCGTCAGTCCCGGGTGCGGGCTGGTCTCGATGAAGAGCGTGTGTCCGTCGGTGAGGAGGGTTTCGATGGTTTCTTGGAAGCGGACGGTGGTGCGGAGGTTGGTGTACCAGTGTTCGGGGGTGAGGTGGGTGCCGTCGATGGGTGTGGTGGTGACGGTGGAGTAGAGGGGGATGGTGGTGGGTTGGGGGGTGATGGGGGCGAGGTCGGTGAGGATTTGTGGGTGGAGTGGTTCGACGTGGGGGCTGTGTGAGGCGTAGGTGACGGGGATGCGGCGGTGTCGGATGTCGTGGGTTTCGCAGTGTGCCTGGAGTTGGTCGAGTTCTTGGTGGTTTCCGGATATGACGGTGGAGTGGGGGCCGTTGAGGGCGGCGATGGTGAGGTGGGGGTGGTGGGTGAGGAGTTGTCGGATGGTGTGTGGGGGTTGGGCGATGGAGAGCATGCCGCCGTGGGTGGTGAGGGTGGTGATGGCTTGGGAGCGTAGGGCGATGATGCGGGCGGAGTCGTGGAGGGTGAGTGCTCCGGCGATGTGGGCGGCGGCGATTTCGCCTTGGGAGTGGCCGATGACGGCGTCGGGGTGGATGCCGTGGTGTTCCCACAGGCGGGCGAGGCTGATCATCATGGCCCACAGGGCGGGTTGTACGACGTCGACGCGGTCGAGGCTGGGGGCTTGGTCGGCTCCGGTGACGACGTCGACGAGGTTCCAGTCGATGTAAGGGGCGAGGGCATCGGCGCACTCGCCCAGCGCCTGGGCGAACACCGGTGAGCTGTCGAGGAGTTCGCGGGCCATGCCGGGCCATTGGGAACCCTGGCCGGGAAAGACGAACACGGTCTTGCCGGGGTGGGTGGTGGCGTGGGCGAGAGCGGGGTGGGGGGTGTGGGTGGCGAAGGCGGCGAGCGCGGCGGCGAGTTCGTCGCGGTCGTGGGTGACGACGGCGGCGCGGTGTGGGAACGCGGCGCGGGTGGCGAGGCCGGCGGCGACGCGGGCGGGGGTCAGGCCCGGGTGTGTGTCCAGGTGGGCGCGCAGGCGTTCGGCGTGTACGCGCAGGGCGTGCTCGTCCTTGGCGGACAGCGTGACCACGGGCGGGCCGGGCGAGTCTTCGTGGTCGGTGTGTTGCGGGGTGGGGTCGCCTTGTTCGAGGACGAGGTGGGCGTTGGTGCCGCTGATCCCGAACGAGGACACCGCAGCGCGCCGCGGGCGGTCGGGGGTGCGCGGCCACGGCCGGGCCTCGGTCAACAACGAGACGGCGCCGGTGTCCCAGTCGACGTGCGGAGTCGGCTCGTCCACGTGCAACGTCGCCGGCAACGTCTCGTGTCGCAGAGCCTGGACCATCTTGATCACACCGGCGATCCCGGCGGCGGCCTGGGTGTGCCCGATGTTCGACTTCACCGACCCCAACCACAACGGCCGCCCCGGCTCACGGCCCTGCCCGTACGTGGCCAACAACGCCTGCGCCTCGATCGGATCCCCCAACGCCGTCCCGGTCCCGTGCGCCTCCACCACGTCGACCTGACCCGCCGTCAACCCCGCACCCGCCAACGCCGCCCGGATCACCCGCTGCTGCGACGGCCCGTTCGGCGCCGTCAAACCATTGCTGGCACCGTCCTGATTCACCGCCGAACCCCTGATCACCGCAAGCACGGTATGACCGTTCCGTTGGGCGTCCGAGAGTCGTTCGAGCGCGAGCATGCCGACGCCCTCGGCCCAGCCGGTGCCGTCGGCGGCGCCGGCGAATGCCTTGCAGCGGCCGTCCGTCGACAGGCCCTGCTGGCGGCTGAACTCGATGAACATGCCGGGTGTCGCCATCACGGTCGCGCCGCCCGCGAGCGCGAGGTCGCATTCGCCGTTGCGCAGTGCCTGGCTCGCGAGGTGGATCGCCACCAGCGACGACGAGCAGGCGGTGTCGACCGTGATCGCCGGACCCTCCAGACCCAACGTGTACGCGACCCGCCCCGACGCCACACTCGTGGTCGTGCCGGTGAGCAGGTGGCCCTCGTGCCCCCGGGCGGGTTCGTGCAGCCTCGGGCCGTAGTCCTGGGCGGTCGCGCCGACGAAGACCCCGGTACGGCTGCCGCGCAGCGAGTCGGGAGTGATGCCGGCCCGTTCGACCGATTCCCACGCGGTCTCCAGGAGCAGCCGCTGCTGCGGGTCCATCGCCGCCGCCTCGCGCGGCGAGATCCCGAAGAAGCCCGCGTCGAAGTCGCCCGCGTCGTGCAGGAAACCGCCCTGCCGGGTGTAGGTCTTGCCGGTCCGGCCCGGTTCCGGATCGTAGAGATCGCGCAGATCCCAGCCCCGGTTGTCGGGTAGGTCCCCGATCGCGTCGACGCCGGCGGCCACCAGTTCCCACAGGCGCGCGGGCGAGTCGGCGCCGCCGGGGAATCGGCAGGCCATCGCGATGATCGCGATCGGCTCGTCGGCACCGCTCGTCCCGCCGCCGGCCACGTGTTCGGGGCCGGCCTGCGACGACGGGTCGCCGAGCAATGCGTCGACCAGGTAGCGGGCCATGGCCGCGGGGGTCGGGTGGTCGTAGACGAGTGAGGCGGGCAGCGAAAGACCGGTCTCGGTGCCGAGTCGATCGCGCAGTTCGACGGAGGTCAGCGAGTTGTGACCGTGCTCCTTGAAGGACAGGTCCGGCTCGACGGACTCGCCCGCGTCGTACTCCAGCACCTCGGCCGAGTGCGCGCATACCAGCTCGACGACGAGCGCCCGGCGCCGTTTGTCGTCGAGGGGGCGTAGCCGACGCACCCACTCGCCCCGGGCACCGGTCTCCTCCGCCTCGTCACCATGATCCTGTTCGGGATCGACCGGATCGACCGCGTCGACGGGGTCGAAGGCTCTGCCCGGCACAACCGCGGCCCCGTCCGCACCCGGCCCCGGCGTCACAACCGCAGCCGCAGCAGCCGCAGGCACCGGCCCGCCCACCCAGTGGCGCCTGCGTTGGAAGGCGTACGTGGGCAGTTCCACCCGCCGGACCGGCTCGCCACCCAGCAGTGGGCTCCAGTCCACGGGGACGCCCGCGCCGTGTACACGGGCGACGGCGCGCCCGAAGGCGAGCAATTCCCGCTGCCGTGCGGCGAGGGTGCCGATCAGCAACTCACCGGCGCCGTCCGAGGCGAACGTGTCCTTCGCCAGGCCCGTCAGCACCGGGTCCGGGCCGAGTTCGACGAAGATGTCGACGCCCAGTTCGCGCAGCGTGCGCAGACCGTCGTGGAAACGCACCGGCTCGCGAACGTGCCGTGTCCAGTAGTCGGGCGAGCGCAGCAGTTCGGCGTCCGCGAGTCGGCCGGTGACGTTCGAGACCACCGGGATGGTCGGCTCGTGATAGGCGATGCTCGCGGCGACCTCGCGGAACTCGGCGGACAGATCGTCCATGTGGTGCGAGTGGAACGCGTGCCGGACCGCCAGCCGTTTGGTCCTGACGCCCGCTTCGCGGAATCGACCGGCGAGTTCCTCTGCGGCGTCCGCGTCGCCCGAGACGACGACCGCCTCGGGGCCGTTGACCGCCGCCAGGCCGAGGGTGTGCGGGTGATCCCGGAGCGCCGCCAGCACCGTCTGCTCGTTCGCGTTGATCGCGAGCATCGCACCGCCCTCGCGGGCGCGCTGCATGAGCCGGCCCCGGGTCGCGACGAGAAGGCACGCGTCGTCCAGGGTCAGCACGCCGGCCGCGTGCGCGGCGGCCAACTCCCCCACCGAGTGCCCGATCAGGTACCCGGGGCGCAGCCCGAAGGACATCGCGAGCCGGAACAGCGCGATCTCCAAGGCGAACAGCGCGGGCTGGGTGTAGGCGGTCCGGTCGAGCAGTTCGGAGTTTCCTTCCCCGAACATGACCTCGCGCAGCGGCACATCCACGTGCGGGTCGAGCCGTGCGCAGATCTCGTCGAGCGCGTCGGCGAACACCGGGAAGGCGGCGTCCAGTTCGCGTCCGGCGCCGACCCGTTGGCTGCCCTGGCCGGTGAACAGGAAGGCCGTCGAACCGGTTCCGACACCGGTGCCGCGTACCGCTCCGGCGCCGGTGCGGCCGGCCGCGAGGGTGGTCAGGCCGCGGAGGAGTTCGTCGCGGGTGGTACCGACGGCGACCGCCCGCTGCTCGAACGCGGTGCGGGTTTCCAGCAGGGAGTGCGCCACGTCCGCAGGGTCGACGTCCGGGTTCGCCTCGACGAATTCGGCGAGCCGGGCCGCCTGTCCGCGCAGTGCGGCGGCGGTGCGGGCGGACAGCGGCCACGCGAGCAGCCGCGGCCGCGCCGGCCGGGTGCGGGGGGCGCGGGCGACGGGTTCGGGAGCACCGGCCAGCACGAGGTGGCAGTTGGTACCGCCCATGCCGAACGACGACACGCCGGCCAGGCGGGGCCCGGATGTTTGGGGCCAGTCGGTGATTTCGGTCTGGACCCTCAGGCCCAGCCGATCGAGGGGGATGTCCGGGTTGGGGGTGCGGAAGTTCAGACTCGCGGGGATGCGTCCGTGGTGCAGGGCGAGTGTGGTCTTGATCAGGCCGACGATTCCCGCGGCGCCTTCGAGGTGCCCGACGTTGGTCTTGGCCGAACCGACGAGCAGGGGGCGGGCGGGGTCGCGGGTCGCGGCGAAGACCGCGCCGAGGGCCGCCGCCTCGACGGGGTCGCCGACGGCCGTACCGGTGCCGTGCAGTTCGACGTAGTCGACGTCGGCGGGGGTGGTGCCGGCTCGGGTGTGGGCGAGTCGGATCACCTCTTCCTGGCCGGCGCTGCCGGGCACGGTCAGGCCGGGGCCCGCGCCGTCGTTGCCGACGGCTCCGCCGAGGATGACGCACAGCACGTCGTCGCCGTCGGCGGTGGCGTCGGCGAGGCGCTTGAGGACGACGACGCCGCCGCCTTCGCCGCGGACGTAGCCGTTGGCCCGGGCGTCGAAGGTGTAGGAGCGGTCGTCCGGGGAAAGGCCGCCAAAGCGGTCCACCGCGAGGGTGCTCTCCGGCGCGAGGATGAGGTTGACCCCGCCCGCGAGCGCCATCGACGACTCGCCCTTGCGCAGGCTTTCGCACGCCTGGTGCACCGCGACCAGTGCGGACGACTGCCCCGAGTCGACCACCAGGCTGGGGCCGTGCAGGTCGAGCGTGTAGGAGACGCGGTTGGCGATGATGCTGCGGTGCAACCCGGTGGAGGTGTGTGCGCCGATCGCGGCAGCTCCGAGGCGGTGCACCACGGTGGCGTAGTCGTCGAGGATCGCGCCGATGAACACCCCGGTGCGGCTGCCTCGGATCCGGTCCGGGATCCGGCCCGCGTGTTCCAGCGCTTCCCAGGCCAGTTCCAGGATCAGCCGCTGCTGCGGATCCATCGCCGCCGCCTCGCGGGGCGAGATGCCGAAGAAGCGGGCGTCGAAGGTCTCCACGTCTTCGAGGTATCCGGCCTGCCGCGCCCGGATCGCGCCCGTCGCGGCGCCGCCCCGATCGGGTGACCCGGCCGGGTGCGGGCGGGCCTCGGGGGCGTCGCCGATGGCGCTCACGCCGTCGCGCAGCAGTTCCCAGAACGATCGCGGGTTCGGGGCACCCGGGAATCGACACGCCAGTCCGACCACCGCGATCGGGCCCTCGCCGGCCACCGCCGGGCGGGTGTGGGCGTCGGTGCCGGCGGAATGCATGTCGTTCGCCATGGGGCGTCCTCACACTGTGCTCGGTGGAACCGGTCACTGGGCACCGGTCCGACGGTGGGCGCGCCCGGCGCCCGAGTCGTCGCGGGGCGGTGTCGCCCGCGCCCGCGGCGGGCTCCGACCGGCGGGGCGGGTCCTGTCGGGCGACCCGCGCCGACTCCGGTCGCCGGGGGGCGTCCGGACCGCGACACACCCGTGCCGGGGAGTCGGGCCAGGGTGTTCGGCGGGGCTTAGGACGACCTTTGTCCGGGCTAAATCCGCTGGTGGTCCCGGATTTTCGCGCGCGGACGGCGCGCCGAAGGGCACGGCGGGAGGCACAGCGGGGGTTAAGCGTGGTTTAAGCCGGTACCCGAACCGTGGGGGCTCGGCCCGTTCGGACCGCGCTTTCGCCCCCGGCCGTTCGAAAGGTTTTCCTTCCGTGGTGAACAACGAGGACAGGTTCCGTGACTACCTCAAGCGGGCGACGGCGGACCTGCGTCGGACCCGCCGCCGGTTGGAGGAGGTCGAGGAGCGGCAGCACGAGCCGATCGCGATCATCGGCATGGCCTGTCGCTATCCGGGCGGCGTCGACTCGCCCGAACAATTGTGGCGGCTGCTGGCCGAAGGCGGCGAGAGCATCGGCGAGTTCCCCGCGGACCGGGGCTGGGACGTGGCGGACCTGCACGATCCGGATCCGGCGGCGGTGGGCAAGTCGTCCACCCGCAACGGCGGTTTCCTCTACGACGCGGCCGATTTCGACGCGGAGTTCTTCGGCATGGGTCCCCGTGAGGCGATGACGGTGGATCCCCAGCAGCGGCTGCTCCTGGAAACCGCGTGGCGGGTGTTCGAGGACGCGGGGATCGTGCCGGAGTCGTTGCGCGGGAGCGACACCGGGGTGTTCGCCGGAATCATGTACAACGACTACGGCGCCCGGCTTCGGCCCGCTCCGCGGGAGTACGAGGGATACCTCGCGAACGGCAGCCTGGGCAGCGTGGCGACCGGCCGGATCGCCTACACGTTCGGCCTGGAGGGCCCGGCGGTGACGGTGGACACCGCGTGCTCGTCGTCGCTGGTGGCGCTGCACCTGGGGGTTCAGGCGCTGCGCCGGGGCGAGTGCGCGCTCGCGCTCGTGGGCGGGGCCACGGTGATGTCGACGCCGCACACCTTCGTGGAGTTCAGCCGCCAGGGCGGCCTGTCCCCCGACGGACGTTGCCGGGCCTTCTCGGCGGACGCGAACGGCACGGGCTGGAGCGAGGGGGTCGGCCTGCTGCTCGTGGAGCGGTTGTCGCAGGCGCGACGCAACGGGCATCGGGTGCTGGCGGTGGTTCGCGGTACTTCGGTCAACCAGGACGGCGCCAGCGCGCAGTTGACCGCGCCCAACGGTCCCTCGCAGGAGCGGGTGATCCGACGGGCGCTGGCGGACGCGGGCCTGGGCACCGAGGACGTGGACGCGGTGGAGGCGCACGGTACCGGGACCAGGCTCGGCGATCCGATCGAGGCCCGGGCGCTGATCGACGTGTACGGCGCGCGGCGCCCGGCGGATCGTCCGTTGTGGCTGGGCTCGCTGAAGTCGAACATCGGGCACACCCAGGCGGCGGCCGGGGTCGGCGCGGTGATCAAGATGGTGTTGGCGCTGCGGCACGGCCTGCTGCCGCGCACGCTGCACGCCGAGGAACCCACTCCGCATGTGGACTGGGACGAGGGCACGGTGCGGCTGTTGAGCCGCGAGCAGCCCTGGGAGTACACGCCGACGCGGCCCCGGCGCGCGGGTGTGTCCGCGTTCGGCATCAGCGGAACCAACGCGCACGCGATCATCGAGGAGCCGCCGGTCGGCGATGCGGCCGACGCGCCGGCCGACCCGGAGGTCGCGCCCACCGACGAGGAAGCGCCCGTCGGTGGCGGTGGCGTGGTGCCGTGGCCGCTGTCCGCTCGGACGCCGGCGGCGTTGCGGCAATCCACCGAGGAGCTGCGGCGGTTCCTGGCCGAGCATCCCGAGTCGGATCCGGTGCGGCTGGGCCGCGTGCTGCACACCTCCCGGACCGTGTTCGAACACCGCGCGGTGCTGCTTGGCACGTGCCCTGCGGAGTTCTCGGGCGCGTTGTCGGCGCTGGCTCGGGACGAGCCGTCGCCGCGGGTGGTGCGCGGCGTCGCGGCGCCGGCTCCGCGCATCGCGTTCCTGTTCACCGGTCAAGGCAGCCAACGGCTCGGCGCGGGGCGCGAACTGTACGCCGAGTTCCCGGTGTTCGCTCGGGCGCTGGACGAGGTGTGCGCGTTCCTGGACCCGTTGCTGCCGTTGCCGCTCAAGCAGGTGTTGTTCGCTCCCGAGGGCAGCTCCGAGGCGGGGTTGTTGGATCGTACGGTGTTCACCCAGGCGAGCCTGTTCGCCGTGCAGGTCGCGCTGTTCCGGCTGACGGCGCGCTTCGGGGTCGGGCCGGACGCGGTTTTGGGCCATTCGATCGGGGAGTTGGCCGCGGCGCATGTGGCGGGCGTGCTGGATCTGCGGGACGCGTGTGTGCTGGTGGCGGCCCGAGGAGCTTTGATGCAGTCGGCACCGGCGGGTGGCGCGATGGTCGCCGTCGAGGCGTCGGAGGAGGAGGTGCGCCCGCTCCTGGCCGGACACGAGGACAGGATCGCGATCGCCGCGCTGAACGGCCCGGCGTCCACCGTGGTCTCCGGTGACGTGGACGCGGTGGAGCGTGTCGCGGGCCACTTCGTCGCGGCGGGCCGGCGGACGTCGCGGTTGAAGGTCGATCATGCCTTCCACTCCCCGCACATGGCGCCGATCCTGGCCGACTTCGCCAAGGTTGCGGAGGAGTTGACCTATCACGAGCCGTCGCTGCCGGTGATCTCCGATGTCACCGGACGGGTCGCCGAGCCCGGCGAGTTGAGCGATCCGCGCTACTGGGTGCGGCACATCGTCAGTCCGGTGCGCTTCGTGGACGGGGTCCGGGCGCTGGCCGACTTCGGGATCACGGGCTACCTGGAACTGGGGCCGGAGCCGGTGTTGACCGCGCTCGCCCGGCAGTGCCTGGAACAGGCCCCGGGGGAGCCGGTGTTCGCGTCCACGTTGCGCGCGCGGCACGGCGAGTCGCATACCCTGCTCGGTGCGCTGGGCACGCTGCACGCGCACGGACGGGCCGTGGACTGGCAGGTGTTGCTGCCGGCGGGTGGGCCCACGTCGCCGCCCGGGTTGCCCGACGTGCGGGAGTCGCCGGACCTGTCGGGGTTGCCGGGCTATCCGTTCCAGCGCGAGCGCTACTGGCTCGAACCGGTGCGTGGCGCGGGCGATGTCGCCTCGCTCGGGCTCGCCGCGGCCGGGAGTCCGCTGCTGGACACCGTGATCGATCTGGCCGACGGCGCGCTGCTGTGGACCGGGCGGCTGTCGGTGGCCGCGACGCCGTGGCTGGGCGACCACCAGGTGGTCGGCGCCACGCTGTTGCCGGCGACCGGTTTCCTGGACCTGATCCTGCACGCGGGCGCGCACGTCGGCTGCTCGGGCGTGGACGAACTCACCGTCGAGGCACCGCTGATCCTGCCCGAGGAGGGCTCCGTCGCGCTGCGGCTCACGGCGAGTGCCCCCGACGACACCGGGCGGCGCGCGGTGGAAGTGCACACGCGCGCGGACGCGGCCGGGGCCGACGCGGTGTGGACCCGGCACGCCACCGCGAACCTGATCGCACCGGATCCGGTGGCGCCGCCCGCGGTGGCCGGCCCCTGGCCGCCGCCCGGTGCGAGCGAGGTGGACCTGAGCGGTGTCTACGACGGTCTGGCCGAGCGCGGCTACCACTACGGCCCGGCCTTTCGCGGACTGGGCGCGCTGTGGCGGGCGGGCAACGACCTGTACGCCGAGGTCCGTCTGCCGCACGGCGTCCCGGCGGGCGGGCACACGCTGCATCCGGCGCTGTTCGACGCCGCGCTGCACCCGCTGGCGATGGTCCGGGCCGAAAGCGGCGGCGACGGCTCGGCCCAGGTCGCGCTGCCCTTCCACTGGGCGGGGATCCGGCTGTACGCGAGCGGCGCGAGCGAGGTCCGGGTCACGCTGACCCGGACCACCGAGGACACCACCACCATCGTGCTGACCGACCCGACCGGCGCCCCCGTGGCCGCGGTGGACACGCTCACCACCCGGCAGGTGCCGGTGTCCCGGCTGGCGGCCGCGCGGCCCGCGTCCGCCGGTGCCCTGCACGTGGTGCGTTGGACACCGGCGGGCTCGGACACCGACGGCCGCGCGAGCGCGTGCGCGGTCGTCGGGCCGGACCCGCTGGCGCTGGCCGCCGCCGTGCGCACGCCCGGGGGGCCGGCGGTGCCGGTGTATCCGGATCTGGCCGCGCTCGGCGCGAGTATCGAGGCGGGCCTGCCCGTACCCGATCGGGTTCTGGTCACCGTGGGCCGTCCCGACGCCCGGGTGGACGACGACGCGAGCACACCGGACGCGGTGCGCGCCGCGGTGCACCGCGCCGCCGAACTCGCCCGCGACTGGGCCGGCGACGACCGATTCGCCCACGCGTGCCTGGTCGCCGTCACGCGCGGCGCGGTGGGCACCGCCCCGGGGCCGGAGATCCGCGATCTGGCCGGCGCTGCGGCATGGGGCCTGCTGCGTTCGGCCCGTACCGAGAATCCGGGCCGATTCGCCCTGCTCGACGTGGACCGCCTGCCCGCCGCGGCGCCCGCAGACCCGACGGCCGCGCCGTCTCGGGACCGGGAGCCGGACCCGGCGCTGCGGGCGATCGTGGCCGGCGACGAGCCGGAGGCCGCGCTGCGCCAGGGCACCACGTACGTTCCCCGGCTGGTGCGCGCGGACACCGTGCCCGACGTGCTGACTCCCCCGTCGAATTCACCGGCCTGGCACCTGGCCACCACCGACAACGGCACCCTGGCCAACCTGGCCCTGGTGGACGCACCGCAACTCGCCGAGCCCCTGGGGCCCGGTCGGGTGCGGGTGACCATGCGGGCCGGTGGGCTGAATTTCCGGGACGTGCTGATCGGGCTCGGCATGTATCCGGGCGACGAGGCGCGGATCGGCGGCGAGGGCGCGGGTGTGGTGGCCGAGGTCGGCCCCGGGGTGACCACGGTGGCTCCCGGGGATCGGGTGATGGGTCTGTTCCCCGAGGGCGGCCTGGGTCCGGTCGCGGTCACCGACCACCGGCTGCTCTCCCGGATGCCCGAGGGGTGGTCGTTCGGGCGGGCCGCGGTGGTGCCGGTGGTCTTCCTGACCGCCTATCACGGCCTGGTCGACCTGGCCGGGGTCCGGCCGGGCGAATCGGTGTTGGTGCACTCGGCCGCGGGCGGCGTCGGCATGGCCGCGCTGCAACTGGCCCGGCATCTGGGCCTGGAGGTCTACGGCACCGCCGGTCCCGGCAAGTGGGACGCGCTGCGCGCCCAGGGCCTGCCCGACGAGCGCATCGCGGGCTCTCGGACACCGGCCTTCGAACACACCTTCGCGCACGCGACCGGCGGGCGCGGCGTGGACGTCGTGCTCAATTCGCTGTCCGGGGAATTCGTCGACGCCTCGTTGCGGCTGCTGTCGCCGGGCGGGCGCTTTTTGGAGATGGGCAAGACGGACATCCGCGACCCGCTGCTGGTCGCCTCGGCGCACCCCGGGGTGACCTACACCGCCTACGACCTGAACCGGGTCGCACCGGAACGTATCCAGGAGATGTTGACCATCCTGGTCGAGTTGTTCGAAAGCGGACGACTGGCACCGCTGCCGATCACCGCCTGGGACATCGCCCACGCGCCCGAGGCGCTGCGCTTCCTGTCCCAGGCCCGCCACATCGGCAAGACGCTGCTGACCCTGCCGTCCGGGCTCGACCCGGAGGGGACCGTACTGATCACCGGCGCCACCGGCACCCTGGCCCGGCTGCTGGCCCGCCACCTGGTCACCCGGCACGGCGTACGCCGCCTGGTGTTGGCGAGCCGCCGCGGCGGGCAGGCCGCAGGGGCGGGCGAACTGCTCGCCGAATTGGCCTCGCTCGGCGCGGAGGTGCGCCTGTCCGCGTGCGATGTCGCCGACTTCGACGCGGTGGCCCGACTCCTGGACGGGATACCGCCCGAGCATCCGTTGACCGCGGTGGTGCACACCGCCGGCGTCCTGGACGACGCGACGGTGGACGCGCTCACGCCCGCGCGGATCGACGCGGTGCTGCGGCCCAAGGTCGACGGCGCGTGGCACCTGCACAGGCTGACCCGACGCCTCGACCTGGCCGCGTTCGTGCTGTACTCCTCGGCGGCGGGCGTGCTCGGCAACCCGGGACAGGGCAACTACGCCGCCGCGAACACCTTCCTGGACACTCTCGCGCACCACCGCCAAGCACTCGGCCTGCCCGGCATCTCCCTCGCGTGGGGACTGTGGGGCGCGCAGAGCGCGATGACCGGCCGGCTCGACGACACCGCGCTGGCCCGCCTGTCCCGGGGCGGCATCGTGCCGTTGTCCGTCGAGCAGGGTCTGGCCCTGTTCGACGCGGCGCTCGAACAGCGGCACGCCGCGCCCGTCGCGGTCGGGCTGAACCTGCCCGCGCTGCGGGCCCGCGCCCGAGCCGGGGAATCCACTCCCCTCTTCGCCGCGTTGACCGCCGTCGAGCCCTCGCGGGCCGCGGACGCGGCGGCCCCGACCGCCGGGGCGCCGACACTCGCCGAACGGCTCGCGCCGCTGCGCCCGAGCGCTCGGCGGCAGTTGTTGAAGGACGTGGTGAGCGGCCATGTCGCCACCGTCCTGGGACACTCGTCGGCGGGGGCAATCAACGGGAAACGCTCGTTCAAGGAGTTGGGCTTCGACTCGCTGTCCGCGGTCGAGTTGCGCAATCGGCTCAACGTCGACACCGGGCTTCGATTGCCCGTCTCCCTCGTCTTCGATCACGCCACGCCCTCCGCGCTGGCCCGGCATCTGGAGGAGGCCCTGGCCGTGCGGGCCGAATCGGCCGCGCCGGCGGTCGCGTTGACGTCGCTGTTCGCCGAACTGCATCGGGTCGAACTCGCCGTGGCGGACGCCGCGGTGACCCAGCCGGACACGGATCGGCTGGCGGAGCGGCTGCGCGAACTGCTGGCGGCGCTGTCGACGCCGGCACGGCGACCCGCGGGCGGCACCGGCGAACCCGCCGCGTCCGCACATCTCGCCCGAGCGAGCGACGACGAGATCTTCGATCTCATCGACAACGAACTCGGCCTCGGCTGAGCGCTCCCCGCGCCGGATCGGTGCCACGTTCCCTCGTCGGCGCCGGGCCGGTGCGGTGCCGAGGACGTATCGGGCCCGACGCACATGGCTCATCCGCGCGCCGCTGATCTATACTTGCGTCGTCCACATTCCCCCAGTAGGGGAACGCTGGTCGACGAGGGGGAACAACGCGCAGGACGGTCCCGGGTGACGGGTACGGGTTCGCAGACGGACACCCGAAGACGGAACCGTGGGGCACGCTTGGCGTCGGGCCGTGCATCGTCCGCCGGTTCCGCCGCCATCCCGCGCCGGTCGCACCGACGACATCATCCCGAGTCGGCTTTCACGCACCAAGTACCGCATCGCGGTACTCGATTGCAGGACATACGGGGTGAGTTCCACGAAATCTCCATTGCGTCCGAATGCCGGGACCGTTCGTCGACACGAGATACAACGACTCGTCACCTCGCTCGATCGATTACCACGACAACGGGGCATGGTGATCGAAGTCGCCGGCGGAATCGGCAGCGGCAAGAGCAGACTTCTGGCGGAGTTCGCCGCCGAGGCACACGAGCGGGACATTCCCGTGTTGCATGCCCGAGGCACCGCCTACGGGCAGAACAACGCCTTTCACGTCGTGGTGGCGGCCCTGCACAGCGAGCTGGTCTCGCAACGTCTGGACCACCTTCCCACGCACACCGCGGCCTCGCTGCGCCGCGTGCTGCACGCGCCCACCCACCTCGATGCCGCCGACCCCGATGCGGGGCCCGCCCAGGTCGGTTCCCATCGGCTGCGCCTGCTGCTGCGACACGTCACCCACGACGGCCTGGTGATCATTCTCGACGACATGCACTGGGCGGACCCGCAATCGCTCGCGTTGATCGACCAGTTGATCTCCTCGCCCCTCGACGTTCCGCTGCTCGTGGTGATGGCCGATCGCCCCCGCCAGGCCCCGCCGCAACTGCGCGAGTCGCTCGCCCACGGCCTCGTGCAGGGCACGGTGGAACGCATCGCCCTGCCCGCCCTCACCCGGGAGCAGTGCGCCGAACTCCTCGGCATGGGCGTGGAGGATCCGCGATTGCGCGACCTGTGCCGGGAATCGGAGGGCAACCCGCTGTATCTGCTCGCCGCGGCACACTGCGGCGACCGCGGCACGCACGGCCCGACGGCACACCCTCCGTCGCCCGTCCCGGCCGGCCACGTCGACGATCTGCAAAACCAGTACGCAGCCCACCTGTTGGCCGAGATCTCCGGGTTGTCCGGCGTCGAGGCGCAGGTGCTGCACGCGGCGGCCGTCTTCGCCGAACGCTTCGACCTGGTGGCGGTGGCGGCGGTGGCCGAACTCGACATGCGCCAGGTCTGCGCCGCCACCGACCGTCTGGTCCGTCGCGATCTGCTGCGCGTGGTCGACGCCGGCGTGCAGTACTCCTTCCGCCATCCGATACTGCGCCGGCTCGCCTACACCGAAAGCGATGCCTGTCGGCGGCTGCGCCTGCACCGCAACGCGCTGGCCGTACTGGTCGAGCGCGATGCGCCGGCCGCCGCGCGGGCCCCGCACATCGAGCACTCCTTCACCGGCGAGAACGCGCGCGACGCGGTCGCGACACTCGTACGGGCCGCGGACGAGGTGATGCGCTCCGCGCCGCGCCAGGCCGGCCAGTGGTTGCGCCTCGCCGGTTCGCTGATCGACCGCGACCCGGGGGTTCGGGACCAACGCACCACGGTGTTGGCGAAGACGGCGCACGCCCTGTTCCTGGAGGGCAGGCCCGCGGAGAGTCGCGCGCTCTTGGAGGCGGCGCTCGCGATCCGATCGGGCGAGGGTGTCGAGGACCGCGTACGGCTGATCAAGCAGCGCACGATGATCGACCTGTTCCTCGGCAACCACACCCAGGCGTGGGCGTCGTTGACCTCCGAGATCGCGGCGCTGCCGCAACCACGCTCGGCGACCGGCATCCTGTTCGTCCTGCGCACCGTCATGGGCGTGGTGGGCAGCGGCATGTGGCCCTCCTCGGAGGAGTTGCGCACCACCCTGCGGTCCGCCGGCAGCGGCCCCGACGGGGATCTCGAGGGCAGTGCCCTGGCGCTGTACGGGCTCTACGAGGTGATCGCCGGGGACCGGGCCGCCGGAGCCCGGATGATCGACCGGTGCGCGACCCGGCTGGATCAGATCCCGAACGACGCGCTGGTCGACGGTCTGGAGGTGTTGCCGCTGCTGGCCTGGGCCGAGATCTTCCTCGGCCGGTTCACCGACGCCCAGCGGCACATGCTGCGCGGACTGGGCATCGCGTACGCCACCGGCCAGGTGTACCTCCTGCCGATCATGATCGACGGCCTGTGCCACATCTGCCTGTTCGTGGGGCCGACGGCGGGAGCCGAGCCGATCATCGACGAGGCGTACGCGATCGCCGAGCGCATCGACTCCGACGAGGTCCGCGGCCTCACGCTGGCCCTCAAGGCCCTGCAGACGTCCTGGAACGGCGCGCACGACACCGGCCGACAGCTCGCGGAGCAGGCGGTCGCCGCACTCCAACCGGGCAGCCTGTGGCGGGTCAGTGCGGCCCTGGCCCTGGCCCGCGCCACGGTGGTGGCCGATCCCCGGCGCAGCCGGATGCTGATCCTCGACGTCGGACGCGGGCCCGACCTGCTCAACCTGCCCGCGATGCTTCGACCGATGTGTCATCGGATGCTCACCGTCGCCACGATCGCGGCGGGCGATCCCGACGCGGCATTGTGGGCGAAGCGGGCCCGGGACGCGGTGCGCGAGTCGGAACTGTCGTTCCAGCACGCGGAGGCGTTGCTCGCCGAGGCCGAGGTGGCCCGGTTCGCCGACGACCCGGACACCGCCTCGGACCTGTACCAGCACGCCGCCGACCGACTGGCGGCGGCCGACCTGACGCTGCCGCGGACCACGGCGCTGCTGGACGCCGCCGAGTGCGAGGCCGTGGCCGGCCGGGTGGACGACGCGACGAAACTGCTGGTCCTCGCCCGCGAACTGGCCCGCCGATCCGGCGCGGACACGCTGTATCGCCGGGCCGAGGAGCGTCTGGCCGCGCTGGCGTGGGCCAAGGGGTCGACCGAGCCGGGCGCCGCGACGGCGCTGTCCGTACTGACCAATCGCGAGCGCGAGATCGCCGATCTCGCGGGAACGGGCATGCGTACCCGTGAGATCGCCCAGGTGTTGCGGCTGAGCCCGCGCACCGTGGACGCCCACCTGGCCCACATCTACCGCAAGCTCGACCTGAGTTCGCGCGCCGAACTGGCCCATCTGGTCACCGGACTGCAGAGCGGACCGGCTCCGCCAAGCTCGGCTTTAGGTCTGTCTAAGTGCGGCCCCTGAACATCGCAGCGACGGCCGGGACCGCGCCCGCGCACCGTGCGGTGCCCCCTCGACGTCCCGGCCGGACGAGCGAAGGGGAAGATCATGGCGCACCCGACGAAATGGTCCCGCGCCCGCAGTGCGGCGCTGGTCGCGCTGTGCGTGACCACCACCGCGACGGTGATGGCGTCCGACGCGTTCGCGGCGGACGGCGACAAGCGGGGCAATCGATGTGTGGAAGTCGGCGGAGTCACCGAGCAGACGGTCAAGTACAGCACGGTCGGCTCGGCGAACCCGCCCATGCAGCAGATCGGTGACACCGCCACCTACTACGACGTGATCTACGACAAGCAGGACAACATCATCGGCGACGCGGTCGGGTTCGTCACGATCACCGGCCGCCGGCCCTCGGACGGCCACCTGATCAGCGAGTACCACGAGGCCGTGCATCTGCCGCAGGGCACCTTCCGGGACTCGGCCACCGGCATCGACCGGGACGGGATGATCGCGGGCGAGTGGCTGCACCTCAAGGCGATCGGCACCGGCGGCTCCTTCGCGGGCAAGCGCGGATACCGCCGCTGGCACCTGATTCCGCCGCTGTCCAATCCCCCGGTGCCCAGCGAGCGGGCGGCCGTGGTCATCCGGCTGTGCGGCTGACGTGGACGGCGACGTCCACATCCGGTCGATCGGCACCGCGCTGCCGGGTCCGGCGATCGACAACGCCACCCTGGGGCGGCGGTTGCGCATGGGCGGGCAGTGGGAGCAGTGGGTCGAGACGTTCATCGGCACCAGGAGCCGGCACCTGTCGATCGACCTGGACACGGCCAAGCCCGCGCACTCGTTGGCGGACCTGTGCGAGACGGCCGGCCGACGTGCCCTGGAGGGCGCGGGGCGGGCCGCCGAGGACGTGGACCTGCTGGTCCTGGCCACCGCCTCACCGGACCTGTTGATGCCCACGACGGCGAACGTGGTCGCCGACAGGTTGCGGATCAACGGCGTGCCCACGTACCAGATCCAGTCGGGCTGCTGCGGCGCGTTCCAGGCGCTGAGCCTGGCGCAGCAGTTGCTGGCGGGCGGCGAGTATCGCAACGCCCTGGTCCTGGGTGGCGACGTGTCGGCCAAGTTCTACGACTTCGACCTGGATTTCGCGACGCTGCCGCCCGACCAACTGGTGCACTACGTACTGTTCGGCGACGGTGCCGGCGCGGCGGTCCTGGAGCGCACGTCGGCTCCCGGCGCGGCGGTGATCCGCCAGTTGTTCACCAGGCTCACCGGCCTGGACCGCGAACCCGGGCAGACGCTGGACTGGTACGGCCCGGGGGATCGGGGCTCGGATCGGCCGCCCGCGATCGAGGACTACAAGGCGATCGAGGAGCGGGTGCCGCTGATGTCCGCCGAGATCCTGGACGAGCTCCTGGACGACACCGGGTGGCAACGCGACGAGATCGACTACCTGTTGCCGCCGCAGTTGTCCGGGCGGATGACCACGAAGATCGTGGATCTGCTGGCGCTGCCCGGTGCGTACGAGATCAGCCGGGTGCGCGAGATCGGCAACAACGGCAACGCCACCCCGTTCTTCCAATTGGAGAGCGCCTTCGAACGGGCGATCCCCGGTCAGCGCCTGCTCGGCATCTCGGTGGAGTCCAGCAAGTGGATCAAGGGCGGTTTCGCCGTCGAGACCGTCTGAGCACCGCCATCGACCCGGCCCGTGATTCCGTCATGGGGTCCGCGGCCGGGACCCGACCTCGCGACAGCGTAAGGAGCCCCTCGTGCGAAGCACTCCGGTGCCCCGGGAGCGCCGCCACACCCTGTACTTCCTGGAGCAGACCCGGGGCTTCGCCCCGGTGTTCCTGGACACCGACGTCGACATGTCCCGTGTGCGCGAACACCGCGCCGGTCGCCGCGAGGCGGGGCACTCGTACTCGCTGGTGTCCTATGTGGCCCTGGCCGCCGGCCGCGCCCTGGCCGCGCATCCCGACGCCAACGCCGCCATCCGCGGTCGGCTGCGGCCGAGGGTGGCGCACTACCCCACGGTCGACGCCAAGATCACCCTGGACCGGGTGCTGAACGGACGAAGGGTGGTGCTCGCGACGGTCGTTCCGCGCGTGGACACCGCCGGTATCGACGAAATCCAGGACCGGCTGCGGCCGTTCCGGGACGGGGATCCGGCGCAGATGCCGGAGTTCGCCAAGGTGCGCCTGCTGCATCGGCTGCCGATGCCTTTGGGGCGCTTGGCGTTTCGGCTCGCGACCCGCCCGCTGGCGCGCCGGGCGGAGTCGTTCGGCACCGTCGCGATCACCTCGCTCGGTCACCGCCCCGTGCACGGCTTCCACTCGGTGGGCGGCACCACGATCACCCTGGGCGTGGGACAGGTGCGCGACGTGGCGGTGGTGCGCGACGAGCGGGTGGTGGTCCGCCCGGTGATGCGCCTGAGCCTCGCGTTCGACCACCGGGTGATCGACGGGGCGGAGGCGGCCGACGTCCTGACCGACATCAAGGACAACCTCGAAACGCTCGCATCCGTCGGGGAGGGCGAGACACGGTCCGAATCCGCCGAGGACCGACTCCTCGACGCGGTCGCGCGAGAGGCCCCCTCCCCCGTCGACACCGACCCGTCCGTCCTGGCGCGGGGCACGGGCTGACCCGAACCGACCCGGTTCGAGGGATTCGACGCGACGACGTCGCCGCCGGCGGGAGATCCCACCGGCGGCGACGTCGTCGTATGCGGTATGCGCCCTACCCCTCGAATCCGCCGACGACCTCCTCGACCCGGTCCCGTTTGGCGTACATGTCCCAGAACCGATCCGCCAGATCCTCGGGCCACACGCGCACGACGCCCTGCGCGGACGTGAACGCGGTCTTGGCGTCGAACTTCTCCTGGGCCTCGCTCTTTTCGATCAGCGCGCCGATGGTCAACGCGCCGGCGTACACACCCTTGTCCGCGAGGGAACTGTTGAGCGTGTAGATGTAGTTGCGCAGTCCGGCGAAGGCGATGCCGACGTTGCTCATGAAGGACACCGGCTGACTGCCGACCGAGCCGAGACCGAACAGCAGCCCGCCCTCGCCACGTTCGATCATGGCGGGTAGTACGTGCCGCACGAGCACGATCGGCGCGAGCAGGCGCACGTCCAGCTGTGGTTGGAGGTTGTCCAGGTCCAGGTCCAGCGTGGCGACCGGCTGTTCGGTGATGCCCGCCGGGCTGTACTCGATCACGTCGATGCCGCCGAGCGCGGAGCCGATCTCGTCAACGGTCGCGCCGAGCCGGGTGTGGTCGGCGAGGTCGGCCGTGAAGGTGTGCGCCTCCACGCCCTCGTTCGCCAACGCGGCACGCAACTCCTCCAGCCGTTCCTTGCGTCGGGCGACGAGTGCGACTCGATATCCCTCGGCTCCGAAGCGCCGGGCCACGGCGAGTCCCAGGCCGCTCCCCGCCCCGAAAATGGCGATGGTCTTGGACATTGGTGTGGGAACCTCTCTGCCGAGCCGAGCGCGCCGATGCCGACGGCTCGGGAACGGGAAACATGGGGGTACGGGGGTAGGGCGTACACGGGAATCACCGGCGCCGAACGCGCACCGGGGCACCGGGGCACCGGGGCACCGGGTCGCCACCTGGCTACCGGGTCACCAGGTCACCAGGTCACCGGGACTTCGTGGATCCCGTACATGATCGTGTCGTTCTTGAACGGCAGTTCCGCCAACGGCACGGCCAGTCGCAGATCCGGGATGCGTTCGAGGAGGGTGCCGAGCACGATCTCCAACTCCAGTCGGGCCAGGTTCTGTCCCAGGCACTGGTGGATGCCGTATCCGAAGGCCAGGTGCGGTCGGGCGTCGCGGTGCGCATCGAACTCGTCCGGGTCGTCGAAGACCTTCGCGTCCCGGTTGGCCGCGCCGTTGGACAGCAGTACACCCTCTCCGGCCCGAATGGTCACGCCGTCGATTTCGATGTCGGCGAGCGCCACTCGGTTCGTGGAATGGTCGGAGATGCTGAAGTAGCGCAGGAACTCCTCCACCGCGTCGGGGATCAGCGTCGGATCGTCCCGCAGTTCGGCGAGGCGGTCCGGGTGCTCCAACAAGTAGGTGACCGCGAGCGAGATCATGTTCGCCGTGGTCTCGTGGCCGGCGACCAGGATCAACAGCGCCATCCCGGCCAGGTGTTCGTTGTCCTCGACCCCGGCCTCGCGATACTTCACCGCGAGCCGGCTGAGCACGTCGTCGGTCGGTTCGTTCTGCTTGGTTACCACCAAGTCGCTCAGGAACGTCCGCAGTTCGGTCATCGAGCCGAGCCGCTCGGGGCCGCCGGCATTACGATCGACCATGATCCGGGCCCGGGTCTGGAAGAACTCCCGGTCTGCGTACGGCACTCCCAGCAGGTCACAGATCACCAGCGAGGGAACGGGCAGGGACAGCGCCTGGACCAGGTCGACCGGGCGGGGGCCCGCGAGCAGCCCGTCCACGTGCGTGGTGACGATCTCCTCGATCCGCGGTCGCAGGCGCTGTACCCGCCGGACGGTGAACTCGCTGATCACCATGCGTCGATACGTGGTGTGCTCCGGCGGGTCCATCCACGGCAGAAAGCCCGCGGGGTTGATCCCGCCCTGCCCCGCCAGCAGCGCGGGGAAGCCGGGATGCACGCGGTTGGCGCTGAGGTTGGGGTCGGTGAACAGTCGGCGTACCGCGTCGTGCGCGGTGACCAGCCAGGCCCACCGACCGGTGGGCAGCCGAACCCGGGTGATGGGTTCGCGCTCGCGCAGCTCCGCGTACTCCTTCGGCGCACCGAAGGGGCAGGCGCGCGGCATCGGGTAGGCGAGCAGGTCCGCCACCCGGGGGTCGCCGGTTTCGATGGTGACGTCGTTGTCGCTCACGTGGCGGCTCCGTTCGGGGGTGCGTCGGGGATGGACGGCTCCGGTGCGGGCGCGGTGGTGAGCGTGATCGCTCGGGCCGGACAGCGCAACACCGCGTCCCGGACGGCCCGCAGGTTCTCGGGCTCCGACGCGCCGGGAAGCACGAACGACAGGCCGTCCTCGTCCCCCTGATCGAAAACATCCGGTGCCGCGAGCACACACTGTCCGGCACCCACGCAGGCGTCGCGGTCCACTTCCACACTCATCGCGCTCCACTTCCGCTCGGTCGCGCTCGGGCGCTCGGGGCCGTCCCGGTGCCCCGCGGCCGGGGACCGGGTCACCAGGTCACCGGTACTTCGTGCACGCCGAACATGATCGCGTCGTTCTTGAACGGCAGTTCCGTCACGGGCACGGCCGTCCGTAGTCCCGGGATCCGGCCGAAGAGCGTGCGAAAGACGATCTCCAGTTCCAACCGGGCCAGGTTCTGCCCGAGGCACTGGTGGATGCCGTATCCGAACGCCACATGTGTGCGGGTGTCCTGGTGGATGTCCAGCACCTCGGGATGCGCGAACACGCTCGGATCCCGATTGGCCGCCGCGTTCGACAGCAGCACGCCCTCGCCCGCGCGGATGGTCACCCCGCCGATCTCGATGTCGGCGATCGCGATCCGGCTGGTGACGTTGTCCGCGACGCTGAAGTAGCGCAGCAGTTCCTCCACCGCACGCGGTGCCAGTGTGGGGTCGGCGAGCAACGCGGCCACCTGGTCGGGGTGTTCCAGGAGCGCCACGGTACCCAGCGAGATCGTGCTCGCCGTGCTCTCGTAGCCGCCGACCAGGATCAGCAGTGCGAGCCCGGTCAGGTGCCCGTGGTCGTCGCGGCCCTCGTCCCGGTGCTTGACCACCAGCCGACTGAGCATGTCGTCCTGCGGCTGCTTGCCCTTGATCAGCAACAACTCACCGAGATAGGTGCGCAGTTCCCGCAGCGCGGCGGCGCGTTCCTGGGCGGTGTGGATACGACTGACCATGATCATCGCATGCCGCTGGATGTGGTCCAGGTCCTCGTACGGGACGCCGAGCAGGTCACATATGGTCAGTGACGGCACGGGCAGCGACAGTGCCTGGACCAGGTCCACCGGCCGCGGTCCGGCGAGCATCGCACTGACGCAGTCGTCCACGATCTCCTGGATGCGCGGGCGCATGCGGGCGATCCGACGCACCGTGAACTCGTTGATCACCATCCGCCGGTACGTGGTGTGCTCCGGCTGGTCCATCCACGGCAGGAAACCTTTCGACTGCTCGTCGAAGGACTGCTTGCGCGGAGCCAGTGCCGGGAATTCGGGATGCGCGCCGTTGGCACTGAGATTGGGGTCCAGGAAGAGTCTGCGCACGTCCTGATGCCGGGTGATCAGCCAGGCGGCTTTTCCGCTCGCCAATTGCACCTGCGTGATGGGCCGTTCGCTCCTCAGCTCGGCGTACTGCGGCGAGAGGTCGAACGGACACGATCTCGGCATGGGAAACGTCGGCAGGTGTGCCGAGGCGGTCTCTGTCACGATGCAACTCCCTTACCGGCAAGTCATGAGCAGCCAGTGTCGGAGTCCGCGCTTAAACGCCCCTTAGCACCTTCTTAAAGGCGACGGCCTTGGCCCACGGCCCCCATCCGCCGCGAAACCGCAGGCCGGAGGATGTTAAGGACGTTTTAAGCGCCCTCTAAGCACCTCTGCGAACGCTGAGCGGCACGGTGCCCGACTGCTGCTCCGGTCGGCGAAACGTACGTTCTCTCCCACCTGTTGAGGCTGATACCGGATGGCGAACGAAGACAAGCTGCGCGACTATCTGCGGCGGGTGACGGGCGAGCTCCAGGAGACGCGCGACCGGCTGCGCGAGCTCGAAGCCGGCCGGTCGGAACCGATCGCGATCGTGGGGATGGGATGTCGCCTTCCGGGCGGCGTGCGCGATGCCTCGGACCTGTGGCGACTGGTTCGCGACGGCGTCGACGCCATCTCGGCGTTTCCCGACGACCGGGGCTGGGACCTGGATTCGGTCCACGACCCGGATCCGGACGCCATCGGGCACACCTACGTGAGAGAGAGCGGTTTCCTGCACGACGCGGGCGACTTCGACGCGGGCTTCTTCGGGATCTCGCCGCGCGAGGCGACGGCCATGGACCCGCAGCAGCGCCTGTTGTTGGAGACCGCGTGGGAAACCCTCGAAAACGCCGGGATCGCCCCGACCGCACTGTTCGGGGGCAACACCGGGGTCTTCACCGGGGTGATCGCCCAGGAGTACGTCCCCGCCGGCCGGGACGCGGTCACCCGGGCCGGGGAGGGCTACTTCCTGACCGGGAACACGGTGAGCGTGGCGTCCGGGCGAATCGCGTACGCACTGGGCCTGGAGGGCCCGGCCGTCACCGTCGACACCGCCTGCTCGTCGTCCCTGGTCGCCCTGCACCTGGCCTGCCAGGCGCTGCGCAACGGCGAATGCGATCTCGCGCTCGCGGGTGGCGCGACGGTCCTGCCCAGCCTGAACCCGTTCCTGGAGTTCAGCCGTCAGCGCGGACTGGCCCCGGACGGCCGCTGCAAGCCCTTCGCCGCCGGCGCCGACGGCTTCGCACTCGCCGAGGGCGTCGGCCTGGTCCTGCTCGAACCGCTGAGCCGGGCGCGCGACAACGGTCACACCGTGCTTGCGGTGATCAGGGGTTCGGCGGTGAATCAGGATGGTGCCAGCAATGGTTTGACGGCGCCGAGCGGGCCGTCGCAGCAGCGGGTGATCCGGGCGGCGTTGGCGGGTGCGGGGTTGACGGCGGGTCAGGTCGACGTGGTGGAGGCGCACGGGACCGGGACGGCGTTGGGGGATCCGATCGAGGCGCAGGCGTTGTTGGCCACGTACGGGCAGGGCCGTGAGCCGGGGCGGCCGTTGTGGTTGGGGTCGGTGAAGTCGAACATCGGGCACACCCAGGCCGCCGCCGGGATCGCCGGTGTGATCAAGATGGTCCAGGCGTTGCGGCACGAGACCCTGCCCGCGACGCTGCACGTGGACGAGCCGACCCCCCACGTCGACTGGGACACCGGCGCGGTCTCCCTGCTCACCGAGGCCCGGCCGTGGCCGCGCACCCCCGACCGCCCGCGACGCGCTGCGGTGTCCTCGTTCGGGATCAGCGGCACCAACGCCCACCTCGTCCTCGAACAGGGCGACCCCACCCCGAACGAGGCCGGCGGCGAGGATGCCGACGGCATCTCGGTGCCCTGGCTGCTGTCGGGTCGGACCGAAGCGGCGCTGCGGGCCCAGGCCGCCCGGTTGCGGGACTTCGCGGTGGCGCATCCCGACGCGGATCCGCGTGGAGTCGGCGCGGCGCTCGCCCGTACCCGCGCCGCCCTTGAGCATCGGGCCGCGGTGCCCGCCGACGACCGCGCCGACCTCCTGGCCGGGTTGGCCGCACTGGCACGCGGCGACCTCGAGGCGGGCGCGGTTCGCGCGATCGCGCACGAGGACTGCCGGGTCGTGTTCGTCTTTCCCGGCCAGGGTTCCCAATGGCCCGGCATGGCCCGCGAACTCCTCGACAGCTCACCGGTGTTCGCCCAGGCGCTGGGCGAGTGCGCCGATGCCCTCGCCCCTTACATCGACTGGAACCTCGTCGACGTCGTCACCGGAGCCGACCAAGCCCCCTCCCTCGACCGCGTCGACGTCGTACAACCCGCCCTGTGGGCCATGATGATCAGCCTCGCCCGCCTGTGGGAACACCACGGCATCCACCCCGACGCCGTCATCGGCCACTCCCAAGGCGAAATCGCCGCCGCCCACATCGCCGGAGCACTCACCCTCCACGACTCCGCCCGCATCATCGCCCTACGCTCCCAAGCCATCACCACCCTCACCACCCACGGCGGCATGCTCTCCATCGCCCAACCCCCACACACCATCCGACAACTCCTCACCCACCACCCCCACCTCACCATCGCCGCCCTCAACGGCCCCCACTCCACCGTCATATCCGGAAACCACCAAGAACTCGACCAACTCCAGGCACACTGCGAAACCCACGACATCCGACACCGCCGCATCCCCGTCACCTACGCCTCACACAGCCCCCACGTCGAACCACTCCACCCACAAATCCTCACCGACCTCGCCGACATCAAAGCCCTGACCGCAGACATCCCGATGTACTCCACCGTCACAGCGGCACCGCTCGACGGCACCGCCTGCACCCCCGAGTACTGGTACACCAACCTCCGCACCACCGTCCGCTTCCAAGAGACCGTCGAAGCCCTCCTCACCGACGGACACACGCTCTTCATCGAGACCAGCCCGCACCCGGGGCTCACCGTCGGTCTCGACGAAACCATCGACGCCCACCCCGTCCGCGCCGCGGCGATCGGCACACTGCGTCGCGAACACGGGGATCTCCGCACGTTCCACGCCGCCGTCACACACGCGCACATCCACGGCGCGGCCCCGGACTGGGACACATTCCTCCCACCCTCGATCGCGACCGATCTGCCCACGTACGCGTTCCAACGAGAGCGCTACTGGCTCACCTCGACGACGCCGACGCACACGGCGGGCTTCGATCAGCGCGAGTCGACCCATCCGCTGCTCGACGCCGACACGGAACTCGCGGACGGACTCCTGCTCACCGGGCGGCTGTCGCTCGCGACCCACCCCTGGCTCGCCGACCACGCGGTACACGACACCGTCCTGCTCCCCGGCACCGCCTTTCTCGACCTCGCCCTGCACGCCGCGACCCGGTTCGAGGACACTCCCGATCTGGAAGAGCTGACGCTGGAGAATCCGCTGCCGCTCTTCGAGCGACAGGCGGTTCGGCTACACGTCACCGTGGGCCCTGCCGACGACACCGGGCACCGGCCCCTGACGATCGACTCCCGGGCCGAGTCCACGGATCCCGGCGCCGCGCCGCGCGCCTGGACCCGGCACGCCACCGGCACCCTCGCGCCGGCCGCCGAGGCCATCGAACCCGCGAGAGTCGACGCCGTCGGGCCCCCGGCCGGCGCGCGCCCGATCGACCTCGCCGACGCGTACGCGGAACTGGCCGCGCAGGGTCACCACTACGGGCCGCTCTTCCGAGGGCTGACCGCCCTGTGGCGCGACGGCGACGACCTCTACGCCGAGATCCGCCTGCCGGACGACGCCGACCCGACCGGCCACACCATCCACCCCGCCCTCCTCGACGCCGCGCTGCATGCCGTGCTGCTCACCCGGGACGACACCGAGACCACCCGACTTCCGTTCGCGTTCACCAGTATCCGGCACACAGCCACCGGTGCCACCCGTGCGCGGGTGCGTCTGGGTTCCGGCGGCGAACACGGCTTCTCGGTGGCTCTCGACACCCCGCAAGGCGACCACCTCGTCACGATCGACACCGTGACCACTCGGCCGATCGATGCCGCCCGGCTCGCCGCGCTCACGCCACGGGACGAGCAGGGTCTGCACGAGCAACGCTGGCAGCCGCTCCCGACGACAGCGGGCCCGGCGGCGGCCGGAGCCGGTGTCTGGGCGATGCTCGGTCGCCCCTCCGCCAACCTCACCGAGGCCATGGACGCCTCCGGCACCACCTTCGACACCCACCAGGACCTCACGGCGCTTCGCGAGGCGGTCCGCAACGGGGCTCCGGTCCCGGACGTCGTGATCGCGCCCGCCGGCCGGATCCCGGCCGAAGTCGATGCCTCGGACATACCCGGGCAGGCCCGGGCGGCGATATCGGGTGCCCTTGCTCTGCTGCAGGAGTGGCTCGGGTACGAGGAGTTCGTCGCGTCCCGCCTGGTGTTCGTGACCAAGCAGGCAATCGCCACCCACCACGGCGATCGCCTCGACAACCTGCCGCACGCACCACTGTGGGGCCTGGTCCGCGCGGCCCAGAGCGAGCACCCCGACCGATTCGGGCTGGTCGACGTGGCCGCGGGCACCAAGACCGCGAACGTCATCGCGGCCGTGGCCGCCGATCGGCCGCAGGTCGCCGTCAGGCAGCAGCAGTTGCTGATCCCGGAGTTGGTCCCGTACCTGCCGCCGCTCACCGTGCCCGCCGACGCGTCGACCTGGCGGCTCGGTACGACCGGCCGGGGCACCCTGGAGAACGTGGCGCTGCTGCCCGTGACCGAGCCGGACGGCCCGCTGCCCGCCGGCCGGGTGCGGGTCGCGCTGCGCGCGATCGGTCTCAACTTCCGCGACGCGCTGATCGCGTTGGGAAGTTACTTCGGCACGGCACCGATCGGCAGCGAGGGTGCGGGGATCGTGCTGGAGACCGGCCCGGGTGTGTCGGACCTCGCGCCCGGCGACGCGGTGATGGGGCTGTTCGCGGACGGCGTGGGCCCGACGGCCGTCGCCGACCGACGCGCCCTCGCGCCCGTGCCCAAGGGCTGGACGTTCGCGCAGGCGGCCGGCGCCCCGGTCGCGTTCCTCACCGCCTACCACGGGCTGGTCGATCTGGGTGGGCTGCGCTCGGGCGAATCGGTGCTCGTGCACGCGGCGACGGGCGGGGTCGGCATGGCCGCGGTCCGAATAGCCCGACACCTGGGCGCCGAGCCGTACCCGACCGCGAGCCCCGGCAAGTGGCATCTCCTGCGCGCCCAGGGCTTCGACGAGGCGCACATCGCCTCCTCGCGCAGCCTCGACTTCGAGGAGCACCTGCTGCGTTCCACCGACGGCAAGGGGGTGGATGTCGTCCTGAACTCGCTCGCCGGGGATTACGTGGACGCCTCGCTGCGGGTGTTGCCACGCGGTGGACGATTCGTGGAAATGGGCAAGGCCGACATCCGCGATCCGGAGACGATCGCGAGCGCACATCCCGGCGTGGTCTACCGCGCGTTCGACCTGAACACGATCGGTCCGGACGAGGTTCGGCGCATCTTCGCGGTCCTTTCCCCACTGTTCGCGGACGGCACCCTCGAACCGCTGCCGACGACCGGTTGGCACGTCACACACGCTCCCCAGGCCCTGCGACACCTCTCACAGGGACATCACACCGGAAAACTCACGCTCACCCTCCCCCGAGGCATCGACCCCGACGGAACGATCCTGATCACCGGCGGCACCGGCACCCTCGGCGCACTCACCGCACGCCACCTCGTCACAGCACACGGCGCCCGCCACCTCATCCTCACCAACCGCTCCGGCAACACCCCACAAACCCAGGCACTACACAACGAACTCACCGAACTCGGCGCCCACGTCACCATCACCCCAACCGACGCCACCAACCCCCAACAAACCGACACCCTCCTGGCCTCCATCGACCCCGCCCACCCACTCACCGCGATCTTCCACACCGCAGGCACCCTCGCCGACGCCACCCTCGCCAACCAGACAACCCAACACCTCGACACCGTCCTACCACCCAAGATCGACGCCGCGTGGCACCTGCACACCCGAACCGAACATCTCGAACCGGCTCCGACCCTCGTCCTGTACTCCTCCGCCGCCGGAATCCTGGGCAGCCCGGGGCAGGCCAACTACGCCGCCGCCAACACCTTCCTCGACGCCCTGGCTCAACAACGCCACACCCGGGGACACCCCACCGTCAGCCTCGCCTGGGGTCCGTGGCGGCAGACCAGCAACCTCACCGCCGGCCTCGACACTGCCGACCACGAGCGTCATCGCGCCCTGGGCATCACACCCCTCGGGTCGGCACACGCGCTCGGCCTGCTCGACACCGCGCTCAGCACTCCCCATCCCGGCCTCGTTCCGATCAACCTCGCTCGCCGGCCGGCCCGTTCCGCCCGGCCGTCGCCCTCGTCCGGGTCGGCCGAAGGCGTGGTCGCCAGGCTCGCCGCGCTCTCGGAAGCCGAGCAGCACCGCATGCTGCTCGACCTGGTCCGCACCCACGCGGCCACCGTCCTCGGGCACCCCACCGCGCAGACGATCAACGTCGAACAGGGCTTCATGGACCAGGGGTTCGACTCACTCACCGCGATGGAACTGCGCAACCGGCTCAGCTCCGCGCTCGACCATCGGTTGGGCAGCACGGTCCTGTTCGACCACCCGACTCCGGTCGCCTTCGTCCGCTACCTGCGCGCCCGACTGGTCCCGGAGGCGGATCCCCCGCGCTCGGCGGCGGCCGAACTGACGCGCCTGGAAACGATCCTGGCCGACCCGCCGCCGGACGAGGCGACCCGTACCGAACTGGCCGAACGACTCTCGGCCCTCCTGGCGCGACTGAACGCACGGCAGTCTCACGCCTCGGCCGAAGGCGCCCCCGGCACCGACATCGCGTCGGCCACGGACGACGAGATCTTCGAGTACATCAACGAGGAATTCGGCATTTCCTGACCCGCCAGCAGTCACCTGCTCCCACCTGTTGAGGCTGATTCCGGATGGCGAACGAAGACAAGCTCCGCGACTATCTCAAGCTCGTGACGCTCGACCTCAAGCAGACGCGCGACCGGCTGCACCGGGTCGAGACACAGCGCCACGAGCCGATCGCGATCGTCGGTATGGGCTGTCGCTTCCCGGGCGGCGTACGCGATCCGGCCGACCTCTGGCAACTGGTCACCGCAGGCACCGACGCCATCACGACCGATCCGGGCACCCGGGGTTGGCGCCTGGAGGACCTGTACGATCCCGACCCGGAAGCCGACGGTCGCACCTACGCCCGCGAGGGTGGATTCCTGCACGACGCGGGCGACTTCGACGCGGGCTTCTTCGGGATCTCGCCGCGCGAGGCGGCGGCGATGGATCCGCAGCAGCGGCTGCTCCTGGAGACCGCGTGGGAGACGCTGGAAAGTGCCCACATCGACCCGACCACGCTGCGCAGCAGCGGGACCGGCGTCTTCACCGGCGTGATCGCGCAGGATTACGGGTCGAACGTCGCTCCCCGGGACGCCCGCGCCCTCGGGGGCTACCTGGCCACCGGCACGACCACGAGTGTGGCGTCGGGGCGGGTCGCGTACACGTTGGGTCTGGAGGGTCCGGCGATCACCGTCGATACCGCCTGCTCGTCGTCGCTGGTGGCGATCCATCTCGCGAGCCAGGCGCTGCGCAACGGCGAATGCGACCTCGCGTTGGCCGGCGGCGTCACCGTCATGTCGACGCCGACCCCCTTCCTGGAATTCAGCCGCCAGCGCGGACTGGCCCCGGACGGCCGCTGCAAAGCCTTCGCCGCCGACGCCGACGGCTTCGCACTCGCCGAAGGCGTCGGCCTGGTCCTCCTCGAACCACTGAGCCGAGCCCGCGACAACGGTCACACCGTGCTTGCCGTGATCAGGGGTTCGGCCGTCAACCAGGACGGCGCCAGCAGTCGACTCACCGCGCCGAATGGGCCCTCGCAAGAGCGGGTGATCCGCCAGGCGCTCGACAGCGCGCAACTGGTACTCGGCGACATCGACGTGGTGGAGGCGCACGGGACCGGGACGGCGTTGGGGGATCCGATCGAGGCGCAGGCGTTGTTGGCCACGTACGGGCAACACCGCGATCCCGAGCGGCCGTTGTGGTTGGGGTCGGTGAAATCGAACATCGGACACACCCAGGCCGCCGCCGGGATCGCCGGTGTGATCAAGATGGTCCAGGCTCTGCGACACGAGACCCTGCCCGCGACGCTGCACGTGGACGAGCCGACCCCCCACGTCGACTGGGACACCGGCGCCGTCTCGTTGTTGACCGAGGCCCGGCCGTGGCCGCGCATCCCCGACCGCCCACGGCGCGCGGCGGTGTCCTCGTTCGGGATCAGCGGCACCAACGCCCACCTCGTCCTCGAACAGGGCGACCCCACTCCGCAGGACAGCGACCGCGAAGACCCGTCCGGCCCGGCCGTGGTCACGTTGTCCGCGAAGGACGAGCACGCCCTGCGCGCGCACGCCGAACGCCTGCGCGCCCACCTGGACACACACCCCCACCTCACCCCCGCCCGCGTCGCCGCCGGCCTCGCCACCCGCGCTGCGTTCACCCACCGCGCCGCCGTCGTCACCCACGACCGCGACGAACTCGCGACCGCACTCGACGCCCTGGCCGACGACGACACGTCCCACCCCGCCCTCGAACGCGACAGCGCCCGTCCGGGCAAGACCGTCTTCGTCTTTCCCGGTCAGGGCTCCCAATGGCCCGGCATGGCCCGCGAACTCCTCGACACCTCACCGGTGTTCGCCGAACATCTCAACGCCTGCGCACAGGCGTTGGCCCCCTACGTCGACTGGAACCTCGTCGACGTCGTCACCGGAGCCGACCAAGCCCCCTCCCTCGACCGCGTCGACGTCGTACAACCCGCCCTGTGGGCCATGATGATCAGCCTCGCCCGCCTGTGGGAACACCACGGCATCCACCCCGACGCCGTCATCGGCCACTCCCAAGGCGAAATCGCCGCCGCCCACATCGCCGGAGCACTCACCCTCCACGACTCCGCCCGCATCATCGCCCTACGCTCCCAAGCCATCACCACCCTCACCACCCACGGCGGCATGCTCTCCATCGCCCAACCCCCACACACCATCCGACAACTCCTCACCCACCACCCCCACCTCACCATCGCCGCCCTCAACGGCCCCCACTCCACCGTCATATCCGGAAACCACCAAGAACTCGACCAACTCCAAACACACTGCGAAACCCACGACATCCACGCCCGTCGCATTCCGGTCACCTACGCCTCACACAGCCCGGACGTCGAACCACTCCGTCAACAAATCCTCGCCGACCTCGCCCCCATCACTCCCCGACCCACCACCGTCCCCCTCTACTCCGCCGTCACCGCCACACCCATCGACGGCACCCACCTCACCCCCGAACACTGGTACACCAACCTCCGCACCACCGTCCGCTTCCAAGAAACCATCGAAACCCTCCTCACCGACGAACACACCCTCTTCATCGAGACCAGCCCACACCCGGTGTTGACCACGCCGATCGAGGACACCATCCACGAGCGGAGCGTCCGCGCACGCACCGTCGCCACCCTCCGCCGCGACCACGGCGACCTGCACCGGTGGCACACGGCTCTCGCACACGCCTTTGTGGCCGGACGCACCCCCACCCGGCTCGACGCGCCCCAGCCCCGAGACCAGCTGCCCACATACCCGTTCCGGCACGAGACCTTCTGGCTCGCCTCGGCACGGCACGAGCACACGGCCGGCTCCGGGCAGCGCGCCGCGACCCATCCCCTCCTCGACGCGAGCATGGAACTGGCCGACGGGGCAGCACTGTTGCTCACCGGTCGGCTGTCGCTCGCCACCCACCCCTGGCTCGCCGACCACGCCGTACACGACACCGTCCTGCTCCCCGGCACCGCCTTCCTCGACCTCGCCCTGCACGCCGCCGGCCTCTCCGGATGCTCGACGATCGAGGAACTCACCCTGGAAGCCCCGTTACCGCTGCCCGAGCACCACGCGCTCCACCTCCAGATCAGCGTCGGCGCTCCGGACGAACACCAGCGCCGGGCCCTGTCCGTGTACTCGCGTCCCGAAACGCACGACCCCGAAGGCTCCATCGGTTCCGACCGATCCGACAGCCCATCGGTGGCCTGGACCCGACACGTCACCGCCACGCTGGGCATCGAATCCTGGATCGAGCCGGCGCCCACGACCGAGCGTCGTCCGACGGGCGCCGTCGCCGTGGACATCGACAACGCCTACGCGGACTTCGCCGAGCAGGGCTACCACTACGGGCCGACCTTCCAGGGGCTGACCGCACTGTGGCGCGACGGCGACGATCTCTACGCCGAGATCCGCCTGCCGGACGACGCCGACCCGACCGGCCACGCCATCCACCCCGCCCTCCTCGACGCGGCGCTGCACCCGTTGCTGCTCGCCGAGGCCGGCGCCGAGGAGATCCGGCTGCCGTTCACCTTCGGCGGGATCCGGCTGTCCCCCGACTTCGTGCGCGGTACGCACGCGCACGCGCACATCACTGCCACGGGCGACCACGAGCACGCCATCACCCTGACCGACGAGGCCGGGCGCCGCGTCGCGACCGTCGCCACGGTCACGACCAGGCCGATCAGCCGTGCGCAGCTCGCGATCTCGACGGCCCGATCGAACGAGTCGCTGCACCGACTCGACTGGCACCCCTACCCCACGAGGGCCGACACTCCCCCGGACACCGCGGGGTGGGCGGTCCTCGGCACCCCCGAAGACATCGGGGCGATTCCCGCCCTCGCCGCGCTCGATCTGCCCGCACACCCCGATGTGCCCTCGGCACTCCGGGCGGGCGCCGGCACGCTCCTCGTCGCCGCGCCGCGGGTCATGCCGCAGGAACCGGCGCTGCCCGCCGCCGCGTTCCGGGCCACGGCGCTGATACTGCGCGGGCTTCAGGACCGGCTCGCGGTCGACGATTCGCGCGCCTCCTCCGCTCGGCTGGTCGTCGTCACCAGCCGGGCCGTACCCACCCACCACGGCGATCCGCTGACCAACCTGGCGCAGGCCCCGCTGTGGGGGCTGCTCCGGAGCGCGCAGGCCGAGCACCCCGACCTGTTCGCCATCGTGGACACCGACCCGCACGCCGACCCCGGCCTGCTGGCCGCCACGATCGCCGCCGGCGCGACCGACGGGCAACCGCAGCTCGCGATCCGGCACCGGCAGATACTCGCACCCCGGCTCGTCCGACACACATCACCGTTGGCGGTTCCGTCGGGCCCGACCCCGTGGCGGCTGGAAGTGCCCCGTCCGGGCGGCTTCGACGGGCTCGCGCTCGTACCCGCGCCCGGGTTGACCCGTCCGCTGGGCCCCGGTGAGGTGCGCTTGGCCCCGGCGGCGGTCGGCCTCAACTTCCGGGACACCCTGATCACGCTCGGGCTGTACCCCGGGGAGCGTCCGCACGTGGGCGGCGAGGGCGCCGGCACGGTGCTCGAAGTCGGGCCGGGTGTGCCGAACGTGCGCCCCGGTGATCGGGTCATGGGCCTCCTGGAACACGGCACCGCGTCGGTGACGATCACCGATCATCGACTGCTCATGCCGGTACCGGACGACTGGTCGGACGCGCAGGCGGCGGCCGTCCCCGTCGCGTTCGCCACGGCGTACCACGCGCTGCACGACCTGGCGGCCCTGCGTCGCGGCGAGCGGTTGCTCATCCACACCGCCACCGGCGGCGTGGGCCAGGCCGCCGGCCAACTCGCCCGGTACATCGGCGCCGAGGTCTACGCGACGGCGAGCCGGAGCAAGCACGAGACACTGGCCGAGCTGGGCTACCCGGCCGACCGCGTGGCGGACTCCCGTACCCACGACTACGCCGACCGGTTCCTCACCGCCACCGACGGGGGCGGTCTGGACGTGGTCCTGCACTCGCTCGCCGACGAACACACGGACACCACACTGCGGTTGCTGCCTCGCGGCGGGCGGTTCATCGACATGGGCAAGGCAGACATCCGAGACGGCGCGGAGGTCGCGGCGCGGCATCCCGGGGTCGAGTATCGGGCGTTCGATCTGACCGACGCGGGATTCGACCGGATCGGCCGGATCTTCGCCGTACTGGCCCGGTTGTTCGCCAACGGGTCCCTACGGCCGCTGCCGACGACCGGTTGGCACGTCACACACGCTCCCCAGGCCCTGCGACACCTCTCACAGGGACATCACACCGGGAAACTCACGCTCACCCTCCCCCGAGGCATCGACCCCGACGGAACGATCCTGATCACCGGCGGCACCGGCACCCTCGGCGCACTCACCGCACGCCACCTCGTCACAGCACACGGCGCCCGCCACCTCATCCTCACCAACCGCTCCGGCAACACCCCACAAACCCAGGCACTACACAACGAACTCACCGAACTCGGCGCCCACGTCACCATCACCCCAACCGACGCCACCAACCCCCAACAAACCGACACCCTCCTGGCCTCCATCGACCCCGCCCACCCACTCACCGCGATCTTCCACACCGCAGGCACCCTCGCCGACGCCACCCTCGCCAACCAGACAACCCAACACCTCGACACCGTCCTACCACCCAAGATCGACGCCGCGTGGCACCTGCACGAGGGGACCAGGCACCTTCGACCGGCACCCACCCTCGTGCTCTACTCCTCCGCCGCCGCAACGCTCGGCAGCGCGGGACAGGCCAACTACGCGGCGGCGAACGCCTTCCTGGACGCCCTCGCCCACCATCGCCACTCCCAGGGGCATCCCACCGTCAGCCTCGCGTGGGGCCCCTGGCAGGAGACGAGCAACCTCACCGCCGGGCTCGGTGCGGCGGACCATCAGCGCCACCGAGCCCACGGCATCACCCCGCTGACCACACCGCACGCGCTCGGCCTCCTCGACACCGCACTGCGCACGCCGCATCCCACCCTCGCCCCGATCAACCTCGGGCAGCACCGGAGCGAGCGCGGTACACGAACGCCGGCTCGTACCGCGACCCCGACCACGAAGCTCGTCGGGCTCTCCGAGGCGGAGCAGACGCGAACGCTGCTGGAACTCGTTCGCACCCAGGTGGCACAGATCCTCGGACACGCGACGCCGGAGGCGGTCGACGCGGATCGGCCGTTCAAGGACCTCGGGTTCGACTCGCTGACGGCCGTCGAACTGCGCAACCTGGTCAACAACGCGACCGGACTGCGCCTCCCCAGCAGCCTCGTCTTCGACCACCCCACCCCCACTCGGCTCGCGGCATTCCTGCGCACACAACTCGCCGACGCCGAGCCGACGGCTGCCACGGCCGCGCCTGCGTCCGCGCCGACACCGAGCGCCGCAGTCGTCTCCGGGGGGAGCGAGGAGCCGATCGCAATCGTCGGCATGGGGTGCCGTTTCCCGGGCGACGTGCGGGGGCCGGCGGACCTCTGGCGGCTGATCACCGACCGGACGGACGCGATCAGCGTCCTCCCGGAGAACCGGGGTTGGGACACCGCCCGACTGCACGACCCGGACCCGGACGCCACCGGCCACACCTACGCCCGGGAGGGCGGTTTCCTGCACGACGCGGGCGACTTCGACGCCGTCTTCTTCGGGATTTCGCCGCGGGAGGCGGCGGCGATGGACCCGCAGCAGCGCCTGCTTCTCGAAACGGCGTGGGAAACCTTCGAGAACGCCCGCCTCGATCCCACCGCGCCGGCCGTGCGCAACACCGGGGTCTTCACCGGCGTCGTGGCACAGAACTACGCGGACAACCCGGCGCCCCACCACGCGCGCAACCTGGAGGGCTACCTGGCCACCGGCACCACGACCAGCGTGGCGTCCGGGCGGATCGCGTACACGCTGGGTCTGGAGGGTCCGGCGATCACCGTCGACACCGCCTGCTCGTCGTCGCTGGTGGCGATCCATCTCGCGAGCCAGGCGCTGCGCAACGGCGAATGCGACCTCGCGTTGGCCGGCGGCGTCACCGTCATGTCGACGCCGACCCCCTTCCTGGAATTCAGCCGCCAGCGCGGACTGGCCCCGGACGGCCGCTGCAAACCCTTCGCCGCCGACGCCAACGGATTCGCACTCGCCGAAGGCGTCGGCCTGGTCCTCCTCGAACCCCTGAGCCGAGCCCGCGACAACGGCCACACCGTACTCGCCGTGATCAGGGGTTCGGCGATCAACCAGGACGGTGCCAGCAACGGTTTGACGGCGCCGAACGGGCCGTCGCAGCAGCGGGTCATCCGCAGCGCCTTGACCAACGCCGGATTGACGGCCGATCAGGTCGACGCGGTGGAGGCGCACGGGACAGGCACCACGCTCGGGGATCCGATCGAGGCGCAGGCGTTGTTGGCCACGTACGGGCAACACCGCGATCCCGAGCGGCCGTTGTGGTTGGGGTCGGTGAAATCGAACATCGGACACACCCAGGCCGCCGCCGGGATCGCCGGTGTGATCAAGATGGTCCAAGCTCTGCGACACGAGACCCTGCCCGCGACGCTGCACGTGGACGAGCCGACCCCCCACGTCGACTGGGACACCGGCGCCGTCTCGTTGTTGACCGAGGCCCGGCCGTGGCCGCGCACCCCCGACCGCCCGCGACGCGCCGCGGTGTCCTCGTTCGGGATCAGCGGCACCAACGCCCACCTCGTCCTCGAACAGGGCGACCCCACCCCGAACGAAGCCACCGACCACGAAGTCCCGTCCGGTCCGGCCGTGATCGCGCTGTCCGCCAAGGACGACCACGCCCTGCGCACACACGCGGAACGCCTGCACGCCCACCTCGTCGAGCGCCCCGAGACGACGCCGGCCGCGCTCGCCGCGGCCCTGCGTACACGTTCCGTGTTCGACCATCGGGCGACGATCGTCACCGACGACAGCGACGAACTCGTGGCCGCACTCGACGCCTTGGCCACCGACGCGTCTCACCCCGCCCTCGACCGCGACGTCGCCCGTCCGGGTAAGACCGTGTTCGTGTTCCCGGGTCAGGGCGCGCAATGGGTCGGCATGGGCGCCCGACTCCTGGATACGTCACCGGTGTTCGCCGAACATCTCAACGCCTGCGCACAGGCGTTGGCCCCCTACGTCGACTGGAACCTCATCGACGTCGTCACCGGAGCCGACCAAGCCCCCAGCCTCGACCGCGTCGACGTCGTACAACCCGCCCTGTGGGCCATGATGATCAGCCTCGCCCGCCTGTGGGAACACCACGGCATCCACCCCGACGCCGTCATCGGCCACTCCCAAGGCGAAATCGCCGCCGCCCACATCGCCGGAGCACTCACCCTCCACGACTCCGCCCGCATCATCGCCCTACGCTCCCAAGCCATCACCACCCTCACCACCCACGGCGGCATGCTCTCCATCGCCCAACCCCCACACACCATCCGACAACTCCTCACCCACCACCCCCACCTCACCATCGCCGCCCTCAACGGCCCCCACTCCACCGTCATATCCGGAAACCACCAAGAACTCGACCAACTCCAAACACACTGCGAAACCCACGACATCCACGCCCGTCGCATTCCGGTCACCTACGCCTCACACAGCCCCCACGTCGAACCACTCCACCCACAAATCCTCACCGACCTCGCCCCCATCACCCCCCAACCCACCACCATCCCCCTCTACTCCACCGTCACCACCACACCCATCGACGGCACCCACCTCACCCCCGAACACTGGTACACCAACCTCCGCACCACCGTCCGCTTCCAAGAAACCATCGAAGCTCAACTACGCGACGGCTACACGCACTTCATCGAGACCAGCCCGCATCCGGTGCTGACCGCGGCCATCCTCGAGATCATCGACGAGAACACCGCCGAGGACACGAACAGCGCGAAGGGCGCGCCGGTGCCCGCCACCGTGCAGGGCACCCTGACCCGCGACGAAGACACCCCCGCGCGGGTGCACACCGCACTCGCCCGCGCGTTCGCCACCGGACTGCTCCCCGAGTGGCCGCCCTCGGCCGCGACGCTCGCGGCCGACGTGCCGACCTATCCCTTCCGGCCCGAGACCTATTGGGTCGAAGCCGGCCACACCCGGGCCGACGCCGGCGGTCTGGGACAACTCGCGTCGCCGCACCCGCTGCTGGGCGCCGCCGTGGAACTGGCGGACGGGGATGGGCTGGTCCTGACCGGCCGGCTGTCCCTGGCCACCCACCCCTGGCTCGCCGACCATGCCGTACACGACACCGTCCTGCTTCCCGGAGCCGCCTTTCTCGACCTCGCCCTGCACACGATCGGGCTGCTCGACGGCCGGCACGATCTGGAGGACCTGGTCCTGCACGCTCCGTTGGCGCTCTTCGAGCAGCAGGCGATACACCTGCAACTGTCCGTCGGCGCCCCGGACGAGTCCGGGCACCGCACACTGGCCATCCACTCGCGACCCGAGTCGGCGGACCCCGACACCGCGCCCGGCGCCTGGACCCGGCACGCCGGTGCCACCGTCACCCCGGCCGGCGGCCGGGCCACGGCGGACCGGACGATGGGCGGCGCGTGGCCCCCGGTCGGGGCGAAGCCCGTGGATCTGCTCGACCGGTACGCGGACTTCGCCCGCCAGGGCTACCGGTACGGGCCCCTCTTCCAGGGGCTGACCGCCCTGTGGCGCGACGGCGACGACCTCTACGCCGAGATCCGCCTGCCGGACGACGCCGACCCGACCGGCCACACCATCCACCCTGCCCTCCTCGACGCCGCGTTCCAACCTTTGGCGGCCGTCTTCGCCGACGGCCGCGACCTGCACCTGCCGTTCGCGTTCGGCGGCGTGCGCCACACGCCGGGGGCGGGCACTGTCGTGCGGGCACGACTGAGCCGCACCGGATCGAACACGTTCAGCGTGACCGTGACCGACCCCGACGGCGCGCATTTCCTCGACGTCGAGACGCTGACGACCCGGGTGATCGGCCCGGAACAACTCGCCGCGCTCGACCATCGCCCCGTGAAGGGCCTGCACGTGGTGCGGTGGGAACCGTACGACGCCGGCAACTCCTCGGCGGAGGCCACGAATCCGGTTGTGCTCGCGGAACCCGGTCACTGGCTTGCGACGGCCCTGGCCGCCGCCGGACACGACGTCGTCGCCCATCCACACCTCGATGCGCTGAACGCGGCGATCCGCGCCGGCGCTCCGGTGCCGGCCGTCGTCCTGGTGCCGGCGGACGGGCCGGCGGTCGACCCGGCCGCCGAGGAGGCGTCGGGCATGGACGTACCGCAGGCAGCGCGGTATGCCGTGGAGCGGGCACTCGCGTTGACGCGGGAGTGGCCGGCCCAGCTCGCGTACGAGCGCTCGCGCCTGGTGTTCGTCACCCGCGATGCCGTGGCCACCGGGCCGGAGGATCTGCTGGACAACCTGGCGCACGCACCGCTGTGGGGCCTGCTCCGCTCGGCGCACAGCGAACATCCGGGCAGCTTCGGGATGGTGGACGTCGACGGCGGCGGGGGCCCGAGCGCGCCGCAGGCCCTGGCGTCCGCCGTCACGGCGGCGGAACCCGAACTGGCCATCCGGGCGAACCGCCTGCTCGCACCGACGCTGACCGCCTACACCCCGGCCGGCGCCGAGGAAGAGGAAAACTCGTCCCTCACGATCGACCCCGAAGGGACCATCCTGATCACCGGTGGCACCGGCACCCTCGGGTCGCTGACGGCACGTCACCTGATCACCCGCCACGGTGCCAGGCACCTGGTGCTGACCAGCCGCACCGGTGGCACCCCCGAAACCGACACGATCGTCGCCGAACTCGGGGAGTTGGGCGCCGAGGTCGCCGTAGTGCGAGCGGACGCGAGCGACCCCTCACGGATGGCGGAGCTGTTCGACGGCATAGACCCGGCCCACCCACTCACCGCGATCTTCCATGCCGCCGGCACCCTCGCCGACGCCGCGCTCACCAACCAGACGTCGGAACACCTCGACATCGTGCTGCCTCCGAAGATCGACGCCGCCTGGCACCTGCACACCCTCGGCGCGCGGCTCAGCCGCGCCCCCGCCCTGATCCTGTACTCCTCGGCGGCGGCCACGTTCGGCAGTCCCGGGCAGGCCAACTACGCGGCGGCCAACACCTTCCTGGACGCCCTCGCCCACCATCGCCACGCACGGGGCCTGCCCGGCACCAGCCTCGCGTGGGGTCCCTGGCAGCAGACCAGCAACCTCACCGCCGCACTCACCGCCGTCGACCACGAACGCCACCGAGACCAGGGCGTCGTCCCCTTGGCGACGCCACACGCGCTCACCCTGCTGAGCTCCGCGCTGGCCGCACCGCTGCCCGCCCTCACCGTGATCGACCTGCGCCGACGCACCGTCGCCCAGCCCACGCCGAGGCGCCGCGCCTATGCCGAACTCCCGGCCGAGGAACGCCGGAAGGCGCTGCTCGACCTGGTCCGGGACACGGTCGCGAGCGTGTCGGGTCGTGGGGGCGGCGGGCACGAGGAGATCGACGACCGTCAGTTCAAGGACCTCGGGTTCGACTCGATGACGGCGGTGGAGCTGCGCAACCGGCTCGGCGCGGCCACCGGGCTGCGCCTGCCGGCCACACTCGTCTTCGACCACGCGACCCCGTTCGCGGTAGCCCGTTTCCTGGACGAGCGTCTGGCCGAGGGCCTGGACGACGACGGCGCCTCGCCCACGTCGGCGCTCCTCGCCGACCTCGACCGGTTCCACGCGGCGGTGGCCGGGTTGACCGCCGAGGACCGTACGCGCGGCGAGGCCGTCGTCCGGCTGCGGGAGATTCTCCGCAGCCTGGACGACGCGCACGACGTCACCGACCCGCAGGCGCCGGACCTCGACACGGAGATCGAAACGGCGTCCGCCGAGGGCATCCTCGATCTCATCGACCGCCGGTTCGGTGCGCTGTGACGCGCCACCCCCGCGAGCCCACGAGCCGTATGCCCGCCACCGCAGCCGCCCATCCATCGCCCGCCGGGAGGCGTCCCGCATGAACGACATCGACGAGCTGAAGCAATTCGTGGAGATCCACGCCAGGTCCCAGAACATCCCGACCGCGCGCTATCGCGAGATCGTCGCGAACGTGACCCACGACCGCGGCGACACCGAGGGCTCGTGGGTCCGGGCATGGAGCGACGCGGCGCGGGAGTTGGAGGCGAAGGGCCGTCCGCTCGACGCCTGTCGGCACTACAACATGGCCCGCTTCCCGTTCGTGGACGGGCCGGACCGGCAGCACGCCCTCGATCGTTGTGTGGCCGCGTTCGATCTGTGGCGCCGGACCCAGGGCGACATCGAGCCGTTGCTCGTGGAATCGCCCGACGGGCCGTTGCGCTGCTGGACGGCCAATCTGTCGCCGACCAGGGCTCGTCCGATCCTGTTGGTGACGGGCGGGATCGTCAGCGTCAAGGAGCAGTGGGCCCCGGTCCTGGCCCAGGCGAAGCGGCTCGGAATGGCCGGTGTGGTCACCGAGATGCCCGGCGTGGGCGAGAACGGGCTGCGCTACGACGCGGACAGTTGGCGGATGTTCCCCTCGGTACTGGACGCGGTGGCCCGGCACGCACCGGTGGAGTCGGTGTACGCGGTGGCGTTGAGCTTCAGCGGGCATCTCGCGTTGCGTGCGGCGACGCACGACGACCGGATCAAGGGCGTGATCACCGCCGGGGCGCCGATCGAGCACTTCTTCTCCGACGCGCAATGGCGACGACGGGTGCCCCGGGTGACCCGGGACACCCTGGCCCACCTGGCGCGGGTCGCGCCCGACGAGGTGGGTGCGCACATGAGCGAATGGGGCCTGGGCAAGAACGAGTTGGCGGCCCTGGACATTCCGGTCGCCTACATGACCAGTCTGCGTGACGAGATCATCCCGCCCGGCGACGCGGAGGCGATCCGCGAGCACGTCCGGCGGCTCACGCTGATCGGCAACGACGACGTGCACGGCTCGCCGGACCACGTGGTCGAGACGCGGTTGTGGATCCTGCTGAACCTGCTCCGGATGAGCGGTCGGCGAGGCCCGCAGCGCGCCGTGCTCGGCACGCTGTGGCGCGTGGCGCGCACACGCAACCGCTTCAAGGAGCAGGGCAGGGTCGCGGAAAGGGTGAACGGCTGATGGTGGCGAACACGCCGGACGAGGCCAGGCTCGTCGAGTATCTCAAGCGGGTGACCGCCAAGTTGAGTCGCGCGCAGCAGCGGCTGCGCGATCTGGAGGCCCGGGCCGAGGAGCCGATCGCGATCGTGGCGATGGGCTGCCGCTACCCGGGAGGCGTGCGCGATCCGGAGGACCTGTGGCGACTGGTCGCCGACGGGCGGGACGCGATCGGGTGGTTCCCCGACAACCGGGGCTGGGACCTGGATGCGCTCTATCACCCGGACCCGGACCATCCCGGTACCGCGTACACCCGGCAGGGCGGGTTCCTGTACGACGCCGACCGCTTCGACGCGGGGTTCTTCGGGATCAGCCCGCGCGAGGCACTGGCCACCGACCCGCAGCAGCGGCAGTTGTTGGAGGTGGCGTGGGAGACGTTCGAGCGCGCGGGGATCGACCCGACGACGTTGCGGGAAACCCCGACCGGGGTGTTCGTCGGGGTGATGTACGACGACTACGCCTCGCGGCTGCACCGGATGCCGGCGGAGTTCGAGGGGCTGGTGGGCAATGGCAGCGCCGGCAGCGTAGCGTCCGGACGCGTGGCCTACTCCCTCGGGCTCCAGGGGCCGGCGGTGACCGTGGACACCGCCTGCTCGTCGTCGCTGGTGAGTCTGCACGTCGCGGCGCAGGCACTGCGGCACGGCGATTGCTCGCTGGCGCTGGCCGGCGGGGTGACCCTGATGGCCACGCCCGCGCTGTTCGTGGAGTTCAGCCGGCAGCGAGGGTTGTCGGCGGACGGCCGGTGCAAGTCGTTCGGGGCGGCGGACGGCACCGGATTCGCCGAGGGCGTCGGGCTCGTGCTGTTGGAGCGCCTCGGTGACGCGCGGCGCAACGGCCATCCGGTACTGGCACTGCTGCGCGGCTCGGCGGTCAATCAGGACGGGGCGAGCAACGGCCTGTCCGCGCCCAACGGTCCGGCGCAGGAGCGGCTGATCCGGCAGGCGTTGGCCAATGCGCGGTTGTCGCCGGCCGAGGTGGACGTGGTGGAGGCGCACGGCACCGGGACGTCGTTGGGCGACCCGGTGGAGGCGCAGGCGATCATCGCCACCTACGGTCGGGATCGCCCCGAGGGGCGGCCGGTGTGGCTGGGCTCGATCAAGTCGAACATCGGACACACCCAGGCGGCGGCCGGGGTGGCGGGCGTGATCAAGATGGTGCAGGCGCTGCGGCACGGTGTGCTGCCGCGCACGTTGCACGTGGACGAGCCCTCGCCGCACATCGACTGGGACGCGGGGGCCGTGTCGCTGTTGGCACGGGAGGTGCCGTGGCCGGCCCTGGAGCGGCCGCGCCGGGCGGCGGTGTCCTCGTTCGGGATCAGCGGGACGAACGCGCACCTGGTGCTCGAACAGGCCCCGCCGGACACCCCGGCCACGCCGTCGGGCGGGGACGGGCCGCGTGCGCACGCCCCGGAGGGGCCGGCGCCGTGGCTGTTGTCGGCCCGGAGCGCGCAGGCGTTGCGGGACCAGGCGCGCCGGCTGCACGCGGCGGTCTCGACCGCGCCGGAGCCGGGGGCCGTGGACGTGGGCAGGGCGCTGGCCACCACCCGGACCGCCTTCGAGCATCGTGCGGCGGTGGTCGCGCCGGACGCCGCGGGCCGGCTGCGGGCGTTGGCCGTGCTGGCCGACGGCGGTGTGGCGCCCGGGCTGCTCGTGGGTCGGGCGGCGCGCGGGTCCACCGCGTTCATGTTCACCGGCCAGGGCAGCCAGCGGGCCGGGATGGGCGCCGAACTGGGCTCGGTGTTCCCGGCCTTTCGCACGGCGCTGGACGAGGTGTGCGCGGAGTTGGACCGGCACCTGGACCGGCCGTTGGCGGGTCTGTTGGCGGCCGAGGCCGGGTCGGCCGACGCGGCGCTGTTGGATCGCACCGGGTACACCCAGGCGGCTTTGTTCGCGGTGGAGATCGCGCTGTTCCGGCTTCTGGAGCACTACGGGGTCGAGCCCGACTACCTGATCGGTCACTCCATCGGCGAGTTGGCCGCCGCACACGCCGCAGGGGTGCTGACGCTGCCCGACGCGTGCGCGCTCGTCGCCGCGCGCGGTCGGTTGATGCAGGCGCTGCCCGGTGATGGGGCGATGGCCTCGTTGCGGGCGGGCGAGCGTGATGTGTCGCCGCTGCTGGCGGGCTACGAGGAGCGGGTGGCGATCGCGGCGGTGAACGGGCCGACGTCGACGGTGATCTCCGGGGACGCGGACGCGGTCGCGGCGGTGGCCGCGCGCTGGCGTCATCTCGGGCACAAGGCGCGCACATTGCGGGTCAGCCACGCCTTCCACTCGCCGCACATGGACGCCATGCTGGCCGACTTCCGCGAGGTGGCCCGCGGGCTCCGCTTCGCCGCGCCGAGGTTGCCGATCGTCTCGAACGAGACGGGAGTGCCGGCCACGGCACGGGAGTTGGCCTCGCCGGAGTACTGGGTCCGCCATGTGCGCGGCACGGTGCGCTTCCACGAGGGGGTGCGCTGGTTGAGTGGGCAGGGCGTCGGTACCTATCTGGAGTTGGGGCCCGACGCGACGCTCACCCCGATGGCTCAGGAGTCCTTGGCCGCGGAGCGCGACGCGGCGGTGGTCGCCCCGTTGTTGCGCCGGGACCGGCCGGAGCCGACGACGGTGGCGGGGGCGCTGGCGCAGGCGCACATCCGCGGTGTCGCGGTGGACTGGCGACGGTGGTTCGCCGACGTCGCGCCGGCGGGGGGCGGGCGCGAGGTTTCGCTGCCCACCTACGCGTTCCAGCGCAGCCGCTACTGGCTGGAGCAGACGGCCGAGCAGACCGCGCCCGAACAGCGCACCGGTGGTGCCGAGGCCCGGTTCTGGGCGGCGGTCGAGGAGGGCGACGTCGCCGTGTCCGCGGCCGAGCTGGGCCTGCGCGGCGCGCAGGAGCGGGCGTTGCGCGAGTTGTTGCCGGCGTTGTCGACGCTGCGCCGCAGCCGGCGGTGGTGGTATCGCTCGGGATGGAAGCCGTTGCCGGGCGAGAGCGAGGAGAGCGGCGAATCACCGTCGTCGGGGCGTTGGTTGGCGGTGGCCGAGGAGGGTGACGCGGGCGCGGTCGCCGACATCGCGGCGCTGTCGTCGGCCGGGCTGCGCCGGGTGTCGCGGGTGCTGCTCGCGCCCGGCGGCGATGTCGCGGACGCGGTGGCGCAGGCGGTGCCGGACGCGGCGGGCATCGACGGGGTGTTGTGGTTCGCGGCCGGGTCGGCCGAGTTGGGCGCCGCCGCAGAGCGCACCCTCGCGCTGTTGGCGGCGTTGCCCGCGGTGGGGGTCGGGGCGCCGGTGTGGGTGGCGACGCGGGGCGCGGTGTCGGTCGGCCCGGCCGATCCGCCGCGGCGGCCGGCCGACGCGGCGTTGTGGGGGCTGCGGGATCGGCTGCGCGGCGGGGGTCTGGTGGACCTGGGCGAGGTGGTGGACGAGCGGGCCGCCGGGCGGCTCGCGGCGCTGCTGGCCGAACCCGGTGCGGAAAACGAGGTCGCGGTGCGCGCCGACGGGGTCTTCGTGCGTCGCTGGTGGCACACGGCGGTCGAGGCGGGCGAGGCGTCGGGCGAGGGGGCGGCGCTGGTCGTCGGTACCGATCCGCTGGCCCTGGCCGCGGCGCGTCGGCTCGTGCGCGACGGCCGCGAGCGGGTGGTGTTGGCCGGTCCCGGCGCCCGGGCCGTGGTCCGGGACCTGCCGGACGGGGTCACGGTCGTGGACTGCGACCTCGACGACGCGGACGCGCTCGCCGCGTTGGTGGCCGCCGGGTCGGCCGACCGTCCGCTCACGCTGCTCGTCTGCGTGGCCGCGAACGTACGCGAGGCGGCCCCGGCCGTGGTGCTCGACGCCTTGACGCGCGATGGCGGGCCCGCCGCCTTCGTACTGATCTCGCCCGGCGCTGCGGCGCTGCCGGCCCCGGCTCCGGCGGCCGACACGGCCGTTCCCGCCCTGTTCGACTCCCTGGCCCGGCAGCGGCGGGCCGCCGGTCTGCCCGCGGTCGCGGCGTGCTGGGGGCCGTGGACGGAGAGCACGCACGAGTTCGGGGCGGGCGACGCGAACCACGCGGTCGTGGCGGATCTGGTCTTCCCGGCCCTGTTCGGCGCCGCGGCCTCGACGGACGGCGACGTGTCGTTGGTGATCGCCGACGTGCCGTGGTCGGCGCTCGCCTCGCCCGGTGCGCTGGTGCGCGATCTGCCGGAGGTCGCTCGCTCCCACGCGGGCCCCGCGCCCGCACTCGCCTCGGTGGTGGATCCGGATGCCGCCGAGCGGCTGCGCGAGCGGTTGGCGGCGCTGTCCGCGGACGAGGAGGAGAAGGTGCTGACGGATCTGATCACCGAGCATGCGGCCGCCATCCTGGGCCACGACTCGCCCGCGGCGGTGGACCCGACGGCAAGCCTGCTCGATCTGGGCATGTCCTCGTTCACCGCGCTGCAACTGCGCAACCAACTCAGCGCCGCCACCGGCCTGGACCTGCCCGCGACCGCGCCCTACGACCACCCTTCCCCGGCCGCGTTCGGACGTTATCTGCGGGCCGAACTCGCCGGCCGTACGGCCGCCTGAACCCGGTAAACCCGGCGTTAAGGATCCTTTAAGCGCACCCCGTGAGAGTCGTCCTCGCCCGCCCCCACCAGAGTCCGGCGGGCCCCGGGCGAGGAGGCACGACCATCGACTCACGGATGCGATCACCTGGATTGACCGGCACGTTGCGGATGATCTGCGCGCTGACGTGTCTGTGTCTTGCCCTCTCCTCCTGCGCCGGCACGCGGGAGGAGAGCGGCGCGGTCGCGGGTGCCGGCAAGACGCTGCGCTACGCGACCGCGACCGAACCCGAATGCCTGGATCCGCAGGTCGGCGGGCGCGACGTGGACGCCCTCATCGATCGCAACATCTTCGACTCCCTCGTCAGCGCGACCGAGGACGGCACCTTCCGTCCCTGGCTGGCCGAGAGTTGGACGATCTCCGAGGACCGGACCACGTACACTTTCCGACTGCGCCCGGGCGTGCGATTCCAGGACGGCACGCCGCTGGACGCGGCGGCCGTCAAGGCCACTCTCGACCACGCGGTGGATCCGAAGGCCAAGTCCTTCTACGCGGCCAGTCTGGTCGGCGCCTACGCCGGTGCCACGATCGTGGATCCGCTGGTGATCGAGGTGCGTCTGTCCCACCCCAGCAGTCCGTTCCTCCAGGCGCTGAGCACCCCCTACCTCGGTATCCAGTCGCCGAAGTCGATGCGCGAGAACGCGGGCAGGTTGTGCCAGAAGCCGGTGGGCTCCGGTCCGTTCGGCTTCGTCGAGTGGCGCAAGAACACCAGTGTCGTGCTGAAGCGGAACCCGGACTACAACTGGGGCCCACCCGATGCCAAGCACACCGGCATGGCGAAACTGAAGGGCATCACCTTCTCGTTCGTGCCGGAGAACTCGGTGCGGCTGGGTTCGCTGATGAGCGGTCAGGTGGACGCGATCGGCGAGGTGCCCACGGTGAACGCGACCACCGTGGCCAAGGCGCTGCGGCTGCTGCGTCATCCGGCACCGGGCGCGGTGTACACCATCTTCCTGAACAGCGGCAGCGGACCGCTGGTCGACGAGCGGGTGCGGATCGCGCTGCAACGCTCCCTGAATCTGGACCAGTTGATCAAGGCCCTGCATTTCGGGCAGTACGACCGGGCCTGGAGCGTGCTCGGCCCGACCACCGTGGCCTACGACCGTACGGTCGAGGGCTCGTGGAAGTACGACCCCAAGCTGGCGAACCGGTTGCTCGACGAGGCCGGGTGGACCGGCCGGGACGCGGCGGGCTACCGCACCAAGGACGGCCGACGGCTCACCCTCGTGTGGCCATATGCCAAGCAACTCTCGCGCGACGGGCGCGAGTTCATCGGCCAGGGCATCGCGGCGGACGCCCGCAGGGTCGGCTTCGACGTGCGCTTCGAGCGGGAGGAGCCGGGCGCGCTGAACACCCAACTGGCGTCCGGCAAGGGACTGGACATGTTCGCAATGAGCTTCGTGCGATCCGAACCGGACATCCTGCGGTACTTCTTCGCCTCGGACCAGACCGTGAACAAGGGTGGCGGCAACCTGTTCCGGGTCGCCGATCCACAGCTGGACCGGTGGTTCCGGGACGCGACCACCGACAACGACACGGCCGCCCGCAGGCAGTCCTTCGAACAGGCCCAGCAATACATCCGCACGCACGCGCTGGCGATACCGGTCTACGTGCCGAAGGCGATGATCGGCACCTCGAAAAAGCTGCACGACGTGGGTTTCGCGCCGGACGCCTACCCGCTGTTCTACGACGCGTGGCTGGGGGCGGGACGATGAGCGCTCGACTGGCCTGGTTGGTACGCCGGATCGTGCTCGGCGTGATGGTGGTCCTGGGCGCGGCCACGGCGGCGTTCGCCGCGATGCACCTGATGCCCGGCGATCCGGTGCAGGCGATGCTCGGCCAGAGCGGGCGCACCCCCGAACTGGTCGCGCGGGTACGCCACGACACCGGCCTGGACCGGCCGCTGTACGAGCAGTACGGGCTGTTCCTGGGCCGATTGGCCCGCGGCGACCTGGGTACGTCGTACCAACTCCAGGAAACGGTGACGGAGTTGATCCGCTCGCAGGTCTGGTCCACGGTGGCCCTGTCGCTCGCGGGCTTCCTCCTGGCGATCGTGATCGCGGTACCGGTGGCGGTGGCCACCGCCGCCCGCCGGCCGGCTTGGCGCCGGCTGACCTCGACGGTGGAACTGGTACTGGCGTCGGTGCCCGGTTTTTGGATCGGGGTGTTGTTGCTGACCGTCTTCTCCTTCCACTGGCAACTCTTCCCGGCGGTCGGCGGCACCGGGGCGCGCGGACTCGTGCTCCCGGCGCTGACCCTGGCGCTGACCCTGGTCGGCGTGTTCACCCAGGTGTTGCGGGAGGAGATGGAACGCGCCCTGCGCGAGCCGTTCGTGCTGAGTTCGCGCGCCCGGGGCGCGGGCGAGACCACGGTGCGGTTGCGCCATGCCCTGCGGCACGCGCTCATCCCGCTGCTCACCCTCTCCGGCTGGACCGTGGGCACGCTGCTCACCGGTGCGGTGACCATCGAGACGGTCTTCAACCGCCCCGGGGTGGGCCGACTCCTGGTGACCGCCGTCGACAGCCGGGACTTCCCGGTGATCAGCGGCGTGGTGGTGCTCTCGGCCGCAGTCTTCGCGGTGATCAGCATCGGCACCGACTGGCTGTACACGATCGTGGACGCGCGGGTACGGGAGGTACGGACGTGAGTGACGAGCGGATCCTGACCGCCGCGCTGGTGTTGACCGGGCCGGCGGACGAGGTGATCGAGGACGGCGCGGTACGCGTGCGCGACGGCGTCTTCGCCGATGTGGGCCCTCGTCGTGAGGTCGTGGAGCGGGCCGCGCCCGACACTCCCGTACTCGACCTGGGCGGCGCGACGCTGCTGCCCGGTCTGATCGACTGCCATGTCCACCTCGCCTTCGACGCGAGCGAGGATCCCGTCGCCGCGTTGCGCGCGGCCGACGACCGCGACCTGCTGCTGGACATGGCGGGCCGGGCCCGGCGGTTGCTCGACGCGGGGGTGACCACGGCGCGCGATCTGGGTGATCGCGGCGGGCTGGCGGCGCGGCTGCGGGACGCGATCGAGGCGGGCACGCTGCCGGGTCCGCGCCTGCTGACCGCGGGGCCGCCGATCACCGTGACCGGCGGACACTGCTGGTTCCTGGGCGGCGCGGCCGACGGCGCGGACCGCATCCGCGAGCGGGTGCGGCGCAACGTGGCCGACGGCGCCGACGTGATCAAGGTGATGAGCACGGGCGGCAGCATGACGGCGGGCGGACCGCCCGCCTGGCAGGCGCAGTTCTCGGTCGAGGAGGTGACACTGGTCGTCACCGAGGCGGCCCGCTTCGGCCGCCGGGTGGCCGCGCACGCGCACGGCACCGCGGGTATCGAGGTGGCGCTGGCCGCGGGGGTACACACCCTCGAACACTGCTCGTTCGTCACGGAACCGGCCCTGGGCGAGGATCACGAACGCCAAGATCGGCTGATCCGGGAGATCGCCGAGCGCGGTGTGGCGGTGTGTCCGACGTTCAGTGCCACGCTCACCGACGTCGAGCGCCGGCTCGGCCCGGACGTCCTGCGCCCGTGGCTGAATCTGGTACACCGCCAGTACGAGGCGGGCGTACGGCTGATCGCGGGCACCGACGCGGGCATCGCCCAGGCTCCGTTCGAGGGGTACGCGCAGGGTCTGGAGTGGTACGTACGGGCCGGACTGCCGCCGAGGGCGGTGCTGGAGATGGCCACCACGAACGCGGCGGAAGCGCTCGGCCTGGCCGAGCGGATCGGCCGGATCGCGATCGGCCTGGACGCGGACGCGGTCGTGGTCGACGACGATCCGCGCAAGGGCTTCGGCACGCTCGCCGACCCCCGGTTGGTCCTGCGCCGGGGCCGGCCGCACGTACCCGCGCCGCGTGCCTCGGCGGAAGCCGCGTGAGCGCGCCCACCCGGGCCCGCCTCGCGCGCGCCCGGCACCTTTGCGGCAAGCCCGGATCCACCGTGGGACTCGAAGGGATGGACCGCCGATGAGCGGCGCAGGCATCGCGGCGATCGAAGCCGCTCCGGTCCCGCCATCCGCCCGGCGGCGCACCGCGGCCGGCCCCGGACCCGGCCTCGTCGTGGCCGGTGTGGTCCTGGCCTTCGTCGCCCTCGCGGCGCTGTGGCCGGACCTGTTGACCACGCGGGCGCCGGACGCCATCGAGCCGGTACAGGCGCTGTCGGGCCCCAGCGCCGAGCACTGGTTCGGCACCGACCAACTGGGCCGCGACATCTACAGCCGCATCGTCGACGGCGCCCGACCGTCCCTGGAGATCGGCATCGGGGCCACCGTCATCGCGGTCGCGGCCGGCTCGATCCTGGGGGTCGTGGCGGCGACCGCGGGCCGGGTGGCCGACGAGTTGATCATGCGGATCACCGATGTCTTCCTGGCCTTTCCCGGCCTGATCCTGGCCATGGTCCTGGTGGCCGTGCTGGGCCCGGGCACCGGCAACGCGATGTTGGCGATCAGTTGTTCGCTCACGCCGGGCTTCGTGCGGCTGGCCCGGGGTCAGGCACTGGTGGTGCGCGAGGCCGACTACGTACGCATGGCGATCGTTTTCGGCCGCAGCCGTTGGAGTGCCTATCGCACCCACCTGCTCCCGAACACGATGCCGCCGCTGCTGGTCCTGGCGACCGTCAACATCGGCACCGCGATCCTCGCGGGCTCCGCGCTCAGCTTCCTGGGCCTGGGACCGAAGGACTCGTCCTCGGAATGGGGATCGATGCTCTCCGAGGGACGCGACTATCTCGGCTCGGCCTGGGCCACGGCGGTCTTTCCCGGGCTGGCGATCAGCGTGACCGTCGTCGCGATCAACGTGGTGGGACGCGGCCTGCGGCAACGATTCGACGGGAGGTCCACCGATGGCGACTGATCGTGGTGAGCCCTTGCTCAGTGTGCGCGACCTGCGCGTGTTCTTTCCGAACGGCCGACGCGGTCGGGTCGACGCGGTCCGCGGTGTCGACTTCGACCTGCGGGCCGGCGAAGTGCTGGCGATCGTCGGGGAGTCCGGCTCGGGCAAGAGCGTGACCGCACGCTCCCTGGTCGGACTCGCCGGTCCCGGCGCGCACGTACGGGCCGACCGGCTGCGCGTGGACGGCGAGGATCTGCGCACCGCCTCGGCACAGCGGTTGCGCCGGATCCGCGGCCTGCGCGTGGGCCTGGTGCTGCAGGACGCGCTGTCCGCGCTGGACCCGGTGCGTACCGTCGGTGCCGAGGTCGGCGAAACCCTGCGGGTGCACAACCTGGTCCGCCGGGCCGAGGCGGTACCGCGCGTGGTGGAGCTGCTGGAGCGCGCCCGCGTCCCGGAACCGGCGCTGCGGGCCCGGCAGTATCCGCACCAGCTCTCCGGCGGCCTGCGCCAACGTGCCCTGATCGCCGCCGCGATGGCCGCCGATCCGCCGATCCTGATCGCCGACGAGCCGACCACGGCCCTGGACGTGGGCGTGCAGGCGCGGATCCTCGACCTGCTCGCCGCCAAGCGCGACGCCGGCACCGGCATCCTGCTCATCAGCCACGACCTGGCCGTGGTGGCCCGACTCGCCGACCGGGTCGCGGTGATGTACGACGGGGTGTTCGTCGAGGAGGGCCCCACGCGCGAACTGCTCACCGACCCGCGCCACCCGTACACGCGGCACCTGCTCGCCGCGATCCCGGCCGGGCAGGACCGGGACATCCGGTTGTCCGCCGGGCAGCACCGCGCCGACGTCGCCGCTCCGGTCGCCCGGGGATGCCACTACGCGCCGCGCTGCCCCCTGGCCGAGGACGCGTGCCGGGTCGAGGAGCCGGTCCCGGTGGCGATCGGCGATACGCACACCGCGCGCTGCCGCCTCCTGGACGCGCCCTGGACACCGGCCGACCGGGTCTCGCGGGCCGAGGGGCGGCCGGCCGGGAAGACGGTCCTGGCCGCCGCGCATCTGTCGAAGTCCTTCCCGGGCCCCGACCGCAGTCGACGGCTCGCGGTGGACGACGTCTCGTTCACCCTGGGCGCGGGCGAGACGCTCGGCATCGTCGGCGAGTCGGGCTCCGGCAAGAGCACCACCGCACAACTGGTACTGGGCCTGCTCGAACCGGACGAGGGGCAGGTCACCCTGCACGGAAGTCCGTGGTCGCATCGGCGCGAGCGCGATCGCCGTCCGCTGCGCCGGCGGATCCAGTTCGTCCCACAGGAGCCGCTCGCCTCCTTCGACCCCCGGTACTCCGTCGCGCGACTGATCGCCGAGGGCCTGGGCGGCACCGCACGCCGGGAGGTGCGCCGGCACCGCGCCCGAATCGCCGAACTGCTCACCCTGGTCGGCCTGGACCCGGCGCTCGCCGACGCCCGACCCCGACGACTGTCCGGCGGGCAGCGCCAACGGGTCGCCATCGCACGGGCGTTGGCCTCGGAGCCGGACGTGATCGTGTGCGACGAACCGGTCTCGGCCCTGGACGTATCGGTCCAGGCCCAGATTCTGGACCTGCTGGGCGATCTCCGGCAGGAGTTGGGGGTGGCCCTGCTGTTCATCTCGCACGATCTGGGGGTGATCCGCCATCTCAGCGACCGGGTGCTGGTGATGCACGACGGGAAGGTGGTCGAGACCGGTACCGCGCGAGAGGTCTTCGACCGGCCGACGCACGAGTACACCCGATCGCTGCTCGCCGCGCTGCCCAGGGTCGGCGACGCGTTCGCCCGGGCCGAGCCGTTGGCGGACTCCGCCACGTGAAACCGGGGCGCGTGACCCGCGCCCGTCGACGGCCGTCGCGGAAGCTTCACCGCGGCGGCCGTTTGGCCGCCGTGTCCGTGGCGGGAGTCGGACGAACGACGAGTGTCCGACCCCACGGCACGGGGAACCGTAGGGGCCGGACACTCGGGAGAGCCGTGCGGGTAGGTGTGAGTTACCGGCGCACGGCGGTCAGGAGGCCACCATTGGACCGCCCCTGCGCCTGGCGGCCGTAGGAGGCGGCCACGTCGGCCCGGTCCAGCAGTCGGGCGTCCCAGCCGTTCTCGCCCAGCCAGGGCATCGTGCCCTCACCGAGACCGCCCTTGGCCATGGCCGCGATCTCGGCCAGTCCGGGCACCGCCTTGGCCTCGGCGAGGAACGCGGACTTGTCCAGGTTGGCGTGCTCGAACGACATCCGGCTGCCGGACGCGGACAGGTCGCCGATCATGCCGAGCAGTCGGGCCGCCTCGTCCGCGGTGAGGTAGCCGAGTACGCCCTCGACCAGCCAGGCCGTCGGCACGGTGGGATCGAACCCGCCCGCGACCAGTCGGGCGGGCCAGTCGTCGTCGCGCAGGTCCGTCATCAACACGTCGCGGGCGCAACGCGGTCGGGCGTCGGCGGCGTCCAACACCTCGTTCTTGAAGTCGAGCAGGTCGCCGAGGTCGATCTCGTACAGGTGGACGCCGGCCGGCCAGTCCAGGCGGTAGGCGCGGGCGTCCAGACCCGCGCCGACCAGAACGACCTGCCGACACCCGGCCTCGGTGGCCGCGAGCAGGTATTCGTCGAAGAAGCGTGTGCGCACGATGACGTTGAAGCTGAGGATCTGCTTCCAGGTGGCTCGGGCCTCGACCTCGGCCGGGTCGCTCTCGTGTTGCTCGGACGCCGCGATGAACAGCGGCGCGAAGGGGTCGTCGAAGAGGCGGTCGGGGCGCCGACTCTCCTCCGCACGCACGTATGTGGCCTCTATCGACGTTCGTGCGATCTTGGAACGCATCCGGACTCCTTCGTCGTGTCGGTGTGACCGGTGTGACGGGTGTATCGGGCGCCGCTGAAACCGCTCTGAAACCGCTCTGAAACGACGCCGGACATCCCGCCCGGACGGGCCCCGGGCAGGGCCCGTCCGGGACTCGATCAGCTCGACGGCTTGGGCTTGGGCGGGCCCTTGATCACGAAGATCGCGATCAGCAGGGCGGCGCCCACGAAGGCGGTACCGGCCAGGAACGCGCTTTGCATGCCCTCGCTGAAGACGTGCTGCGTCCACTCGGAGGGGGAGGCGCCGTGCCGGTCGCCGTCCGCGGCGTTCTTGCTCGCCGTGCCGAACACCGTGACCAGGATGCCGAGTCCGAGTGCGCCGCCGAGTTGCATCATGGTCTGGAGCACGCCGGAGGCGGCGCCCGCGTCCCTGGGCTCGACCCCGGCCATCACCGTGACGTTCATCGGCATGAAGCTCAGCCCCATCCCGATGCCGAACAGCAGCAGCGGTCCGAACACACCGGTCCAGAAGGAACTGTCCTCGGTGAGCCGCGTGAACCAGAAGAAGGCGCCGGTCATCAGCGCCGCGCCGACGATCATCAAGAGCTTGGCGCCGAACCGCTTGAGCAGCTTGGGCACCTGGGTCACGGTGGCGAACATCCCGAGCGTCATGGGCAGGAAGGCGCAGCCGGATTCGGCGGGGCTGAAGCCCAGTACGTCCTGGATGTACTGGCTCAGGAAGAAGAACATGCCGAGCATGCTCGCGGTGAGCAGCAGCACGTTGAGATAGGCACTGGAGCGGTTGCGGTGCGCGAACAGCCGCAGCGGCAGGATCGGCGGGTCGATCTTCGTCTCGATCACCACGAACGCGGCCAGCAACACCCCGGCCAGCACGAAGGACGCGATGGTCGTCGCGTCGCCCCAGCCGTCGTCGGGGACGCGGATGAAGGCGTACACCAGGGCGACCATGCCGACGGTCGAGGTGACCGTGCCGAGGTAGTCGATCCTGCTCTTGCGGTGCTCCGGTTCACGAATGTATCGGGGGGCGAGCAGCGCGACGGCCAGCCCGATCGGCACGTTGATGAACAACACCCAGCGCCACGAGGCCCAGTCGGTGAGCACGCCGCCGAGGATCAGCCCGATCGATCCGCCGGCGCCGGCGGTGGCCGAGTAGACGCTGAGCGCCTTGTGCCGAGGGGCGCCCTCGGCAAAGTTGGTGACGATCAGGGACATGGTGCTGGGCGCGGCCAGCGCGGCGCCCACACCCTGAACGGCCCGGGCGGCGATCAGCAGCTCCGGGTTCTGGGCCAGGCCGCCGACCAGGGATGCAACGGTGAAGACCACCGTGCCCAGGACGAGCATGCGGCGCTTGCCCAGGATGTCGCCGATCCGGCCGCCGAACAGCAGCAGGCCGCCGAACGCCAGGGTGTAGGCGTTGATCACCCAGGCCAGGCCGGTGCGCGAGAAGCCGAGGTCCTGTTGGATCTTCGGCAGTGCGATGTTCACCACCGTGGCATCGACGCTGATCATCAGATAACACACCGCGATGATCGCCAGGATGATTCCGGAGTGCGGCGCCGCGGGCGCCGCCGCCGCACGTTCGGTCTCACCGGACAGCGCACGGCTGTCGGCGACGGTGTCGGTGTGGTCCTCGGGCATTTCTCTCCTACGCGGACTCTCGACGCCTGGGTCCCGATGGTCGTGGGAACTTCACACTCGCACGCGGACGGCGTCACGACGGATTATCCAGGGACTGTCCCCGATTAGCCGTTCCGACAATACAGGGATAGTCCCCGTTTTCTCAAGAGCCGTCCGCATCAGGGCTCTGAGCAGGGCGGGGACTATCATGGGCACCTGCTCGGCGGCCCAGGGCGCGCCGACGCGACGCCCTGATGTCACGCAGTAGGGACGTTCACATGACGGTCACCTCCGGAGACCCCGCAGGACCCACCGGTCCGCGACAACCGCCGACGCGAGCCGACGCCCGCCGCAACTACGAGCGGCTGCTCGTCGCGGCCGGCGAGGCGTTCGCCGAGAACGGCGCGGGCACCTCGCTCGACGACATCGCCAAGCGCGCCGGAGTCGGCAACGCGACCCTCTACCGCCACTTCCCCACCCGCGAGGTGCTCCTCGAAACGGTCTACCGGGACGAGATCCAACAGTTGGGCGACCACGCGTGGGCGGCGCCACCGTCCGGCGACCCGGTCGAGGCGCTGGCCGACTGGTTGCGCCTGGCGGTGTCGCGACTGCGGGTCTACGAGGGCCTGAAGGGGCTGCTGGAGATCGCCCTGCGCGACGAGAGCGCCGAGTTGGCGTCGTGGTGTCGGGCCACCATCCGGTCGGCGGCGGCCCATCTGCTCGCCAGGGCACAGCGGGAGGGGGCCATCCGCGGCGACATCGACGAGTTGGTGCTGCTGCGGTTCGCCAACGCGATCTCGCTGACCGCCGAGATGAGCACGACCGGCACCGACCCGACGGACCAGCTCATCTCGCTGCTCTTCGACGGGCTGCGCACACGCTGAGCGGGCTCGCGCAGGCGACGGGTGCGACGGCGGCGGGCGCGCAGGCGACGGGTGCGGCGCGCGTGCGGGGCCTCGGCGGCGGCTCGCGCGGACACCCACGTCGCTCGCTCAGCGGGCGGTGCGCTCCGCGGCGGGTTCGCCGACCCGGACCGCATCTGCCAACAGACGGAAGGAGTGCATTCGTTCGGGCAGACCGTGGACCAGGCCGAGCGCCATCAACTCGTCCGCGCCGGTCTCCCGGACCAGTTCGCCGACCCGACGACGGATGGTGTCCGGGCCGCCGACGAGGTGATTGTCCAGCCGCTCCTCGATGAACCGTCGCTCCTGGGCGGTGTACGAGCGCCGCGCCGCCTGTTCCGGTGTGGGATGCAGGCCCGGCATGCCCGTGGTGCGGTGCAGCAGGGAGGTCAGCGCCATCGGCCCGGCCAGCCAGCGCGCCCGCTCGTCGCTGTCCGCCGCGATCACCATCGCCGCGAGGATCGCGTACGGCCGCTCCAGCTCCGGCGAGGGGTGGAAGGTGGTCCGGTACACATCCAGCGCCGCCGCCGCGCCGGCCGGGGCGAGGTGGTGCGCGAACGCGAACGGCAGGCCCAGCATGCCGGCCATCCGCGCGCTGTAGCCGCTGGTGCCCAGCAGCCAGGTGGGCATCCGCGCACCCTGCGCGGGCACCGCGAGCACGGCGGCGGAGTCCGGCGAGGCGGCCGGCTCGAAGTAGCTCATCAACTCGACCAGCCGCTGCGGGAAATCGTCCTGCTCCCCCGGCGCGACCACCCGGCGCAGCGCGCGGGCCGTGCCGGGATCGGTGCCCGGCGCCCGGCCGACGCCCAGATCGATCCGCCCCGGGTGCAGCGCCTCCAGGGTGCCGAACTGCTCGGCCACCACCAGCGGCGCGTGGTTGGCGAGCATCACCCCGCCCGCGCCCACCCGCATCCGGGTCGTGGCGTCGGCGATCCGGCCGATCAACACCGGCGGCGAACAACTGGCGATGTTGCGCATCGCGTGGTGTTCGGCCACCCAGAACCGGTAGTAGTCCATCTCCTCGACCCGGCGCGCCAGTTCGATGGTCTCGCGCAGCGCGTCGGTGGCGGTCGAACCCTCGAACACCGGTGAGATGTCCAGCACGGACAGACGAACATCCGGTACGTCGCTCATCGTTGGTTCCCTTCGGCAGGCCCGGCGATCGTGCTCTCGGACCCGCCCCCGGGCACGTCGATCCGCGTGCCGGTGGATCCCTCGACGGCCCGAACATGCGCGGAGGGCAGACCACTTCGGGGGCGGGCGAGTTCACGATACGGGGACTATCCCCGTTTGACAATCCGCGCACTCTCGGGACGAGCGGACCACGGCCGTCGCCGCCGGCACGGCACGGTGCATGCCTTCGGGTCTCCCAGGAAGATGGGATTCCGCCGCGCCGATGGTTGCCGGGAGGATGCCGGTGGGCGTGCCGACGAACTCGGGACGCCGTCGAAGTGGCACTGATCCGACTACCGACAAGGATCGACTCCGCATGGGAATACGCCGATTGGCCATGTCCGCGGCAGCCGTCGCGGCAACCGTACCGCTCCTGCTGGTCGCCACCGGAACACCGGCGAACGCCGCCGCCGGCAACGAGCCGGACCAGGCGCAGACCACGAGCACGTGCCTCTGGTGGTACAACGTCAACGCCACCGTGGGTGGCGTTCCCTTCGCCCTCACCCAACTGAAGCTCTGTCTGAACTCGGTGCATCCGAACGTGCTCCCGCCCACCGGCCCCATCGTCGTGCCCCACACGCCGATCGACGTCGATCCCCCGCTGCTGCCGGTCTTCCCCGGCTGACCGACGCCGCGCCACCGCCCTGCGGGCCCCGGAATTCTCCGCAGGGCGGTTTCGGCGCGTGCGGAGGTGAGGCGGTGGCGCTGTCGTCGACGGCGAGGGTGCTCGGGTCAGGGGGTGTCGCGGCGCAGGGCCCGGCCGGGGAGGGCGCCGGTGGGGGTGCCGTCGCGAAGTGTCGGGATGCCGTTGATCAGGACGTGGCGCATGCCTCGGGCGTAGCTCTTGGGGTTGGCGTAGGTGGCGGTGTCGGTGACGTCGGCGAGTCGGAAGACCGCGACGTCGGCGTACGCGCCGGGGGTGAGGAGGCCGCGGTCGCGCAGGCGCAGGTTCGTGGCGGGCAGGGAGGTCATCCGGCGGATGGCCTCCTCCGGGGTGACGATCGCCTCGTCGCGGGCGTAGCGGCCGAGCACGCGGGCGAAGGTGCCGAAGGCTCGGGGGTGGACCGGGTGGTCGGCGAAACGTTCGTCGGCGGCGGGGGCGTCGGAGTCCGAGCCGACCGAGACCCAGTCGTGGGCGAACGCCAGGCGGGTGTTGTCCTCGTCGCCGATGAAGTAGGCGGCGTCGGCGTGCGGAGCGGCCAGGACGATGTCGAGGAGGGTGGTGATCGGGTCGGCGTCGCCTCGGGCCTCGGCGATGTCGGCGATGGTGGAGCCGGCGGGGACGTCGATCTCCGGGTGGTGGGACAGGACCACGACGCCGGGGGCGCCGCCGCTCATCCGCCACAGGCTTTCCCAGTCGCCGCCGTCGCGGATGGCGGCGGTGATGGTCGCGCGGTCGGCGGGGTTGCCCAGGCGCTCGTGTAGCCGGTCGGCGCCGCCGAGGTGGAAGGGCGGGGGGATGGCGGAGGCCAGCAGGGTGCTGCCGGCGGCGTAGGGGTAGATGTCGGCGGTGACCTCGATGCCGGCCGCCCGGGCGGACTCGATCCGCTCCAGGACCGGGCGCATCTTGGGTCGGTTGTCCCGGCCGGCGGTCTTGAGGTGGTAGATCTCGGCGCGCGCGCCGGAGTCCCGGGCGATGGCGAGGAGTTCGTCGACGGCCTCCAGGAGGCGGTCGCCCTCGTTGCGCAGGTGCGAGATGTACAGCGCGTCGTGCCGGGCCAACACCCGGGCGTAGGCGGTGAGTTCGCGGGTGTCGGCGTAGGTGCCCGGCGGGTAGATCAGGGCCGAGCCGACGCCGAGCGCGCCGTCCGCCAACTCCTCGTCGAGCAGGGCGCACGCACGGGCGAGTTCGTCGTCGTCGAGCGGGCGGCCCTCGATGCCGGCGACGGACATCCGCAGGTTGTCGGCGCCGACGAAACTGGCGACGTTCTGGCCGACACCGGTGGATTCGAGGTGGGCCAGGAAGTCGCGCAGGCGCGGCCAGGCGGCGCGGGCGCCCTCGGGGAGCGCGCCGATGAGTTCGATCATGGACTCGGTCATCGCCCCGGTCACCGGGCCGAGCGAGACGCCCTCGCCGAAGATCTGGGTGGTCACGCCCTGGTACAGGTCGGACAGGCCACGGGGGTCCTGCTGGAGGGTGAAGTAGGCGTGGCTCAGCACGTTGACGAAGCCCGGACACACCACGCAGCCCCGCGCGTCGATCTCGTCACGTCCCGTGATGGCGCCGATGTCGCCGAGCGCGACGATCCGCCCGCCGTCGATCGCGAGGTCGCCGTCGTACGCGGGGGATCCGCTGCCGTCGACGAGGGAACCGGCCCGGACGACGAGGTCGACGAGCCGATCGGCGGGCGCGCCGGCGGCGTGCTCGTCCACGGGTGTTTCGACGGCCGTGTCGGGTTGCGGGTCGAACCGCGGGTCGGGCTGCATGTGGAACCTCTCGGGTATGGGGAACCCGCCGCCTCCCCGGGCCCCGACGTTTCCCGAGTATCGCCCGCGGCCGGGCCGGGAGCCTCGGATCCGTACACGAGCGGCGGGCCGAAGATGTGTCCGCACGGACGAAGACCGCATGCCGCCGCGCCCCTGCCGTTCGTGGCCCGGCGTCGCCCGCCGACCCCCGGAGATGCTACGCAACCGCGACGGACGCCGCGCAGCCGACATCGACTGTTCGACGGCGCGTCACACTCGCCGGACACCGGCGCGGACCGCCGCGGAGCCCGGGCGGCCCGGGTCCGGGCCGCCTGTCCTCGTCGGTGGTCACGGGGCGTACGTCAGGGGTAGTTCGGCGAGGCCGCGCAGGAAGTCCGAGGCGCGCCAGCGCAGCTTTTCCGCCGGGACCGCCAGTTCGAGGGTCGGGAAGCGGGTGACGATCTCGGTGAGGGCGACCTTGATCTCCTGGCGGGCCAGGCGTTGGCCGAGGCAGAAGTGGGGGCCGTGGCCGAAGCCCAGGTGGGCGGTGGTGGACCGGGTGATGTCGAAGGTGTGCGGGTCCTCGCGGATCGCCGGGTCGCGGTTGGCGGCGGAGAGCAGGAAGCGCACCAGGTCACCACGGCGCACGAGCACGCCGCCGATCTCCAGGTCGGTCAGCGCCACCCGGTTCGTGGTGGACAACAACGAGCCGCGAAAGCGCAGCGCCTCCTCGACGGTGCCCTCGACGAGCGTGGGATCGGCCCGGAGTGCGGCCAACTGGTCGTTGTGGGTGATGAGTTCGTACAGTGCGGCGGCGATCAGGTAGGCCGTGGTGACGTGCCCCGCGAACAGCAGCACGGAGCCGAAGCCGATCAGTTCATTGGCCGACAGCCGTGATCCGTCGTCGAGTTCGGCCTGTACCAGCTCGCTCAGCAGGTCCTCGGTCGGCTCGGTGCGCTTGGCGTCGACGAGGTTGGCGCAGTAGGCGACGAACGCGTCCATCGCCGCCCGGCGTACCGCCGTCGAGGGCGAGTCCATGTTCTCCACCCGGGTGCGGAACACCTCGCGGTCCGCCATCGGTACCCCGAGCAGTTCGCAGATCACCTCCAGCGGGAAGGGGTTGGCGAACGCCTCGACGATGTCCACCGTGCCGCCTTCGGCCGGCAGCCGGTCGAGCAGTGCGCGCGCGATGTCGACGATCCGCGGTTCGAGGTTGCGCACGGCCCGCGACGCGAACGCGGCGCTGACCAGGCGGCGGTAGCGGGCGTGGTCCGGATTGTCCTGCTCGAACAGCACGGTCGGACCGTCGGCGGACTGGGCCGCGTGCGGCGCGTGCGTGTGCAGGTCGTTGGACAGCCTTGGGTCGCCGAGGAGTTGCCGGGTCAGCCCGGCGCCGAGCACGGTCCACGCCTCGATGCCGCCGACCTGTCGGGTGCGGATGATCGGGTATCGCCGGGCCAGTTGCTCCAGTTCCCGTTCGGCGTCGGGGAGTGTGGAGATCTGGACCAGTTCGAGCACGGGAATCATGGCCGACTCTCCTCGGGAGCGGATGTGTCGCCGGGACGCGGCGCCGGCAACTCGGCCAACCACAGGTGCCGGTCGGCGATGCGCCACCGGCTTCCCTGTCGGGCCAGCACGTCGGCGTACACCCCGCTGCGGGTGAACTCCTGGCGGCCGTTCCCCGGATGGGCGAACGCCACCGCCATCAGCGACCGCGCCTCGGCGGTGTCGCCGTCGAGGCGGGTGATCACCGTGTTGGTCACGAAGTGCCGCTGGTGGGCGGCCCGGGTGCGCAGGTTGTGCTCGCGCAGCGCGGCCATCGCCGCGACGATCTTGTCCCGGCCGGACACCGAGGGCGGAAATCCCTCGGGGGCGGGAGTGAACGCGTACGTCGCGTCCTCGGTGAACAGGTCGCCGAGCCCGTCGTAGTCGCCCGCGTCGTAGAGCAGGCTGTACGCGGCGACGAGATCCTGGATCGCGGCCCGGTGGACCAGGAACTCCGCGTCGAGATGGTCGACGGAGCCGGGTTGCGGGTATCGCGGATAGCGCGGGTCGGTCATGCCGTGCCTTCCCTCGTGTCGATCGAAACCGTCCTGTCACCGGCCAGCCACGCGCGCACCACCGCACCGGTCTGCTCCGCGTGTTCGCCGATCATCGTGCAGTGGTCGCCCTCCACCTCGGCGGCGGTGTGCTCGTACGGCCAGGTGGAACGCCAGTCCTCGCCGGTCATCGGCTCCTCCGGCGAGCCCGGGACGCAGCGCGAGGGCCGCACCACGAGCGTCGGCGCGGAGCCGGGCTTGGGCTCCCAGCCCCGGAACATCCGGCGGTAGGTGCCGATCGCGGTCAGCCCGATGTAGTCGAGCGCGGTGAACGCCTGCCGGCGCACGATCACCTCGTAGTTCATCGCCTTGCGCATGCGCCGCGACATCGTGGCGGGCAGGTAGGTGTCGAGCAGTACGACCCCGGCGGGCGTACGGCCGGTCGCCTCCAGGCGGCCGGCCACCCCCTGGGCGAGCCAGCCGCTGGAGGAGTAGCCGAGCACGGCGAACGGGTCGTCTCCGGCGCACCGCAGCGTCGCGTCGGCCAGCAGGTCGAGCAGCACGTCCAGCGAGGCGGCCAGCGGCTCGCCGGGCCGAAAGCCCGGTACGGTCACCACCGCCGTGTCGTGCCGGCCCTCGAACGTGCCCGCCAGCCGGCCGAACTGGATGGCGCCCTCGACCGGCGCGAACGGCGGGAAGCAGATCACCCGGGGCCGGGCCGGTCCGCGCGCGAGCCGGGTGAAGCCGGGTGTCTTCGGGAGCCGGTTCGGGTCCTCGAAGGTCTGCCGCAGGCCGGCAGCGCCGACCAGGAGCGATTCCGCGTCGTCCATCCGGCCGAGCAGGGCCAGTTTGCGGTAGACCGTGCCGAGCATTTCGTTCGAGTCCTCGGCGCCGCCGGGTGCCGTCGGCGCCGGGCGGGTCTCGGGCACACCCTCGCGCAGGGCGTCGGCCAGGTGTGCGGCCAGGGCCGCGGGTGTCTCGTGGTCGTAGATCAGGGTGCCGGCCAGGTGTACCCCGGTGGCCTCGGCGATCCGGTTGCGCAGTCCGACGGCGGCCAGCGAGTCGAAGCCGAGGTCGCGGAACGGCCGGTCGGGTTCGATCGCCTCGACGCCCGCGTGGCCGAGTTGCGCGGCGACCTCGGCGCGGACCAGGTCGAGCAGTTCGGCCGCGAGCCGGGCCGGCGAGCGGGTCACCGCCGGGTCCCACACCCCGCCGGGCCGGGTCGGCGGGGCGGTCGCGGTCGGCGGCTCCGCGTCGATCAGGTCGGCGATCAGCGGCCGGGGACGGGCGGAGGTGTAGCCCGCCGCGAATCGGGGCCGGTCCAGGTCGGCCACCGTCACGCAGGTGAGGTCCTCGACCAGGGCCCGGCCCAGTGCGGTCAGCGCCACGGCCGGGTCCATCGCCCGTACACCGACCCGGGCCAGCAGCCGTTCCCCCTCGCCGTCCGCCATCCCGCCGGCCGCCCACGGCCCCCACGCGATCGCCGTGGCGGGCAGGCCGCGTTGCCGACGGCGTACGGCGAGCGCGTCCAGGAAGGCGTTGGCCGCCGCGTAGGCGCCCTGTCCGGCGCCGCCCCACACCCCCGCGCCGGAGGAGTAGAGCACGAACGCGTCCAGGGCCCGGTCCGCCCCAAAAAGCGTGTCCAGGGCCAGCGCGCCGGCGACCTTGGCGGTGACGGTGTCCGCGACGGCATCGGCGCCGGTCGCGGTGGGCGATCCGGGCACGCCCGCCGCGTGCACGACGGTACGGATCGGCGCACCCGTCGCGGGCAACGCGGCCCGCAGCCGCTCCGCCGCGTCGGGCGCGGTCAGGTCGCAGGCGATCGCCACCACCTCGGCGCCGACCGCCTCGAGGTCGGCCCGCAGCGCATCGAATCCGGGTGCCCGAGCGCCGCGTCGGCCCAGCAGGATCACCCGCTCGGTGCCGTGCGCGACCAGCCAGCGGGCGGCGTGCGCGCCCAACACGCCGGTGCCGCCGGTGATCAGCGCCGCTTCGCGGGTACGCACCACCCGGCCCGATCCCTCGGCCGGCAGCGGGGTCAGCCGCCGGGTGAACACGCCCAGCGGGCGGATGGCGAACTGGTCCTCGTCCGAAGTCCCGGCCAGGATCGTGGCCAGCACCCCCAGCGCGCGGGTATCCGCGACGGCCGGCAGGTCGACCAGGCCGCCCCAGCAGCCGGGTTGCTCCAGGCTCGCCACCAGGCCCCTGCCCCACAGGCCGGCGCCCACGGGATTGGCCAGGTCCTCGCCCAGAACCGACACCGCCGCCCGGGTCACACACCAGAGCGGGGCGGCGACCTCGAATCGGCGCAGCTCCGCGAGCAGTTCGCCCATCGCCACCACGGCGGCCACGAGGTCGGCGCAGTCGTCACCCGCGCACGAACCCGAGCCCGGCACCGAACCGGAGCCGCAGCTCGAACCAGAGCCGAAGCCGGAGCCCGAACCGGACCCGGAGCCCGAGCCCGAAGCGGAACCGGACCCGGAGCCCGAGCCCGAAGTGGAGCCGGACCCGGAGCCCGAGCCCGAAGCGGAGCCGGACCCGGAGCCCGAGCCCGAAGTGGAGCCGGAGCCCGAACCGGAGCCGATCAACGACACCACCCCGGCGACGGGTTCGGTACCGACGTGCGACCCGATGCCCTCGCCCCCGACCCGCACCACCTCCGCGCCACGCTCGGTCAGCTCCCGGGCCACCGCATCCGCCAGCTCGCTCGTCACCGGGTGCACGAGCAGCCAACGCCCGGACAACGCGGCCGCGTCGGACGATCCACCCGCCCACGGCTCCCACCGCACCGCGTAGCGCCACGACGCGGCCGTCGCGTCCACCCGTCGCCGGGCTCGCCAGGACGACAGCGCCGGCACCACCTCGCGCAGCGTCGCGTCCTCGGACACCGCCAGGATCGCCGCCAGTTCGCCCGCCCCGGCCCACTCGACCGCGTCCCACAGCGGGCCGTCCACCGAATCCGGCCCGGCCGGCGTCACCGAAGCCTTCCCCGGCTCCAGCCAATAGCGCCGCCCCTGGAACGCGTAGGTCGGCAGCTCCACCCGCCGCCCGCCCGGGCCGCCGAGAGCCCCGACCCAGTCCACCGGCAGCCCCCGCACGAACGCCGTGGCCAGCGCGCCGGCCAGCGTCGCCACGGCCGGTCGGCCACGCCGCTGGGCCGGCACCCCCAGCACCTCGCCCACACCCGCCGTGCACTCGGCCACCATCGCGGTCAACGCCGCGTCCGGACCCAGTTCCACGAAGGTGGCCACACCCCGCTCACGCAACGTGCCGACCGCATCCGCGAACCGCACCGCGTCGCGCACATGCCGCACCCAGTACTCGGGATCACCCACCTCCTCGGCCGTAACGACCCGCCCGGTGGTATCCGACACCAACCCGATCTCCGGCGCCCCGAACGACAACCGGCCAAGCACGTCCCGTAGTTCGGCCAACATCGGCTCCATCAGCACCGAATGGAAGGCGTGCGAGACCCGCAACCGCGAACTGCGCCAACTGCGCGCCGCACACCGCGCCGCCACCTCGTCCACCGCCGCCACCGCGCCCGAAACCACCACACTCGCCGGTCCGTTGACCGCCGCGATCGACACCGGCAGCCCATCCGACAGCGCGGTGACCTGCGCCTCGCTCGCCCCCACCGCGAGCATCGCGCCCCCGCCCGGCAACGCGCTCATCAACCGGGCCCGCGCCGCGACGAACGCCACCGCGTCCGCGAGCGAGAACACCCCCGCCACATGCGCCGCGACGATCCCACCCAGCGAGTGTCCGACCACGAAATCCGGGACCGACCCCAGCGAACTCCACAGCCGGTACAGCGCCACCTCGAACGCGAACAACACCGGCTGAGCCACGCCGGTGTTCTCGGCATCGACGCCGACCGTGCCCTCCACGCCGAGCAACACGTCCCGGACCGAGAACGGCACCACCGCGTCGAACGCCGCACCCACCTCGTCCAGCGCTCGGGCGAACACCGGGAACGCCGCGTACAGTTCCCGCCCGATCCCGGGCAACCGGCCCCCCTGCCCGGTGAACACCACCGCACCCCGCCCGGCGACCCGACCACCCGCACCACCCGCTCGCGGCACATTCCCGGTCACCACGACCGGAGTTCCCCCCTCCGACGGCTCGACCGCACCCGGAGACCCGGCCGCCAACGCGGCCAGTCCACGGCCCAACTCGGCGGCGTCCCGACCCAGCACCACCGCCCGATGGTCGAGCAACGCCCGCCCCGTCACCAAGGACCGACCGACATCCGCCGGATCCGCGACCGCCGGCTCCCGCAACCGCGCCGCCTGCGCGCGCAACGCCCCCGGGGAGCGCGCCGACACCACCCACGGAATCAACCCACCGACACCCGGCGCGGGTTCGGCCCCCTCCCCCGAAGCCCCCTCGACGGCCGGCGCCTCCTCCAGGACCACATGCGCGTTCGTCCCGCTGATCCCGAACGACGACACACCCGCCCGACGCACCCGACCGCCCGCGGGCCACGGCACCTCGTCGGTCAGCAGCTCGACCCGTCCCGAGGCCCAGTCCACGTGCGGCGACGGCCGGTCCACATGCAGGGTGCGCGGCAGCAGCCCGTGCCGCAGGGCCATCACCATCTTGATCACCCCGGCGACCCCGGCCGCGGACTGGGTGTGCCCGATGTTGGACTTGACCGACCCCAGCCACAACGGCCGATCCGCGGGCCGATCCCGCCCGTAGGTGGCCAACAGCGCGTGCGCCTCGATCGGGTCGCCGAGCACCGTCCCGGTCCCATGCGCCTCCACCGCGTCCACATCGGCGGCCGACAAGCCCGCCGCCGCCAACGCCTGTCGAATCACCCGCTGTTGCGACGGCCCGTTCGGCGCGGTCAACCCGTTCGACGCGCCGTCCTGGTTCACCGCCGAGCCGCGCAGCACCGCCAGTACGGGATGGCCGTTGCGCCGCGCATCCGACAACCGCTCCACCAGCAGCAGCCCGACACCCTCACCCCACCCGGTGCCGTCCGCCGCCGCCGCGAACGACCGGCAGCGGCCGTCCGAGGCCAATCCGCCCTGCCGGGAGAACTCCACGAAGGCGGTCGGCCGGGCCATCACCGTGACGCCCCCGGCCAGGGCCAGGTCGCACTCCCCCGAACGCAGCGCGTTGGCCGCCAGGTGCAGCGCCACCAGCGACGACGAACACGCCGTGTCGAGGGTGACCGCCGGGCCCTCCAGACCGAGCGTGTAGGCGATCCGCCCCGACACCACGGACATCGAGCCGCCGGTGACCCGATGGGCCTGGATCTCGGCGTTGTCCGCCCGCATCCCGCCGCCGTAGCCGAGCGCACCGGCGCCGACGAACACGCCGGTCCGGCTGCGCCGGATCGACAGCGGATCGATGCCGGCCCGCTCGAAGGTCTCCCACGCGGTCTCCAGGAGCAGCCGCTGTTGCGGGTCCATCGCCAACGCCTCGTGCGGCGAGACGCCGAAGAACTCGGCGTCGAACGCAGCCGCGTCGTAGACGAATCCGCCCTGCCGGGTGGTCGACCCGCCGGAGCCGGCCGAACCGCCCGAGACGCCCTCGCCGCCTGGCAGGTCCGCGTAGACGTTCGCCGGATCCCAGCCCCGGTCGGACGGGAAGCCGGCGATCGCGTCCGTCCCGGTCCGCACCAGCTCCCACAGGTCCTCGGCGGAGCGCACGCCGCCCGGCAGTCGGCACCCGATCGCCACGATCGCCACCGGCTCGCGGGCGGCCGACTCCACCTCGTGCAGCCGCTGCTTGGTGCGGCGCAGATCCGTGGCGGTCTCCCGGAGGAAGTGCCGCAGCCGTTCTTCGTTCGACATGTCCGTACGTCCGTCCTCTGCCTGGTCGAACCTGATCGAGCCGTGTGCCGTCGGGACCCGTGACCGGCGGTCGTCGCCGGCCCCGCTCAGGAGATGCCGAACTCCTTTCCGAGCATGTCGAACATCTCCTCGTCCTCCGCTGCCGCGAAGTCGGCTCCCTCGGGCTCGGCCTTTTGGCTCGCGGCCTCGATCTCCCGCCATTTCCCGGCGAGTTCGGCCAACCGGGCACCGACTCTGCCCCGTTCGGCGAAGTCGCCGCCCAGTTCGCCGAGCGCCGCTTCCAGGCGGTCCAGTTCGGCGAAGACGGAGACCGTCCCGACGGTCTCGGCGAAGAGTTCGCCGTCGATGTGCGCGGCCAGTGCGACGGCCGTCGGGTGGTCGAAGACCAGCGTGCTGGGCAGCCGCAGACCGATGGTCTCGGTCAGTCGGTTGCGCAGGCCCACCGCCGCGAGCGAGTCGAACCCGAGGTCGCGGAACGGCCGTTCGGGTTCGATCGCGGCCGGGTCGGCGTGGCCCAACTGCGCGGCGACCTCGGTGCGGACCAGCGCGAGCAGTTCCGCCTCCCGATCCGCCGCGCCCAGTTCGGCCAGTCGGGCCCGCCACACACTCGGACCGTCCGGCTCGCCCGCCCCGCGCGCTTCGGTGACCGGCGCCGCCGCGACCTCCGCCGCCACCAGGTCCGCGATCAGCGGTCGCGGCCGGGCCGCCGTGTACCCGGCGGCAAACCTCGGCCAGTCCACGTCGGCCACGGTGACGCAGGTCAGGTCCTCGTCCAGGGCCTGCCGCAGTGCCTCCAGGGCCCGATCCGGGTCCATCGCCGGGACCCCGATCCGGTCGAGGTGCGCGCCGGCCGCGCCGTCGGCCATCCCGCCACCGGCCCACTGCCCCCAAGCGATCGAGACGGTATGCAGCCCGCGCGCCCGGCGCCGCTCGGCGATCGTGTCGAGGCAGGCATTGGCCGCCGCGTACGCCCCCTGCCCCGCGCCGCCCCACACCCCGGCGGCGGAGGAGAACAGCACCACGGTGTCGGGCTCGTCGGCCCGCAACAACTCGTCCAAGAGCAGCGCGCCGCCGACCTTGGCCGCCGAGGCGTCGGCGAGATCCGCGACGGTGCTGTCCGCCAGCGGGCCGACCACCACCGCGCCGGCCGCGTGTACGACGGTGTCGATCCGCCGGCCGCCGGCCCGTACCTCCGCCAACAGCGCAGCCACCGCGTCGCGATCGCCCAGGTCACAGGCGAGCACCGCCACCTCGGCCCCGGCCGCCGCCAGTTCCTCGCGCAGTCGGTCCGCGCCCGGCGCGTCGGGCCCACGCCGCCCGGCCAACACCACCCGCTCGACGCCCTCCCGGACCAGCCACCGCGCGACCCGCCCGCCCAGCGCACCGGTACCGCCGGTGACCAACGCCGTACCACCGGGGCGCCACCGGCTCGTCCCGCTGCCCTCCGGCCCGGCCATCCGCGCCAACCGCCGGACGAACACTCCCAGCGGCCGGATCGCGATCTCGTCCTCACCCGAGCCGGTGCCGCCCGCGCCGGCTGCCAGGATCCGGGCCAGCGTCTCCGCCACCCGGCCGTCCACCACCTGCGGCAGATCGATCAGCCCACCCCACCGCCCGGGATGTTCCAGCCCGACCACCCGCCCGAGCCCCTGCACGGCCGCACCCGCCGGGCCGGTCGGCTCCTCGCCCAGCACCGACACCGCGCCGCGCGTCAGCACCCACAACGGCGCCTCGATCCCGGCGTCGCCCAGCGCCTGCACCAGCGTGAGCACCGGCGCGAGCGCGGACACGGGATCCGCGTCGGCGGCGCAACCCACCGCCGACAACGACACCACCCCGGCCGGCATACCCTCCTCGCCGATCGCCGCGAGCCGCCGCGCCAACGCGGTCCGCTCCCCCTCCGCGGACAGCACCACCACCTCGGCACCACACTCGGCCAGCGCGCCCGCGAGCACGTCCCCGATCTCCCCGTCCGGAGCGACGAGCAGCAGACGCCCCATCCTGTCGGCGGAGGCGGCCGGCGCCGCCCACGGCTCCCACCGCACTCCGTACCGCCAGGACCGCACCGTCGCGTCCGCCCGCCGCCGCGCCCGCCAGGACGTCAGCGCCGGCAACACGTCGCTCAGCGGCGCGTCCGCCGCCACCTCCAGTTCGGCGGCCAAGTCCTCGGCGCCCGCCGCCTCCAGCGCCTCCCACAACCTGCTGTCCTCGGTGTCGCCCACCACCGGCGTCGGTGTCGTCCGGCCGGGCAGCGCCGTGCCCATGTCCGGTTCGAGCCAGAAGCGGCGGCCCTGGAAGGCGTATGTCGGCAGCTGTACTCGCCGGACCCCGTCGTGGTGCAGCAGCCCGGCCCAGTCGACCGGCAGGCCGCTCACGAAGGCCGCTGCCAGTGCCGCGACCAGGCGTTCGGGGCCGCCCTCGCCCCGGCGCAGCGTCTCCAGGACCGTGCCGGACGTGCTCCCGAGGGCGTCGAGGGTGTCGCCGAGCGGCACCACCAGACCGGGGTGCGGGCTGCATTCGACGAACACGCTGTGCCCGTCGGCCGCCGCCGCCCCGACCGCCGTGGCCAACTGCACGGTGCGACGCAAGTTCTCGAACCAGTACTCCCCGCCCAGATCCGCCGCATCGGTGACCTTCAGCCCGCTCACGGTCGAGTACATCGGCACCCGCCCGATCCCCGGCTCGACCCCGGCCAGCGACTCGGCCAGCACCTCGCGTACGTCGTCCATCCGCGCCGAGTGCGAGGCGTAGTCCACCGGGATCCATCGCGCCCGAACCCCGTCGCGCTCGCACGCGGCGGCGATCGGCGTAAGGCCCTCGACCGGCCCGGAAAGCACCACGCTGTCGGGCCCGTTGACCGCCGCCAGGGACAATCCCTGCACGCGTGCCACGAGTTCGCGGCCACGCTCGGCGGACACGCCCACCGACAACATCCCGTCACCGTCGGCCGCCAGCCCCCGCAGTGCCCGGCTGCGCAGCACCACGATCCGGACCGCGTCCTCCAGGGACAGGAAGCCCGCCACATGCGCGGCGGCGATCTCCCCCTGGGAGTGCCCGATCACCGCGCTCGGTCGCACCCCGCACGACTCCCACCACCGGGCCAGGCCGACCATCACGGCGAACAGCACGGGCTGGATCACATCCACCCGCTCCAACAGCGCGGCGGACGCGTCCCGGAGCACGTCGAGCAGTGCCCAGTCGGCCAGCAGCGGATCCATCGCCGCCGCGCACTCCGCCACCGACTCGGCGAACACCGGGCAGCAGGTCAGCAGTTCCGCTGCCATCCCGACCCACTGCGAGCCCTGACCGGGAAACACGAACACCGGCCCGACGGCCGCCTCGCCCGACACGCCGGTGCCGCCGGCAAGCACGGCACGTGCTCCCGCATCCCGCCCGGCCGCCAGCGCGTCCAGGCCCGCCGTCAACTCCGCGCCGTCCCGGCCCCACACCACCGCGCGCCGCTCGAATACGGACCGTCCCGACGCCAACGACCAGCCCACGTCGGCCGGATCGACCTCGGGCCGGGCCTCGGCCCAGTCCCTCAGCCGGGCCGCCTGGGCCCGCACGCCCGCCTCGGTCCGGGCCGAGAGCACCCACGGCAGCACCCCGCCGATGCCGGTACCGGACGTGGTTCGGGCGGCCGGTTCCGGCTCCTCGTCGGCCTGTTCGAGGATGACGTGCGCGTTGGTCCCGCTGATCCCGAACGAGGACACCGCCACCCGACGGGCCCGCCCCACCTCGGGCCACGGTCGCCCCTCGGCGAGCAGTTCGACCCGCCCGGTCGACCAGTTCACATGCGGCGAGGGTTCGTCCACGTGCAGCGTCGGCGGCAACATCCCGTGCCGCATCGCCATCACCATCTTGATCACCCCGGCCACCCCGGCCGCCGCCTGGGTGTGGCCGAAGTTCGACTTGATCGATCCCAACCACAGCGGCCGTTCCGCCGGCCGGTCCCGACCGTAGGTGGCCAGCAGCGCCTGGGCCTCGATCGGGTCGCCGAGTACCGTCCCGGTGCCGTGCGCCTCGACCGCGTCCACATCGGCCGTGGCCAGCCCGGCGTTCGCCAGCGCCTGCCGGATCACCCGCTGTTGCGACGGGCCGTTGGGCGCGGTGAGGCCGTTGGAGGCGCCGTCCTGGTTGATCGCCGAACCCCGCAGCACCGCGAGGACCGGATGTCCGTTGCGGCGCGCATCGGCCAGCCGCTCCACCAGCAACATGCCGATGCCCTCGCCCCACGCCGTGCCGTCGGCCGCCGCGGCGAACGACTTGCACCGGCCGTCGGGTGCCAGGCCGCGCTGCCGGGCGAACTCCACGAAGACACTGGGCGTGGACATCACCGTCGCCCCGCCCGCCAGCGCGAGATCACATTCCCCGCTGCGCAGCGCGTGCGCCGCCCAGTGCAGCGCGACCAGCGAGGACGAGCAGGCCGAGTCCACGGTCACCGCCGGGCCCTCCAGTCCCAGCGTGTAGGCGACCCGACCGGAGGCGACGCCGAACGAGTTGCCGTTGCCGATGTACGCTTCCAACTCGTCGCCCACGTCGCCCACTCGACCCGCGGCGTAGTCCGCGTACATCAGGCCCGCGAAGACCGCCGTATTGCTCCCGCGCAGCGAGGACGGGTCGATGCCCGCGCGTTCGAACGCCTCCCAGGAGGTCTCCAGGAGCAGCCGCTGTTGCGGGTCCATGGCCAGCGCCTCGCGCGGGGAGATCCCGAACAGTTCGGCGTCGAAGCGGTCGATGTCGCGCATGAACGAGCCCTCGCGGGTGTAGCAGCGCCCGGAGCGGTCCGGGTCCGGGTCGTACAGCGCGCCCAGGTCCCAGCCGCGGTCGGTCGGGAACGGCGAGGTCAGGTCCACTCCGCCGGCGACGCAGCGCCACAACTCCTCGGGGGTGTCGATGCCGCCCGGGTAGCGACAGCTCATCGCCACGATGGCGATCGGTTCGTCCGAAGTCCGGGCCTTGGCGGCAGTGTTCGCCGCCGCCTGGGTGTACTGCGGTACGCGCAGCGTCTCGGCGCGCAGGAAGCGGGCCAGCGCGGCGGCGTTGGGATAGTCGAACAGCACCGTGGCGGGCAGCCGCAGGCCGGTGACCGTGTTGAGCCGGTTGCGCATCTCCAGCGCGGTGAGCGAGTCGAAGCCCAGTTCGGTGAACGCGCGGTCGGCGGCGACCGCGTCGGCGCCCGCGTGCCCGAGCACCACGGCGGCCTGGGCGCGGGTCAGTTCGGTGAGCAGGCGCAGCTGCTCCGGCTCGGAGCGGCCGGCGAGCCGCTGGGCCAGTCGGCGGGTGTCCGCCGCGCCGGGGCGGGCGCCGTCGCGGCGCGAAGTGGGCACCAATCCGCGCAGGATGGCGGGAAGTTCGTCCTCCAGGCGGCGCAGCGCGCTCAGGTCCAGGCGGACCGGGGCCAGGATCGGCTCGCCGTGCGCGAGCGCCGCGTCGAACAGTGCCAGGCCCTGTTCGTCGGACAGCGGCAATACACCGCTGCGGTTGATGCGTTGCCGGTCGGTCTCGGCGAACTCCTCACGCATCAGCCCGCTTTCCTCGGCCCACAATCCCCAGGCCATGGACACCGCGGGCAGCCCGAGGGCACGTCGCCGCTGTGCGAAGGCGTCCAGGAAGGCGTTGCCGGCCGCGTAGTTCGCCTGTCCGAGGCTGCCGATCACCCCGGCCACCGAGGAGAACAGCACGAACGCGGTCAGGTCCGCGTCCCGGGTCAACTCGTGCAGGTGCAGCGCCGCGTCGACCTTGGGCCGCAACACCCGGTCGACCCGCTCGGGCGTCAGTGCGCCGATCACCCCGTCGTCGACCACGCCCGCGACGTGCACCACGGCGGACAGTGGGTGTGCGGACGGGATCGCGGCCAGCTTCTTGGCCAGGTCGGCCCGGTCCGACACGTCGCAGGCCACCACGTCGACCGTCGCGCCCAGGCCGGTGAGTTCGGCGGCGAGCGACCCTGCGCCCGGTGCGGCGATCCCGCGCCGGCTGACCAGGAGCAGCCGGCGCACCCCGTGCGCGACCACCAGGTGCCGGGCGACCAGGGCGCCGAGCGCACCGGTGCCGCCGGTGACCATGGTCGTACCGTCGGGCGCGAACAGTGGCGTGCTCGGCTCGATTGCGGGTGTCCGGGTGAGCCTGGGCAGGTACGCCACCCCGGCCCGTACCGCGAGTTGCGGCTCGCCCGCGCCGATCGCGGCCGGCAGCGCCCCGGGCGAGGCCGCGTCTTCGTCCAGGTCGACGAGGACGAGCCGGTCCGGGTGCTCGGACTGGGCCGACCGCACCAGGCCGCCGACGGCGGCGGCGGCCGGATCCCGCACCTCCTCGTCCGCGACGGCGACCGCACCCCGGGTGACCACGACGAGGCGGGCGCCGGTGAAGCGTTCGTCCCCGAGCCAGGTCTGCACGGTGGCCAACGCCCGGTGTACGGCGGCGTGTACGTCGTCCGGGTCCGGCACGTCGCCGAGCGGTCCGGCCGGGATCGTGGGCCACGCGAGGACGACGACCTCGGGCGTGGGCAGCCCGGCGTCCACCGCGTCGGCGAGCGCGGTCAGATCGGGATGTACGGTGCCGCCGAGCCGGCCCGCGAACGGGTCCCCCGAGCCCGAATCGGCGATGATCGCCGGGGATCCGATGCCCGGCGCGGCCGACGGCCGGGGCAGTGGCGTCCAGCGCAGCGTGTACAGCGGGTCGCGGCGACCCGCCGTGGAGGTGCGCAGTTGTTCGGCCGAGATCGGCCGCACGGCCAACGACTCGACCTCGGCGACGGGTCGGCCGTCCTCGTCGGCCAGGCTCAGCGTCACCGACTCCGGCCCGGTCCGCACCACCCGCGCCCGTACCGAGGCCGCGCCGGGAGTGTGCAGCCGTACCTCACGCCACGAGAACGGCAGCGCCAAACCGCCGCCCTCGCTCTCCGCCGGGTCCGCGAACGCGGCCACCCCGAGAAGGTGTTGGGTGGCGTCCATCAGCGCGGGGTGCACGCCGAACCGGTCGGCCTCGTACCCGACCTGCTCGGGTAGCGCAATCTCGCCGAAGATCTCCTCCCCGCGACGCCAGACCGCGCGCACCGCCCGGAAGCACGGTCCGTAGGCCACGCCGTTGTCGGCCAGCCAGGGGTAGAAGTCGTCGATCGGCACGGGTGTCGCGCCCGTCGGCGGCCAGGGGGTCGGGTCGGCGACGGCGTCGGCGGGCGCCTCGTCCTCGACCGGCGCGACCGTGCCCACCGCGTTGCGGATCCACCCCTCGTCGCCGTCTCCGTCGTCCGGCCGGGAGTGGATGGTGATCGCCCGCCGCCGCTCGTCGGGGCCGGCCGCCTCGATCCATACCTGCACCTGGCAACCACCGCGCTCGCCGAACGCGAGCGGGGTCTCCAGGGACAGTTCCTCGACCCGATCGCAGCCCACCCGGCGCCCGGTGTGCAGGGCCAGTTCCAGGAACGCGGTCCCGGGCAGCAGGACGGTGTCCAGGACGACGTGATCGGCCAGCCACGGATGGGTGTCCAGGGACAACCGCCCGGTGAACAACGAACCGTGTCCATCGGCCAGGCCGACCACCGCACCGAGCAGCGGGTGATCCACCGTCCCCTGCCCCAGGCCGGTCGGGTCGCCCGCGCCGGTACCGGCGTCCAGCCAAAAGCGCCGCCGGGTGAAGGCGTACGTGGGCAGCTCGACCCACCGTCCGGGCACCAACGCCGCCCAGTCCACCACCGCGCCGCGCACGAACACCCGGGCCAGCGCCTCGACCACACCCGTCACCGGGTCGCGGTCACGCCGCCGGGTGGCGACCGCCACCACATCGTCGGCGTCGGCCGTGACATCGGCAACCATCGGGGTCAACGCGGCGTCCGGCCCGATCTCGACGAACGTACGCACCCCGTCGGCGCGCAGCGCGTCCAGCACATCGCCGAAGCGCACCGCGCGCCGCACGTGGTCCACCCAATAGCGCGGATCGCACAGCTGCTCCGCCGACCCGATCCGGCCGGTCACGTTCGACCCGATCGCCATGCGCGCCGGACGCAGCGTCAATCCCGAGACGACCTCGGCCAGTTCGTCCAGCATCGGTTCCATCAGCGCCGAGTGGAACGCATGCGACACCCGCAGCCGGGAGATGCGCAGCCTGCGCTCGGCACACACCCGGGCAACCTCCGCCACGGCCGCCGCCTCGCCGGAAAGCACCACGCCGGTCGGCCCGTTCACCGCCGCGATGGCCACCCCCGGATGGTCGGCGAGCAACCGGGCCGCCGCGCTCTCCGACGTGCCCACCGCGACCATCGCGCCACCGGGCGGCAGCGCGCTCATCAGCGTGGCGCGGGCCGCGACGAACGTGGTGGCGTCGGCGAGCGAGAACACCCCTGCCACATAGGCCGCGACCACCTCGCCGAGCGAGTGCCCGGCCACCGCGTCGGGCGCCGCCGCCCACGAGGTCCACAACCGGTACAGCGCCACCTCGTAGGCGAACAACGCCGGTTGCGCCACACCGGTGTCCTCGCCGCCGTCACCGTCCGCGCCGCCGCCCTCGCCCTCCGCCAGCAGCACGTCCCGTACCGAGAACGGCAACACCGCGTCGAACGCGGCACACACCTCGTCCAGCGCCGCCGCGAACACCGGGAACGCCGCGTGCAGTTCGCGCGCCATCCCGCGCGAGCGCACCCCCTGCCCGGTGAACAACACGGCGGTACGGCCCGATCCGCGCCGGGCCTCGCCAACGATCGCCTCGGGCTCGCCGTCCACCACGACGGACAACCCCTCGACCAACTCCGCCGCGTCCCGGCCGAGTACCACGGCCCGGTGGCCGGACAGTGCCCGCCCCGAGGCCAACGACCGGCCCACGTCGGCCGGATCGGCCTCCGGATGATCGATCGCCCACTCCCGCAACCGCTCCACCTGGGCCCGCAGGCCGTCCTCGGTGCGCGCCGACACCACCCATGGCGTCACTACGCCGAGGGGCCGCACCGGATCGGCCGCCCCGACCGGTTCCTCGACCGGCGGCGCCTCCTCCACGATCACGTGCGCGTTGGTCCCGCTCACCCCGAACGAGGACACCCCCGCGCGGCGCACCCGTTCACCCGCCGGCCACGCCATCGGCTCGGTGAGCAGCGCCACCCGCCCGGCGGACCAGTCCACGTGCGGCGTCGGCTCGTCCACGTGCAACGTGCGCGGCAGCACACCGTGCCGCAGCGCCTGCACCATCTTGATCACGCCCGCCACCCCGGCCGCCGCCTGGGCGTGGCCGATGTTCGACTTGATCGAGCCCAGCCGCAACGGCCGTGCGGCCGGCCGGTCCTGCCCGTAGGTCGCCAGCAGCGCCTGGGCCTCGATCGGGTCGCCGAGTCGGGTGCCGGTGCCGTGTGCCTCCACCGCGTCCACGTCGCTCGCGGCCAGTCGGGCATTGGCCAGCGCCTGCCGGATCACCCGCTCCTGGGCCAGGTCGTTCGGCGCGGTCAGTCCGTTCGAGGCGCCGTCCTGGTTGACCGCCGAGCCGCGCACCACAGCGAGCACCCGGTGTCCGTTGCGGCGCGCGTCGGACAACCGCTCCATCAGCAGCAGGCCCACACCCTCGCTCCAGCCGGTGCCGTCTGCACCGGCCGCGAAGGACTTGCAACGACCGTCGCCGGCCAGGCCCTGCTGCCGGGAGAACTCGTCGAACGCGCCTGGGGTGGCCAGGACGGTGGCCCCGCCGACCAGGGCCAGGTCGCACTCGCCCGCGCGCAGCGCCTGGCCGGCCAGGTGTACCGCCACCAGCGAGGACGAGCAGGCGGTGTCCACGGTGACCGCCGCGCCCTCCAGCCCGAAGTGGTAGGCGAGACGACCGGACGCCACGCTGACCAGGCTGCCGGTCAGCAGATGGCCCTCGACCTCCTTGGGCACCCGGGCCAGGCGCGACAGGTAGTCACTGGCGATCACCCCGACGAACACCCCGGTACGGCTGCCGCGCAGCGTGGTCGGATCGATCCCGGCGTGCTCGAAGACCGTCCAGGACGCCTCCAGGAGCACCCGCTGCTGCGGATCCATGGCCAGCGCCTCGCGCGGCGAGATGCCGAAGAAGTCGGCGTCGAAGTCGGCCGCGTCGGTCAGGAAACCGCCCCGGTACGACGTCCCGTTCGCGGCCTCGTCCACCTCCCAGCCCCGGCCCGGGGGCAGTCCGGTGATCGCGTCGGTGCCCGCGTCGACCAGGTCCCACAGGTCGTCCGGCGAGGCCACCCCGCCCGGGTAGCGGCAGTGCATGCCGACGATGGCGAGCGGTTCGTGCCACTTGTCCTCTGTCTCGCGCAACCGCAGTCGGGTCTCCTGCAGTTCGGTGGTGGCCCGGCGCAGATAGTCGCGGAGCTTGTCTTCGTTCGCCATCGGTGCTTCTCCTTGCCTGTTCAGGAGGACGGGAGAGTCCCAGCCCCGCGATCTGTCGTCGGTCCTCGATCCCGCCGTTGTCGAATCAGTGCTCGATCCCGCCGTCGATGAAGTCGAACAGCTCCTCGTCGGTGGCCGCGTCGAACCCTCGGCCGCCGGCCGCGTCACCGTTCGCGCCCGACTCGCGGCCGGCGAGCGGGGCTTCCGGGCCGCCGATCAGGTCCCGCAGCCGCTCCGTCGCCCTGGCGCGGTCCGCGTCGTCGAGTTGTGCGAGCATCGCCTCGACCCGGTCGATCTCGCCGAGCACCGAGTCCCACGAGACCCCGTGCTCGCGGCGCAGCAGACCGTGCAGGTGCCGGCCCAGGGCCGCCGCGTTGGGGTGGCTGAAGATCAGCGTGGCCGGCAGGGTCAGGCCCAGCGCGGCGCGCAGTCGGTTGCGCATCTCCAGGGCGGTCAGCGAGTCGAAGCCGAGATCCTTGAACGCCGCTCCCGTCTCGATCGCGGTCGGATCGGCATGACCGAGGATCGCGGCGGCGCAGCCGCGAACCAGGTCGACCAGGGCGCTTTCCCGCTCGTCGTCCGGCAGGTCGAGCAGTCGGCCGATCAGCGCGGGCGCCGCCTCGGCGGCGGCGCCGACGCGGTGGTTCGGGTCGGCCACCAGCGTGGTCAACAGCGCCGGCAGTGCGCCCGGTTCGGCCCGGCGCAGCGCCGAGGTGTCCGGCGCGAGCGGGATCAGGGCCGGTTCGGGCAGCCCGAGGGCCCGGTCGAACAGGACCGTGGCCTGCTCGCCGGGCAACGGCAGCAGCCCGGCGACCGGTTCGGCCCCCGGTGCCCAGGCCAGCGCGAGCGCGGGCAGCCCGGCGGCGTGCCGGTGCCGGGCCAGGGCGTCCAGGAAGGCGTCGCCGGCCGCGTGTTCGCCGCGCCCGGGGTCGGCGAGTACGCCGTCCAGGGCGGTGCAGAGCACGAAGGCGGACAGGTCGGCATCGCGGGTGAGTTCGTGCAGGTGTACGGCCGCGTCCACCCGGGCCCGCAGCATGGCCTCGGTGTGCGACCGGCCGAGCCCGGCGGTGTGCACCACGGCGGTCAGCGGGCTGTGCTCGGGGATCGTGGCCAGCAGCTTCGCCAGTTCGGTGCGGTCGGTCACGTCGCAGACGACCACGTCGATCTCCGCGCCCTGCGCGGCCAGTTCCCGAGCAAGCGGCATCCCGGCGGCGGGCCCGCCGGCCAGGATCAGCCGGCGCACTCCGTGGGCGGTCACCAGGTGCCGAGCCAGCAGTGCGCCGACCGGGTCGGTACCGTCGGTCGGGTCGGTCGGGTCGGTCGGGTCGGTCGGGTCGGTCGGGTCGGTCGCGACAGTGACCAATACCGTGCCGTCGGTCGGGAAGCCCGCCGTGCCGGTCTCGCCCGCCGGTACCCGGGCCAGGCCCGGCAGCAGTACCGTGCCCGCGCGGATCGCGAACTCGGCGCGACCGGCGGACGCTTCGGCCAGCAGCACCGGCCAGGACCCGTCCTCCCCGTCCACGTCGGCGAGCACGAACCGCTCGGGGTCCGCCGCCCGGGCCGCCCGGACCACGCCCCACACCGCCGCCGCGCCCGGATCGGTGACCCGGTCCTCGGGCCGCGCCGAGACCGCGTCGTGGGTCACCACGACCAGGCGGGAGGCCGCCAGCCGCGGCTCGGCCCGCCACTGCCGCAGGGTCTCGCGCACCGCCCGGATCGTGGCCCGGATCGCCTCCGGATCGAGCCCGCCGGCCGGGTCGATCCGCACGGGCAGCGCGACCAGATCCGGAACCGGGACGCCGACCTCGACGGCCGCGATCAGTTCGGCGGCGGTCGCATAGGCCGGCACCCCGTCCCAGGCCCGCGCACCGAGCACGGCCCAGCGACCTCCTGCCGCCGCCGGGTCGGTCGGCTCGACCCGGGCCCACTCCCAGCGGGTCAACCACGGTCGGGCCCGCCCGGCCGCCCGCACCTGCCCCGCGGTCCATGGCCGCAGCGCCACCGACTCGATCCGCGCCATGGATCGGCCTGCCTCGTCGGCCAGTTCGACCTCGACGCCGTTCCCGTCGACGCCCCGCAGCCGAATCCGGCCGGCGGTACCGGCATCGCCGCCCAGCGTCACCCCGCGCCAGGCGCCGGCCAGCCGCACCTCGGTCGGTGCGCCGCCGGGTGCCGAGCCGGGGGCAAGCCCGTGCAGGGCCGCATCGAGCAGGGCCGGGTGCAGGCCGAAGCGGGCGGTGCCACGTTCGCCGTCGGCGGTGCGCGCGACCTCGGCGAACAGGTCGTCGCCGCGCCGCCACGCCGCCCGCAGTCCGGCGAGCGTCGGGCCGTAGCCCAGGCCCAGTTCGGTCAACCGCCGATATACGTCCGCCACGTCCAGCGGCGTCGCCCCGATCGGCGGCCACGGCCCGGACTCCTGCTGCGGCCGGTGCGCGCCGGGGGCCACCGTGCCCGAGGCGTGTCGGGTCCACGGCTCGGCGGCGGGCGCGTCCTCGGGCCGGGAGTGTATGGTCAGCGCCCGCGTACCCGCGTCGTCCGGTGCCTCGACGGTGACCTGGATCCGCACCCCGTCCGCGTCCGGCAACACCAGCGGCTCGTGCAGGGCCAACTCCTCGACCACCGCACAGCCGAGGGCGCCGCCCGCGCGCAGCGCCAGGTCCACGAACACCGTGCCCGGGACCAGGACTTCGCCGAGCACGAGGTGGTCGGCGAGCCAACCGTGTGTGGTGGTGTCCAGGCGCCCGGTGAACACGGTCGCCGAGCCGTCGGCCAGGTCGACCCCGGCGCCCAGGATCGGGTGCTCCACCGCGAACTGCCCCCAGCCGACGCCCCCTCGGGCCGGTCCGACGGGCTCCACCCAGTGCCGCCGACGCTGGAAGGCGTACGTGGGCAGCGCGACCCGGCGACCCGGTAGCAGCCCGGCCCAGTCCACCGCGCCGCCGTGCACGAACATCGCGGAGAGCGCGGCGAGCAGCCGATCGGCGCCGCCGTCCGCGCGGCGCAGCGTCTCCAGGGTGGCGCCGTGCACGCCGAGCGAGTCCAGGGTGTCGCCGAGCGGCACCACCAGGCCGGGGTGCGAGCTGCATTCGAGGAACACGGTGTGTCCGTCGGCCGCCGCCGCGCCGATCGCCTCCTCGAACCGCACGGTGCGCCGCATGTTCTCGAACCAGTAGTCGATGTCGAGCAGCGCGTCGTCGGCGAGTCGGCCGCCGGTGACCGTGGAGTACATCGGCACCCGCCCGGGGGTGGGTTGGATGCCCGCGAGCAGGCGTTCCAGGTCGCCGCGTACAGCGTCCATCTGCGGCGAGTGCGAGGAGTATGCGGCCGGGATCCAGCGCGCCCGTACACCCTCGCGCTCGCAGTCGGCCACGATCAGGGCCAAGGCGTCGGTGTCGCCGGACAACACGGTGTTGGTCGGGCTGTTGATCCCGCCCACGTTGACCAGGTCCCCGGTGCCGGTGCGGGTGATCAACTCCTCGGCCCGCAGGGCGGATACCGCGACGGCCACCATCGCGCCGCGAATCATGTCGGCGGCCTGCACCGCGCGGATCCGCAGCGCGGCGATCCGGGCGGCGTCCGGCAGGGTCAGGTGGCCGGCCATGTACGCGGCGGCGATCTCGCCCTGGGAGTGCCCGATCACCGCGGCCGGTCGCACCCCGCACGACTCCCACCAGCGGGCCAGACCCACCATCACCGCGAACAGCACGGGTTGCACCACCTCGACCCGGCGCAGCAGTTCGGCCGTCTCGTCGTCGGTGCCGCGCAGCACGTCGAGCAGCGCCCAGCCCGGCAGCAGCGGGTCCATCACCTCGGCGCACTGCGTGACGGTCTCCGCGAAGACCGGGCAGCACGTCAGCAACTCCGCCGCCATGCCAACCCATTGCGATCCCTGGCCGGGGAAGACGAACACCGGCCCGGGCCCGATCGCCGTCGGCGCCTCGCCCGTTGCCGGCGAGGCGGCCAAATCAGCCAGTGCGGCGACCAGTTCGTCGGTATCCCGACCCCGGACCACCGCGCGCCGCTCGAACACCGCCCGCCCGCGCACCAGCGAGGCGGCCACGTCGGCCGGGGCAAAGTCCGGATGCGCGGCGGCCCAGTCCCGCAGCCGCGCCGCCTGCGCCCGCAACCCGGCCTGGGATCGCGCGGACACCACCCACGGCACGATCCCCCCGAGCACGGCGGCCGGCGAGGCATCGACCGGTGCGGCATCGACCGGCGCGGCATCGACCGCGCCCTCCGCCGGCGCCTGCTCGATGATCACGTGCGCGTTGGTCCCGCTCACCCCGAACGAGGAGATCCCGGCCCGACGCACCCGTTCCCCCGCCGGCCACGCCACCGGCTCGGTAAGCAGCCGCACCTGTCCCGACGCCCAGTCCACATGCGGCGTGGGCGCGTCCACGTGCAACGTCGGCGGCAACGTCCCGTGCCGCAGCGCGAGCACCATCTTGATCACCCCGGCGACCCCCGCCGCGGCCTGGGTGTGCCCGATGTTGGACTTGACCGACCCCAGCCACAGCGGCCGTTGCGCCGGCCGGTCCTGCCCGTAGGTCGCCAGCAGCGCCTGCGCCTCGATCGGGTCGCCGAGCGTGGTCCCGGTGCCGTGCGCCTCGACCGCGTCGACGTCCGTCGCGACCAGGCCCGCGTTGCGCAGCGCCTGTCGGATCACCCGCTGTTGCGAGGGGCCGTTGGGTGCGGTCAGCCCGTTCGAGGCGCCGTCCTGGTTGACCGCCGAGCCGCGCACCACGGCCAGTACCGGATGCCCGCGCCGGCGCGCGTCGGACAGCCGCTCGACGAGTACCAGGCCGACACCCTCGCCCCAGCCGGTGCCGTTGGCCGCCGCCGCGAAGGGCTTGCAGCGCCCGTCCGCGGCCAGTCCGCGCTGCCGGCTGAACTCGATGAACGCCTGCGGCGACGTCAACACCGCCACCCCGCCCGCAAGCGCGAGATCGCACTCACCCGCACGCAGTGCGTTCGCCGCCAGGTGCAGGGCGACCAGGGATGACGAGCACGCGGTGTCCACGGTCACCGCCGGCCCCTCCAGGCCCAGGACGTAGGAGACCCGGCCGGAGATCACGCTGGTCGCGGTCCCGGTCAGCAGGTAGCCCTCCTGGCCCTCGGCCATCGCCTGCGAAGTGCCGTGGTAGTCCTGCGCCATGGCCCCGACGAACACGCCCGTGCCGCTGCCGCGCAGCGTGGTGGGGTCGATGCCGGCCTGCTCGAACGTTTCCCACGCGGTCTCCAACAGGAGCCGCTGCTGCGGGTCCATCGAGGTCGCCTCGCGGGGCGAGATCCCGAAGAACTCCGCGTCGAAGTGCACCGCGTCGGCGACGAATCCGCCTTCACGGACGTACGACTTGCCCACCCGGTCGGGGTCCGGGTCGAAGAGTGTGTCCAACTCCCAACCCCGGTCCTGGGGGAAGGGTCCGATGGTGTCGGTGCCCTCGGCGAGCATCCGCCACATCTCGTCCTGTCCGGCCACCCCGCCCGGGTAGCGGCAGCCGACGCTCACGATCACGATCGGGTCGTCGTCGGTGTGTGCGGCGGGTCGCTCGGGTTCGACGACCACGGGCGCTACGCCCAGGAGTTCGGCGCCGACGTGGTCGGCGAGGGCCTGCGGGGTCGGGTGGTCGAAGACCAGGGTGACGGGCAGGCGCAGGCCGGTCGCCGCACCGATGCGGTTGCGCAGTTCGACCGACGTGAGCGAGTCGAAGCCGAGGGCCTTGAACGGGCGCAGCGGGGCGACCGCGTCCGGGGTGGCGTGGCCCAGGACGGCGGCGGTCTCGGTGCGAACCAGGGTCAGCAGCGTCTGCCGGCGCCGCTCCTCGGGCAGTCGGGCCAGCCGCTCGGCCAGGGACGCGGCGTCCGGCGCGGTGTCGGCGGCGGCGCGGCGTCCGCGCGGGCGCACCAGGTCGCGCAGCAGTGCGGGTACGGTCGGGGCGGCGGCGCGCAGCGCGTCCGGGTCCAGGCGGGCGGGCACGATCGTGGGGCGGTCGGCCGCGCGGAGCGCGTCGTACAGGGTGAGTGCGTGGGCGGTCTCCAGCGCGGCGACGCCGGTGCGGGCAATGCGGTTCAGGTCCTCGGCGCCCAGGTGTCCGGTCATCCCGCTGGCCTGCGCCCACAGACCCCAGGCGGCCGCGGTCGCGGCCAGGCCGCGGGCTCGGCGGTGCTGGGCGAGCGCGTCCAGGAAGGCGTTCGCGGCGGCGTAGTTGGCCTGTCCGGCGCCGCCGAAGGTGCCGGCCATCGAGGAGAACAGCACGAACTCGGCCAGGTCGAGGTCGCGGGTCAGCTCGTGCAGGTTCCAGGCGGCGTGCAGTTTCGGGCGCAGCACCCGGTCCAGCCGCTCGGGGGTGAGCGCGGTCAGCGCCGCGTCGTCGATCACGCCGGCGGCGTGGATCACCGAGGTGAGCGGGTGTTCGGCCGGGATGTCGGCGAGCAGCGCGGCCAGCGCCGCACGGTCGGCGGCGTCGCAGGCCGCGATGGTCACCCGGGCGCCGAGCGCGGTCAGTTCGGCGGACAACTCGGCCGCGCCGTCGGCGGCCGGGCCGCGCCGGCCGATCAGGAGCAGGTGTCGTACCCCGGCGGTGCGTACGAGGTGGCGGGCGAGCAGGCCGCCGAGGGTGCCGGTGCCGCCGGTGATCAGGACCGTGCCCTCCGGGTCGGGAGCGGCGCCGAGGGTGGGCGGCAGGGTCAGCACGATCTTGCCGGTGTGCCGGGCCTGGCTCAGGTGCCGGAACGCGCCGACCGCACCGCGCACATCCCACGGGGTCACGGGCAGCGGGTGCAGCACGCCGGTCTCGAAGAGCCGGTACAGGTCGGCCAGCATCTCCCGGATCCGCTCCGGCCCCGCGTCCATCAGGTCGAACGCCCGGTAGTCGCGGCCCGGATGGGCGGCAAGCACCTCGTCCCGGTCGCGGATGTCGGTCTTGCCCATCTCCAGGAATCGGCCGCCGGGCGCGAGCAACCGCAGTGAGGCGTCGACGAATTCGTGCGCGAGCGAGTTGAGCACCACGTCGACCTCGCCGAACCGGTGCGCGAAGTCGAGATCGCGCGAGGACGCCAGATGCGCGTCGTCCACGCCCTGGCCGCGCAGGGTGGCCCATTTTCCGGGCGAGGCGGTGCCGAACACCTCCACGTTCCAGTGCCGGGCCAGTTGCACGGCCGCCATGCCCACTCCGCCGGTGGCGGCGTGGACGAGCAGCGATTCGCCGGCGCGCAACCCGCCGAGGTCGGCCAGGCCGTAGTAGGCGGTCAGGAACACGACCGGGACGGCCGCGGCCTGGGCGTAGGTCCAGCCGGTGGGGATCGGCGCGAGCAGCCGGTGGTCGGCCACGGTAATCGGTCCGGTGCCGCCGCCGAACAGGCCCATCACCCGGTCGCCCGGGACGAGTTCGGGCACATCGGGGCCGACCTCCACGACGATTCCGGCCCCCTCGCCGCCGGGCGGGCGGGTGTCGGTGACCATGCCGAGGGCGACCACGACGTCGCGGAAGTTCAGCCCGGCGGCGCGGACGGCGATCCGGACCTGTCCGGGCGCGAGCGGGACCGCCGCGTCGGCGTTCGGGAGCAGCGCGAGCCGGTCCAGGGTGCCACCGCCGAGCAGGTCGAGCCGCCAGGCCGGGGCGCCGGCGGGCGGGCTCAGGCGCGGTTCGGTGCCGGTGCGGATCAGTCGGGGTGCGGACACGGTGCCCGTGCGGATGGCCAGTTGCGGTTCGCCGACGTCGGTGACGACGGCGGCGCGCAGCGCGGCGAAGGAGTCGGCGTGGTCGTCCAGGTCGACCAGCACGATCCGGCCCGGGTGTTCGGTCTGCGCGGAGCGGACCAGGCCCACGATCGGCGCGGCGACCAGGTCGCACACGTCCTCGCCGTGGTGCCCGGGTACTGCGCCCCGGGTCAGCACGACCAGGGTGCATGCGGTGAGGCGTGGGTCGGTCAGTGCGCGCTGGAGCAGGTCGAGTACGCGGTGTGTGGCGGCCCGGGCGGTTTCGGGGACGTCGTCCCCGGTCCGGCCGGCGCAGGTGATCAGCAGTACGTCGGCGGGGTCGGGGTCGCCGTCCGCGTGCACCTCGGCGCCGGCGGCGCGCAGCCCGGCCACCGCCTCCAGTTCGTCCGGGCCGAGCAACGACCAGCGGGCGGTGCTGGGTTCGGTGGGGGTGGGCAGCGGGGACCAGTCGACGTGGTGGAGGTCGCGGTGGGCCGGGTCGGCGGCGGGCGCGAGCCGGTCGGCGGTCGCGGGGCGGCCGACCAGGGCACCGACGGTGGCGACCAAGGCGCCGGTGTGATCGGTGAGTTCGAGGCCGACGGTGTCCGGGCCGCGGCGTTCCAGGCGGACCCGGAGCGCGGCTGCGCCGACGGCGTGCAGGCGTACGTCGGTCCAGGCGAAGGGTAGGCCGATGGCACCGTCCCCGCCGGATGTTCCGCTGTCGGCGGCGCCGGCGGCGTGCAGCGCGGCGTCCAGCAGGGCCGGGTGCAGCGCGAAGTCCCGTGCGCCGTGCGCCTCGTCGCCCGGCGCGACCTCGGCCAGGACCGTATCGCCCAGGCGCCACGCGGCCCGCACCGCGCGGAAGGCCGGTCCGTACCGGTAGCCCTGCCCGGCCAACCGCTCGTACAGCCCGTCCACGTCCAGCGCGACGGCCCCGGCGGGCGGCCACGCGGCGTCGGTCGCCGGCGCGGCGTCGAGGCCGTCCGCGACCGGCGCCAGTACCCCGCTCGCGTGCCGCGTCCACGCCTGCTCCGCGGGCGCGTCGTCGGCTCGGGAGTGGATGGTCAGCGCTCGGCGGCCCTGCTCGTCCGGCTCGTCCAGCAACACCTGCAGGTGTACGGCGCCGGTGTCGGTGAGCCGCAGCGGGGCCTCGACGGTCAGCTCCTCGATCAGGTCACAGTCGGCCCGATCGCCCGCCTGGAGGGCGAGTTCGACGAACGCGGTGCCCGGGAGCAGCACCGTGTCCAGGATCGTGTGGTCGGCGAGCCAGGGGTGGGTGCGCAGCGAGATGCGGCCGGTGAGGATGTGCCGGTCGCCCTCGGCGGGTACCACGGCCGCGCCCAACAGGGGGTGTGCCGCCGGGTGCAGGCCGAGGCCGGCCGCGTCGGTGGGCGTCTTGCCCGCCTCCAGCCAGTAGCGCTCGCGTTGGAATGCGTAGGTGGGCAGGTCGACCGGCCGGGGCCGGTGTCCGGCGTGGGTCGCGGACCAGTCCACCGGGACGCCGTGCACGTGCAGGCCGGCCGCGGCGGTGAGGAAACGGGCGAGGGTGTCGGCGTCGCGCTGGAGGCTGCCCACGACCGTCACGTCCGTACCGGCGCGCTGGGCACTGTCCTCGACGGCGGGCGCAAGGACCGGATGCGGGCTGGTCTCGACGAACACCGTGTGGCCGTCCCGCAGCAGGGCATCGGTGGCCCGGTCGAAGGCGACGGTGGCGCGCAGGTTGCGGTACCAGTACTCGGCGTCGAGCGCGGTGCCCTCGACGGGTTCGCCGGTGACCGAGGAGTAGAAGACCGCGTCGGTGGTCGGCGTGGGCACGATCTCGCCCAGGGCGGCGAGCAGTTCCTCGCGGACCTGCTCGACCTGGGCGGAGTGCGAGGCGTAGTCGACCGGGAGCACCCGGGCGCGGATCCCGTCCGCCTCGCAGTGGGCGTGCAGTTCGGCAAGCGCGTCGGCCGCGCCGGAAATCACCACGGCGGCGGGGCCGTTGACGGCGGCGATGCCGAGCCGGTCCGCGAATCCGTCGAGCAATCGGGCGATCTGCTCCGGGCCGGCCGCGACGGACATCATCCCGCCGTCGCCGGACAACCCGCGCAGGGCGCGGCTGCGCAGTGCGACGATCCGGGCCGCGTCGTCGAGGGTGAGCGCGCCCGCGATGTGGGCGGCGGCGATCTCGCCCTGCGAGTGGCCGACCACCGAAGCCGGCCGTACGCCCAGCGAGCGCCACAGTTCGGCGAGCGCGACCATCACCGCGAACAACACCGGTTGCACCACGTCGACCCGGTCGAGCGGCGGCGCGTCGGGCTCGCCGCGCAGCACGGCGAGCAGCGACCAGTCGGTGTGCGGCGCGAGTGCCGCGTCGCAGTCGCGGATCCGGGCGGCGAAGACCGGCGACTCGGTGAGCAGTCGGGCGCCCATGCCGGGCCACTGCGAACCCTGTCCGCCGAACACGAAGGCGATCCGGCCGGGTTCGCCGGCCACGCCCACCGGCACCGCCGCGTCGGGCCGGTCGGCGCTCAGCGCGTCCAGCCCGGCCCGCAGGCCCGCCGCGTCCTCGGCGACCACCACGGCGCGGTGTTCGAACCGGGATCGGCCGCCGACGAGCGCGTGCGCGATGTCGACCGGCCCGTACTCGGGGTGCGCGTCCAGGTGTGCGCGCAGCCGCTCGGCCTGCCCGCGCAGTGCCGCCGCGCTCGCCCCGGACAGTGGCCACGCCAGCGCGGCCGGAGGCGCCGACGCCGGTGCCGGTTCCGCGGGCGCGGTCGGGGCGGGGTCGCCCTGTTCCAGGATCACGTGCGCGTTGGTCCCGCTGATCCCGAACGACGACACCCCCGCACGGCGCGGACGCCCGGTTTGCGGCCACGGGGTCGCGGCGGTGAGCAGCGACACCGCCCCCGCCGACCAGTCCACGTGCGGTGAGGGGGCGTCCACGTGCAGCGTCCCGGGCAGTTCGGCATGCCGCATCGCCATGATCATCTTGATCACGCCGGCCACGCCCGCCGCCGCCTGGGTGTGCCCGAGGTTGGACTTGACCGACCCCAGCCACAACGGCCGATCCGCCGGCCGGTCCTGCCCGTAGGTGGCGAGCAGGGCGCGCGCCTCGATCGGGTCGCCCAGCGGCGTGCCGGTGCCGTGCGCCTCCACCGCGTCCACGTCGGACGGACGCAACTCGGCGTGCGCGAGCGCATCCCGGATCACCCGCTCCTGGGCGAGCCCGTTGGGCGCGGCCAGGCCGTTGCTGGCGCCGTCCTGGTTGATCGCACTGCCGCGCACCACGGCCAGCACCGGATGGCCCAACCGGCGCGCGTCCGACAGGCGTTCCACCAGGAGCAGACCGATGCCCTCGGACCACGAGGTACCGTCGGCGCCGGCCGCGAACGACTTGCACCGCGCATCCGGGGCCAGGCCGCGCTGCCGGGAGAACTCGACGAACGTGGCCGGGCTGGACATCACCGTCACCCCGCCCGCCAGCGCCAGATCACACTCACCCTGGCGCAGTGCGTTGGCCGCCAGGTGCAGTGCGACCAGGGACGACGAGCAGGCGGTGTCCACGGTCACCGCGGGCCCCTCCAGACCCAGCGTGTAGGCCACCCGCCCGGACGCGATACTGCCCGCGCTGCCGTTGCCGAGATAGCCGTCCACGCCCTCCGGCGCGCTGCCCAGCCGCGACGCGTAGTCGGCGTACATCAGGCCCGCGTACACCCCGGTACGACTGCCGCGCAGCGACCTGGGATCCACGCCGGCGCGCTCGATCGCCTCCCAGGACGCCTCCAGGAGCAACCGCTGCTGCGGGTCCATGGCCAGCGCCTCGCGCGGCGAGATGCCGAAGAACTCCGGGTCGAACTCGGTTGCCTCGTAAAGGAATCCGCCCTCGCGTACATACGAGGTACCGGCATGTTCGGGGTCCGGGTGGAACAGCTCGGCCAGGACCCAGCCCCGATCCTGCGGGAACTCCGAGATGGCGTCGGTGTGTTCCGACACCAGCCGCCACAGGTCCTCGGGGCTCGCGACGCCGCCGGGGAAGCGGCAGCTGATCGCCACCACCGCGACCGGCTCGTCCGACACCGGCCGGGCGACACCCGCCGCCCGCCCGGGTGTCGGCGCGTCGAGCAGTTGCGCGCGCAGGTGTACGCCCACGGCACGCGCGCACGGATGGTCGAACAACATCGTGGCGGGCAGGCGCAGCCCGACCGCCGTGCTCAACCGGGTGCGCAGTTCCAACGCCGCCAGCGAGTCCAGGCCCAGTTCGCCGAACGCGCGGTCCGGGTCGATCGTGCGCGCGTCGGCGTGGCCGAGCACACCGGCCGCGTGGGTACGGACCAGGTCGACCAACAGCCGGTCCTGCTCGGCCTCGGGCAACGCGGCCAATCGGCGCACCAGTGAGCGGGCGGTGTCCGAGGTACGGGCCGGCGCACGCCGGGCCCGGGTCGGCACCAGCCCGCGCAACACGGGCGCCACCCGCTCCTCCGGACCGCGCAGGATCGCCGGATCGAGGCGCAGCGGCGTCAGCACCGCCTCGGGCCGCCCGGCCGCCGCGTCCAGCAGTGCGAGGCCCTGCTCGACGGACAACGCCCGCACACCCGCGCCGGCCGCCCGGCGCCGATCGGTCGCGCTCATCGTCGCGGTCAGCGCACTGCGTTCGGCCCACAATCCCCACTGCAACGACACGGCCGGTCGGCCGCGCGCTCGGCGCCGGCGGGCCAGCGCGTCGAGGGCGACATTGGCCGCCGCGTAGTTGGCCTGGCCGGGGTTGCCGACCGGACCGGCGGCCGAGGAGAACAGGACGAACGCCGACAGGTCGGCGTCGGCGGTGAGTTCGTCCAGGTGCAGCGCCGCGTCGATCTTGGGGCGCAACACCGCCGCCAGCCGCTCGGGAGTCAGCGTCCCGACCAGCCCGTCGTCGGTCACCCCGGCCAGGTGCACCACGCCGGTCAGCGGGTGGGCGGCCGGGATCGCGGCCAACACGTCGGCCAGCACGCCACGTTCGGCAGCGTCTCCGGCGGCGAAGGTGACGTGCGCGCCGGCCTCGATCAGTTCGGCCCGCAACTCGGCGGCCTCGGGGGCTTCGTCGCCGCGACGGGAGAGCAGGAGGAGGCGGCGCACCCCGTGTACGCGCACCAGGTGCCGGGCGACCTGCCGGCCCAGTGCTCCGGTGCCACCGGTGATCAGGACGGTGCCTTCGGCGGCGAAGCCGAAGTCGGCCTTGGGCACCACGGCCGCTCGGCGCAGGCGCGGAACCAGGACGCGACCGGCCCGCACGGCCGCCTCGGGCTCGACCACGACGGCGGCGATGGCCTCGGGCGAGACCTCGTCGAGGTCGTCGGCGTCGACGAGCGCGAACCGCTCGGGGTGTTCGGAGCAGGCGGTACGAAGCAGGCCATGGGTCGCGGCGGCGGCCGGGTCCGGCGCGTCGCCTTCGGCGGCGGCGACCGCGTGTCGGGTGCGCACGATCAGGCGGGCCGACTCGAAGCGCTCGTCGGCGAGCCAGGATCGGGCCAGGTCCAGCGCTTGGGCGGCGGCTTGGTGTACGGCTTCGGCGGATACGCCGGGAACGGCGGTGACCAGGTCGTACAGGACCGTCTCGGGGATTGCCGATTCGGCCAGGGCGGCCAGGTCAGGGTGATGTGTGGCACCGAATCGGGCGGCTGTCGAGGCGAGTTCGGGGCCGCCCACCACCGCCCCGAGCGTGTCCGCCATGTCCGCCGTGTCCGCCGGTGACAGCGGCGTCCACTGCGGCTCGAACAACTCGCCCGCGTTCGCGTCGGGTCGTGGCAGTCGGTCCCGCGAGGGTTCGCGCACCGCCAGGGCCTCGACCGCGACCACCGGTCGGCCCGTCTCGTCGGTGGCCGTCACCGCGATGGTGTCGGGCCCGCTGGGACGCAGCCGAACCCGCAACGTGCGTGCCCCGGACGTGTGCAGCGCCACTCCGCGCCAGGAGAACGGCAGCCGCAGGCGCGGCTCCGCCGCGTCGAGCAGGGTCAGGCCCAGCGGGTGCAACGCGGCGTCGAACAGCGCGGGGTGCAGCTCGAACCGGCCGTCGGCGGCCGGGTCGTCGGCCGCGAGCACGATCTCCGCGAACACCTCGTCATCACGGCGCCAGGTCGCTTGTACGCCCCGGAACGAGGGTCCGTAGTCGACGCCGGTCTCGGCGAACCAGGGATACAGCCCCGCCGAGTCCATCGCGGTCGCATCGGCAGGCGGCCAACTCGCGGCATCCGAGGGTGCATCCACCTCGGCTGATGGACCCAGGGCCCCGGCGGCGTGCAGCGTCCAAGGCGCCTCCTCCGCCGAATCCGGGCGGGCATGCACCGTGATCGTCCGCGTCCCGCTCCCCTCCGGTACACCGACTCGGACCTGGACCTGCACACCGCCCGTCGACGGCAGCGCCAGCGGGGCCGACAGGGTCAGCTCGTCGACCCGCGCGCAGTCCAGGAGGTGGCCGACGTGCAGGGCCAGTTCCAGGAATGCCGTGCCCGGCAGCAATACCGTGCCCAAGACGGTGTGTTCAGCCAGCCACGGATGGGTGTCCAGGGCCAACCGGCCGGTGAACAGGAAGCCCTGGTCGTCCGCCAGGCCCACGACCGCACCGAGCAGCGGATGGTCCACCACACCCTGCCCCAGCCCGACCGCGTCGCCCGCGTCCACACCGGCGTGCAACCAGAAGCGCCGCCGCTCGAAGGCGTAGGTCGGCAGGTCCACCCGTCCCGCGGGCCCGGAACCGGTGGACAACGCGGCCCAATCCACCGTCGCGCCGTGCACGAACACCCGGGCGAGCGCCTCCACCACACTCGACACGGCCGCTCGACCCCGACGCCGGGTCGCTACGGCGGCCACGTCCTCCGCGCCGGCCGTGCCCTCGACCACCATCGCGGTCAACGCCGCCTCCGGCCCGATCTCCACGAAGGTGCGTACCCCTTCGGCGCGCAGCGTGGCGATCGCATCCCCGAAGCGCACCGCGCGGCGTACGTGCCGCACCCAGTACTCGGGATCAGCCAACTCTTCGGCGCCCGCGACCCGCCCGGTGGTGTCCGACACCACCGCGATCTCGGGCGTGCCGTAGGTCAACCCGGTCAGCACCTCGCGGAGTTCGGCCAACATCGGTTGCATCAGCGCCGAGTGGAAGGCGTGCGACACCGACAGGCGCGAGATCCGCCACCCGCGCATCACGCAGTCCGGTTCGAGCGCGGCCACCGCCTCGGCGGGTCCGGAAACCACCACACTCGCCGGGCCGTTCACCGCTGCGATCGTCACCTCGGCCGGGCACGACGCCGCCACCTCGGCCTCGCTCGCACCGACGGCGAGCATCGCCCCTCCACTCGGCAGCGCACTCATCAACCGAGCCCGCGCCGCGACGAAGACCACCGCATCCGCGAGTGAGAACACTCCCGCCACATGCGCCGCAACGATCTCGCCGAGCGAATGCCCCACCACGAAGTCGGGCGCCTGCCCCCACGAGGCCCACAGCCGGTACAGCGCCACCTCGAACGCGAACAGCGCCGGCTGGGCCACCCCGGTGTCCTGCGCGTCGGCATCCGACACCCCTTCGGCACCGAGCACGACGTCCCGCACCGAGAACGGCACCACATCGTCGAAGGCCGCACACACCTCGTCCAGGGCGCCGGCGAACACCGGGAACGCCGCGTGAAGTTCGCGGCCCATACCGAGCGCCCGCACCCCCTGACCCGTGCACAGCACGGCCGTCTTCCCCGGCCCGCGACCCACCGCACCGACCACCGCGCCCTCGGCGCCCGCCGCCACGGCGGACAACCCATCGGCCAGCTCGGCGAGATCGGCGCCGGAGACCACCGCCCGATGGCCGAACAGCGCCCGTTCGCACACCAACGACCGGGCCACGTGGGCCGGATCGAGATCCGGACGGGCCGTGACCCAGTCGCGCAGCCGGGCCGCCTGTTCCCGTACCGCTGCCTCGGACCGCGCCGACACCACCCAGGTGTGCCGTCCGCCGAGCCCGGACTCGACGGCCACATCCGGCACTTCGGTCACCGGCGGCGGCTCTTCCAGAACCACGTGTGCATTCGTCCCGCTGATTCCGAAGGACGACACACCCGCCCGGCGCACCCGCTCCCCCGCCGGCCACGCCACCTCGTCCGCCAACACCTCGACCCGCCCGGCCGACCAATCCACATGCGGCGTCGGCTCGTCCACATGCAACGTCCGAGGCAACACCCCATGCCGCAGCGCCAACACCATCTTGATCACCCCGGCCACACCCGCAGCCGCCTGCGTGTGCCCGATATTCGACTTCACCGACCCCAACCACAGCGGCCGATCCCCCGGCCGATCCTGCCCATAGGTCGCCAACAACGCCTGCGCCTCGATCGGATCACCCAACGTCGTCCCGGTCCCGTGCGCCTCCACGGCGTCCACATCGGCGGGCGACAACCCGGCGCTGCCCAACGCCTGCCGAATCACCCGCTGCTGCGACGGCCCGTTCGGCGCGGTCAAACCATTCGACGCGCCGTCCTGGTTCACCGCCGACCCACGCACCACCGCCAGAACCGGATGCCCATTGCGCCGCGCATCCGACAACCGCTCCACCAGCACCAACCCGACACCCTCACCCCACCCGGTGCCGTCCGCCGCCGCCGCGAACGACCGGCACCGGCCGTCGGACGACAGGCCGCGCTGCCGGGAGAAGTCGAGGAAGACGCTGGGCGTCGACATCACGGTGACGCCACCCGCCAGGGCCAGTTCACACTCGCCCGACCGCACCGCGTTCACCGCCAGGTGCAGCGCCACCAGGGACGACGAGCACGCCGTGTCCACGGTGACCGCCGGCCCCTCCAGACCGAACGTGTAGGCCACCCGGCCCGAGGCGACGCTGCCCACATTGCCGTTGCCGATGTAGCCTTCCAGTTCGTCCGGCACCTTCCGCAGCCGGCCACCCGCGTAGTCGTAGTAGATGGCGCCGGCGAAAACCCCGGTCCGGCTGCCGCGCAGCGAGGTCGGATCGATGCCCGCCCGCTCGAACGTCTCCCACGCCGTCTCCAGGAGCAATCGCTGCTGCGGATCCATCGCCAACGCCTCACGCGGCGAGATCCCGAAGAGGTCCGGGTCGAAGTCGGCGGCCGTGTCCACGAATCCGCCGGTGCGCACGTAGGTGCTGCCGGGTCGGTCGGGGTCCGGGTCGAAGATGCGCTCGATGTCCCAGCCACGATCGGTGGGGAAGTCGGTGAGGGTGTCCACCCCACCGGCCACCACGTCCCACAGGTGTTCGGGCGCGGTGATCCCGCCGGGAAACCGGCAGCCCATGCCGACGATCACGATCGGGTCCTCGCCGGCGTCGGAACCGACCGGCGACACCACCTGCGCTCCGAGGGTCGAGCCGACCGGGCCCCCGGCGTCCTCCTCGGCGAGCCGATCACGCAACCACCGGCCCAGGACTACCGGGCTGGGGTAGTCGAAGACCAGCGTGGCGGGAAGCCGCAGTCCGGTTGCCGTGTTCAGTCGATTGCGCAGCTCCAGACCGGTGAGCGAATCGAAGCCCAGGTCGCGGAACGCCCGTGTCTCGTCGATCTCGGTCGCGTCGGCGTGGCCGATGACGGCGGCGGCATGCACGCACACCGACCGGATCAGCGTCTGCTCCCAGTCGAAGGCCGATACGCCGGCCGGACGACGGCGCAGCTCGGCCGCCGAACTCGTCCTCGCAGCACGCCGGTTGGGCACCCGGGCCAGACCGCGCAGCAGCGTGGGCACCACCGATCCGGCGGTGCGTAGCACCGCGAGGTCCATCCGGACCACGGTCGGTGTCGGTTCGGCATGGTTCGTCGCCGCGTCGAACAGGGCCAACCCCTGTTCCGGCGCCAGGGGCAGTACACCCAAACGCGCCATCCGCTGCCGGTCGGCGTCGCCGAGCCCCGCGGTCATCTCGCTGGTCGGCGCCCACCAGCCCCACGCCAACGAGCTGCCGGGCAGGCCCTCACGGCGCCGGCGGCGTGCGAGCGCGTCGAGAAAGGCGTTGGCCGCCGCGTAGTTGCCCTGGCCGGGGTTTCCGAGCACACCCGCCGCAGAGGAGAACAGCGCAAACGCGGTCAGGTCCAGGTGCCGGGTCGCCTCGTGCAGGTTCCACGCGGCGTCCACCTTAGGGCGCAACACCGCGTCCAGCCGGTCGGCGGTGAGGGACTGTACGACGCCGTCGTCCACCACACCCGCCGCGTGGATCACCGCCGTCAGCGGGTGTTCGGCGGGGATGTCCGCCAACACCCGCTCCAGCGTGGCGCGGTCTGCGGCGTCCCCGGCCACGCAGGTCACCTCGGCACCGAACGCGGCGAGTTCCGCGACCAGGTCCGTCGCGCCGGCGGCCGTACCGCCGCGCCGACTGAGCAACAGGAGCCGGCGCACGCCGTGTTCGGTGACCAGGTGCCGGGCAAGCAGCGTGCCCAGGGTGCCGGTGCCGCCGGTGATCAGGACCGTGCCGTCGGCAGCGGGCACGAATCCGCCCGATCCGCCGTCCGCCGGGGCTCGAACCAGGCTCGGTATCAGAGCCGTTCCATCTCGCAGGATCAGCTGGTCCGCACCGGTCCGCAGGGCCCGGTCGAACTCCGGGCCGGGGTCGGCGCCGGAGTCCGCGTCCACCAGGACGAAGCGCCCCGGATGTTCGGACTGGGCGGAGCGGACCAGGCCCCAAACGGCCGCCGAGGCCGGACGTATCTGCTCGTCCGCGACCGCGACCGCGCCGGAGGTGACGAACACCAGCCGGGAGTCGGCGAATCGCTCGTCCGCCAGCCAGTCCCGGAGTACCGCCAGCACCTGCCGGCCGGCCGTGTGCGCCGCCGCCACGGGGTCCGCGTCGTCGACCGATACGGGCAGAGCCACCAGAGCCGGTACGTCCGTTCCGGTGTCCATGGCAGCCACCAGCGCGGCGAGATCGGCCGCACCGTCACCGCCCAGCAGGGTCGCGTTCGGCACGTCGTCATCGACGTCCGGTAGCTCCAACGCGGTCCACGCGAGCGTGAACAGGGAGTCGCGGACCAAAGCATCGGGCGTCCGCAACCCGTCCGCCGAGACCGGGCGAATGGTCAGCGACTCGATCGCCACCACCTCCCGGCCGCCCTCGTCCCACGCCCGGACCGACACCTCGCCGGAAGCCGAGTCCGAGCCCGCAGCCGACCCCGACTCCGACCCCGACGCCGACGCCGACGCCGACGCCGAGCGCACCAGCCGAACCCGCAACCGTCGCGCCCCGGGAACACCCGCCCGAATGCCGTGCCACACGAACGGCAGCCCGGCCACGATCGGCGCGTCGGCACCGGCCGCGACCACCAGCGGGTGCAACGCGGCATCGAGCAGCGCCGGGTGCACCGCGAACCGGTCCGCGTCCGCGTGCCCCTCCTCCGGCAACTCCACCTCGGCGAACAACTCGTCGCCTCGCGCCCGGACCGACCGCAGCCCCTGGAACACGGGGCCGTAGTCGAAGCCCGCCACCGCCAGCCGCTCGTAGGCGTCGTCGACCCCGACCGCCTCGGCACCGGTCGGCGGCCACGGCCCGGCCGGCGCGTCCTCGGCCCGCTCCTCGCCCGCCGCGACCAGCACCCCCGAGGCGTGCCGGGTCCACGGGTGGTCGGGCGGCGCGTCCTCGGCTCGCGAGTGCACATCGACCGTCCGGGCCCCGTCGCCGCCGCCGTCCGCGGCACCGACCACGACCTGTACCAGGACGCCCGAGGCGTCCGGCAGCACGAGTGGCGTGTGCAGGGTCAGTTCCTCGATCGCCGGGTAGCCGACCTCGGCTCCGGCCCGCAGGACCAGGTCCAGGAACGCCGTCCCGGGCACGATCACCGTGCCGAGCACGGCGTGGTCGGCCAGCCACGGTTGGGCGGTCGTCGACAGCCGCCCGGTGAACACGGTGCCCGCGTCGCCGGCCAGATCGACGGCGGCGCCGAGTACCGGATGCGTCACCGCGCGCTGCCCCCAGGCCACGCCGCCGCCTGCGGGCGATTCGGCCTCGGCCCAATAGCGCCGATGTTGGAAGGCGTACGTGGGCAGGTCGGCCCGCCCCTCGCCCGGAAACAGTGCGGCCCAGTCCACCGGCACACCCGCGACGAACGCCGCCGAGAGCGCGGCGACCAGCCGATCGGGGCCGCCGTCGTCCCGCCGTAACGTCTCCAGGACCGTGCCGTCGTCGACGCCCAGCTCATCGAGGGTGTCCGCGAGCGGCACGACCAGGCCCGGATGCGGGCTGCACTCGACGAAGGCGACGTGTCCGTCGGCAACGGCTGCCCCCACTGCGGTGGTCAGCCGTACCGTCCCGCGCAGGTTCTCGAACCAGTAGCCGGCGCCCAACTCGGCCGGGTCCGCGACAACTTCCCCGGTCAGCGTCGAGTACATCGGCACCCGACCCGCCCGCGGCGTCACCTCGGCCGACAAACGCTCGACCTCGTCCCGGACCACCTCCATGTGCGCGGAATGCGACGCGTAGTCCACGGGGATCCACCGGGCTCGCGCACCCTCGCGCTCGCACGCGTCGACGACGGCGGCCAGTGCCTCACGGTCGCCGGAAAGCACCACGCTCTGCGGCCCGTTGACGGCCGCGAGCGACAACCCGGCAGAGCCGGCCACCAGTTCCTCGGCACGCTCGACGGACACGCCCACGGAGACCATGCCGCCACCGGCCGCCGCGATCCCGCGCAGCGCCCGACTGCGGAACACCACGATCCGTACCGCATCCGCCAGCGACAGATATCCCGCGATGTGCGCAGCCGCGATCTCCCCCTGTGAGTGTCCGATCACCGCACCCGGCTCGACCCCACACGACTCCCACCACCGCGCAAGCCCCACCATCACCGCAAACAGCACCGGCTGAACAACATCCACCCGCTCCAACTCACCGGCAGACCCACCCCGCAACACATCCAACAACGACCAATCCGCCACCAACGGATCCATCACCGCAGCACACTCGGCAACCACACCCGCAAACACCGGCGAACACTCCAACAACCCGGCCGCCATCCCCACCCACTGCGACCCCTGCCCCGGAAACACGAACACCGGACCGGGTCCGGCGAACATCGGCCGCCCACCGGCGAGTTCTCCGCGGTCGGCCACCTCGCCGATCCCGACGGCGAGTTCGGCGACATCCCGCCCGCGCACCACGGCGCGACGTTCCAGCACCGCACGCCCCACCGCCAACGACCGGCCCACGTCGACCGGATCCGCCTCGGGGTGCTCGGCCAGCCAGTCCCGCAATCGCCCCGCCTGCGCGCGCAACGCCGCCTCGGATCGGGCCGACAACACCCACGGCAGGACACTGCCGATGCCCGTGGGCGCGGGCACCTCCACGACACCGTCGTCGCCGTCCGACGGCGCCTCCTCCAACACGACGTGCGCGTTCGTCCCGCTCGCCCCGAACGACGAGACACCGGCCCGGCGCGGCCGGTCCGACCTCGGCCACGGCACGGGCTCCGTGAGCAGTTCCACCCGCCCGGCCGACCAGTCGATGTGCGGCGAGGGCGCGTCGACGTGCAGCGTCCTGGGCAGCACGCCGTGCCGCAGGGCCAACACCATCTTGATCATCCCGGCCACCCCCGCGGCGGCCTGGGTGTGTCCGATGTTGGACTTGATCGACCCGAGCCTCAGCGGCCGATCCGCGGGCCGATCCTGCCCGTAGGTCGCCAACAGCGCGTGCGCCTCGATGGGGTCGCCGAGCGTGGTCCCGGTGCCGTGTGCCTCCACGGCGTCCACGTCACCGGTCACCAGCCCGGCGCTCTGCAGGGCCTGCCGGATCACCCGCTCCTGGGCCGGGCCGTTCGGCGCGGTCAGCCCGTTCGACGCGCCGTCCTGGTTGATCGCCGAACCGCGCAGCACGGCCAGTACCGGATGTCCGTTGCGCCGCGCGTCGGAGAGCCGTTCGATCAGGAACAGGCCCGCGCCGTCGGAGAGGATGAACCCGTCGGCCGCCGCCGAGAACGGCTTGCATCGGCCGTCGCGGGCCAGTCCGCGCTGCCGGCTGAAGTTGACGAAGATCTCCGGCGTGCACATCACCGTCGCGCCGCCTGCCAGGGCCAGGTCGCATTCCCCCGACCGCAGTGCGTTGCTCGCCAGGTGCAGTGCCACCAGGGACGACGAACACGCCGTGTCCACGGTCACCGCCGGCCCCTCCAGGCCGAGGATGTACGCCACCCGACCCGCCAGCAGGCTGGCCCCGTTGGCCATGCCGAGCGTGCCGTCCCGGCCCTTGGCGGTGCGGGCCAACACGGTCGTGTAGTCGAGGCCGTTGATCCCGGTGTAGATCCCGGTCCGGCTGTGCCGCAGCGACGTCGGGTCGATGCCCGCGCGTTCCACGGCCTCCCAAGAGGTCTCCAGAAGCAGTCGCTGCTGCGGGTCCATCGCCGCCGCCTCGCGGGGCGAGATGCCGAAGAACTCGGCGTCGAAGTCGGCGACGTCGTACAGGAATCCGCCCTCGCGGACGTACGACGTGCCCGGCCGGTCGGGATCCGGGTCGTACAGGCCGTCGAGGTCCCAGCCCCGGTCGGTCGGGAACTCGCCGATCGCATCGCCGCCTTCGACGACGAACCGCCACAGGTCCTCCGGCGTACCCAAACCGCCGGGGAAGCGGCAGGCCATGCCCACGATCGCGATCGGCTCGCGCTGCCGGTCCTCCAACTCGCGTACCCGGCGATGCGCGTCGCGCGCATCGGTGATGGCCTTCCGCAGGTACGAGCGCAGTTTCTCTTCCGACTCAGCCACGTTGCCTCTACTCCTTGCCGACACGGTCGTATGCGTGGATGGGCCGGGTCATTCGAAGCCCTGGTCGACGAGCGAGAACAACTCGTCGTCGGTGGCCGACTGCACGTCCGAGACGTCGTCGGCGGCGGGGGCGCTCTCGTCCGGCGCGGTACAGTCGGCCAACAACCGACGCAGCCGCTCGGCCAGTCGGTCGCGGGCCTCCGCCTCGCCGAGCACCGCGTGCAACTCGCCCTCGAATCGGTCCAGATCGGCCAGCAGCGCACCGATCGGGGATGCCGCCTCGACCAGCCGGCCGCTCAGGTGGCGGGCCAGTATTCGCGGCGTGGGGAAGTCGAAGACGAGGGTGGAGCGCAGGCCGACCCCGGTGCCCCGGATCAGCCGGTTGCGCAGTTCCACCGCGGTGAGCGAGTCGAACCCGACCTCCTTGAACGCCCGTTCGGGTCCGATCTCGCCGATGCCGGCATGCCCGAGCACCGCCGCGGCCTGGGCCCGTACCAGGCCGACCAGTTCGCGCTCGCGCTCCTCCTCGGACAACACCGCCAGGCGCCGGGCCAGGGCCTCGCCGTCCGCCTCGATCGAGGTCTCGGCGGGGTTGGTCGCGCCACGACCGTTCCGGGAGGGCAACAGTGGTGACGTCGACGCGGGCCCGGTGAGATCCGTCGACGCCGAAACCAACACGGCGTCCTCCCGGCGTATCGCCTCGTCGAACAGGTCGGGCAGCCCGGGCAGCGGATCCGTCCCGCACGCAAGCGACACCCCGGGCAGCCCACTCGCCCGCCGATGTGCGGCCAGCGCATCGTGGAAGGCATCCACCCCGGTCGTGGCCGCATGCGCCGACGAACCGAGCAGGCTCGCCGCCGACGAGAACAGCACGAAGAACGCCGGGTCCACGTCGGCGGTCAGCTCGTGCAGGGCCCAGGCTGCATCCGACTCGCCCGACGCGTCCACCACGCCCGCCGGCCGGTGTTCGGTCACAAGCGCGGCAAGCACGCCCGGATCGTGCCCGTCCCAGGCCGCCGAGACGACCTCGGCACCGGCCTCACCCAGCCGGGCGGCCAGTTCGGTCGGCCCCGCACCCGAAGGATCCACGGACAACAACACGAACCGACCCACCCCGTACGCCCCGGCCAGATGCTCGGCCGCCCCCGCGCCGACCGCCCGGTCCGCACCGGCGATCAACACCGTGCCGGTCCCCACCGCCGACCGTGCTCCGCCGGAGGCCGGAATCCGCTCCAGTCTCGGTACCGACACCCGACCACCGCGCACCGCGAACTGCGGCTCACCACCGGCCGAGGCAACCGCCGCCAAAGCCGCCGCCGAAGCCGGCTCGTCGTCCAGGTCGACCAGCACGATCCGCCCCGGATGCCCGGCCTGCGCCGCCCGGACCACTCCCCAGACCGACGCCGACGCCGGGTCCCCGAGCCCCGCGTCCCCGTCCACGAGCACCGCCGAACGAGTCACCACGACCACCCGGGCCGCCGCGAACCGTTCGTCGCCGAGAAACGCCTCCAGCCGCCCGATCAGTTCCGCCGTCACCTCCCGCATACGCCGCTCGGAGAACGGCACATCCGCATCCGGATCACCAACCGGGAGCAGTACCAGATCGGGCAACGGCGGGTCACACGAAGCAAGTTCGGCAAAGCGCGGATACCGGTCCACCAACCCGCCCAGACCGGGCAGATCCCACCCGCCGACCACCGCCACACGAGGCGTCGCCACCGGTACGGGAACCGCCGATGCCCGCCACGCGAGCCGGTACAGCACGTCCCGCCCGCCGCCGGCCCGCCGTAGCTGGTCGGCCGAGATCGCCCGCACCGTCAACGCCTCGATCGCGGCGACCGCCCGTCCGGTCTCGTCCGTGATCCGCAACGACACCGCACCCTCGCCCGACGGCACGCACGACACCCGCAGCCGGGTCACGCCGGCCGCGAAGAGCCGCACCCCGTGCCAGGAGAAGGCCACCCGGATGTCGTCCTCGTCGACCTGCCCCGGATCCACCCGCAGGGTCTGCACGCCCGCGTCGAGCAGCGCCGGATGTACCCCGAAGCGATGCGCGTCGCGCTCCTCCTCGGCCGGCAGCGCCACATCGGCGAACAGCTCGTCCCCGCGCCGCCAGGCGGCCCGCATCCCGCGAAACGCCGGCCCGTAGTCGACCCCGGACTCCACCAGCCGCGCATAGAAGTCCGCCACCTCGATCGGCTTCGCGCCGACCGGCGGCCACGCCTCCGCAGCCGCGTCGGGAGCGGCACCCGTATCGGCGTCGGCAACGAGGGCACCGACGGCGTGCCGGGTCCACGGCTCCTCGCCGGGAGCGTCCTCCGGCCGGGAGTACACCGCGACCGCCCGGGCCCCGGCGGCGTCCGGCCCGTCGACGGTCACCTGTACATGCACGCCGCCGTGTTCCGGCAGCACCAGCGGGGTGTGCAGGGTCAGTTCGTCCACCACCGGGCACTCCGCCTCGGCCCCGGCCCACAGCGCCAGGTCCACGAACACCGTGCCGGGCACGATCGTCGAGCCGAGCACCACATGATCCGCGAGCCACGGGTGGGTCGCCGTCGACAACCGTCCGGTGAACAACAACCCCGCGCCCTGCGCCGGCCGTACCCCCGCACCCAGCAGGGGATGTGCGACCGCGGCCAGTCCCAACCCGCCCGGATCCCCCGACCGCGCCCCGTCGTCCAACCAATAGCGCCGCCGTTGGAAGGCGTAGGTCGGCAACTCCACCCGAGCACCGACGATCAACCCGGCCCAATCCACCGCCAGACCACGCACGAACGCCGCCGAGAGCGCGGCGACCAGCCGATCGGGCCCACCTTCACCCCGCCGCAACGTCTCCAGAACCGCGCCATCCACGCCGGCCGCCTCCAGGGTGTCCCCCAGCGGCACCACCAGCCCCGGATGCGGACTGCACTCGACAAACACGGTGCGCCCATCCGCCACTGCCGCACCGACCGCCCGCTCCAACTCGACGGTGCGCCGCAGGTTTTCGAACCAGTACGCCCCGCCCAACTCGGCGGGATCGGCGATCGGCGCACCGGTCAGGGTCGAGTACATCGGCACGCGGCCCACCTGCGGCGTCACATCCGCCAACAGCCGCTCCACCTCGTCCCGCACGGCCTCCATCCGCGCCGAATGCGACGCGTAATCCACCGGAATCCACCGAGCCCGGACACCATCCCGCTCACAGCCGTCGACAACCACGGCCAGCGCTTCGACATCACCCGAAAGCACCACACTCGTCGGCCCGTTCACCGCCGCCAACGACAACCGGTCATCCCCGGCGACCAGCTCGCGAGCACGCTCCGCCGACACCCCGACGGACACCATCCCGCCCCCGGAGGACGCGACCCCCAGCAGGGCCCGACTCCGCAACACGACCACCCGTACCGCATCCGCCAGCGACAGATAACCCGCCACATGCGCGGCAGCGATCTCCCCCTGCGAGTGCCCGATGACCGCACCCGGCTTGACCCCACACGACTCCCACCACCGCGCAAGCCCCACCATCACCGCAAACAGCACCGGCTGAACAACATCCACCCGCTCCAACTCACCGGCAGACCCACCCCGCAACACATCCAACAACGACCAATCCGCCACCAACGGATCCATCACCGCAGCACACTCGGCAACCACACCCGCAAACACCGGCGAACACTCCAACAACCCGGCCGCCATCCCCACCCACTGCGACCCCTGCCCCGGAAACACGAACACCGGATCCGAGCCGCTCACCAGCGAGCCGGGGTCTCCCACCCCGACCCGCGCCAACTCGTCCAGGCCGGCGACAAGTTCGCCGGATTCCCGCCCGCGCACCACCGCGCGCACGTCCAACACCGCTCGCCCGACCACCAACGACCGCGCAACATCCGTCGGTTCGGCGTCCGGATGTTCGCTCACCCACTCCCGCAACCGCGCCGCCTGTGCCCGCAACCCGGCCTCGGTGCGCGCCGACACCACCCAGGGCAGCACGCCGCCGACGCCCGGGACCTCCGGCACGGCGGGCGCAGGCTCGGCGGCGTCGGCCGGCGCCTCCTCCAGGACCACGTGCACGTTCGTCCCGCTGATTCCGAAGGACGACACACCGGCCCGGCGCACCCGTTCCCCCGCCGGCCACGCCACCTCGTCCGCCAACACCTCGACCCGCCCGGCCGACCAATCCACATGCGGCGTCGGCTCGTCCACATGCAACGTCCGAGGCAACACCCCATGCCGCAGCGCCAACACCATCTTGATCACCCCGGCCACACCCGCAGCCGCCTGCGTGTGCCCGATATTCGACTTCACCGACCCCAACCACAGCGGCCGATCCCCCGGCCGATCCTGCCCATAGGTCGCCAACAACGCCTGCGCCTCGATCGGATCACCCAACGTCGTCCCGGTTCCGTGCGCCTCCACGGCGTCCACATCGGCGGGCGACAACCCGGCGCTGCCCAACGCCTGCCGGATCACCCGCTGCTGCGACGGCCCGTTCGGCGCGGTCAAACCATTCGACGCGCCGTCCTGGTTCACCGCCGACCCACGCACCACCGCCAGTACCGGATGCCCATTGCGCCGCGCATCCGACAACCGCTCCACCAGCACCAACCCGATGCCCTCGGCGGCGCCCATCCCGTCCGCCGCCGCCGCGAACGCCTTGCAGCGGCCGTCCGGCGACAGGCCCCGCTGTCGGGAGAACTCCACGAAGAACTCGGTGGTGGCCATCGCCGTCACACCACCGGCCAGGGCCAGTTCGCATTCGCCCGACCGCACCGCATTCACCGCCAGGTGCAGCGCGACCAGGGACGACGAGCACGCGGTGTCGATACTGACCGCCGGGCCCTCCAGGCCCAGGACGTACGAGACCCGCCCGGACGCGATGCTGGCCGAACTGCCGTAGCCCAGATAGCCCTCGACCTCGTCCGGCACCTGGTTCACCCGGGCGCCGTAGTCGTTGTCGATCACCCCGGCGAAAACCCCGGTCCGGCTGCCGCGCAGCGAGGTCGGATCGATGCCCGCCCGCTCGAACGTCTCCCACGCCGTCTCCAGGAGCAACCGCTGCTGCGGATCCATCGCCAACGCCTCACGCGGCGAGATCCCGAAGAACTCCGCGTCGAACTCGCCGATCCCATACAGGAATCCGCCCGATTCCACGTAGCTCTTCCCGGCCCGCTCGGGATCGGGGTCGAACAGCCCGGCCAGGTCCCATCCCCGGTCCGTCGGGAACGGTCCGATCGCGTCCCCACCCGAGGCCAGCAGATTCCACAGGTCCTCCGGCGAGGCCACCCCGCCCGGGAACCGGCAGCCCATGCCGACGATCACGATCGCATCGTCGGCGTTGCCGTGCCGCCCACCGACCGGCGGCACCGGCACCGGCACCGCCTGTACCGAACGACCGACCAACTCGGCGACCAGGAACGCCGCCAGCCCCGCCGGCGTCGGGTAGTCGAAGACCAGCGTGGACGGCAACCGCAGCCCGGTCGCGGTGTTCAACCGGTTGCGCAGTTCCACCCCGGTCAGCGAGTCGAACCCCAGCTCCTTGAACGCTCGCCCGGCCGACACCGCCCCGGCCGACTCGTGTCCCAGCGTGTTCGCGGCCTCGGTCCGCACCACGTCCAGGACCGCCTGCTCCCGCTCGGCCGGAGACATCCCCGCCAGCCGCCGGGTCAGCGCCGACCCGCCCGCGCCCACTGCCGCCCGTCGCGTACCGGTCCCGAGCAACTCGCGGAACAGCGCGGGTCGAGCACCGGCATCCGCCCGCATCGCCGGGAGGTCCAGGTGTGCCGGCACCAGGGCCGCCTCGGGCCGGCCCAGCGCGATATCGAACAACCGCAGTGCCTCGGCCGCCGGCATCGCCACCGCGCCGGTCCGGGCCCAGCGGGCCAGGTCGGCCTCGCTCAGCCGCCCGCCCATCCCCTGCGCGCCCGCCCACAGGCCCCAGGCCAGCGAGATCCCGGGCAGGCCGCGGTCGCGGCGCTGCCGGGCCAGGCCGTCCAGGAAGGCGTTGGCCGCCGCGTAGTTGCCCTGTCCCGGGCCACCGAAGGTGGTGGCCCCGGAGGAGAACAGGACGAATGCGGCCGGATTCACGTCCCGGGTCAACTCGTCCAGATGGAACGCGGCGTCCGCCTTGGGGCGCAGCGCGTGTTCCATGTGCGCATCGGTCAGGTTCGCGATGGTGGCGTCGTCCACCACTCCGGCGGTGTGGATCACGCCGGTCAGCGCGTGCTCGGCCGGGATACGCGCCAACTCGGCGGCCAGCGCGGCACGATCGGCCAGATCGCAGGCGGCGAGGGTGACCTCCGCCCCCTGCGCGGTCAGGTCCTCGACCAGTTCGGCCGCGCTGGGTGCGGCCGCGCCCCGGCGGGACAGCAGCAGAAGTCGGCGCACGCCGTGCGCGGTCACCAGGTGCCGGGCCACCAGGGCGCCCAGGCCGCCGGTGGCACCGGTGACCAACACCGTGCCGTCGGGCGCGAAGGCGACCGGCTCGCCGCCCCCGGCAGTCACCCTGGCCAGCCGAGGAACCCGGAATCGGCCCATCCGGACGGCGAGTTGCGGCTCGGCGGAGGCAAGAATCGCCGGCCAGGCGTCAATCGACGCCGCGTCCTCGTCGAGGTCGACCAGCGTGCATCGGTCGGGGTGTTCGGACTGGGCCGAGCGCAACAACCCCCACACCGCCGCGCCAGCCAGGTCCGCCACCCGCTCGTCGGGGTCGGCGTCCACGTCGGCGGCGACGGCCCCGGAGGTCACCACGACCAGGCGCGTCGCCGCGAAGCGGGAGTCGGCCAGCCAGTCCTGCATCCACGCCAGCACGTCCGCAAGCACCCGCCGAGTGCGCTCGACCGACCCCTCCGAATCGTCGGCCTCGCCCACGCCCACCACCACGACATCGGGCGGTCCCGCCGCCACATCCCCGGCCGCCTCGACCACACTGCGGTACACCGGCACATCCGGATACGCCGCCACCAGCCGGGCAAGCGGCCCGGAGTCCGCCGCGCCCACCACCGCCCAGCGAACCGCCGCGCCCGACTCGTCGCCCGACACCGGCCGCCACTCCACCCGGAACATCGAGTCGCGCGGCGGCGCCCCAGCCGGACGCAGCCGCTCGGCCGCGACCGGCCGCACGGTCAGGGCCCGGACCGACCCGACCGGCTCACCGTCCATGTCGCTCAGCCACAACGACACCGCGTCCGAGCCCACCGGTGCCAGCCGCACCCGCAACCGCCCCGCTCCGGCGGCAACCAGCCGAACCCCTCGCCAGGAGAAGGCAATCCGCGCCTCACCCGGCGCAAGCTCCGCCGTCGGCTCCATCCCCAGCGCATGCACGGCCGCATCCAACAGCGCGGGATGCACCTCGTAGCGTTCGGCCTCCTGCCGTGCGTCGTCGGCGAGTTCGATCTCGGCGAACGACTCGGCGCCGCGCCGCCACAGGGCTCGCAGCCCCTGGAAGGCGGGACCGTACTCGAATCCGGCCGTGGCCAGTCGCTCGTAGGCTCCGTCCAGATCGACCGGCGTACTGCCCGCGGGCGGCCAGATCGCCGCCTCCGTGGCCACGTCCGCCGGGTCGAGGTCGGTTGCGGTCAGGGTCCCGGAGGCGTGCCGGGTCCATGGCTCGTCGCCGGCCGCGTCCTCCGGTCGGGAATGGATCTCCACCGATCCGACCCCGGCTGCGTCGGGTGCGCCGACCCGGACCTGAATCCGTACACCGCCCGCGTCGGGCAGGATCAGCGGCGCGTGCAGGGTCAGTTCCTCGACCGTCGCCCGGCCGACCGTCGCCCCCGCACGCAGCGCCAGGTCGACGAACGCCGTGCCGGGCGCGATCACCGTGCCGAGCACCACATGCTCCGCGAGCCACCCGTGCGAGGCCGCGGACAGCCGCCCGGTGAAGACCGTCCCGGCTCCGTCGGCCAGATCGACCCCGGCGCCCAGCACCGGATGTTCGACCGTGAACTGCCCCCACCCGACCCCGCCGGCCCGCTCGCCGGGCTCGACCCAGTACCGCCGCCGCTGGAAGGCATAGGTCGGCAGCTCGACCCGCCGCCCCGGCACCATCCCGGACCCGGCCCAGTCCACGGCCAGACCGCTCCGGAACGCCGCCGAAAGCGCGCCGACCAGCCGATCGGGACCGCCCTCGCCCCGCCGCAGCGTCTCCAGAACGACGCCATCCACCCCGGCCGCCTCCAGGGTGTCCCCCAGTGGCACCACCAGCCCCGGATGCGGACTGCACTCGACGAAGACCGAATGCCCGTCGACAACCGCCGCTCCGACGGCCCGCTCCAACTCGACCGTACGCCGCAGATTGTCGAACCAGTACGAACCACCGAGCACACTCGGGTCGGTAACGTGCCCCCCACTCACCGTGGAGTACATCGGCACGCGGCCCGCCTGCGGCGTCACATCCGCCAACAGCCGCTCCACCTCGTCCCGCACGGCCTCCATCCGCGCCGAATGCGACGCGTAATCCACCGGAATCCACCGAGCCCGGACCCCGTCCCGCTCACAGCCGTCGACAACCACGGCCAGCGCTTCGACATCACCCGAAAGCACCACACTCGTCGGCCCGTTCACGGCCGCCAGCGACAACCGGTCGTCCTCGGCGACCAGCTCCCGGGCCCGATCGGCGGACACACCCACCGACACCATCCCGCCACCGGAAGACGCAACCCCGAGCAACGCCCGACTCCGCAGCACAACCACCCGTACCGCATCCGCCAGCGACAAATATCCCGCCACATGCGCAGCCGCGATCTCCCCCTGCGAGTGCCCGATCACCGCACCCGGCTCGACCCCACACGACTCCCACCACCGCGCAAGCCCCACCATCACCGCAAACAACGCCGGCTGAACCACATCCACCCGCTCCGCCAACGCCTCACCACCGGCAGACCCACCCCGCAACACATCCAACAACGACCAATCCGCCACCAACGGATCCATCACCGCAGCACACTCGGCAACCACACCCGCAAACACCGGCGAACACTCCAACAACCCGGCCGCCATCCCCACCCACTGCGACCCCTGCCCCGGAAACACGAACACCGGACCGGCGGCGGAGACCGAGCCGACGATCGACGCCTCGTCACCCGGCCCGCTGTCGGCCAACTTCGCGACCGCCAGGCGCAATTCCGCGAGGTCCCGCCCATGCACCACCGCCCGGTGATCGAGCGCCGCCCGCCCGGTCGCCAACGACCGCCCCACATCGAGCGGATCGGCGTCGGGATGTACGGCCAGCCAGTCCCGCAACCGCGCGGCCTGTGCCCGCAAAGCGGGTTCGGACCGGGCCGACAACACCCAGGGCACCCGACCGCCCCACACCGGAGTCCCGGCCACCGGAGGAGTCGCCGAAGGCACCGAACCCGCCGGGCTCTCCTCCGCCTGCTCCAGGATCACATGCGCGTTCGTCCCGCTGATCCCGAACGACGACACCCCCGCCCGACGCACCCGCCCGGCCTCCGGCCACGCCCGCGCGCTCGTGAGCAGTTCGACCCCACCCGCCGACCAGTCCACATGCGGCGTCGGCTCGTCCACGTGCAGCGTGCGCGGCAACATCCCATGCCGCAGCGCCCAGACCATCTTGATCACCCCGGCCACACCCGCCGCCGCCTGGGTGTGCCCGATGTTGGACTTCACCGACCCCAACCACAGCGGCCGATCCGGCGCCCGATCCCGCCCGTAGGTCGCGAGCAACGCCTGCGCCTCGATCGGATCGCCGAGCGTCGTGCCGGTCCCGTGCGCCTCCACCGCATCCACATCGGCCGCGGACAGCCCGGCGTCGGCCAGGGCCGCCCGGATCACCCGCTGCTGCGACGGCCCGTTCGGCGCGGTCAACCCATTCGACGCGCCGTCCTGGTTCACCGCCGACCCGCGCACCACCGCCAGTACCGGATGCCCGTTGCGCCGCGCATCCGACAGCCGCTCGACCAGGAGCAGGCCCACGCCCTCGGCCGCGCCCATCCCGTCCGCCGTGGCCGCGAACGCCTTGCAGCGGCCGTCCACGGACAGTCCGCGCTGCCGGGAGAACTCCAGGAAGAAGTCCGGCGTGGACATCGCGGTCACCCCGCCGGCGAGCGCCAGGTCGCATTCCCCCGCCCGCAGCGCGTTGGCCGCCAGGTGCAGCGCCACCAGCGACGACGAGCACGCCGTGTCCACGGTCACCGCCGGCCCCTCCAGGCCGAACGTGTAGGCCACCCGGCCCGAGGCCACGCTGGCCGCGTTCCCGGTCAGCAGGTGGCCCTCCAGCCCGGCCTGCGAACGGGCGCCCCCGGTCGCGTAGTCGTGGCCGGCCATCCCGGCGAAGACGCCGGTCCGGCTGCCCCGGAGCGAGGTGGGATCGATGCCCGCCTGCTCGAAGGTCTCCCACGCGGTTTCCAGCAGCAGCCGCTGCTGCGGGTCCATCGCCAACGCCTCGCGCGGCGACACACCGAAGAACTCGGCGTCGAACTCGGCCGCCCCGGAGAGGAATCCGCCGGTACGGACGTAGCTCTTGCCGACCCGCTCCGGATCGGGATCGAACAGCGCGTCGACGTCCCAGCCACGGTCGGTCGGGAACGGCCCGATCGCATCGCCGCCCGCGACCACCAGGTCCCACAGACCCGCCGCCGAGTCCACCCCGCCCGGGAATCGGCAGCCCATCCCGACGATCACCACCGGATCGGCCGCGACCACCGCACCCCCGGCAACCGGCCCGGTCGGCGCCGTGTCCATCTCGCCGACCGACTCGGCGACCAGGAAGCCGGCCAGGCCGAGCGGGGTCGGGAAGTCGAAGACCAGCGTGGACGGCAGCCGCAATCCGGTGGCGCCGCTCAGCCGGTTGCGCAGTTCCACACCCGTCAGTGAGTCGAACCCGAGGTCGCGGAAGGTGACTTCGGGCCGCACCCCGTCGATCGACTCGTGCCCCAGGACCACCGCCGCCTCGGCCCGGACCAGCCGCAATGCCACGTCCACCCGCTCGGCGGGCGCGGCCGAGGCGAGCCGTCGGGCCCACGGCGCCTCCGAAGGTGTGCCGTTCCGGCGGGTCGGGGTGGTGCCGACCAGGCCGCGCAGCAGCGGATGTACCGGCTGGGTCGCCGCCTGTGCGCGCAGTGCGGCAAGGTCCAGGCGGGCCGGGATCAGCGCCGCCTCGTCGGCCTGCCAGGCGGCGTCGAACAGGGCGAGCCCCTGGGCGGTCGAGATCGGCACCAGGCCGCCGCGCGCCAGGCGCTTCAGGTCGCCGACGCCCAACTGCGCGGTCATTGCGCTGCGTTCCGCCCACAGGCCCCAGGCCAGAGCAGTCGCGGGCAGCCCCCGCTCGCGGCGCCGACCGGCGAGACCGTCCAGGAACGCGTTCCCCGCCGCATAGCCGCCCTGGCCGGCCACGCCGAGTACGCCGGCCACCGACGAGAACAGCACGAACGCGGCCAGGTCCGCGTCCCGGGTGAGTTCGTCCAGTACGAGGGCGGCGTCCACCTTGGGCCGCAACACGTGGTCGACCCGCTCCGGGGTCAGCGCCTCGATCGGCGCGTCGTCGAGTGTTCCGGCGGCATGCACCACGGCGGTCAACGGGTGTTCGGCCGGGATCGCGGCCAACACCTCGGCCATCGCCGCCCGGTCCGCCGCATCGCAGGCCACGATCGTGGTGTCGGCACCCGACTCGGCCAATTCCGCGACCAATTCGGCGGCGCCGGGAGCGGCGGGCCCGGCCCGGCCGGTCAGCACCAGCCTGCGCACACCCCACCGCGTGACCAGGTGTCGGGCCAGACTGCGACCCAGCGTGCCCGTGCCGCCGGTGATCAGGACCGTGCCGTCGGCCGCGAGCGGCTGCGGCACGGTCAGCACCACCTTGCCCACATGCCGGGCCTGGCCCAGGAAACGCAGCGCCTCGCGGGCCCGGCGGATGTCCCAGGTCCGAATCGGCAGGGGTTGCAGCACACCGCGCTCGAAGAGGTCGACCAGTTCGGCGAACATCTCGGCGATCCGATCCGGACCGGCCTCGATCAGGTCGAAGGCCCGATAGCGCACCCCGGCCGGCAGCCCCTCGGTCCGGACGTCCGTCTTGCCCATCTCCACGAACCGGCCACCCTCGGCCAGGAGTCGCAACGACGCGTCGGTGAACTCGCCCGCCAGCGAGTTCAACACCACGTCGATCCCGCGCCCGTCCGTGGCCCGTGCGAAGCGCTGTTCGAAGGACAGGTCCCGAGACGAGGCGATCCGTTCGTCCGGAACACCCAGCCCGCGCACGGTGGCCCACTTCGCCGCACTCGCGGTCGCGTACACCTCGGCGCCCCGATGCCGGGCCAGCTGGGTGGCGGCCATGCCGACCCCACCCGTGGCCGCATGCACCAGCACCGATTCACCCGACCGCAGCCCGGCCAGATCGTGCAGCCCGTAGAGCGCGGTGAGGAAGACCACCGGCACCGACGCCGCCTGAGCAAACGACCAACCCGCCGGCACCCGGGCCAACAACCGCCGATCGGCCACCGCAAGCGGCCCGAACGCCCCCTCGAACAAGCCCATCACCCGGTCGCCGACGGCCGGTTCCGACACGCCCGGGCCGACCTCCACGACCACCCCGGCCGCCTCGGCGCCGACCACCGCCCGCCCCGGGTACATGCCGAGCGTGATCAGCACATCGCGGAAGTTCACCCCGGCCGCCCGCACCGCCACCCGCACCTGCCCGGCCGCCAACGGCGCCGAGGCGGCCGGATGCGCCGTCACCACCAGATCGTCCGGCGTCCCGGCCGTCCCGGACTCGATCCGCCACGCCTGATCCGCACCCGGCGCCGGCGGCACCAGCGCCGTGTCGTGCACCGCCCGCACCAGGCGCGGCGCCAGCACCACACCTTCGCGAATCGCCACCTGCGGCAGCCCGCACGCCACCGCCGCACGCAGCGCCGCACCCGAATCGACGTCGTCCCCATCGACCAGGACGAAGCGCCCCGGATGCTCGCTCTGCGCGACCCGCACGAGACCCCAGATCGCCGCATGCGCGGGAGAACCGACCCGGTCCTGCGCATCCGTGGCAACCGCGCCACGGGTACGAACCACCAGCCGCGCCCCGGCAAACCGCTCGTCCGCCACCCATGCCCGAACCGCGGCCAGCACCGCATGCACGGCGCCGGCCACCTCCTCGGGGGCTTCGCCGACCACGGGCGGGCAATCGAACAGCCCCACCTCGGAGACCTGTTCGGGGCCCGCAAGGGTCACCACCCGAAACCCGCCCGCCACAAACTCCGCCGACGCGTCGGACTCCTCATCCGAACCAAGAAGTTCACCCTCGACGTGCTCCGCCACCGGCGCGTCCGCGATCTCCCAGACCATCCGGTAAAGCCACTCGCGGCTCGCTTCCTCGGCCGCCACCAACTGCTCGGCAGCCACCGGCCGCAGCGTCAGCGACGCGACCGACGCCACCGGAACACCACGCTCGTCGGCCACGTCGACCGCCAGCGTCTCCCGCCCGGTACGCCGCAACACCACCCGAAGCACCGACGCCCCCGGCCCATGCAGTGCGACCCCGGTCCAGGCGAACGGCAACAACGTCGCCCCCGACTCCGCCACCGCCTCGGCCGCGGCCACATGCAGCGCGGCGTCCAGCACCGCCGGATGCAGGTCGTAGCCGTGCGCGTCCCGACCGGCCGCCTCCGGCAGCGCGACCTCGGCGAAGAAGTCGTCACCCCGCCGCCATGCGGCCCGCAACCCCCGGAAAATCGGCCCGTATTCGTACCCGTGCTCCGCAAGTCGCTCGTAAACGGCCTCCGGGTCGACCACCTCGGCGTCCGCCGGCGGCCAGACCGCCCACGCCGCGGCCCCGGCCGACGCGGATCCGGGCACACTCGCGGCACCCAGCGTGCCGGTCGCATGCCGAGTCCACGACTGCTCGTCGGGGGCATCCTCGGGCCGCGAATGGAACTCCACCACCCGACGCCCCGCCGAATCCGCCGCGCCCACCGCCACCCGAAGCCGGATGCCGACCCCGTCCGGCAGCACCAGGGGCGCATGCAGCGTGAGTTCGTCGACGACCGGGCAACCGGCCTCGACACCGACCCACGACGCCAGCTCGACGAAGGCCGTCCCCGGTACCACCACCGAGCCGAACACCGCGTGGTCCGCAAGCCAGCCGTGCGTCGCGGCGGACAACCGCCCGGTGTAGAGGAGTTCCCCGTCCCGCACCGAACCGACCACAGCCCCCAGCAGCGGATGATCGGCCGCGACCAGCCCCAACCCGGCCGGATCGCCCGCACGTTCCCCACCCGTCAACCAGTAGCGCCGCCGCTGGAACGCATACGTCGGCAGCTCGACATGGCGCCCCGGCAACATTCCGGCCCAGTCCACCGCGACACCCGCCACGAACGCCGCCGAGAGCGCGGCGACCAGCCGATCGGGCCCACCCTCACCCCGCCGCAACGTCTCCAGAACGACGCCGTCCACCCCGGCCGCCTCCAGGGTGTCCCCCATCGGCACCACCAGCCCCGGATGCGGACTGCACTCCACAAACGCACCATGCCCATCCGCGACCGCCGCACCCACGGCCCGCTCAAGCTCGACCGTGCGCCGCAGATTCTCGAACCAGTACGCCCCGCCCAACTCGGCGGGATCGACGACCACCTCCCCGCTCACGGTCGAGTACATCGGCACGCGGCCCACCTGCGGCGTCACATCCGCCAACAGCCGCTCCACCTCGTCCCGCACGGCCTCCATCCGCGCCGAATGCGACGCGTAATCCACCGGAATCCACCGAGCCCGGACCCCGTCCCGCTCGCACGCCTCGACAACCACCGCAAGTGCTTCGACATCACCCGAAAGCACCACACTCGTCGGCCCGTTCACCGCCGCCAACGACAGCCGGTCATCTCCGGCGACCAGCTCGCGAGCACGCTCCGCCGACACCCCGACGGACACCATCCCGCCCCCGGAGGACGCGACCCCCAGCAGGGCCCGACTCCGCAACACGACCACCCGTACCGCATCCGCCAGCGACAGATAACCCGCCACATGCGCGGCAGCGATCTCCCCCTGCGAGTGCCCGATGACCGCACCCGGCTTGACCCCACACGACTCCCACCACCGCGCAAGCCCCACCATCACCGCAAACAGCACCGGCTGAACAACATCCACCCGCTCCAACTCACCGGCAGACCCACCCCGCAACACATCCAACAACGACCAATCCGCCACCAACGGATCCATCACGGCGGCGCACTCCGTCACCGCCTCCGCAAATACCGGCGAGCACTCCAACAACCCGGCCGCCATCCCCACCCACTGCGACCCCTGCCCGGGAAACACGAACACCGGACCGGGACCCGAAAACATCGGCCGACCGTCGGCAATACCGCCACCCGCGGCCAACGTGTCCAACCCAGCCCCGAGTTCACCCGGATCGCGGCCACCGACCACCGCCCGCCGATCGAAAACCGACCGCTCCCGAACCAACGACCACCCCACGTCGACCGGATCCGCCTCCGGATGCCGCGCCGACCACTCCCGCAACCGCGCCGCCTGCGCCCGCAGACCGTCGGCGGTCCTGGCCGACAACACCCACGGCACCAGGCCCGCCACACCCACCGGCTCGTCCCGGGACACCACCGGCTCGGCCGCCGGCGCCTGTTCGACGATCACGTGCGCGTTCGTCCCGCTGATCCCGAACGACGACACGGCGGCCCGGCGCACCCGGTCGACCTCGGGCCACGGTCGACGCTCGGCCAGCAGCTCGACGTGTCCCGTCGACCAGTCCACGTGCGGCGACGGCGCGTCGACGTGCAGTGTCTCGGGCAGTACGCCGTGCCGCATCGCCATGATCATCTTGATCAGGCCGGCCGCCCCCGCCGCGGCCTGCGTGTGCCCGATGTTCGATTTGATCGAGCCCAGCCACAGCGGCCGATCCGCCGGCCGGTCCTGCCCGTACGTGGCCAACAACGCCTGCGCCTCGATCGGGTCGCCCAGCGTCGTCCCGGTGCCGTGCGCCTCCACCGCGTCCACGTCCGTCGCCGACAACCCCGCACCGGCCAACGCCGCCCGGATCACCCGCTCCTGGGACGGTCCGTTCGGCGCGGTCAGCCCGTTCGAGGCGCCGTCCTGGTTGACCGCCGAGCCACGCAGCAGCGCCAGCACGGAATGCCCGTTGCGCCGCGCGTCGGACAGTCGTTCCACCACCAGCAGCCCGACACCCTCGCCCCAACCCGTCCCGTCCGCGCCCGCCGCGAACGACCGGCACCGGCCGTCCGCCGACAGGCCGCGCTGTCGGGAGAACTCGACGAAGACGTTCGGGGTGGACATCACCGTCACCCCACCGGCGAGCGCCAGATCGCACTCCCCCGACCGCAGCGCGTTGGCCGCCAGGTGCAGCGCCACCAGCGACGACGAGCAGGCGGTGTCCACGCTGACCGCCGGCCCCTCCAGGCCCAGCGCGTAGGACACTCTGCCGGTCACGACGCTGCCCACGTTGCCGGCCAACAGCATGCCCTCGAACCCGTCGGGGGCGCGGTGCAGCCGCGAGGCGTAGTCGTTGTACATCACCCCGGCGAACACACCCGTGTTGCTCCCGCGCAGCGTCCTGGGGTCCAGGCCCGCGTGCTCGAACGCCTCCCACGCGGTCTCCAGGAGCAGCCGCTGCTGCGGGTCCATCGCCGCCGCCTCGCGCGGCGAGATGCCGAAGAACTCGGCGTCGAACTCCCCTGACTCGTAGAGGAATCCGCCCCGACGGGTGTAGACCTTGCCGACCTTGTCCGGGTCGGGGTCGTACAGCTTCGCCAGGTCCCAGCCACGATCCTCGGGGAAGTCGCCGACCGCGTCCGTGCCGGCCGCGACCAGTCGCCACAGGTCCTCGGGACCGGCCACACCGCCCGGATAGCGACAGCCGATGCCGACGACGGCGATCGGCTCGTCGACCGTCACGGTCGGTGCGACGGCGGGCGTGGTCGGCTCGCTCGGCACCGCACCGACCAGCTCGCGCATCATCCGAGCGACCAGGGCCGTACCGCTGGGGTGGTCGAAGACCACCGTCGCGGGCAGTCGCAGGCCGGTGAACGCATTGATCCGGTTGCGCAGTTCGAGTGCGGTCAGCGAGTCGACTCCCAGTTCGCGGAAGGCGCGGTCGAGGTCGAGTCGTTCGGGTGCGTCGTGTCCGAGGACGGCGGCGAGTTGCCCGCGCACCAGGTCGGTGATCGCCCGTTCCCGCCGCTCGCCCGGGAGTTCCCGGATCCGCCGGGGCCACGACGACGCGTCCGTGCCGTCGCCGGAGGCGGCGGCACGCGGCGGCGGGACACGCACGAGGCTGCGCAGTACGGCGGGCAGCACACCGCTCGCGGCCAGGGCCCGCAGCGCGCCGCGGTCCAGGCGGGCGGGGATCGTGTACGGGCGGTCCCGGTGCAACGCGGCGTCGAACAGGGCGAGTCCGGTCTCGGTGGGCAGCGCCGCGATCCCGCCCCGGGACATCCGGGCCCGGTCGGTGTGGTCGAGGTGTCGGGTCATCCCGCTGCCCTCGGCCCACAGTCCCCAGGCCAGGGCGTTGGCGGGCAGCCCGGCTGCGCGGCGGTGTTCGGCGAGGGCGTCCAGGAAGGTGTTGGCCGCCGTGTACGCGCCCTGGCCGGCGTTGCCCGTGATCGCGGTGATGGACGAAAACAGCACGAACGCCGCCGGGTTCGCCGCTCGGGTCAGCTCGTGCAGATGCCAGGCCGCGTCCACCTTGGGGCGCAGCACCGCGTCGAGCCGATCCGGGGTCAACGACAACAGCGTCGCGTCGTCGAGCACACCGGCGGCGTGTACGACGATCGTGGGCGGGTGCTCGGCGGGGATGTCCTCGATCACGCGGCGCAGCGCGGCCCGGTCGGCGACGTCGCACGCGGCCACGGTCACCCGGGCGCCGAGCGCGCCGAGTTCGGCGATCAACTCCTCGGCGCCGGCGGCCTCCCGACCCGCACGTCCGAGCAGGAGCAGGTGCCGGATACCGTGTTCGGCGACCAGTCGGCGGGCGATCAGCGCACCCAGGGTGCCGGTGCCACCGGTGATCAGCGCGGTCCCGTTCGGATCGGGTCGGCGTCGAGCCACCTGCGTGTCCGCCGAATCCACCGCCACCATGCGGGGTAGATGAACCACCCCGTCACGCAGGGCGAGTTGAGGTTCACCCGCAACGGCCGCGCCAGGCAGCGCGGAACGGGATCGCACCGCATCGTCCAGGTCGATCAGCACGAAACGATCGGGGTGTTCGGACTGCGCGGTCCGCAACAGCCCCCATACGGGGGCTGCGGGCAGCCCGGACAGCGCGTCACCGGTCCGAGCAGCAACCGCACCACGGGTGACCACGACCAGCCGCGCCGCACTCGACCGCTCGCCCGCAAGCCAACCCCCGACCAGGTCCAACGCCCAGCGCGCGCTGTCGTGCGCGGCGCCCGGGACGTCGTCGTCCACCCCCACCGGTGCGGCGGCGAACACCACGTCGGGCGTGGGTTCCCCCGTCGCGAGCAGTCGTGCGTCGAGATCCGCGAGGCTCGGATACACCTCGCCGTCGCCCAGGCCGAGGTCGTCCCCGATGAACGCATACCCGAGACCCGTCGGCTCCGCCGGGATCGATCCGGCGATCCAGCGCAGGTCGAACATCGCCTCGCCCGGCCCGGGTTCCGCCGCGATCAGCCCGTCCGCAGGCAGTTCGCGCAGGGTGAGCGCACCGATGGACAGGACCGGCGCACCGACGCCGTCGGCAACCGTGAGCGCCGCGGCCCCGCCATCCGCCCGGCGCAGCCGTACCCGCAACATGTCGGCTCCGGTGGCGTACAGCCGCACGTCCGCCAGCGAGAACGGAATACGCGGCGGCGCACCCGCCGGTCCGTCCCGCGTCGACGACAACGAAGTCAACGAAAGCGACGAAAGCAACGGATGCAGTGCCGCGTCCAAGAGCGCCGGGTGAATCCCGAACTCGGGCCCCACCACCCCCGAGTCCGATTCCCGCAGTTCATCCGGCAGCCGCACCTCGGCGAACAGTTCGCCGCCGGCCCCGCGCCAAGCCGCACGCAGTCCCCGAAAGGCCGGCCCGTAGCCGTAACCGAGCCCCGCCAACACCGGGTAGGCATCGGCGAGATCGAGCACATCGGCACCGGGCGGCGGCCACTGGGTGAGCCCGCCACTGCCGCCGTCGTCCACCTCCCGCACCGAATCAACGAGCAGCCCGCCCGCATGCCGAACCCACGACTCCCGCTCCGCATCGGCACCGCCCCCACCCGCACGCCGGGAGTGGATGGTGACCGCCCGTCGCCGCGCCTCGTCCGCCGGGGCCACGGCAACCCGCAGGTGCACATCGCCGGTCTCGGGCAAGAGCAGCGGGCTCTCCAGGGTCAGTTCCTCGACCTGCGGAGCCCCCACGGACTCCCCGACCCACAGGGCCAGTTCGAGAAACCCGGTCCCCGGCAACACCACGGTGTCCGCGACCGCGTGGTCCGCCAGCCACGGCAACTCCCGCAGCGAGATCCGACCGGTCGCGATCACCGTGCCATCCGGCTCGACGCCGAGCGCGCCAAGCGCGCCGAGCAGCGGATGGGAGATCGGCGTCAGACCGAGGGCAGCCGTACCCTCGGGAGCCGCCTCACGCGGGGTCAGCCAGTAGCGGCGGTGTTGGAACGCGTAGGTGGGCAGGGCAACCGCCCGCACCCCGGTTCCGGCCGGGTCGAACAGCGCTTCCGCGTCGGGCCGGGCGCCGTGCGCGACGGCCTCCGCCACCGCAACGAGAAAGCGGGCCCGGCCGCCGTCGTCGCGGCTCAGCGTGCCGATCGTGGTGCCGCCGCTGCCGCACGCGTCCAACGTTTCCTGGGTACCGAGCGTGAGCACGGGGTGCGGGCCGACCTCGACGAACAGCCGGTGACCGTCCTCGCTCAATGCCCGAACGGCCGTCTCGTATCGCACCGTTCGACGCAGGTTGCGGTACCAGTAGTCGGCGTCGAGGCCGCTCGTGTCGGCCATGCGACCGCCGGTCAGGGTGGAGTAGAAGGCTGTCGACGCGGCTCGCGGGGTCACGTCGGCCAGGTCGGTCAGGAGCCGATCGCGGATCTCCTCCATGTGCGCGGAGTGCGACGCGTAGTCGACGGGGATCCGCCGGGCCCGCAGGTCGTCCGCCGCGCATCGGTCCAGGAACGTGTCCAGTGCCGCGGTGTCGCCGCTGACCACGGTGGCGCTCGGCCCGTTGACGGCGGCCACGCCGAGTCGGCCGGCCCAGGGTTCGAGCAGCGCGGCGACCTGTTCGGCGGGCAGCGACACGGAGGCCATCCCGCCGCTGCCCGCCGCCGCGACCAGTGCCCGGCTGCGCAGGGCGACCACCTTGGCGGCGTCGGCCAGGGACAGTGCGCCCGCGACGTACGCGGCGGCGATCTCGCCCTGCGAGTGGCCGACCACGGCCTGCGGTTCGATCCCGATCGAGCGCCACAGCGCGGCCAGCGAGACCATCACCGCGAACAGCGCCGGCTGCACGACATCGACGCGCGTCAACCCCGGCGTCCCGGGTTCGCGGAGCACGTCGAGCAGCGACCAGTCGACGGCGTACGGGTCGAGCGCGTCGGTGCAGGCCCGCATGGAGGCGGCGAACGGCTCGCTGGTGTCAAGGAGTTCCAGCGCCATCCCGGACCACTGGGTGCCCTGCCCGGGGAAGACGAACACGGTCCCGCCCCGGGCCGCCGCGGTGCCGCCCCGGATCAGCCGGTCGGCGGGTCGATCGGCGGCGAGCGCGGTCAACCCGTGCAGCGCCTCGGCGTGGGTGCGCGCCGGTATCACGGCGGTGTACTCGAACCCGGCCCGGCCGCGCAGCAGCGAATATCCGACATCGGCCAGGGCCGGAGCGTCCGCCGCTCGCAGCAGTCCCGCAAGCTGCTCCGCCTGTCCCCGCAACGCGGCCTCGCTCCGCGCGGAAACCACGAGCGGTACGGGGTCGGCGACACCGGCGGACGCAAGCCCGCCGGCAGGGGCAGGCCCCGGTATCTCCGCGCCCCCGTCCGCCTCCTCCACGATCACGTGCGCGTTCGTCCCGCTGATCCCGAACGACGACACCGCCGCGCGGCGCGGTCGGTCGTACGCGGGCCAGTCCGTGGTCGTCGTCGGCAGCGTGATCGCCCCGTCCGACCACCGCACGTGGGGCGACGGTTCGCGCAGGTGCAGCGTCCCCGGTATCGCGCCGTGTCGCAGGGCCAGCACGGTCTTGATCAGCCCGGCCACACCTGCCGCGGCCTGGGTGTGGCCGATGTTGGACTTCACCGAGCCGAGCAGCAGCGGCCGATCGGCGGCCCGGTCGCGCCCGTACGTGGCCAGCAGCGCCTGCGCCTCGATCGGGTCGCCCAGCGGTGTCCCGGTGCCGTGTGCCTCGACCAGGTCGACGTCTTGCGGATCGAGCCCGGCGGCGGCCAGCGCGTCCCGGATCACCCGCTGCTGGGCGGTCCCGTTGGGCGCGCTGAGCCCGTTGCTGGCCCCGTCCTGGTTGATCGCCGAGCCGCGCAGCACGGCGAGTACGGGATGGCCGTTGCGGCGCGCGTCGGACAGGCGTTCCAGCAGGAGCACGCCGACGCCCTCCGCCCAGGCGGTGCCGTCGGCGTCCGCCGAGAACGGCTTGCAACGACCGTCGGGGGCCAGGCCGCGCTGCCGGGCGAACTCGACGAACATGCCGGGACCGGCCATCACGGTGGCGCCGCCCGCCAGGGCCAGCGCACATTCCCCGCTCGCCAGCGAACGGGCGGCCAGGTGCACCGCGACCAGCGAGGACGAGCAGGCGGTGTCGACGGTGAGCGCCGGGCCCGACAGGCCGAGGGTGTATGCGATCCGCCCGGACGCGACGCTGGGCGTGGTGCCGGTCAGCAGGAACCCGGCGAGGGCGTCGGTGGATTCGTGCATGCGCGGGCCGTATTCCTGCGCGGTGGCGCCGACGAACACCCCCACCCGCTCGCCGCGCAGCGTGCTCGGGTCGAGTCCGGCGCGTTCGATCGCCTCCCAGGAGGTCTCCAGGAGCAGCCGTTGCTGCGGGTCCATGGCCAGCGCCTCGCGCGGGCCGATCCCGAAGAACTCCGCGTCGAAGTCGCCCGCGCGGTCCAGGAATCCGCCGGATCGTGCATAGCTGGTGCCGGGTCGGTCCGGGTCGTCGTGGTGGAGCCGGTCCAGGTCCCAGCCGCGGTCGGTGGGGAAGGCCGTGATCGCGTCCACGCCGTCCGCGACCAGCCGCCACAGGTCCTCGGGGGTGCGCACCGCGCCGGGCAACCGGCAGCCCATTGCCACGATGGCGATCGGTTCGTCGGCGCGGGCCGCCCCGGGTGTCGGCCGGGGGCGGGTAGGCGCGGGCAGGTCGAGCGCCCGTGTGCGCAGGTGGTGGGCGAGCGCGGTGGGTGTGGGGTGGTCGAAGACCGTGGTCGGGGGCAGGTCGAGGCCGGTGTCCCGGGCCAGTCTGGTGATCAGTTCGACGGTGCCGAGCGAGTCCAGGCCCGATTCGCGGTAGGTGCGGTCGGGTTCGACGGTCGTGGTCGCGCCGGGGCCCAGGACCGCGGTCGCGTGTACCCGGATCAGGTCGAGCAGGATCCGATGCTGCTCGACAGCGGACAGGGCGGCCAACCGCTCGGCCAACGTCGTGACCACGGCGAGCGATTCGTCCGGCACGGCGGTGTCGGCGGCTTCCGCCGAGGCACCCGGCCAGTGGCGTACGCGCCGGAAGGCGTACGTGGGCAACGCGACCCGGCGCGCCCCGCGCCCCGCGAACACCCGCTCCCAGTCCGGGTCCACGCCGTTGGCGTACAGGCGGGCCACCGCCGTGGTCAACGCGTCCGTCTCGGGGCGGTTGCGGCGCAGCGTCGGGATCGTGGCCACGGTGTCCCGCTCGTCGTCGAGCAGGCAGGTCCGGGCCGCCGCCGACAGGCTGCCGTCCGGGCCCAGTTCGAGCAGTATCGTCGCGCCTTCCGCGCGCAGCCGGCGCACCCCGTCGTGGAAGCGCACGGTGTGCCGTACATGGCGGACCCAGTAGTCCGGGGAGCAGGCCTGTTCGGCGGTCAGCGGCAGGCCGGTCAGGTTCGACACGACGGGCAGGGTGGGTGCCCGAGCGGTCAACCCGGCGGCCACCTCGGCGAAGGCGTCCGTCATCGCGTCCATGCGCGGTGAGTGGAAGGCGTGTGCGACCCGCAGTCGGGTGGTCTTGTGGCCCTGTGCCCGCCAGCCGGCCGCGACGTCCAGGACCGCGTCCCGATCGCCCGATATCACCGTGGCCAGCGGCCCGTTGACGGCGGCGATCGAGACCCGGTCGCGGACCGGTTCGAGCGAGGCGAGCACGTCGTCCTCGGCGACCCGCAGCGACACCATCGCCCCGCCGTCCGGCAGTTCCTGCATCAGCCGACCCCGGGCCGCGACCAGCGCACACGCGTCGGGCAGGGACCAGACGCCGGCCACATGCGCGGCGCACAGCTCGCCGATCGAGTGGCCGAGCAGCAGGTCCGGGGTCACTCCCCAGTGCTCGAACAGCCGGTACAGCGCGACCTCGACGGCGAACAGCGCGGGTTGGGTGTACTCGGTGCGGTGCACGAGCGCCGCGTCCGGGCTGTCGGGCGACGCGAACAACACCTCGCGCAGCGGGCGCGGCAGGTGTGGGTCCAGGTGGGCGCAGGCGGCGTCGAAGGCCGCCGCGAAGACGGCGTGGCGGGCGTACGACTCTTGCGCCATGGCCGGGCGTTGGCTGCCCTGTCCGGTGAACAGGAAGGCGGTGCGGCCGGGTTGCGCGTCGGCCCGGACCAGGTGTGGATCCGCGCCGGCTCCGCGTAACGCGTCGAGCCCGGCGAGGAGTTCGGCGTGGTCGCGAGCGAGGACGACGGCGCGGGCGGTGAACGCGGTCCGGGTGGTGGCGGCCGAGTAGCCGAGGTCGGCCGGCGCCACGTCGGGATGTTCGCGTACATGGCCGTGCCACCGCCCGGCCTGGGCCCGAAGCCCGTCGGCGTCGACACCGGAGATCGGCACGGCAACCGCGTCCGAAGGCACCGGGCCGGTGGCGGACTCCATGCCCGGATCCGACCCACCCGAGGGCACCGACGCGACCGACGGCCCCACCTCACCCGCGGGCTCCGCCTCCGCGAGCACCACATGGCAGTTGGTCCCACCCATCCCGAACGAACTCACCCCGGCGATCAGGGTTTCGTCCGGGCAGGGCCAGTCACCCTCCGCCGTCTGCACCCGCAGGCCCAGTTCGCCCAACGGGATTCGCGGATGGGGTTCGGCGAAGTTCAGGCTTGCCGGGAGCCGCCGGTGTCGGATCGCCAACACCGTCTTGACCAGGCCGACGATGCCGGCCGCGCCCTCCAGGTGCCCGACGTTGGCCTTGACCGAACCGACGGCCAGCGGCGGCCGGTTCGCCCGCTCGGTGCCGAGCGCCGCACCGAGTGCGGCGGCTTCGATCGGGTCGCCGACGGGGGTGCCCGTGCCGTGCAGTTCGACGTATTGGACGGCGGACGCGGCGACCCCGGCCCGCCGCCGGGCCAGCCGGATCACCTCCGCCTGGGCCCGGGGGTCGGGCGCGGTCAGCGCGTCGCCGCCCCCGTCGTTGTTCATCGCGCTGCCGCGGATCACGCCGTGCACGACGTCGCCGTCGGCCAGCGCCCGGGACAGCGGCTTGAGCACCACCACCGCGCCGCCCTCGCCGCGCACGTAGCCGTCGGCCCGGGCGTCGAAGGTGAAGCAGCGGCCCTGCGGGGAGAGCCCGCCGAACTTGGCCGCGTCGCCGTCGTGGTCGGGAACCAGGTCCAGGTTGACCCCGCCGACCAGGGCCAGTGTCGACTCGCCCCGGCGCAGGCTCTCGCCGGCCAGGTGTACCGCGACCAGGGACGAGGACTGGGCCGCGTCCACCGTCATGCTGGGGCCGCGCAGGCCGAGGGTGTACGAGACCCGGTTGGCGATCATGCTGCGGTGCAGGCCGGTGGCGTGTCGGGGGCCGGGCTCGACGCCGGCGCGGCGCAGCAGGGTGGCGTAGTCGTCCCAGATCGCGCCGGCGAACACCCCGGTGGCGCTGCCCCGGATCCGGGTCGGCGGGATGCCCGCGTGTTCCAGGGCCTCCCAGCACAGTTCGAGCATCAGGCGCTGTTGTGGGTCGATCAGGGCGGCCTCGCCCGGGGTGATGCCGAAGAAGGCGGCGTCGAACCGGTCCACCGCGTCCAGGAATCCGCCTCTTCGCGGTCGGTTCGCGGCTGGGTGGGGGGATCCGCCGGCCGTTCGATTCGTGTCGTCCGCCGCTCTCGCGTCCCGACGATGGCGGGGCACTTCGGTGATCGTGTCGCGTCCGTTGCTCAGCAGGTCCCAGAACTCGTCGGGGCCGTCGGCGCCGGGGAGTCGGCAGGCCAACCCGACGATGGCCACCGCGTCTTCGGGCGCGGGATGTGCGCGATGGGCATCGGCGTTGAATTCCGTCATTCCGCGCTCCATGACCTGCATACGTTGAGTACACGGACGAACACAGATCAACACATTGGAGTACCGGGTCGATCGGCCGCAAGGGGTGAATTCAGGCCCCGCTCGGGCGCTTTCGACGGCACGGTTGAACCATTCGGGTCACCTGGTGTAGTGCGCGAACGCCCCGCGCACGCCCGCCTTCGACCTGCGTCGTCGACGCGCGAGGATCCTTGATCCGACCGGCCGCGCACCCGGCTCGCACGCCCGCGCGCGTACGGTCCCGACCACCCGTGGGCGGGGGCGAACACACCTGCCTGCGACGAACGTTCACATGTCGCTTACATATCGGTCACATGCGCAACAGCACGGGAGCGCATCGATTCGGACTAATTTTTTCTCACCCGAGCCCACCGAATACCCGAAAGGGCGGTGTCGACGCGTGTCGACACCGCCCTTCCGCTCACCGTCGGCGCCTCAGCAGCAGCGCGTCTGCGGCCGCTCCTCGCGTCGCCGGGTCCGCCAGGACTCGTACTCGCGGCGGGTCGGCGCCGGTCGGTCCGGATGCTCCCGCAGGTGTCGCCGGCGGTGTCGCTCGTAGTCCGCGTCGCCGGAGATCTCCCGCAGGTACCACCGCACCCACCCGAACACCCGCCCGGGCGCGTGCCGAAGATCCCGGGCCCACCGCGTCACGAGCGTCCCGCCGCGTCGCCGGCCCCGGCGCCGGCAAGTGCCCGATCCCCGGCCGCGCCGCCCGGCCCGAGGTCCAGGGTGGACTCGACCCACGGCGTCTCGGTGGTGGGCAACGATCCCCCGGCGCGGATCGCCCGCACGCACACCACGGCCGCGTTGGCGATCACCAGTGCGATCAGCACCAGGAAGATCGCGATCAGCACGCCGTCGACGGTGGAGTTCAGCACCACGGTGTGCATGTCGTCCATGTTCTTGGCCGGGCCGAGCACCTTGCCCGCGTCGATCGCGTCGGCGTACCGGTCGCGTTGCGCGAAGAAGCCGATGCGGGGGTCGTCGGAGAAGATCTTCTCCAGGCCGGCGGTGTACGTCACCGCGACGTCCCAGGCCAGCGGGACGCCGGTGACCCAGGCCCAGCGCAGCTTGCCGGACTTGACCAGCACCGTGGTGGCGACGGTGAGCGCGACGGCCGCGAGCAGTTGGTTCGCGATGCCGAACAGCGGGAAGAGCTGGTTGATCCCGCCGAGCGGGTCGGTGGCGCCGGCGTACAGGAAGTAGCCCCACAGGCCGACCACCGCGGCGCTGGTGATCCAGATGCCGGGCTTCCAGTCGACCCGGCCGATCGGCTTCCAGACGTTGCCGAGCATGTCCTGGAGCATGAACCGGCCGACCCGGGTGCCGGCGTCCACGGTGGTCAGGATGAACAGCGCCTCGAACATGATCGCGAAGTGGTACCAGAACGCCTTCATCCCCGAGCCACCGAACACATCGGCGAAGATCTCCGACATCCCGACGGCGAGCGTCGGCGCCCCGCCGGAGCGGGCGATCAGGGTCTTCTCCTCTACCGCGTGCGCCGCCGCGCGCAGGTCGTCGGGGGTGATCGTGAAGCCGAGACCGGCGACCGCGTGCGACGCGCTCTCCGCGGTGGCGCCGAGCACGCCGGCCGGGGCGTTCATCGCGTAGTACAGGCCCGGGTCGATCACACACGCGGCGATCAGCGCCATGACCGCGACGAACGACTCCATCAGCATGGCGCCGTAGCCGATCATCCGGACCTGCGACTCCTTGCGGATCAGCTTCGGCGTGGTGCCGGAGGCGACCAGAGCATGGAACCCGGAGAGCGCGCCGCAGGCGATGGTGATGAACAGGAACGGGAACATCGTCCCTGCGAACACCGGCCCGGAGCCGGAGCCGGCGAACGAACTGACCGCGTCGGTCTTCATGTTCGGCGCGGCCACGAGCACGCCGATCGCGAGCAGCACGATCGTGCCGACCTTCATGAACGTGGACAGGTAGTCGCGCGGGGCGAGCAACAACCACACCGGCAGCACCGAGGCGACGAAGCCGTAGCCGATCAGGCAGAACACCAGGGTGGTCGGGCTCCAGGTGAACGCGTCGCCGAGCGCGGTGTCCTCGATCTGCCCGCCGCCGACGATCGCGGCCAGCAGTAGCGCCACGCCGATCACACTGGTCTCCAGGACCCGCCCCGGGCGCAGGTAGCGCAGGTACACGCCCATGAACAGCGCGATCGGCACGGTCAGCGTGACCGAGAAGGTCCCCCAGGGCGAGTCGGCCAACGCGTTGACCACGACCAGGGCCAGCACCGCGAGCAGGATGATCATGATCACGAACACCGCGATCAGCGCCGCCGCGCCGCCGACCCGGCCGATCTCGTCGCGGGCCATCTGGCCCAGGCTCTTGCCGTCCCGACGCATCGACAGGAACAGCACGACCATGTCCTGCACGGCACCGGCGAAGATCACCCCCACGACGATCCAGATGGTGCCGGGCAGGTAGCCCATCTGCGCGGCGAGCACCGGGCCCACCAGCGGTCCGGCGCCGGCGATCGCGGCGAAGTGGTGGCCGAACAGGACCCGATGGTCGGTGGGTTGGTAGTCCACGCCGTCGTCGAGGCGTTCGGCCGGGGTGGCGCGGGTGTCGTCGGGCTCCAGGACCCGGCGGACGATGAAGCGCGAGTAGAAGCGGTAGGCGATCGCGTACGAGGCGACCGCGGCGAAGATCAGCCAGACGGCCGAGATCTCCTCGCCGCGGGCCAGCGCGACCACGCCCCAACCGGCCGCCCCGATCAGGGCGACGACGGTCCAGATCAGGATGGTCTTGGCGTTGTGTGCAAAGGCGCCGGAGTCGTTGGGGTCGTCGGAGTCGTCCGGGCGGGGGCTGCGGGTCTCGGTGGCGGACACGCGTACTCCTGTTCGAGCGGGGGAGGGACGGGCGAACGAGCCGGCGGCGCGCCGGACCGGGTCAGGAGTGGTCCCGGTCGGGGCGGCGGCGGAGCAGCAGGTGGGCGCAGAGCATGGCGATCGCGCAGCCGGGTACCCAGGCGAGCTGATACCAGTAGAAGAACGGGACACCGGCCAACTCCGGTCCCCGACGCGCGTACCAGGGCACCCACAGCAGCGCCGTGACCGGTGCCGCGAGGAGGGCGCCGGCCGCGATCCGGCGGGTCGCGCCGGTGCGTCCGACGGCGTGCGGGGGGTTCTCCCCGGTCATGTCGCCTCCTGTGGTCGATGCCGCGGACCGACGGATCGTCGGTCTGTGGAAGAGTTGCGCGGACCGGCGATTCGGTTGACAGCCGATTTCCGGCGGATTCGCGCGCGGTCGCCGATCCCGGGTCCGGTACGCTCGCGCAACCTGTGGGCAAGGGCGCCCACGCGCCGAGGCGGACGGTGACGGATGATCGACGGGGCCACGACGGCCGCCTTCCTGATCGTCGTCGGCGGCGCGTCGCTACTGGCCGTGACCGCGCCGAGGCTGCACCGCAACGACGACCTGCCGTCACTGGAGCGGTGGGCGCTGGCCGATCGTGGTCTGGGGCCGGTGTGGACCTGGTTTCTGCTCGGCGGCACGATCTTCACCGCGTACACCTTCACGGCGGTGCCGGGCCAGGTGTACGGGCGCGGGGCGAGCGCGTTCTTCGCGCTGCCGTACACGGTGATCGTCTGCCCGCTGGCGTTCGTGCTGCTCCCCCGGTTGTGGGCGGTGGCCCGGCGACACGGCTATGTGACGGTGGCGGACTTCGTCCGGGGCCGGTACGGCTCGCCGGCGCTGGCCCTGGTGGTCGCGCTGACCGGGATCCTGGCCACGATGCCGTATCTGGCCCTGCAGGTCCTGGGCATCCGCGCGGTGCTCGCGGCGGCCGGGTTGCAGGCGCACGGGGCGGCCGGGGACGTGGCGATGGTGGCGCTGTTCGCCGGGTTGGCGATCGCCACCTACCGGCACGGGTTGCGGGCGCCGACGGTGATCTCGGCGTTGAAGGGGCCGGCGGTGTTCGTTTCCGCCGCGGTGGCGGTGGGGTTCGTGCTGGCCCGGTTCGGCGGGCCCGGGCCGATGTTCGAGGCGGCCGATCGGCGGCTGGCCCGGTCGGGTCCGGGTGATGCCTCGTTGGTGCTGAGTGCGCATCAGCAGGGCGGGTTCGCCACGCTGGCGCTCGGCTCGGCGCTGGCCCTGCTGCTGTATCCGCACGTGTTGACCGCCGGTTTCGCCGCCGCCGGTCCGCACACGCTGCGCCGGGTGTGCGTGGTGCTGCCCGCCTGGACGGCGGTGCTCGCGATGTTCGGGGTGTTGGGCATCGCCGCGCTGGCGATGGCGGTGGACACGCCGCCGGGCACCGCCGAGGCGGCGGTTCCGCTGCTGGTGGACCGGCTGCTGCCGGCCTTCCCGGCCGGGCTGGTGTTCGGCGCGATCATCGTGGGCGCGCTGGTGCCGGCGGCGGTGATGTCGATCGCGGCGGCGACCTCGTTCACCCGCAACGTCTACGTCGCCTACTTCCAACCCACCGCCACCCCCAGGCGGCAGACCCGGGTGGCCCAGGCGGTGTCGCTGATCGCGAAGGTGGGCGCGGTGGCGTTCGTCTTCGGGCTGCGCGATCAGGCCGCGATCAACCTGCAACTGCTCGGCGGGGTATGGATCCTGCAGATCTTCCCGGCGGTGGTGATCGGCCTGTTCACCCGGCGCCTGCATCATCGGGCGCTGCTCGTCGGCTGGGCGGTGGGCATGCTGGCCGGCACCGTCGCGGTGGTCCGGGAGGGCTTCGTCTCGCTGGTGCGCGTCGAGGTGGGCGGTCACGGCGGGCAGGTGTACGCGGGGCTCGGGGCCCTCGCCCTCAACCTCGCGGTCACCCTGGTCCTGACCGGGGTGTACGACCGGTTCGGCGCGGCGCGCGGCGCGGACACCACGGCGCTGCCCGCACGCCTGGCGCTACGTTCGGCCCTGTGGCGGGCTCCGGGGAAGGGGGCGAACGGTTCGTGAAACGGATCCGACGCGACACCTCCGACGCCGCGCCGCCGACGCACATCCCGGTGCAGGAGGCCGCGCCCTCGGCGCCGCCCGTCGCCTCGGCACAACCGGGCTCCGCGACCCAACCAACCCCGGATCCGGCCGGTTCGGATCGGGAGGTCCAGGTGGCGCGCCTGTTCGACCTGCACTACCCCTCGATGCTCCGGCTCGCCACCCTCCTGGGCGCGGACGACCCGGAGAACATCGTGGCCGAGGCCTATTACGAGATCTACCGCAAGTACCGGAAACTGCGCACCCCCGACGCCGCCGCGGCCTATCTGCGATCGGTGGTCTGCAACCTGACCCGGATGCGAATACGCCACCTCCAGGTCGCCCGCCGACACGTCGAGGACCGGATCGACACGGTGGCCTCGGCGGAGACCTCGGCCCTGCTGCGCGACGACCAGCGTGCGCTGATCCGCGCGCTGCGCGCACTGCCCGCCCGCCAGCGCGAGGCATTGGTACTGCGCCACTGGTTGTGCCTGAAGGAGAAGGAGATCGCGGCGACCATGGGCATCTCGGTCGGTTCGGTCAAAACGCACACCGCGCGTGGGCTGGCCGCGCTCACGCACGCGATGGAGGTACGGCGATGAGCAACTCCCCCGGCGCCGACGGCCGCACGGCCGATTCGCCCGACACCGAGCACCTCCTGCGCGAGGCCCTGGAGGCGCTGGCCGGCGAGGTACACCCGGCCCCCGACGCGTATCGCGCCGCGCACGGCGACTGGCAGCGCCGCGAGCGCCGCCGTCGGCTGATCCTGGCGAGCCTGATCGTCGCCGTCTTCACCCTGGCCGTCGTCCTCGGCCTGCTGGTCCTCAACCACGCCCCCACCGGCCCGGGGCCCATCCCCCACCAACCGCCGTCCCCGTAGCGGTTATCCGGCGCGCGGGCAGACGATCCGTCGCCGGCTCGCGACCGACCGAAGTCTTGTTAGTAAAGTTTCCTAACAAGTATTGACGCGGCGCGCGGCACCTTGGGATCGTCGGGCCGACGGTCGGGCCGGAGCCTGCGTCGGCATCCCACGACGGCGCACTCCCGTCGTGTTCCGGCCCGAACGCGCGCACCACCCTGCCCGGTTCAGGCTCGACGACGATCGGCTCCTCACCACCGGAGGACGACGTGCACCTGCCCCAAGCTCTGCGCCCCAACCGCCGAAGGCCGCCATCCCGGGCCTTCCGACACGCCCTGCCCAGGCCCTCCCGATCCCGCGGATTCGCCGCGATCGCGGCGGTCCTGGCCCTGCTCGCCGCCGTGCTCACGTTCGGCGAAACCGCTTCCGCCGCCGAGGTGTTGCTCTCGCGCGGCAAACCCGCCACCGCCTCCTCGACGGAAAGTTCCTCCTACGGCGCGGCCAAGGCCGTCGACGGCAAGTCCGACACCCGTTGGGCGAGCAAGGAGGGCTCCGGCGCCCAGTGGCTGAGCGTCGACCTCGGCTCCGACGTCCCGATCTCCCGGGTGCGGCTGAGCTGGGAGGACGCCTACGCCAAGGCGTACCGCATCGAGGTCTCGCCCGACGGCGCGTCCTGGACCAAGGTGTATTCCACCTCGGCCGGCGACGGCGGTACGGACGACATCGGTTCCCTGGCCACCCACGGCCGCCACGTGCGCGTATACGCGTCCACCCGCGGCACCGACTACGGCTACTCCCTCTGGGAGTTCGAGGTGTTCGGCGGCGCGAGCGGCCCCGACACCACCGCACCGAGCGCACCCACCTCGCCCAAGGTCACCGGCACCACGCCCACCGGCGTCTCGCTGGCCTGGACCGCCTCCACCGACAACGTCGGCGTGACCGGATACGACATCCTGCGCGACGGCGTCGCGGTCGGCACCAGCGTCGGCACCACCTACACCGACACCGGCCTGACCACGGGCATCTCCTACTCCTACACGATCCGTGCCAAGGACGCGGCCGGCAACCTCTCCGCACCCAGCGCGGCGGTGATCGGCACGCCGCAGGCCGGGAGTTCGTCCTTCACCGTGGCCGCCGCCGGGGACATCTCCGACCCGGGCTGCACCGCGAGCCAGGAGTGCGGCGCCCAGCAGACCGCACGCCGGGTCGAGGCGATCAACCCGGACGAGGTGATCACCCTGGGGGACAACCAATACGACACCGGCAGTCTGTCCGACTACCGCAAGTACTACGACACCACCTGGGGCCGGTTCAAGGCCAAGACCCACCCCGCCCCCGGCAACCACGAGTACGACGACAGCACCCCGGAAGCCGGATACAAGGCCTACTTCGGCGACCGCGCCACCCCCAACGGCACCACCTGGTACAGCTGGGACCGCGGCGGCTGGCACTTCATCGCGCTCGACTCCGAGCAGTCCATGTCCTCCACCTCGGCGCAGATCAAGTGGCTCAAGGCCGACTTGGCGAACAACACGCAAGGTTGCGTGGCCGCCTACTGGCACAAGCCGCTGTACAGTTCCGGCCCGCAGGCGGACAAGGTCAGCCAGACCGCGTGGCAGGTGCTCTACGACGCCCACGCCGACCTGATCCTGAACGGGCACGACCACCTGTACGAGCGCTACGCGCCGCAGAACCCCAAGGCCAAGGCCGATCCCGCCGGCGTGCGTGAACTGCTCGTCGGCACCGGCGGCGCCGATCCCTACGACTTCGAATCCCCGCAGCCCAACAGCGAGAAGCGGGTGACCGGTTCGCCCGCCGTGCTGAAGCTGACCCTCACCGACAGCACCTACTCCGGCCAGCTCGTCCGCTACGACGGCACCCAACTCGACTCCTTCGGTCCGGTCACCTGCCACTGACCCATCCGCCCGGCCTCGGAGGATCGCCCGTGTACATCGCCGCCACCCGGCGCGCGGATCAGGCCGGTGGGCGCACGGCGGTCGGGACGTCGCGGGGATTCACCCGCAACGTCCCGGCCAACGTGCTCGCCCTCGGCGCCGTCAGCCTGGTCACCGACATCTCCGCCGAGATGGTCACCGCGGTACTGCCCACCTACCTCGTCCTGACCCTGGGACTGAGCCCGCTGCAATACGGCCTCCTGGACGGCGGCTGGTTCGGCGTCACCGCCATGGTCCGCCTGCTCGGCGGCCAGATCGCCGACCGCACCCGGCGCCGCAAACTGGTCGCGGGCACCGGGTACGGACTGTCCGCCGTGTGCAAACTCGGCCTGCCGCTGGTCGGTTCCTCCGTCGCCGGGCTCGGCCTGGTCCTGGCGGCGGACCGTACCGGCAAGGGCCTGCGCACCGCGCCACGCGACGCGTTGATCACGCTGAGCACCCCGACCCCGCACCTGGGCCGGGCCTTCGGCGTGCATCGCGCGATGGACACCGTCGGCGCCTTCCTCGGCCCGCTCGCCGCGTTCGCCGTGTTGTGGACCACCCACGACGCCTACGACGCGGTGTTCGTGGTCTCCTTCTGCATCGCCACGTTCGGCGTGCTGCTGTTGATGCTGTACGTCCGCGACCATCGCGAACCGGCGCCGCCCCGGCGCGCGGCCTCGCTCCGGGCCGCGTTCGGCCTGCTGCGCCTGGCACCGTTCCGCCGCACCTGCGTGGCCGCCGCGATGCTGGGCCTGCTCACCGTCGGGGACACGTTCGTCTACCTCGTCCTGCAGCGCGGATTCGACATCCCGCTGCGCTACTTCCCGCTGCTGCCGCTGGGCACCGCCGGGGCGTTCCTGCTGCTCGCCGTGCCGATCGGCCGGCTCGCCGACCGCGTGGGCCGCTTCCGGGTCTTCCTCGGCGGCCACCTCGCGCTGCTCGCCGCCTACCTGGTCGCCGCCGCGCCCACCGGCGGACACGCGTCCGGGACCGCGTCGCGGTGGGCGGTGCTGCTCCTCGTCCTGGGCCTTCAGGGCCTGTTCTACGCGGCCACCGACGGTGTGCTGATGGCCGCGGCCGGGCCGCTGCTGCCGGTGCACCTGCGCACCAGCGGACTGGCCCTGCTGCAGACCGGACAGGCCGGTGCCCGGCTGTTGTCCTCGGTGCTCTTCGGCGCGGCCTGGACCCTGTGGGGCGCGGGCCCCGCGCTCTACGCCATGGGCGCCGGACTGGCCGGCTGCCTGCTCCTGGCCCGGCGGCTGCTGCCGTCGGCCCCGCTCGACCCGGAGGTGACCGGATGAAGCGCGCGCTCGCCCTGGCCCTGGGACTGTTGGTCCTGGTCGGCGTGGCGGTCGGCTACTCGACCTTCGCGGCCGACCGCAACGAGGAGGCGACGGTCGAACGCCGCCCGCTCGACCTCACCGCACGCGGGCGGTTGGTCTTCGTCGACACGAACCGCGCCGGCGGACACCGCACCGTGGCCGACACCGGCCTCGACACCCCCGCCGCCCGGGTCGACAGCGGCCTGCGCTGCGAACGTTTCGCCGTCGGCGCGGGCACCGGCGTCTGCCTCCAGACCCGGGGCGGCCCGCTGCCCGGCACCGACGCGTTGATCGTCGACGCGAACACCAACGTCAAACGCCGTATCGAACTCGCGGGCACCCCCAGCCGGGCCCGGGTCTCGGCGAGCGGGAACATGGTGTCGTGGACGGTGTTCGTCTCCGGCGAGTCGTACAACAAGACCGGTTTCTCCACCTGGACCGGCATCCTGGACACCCGCACCGACTACACCCTGATCAACATCGAGGCCATCCCGTTGACCGTCGACGGCAAGCCCTACCACTCCCCCGACGTCAACTACTGGGGCGTCACCTTCGCCGCCGACGACAACCGCTTCTATGCCACGGTCGGCACGAAGGGCCACACCTACCTGGTCGAGGGCGACTACGCCAACTGGGAGGCGCACACCATCCGCGACGGCGTCGAATGCCCGTCCCTGTCCCCCGACGGCACCCGCATCGCCTTCAAGAAGCGCTCCGGCAAGTCCACGTGGCGACTGCACGTCCTGGATCTGGCCACGATGCGCGAAACCCCATTGGCCGAACACGCGAACGTCGACGACCAGGCCGCCTGGCTCGACGACAACACCGTGATGTACGGCCGAGACCGCAACATCTACGCCGTCCCGGCCGACGGAACGGGCGCCCCGCGCCTGCTCGTCACGAAGGGGGCGTCACCGACACTGCTGCGCTGACGGGTGGCCGGGGTCGGTCACGGCGCCGGCAACACTCGTACCCAGGTGCGGTGTTCGTCCAGGTAGGCGTCCACCACCAGGTCGGAGCCGGCGAGGGCCGCCTCGAACTGCGGATCCGTGAGCGGCCGGGAGCGGAACTCGTGCGCCCACCGCATGCCGTCGAACTCGTACTCGATCCGCATCGCGTTGACCCCGTCGCCGAGCGGCTCGGCGGCGAGGATGTGCACGGCGCCCCGGGGGTGTTCGTTGACCCGGGGCAACTCGTCGTGCCAGCCGCGGCCTTCGCGCTGGATGAGCACCACCCCGTCGTCGGCCACATGGTTGCGACAGGTGTCGAGCATCGCCTTGCGGACCTCGGCCTCGGCCTGGTGCACGAGGTAGGAACCCAACAACACGACGTCGAAACGCTCGTCGAGCCGCAGATCCTCGATGGTGGACAACACCGTCTTCGCCCCGCGCACCCGATCGAGCATCTCCGGCGACTCGTCCACCGCCGTCACCTCCCACCCCCGCTCGACCATGGCATGGGTCACCCGTCCGGCCCCGCACCCGAGTTCGAGCAGTGTGCGCGCCCCCTCCCGGGCCCCGAGCGCGATCATGTCCGGCTCCTCGCGCACCGGCAACATCCCGTACATCTCCACGGCACACCCGTCCGGGGTGAACGCCCCGGGCCCCTCACCGCGAAATCCCTCACGAATACGCGCCATGACCGATCCCCTTCCCCCGAACGACCCCCGGCCGCCCACGAAACGGACACCAACCCGCCCACCCAAACCGCTGTCACCCGGGACTGTCAACGGTTTGCAGACCGTGCCGGCCGATCAACAGCGTTCCGAGCGGGGTGCGTTCGTGGCGGACCGCGCGACCGATGCGGGTGGTGGTGATCAGGCCGGCGGCGCGTAGGGCCGCGGTGTGTTCGGAGACGGTGGCGTTGCTCACCCGCAGGCGGCGGGCGAGGTCGCCGGTGGTGTGGCCGACGGCCAGCACGCACAGGATGTCGGTGCGGGTTCGGCCGAGCACCGCCGCGAGTGCTTCCGCGGTGTCGGCCGGGCCGGTGGGAGTCGGCGGCAGGCCGGGGCCGGCGGGGTAGGTGACGGCCACCGGGCGGTCGGGCAGTTCGGAGATCAGCGGGTATCCGCTCCAGTGGAAGGTGGGCTGGAGCAGCAGACCGCGCCCGCCCAGCGGGATCTCCCGGGCGGCGGGGCCGGCGAACTCCCAGACGTCCTCGTGCAGTCGGCTGCCGGGGACGAGGTCGGCGAGGGTCGGGCCGAGGCCGTGCTCGGCCATGCCCAGGGCGTGGCGGGTGAATTCGGCCCGATGCAGGTCCTGGACCACGGACCACACCGGGGCCAACACCGCCTCGTAGGCGGCGTGCTGGGCCCGGCGCAGGATCCGCCAGGAGTGCTCGTCACCGCGGTGCAGATCGCGGATCCACGCCGGCGCGGCGGTCGGGTGCGGGGCGTACACCCGTTCCAGTTCGGCCCGCACCGTCTCGGGGCGGGTGGCACGGATCGTGTCCAGGCCCTCGGTCAGCGAGTCGGCGAACTCGTCGAGGAAATTCGGCGCCACCGGACCCGGCACCAGGTCCCCGAACGGTTCGGCCGCCGCCGGCAGAGCCCGGAGCAGGCGTTGTCGCCAGGTGCCGAGCAGGAGCGCCTCGTCCGGGCGGAACATGCGCATCAGGGCCACGTTCAGCTCCAGCAGCGGGGCCGGCCGCGGCGCGAACCTGATCCGGCCGAAGTCCGCGGCGGTGAATCGGATCCGGAGCATTACCCCTCCTGTCGGTGCGGCGCCATCCTTTCGGCCTCGGCCGCAAACCTCGTGTGCGGCTCCCCTCGGATGCCAACCTTCGGGTCCTGCCCCGACTTCGGCCACACGCCCGCCGAAGCCGCAATTATGCAGGTCACCGGGCACTCCGGGGGACCCGGGTAGGGCGACACGAGGAGGATCCATGGTGCACGAAGCAGGTCCCGCGATCGGTCGGCGAAGCATCCTCGGGGCGGCGATACCGGCCGCCGCGCTGCTCTTCGCGGGCGGCGTGGTCCGGGCCCGGCCCGCGCGGGCACAGTCGGGCGGCGCGGACCCGTCGGTGCCCGGCGAGCTGCGACTGCCCGCGCCGACCGGCCCGCATCCGGTCGGCACGACCACGCTGTATCTGGTCGATCGTTCCCGCACCGACCCGTGGGAGCCGATCGCGGTCCGGGAGATGATGATCACCCTGTACTACCCGGCGCGCGGTGTGGCCGGACGGACCGTCGCGGCGCAGCTACCCGAGGCCGCCGCGCGGGAGTTCGCCGTGGCCGGTCCGCTGAGCCATCCGCAGTTGCCGTCGACGGGGGTGGACTGGGCGGCCACCCGTACCCACTCCTACATCGACGCACCCGCGCAGACCACGCGGCGCCCCGTGCTGCTGTACAGCCCCGGCGGCGGCGATCCGCGCGGGATGGGCACCGGGCTCGCCGAGGAACTGGCGAGCCGGGGCTACGTGGTGGTGACCATGGACCACCCGGGGGACGCCGCGGTGGTGGAGTTCCCGGTCGACCTGGCGGGGCGGGACCGGGTGCGGTGGACCGTGTTCCGGTTCGATCCCCGCAACGATCCCACGATCGCCGACACGATGATCGACACGCGGATCGCGGACACGAAGTTCGTCCTAGAGCAGGTGGCCGTGCTCGCCGCGGGCGGCAACCCGGACCCGACCGGCCGCCCGCTCCCGGCGGATCTGCACCGGGTGTTGGATCACCGCCGGGTGGGTGTGTACGGCCACTCGGCGGGCGGCACCACCGCGGCCGAGACGATGGCCGAGGACCGCCGTGTCGCCGCCGCGATCAACCTGGAGGGCTATCTGGACCATCCGCCCCGGGTGCCCGGGCAGGTGGGCGAGTTGTACCCCGTCGCCCGCGACGGGGCCGATCGGCCGCTGTTGCTGATCGACACCGACGGCTTCCCGGAGCACGCCGTGTTGGAGCGTTCCTGGTCGGCGCTGCTCGACCGCTCCGGCCACCCGATTCCCCGGCGGCGGATGCGCTCGTCGGCGCACTCCGTATTCACCGACTACGCGGCCATCGCGCCGCAGTTGGTGGCGTCGGGCCGGATGACGCCGACCGACCGCGACACGCTGGTCGGCGCGATCGCCCCGACCCGGTCGATTCCCACGGTCCGCCGGCACGTACACGGGTTCTTCGCCCGACACCTGCCGACGCGCTGACGCCGCACGCCCGCCGGTGCACCGATGACCGGCCTGCCGGTACGCCGGTGCGCCGACCCCGGCGCCGATCACGCGCCGGGGTCGCCCCGCCCGGGTCGGCCACGCGCCGGCCCGGGTCACCGCCTTGCCGTCGATCGGGAGCCGTTCAGGACGTGCGGCGACGCGCGTCCGGCTCCTCGACCCAGTCCATCGTCCGGTCCACCGCCTTGCGCCAGTTGCGGTAGCCGCGCTCGCGCGTGGCCTCGTCCATCCGCGAGGTCCACTCCGCCGCGCGGTGCCAGTTCGCCCGCAGCGAGTCGAGGTCGGGCCAGTAGCCGACCGCGAGACCCGCGGCGTACGCGGCGCCGAGCGCGGTGGTCTCGGCGACGAACGGGCGGGCGACGGGAGCGTCGAGCACGTCCGCGATGGTCTGCATGAGCAGGTTGTTGGCGGTCATCCCGCCGTCCACCTTGAGCGTGGCCAACTCGACGCCCGAGTCGCGCTCCATCGCGTCCACCACCTCCCGGGTCTGCCACGCGGTGGCCTCCAGGACGGCCCGGGCGATGTGCCCCTTGTTCACGTAGGCGGTCAGCCCCGCGATCACCCCGCGCGCGTCCGAGCGCCAGTACGGCGCGAACAACCCGGAGAAGGCGGGCACGAAGTAGGCGCCGCCGTTGTCCTCCACGGTCAGCGCCAGCGTCTCGATCTCCGCCGCGGTGGCGATCAGCCCCATCTGGTCGCGCATCCACTGCACCAGCGAGCCGGTGACCGCGATCGAGCCCTCGAGCGCGTAGACCGGGGCGTCCTTGCCCAGCCGGTAGCCGACCGTGCTGAGCAGCCCGTGGTGCGACTGCACGATCCGCGGCCCGGTGTTGATCAGCAGGAAACTCCCCGTGCCGTAGGTGCTCTTGGCCTCGCCGGGTTCGAAGCAGGTCTGGCCGAACAGCGCGGCCTGCTGGTCGCCGAGCGCGGAAGCGACGGGCACGCCCTCCAGGACCCCCTTCGCGGTGCCGTACACCTCGGCGGAGGAGCGGATCTCGGCCAGCACCGAACGCGGCACTTCCATCGCGCGCAGGATCCGGTCGTCCCAGTCCAGCGTCTCCAGGTTCATCAGCATCGTGCGCGAGGCGTTGGTGACGTCCGTGACATGCACGCCGCCGTCCGGGCCGCCGGTGAGGTTCCACACCACCCACGACTCCATCGTGCCGAACAGGATGTCGCCCCGGTCGGCCCGCTCGCGCAGCCCCTCGACGTTGTCGAGCAGCCAGCGGATCTTGGGGCCGGCGAAGTAGCTCGCCAGCGGGAGGCCGGTCTCCACCCGGAATCGGTCCTGGCCGACGTTGCCGCCCAGTTCGCGACACAGCGCGTCGGTGCGGGTGTCCTGCCACACGATGGCGTTGTGTACCGGGACCCCGGTATGGCGATCCCACAACACGGTCGTCTCGCGCTGGTTGGTGATGCCGAGCGCGCGGATCTGGTCCCGCCGCAGGCCGGCCCGGTCCAGCGCGCCGGCGACGACCGCCTGCACCACGCTCCAGATCTCGGCGGCGTCGTGCTCGACCCACCCCGGGCGCGGGAAGATCTGCCGGTGCTCGCGCTGGTCGACGGCGACGATCCGGCCGTCGGCGCCGAAGATGATGCAGCGGCTGGACGTGGTGCCCTGGTCGATCGCGGCGATGTACGTGTCGGACATGGCTCCTCTTCCGAAGGATCCGAGCGTGGGAGTCGGGTGGGGTGGGGGACGGTCAGAAGGCGAGACGGTACAGGCCGCCGGCCGCGAGCCCGCCCAGCGTCGGGCCGACCACCGGCACCCACGCGTAGGACCAGTCCGAGCCGCCCTTGCCGGGGATCGGCAGGAACGAGTGGGCCAGGCGCGGCCCGAGGTCGCGGACCGGGTTGATCGCGTAGCCGGTCGGGCCGCCCAGGGACAGCCCGATGCCGACCACCAGGAGCGCGGTGATCAGTACGCCGGTGCCGGACAGCGCGAGCCCGTTGGTCAGGCCCTGGGTGAGGATGACGATGACCAGCACCATGGTGGCGATCGTCTCGGTGATCACGTTCTGGATCGGGTGGCGGATCTCCGGCGCGGTGGCGAACACCCCGAGTACCGGCTCGCCGTGTTCCCGGAACTGGCCGAGATAGGTCGCCCAGGCCAGCACGGCGCCGATCACCGCCCCGGTGAACTGCCCGGCCAGGTACAGCGGCACCTTGTCCCACTCTCCCGTCTTGACCGCGATCCCGAGCGTGACCGCGGGATTGAGGTGCGCACCGGACAGGGACACGCTCGCATACGCGCCGGCCAGAACCGCGAAGCCCCAGCCGAAGGTGATCGCCAACCAGCCGGCGTGTTGTGCCTTGGACCGGTTGAGCGTCACCGCGGCGCACACACCGACGCCGAGTAGCACCAGGATGGACGTACCCAAGGTCTCGCCGACGAAGATGTCGCCGTTCGTCATCACTGAGCCCCTTCGTGAATGACACCGGTTGGCCGGCGGCGGGATGCGACGCCGGAATGGACACGGCGCCGGACGACACACGGCGCACCCACGGGAGCGCACCGGTCACAGCGGTCGGCCGGCCCGGTTCGGTCTGCGGGATGACTACGACTGGTGTTCGGGACCGGTACTCGATCGGTCCTCGACGGGTATTCGACTGGTATTCGACATTGACGACCGCTGTCCGGCAGTGTTCTCTGCGGGTTGCGCCGCCGTCAAGAGTCGGTGAACATCTCGCCTTCGACTCACCCGACGGGCCCTGCGGCGCACGGGGCGGGCGCGGACCCGGCCGGCGTGTCCACGACCGCTGTTCTACATTGCCAACCTGATCTTCGACGGAGGAGTCGGTATGCCCGGTCCCATCCAGTCGCTGGAACGCGCAGCGGCGATCCTGCGGTTGCTCGCCGGCGGCGAACGGCGCTTCGGCCTGAGCGAGGTCGCGACCACCCTGGGTCTGGCGAAGGGCACCGCGCACGGCATCCTGCGCACGCTCCACCAGGAGGGGTTCGTGGAGCAGGACCCCAAGAGCGGCAAGTACCAGCTCGGCGCCGAGCTGCTGCGGCTGAGCAGTTCCTACCTGGACGTGCACGAGTTGCGTGCCCGGGCCCTGGTCTGGGCGGACGATCTGGCCCGCGGCACCGGGGAGAGCGTGCGGATCGGCGTGTTGCACAAGGGCGGCGTGCTGGTGATCCACCACGTCTTCCGGCCGGACGACAGCCGCCAAGTGCTGGAGATAGGCGCGATGTTGCCGCTGCACTCCACCGCGTGGGGCAAGGTCCTGCTCGCCCTCGATCCGGCCGCGCGCGCGGAGTTGGACGAGACCGACGCGGTCGCCTTCACCGCCCGCACGATCACCGACCCGGCGGCGATGGACGCGGAGAGCGTCACGGTGCGCGAACGCGGTTGGGCGGGCGACATCGAGGAATCGGTCCTGGGCCTGGCCGGGATCGCCGCGCCGATCCGCGACCGGCGCGGCACCCCGGTGGGCGCGGTGGGCATCAGCGGCGCCGTCGAACGTATCGTCGCCGACGGCGCCCCGCGGCCCACCCTGGTCGCCGCGGTCCGCGACGCGGCCCGCGCCATCTCGCGCGATCTGGGCGCGTCGTTCCCGTACTGAGTCGGCGCGCATCGCCTTCGCGACGCGACCCGGCTTCGGCGCGCCCGTTCGGTCCCCCGTCTCGACCGGGCGTACTTGACGCTGCCCCGCGTGGCCGGAAAACTGTCGTTCATCGTTCGACAATGCCGACCGCATAGGTTGGGTTTGGGACTCGTCCCGCCCGCACCGTAGTAGCCGGCCGAGTGGAAATGAGACGCGTGATGAGCACCGCCACGGATCCGACCGTCCCCGCACGCGCCCACAGCCGGGCCGAACTCTCGCGCGGCACCCACGACCTGCTCGTCATCGGCGGCGGCATCCTCGGCACGGCGGTGGCCTGGACCGCGGCCCAGACCGGCCTGCGGGTGGCCATGGTCGACGCCGGCGACTTCGCCGGCGCCACCTCGTCCGCGTCCTCCAAACTGGTCCACGGCGGCCTGCGCTACCTCCAGACCGGCAACCTCAAGCTGGTCGCCGAGAACCACCGCGAACGCCGCACCCTGGCCCGCGACGTCGCCCCGCACCTGGTCCGCCCGCTGTCCTTCCTGGTTCCGGTCTACAAGGACGGCCCGCACGGCTCGGCCAAACTCGGCGCCGGCGTCTTCCTCTACTCGGCCCTGTCCGCGTTCGGCGACGGCATGGGCAAGGTGATCGGCCCCGACAACGCGCTCGAACTCGTCCCGGCCCTGCGCAAGGAGGGCCTGCGCCGCGCCGCGGTGTACGGCGACCACCAGATGAACGACAGCCGGGTCGCGGTGACCACGGTGCGCGCCGCGGTCGAGGCGGGCGCGGTGGTGCTCAACCACGCCGAGGTGGTCGCCCTGCGCAAGGACGCCGGCGGCCGGGTCACCGGCGCCGAACTGCGCGACCGCCTCGACGGCGCCGAATTCGGGGTGAACGCGCGCGTTGTGCTCAACGCCACCGGCCCGTGGGTGGACCACCTGCGCCGGATGGAGGACCCGGCCGCCGAGCCGAGCATCCGGCTCTCCAAGGGCGTACACCTCGTCCTGCGCCAACAGCAGCCGTGGCGCGCGGCGTTGACCATCCCCATCGACAAGTACCGGGTGTCCTTCGCCATCCCGTGGGAGGAGCACCTGCTGCTCGGCACCACCGACGAGGCGTACGAGGGCGACCCCGGCAAGGTCTCGCCGACCGAGGCCGATATCGCGCAGATCCTGGACGAGGCGGGCAACGCCGTCGACCCGGACCAACTGCGCCGCGAGGACATCACCTACGCCTTCGCCGGCCTGCGGGTACTGCCGGGCGGGGCCGGCGCCACCAGCGAGGCCAAGCGCGAGACGGTGGTCAGCGAGGGGCGCGGCGGCATGTTGTCGGTGGCGGGCGGCAAGTGGACCACCTACCGGCACATCGGCCGCACCGTCATGGACAAGCTGGCCAAGGCCGGCGTGGTGGCACTGGAGCAGGACATGGCCACCCCGCTGCGCCGGGTGGCGCTGCCGGGTTCGGCCAACCCCGAGGCGGTGGCCCACCGGCTGCTCGGCGAGGCCACCGCGGAGGACGGCGTCGACCCGGCGGTGGCCCGACACCTGGCCTCGCACTACGGCAACCTGGCCTACGACCTGGCCGCGATGGTGCGCGCCGACCGCTCGCTCGGCGAGCGCATCCACCCCGACGGGCCGGACATCTGGGCCCAGGCCGCCTACGCCCGCGACCACGAGTGGGCAATGACGGTGGACGACGTGCTGCGCCGGCGAACCACGGTGACCATCCGCGGCCTGGACACTCCCGAGGTGCGGGCCCGGGTCGAGGACCTGCTGGCGGCCAAGCCACACTGATCCGCATCACCTTCCTCGGAACTCGTCCGGCGATTTCCGTTATCCGCGTCGATCCTCGGCATCTCCCTGGTGGGGATGGACGGGAGTGGGCCCGTCACGCCGGTCGAGAAAGCGGAAGTGGCTACGTGGAGATCGAGCACGACACCGCCCTGGTCGTCGCCGCCCGGGGCGGTGACCTGCGCGCCCGGGACGAACTGGTCGCGGCCTGGCTGCCGTTGATCTACAACATCGTCGGCCGGGCCCTCGACGGGCACGCGGACGTCGACGACGTGGTGCAGGAGACCATGGTCGACGCGCTCACCGGCCTCGGCGGGCTGCGCGACCCCGAGCGTTTCCGGTCCTGGCTGGTGGCCATCGCGATCAACCGGATCCGCCGCCGGCACGCCCGCCGCGCGTTCACCGCCCCGCTGGACGAAGTGGCCGGACACGCCGACCCCGGCTCCGACTTCGCGAACCTGACGATCCTGCGGCTGGGCCTGTCCGGCCAGCGTCGCGATGTGGCGACCGCGACCGGGTGGCTGGACCCGGACACCCGCGAACTGCTCGCGCTGTGGTGGCTGGAGGCGGCCGGTACGCTCACCCGGGTCGAACTCGCCGCCGCCCTGGACCTGCCCGCCACGCACGCGGCGGTCCGGGTACAGCGAATGAAGGAGCAGCTGGAGGCGGCCCGGGTGGTGGTCCGCGCGCTGGCCGCCACACCGCGCTGCACGGAGCTGTCCGCGCTGCTCGCCGACTGGAACGGAAGCCCGACCCCCCTGTGGCGCAAGCGCATCACCCGCCACGCCCGCACGTGCCGGACCTGCGGCGACCACCGCCGCGGCCTCGCCCCGGTCGAGGGCCTACTCGCGGGCCTGGCCCTGCTGCCGCCGACGGTAACGCTGTGGCACCTGTGCACGGGGGCGGGGACGGCCACGGCAACGGCCGGGGCGATGGGCCCGGCGGGGGCCGCGAGTTCGGGCGGCGCGGCGGGCTCGGGCGACGCTTCCGGCGCGGCGGGCTCGGGCGGTGCCACGGACCCGGGCGGCGCTTCCGGTGCCGGCACCGGGCCCGATGGCGGGGTGGCCGCCCACGCCGACCTTCGGCCGGCTCGTCGGCTCCGGCATACCGCCACGATCGCCGCCGTCGCGCTCGTCCTCGTCGTACTGGCCGCCGTCGTCCTCCTCGACCGACCCCATCACGACACACCGGCCCGGGGCGCGGCCGGCCCGACACCGGTCGCCGCGACGCCGCCCCCGCCGCCCTCACCGCTGCCGGCCACGACCCCACCCCCGTCGCCGAGCACCGAGCCGTCCGCCGCAACCACACCGCCGCCCACGACCCGCTCGACCGCCCCCGTCGACACCCGCGCCCGGCTCGAACGCGCCGTCGTCGACCTGGTGAACGCCGCGCGCGCCGAGCACGGCTGCGCCCCGGTGCGAGTCGACGACCGCCTCCGTACCGCCGCCCGCAAACACTCCGACGACATGGCGGTCCGACGCTTCTACGACCACGTCAACCCCGACGGAGTGCACGCCGACGCCCGGATCACCGCCGCCGGATACCGGTGGCGGCTGTGGGGCGAGAACCTGAATCGGGGCCGACCCGACGCCGCACACGTCGTCGACGAGTGGCTGGGCAGCCCGGCGCACCGGGCGAACATCCTCGATTGCGGCTTCACCGACCTCGGCGTCGGCGTCACGGTCGGCCCCGGCGGCACGACCTTCTGGACACAACTCTTCGCGGCACCGGCCTGATCGGCGACCGGCCGGAAAAAAACCGCGCCGATTTCCGTTATCCCCGCGCCCGCCCCGGCTCTCCCAGGTGTCACCGGCGTTCCGGCCGGTCGACGAGCCGTAGCCTCCGAGGAGCCACCCAGCGTGCAGCACCCCAAGCACTCGCAGCACCCCATGCACCCGAAGCACTCCACGCACCGCAAGCGCCCCGCACACCGCCACCGCCGAGCCGTCACCACGGCCGTGGCCGCCGCCCTGGCCGCGCTCGTCGTGGCCGGCTGCGGATCCGCCGAACACCACGACGGCGCAAGCCGATCGGCCGCCCCGCGCGCCACCGTCCCGGCCGCCGACCCCACCGCATCGGCAACGCCCTCCGCGACGACCCCACCCTCGACCGGCAACCCGACCCCCTCCGGCGGCACCAACCCGAGCAGCACCGCCCCGTCGACCCGCAAGCCCGCCCCGTCCACCACCACGAGTCGCCCCGGCACCGACGCCAAGTCCGGGACCGGAGCCGGCACTCGCCCCACCACCGCGTCCGCCGCCGATGGCCCGCCCGGAGCCAACCCCACCGTGCGCGGCAACCGCCCGCCCTCGCAGTCGATCACCGATGCCGAGGCCATGTCGCTGGAACTGCTCAACGCCGAACGGGCGAAGGTCGGCCTGCCGCCGCTGCGCGCGAGCGCCGACCTGAGCGCCTTCGCCCGCACCTGGGCCGCGCACATGCGCCGCAACGGCTTCGCCCACTCCGGCCGCGAGGCCGACGCGCTGGTCACCGGCCGGCGTACCGGGGTGGCCGAGAACATCGTGATGTGGGGCGACCCGGCCCTGACCGCCCGCCAGGCCGCCGAGAAGTTCCAGGACATGTGGCGGCACAGCCCGGGTCACTACCGCAACCAGACCGACCCCTCCCACACGGAGGCGGGTATCGGCGTATTCCACGACGAGAGCGGCTGGTGGGGCGTGCACGAGTTCGCCAACGGCTGAGGCCCCGACCCGCCGAGGCACGACCGCCCCCGTCTCACCCCGCCGCGGCGCCATCCGGCCGGAAGTGCGGGTGGTCGAGGAGGTCGGCCGCCAGCGCCCGCGCATACGCCTCGTCCGTGTCCGGGATCGAGAAGACCACCCGGAAGTACAGCGGGGCGATGATGCGATCGATGACCTGCTGCCGAGTGGGGACCACCCGGCCCCGCTCGGCCGCCTTCGCCAGCAACGCGTCGATCCGCACGGCGCACCGGTCCAGGCACCTCGCCAGCCCGGCCCGCCGGTCGTCGGGGTCCGGCGCCACCTCGGCCCGGAAGAACGCGATGCCGCCCGGCCGGGAGAAGTCGACCAGCGCCCACGCCGCGTAGCCGGCCAGGTCCTCGTCCAGCGCGCCGGTGGGCTCGGGCGGCCGGTCGGTGTCGTGCCGGACCAGCGCCACGTCCGCCAACAGCCCGGCCACCGTGCCCCAACGCCGGTACACGGTGGTCGGGTTGACCCCCGCCCGAGCCGCGACGGCGGGCATGGTCACCCGATCGGCGCCGAGTTCGCAGACCAGTTCGGTGGCCGCCCGATGCACCGCGGCCTGCACCCGGGCGCTGCGACCGCCCGGTCGGCTGGGACCGGGTACCCGGTCCGGGGCTGCGTTCATGCGGGTCATCTTAATGCAAAGAACTTTGCTATAGGGCTACCTCTGCGCTTAGTCTCACCCTAAAGCCAAGTCTTTTGCTTTAGGGGACACTCGTGACAACCGCCGCACCCGCGACCCGGTCGCACCCGCAGACCGCTCCGACATCCGGGCGAATATCCCGCCGCGCCGCGTTCTGGACACTCGCCGGGATCCTGTTCGCCTTCATGTGCGCGGCGGCGGCCCCATCCCCGCTCTACGTCGTCTACCAAGCCCGATGGCACTTCTCCGCGACCACCCTGACCGTGGTCTTCGCGCTCTACGCACTGGCGCTGCTGATCGCGCTGATGGTGGTCGGGGCGCTCTCCGACCACGTCGGCCGCCGCCCGGTGCTGATCGCCGCGCTCGCCGCCGAGGCCGTCGCGATGGCGCTGTTCGTGGTCGCCGACGGAGTCCCGTGGCTGCTGGCCGCCCGTGCGGCACAGGGCCTCGCCACCGGCGCGGCCACCGGTGCGATCAGCGCCGGCGTGATGGACCTCCAGTCCGGCCGCCGCCCGGGCCTGGCCACCCTGGTCAACAGCGCGGGCCCCGGCATCGGGCTCGGCGCCGGCGCCCTCGGCTCGGGCCTGCTGGTGGAGTACGCCCCCGCGCCCCGCACGCTGGTCTTCGTCATCCTCGGCGTGCTGTTCCTGATCGGCATCGCCGCCGTCGCGGTGATGCCGGAGACCGCCCGGCCGCACCCCGGCGCGCTCGCCTCGCTGCGCCCCCGGGTCGGCGTCCCGTCCGGCACCCGGGGCCGATTCCTGGCCGTCGTCCCGACCCTGGTCGCCACCTGGGCCGTCGCCGGCCTGTACCTGTCCCTCGGCCCGTCGCTGGCGGCCGGCATCCTCGGCGTGCGCAGCCACCTGATCGGCGGCCTCGTCGTCTTCGCCCTGATGATCGCGACCGCGGCCGCCTCGATCGTGCTCGGCGGTCGCAGGTCGCCCGTCCTGATGGCCGGCGGCTCGCCGACCCTGGCACTGGGCCTCGGGGTCACCCTGATCGCCCTGCACGCCGGCTCCGTCCCGCTGTTCTTCGTCGGCACCGTGATCGCGGGCATCGGCTTCGGCAGCGCCTTCCTCGGCGCGTTCGGCATCCTCGCCACACTGGCCGAACCGAGCCGCCGGGCCGAGTTGTTCGCCACCGTGTACACGGTCAACTACCTGGCCTTCAGCCTCCCCGCCGTGGCCGCCGGCATGGCGGTGTCCCCGATCGGCCTGAGCCGCACCGCCGACATCTACGCGATCGCCGTGATCGTGATCGCCCTGGCCTCCGCACTTGGCGCGATCATGACCCGAAAAACCGACAAAACGTCCTAAAATTGGACCATGGCCTCGCGCCGTCGTGCCCGGGGCCATGGCCCTCGGAAACTCGGGGACGAGCCGTCTTGGAGGACATCATGCGCAAGGTCGTCGACTGCCGGGACTTCCCCAGCGAAACGAATTGCAGCCTCACCATCGCCGGCACCGAGGACGAGGTCGTCGTGGCCGCCGCCCAGCACGCCCAGACGGTGCACGGCCACACCGACAACCCCGAACTCCGCGAAGAAATCCGCAAGTCCCTCAAGGACGAGGAACCCGGCCGCTGACCGTACGCCGGAAAGGCATTCCGCCGGTTTACCGCCGCCCCGCGCGGCCACAGTCCACGCATGCCCCGACACGACAGCACCCCGTCCGCGCCGGACCCCGTGACCGCGCTGGACCGCATCGCCTTCCTGCTCGAACGCGACCAGGCGCCCACGTACCGGGTCAAGGCGTTCCGCACCGCGTCCGCCGTGATCGCCGGACTCGATCCGGCGGAGCTGCGCACCCGGGTCGCCCGGCACACGCTGGGCGAGCTGAAGGGCATCGGCCCCAAGACGGCGGATGTGATCGAGCAGGCGCAGGCCGGCCGGGTCCCGGGCTATCTCGCCGACCTGGAGGCCCGTCCGTCGCCGCTGCCCACCACCGGCGCCGCGCTGCTCGCCGCGCAGCGCGGCGACTGCCACATGCACTCGGACTGGTCCGACGGCGGCAGCCCGATCGACGTGATGGCCCGAACCGCCCGGGACCTGGGCCACGAGTGGACTGTGCTCACCGACCACTCCCCCCGGCTGACCGTGGCCCGGGGGCTGACCGCCGACCGGCTGCGCGCGCAGCTCGACGTGGTCGCCGAACTCGCCGCCGAACTGGCCCCGTTCCGCCTGCTCACCGGCATCGAGTGCGACATCCTCGACGACGGCTCGCTGGACCAGGAGCCCGAACTCCTGGCCCGCCTCGACGTGGTCGTCGCCTCGGTGCACTCCAAACTGCGCATGGACGCCCCGGCGATGACCCACCGCCTGCTGACCGCCGTGCGCAACCCCCGGGTGAACGTGCTCGGGCACTGTACGGGCCGACTCATCCAGGGCAAGGGCCGCCCGGAGTCCACCTTCGACGCCGAGGCGGTGTTCGCGGCCTGCGCCGAGTCGGACACCGCCGTGGAGATCAACTGCCGCCCCGAACGCCGGGACCCCCCGACCCGGCTGATCCGGCGCGCACTGGCCGCGGGTGTGTACTTCTCCATCGACACCGACGCACACGCCCCCGGCCAACTCGACTGGCAGGCGCACGGCTGCGCGCGGGCCGAGGAGTGCGAGGTACCGGCGGAACGGGTGATCACCACATGGCCGGTGGACGAACTGCTCGCCTGGACGCGCCCGGCGGGGGACTGACCCGCTACTCCCCCGCGTCGGAACCCGAATCCGCGTCGCCCCGCTCCCGCGCGGCCACCTGGCGCCGCCCGATCACCGCGGCCGCCGCCGCGGCGCTGCCGGTGAACGCGAGGCCCACCACCCACGGCCGGTCCAGCACGTGGCAGGTCGCGTGGTCGATCGAGAACCGCCCGGGCCCGGCGAGCCCGATCCCGGCCGCGACGAAGCCCAGGAAGGCCGGGTACTCGAAGCCGCCCGATTGGGCGAAGAACCCGGCGGGCGCATGCACCGAGACCGCGCCGGCCATCGCGCCGGCCGCCGCCGCCCCGGCCGCCGGGGTGGCCAGGCCGAGCGCAAGCAGTACACCGCCGCCGGCCTCGCCCAGCCCGGCCGCCAGTGCGCTCTGCCGACCCGGGCGAAAGCCCATGCTTTCCATCGCCGAGCTGGTGCCGCTCAGACCGTGACCGCCGAACCAGCCGAACAACTTCTGCGAGCCGTGCGCGAACAGGACACCGCCGGTGCCGACGCGCAGCGCCAGCAGACCTACGTCCTTGCGAACCGACAGCCGGGTACGCCTCACCAGCCGAATGGGGAGCGACAACAACATGGGAGGGGCCTTCCTGGGTGTGGGTCCCCTCAGTGTCGGCTCGCCGCCGGCACCCCCGCCTGCGGTGCTGCGCCGTCGGGGGGACGGGCGGCGTCAGTGTTCGCGGGCCCGGCTGGGCTGTACTCGGGGCGGTTCGCCCGGCATCTTGGGGTGGTCCGGCGGGTACGGCAGGTCGCCGACGCCGTGGTCACGGGACTGGCGGTCGGCCAACTCGAGGGCCGGGCGCAGGTCGAAGGCGTGCTCCGCCATGTCCGCGTGCACGTCGCCGAGCCGGGCGTAGCGCGCCGGCATGCTGCCCAGGTCGAAGTCGTCGGGGTGCGCGTCGTCCACCTCGTCCCAGGTCAGCGGCGCGGAGACGGTCGCGCGGACGGTGGGGCGGGGCGAGTAGGCGGCGGCGATGGTGCGGTCGCGGGCCATCTGGTTGTAGTCGACGAAGATGCGCTCGCCGCGCTCCTCCTTCCACCAGGCGGTGGTCACCCGGTCGGGCATCCGCGCCTCCAGCTCGCGGGCCAGCGCGATCACCGCGCGCCGTACCTCGGTGAACTCCCAGTCGGGGCGGATCGGCACGTACAGGTGCAGGCCACGACCGCCGGAGGTCTTCGGCCAGGCGGTGAATCCGTACTCGTCCAGCACCTCGCGCATCGCGTGCGCGGCATGGATCGCGTCGGCGAAGTCGGTGCCGGGTTGCGGGTCCAGGTCGATGCGCAGTTCGTCGGGGTGTTCGGTGTCGGTGCGGCGGACCGGCCAGGGGTGGAAGGTCAGGGTGCCGAGGTTGGCCGCCCAGACCAGCGCGGCCACGGTGTCCGGGGCCATCTCGTCGGCGAAGCGGCCGCTGGGGAAGGTGATCCGGGCGGTGGGGATCCATTCCGGCAGGTTCTTGGGCACCCGCTTTTGGAAGAACGACTCGCCGGTGACGCCGTGCACGAAGCGTTGCAGCGTGGTGGGCCGGTCGCGCAGGCCCCGGAGCATGCCGCCACCGACCGCGATCAGGTAGCGGACCAGGTCTCCCTTGGTGAATCCGCGCTCGGGGTAGTAGACCTTGTCGACACTGCTCACCCGGACGGATCTGCCGTCGATCTCGAATTCCTCGGCCTCGCTCATGCCTCAGGGTAGGCGGATTCATACAATTTCGTCCCATTTGATGCCGCCCCGTTCAGCCATGGTTTGTCTCTGCACGGCCGCTGCGGAGGCGACCGCTCCGGGCCCCGCGCAGACTGGGCCGCATGCGCCTTCCCGTGATGCCCCCGGTCAAGCCGATGCTCGCCAAGGCCGCCGCGCGGATTCCCCCCGGCCTGCACTACGAGGCCAAGTGGGACGGGTTTCGGGCGATCGTCTTCCGGGACGGCGACGAGGTGCTGATCGGCAGCCGCAACACCAAGCCGCTGGATCGTTACTTCCCCGACGTGGTCGAGGCGGCGCTGCGGCTGCTCCCGCCGCGCTGCGTACTGGACGGGGAGCTGGTCATCGCGTTGGACGGGCGGCTCGACTTCGATCGGCTCCAGGACCGGATCCATCCGGCCTCCTCGCGCGTTCGGCATCTGGCCGAGACCACGCCGGCCTCCTTCGTGGCGTTCGACCTGCTGGCGCTCGGCGACGAGTCGTATCTGGCCCGCCCGCTGACCGAACGGCGGGCCGCGTTGGAGGCGGCGCTGGCCGACGCGGTGCCGCCGATCCACGTCGCGCCGGCCACCACCGACCCGGCCGTGGCGCGGGACTGGTTCGACCGCTTCGAGGGCGCCGGGCTGGACGGGATCGTGGCCAAGGACCCGGCCGGTCCGTACCTGCCCGACGAGCGGGCGATGGTCAAGATCAAGCACGAGCGCACCGCGGACTGCGTGGTGGCCGGATACCGCGAGCACAAGTCGGGTCCGGTGGTCGGTTCGCTGCTGCTCGGGCTGTACGACGACCGGGGTCGGCTTCAGCACGTGGGGGTGAGCGCGGCGTTCACCGCGGCCCGACGGGCCGAGCTGGTCGAGGAGTTGGCGCCGTACCGGATGACCGACCCGACCGGGCACCCGTGGGCGCACTGGGCCGAGGCCGCGGCGCACGAGGGTGACCGGTTGCCGGGCGCGATCACCCGCTGGTCGGGCGGCCGACTCTCGGACTGGGTGCCGCTGCGGCCGGAGTCGGTCTGCGAGGTGGCCTACGACCACGTCCAGGGCGACCGCTTCCGGCACACCACCCGCTTCCGCCGGTGGCGTACCGACAAGGACCCGACCGAGTGCACGTACGAACAACTCGCCGAGCCGACCCGCTACGACCTGGCCGACGTACTCGGCACCCGATAGCGCGCGTCCGGATCCCGAAGCGGCCTACCCCGCCGCCCGTTCGTCGCGGTCCTCCCGCGTGGTCGCCAGGATCGAGCGCAGGCCGTGGCGGTCCCGGACGCCCGTCTTGCGGTAGGCCCGGCCCAGCGTGTTGTCGACGGTTCGGATGGACAGGCCGCAGTGCCGGGCGATCTCCCTGCTGGTGTGCCCGTCGGCGGCCATCAGCGCGATCTGGTGTTCCCGCGCGCTGAGCGCTCCGGCGGCGGACAGGGACACCAGGCCGGGTGTCGCGGCGCCCTCACACCGGGTCGCCAGGAGCAGGGCTCGCGCATGGGCGCGCCGCGCCGCCGCCTCCCGGTTCGGCCCGTGCGCGGCGCGCCGCAGTCGGGCGGCCTCGGCCAGGCATTCGGCGGCGAGCAGTGTCGCGCCGAGCGCGGCCCAGGCGTCGGAGGCCGCGTCCAGCGCGGCGGGGTCGGCGTCGGCGATCGCGCGGGCGTGCGCGGTGCGGGCGGCCGCGTGGGCGCCCTGGGCCTCGTCGGTCATCGCGGCCAGGCGGCGCGCGGCGGCCCGGTCGCCCCAGCGGATCAGGTCGTGTTCGAGCACGCGGGCGCCGGTCGAGTCACCGCGAAGGCGGGCGGTCCCGGCGGCGTCGCGCAGGAGCGCGTGGGCCTCGTCCGCGTGCCCCCGGCAGCGCTGTGCCCAGGCATGCGCACGCAGGGTGTCCCATCCGCACAGCGCGGGGTCGGCGGTGGCGACCGCGTCCGCGAGCTGCGCCGCCTCGGGCCCGACGTGGCCGGCGTACGCGTGGGCCAGCACCAGGCCCGCGAGGGCACGGTGTTCGGCGAAGCCGTGACCCTGTACATGGGCCTGGGCCCGGGCCTCGGCGAACAGCGAGGCGGCCTGCCGTACCCGGCCGCGTTCCAGCGCGATCCGGCCGTGTACCCACCCGAACCAGACGACCAGCGCCGGGACCGGTGCCCGCAGCAGCTCGTCCAGGTTCTCCGCGAGCACCCGCTCGGCGTCGTCGAGCGGGCCCGCTTCGAGCAGCGCCCAGGCGAGCGGGTAGGCGCTGCGGGCCGGATAGAACACCTCGGTGCGGTCGGTCAGTTGGCGGTGCGCGGCGTGTGCGGTGCGGGCCGTGCGGATCGCGTCCAGGGGCCGTGAGCCGGCGAGTTCGACGCGCAGCCGGGCCTGGAGGTACAGCACGAGTTCCGGCGTCGCCCGGTCCTCGGCGAGGGCGACGGCGTCGAGCGCCGCGCAGGCCTGCTCGACCCGGCCGGTGGCGCCCAGGATGATCGAGGTCCACGCGGACAGCGCGGGCGAGGGGCCGGCCCGGCGCGCGGCCTCGCGCAGCACGGCCAACGCCCGGGGCAGGTCGCCGGGGCCGTAGAAGTGCTGGACGGCGAGGGTCAGCGCGACCGAGTGCACCTCGGGCCGCCCGGCCGCGGCGAACGCCTCCTCCAGGACGGTGATGCCCTCGGCGAACGCGCCCCGCTGCCCGAGCGCTTCGCCGAGCAGCACCCCGGCCCGCGCGTTCGGCCCGTGTCGCAGGGCGGCGCGGGCCAGCCGGCACATGGTGTCCACGTCGCCCGTGCCCAGGGCCTCCTCTGCGCCGCGCAGCAGAAGTTCGGGATCGGCCGTGCCGGTGGCGGCCAACTCCCAGCGGGCCAGGTCGAGATGGTCGCCGACCCGGTGGGCCCCGTGCGCGCGGACCCGCGCGACCTGGCCCAACAGCAGTGCGCGGGCCCGCAGTCGGCCCACGCCGGCACGCAGCACGGGGCCGTGGGCGGGCTGCGCGAGGGCCAGGCGCTCGCGGCGGTCGTGCCGGCGCAGATCGAGCAGTCGCCGCTCCTCCAGGTCGGCCAACACCTCCGTCGTCGTCTCCGCCGGCACGTCGCGCAGCCCGATCGGGCCGCACAGCGCGAGCAGTTCGAGCAGGGCACGCCGATCGGGCGGCAGCCGGTCGATCCGTGCGTCGAAGGAGACTCCGTCGAGGGTGTCGGCCAGGGGCCGCTTCAGACACCAGACCCCGTATGCCGGGCCGATGCGGTCGTCGGCGATTGCGGCGCGCAATGCCTCGCGCATGTGCAACGGGTTGCCGTGGCCCGCGGTCCACAGGGCCCGGGCGGCGAGGCCGGCGATCGGGGCGTCCAGCGCGGCGCCGAGCAGGGCCCGGGCCCGCTCCGGATCCAGCGCGAGCAGCGGCAGGTGGCGCACCGCGCCGCGCCGCCACCACGCGCGCAGCGGGTCGGGCCTGTCCACGCCGTCGGGCAGCGTGGCGAGCACGAAGACCACCTCCTCCGCCAACAACAGCGCGAGCAGGGCCGAGGAGGTCGCGTCCAGCAGGTGCACGTCGTCCACGGCGACCACGGTGCGGCGTTCGCCGGCCGCTCGACGCGCGGCCAGGTGCTCGCGGACCAGCGCGAAGAAGGCGCCGGGCGTCTCCGGGCGGGCCCCGCCGGGCAGCAGCGGGGTCAGCGCCGACAGGGCCACGGAGGTCGACGCACGAGTGGCCCGCACCCGTACGACGTGTCGGGCCCGGTCGGCGCGAGCCGCTCTCGCGGACCCACCGAGCGTCCTCTCCCCGGTCAGGCCGGCCAGGAATTCCTCCACGAGCCGACTCCTGCCGATCCCGCCCGCGCCGGTGACCACGACGCCGACACAGGTCGACGCGCGTAGCGCCCGGTCGAGTTCGACCAGTTCCGCGTCCCGACCCACGAACGGCGGACGTGCGTGCGCCCGCGCGATCCCCGGTGCCTTCCCCATCGTGCCCCCCTGCGACGTTCCCGGCAGCATGCCAGTCCCACGCCGCTGCCACGCGGGTTCGCCGGGTCCGGGTCCGAAGCGGAGGCGCACGCACACGCGGCCCGATGGAGTACCCGAGGCCGCGGAATGGAGTAGTGGGCCACTCTGTGCCGCCCCGCCGGGCCGGGGAAGAGTGGGCCGCGCAACGGGCGGGCCGAGGGGACGGTCCGCCCCCGGAGGGGGGACACGATGGTGAACACGAGGCGGTTGCGCCGCCGCCTGGCGCCGCTGGCACTGATCACCGTGCTCGCGGCAGGCACGGTCACGGTGGGCACGGCGTCGGCGGAGCGTTGCCAGGACTGCGAGCCGGGCGGTGGCGGTGGTGGGGGCGGCACCGGCGGTGGCACCGGCGGCGGAGGTACCGGAGGCGGCACCGGCTCGAACGTACCCACGCGGCACGTCAAGCTGACCGGCTCCGTCGCGATGAAGGACGCCGAGGGCATGTTCAACGACGACAAGTTCTGCTCCGACGCCTTCACCTACGAACTGGCCGCCCCGATCGGGCAGTGGACGGTGAGCCGGCGGGACAGCTTCTGCGGCGGCGAGGTGCGGGTGGAGACCTACATGGACGTCTTCCCGGCGACCGACGGCACGATGCAGGCCGTGCTGCGGGTCAAGTTGTTCGAGGGGACGGACTACCAGACCCGGGATCTCGACGGCGAGGGCAGCGCGATCCTGCCGACCCTCGCCGCGGGCGCTTCCGCCGCCACGCAGGTCTCGGTACTCAGCGACGAGGCGGGGGCGAGCGACTACGGCAGCTCCTCCGTCACCTTCACCAACGCATAGGGGGTCGAACACATGCGGAACACGCTGTGGCGCCGCACGCGCAGGGCGGCGACACTCGCCGCGAGCACCACGCTGGTCCTCGGCGCACTCACCGTCGGCTCCGCGTCGGCGCAGCGGTGCGAGGACTGTGAGCCCGGCGGCGGAGGCGGCGGCACGGGCGGCGGTCCGACCACTCCGGTGGTCTATCGGCACGTCGCCCTGGAGGGCTGGTTGAACCTGTACGACCACGAGGGAGGCAACAGTTACACCCGTTGCGAGGGCAGCGGCGGCGACTACTTTTGGTACGACCTCCAGGCTCCCGTCGGGCAGTGGACCACGAGTCGGCGGGACAGTTTCTGCGGCGGCGAGGTGCGGCTGGAGACCAGGATCGCGGTCCGGCCGAACGCGGACGGCACCCTGGACTATCGCGGCGAGCAGTTGTTGTACGAGGGCACCACCACGCACAGCAACGACCTCGACGGCAAGGCGACCATCACGGAGAACACGGTGGCACCGGGAGCCACCACGGGGTTGGACGTCTCGGCGCTCAACGGCGACGAGCAGGGCCACCTGGTCTTCAACTTCGGCCAGGTCGACGACACGTTCCAGCTTTCGCTCGCCTGGGTGCACGACACGAGCGACCCCACCGACTACACGATCTCCCGCTTCCGCATCCACAACGCCTGACCGACCGGTCCCGGCCCGCCGACGGCTTCCCGCGCACGCGTGCGCGGGAAGCCGTCGGGCTCACGTGCGGGCCAGGTCCACGAACAGGGCGCTGGACCAGCCGAAGCCGGAGGTGGCCCGGCCGGCTCGGGCACCGGTGAGTGGGTTCCAGTACTCGTACAGGCCGCCGCCCTCGGCCACCATCCGCACCGTGCGTTCGGTCAACTCGTCGGCCACGTCCGGGTATCCGGATCGGCGCAGGCCCTCGATCAGCAGGTAGTTGACGTTGAGCCAGACCGGCCCGCGCCACATCGCGTCGGGGTCGAAGTCCGGGTCGTCGAACGCGACGGTGGGCACCGGGCGTTCGCCCCAAAAGCTCGCCGAGCGCAGGTCGGCGACCAGTCGGTCGGCGATGGCGCGCGGCAGTCGGCCGGTGAGCAGCGGCAGCAGTTCCAGCGGGGTGCGGGTGGCCACCGCGCGGCCCGCCGAGACGGTACCGAAGCGCTCGCCGTCCCAGCGGCGGGCGATCAGCAACTCGGTGTGCGCGGCCGCGCGTTCGCGCCAGCCGGCGGCCTCGTCCACCCGGCCGAGCGCCTCGGCGATGTCGCCGAGGACGTCGAACTGGAGCGCCAGGTAGGAGTTCAGATCCGGCGGTTCGGCGCGCGGGCCGTAGTCCCAGACGGGGCTGTCGTCCAGGCCGCTGGAGTACGGGTGCAGGTATTCGGCCAGGCCGTCCCCGTCGGGGTCGGAGTGGGTGAGCCACCACTGCTGGGAGCGCACGAGCGGCTCGTAGACCTCGGCCAGGAAGTCGAGGTCGGGGGCGGCCCGGTGGATCTTCCAGACCGCCCACGCGGTCAGCGGCGGCTTGGTCACCGGGACCACCTCGCCGGTCGACGCGGCGGCGGCCTCCTCCGCCCCCAGAGCACTGCCGACGTGCTCGGCCAGCCGGGCCCGGTCGGAGCGGGGCAGGTCGGTGGTCTCGGCCAGCACCCCCTCGTCGTGCACGACGTCGGGGATCAGGCCGTCGGGGCGCTGGTGGGCGAGCAGGATCCGGATCTGGTCCCGGGCCAGTTCGGCATCGCCGTGGCGCAGCGCGATGGCGTGGAAGTACGCGTCCCAGTTCCACACCCCGACGTAGCCGAAGCGGGACGGGACCAGACCCTCGCGACCGCCCGCCTGCCCGATCGGCAGCAGGTTGATCCCGAGCGTCCACCAGGCAAGCGCCGCCCGCTCGCGCAGGTCGGCGCGCACGGCCGGCATACGCTCGAACCAGGTCGTCCACCGTGCGCGGGCCGCGCCCAGGACGGTCGGCGCGTCGGGCGCGTCCTTGCCGACCAGTACCAGCCGGCCGTCGATCGCGGCGCCGTGCGCGATGCCGTCCGCGTCGAGCCATTCGGCCCGCGCGCCGGTGCCGGTGAGCACGAGGGTGTCCGCGTCGGCGAAGGCCAGGTGTACCCCGCCCGCGAAGGTGATCCGGTCCGGGCGCGCGGCCCGGATCGGCAGCGCCGCGCCGTCCGCCGCGCGGATCCGCAGCGCGGTGAGCACGATCGTGTCGCTCAGCCGCGTCTCGTACTCGGATCGGGCCACCCACAGGTCGCCGTCGTCCGCGGCGAGCACGAGCAGTCGCGATCCCCGGTCGGTGAAGGGGCGTTCGCGCAGGTCCAGCGCCACCAGGTCGAGTAGGGGCGTGGGCATGTCAGCGTCCTCCCATGCCGGATGCCGCCATGCTGTTGATGATCTTCCGCTGGCCGATCACGAAGGCGATCAGCATCGGCACCACGGAGATCGTCGACGCGGCGAGCAGCAGGCCGTAGTCCAGTCCGCCGTGCTGGCCCTTGAACGAGGCGAGCAACATCGGAACGGTGAATTTCTCCTCCGAGTTCAGGAAGATCAGCGGGTAGATGAAGCTGTTCCAGCTGCCCAGGAAGACGATGATGCCCAGGGCCGCCATGCCCGGCTTGATGTTGGGCAGCACGATCCGGGTGAAGATCGTCCACCGGTTCGCGCCGTCGAGGCGGGCGGCCTCCTCCAGTTCGATGGGCACCGCGCGGATGAACTGGCGCATCATGAACACCGCGAACGGGTTGGCGATGGCGGGCAGGATCAGCGCCATGTGGGTGTCGATCCAACCGAAGTGCGACAACATCACGTACAGCGGCACCAGGGTGACCTGGGTGGGCACCATCTGGGTGAGCAGGAAGACCACGAACAGCGAACGCGAGAACGGGAAGTCGATCCGGCTGAACGCGTAGGCCGCCATCGAGGCGGTGAGCAGGGTGGCCACGACGGTGATCGCGGCGATGTAGAAGCTGTTCCAGTAGGCGCGCCCGAACGGCATCGCGTCCAGGGCGTCGGGGAAGTTGCTCGCCCGCCAGGGATCCGGGATCCAGGACAGCGGATCCTGGATCATCTGCCCCTCGCCCTTGAACGCGGTGAGCAACATCCAGATGAACGGGAACACCATCAGCAGCCCGCCCACGATGAGCAGGGTGTGCAATGCGACGGTGCCGATACGACGGCGGATGGCCGTGACCATCACGACCCTCCTCTCCTACGACTCGTAGTGGACGAAGCGCTTTTGCGCGCGGAACTGGACGAGGGTCACCACGATCGTCATCAGCGTCAGGAGCAGGGCGGCGGCGCTGCTGGCGCCGAACTCGAACTTCTTGAAGCCCAGGTCGTAGACCTGGTACACGATCGTGCGCGCGCCCTCGTTGTGGTCGGGGTCGACGAGCACGTAGATCTGGTCGAACGCCTGGAACGAGCTGATCACCGCGACCACGAAGGAGAAGAAGATGGTCGGCGACAGCAGTGGCAGCGTCACGTGTCGGAAGATGCGCAGCGGGCCCGCGCCGTCGATCCGGGCCACCTCGGTCAGGTGTGCCGGGATGGACTGGAGACCGGCCAGGAAGATCACCACGTTCAGCCCGAGCGAGGACCAGATGGTCACCGCCGCGATCGCGACCATCACCCAGTCGGGGTCGTTGAGCCAGTCGGGCAGGGTGATCCCGAACCAGTCGTGCACGGTGTTGTTGAGCATGCCCAGGTCGCCGCTGGCGAGGAGCATCTGCCAGATCACCGCGACCGCCACCGAGCTGGTGACCACGGGCAGGAAGTAGACCACCCGGTAGAAGGTCTTGCCGCGCACGTTGTTCAGCGCCATGGCGATCAACAACGCCAGGGCCAGGCCCACGGGCACCGTGATCAGTCCCAGGGTCAGCGTGTTCAGGACCGCGTCGCGGAAGGTGGGGTCGGACAGCTGGGTCTGGAAGTTGTCGAAGCCGACCCAGGACTTCTCACCCAGGCCGTCCCACTTCATGAACGCCAGCACGACCGCGAAGCCGAGCGGGATCAGGGTGAACAGCAGCAGGAAGGCCAGTTGCGGCCCGAGGAAGAGGGCGGCCCACCACCGTTCCCGGCGCCGCCGGCCCCGAAGGGACCGGCGGCGCTCGGAGGTTTCCTCGGTGGTCGGGCGCCGTGTGTCGGTCGTGCGGCTGAGCGTGGACGTGGTCACGGCGGCCCCCGGTCAGTGCAGTTTGGCGGAGACGAGCGAGCCGAGTTCGTTCATCGCCTGGTCGAAGCCGATCTTGCCGGTCCACAACTTCAGCAGGTGCTCGTTGATGTCGGCGGTCAGCGCGGGCACGCCGGCCTCCTCCGGGTAGTTGGCGAAACCGCCGTCGCGGGCGTCGATGAAGGTCTGCGCGTGCGCCGGGTAGCCCTCCATCACCACGCTGTCCGCGCCCTTGACCGAGGGCACCGCGTTGCCGCCGCCCTTCAGGCGCAGCAGTTGGCCGTCCTTGGAGACGAACTCGGACATGAACGTCCAGGCGGCCTGCGCCTTCTTGGTGTCCTTGTTCATCGCGAGGAAGGACGTGCCCACCGTCTGCGGCATCAGCACGCCGGTCTGCGACGGGAACGGCACGATGTCGTAGTTGTCCTGCTGGCCCTTCTTGACCGTGTCGATCATCCACCGGCCGCCCGCGGCGAAGCCGACCTTGTGCTTGATGAACTGCACGTCGGAGCCGTTGCCCTCGGGCAGGAGGTCGGCGACCAGGAACGTCTTGTCCTGGTAGCCGTCGGCCAGCGTCTTCAATGCCTCACGCGACTTGGGGTCGGTGTTGCCGACGAACTTGCCGCCGTCGTACACCTTGCCGCCGAAGCCGTTGATCATGCTGTAGGTCGAGCCGTACCAGTTGTAGAAGACCGAGCCGGCCTTGTCGGCGGCCTTCAACTTGCGGTTCATGTCCAGGAACGTGGCCATCGTCCACTTGCCCTGGGCGTTCAGCGCGGCCGGGTCGTCGGTGATCCCGGCGTCCTTGAGCGTCTGCTTGTCGTACCAGAGCACCTCGGGGTTGGCGTCGTTGGGAATGCCGTAGATCTGGCCGTCCTTCTTGGCGCCGCCGTACAGGCCGTCGAAGAACTCCTCGGGCTTGGCCTTGCTGTCGGGGGCGGCCATCTTGTCGTTGAGCGGGGCGAGCACCCCGGCGGAGACGAATTTCCCGGCGAAGTCGTCGCCTATGTAGAAGACGTCGGGCGCGGTCTTGGAGGAGAGCTGGGTGAGCAGCTTGGCGTGGTAGTCGCTGTAGGACGGCACCGCCTGGAGCTTCAGGTTGATGTCGGGGTGCCGCTTGCCGAAGTCCTTCTCGAATGCCTTGAACCGGGCGAGCTCTTCCGGGTTGCCCCAGGTCGACCAGGTGATGGTGGTCTTGGAGCCGGAACCGGAACCGCTGCTGCCGCCACAACCGCTGGTGGCGACGAGCGCGGCGCCGGCGGCCAGCACGGCCACGGTCTTCGCGGCGCGGGAGATTGACACGATGTGCCTCCGGGGGGATGAGTGCGGGACGTGCACGTGCGGGGAAGGGGCCCGCCGCCCTCGGGAGCGGCGGGGCCCGGACTAGGCGAGGCCGCCGCCGTCCACGACCAGGGCGGTACCGGTGATGTAGCTCGCCGCGTCGGAGGCGAGGAACAGGACCGCGCGGGCGATCTCGTCGGGCCGGCCGGCGCGGCCCATCGGGCGGTCGGCCGCGTCGGCCTCGAACGCCGCCCAGTCCTCGGACAGCTGCCGGGCCTCCTCGCGGAGCATCGGGGTGTCGGTGTCCCCGGGGTTGACCGAGTTGACCCGGATGCCCGCCGCGGCGTGGTCGATCGCCAGAGCGCGGGTCATGTTGACCACCGCGGCCTTGGACGCGCAGTAGGAGATCGCGTTGCCGCCGCCCTTGAGGCCCCAGCCGGAGCCGGTGTTGACGATCGAGCCGCCGTCGGTCATCGCGGGCACGGCGTGCTTGCACATCAGGAACACCGAGCGCACGTTGACCGCCATCACGCGGTCCCATTCGTCCACGGAGGTGCCGATCGCGTCGGCGCGCCGGATGATGCCCGCGTTGTTGAACAGCACGTGCAGCCCGCCGAAGGTCTCCACCGCCGCGGCGACCACGCCCACGCAGTCCGCCTCGGCCGAGACGTCGGCCTTGACCGCCACCGCCCGGCCGCCCTGCGCCGAGATCTCCTCGGCGACGCGGGTCGCGGCCGCGGCGTCGATGTCGGCGATCACCACGTCGGCGCCCTCCGCGCCGAACATCAGCGCGGTGGCGCGGCCGATGCCCGAGCCGCCGCCGGTGACGATGGCGACCTTGCCGTGCAGGGATCCAGTCATCCCGTTCATCCGACGCTCTCCTCACTAGCAGGAACAATTCGATAGGGCACACTCTCGCGGTAGCCCGTGACCACCCGGACATAGCCCCCGAGTCGGGCGTCGGTGGCCGGGTCCCCGGTGTCGGCCAAAAGCGGCCGGCCGCCGAGCGCGGCGAGCTTCTCCCGCGTTGCCAGCACGGTCAGTTCGTGCACCCGGGCCAGGACCCGGGGGCTGATCTGCTGGTTGCCCCGGCCGAGCACGAAGCCCTGGCCGCCGATCACCGACACCACCGCGGCCACCTCGTGCCCGTCCACCAGGTCGAGCAGGGCCCGCTCGCTCACGTCGATCCCGATCGGCACGCCGTCGGCGATCACGTCCACCCCGAGCAGGGTGCCCTCGCTGCCCAGGGCCCGGCCCACCGCGCGCGTGGTGCTGCCGGGGCCCAGGATGTAGCGCACGCCGGGCCGCATCCGGGCGACCACCTCGCGGGCGATGCCCTCGACCGTGGCCGGCGCCGCGGTGGTGGAGCCGGTCTTGCGGCCGGAGAGCCGGACCCGGGCGGTCGGCACGGTGAGTGTGCCGTACAGCCGGGGGCTGACCCGGCCCTCGCGGTAGGCCTGCTCGTCCAGGTCCACCACCTCGGCCTCGGTGGTGTTCCCGGCGAACTCGGCGGCGGCCAGGCCCGCCGCCGCCGGACCGACCGCGAAGCAGCCGGAGTAGACCTTGACCCCGGCCGGGATGCCGAGCACGGGCCCGCCCGGCTCGGCGTCGAGCACGTCCCGGGCGGTGCCGTCGCCGCCCGCGAACAGCAGTACGTCCACCGCCGCGAGCGCGCGGACCGCCGCCCGGGTGTCGCCGGCCGAGGACGGCTCACCCGGGGCAAAGGCGGCGAGTTCGGGCTCGGCGCCGCCCGCCCGCGCGGCCGCCTCCCCCATCGCGCCCGGCACGGTGACCACCGTGGCGTCCGGGCGGGCGGCGAGCAGCGCGCGCACCGCCGCCGCCGCGCGCTCGCCCGCCCGGGCGGTGGCGCCGCGGGCCAGCGCCTCGCGCTGTACCTCGGTGCCGTCGCTGCCCTTGAGCCCGGCCGCGCCGCCGAGGCCGGCGACCGGGTTCACGATCAGGCCGATTCTCACGACAGGTGCTTACGGACGTACGCCCGCCAGGTCGGCGCCCACTGCTCCGGGTCGTCCAGGCACGTCGGGTCGATCTTGTGCACGGTCTGGTTGTAGGGCGCGCCCTTGACGAACTCCGGGTCGGTACGCGCCTCCTCGGCGACGTGCGCGAGGATCGCGGCGTACTCGTCCAGGTCCTCCTTGGAATACGACTCGGTGGGCTCCAGGGTGAACGGCTCGGGCACCAGGTACGGGTGGTGGCTGGTCCAGTAGTGCACGCCGAAGTCGGCCGCGCGCACCCCGATGTCCTCCGAGTGCACGCCGGTCTCCTCGTAGAGCTCCTCCCACGAGTAGCGCACCTGCTCCAGCCGGCGCCTGCCCCACGGCGCGGAGGCGCCGCGGATCTGCAGGATCTTGTGCTGGAGGTAGTTGTTGTTCAGCACCGCCGTCTCGGCGACCTGCCGCAGACCCTCGGCGCCCAGCGCCATGATCCACGCGTAGGCGCGCACCACGTTCTGGGTGACCCCCAGGTAGGGCCGGACCTTGCCGATCGACTGCGGCCGGTCGGCGTCGAGGAAGTAGCGCTCGCCGTCGAACTCGACGGTGGGGCCGGGCAGGAACGGCACCAGCTTCTCCGCCACACCGCTGGCGCCGGCGGCCGGGCCGCCGCACATGTGCGGGGTGGAGAAGGTCTTGTGCAGGTTGAAGTGGCACAGGTCGAACCCGGCCTCGGCGGCCCGGGTGATGCCCAGGATGCCGTTCGCGTTGGCCTGGTCGTAGCAGGCCAACCCGCCCACGCCGTGCACGAGTTCGACGAACTCGGCGATCCGCGGGTTGTAGATCCCGGTGTCCTCCGGGTTGGTGATCATCAGCGCTGCGGTGCGCGGACCGACCGCCGCACGCAGTGCCTCGATGTCCGGGTGGCCGTCGGCGTCCGGCATCAGGGTGATCACCTCGTACCCGGCGAGCTTGGCGCAGGCCGCGTTCGAGGGGTGCGAGAACATCGTGGTGATCACCTGGTCGCGCTGCTCGCCCTCGCCCCGGGAGGCGTGGTAGGCGCGGATCATCGCGATGTTGGTGTAGATGGCCGCCGAGCCGGAGTTGGGCTGGAGGCTGACCCGGTGCAGCCCGGAGATCTCCGCGAGCATGCGCTCCATGCGCCAGTAGATCTCCAGCACGCCCTGCACGCTGTCCTCGGGCTGGGCCGGGTGCAGTTCGGCGATCCGGGTGTCGCTGACGAAGCGGTCGTTGACCTTGGGGCTGTACTTCATCGTGCAGGTGCCCTGGCCGACGGCGATGTTGACATCGACGCCCAGCGTCTCCTGGGACAGCCGTACGTAGTGGCGCAGCACGTGCAGCTGGGACATCTCCGGCAGCGCGGGCGGTGCCTGGCGGCGCACCGCGGCCGGCAGCTCGACGGCGGGCACGCCCGCCTCGGGCACCCCGATGCCGCGCCGGCCGGGGCTGGACAGCTCGAAGATGATCGGCTCGTCCCAGCGCGCCTGGTGGAACCGGCGCAGCGGCGGCTTGGCCTCGATCGGCAACTTCGCGAAGGATTCTCCGACGGCACCCATCAGCCCTGCACCTCTCGTACCGCTCGCACCAGCGTGTCGATGTCGTCCTTGGAGTGCCGCTCGGTCACGCAGACCAGCAGCGTGCCGGCGTCCAGCCGCACACCGGCGAAGATGTCGTGCGCGCGCAGCGCGGTGAGCAGCGCGTCGGCGTCGGCCACCTCGACGGCGAACTCGCGGAAGTGCACACCCTCGGGGTGCAGCACCCGCACGCCGGGTACGGCGCCGAGTTCGTCCATCGCGTAGCGGGTCCGGGCCAGGACCGTCTCGCCCAGCTCGCGCATGCCCTCCGGGCCCATCAGGGCCAGGTAGACGCCGGCGGTGATGCCCCACAGGGAGGCGGCGGTGCCGACCCATTCCTTGCCCTCCTCGCGCAGCGCGAAGGAGGTGCGGTCGTAGAAGACGTCGCCGAAGCCGTATTCGCCGGGCACCGCGGTGGGCGCGATGCCGAACAGACGGGAGGGGAACTCGGCGACCAGGCGCGGTTCGTCCCGGGTGGCGATGTAGCCGGCGTGGCCGCCGCCGTAGCTCTGGTGCATGCCGAGCGACTGGATGTCGCCGCAGACGATGTCCGCGCCGAGCGTGGCGGGCGGGGCGAGTACGCCGAGCGCGATCGGGTCGGCGCTCACCACGAGCAACGCGCCCTGGGCGTGCGCGAGTTCGGCGATCTCGGCCATCCGGGTCTCGACCACGCCGTACGCGTTGGGGTATTCCAGGTAGACCGCGGCGACGGTGTCGTCGACGGTGAACGCCGCGGCCTCGCCGGTCTCGGTGACCGGGATCATGGCGATCTCGATGTCGGGCGCGAGGAAGTCGTGCAGCTTGCTCAGCTTGTCCGCGCCGATCGCGGCGGTGACCAGGACGGTGGAGCGGCCGGTGTAGCGGGCGGCCATCCGCAGTGCGGTGCCGGACGCCTGGAAGCCGTCGTAGGTGGGGACGTTGACGACGTCCATTTCCAGGAGTTCGGCCATCATGCTGACGTACTCGAAGATCGCCTGGAAGCGGCCGTGGTCCTCGTACGGCTCGCCCGCGTAGGCGGTGAGGAATTCGCCGCGCGTGTTGACCTCGTCGCACACGGCGGGCACGTGGTGCGGGTAGCAGCCGCCGCCCAGGAAGCTCAGCGCCTCGGTGGTGTCGGTGTTGCGTTCCAGCAATGCGCCCATGTGCCGGACCAGTTCGTGTTCCGACGTGATCGGCGCGGGCAGGTCGAGCGGGCGGTTCAGGCGCAGCGCGGCGGGGATGTCGGCGTAGAAGTCCTCGACGGACTCGACCCCGATGGCGGCCAGCATCTCGGCCCGTACGGCCGGCTCGGCATTGGGTATATAGGGGTGGGTCACTTCTCTCCCTCGTGAGCGGTGCGCAGCACCACGGCGTCCCTGGGTCCGATCTCGATCGAGCCGTGCAGGTCGCGCCCGGTCAGCAGGTCCGTGCCGGGGGCGCGCAGGGTCAGTGCCGCGGTGGTCGTGCCGTGGTTGAGCAGGAACAGGTAGTCGGCGTCGGGGCCGGTACGCAGCCCGGCCTCGACGCCGGGGGGCAGGTCGGCGACCGGGCGTACGCCGGCGCGGGTCAGCGCGTCGGTGAGTACGGGGGTGACGTCCTCCAGGGCGCAGCCGACGTAGGTGGCGCGGCCCAGGCGGGTGATCGCGGGTTGTCCGGCGAGGTCGCCGTCGGCGTATTCGGCGATGCCGGCGGCGCCTTCGGTACGGATCCATTCGGCCCAGCGGGTCGCGGTGCCCGTGGTGCCGTCGGCGTATCGCACGCTCTGCTCGACTCCGTCGGCCAGCGGCCAGAACTCGTCGACGCTCAGTCCGAGCAGCTCACGCAGCGGGCCGGGGGCGCCGCCGGGGTGGATCCGGTCGGCCGCGTCGACCACGCCGCTGAACGAGCCGACGACCAGTTCGCCGGGGTAGGCGCTCAGGTTGGCCGCGCTCTCCTCGGTGCACAGGTACAGGTTGGGCGCGATCACCAGGCGGTAGTCGGACAGGTCGCGATCGGGCGGGGTCAGGTCGACGGTGATGCCGAGTGCGTGCAGCGGTTCGTACCAGGTGCGCATCAGCCGCAGCAGGGCGAGCCGCTTGGTGGGCATCGACTCGGGGGCCTCCAGGCCCCACCACGAGTCCCAGTCCAGGACCAGCGCGACGTCGGCGCGGCCGTGGGTGCCGGCGATCTCGGCGAGCTTGCCCAGATCGCCGCCCAGGCGCAGCGTGTCCTGCCATCCTCGGGTTTGGACACCGCCGTGCGGCAGGAGTGCGGAGTGGAACTTCTCGGGGCCGTAGTGGGCCTGGCGCCATTGGAAGAACATCACGCCGTCGGCGCCGTGGGCGAGCGCCTGGAGGCTGTCCAGGCGCATCTTGCCGGGCGGCTTGGGCACGTTGACCTCGCGCCAGCTCACCGCGCTCGGCGCCTGTTCGAGCAGCAGCCACGGGCGGCGCTTGAGCGAGCGCATCAGGTCGTAGCTGAGCGCGATGCCGGTGTGCGAGGTCGGGTCGGCGGGGTCGGGGTAGGCGTCGTCGCTGACGAAGTCCTCGGCGGCGGCCCACTTCCAGTAGTCCAGGCCGTGCAGGATGCTCATGAAGTTGGTGGTCACCGGGATGTCGGGGGTGACCTCGCGCAGTACGACCTTCTCCGCCTCGAAGCACTCCAGGAGCGCGTCGGAGCAGAACCGCCGCCAGTCGAGCACCTGGGCCGGGTTGATCGGTCCCGGTGCCACGCGCGGCGGGTTGATCTGGCCGAAGTCGGTGTAGTGCTGACCCCAGCACGAGGTGCCCCACGCGGCGTTGAGGCCGTCGATGTCGGCGTAGCGGTCGGTCAGCCAGCGGCGGAAGTGCCGGGCCGACTCGTCGCAGAAGCACTCCAGCGTGTGGTCCGCGTACTCGTTGCCGATGTGCCACATCGCCAGCGCGGGGTGGTTCCCGTAACGCTCCGCCATCGCCCGGGCAAGCCGGACGGTGGCGGCGCGGAAGATCGGCGAGCTGGGACAGTAGCCCTGTCGCGAGCCGAATTCGAGCCGGGTGCCGTGTGCGTCGACCGGCATCGTCTCGGGGTGCTCGCGCACCAGCCAGGGCGGCGGGGTCGCGGTCGCGGTGGCCAGGTCGGCGGCGATGCCGTGCTCGTGCAGCAGGTCGAGCACCCGGTCCAACCAGCCGAAGTCGTACTCCCCCGGCCTGGGTTCCAGACGTGACCAGGAGAAGACCGCGACAGTCGCCATGTTCACGCCGGCCTCGACCATCAGCTTGGCGTCCTCGGCCCAGACCTCCTCCGGCCACTGCTCGGGGTTGTAGTCACCTCCGAACAGCAATCCCGGCACTCGCGTCAACCGCACGTTGATCTCCGTTCATGTATTCTGTATTCATAATTCAAGGTGGCTACGGTGTGACATGTCAAGCACCAGATATCGGCGACGATCGACACGAGGAGTAACCGACACATGGGTATCCAGCGGCGACCTCTGCGGGAGCAGATCCGCGAGGAGTTGCTTCTGCGCCTCGACAGGGGCGACTTCGCGGCGGGCAAGGACATCAACGAGGTGGTGCTCGCCGCCGAGTTGGGCGTGAGCCGCACCCCCCTGCGCGAAGCCCTGATCACCCTCGCCGGCGAAGGTGTCCTGGAGAGCAATCAGGGACGCGGCTTCCGGTTCGCGCCGGTCAGCAGCAAGGAGTTCCGCGAGCTGTGCGAGATCGTCGCGGGCCTGGAGTCACTCGCTCTGGAGCTCTCCGACCCCGATGAACTCCGGGAGATGGCACCGGAGTTGCTGCGGCTGGCCCGGGGCTTCCCGGATCCGGTGGCGGAGCAGTCGGAGATCGAGTGGCACGACGACGAGTGGCACGACCTGCTGCTCGGCCGGTGCCCGAACGAGCGGCTGCTCGATCTGGTGACCAGCGTGAAGGCGGGCATGCGCCGCTACACGCACCTGATCGCCGGCGAGGACACCCTCCTGGAGCGCGAGGCCGAGGAGCACTGCCGGATCGCCGAGCACCTGCGCGCCGGCGACGTCCCGGCGGCCACGGCGGCGCTGCGCGACAACTGGATCAGCGGGATGGAGCGCATGACGAGTCGGATCCCGGCGGCTCCGGGGACGGCCTGACCGACCCGGGTCCGACCCGGCGGGCCGCCTGCGGCCCGGTCGGGGCCGGGCTCCCGGGGGCGAGTCCGCGAAGGCCGGCCCCTCTGCACCGACGACGCCCGTCGCCGTCGGTCGCGTCGGCGTGTCCGGATGCGGCGGGAGTGCGCGGGCGTACGACGACGCCCCGGCGACGGCGGGCGTCGTCGGGGCGTACGGCGTGTTCGCAGCTCCCGGCGGATCGGACCCGTGGGCCCGGTCGGGAGATCGAGGTTGCGTGCTACCCCTGGATCACTTCTCCAGGTCGGGGCGCAGCCGCAGAGTCTGCGCCGCGGTCTCGTCCAACGTCTTGTCGTTCATCCCGTACACGACGCCCACGGTGTCCGCGTCGGCCCATACGCAGGTCGGCAGCGCCTTGCCGCCGGACTTGATGGTGGTGCAGCGCAACACGCCGCCCATCGAACCGGCGCCCATCTCGCGCACGGTCCCCAGGTCCGCCGACTTCTCGTCGGCGCCCTCCCGCATGCCGGCGATGATCTGATCCATCGTCGTCATCGGCGACTGGCGCGGCGCCGGGTTCGCCATCACCATGACCACCGCGCTCGGCGAACTCGCGCCCGACGCACCGTACGCGGCGACCTTGGAACCGGGCCTGGCCCCGTCCCGGAGCGACTTCTGCGCCGGATACGTGTCGTCGTCCATCCTGTTCAGCCCACCCGCCCTGTCGGGGGTGTCCACGGTGCGCTTGGGCGCCGAGGTCGTGCTCGGCGGGCGGGTGGTGGGCAGGTCCGGCGGCGCGGGCGCGGGCGAGGTGGGCCGCGTGGTCGGCGGGCCCGAGGTCCGGGACGACGAGGTGGGCTTCGCCACCGGGTCCTTGTCGTCGTCGGACGAGAACGCGCCGGTGGCGCCCAGCACCGCGACGGTACCCACGGCGAGCACGCCCACCACGGCTCCGACGATGATCGCGACCTTGCGCTTGGGCTGCCCGGGCGGCGGCGGGCCGCCGTATCCGGGCCCGTAGCCCCACTGGCCCGGGGGCGGCGGGGCGCCGTAGGGATGGGCGCCGGGCTGCCCGCCCGCGTACGGCGGGCCGGGCGGGCCGTAGGGGCCGCCGTACGGTTGACCGGGAGGCGGCGGTGCCCCGTACGGACCGGGCGGCGGACCATAGGGCCCGCCGGGGGGCTGCTGCGGCTGCTCGCCGCCCGGCGATTGCTGAAACGACACGGATCCACTTCCCCGTTACGACTTACGATGCGACGCCTACGGACGACGCCGGAACCACATCCTCTCCCACCGAGGCGTCGCCGCGACGGTGGGTCCGACGCCGGTCCGACGCCCGACCGACCCGGGCGGTTCCCTCGGTCGGGGCGGGTCCACCCTCGAACCGGCCCGGATTGTCGGCGGCGGGCGGCCGGGATCGGTACGGTAATCGACGCGATGTCGTGTCGGGGACGGATCGGCGCCGGCCGCGGCACGAGGTGAACAGGGAACGGGACACGGGGGGCACGATCGTCATGACGCAGTCATCGCCACCGCGGCGACAGGCCGCCGGACCGACGCCGACGCCGTGGGGCGCGCCGCCGGAACCCGCTCCGGCTCGCGGGCCGGCCGCGCCGCGCAAGGTCCTGGTGATCGTGGTGGGCGTACTCATCACCGCCGCCTCCGCCGCGGTGATCACCTTCCTCGTGTTGTGGCTGCACAACGTCGGCCAGTCGGTCGGACACGTGGACCGCCGCGACCTCAAGGACCTGCCGGGACCGCACGAGGTCGGCCTCGGCGCCCCGGTGATACCCGGCACTTCGGGAGCCGCCGCGTGAGCACCCCGCAGAACCCGAACGATCCGCAGGACCCGTGGGACGAGCACCGCCGTGCCCGAGCGGCCTCGTCCGAACAACCGCCGTTCGCCCCGCCGCAGCCGACCCCGGCCGAACAGCCGCCGTTCGCGCCCCCGCAGCCGACACCATCCGACCCACCGCCGTTCGGGCCGCCCGGATCGCACACGTCGGGCCGCCCCGGCTTCGCGCCGCCCCCGGCCCAGGGCCCGCCGCAGCCGCACGTCCCACACCAGGGACAGGCGCAGCCGTACACCCCCGCCCAGGGACACGCGCAACCGCACGCCCCGGCCCAGGGGCAACCGCAGCCGCACGTCCCGCACCAGGCGCAGCCGCAACCGCACGCCCGCCCGGCGCCGTATCCCCATTCCTCCGGCGGCGGCGGCTTCGTCGCGAACCCCAACCTGCCGCTGTACGACACGCATCCCCCGGCCGGCCCGCACACCTACCCGCCGCCGCACGGCGGTCCCGGCGGCCCGGTCGGCCCGGGTGCACTGCCGCCCTACGGCCCCGGCGGCTCGACACCGACACCCCCGTCCTCCCCGATGCCGCTGCAACCGGCGCCCTCGGACCACCACTTCGTCTTCGGCCCGCCGCTCGACCCCAACCGGGTCCGGGCGCGGCGTGATCGCCCGGTCCTGCTCCGCAGCGCGCTCCTGGCCCTCGCCGTGTTGGCGGTGGCCGGCGTCGGCGCGGTCCGGCAGGCGGTCAAGGACGGCAACGACTACGCCAACTCCGGCGAACACGTCGCGGTCTCCTGGGCGTTGAAGGAGGGCCGGGACGGCCCCAAGCCCCCGACGAGCGCGGCCAAGGACGCCCGTACCCTCGAAGGCACCTGGTTCCAGGGCGACACCGTGGTCCGTTCGGAGCGCGCCCGCGTGGTGGCGTACCGCGTCGACAGCGGGGCCACCGCCTGGGAGAAGCCGCTCCCGGGCGGCGCCTCGATGTGCGCCGCCGGCGCCGACACCGACGGGACGATCGCGGTGATCGTCTACGGCGTCGGCACCGCCTGCGACCGCGTCGCGGGCATCGACGTCACCTCCGGCACCGAGGTCTGGAGCAAACCGCGCACCGCCAAGGACACCCCGGCCCAGGAGCGGGTGGCCGTCTCACACGGCGTGGCGGTCAGCGGCGACACCGCGTTCCGGATCAGGGACGGCGCCCAGCTCTGGACCGCGAACACCGTGGCGGCCGGCTGCCGGGTCACCGGATTCCGCGGCGGCGCGGCCCTGGTCGCCAACGGACAGTGCGCCGGCGCCGACACGGTCTGGGCCCTGGACCCCACGACCGGCAAGCCGGCCTGGACACACACCCTGCCCAAGGGCGGCCCGCCCGGCGCCTCCCCGGTCGTGGCCACCTCGCCGGTGATCGTCAACGAGCCGACCGGCACCGGCGGCGCGATCCGGCCCACGGTGCTGACCGATCGCGGCGAACCGGCGTACCCGATCGAAACCGGCAATCCCCTGGTCGGCGACGCCCGCGGCACCGCCCCGCGCCTGCTCGCCGACGAGCGCACCATCTACGTCCCGGGCAACAACGGCCGGTCCGTGCACGCCTCGTCCTCCCCCGGCGCCAACCAGATCATCGCGATCGACCGGGCGAGCGGCCGGGTGCGCTGGATCTCCGAACTGCCCGCCGCGGTCAAGGTGGTCGGCCTGAGCGTGGACAGCAAGGCCGCCCCGATCGCGGTCGAGCCGGACGGCGCCCTGCGCGTATGGGTCAACGCCCGGGGCAGCAAACCGCCGCGCCTGGTCCGCTTCGACCCGAACGACGGCCACATCACCGTCCTCGACGAATACCCGCTGCGCCTGGGCGTCTCGCTCGCGGAGGCGATGCCCAAGCCCTTCGAGCACGACGGCCGCCTGTTCCTGGTCGACGAAACCACCACCGGCCTGGGCTACCGCCTGATCACCGGCGCCCGCAGGTCGTCCTGAAGCCGCCCGCGGTCGCGCCGGTCGACGGCCGACGCAACCGCGGGGGGCGTGTCTTCAATCTCCCGCCGAGCTCCACGACGCCCGGCACCGCACCTCGCCGCCCCGGAGAAACAGGCGAATAGAAACCACCATGCACCTGCTTCTCCGGCACGCCGATGCACGGCATCCGCCCTTCGGGCTCCTCGCCGCGCTCACGCCGCGGAGCCCGACGGGAGATTGAAGACACGCCCTAGCGGGACGCTCCCTGGGTGAGGCTTCGGGTCTGCGGCGAGCGTGACCCCCACGGGCCGCTGCGCCAGGTGATGCCGTTCCAGCGGCCGAGACGGCGGATCTCCCACACGCTCAGCGCGGTGATGATCAGCGATCCGCCCACGCCCACCGGGAGTTTGATGTTGTCCGGCACGATGTCCGAGCCGGCGAACAGCGGGTTGTCCGTCTTGATCAGCAGGTCGGTCAGGGTGAAGGTCCAGGCCAGCCACATCGCCATCAGCGCGGGCAACATCGGGTGGCCGTCGGCCGCCGAGAACAGGTGCTGGGCCACCTGCCAGATGGCCACCACGGCGAAGCCGAACACCCAGATGCCGACGACCATGGACACCCACGACAGGACCAGCTGCACCATCGTGCCGTCGGTGCGCAGCGTGTTGGTGTTGCTTCCGAGGCCCGCGCCCCTGCGGCAGCCCCAGGCCACCGCGACGCCGATCACCGGGACCACCAGGAACAGCCCGACCGAGCGGACCGGGTGGATCAACTGACGCATGGTCAGCGAACGCAGGTGCGGCCGGGCGAAGAGCACCAGGAGGCAGCCGATCAGCACGATGCCGATCATCCCGTACACCGGCAGCAGGACCATCCGGCGCACCATCGCCGACGCCACCTCGGCCACCACCTGCGCGCCCTGGATCCGGGTCGTGGTGGCCGACTCGCCGGAGCCCTGCTTGCGCTCCTGGTAGAGGCCGCGCAGGAACACCGCCAGCACGATCATCAGCCCGAGCCACGCGCGCACCCGGTTGAGGTTGCCCATCAGCCCGTCGGGCTTGCCGATCCGGTGCGCCGGCCGCAACATCCGGTGCGCGAGCACGCCCGGGACCACCACGGAGGCGATGTTGGCGATCCAGCGCCGCTCGATCTGCGCGGCGGTCTCCACCGGCGCGTGACCGGGCCCAGTCCCGGGTGTGTTCGGGTGTGGACGTATGTCCGGCTGCCGGCCGACATGGGCCATCGCTCGAAACCTCCCCGCAGAACGACCACTGGAGCCGCACCACGGTAGCAACGCCCGCCGGCTGCCGCCGGGGGTCCGGTACGAGCGGGGCCGATCCCCCGATTCAGCGCGTCGCGCCGGCGCCGATCCGGGGTGCGATGCCCGCGAGTTCGGCCAGGCGCCGGGCCGAGTCGGCGCGGCCGGCCCGGTCGTGGCTGCTCGTGGTGACCAGGAACTCGTCCGCGTCGGTGCGGGCGAACAGGGCCGCCAGATCCGCCGCGACGGTCTCCGCCGTACCGGCGATCCGGTCGCGCTGCGCGGCGTCCAGGTGTTCGCGCTCGCGTGCGGTGAGCGTCGCGGCGCGGATCTCCTCGGCCGGGATCAGCGGCGGGAAGGTGCCGCGGGTGCGCGAATAGGCCGCCGCCCACGCCTCGGGCAGCAGCAGATCGTCGGCCGCCTCGGCGCTGTCCGCGACTGCGACCGTGCCGGCGAGCACCACGTAGGGTCGCGCGGACCAGGTGGACGGCCGGAACGTGGTCCGGTAACGGTCGATCGCGCGCAGCATGCGCTCCTCGCCGATCGCCGCGGCCACCACCAGCGGTACGCCCGCCGCTGCCGCGTGATCCGCGCCCGCCCCGGTGGCCAGCACGAACGGCGCCGGACGCAGCCCTTCGGCGGGGCGCGCGTGTACGCCCGGGTGTGCGTCCTGGGTGCCCAGGAAGTAGCCGAGCAGTTCGGCCAGCCGCTCCGGGAAGTCCTCCGCCGCGTCCTTGCCCCGCCCCAGCGCCGCGCGGATCCCGTCGGTGAAGCCCACGGAGCGCCCCAAACCCATGTCGATCCGCCCCGGGTACAGCGCCTCCAGCACCCCGAACTGCTCGGCGACCACGAGCGGTTGGTGGTTGGGCAACATCACCCCACCGGTGCCGACCCGGATCCGCTCGGTCGCCGCCGCCACTGCGGCGGCCAGCACGGTCGGCGCCGACCCGGCGACCCCCGGCACGCTGTGATGCTCCGCGACCCAGAAGCGGTGATACCCCAACCGCTCCACCTCCCGAGCGAACGCCACCGCGTGCCGCAGCGCCGAGGCGGGGTGCTCGCCGCGGAGCGTCAACGATCGATCGAGGACGGAGAACCGGACCTGCGGCGAAAACACGTTCACACGAGTGGCAACACATGGACACCCGAGGAATTCCCGACCGGCGGGCGGACATGCCCGATCAGCGATTCGGCGTGCGAATCCTCGTCGTTCCAGCCGGAACCCGGAAGCCGGGGGCTCCCGGCCCCTGGGACATCCCCGGGCCCCGGGGGGACGTGCGTCGGCGGACGCGATTCGCCCGGGGATGTCCCCTTCCACCCGGCGCGGGGGCGGCACGCCGCCGGGTGCCGGGACCGATGGCCTCTCCGGTCCCGGAGTCGATGTCGCGGCACGCTCCCGCAGGTGTGGGAGCCGCGCCCCGACCGCGCCCTCAGCGCTCCCGTAGGTACGCCCCCGCCACCGCGCGCAGGTGGTCGTGCCGCCCCTCGTAGGCGCGCTGCCGGCCCAGCGTCGCCTTCGGGAGCTTGGCCACCATCGTGTAGTTCGTGTCGCACACGTTGGCGGCCGGGGCCAGGCCGGCCTGGCTGACCAGCTGGTAGGCGTCGAGCAGGTCCAGGTCCAGCAGGGCGGCCGTCCAATCGACCAGGTCACGCTGGCTGATCCGGTAGGCGTCCTCCAGCGGGCGGGCCGAGCCCGTGGTCATCAGGTAGTGGTCGTTCTCCAGGCGCGGCGACACGGGTGCGCCGCCCTTGATCAGGTCGACCACGATCACCGTGCGCATCGCGGCCTCCACCGCCGTACCGCACACCTCCCCCTCGCCCTGCCGGGCGTGGCCGTCGCCGATCGAGAGCATGCCGCCCGCGACGTTGACGCCGAAGTACGCGGTGGTGCCGGCGCGCATCTCGGGGGTGTCCATGTTGCCGCCGTGCGCCCCCGGGGTGATCGACATCAGCGTCTCGCCGCCGGCCGGCGCCACCCCGACGGTGCCGTGCATCGGGTCCAGGGGCAGCTCGACCGAGAAGTCGCTCTTGCGGGCCCGGAAGCGGCAGACGCCCGCCTCGACGTCCAGGTCGTAGACCCAGACCCGTTCCTCCAGCGGCGCGTGCAGCATCGCGGTGGTCGGCGTCGCGGTCAGCGCGCCGAAGTGCGGGAAGGTGCTGGAGATGCCCCAGTCCCGGGCGGGCGAGATGTCCACGAAGTGCACCGCGAGGGTGTCCCCGACCTCCGCGCCCTCGACCGCGATCGGGCCGGTGACGGGATTGAGGTAGGGGAACTCGCAGACCGCGCTGGGCAGATCGTCGAAGCCCTTGACGTTGCCGCCGAAGCAGTCCTCGGTGGACAACTCGACGATGGTGCCGGGGCGCACCGTCACCAGCGGTCGGCGACCGCCGAAGGTGTACGCGTACTGGTGGTAGGTCGGCCGTAGCGAGACGACTTCGAGCAGGGTCATACGGGTTCCTCGAGCGGATCGATGGCGGAGATCTTGGGCCGGCGGCCCGCCAGGACCAGACCGGAGAGCAGGGCGAGGCCGATCGCGAACCAGATCGTGCCCAGGCGCTGCGCGTCGTCGTCGGCCTTGTAGACGACGTACGCCAGAATCGCGAAGCCGATCGAGGGCGCGATCAGGTGTCGCCAGTAGTCGCGGCTCTTGTGCCGGACGAGGTAGTGCACAACCACCGAGACGTGCAGGACGAGGAAGGTGGTCAGCGCGCCGATGTTGACCAGGCTGCTCAGCTTGGTGATGCCGTCGTCGCGGGTGCTGGTGTACAGCCCGAGTGCGAGCGAGACGGCGGCGGTGAGCAGCGTGGCGTTGACCGGCACCCGGTGCTTGGGGTGCACCTTGGCCAGGATGGACGGCAGTTGCCGGTCGCGGGCCATCGCGTAGAGCAGGCGTGAGGTGGCCGCTTGGGCGACCAGCGAGTTGGCGAAGCCCCAGGCGACGGCGGTGGCCACGGCGGTGAGCTTGGCCAGCCAGCCGCCGGCCGCGACCCGGGCCGCGTCGTAGAACGCGGTGCCGTCCGGGTCGCCGTTGGCGATCAGCGCCTTGGGGTCCTCCACGAGGAGCGAGGCCACCCAGGTCTGCACGATGAACAGGGTGCCGGCGAGCAGCAGCGCGGCAACCATCGAGCGGCCGATGGCCTTGGCCGAGTCCTTGTTCTCCTCGGACAGCATGGAGATGCCGTCGAAGCCGAGGAAGCTCAGCGCCGCGATCGAGACGGCGCCGAAGGCCAGGCTCCAGGAGAAGGTGTCGCCGTTGTACAGCGGGGTGAAGTCGAAGCCCCGGCCCTTGCCGTCCATCAGCGCGACCACGCCGACGACCACGAACAGCAGCAGGACGATCAGCTCGCCGATCAGCATGATCTTGTTGACCTTGGCGGTCATCTCCACGCCCAGGTAGTTCACCGCCGTGTTCAGCAGTACGAAGCCGACCACCCACATCCACACCGGGATCGAGCCGACCAGCGAGTTCATCGCCACGGCGGCGATCAGGTAGAGCAGGCCGGGGACGAGGATGTAGTCGAGCAGGATCATCCAGCCGGCCAGGAAGCCCACGGGGGCGGCGATGCCGCGACCGGCGTAGGAGTACACGGATCCGGCCATCGGGAAGGCCTGGGACATCTGCGCGTAGGACAGCGCGGTGAACATCATCGCGACCATGCCGATGATGTACGTGAGCGCGACCATGCCGCCGGAGCCCTGGAACACGCCGCCGAAGATGCCGAACGGCGCGATCGGGACCATGAAGACCAGGCCGTAGACGAGCAGGTCGCGAAAACTCAGCGAGCGGCGGAGCTCTTGCTTGTAGCCGTACTTCTCGATCGACTCGGGTCCACCGGTCGGGTCGGGTCTGCCGGTGGACCCGGGTCTCGCGGCGGATTCGGGCGCGGGGACTTCGCTCATGGTGATCTCTCCTCGGGACGACCCCGAGGGGTCTCGGAGAGACCCTAGATCCAGTTATTTCCAAATGGAAGTACTTTCGCGGCGCGGAAGCACGGCGAAATCCAGCCCCTCCGCCCGCGCGAGGAACACCTGCCGGCGCGGCGGGCCCAGCGGCGACCGCGCCCAGGCCGCCCGGGTGCCCTCCGGGTCCCCGTCGAGCAGGCGATGCACCGCCGCCGCCAACCCGTTGGGGCCCAGCGCGTTCCACGACGCGAGCGCCGCGACCAGGTGCAGCCCGTCGTACAGCCCCTCTGCGTAGGCGTCCAGAACCGGTGCGTCCGGCCCGAACAGCGCCCGGTGCCGCTCGGCCAGCCCCAGCCGGCGATCGTCGGTCTGCGACGCGAACGACTGCATCACCGCGTACATCCCGCCGGTGTCGTCGCCGCCGTAGGCCAGCAGGCCGTTCTCCTCCAGGGATCCGGAAAGCCGCACCAGGATCCGGTCCAGACCGGCGTGCCGCAGCGCCCGATTGAAGTCGACCAGGTCCCGCCCGATCAGGCTGAGCAGCAGCGCATCGGCCCCGGTCGTGCGCAGCCCCTGGAACAATTCGTCCAGCCCCTCGCGCACCGCGCCGAAGGCGACCCGCCGCTCGTACACCACACTGCTGCGCGCCTCGGCGATCAGCCGGGCCGCCGCACGGTGCGTGGCCTGCGGCCAGATGTAGTCGTTGCCGATCAACGCCCAGCGGCGCAGCCGATGTTGCCGGGTCAACCAGCCGATCGACTCGCGCAGCTGCCGCATCGGGTCGACTCCGGTGCACACCACGCCGGGCAGCCGGCGACCGCCCTCGTGCGGCGGGGTGAAGATGTACGGCACACGTCCCGTCACCACCGCCTCGATCGCGCGGTGCACGTCGCTGGTGTGGAAGCCGACCAGCACCTCCACCGCTCCGGCGTCGGCGAGTTGTCGCACCTGTGCGGCGACCTCGGCGGGTGGGACACCGGCGTCCACCAGCACCAGTTCGAGCCGGCGGTCGCGCACCCCGCAGGCGGAGTTGATCTCGTGCGCCGCGAGCAGCGCGGCATCCACGGCGGAGGGGCCGATGATGCCGAGCGCACCGGACTGGGGCACCACGAGGCCCACTCGAAGCACCTGGGGATTCCGGTCGGAATACAGCGCGTCGAGCGGCTCGATCAGGACTGTCTCGACGCTCATCAGGCGAGTAAGTATGCTCCTGAGAACGGTCCGGTGAAGGGGTGATCAGCATGTCCGCCGGCGAACTTGCCGAACGCGCCGTCGCACCGCCGCTTCTGGTCGAGGCGCTGACCGTCGCGCAGCGCCGACTCACCCGCACGCTGACCGTCGCCCTGACCGAGGAGGACTGCACCCTCGACCAGTGGCTGGTGTTGCGCACCCTGGGCGACGGCACGGGGCGATCGATGGGCGAACTGGCCCGGGCCCTGGTGATCCCGCAGGCCACGCTGACCCGGATCGTGGACGCGCTGGTGGACGGCGGCCACATCTACCGCCGCCAGTCCGGGGCCGACCGCCGCCGGATCACGGTCCACCTGTCCCGGCGCGGTACGGACCGACTCGCCCGGCTGAACGCGCTGGCCGAGGCACACGAGGCGGCCGTACGCGCGGCGTGCGCGAGCGAGGACCCGGCGGCCCTGCTGGCGTTCCTGGCCGGGCCCGACGCCGCCTGACCGGCCCGTCACCGCCCGCCGAGAAACCGCGCCGTCACCCCCACCCCCCGCGCCGCCACCTCCCCCGGCACCCCGCTCGCCACGATCCGCCCGCCGTGCACACCGCCGCCCGGCCCCAGGTCGATCAGCCAGTCGGCGCCGGCGATCACGTCCAGGTCGTGTTCGACCACCACCACCGTGTTGCCCGCGTCGACCAGACCGTGCAACTGCCGCATCAGCAACTCCACATCCGCCGGATGCAGACCCGCCGTCGGCTCGTCCAGGACATAGAGCGTGTGCCCGCGTCGGGCCCGCTGCAACTCGCTCGCCAGCTTGATCCGCTGCGCCTCGCCGCCGGACAGTTCGGTCGCGGGTTGGCCCAGACGCAAATAGCCCAGGCCCACCTCGCGCAGCGTGGTCAAACTGCGCGCGGCGGCGGGCACGTCGGCCAGGAAGTCGGCCGCGTCGTCCACGGTCAGCCCGAGCACGTCCGCCACGTTCAGCCCGCGATAGGCGACCTCCAGGGTGGCCGGGTCGTACCGGGCGCCGTGGCAGGTCGGACACGGCGCGTACGTGCCCGGCAGGAACAACAACTCGACCGCGACGAAGCCCTCCCCCGCACAGGTCTCGCAGCGCCCCTCGGCCACGTTGAACGAGAACCGGCTCGCGGTCCACCCGCGCTCCCGCGACGCGTCGGTCTCCGCGAACAACCGGCGTACGGTGTCGAACAGCCCGGTGTAGGTGGCCAGGTTCGAGCGCGGCGTGCGCCCGATCGGCTTCTGGTCCACCCGCACCAGTCGGTCGATCGCCCCCAGTCCCTCGACCGCGCGTACCTCGCCCGATACCGGCCCGTCGTCCTCGTCCGGCTCCGCCCCGGTGCCCAGGTGCGCCGCCGTCACCTCGGCCAGCACCCCACCGACCAGGCTCGACTTGCCCGACCCCGACACCCCGGTGACCACGGTGAACACGCCCAGCGGGAACGCCACGTCCAGATCGCGCAGATTGTGCAGGGTGACCCCGGTCAACGTCAGCCACGCGCCGGCCGACCGCGGCTCGCGCACCGGCGGCGGGCCGGCCGGGAACAGGAAGCGGCGCGTCGCCGAGTCGGCCACCTCGCGCAACCCCGCCGGCAGGCCGCTGTACAGGATCCGGCCGCCGCCCTCGCCCGCACCCGGCCCCACGTCCACCAGCCATCCGGCCCGGCGGGCGACGGCCATCCGATGCTCCACCACGAACAGCGAGTTCCCGGCCGCCCGCAGCCGGTCGAGCACCACGAGCAGCGCCTCGGTGTCCGCCGCGTGCAACCCGGCCGACGGCTCGTCGAGCACGTACACCACCCCGAACAACCCGGACCGCAACTGGGTGGCCAGGCGCAACCGCTGCAACTCGCCCGAGGACAACGTCGGCGTCTCGCGCGCCATGCCCAGATAGCCCAGCCCCAGCTCGACCAGCACCGCGATCCGCGCCACCAGGTCCGCGCAGATCGTCGCGGCGGCCTCCCCGTCCGGCTTCGCCTCGGCCAGCACCCGGGCCGCCTCGGTCAGCGGCAGCGCGACGAGCGCGGCGATGTCGTACCCGGCGAACGTCACCGCCAGCGAGGCCGGCCGCAACCGCCGACCGTGGCAGACCGGACACGGCCCGCTGCGCAGGAAACGCTCCACCCGCTTGCGCTGCGTCGCGCTCTTCGAGGTCGCGAACGTCTTCAGCACGATCCGCCGGGCACTGCTGTACGTGCCCTGGTAGTCGCGCTGGATCCGGCTCGCGTCGCGCACCGGATGCACGGTGACCACCGGTTGGTCGTCGGTGAACAGGATCCACTCCCGCTCGGCCTTCGGCAGCTCACGCCACGGCCGGTCCACGTCGTAGCCGAGCGTGGCCAGGATGTCCCGCAGATTCTTCCCGTACCACGCGCCCGGCCAGGCGGCGATCGCCCCGTCCCGGATCGACAGGTCCGGATCCGGGACCAGCGACGCCTCGTCGACGTCGTGCACCCGCCCGAGCCCGTGACAGTTCGGACAGGCCCCGGCGGCGGTGTTCGGGGAGAACGCGTCCGAGTCCAACCTCGGCGCGCCCGGCGGATACTTCCCCGCGCGGGAGAACAACATCCGCAGCGAGTTCGACAACGTGGTCAGCGTGCCCACCGTCGACCGCGACGTCGGCGCGGACCGCTGCTGCCGCAGCGCGATCGCCGGCGGCAATCCGTCGATTTCGTCCACGTGCGGCGCGCCGACCTGCTGGATCAACCGGCGCGCGTAGGGCGCGATCGACTCGAAGTAGCGCCGCTGCGCCTCCGCGTACAGCGTGCCGAACGCGAGCGAGGACTTGCCCGACCCGGACACCCCGGTGAACACCACGAACGTGTCGCGTGGGATGTCCACGTCCACGTCCCGCAAATTGTGCTCCCGCGCGCCGCGCACTCGCACATACGGATCGTGCTCGCTCATCCACCCGCTCCTCGCCACACCGCTCTCGGCCACACCACCGGAAGGTTGTCGTATGCCCGCGCCGGCGAACAGCCGAACCACAGGCCCACCGCACGACGGCCTCGAAACCGCCCGGTTCCTCGCCCGCCTCCCGCCGACACGCTTCGAGGGGTGACTCCCCCGGCTCGGCCGCCCCCGCCCGGGATCTCCCACCCCGGCCGCGGACCGGGTTCGGTCCTCCGCCCGCTCCCCGTGCCGCTGGTGATCGTCGGGCATCGGCGCTAGCTTCGGCGCGCGCCGGGTGGCGGCGCGTGTGAGGGGGCGTCGATGGGGTTGGACAGGATCGATCCGCGCACGCCGGTCCTGGTCGGGGTCGGGGTGGCGGATCAGCGCCTGGCCGAGGCCGGGGCCGGGGTGGGCGAGTTGGAGTTGATGGCGCGGGCCGTCGAGGACGCGGCCGAGGGGCTCGGCGGGCTGCTCGGGGCGGTGCGGCGGGTTTTGGTGCCGCGCGGGACCTGGCGGCACGGCGATCCGGGGCGGTGGCTGGCCGAGCGCTTCAAGCTCGTCGACGCGCACAGCACGTTGGCCGAACTGGGCGTCCTGCAACAGTCGTTGCTCACCCGCGCGAGCACCGACATCGCGTCCGGCCGGGTGGACGCGGTCCTGGTGGTGGGCGGCGAGGCGGCGCATCGGCGGCTGCGCGCCCGGATCGCCGGGGTCGAGTTGGTCGATCCGGTCGCGGACGGGGTGCCGGACACGGTGTGGGCGCCGGGCGCGGACATCCTGGCCCGGGTCGAGATCGATCGCCATCTGGCGGTGCCGGCCCGGCAGTACGCGGTCCTGGAGTCGGCGATCGGCGCCGCGCGCGGCGTGTCGCCGGCGCAGGACGCCCGGGAGATCGCGGCGCTGTGCGCGCAGTTCGCCGCCGTCGCCGCCGAGGGCGGGCGATCGATCCGCGGCCGCACGGTGTCCGAGGACGAGTTGTTGGCCCCGGTCGGGCGCAACGCATGGTTGGCGAGCCCCTATACCAAGTGGCACTGCTCGCAGATGAACGTCGACCAGGCCGCCGCGCTGGTGTTGTGCTCGGTGGAGACGGCGCGCCGGTTCGGCGTCGCGCGCGAGCGGTGGGTGTTCCCGACGGTGGCGGCCGAGTCGAACACGATGGTGCCGCTGGTGGCCCGGCCGGACCCGGCCCGCTCGCCGGGCTTCGCGGCGGTCGGCGCGGCGCTGGGCCCCGGGGCGGCCGACGCCGCGCATGTGGACCTGTACAGCTGTTTCCCGGCGGCGGTCCGGATCCAGCGGCACGAACTGGGTCTGACCGGGCGCGCCGATCGGGAGCTGACCACGACCGGCGGGATGGCGTTCGCGGGCGGTCCGCTCAACACGTACGCGCTGCACGCCACCGTCGAGGTGACGAGGCGGGTGCGCGAGGGCGGGGACGGGCTGGTCACCAGCGTGTCGGGCATGGTGACCAAGCAGGCCGGGGCGCTGTGGTCGGCGCGCCCCGCTCCCGGCGGCTTTCGCGCGGTGGACGTAAGCGCCGAGTTGCCCGCCCGCCCGGTGGACCCGGACCATACGGGCCCGGCACGGGTGGTGGGCTGCACGGTGGCCTTCGACGGGGGCGAACCGGCGGTGGCGATCGTGGTGGTCGAGGGCGAGGGCGGCGGCGGGGTGCGGTCGGTGGCCTCCTCGACCGACGCGGACGTGCTGGCGTCAATGCGTACGGACGCGTGGGTCGGCCGGGCGGTGCGGGTGAGCGGGGCTGCGTTCGAGCCGGCGTAGGGCCCGGCGGGTGGTGGGCGGTTGTCGGCCGTGCCGTCGGGGCGGCGGCGCCCGGGTGTCCGCCGTGCCCGGGAGATGGGATCGGTTCGTGGCGGGTATCCGGGTGGCGACGTCGCGACCGCGACGCGCTACCTGCTTGGAGGTCGCAGTGACCGACCCGTGGCCCGACCCGCTGCCCCCGGTGCCGCCGATGCCCCTCCCCCACCCGCTGCCCGAACCCGGCCCGGAGCCCCTGCCACCCGACCCGGGCACACCTCCGCCCCCCGACAAGCCGGAGCCGGCCCCCGAACCGGGCCCGGTGTCCTGAAAGGGTGCACGGGCTGCGCTTCGCCGGGCGTACGGCCGATCGTCACGCGCCGGCTGTCGGTCGACCCGGCGGGGCCGGCACGCTGAGGACATGGACACGACGATCCCCGAACCACGCACGCCCGACCTGGTGATCCGGGTCGGGGGTGCCCGCTGGCCGTCGCCGGCCGAGATCCGAGCCGAGTTGCCCGAGGACGTCCGCGCCGAGTTCGAGCGGGAGTTCGCCGCCGCCCTCGCCCACGCCCACGACACCGGGCAATTGGCCCTGCTCGCCGATCTGCTCGCCGGATGGCAGCGGCACCTGATCCTGCGCCGCACCGGCGACTACGAACGTGTCCTCGAACGGGCCGCCCGGCTGCACGCGGGCGAGGAACTGGAAACGGTGCCCGCCGCCGAGACCAGGCGCACATGAGCTACCTCGTGGTGTACGACGCCCCCGCCGCCCGGCAGAAGGCGGGCCTGCCGCAGCCCGCGGTCGCCGCGCTCAACAACCTGGAGAGCGCGCTGGAACGTGACCCGTGGAGCGTCGGCGGCCGGATGCACAGCGGTCTCAAGACCATGCGCGAAGCCGCGTTCGGAGCCTTCGGTTTCATCACCTTCGTGATCGAGGACAACCGCGTCCGAGTCACCGTGATGAACGTGGTCTGGACCGGCTGAGCCCGCGGGGCGCCGCCCCGACGCCCCGCCCGACGACGCGGCGCGGGTCAGCGAATCGGCACCCCCGCCAACGTGCGGGCGATGACCAGGCGTTGGATCTCGCTGGTGCCCTCGAAGATGGTGTAGATCGCGCTGTCACGGTGCATACGCTCGACCGGGTACTCGCGGGTGTAGCCGTTGCCGCCGAGGATCTGCATCGCCGCCGAGGTCACCCACTTGGCGGTCTCGCCCGCGTACAGCTTCGACATCGAGCCCTCGGCCGCGGTGAACGGCTGTTTCGTCGCGGCCATCCACGAGGCGCGCCAGGTGAGCAGGCGGGCCGCGTCGATCCGGGTGCGCATGTCGGCGATGGTGAACGCGACGCCCTGGTTGTCGATGATGGGCCGGCCGAACTGCTCGCGGACCTGGGCGTATTCCAGCGCCACCTCGTAGGCGGCGCGCGCGATGCCCACGGCCTGGGCCGCGACCGCCGGGCGCGACGACTCGAAGGTGGCCATCGCCGCGTTCGAACGCGCGGAGGTGCCGGACCTGGCCCGCGCGATCCGCTCGTCCAGCTTGTCCTTGCCGCCGAGCAGGCAGTCGCCGGGCACCCGGACGTTGTCCAGGATCACCTCGGCGGTGTGCGACGCGCGGATCCCGTGCTTCTTGAACTTCTGCCCCTGGGACAGCCCCGGCGTGTTCGGCGGGATCACGAAACTGGCCTGGCCCCGCGAGCCGAGCGTGGCGTCGGTGGTGGCGACCACGACGTGCACGTGTGCGATACCGCCGTTGGTGGCCCAGGTCTTGACCCCGTTGAGGATCCAGTCGCCGGTCGCCTCGTCGTAGTCGGCCCGGGTGCGCATCGAGGAGACATCGGAGCCGGCGTTCGGCTCGGACGAGCAGAACGCGGCGACGCGGACGTTGTCGGGCGTACCGAACAATTCGGGTGCCCAGGTGATGATCTGCTCCTGGGTGCCGTTGGCCACCAGGCCCGCCGCGGCGAGCGCGGTGCCGGACAGCGCGAGGCCCAACCCGGCGTCGCCCCAGAACAGTTCCTCCATGATCAGCGGAATGCTCAGGCCGGTGGGGTCGAATGCCTGGGTGCTGAAGAAGTCCAGCGAATAGAGTCCGATCTTGGCGGCTTCCTGGATGATCGGCCAGGGGGTCTCCTCGCGCTCGTCCCACTCGGCGGCGGCCGGCCGCATGGTCTCCGCTGCAAAGGTGTGCACCCAGTCGCGGATGGTGGTCTGGTCCTCGTTCAGGGCGAGGCTGAAGGCGGTCATGGGTGGCGGGCCCCCGGGACATCGTCGAATTGTTACCGGCTGGTAGCTTGAGTGTGTCGCCGTCCCCTTGGGGCCGTCAAGGGGCGTCGAGAGGTGCCGACGAATCCGCCCGGCCTCACCGACCCGAGCACGGCGCACACGGCACGGAACGCGGCGCGCCCGACGGTCAGATGCCGGGCCGATAGCGGATCGGATGCTCGTCCGGGACCTGCACCACACAGATGCGCACACCGTCGGGGTCGGCAATCCACATCTCGTCGAGCCCCCACTCCTCGCGGCGCGGTGCGCGCAGCACGGTGGCGCCCCGGTCCACGAGTTCGCGGTGGGTGGCCGGCAGGTCCCGCACCTGGAGCCACAACCGCAGATCCTCGCCCCCGGGCCCGCCGCCGGTCGCGGTGCCGGAGACCTCGAGGAAGCCGCCGCCGAGAAAGAACACCGTCCCGCGATGGATCCCGGTACCGAACTCGCGGGCGATCGCGAGGCCGAGCACGTCGCGATAGAAGATCAGCGAACGCTCGGGATCGACGGGGCGCAGCAGGATACGACCGGAAAGTACGTCCATCCTCCGAGTTTCGCCCCGATTCGGCCGTTTCCAACCCTCCCCGAGCCGAACCCGGGAGAGCGAGCCGCCGGTCGGACGGACGTGCAGGCGGGCGAGGGGACCGGCGCAGGCGCGAGTGGGCGGAAAGTGGCCGCCTGCCGGCACACCGGGCCGGCAGGGTGGGCGGTCGACGAAGGGTGGTATCGCATGGTGGGGAACGCGGAGCGGGTGCGCGGGAGCATGTTCGGGTTGGCGTATGGGGACGCGTTGGGCGCGCCGACGGAGTTCCTGTCGTACGCGCAGATCGTGCGCCGGTACGACCTGCCCGGACCGATGGATCTGGAGGGCACGCCGGCCCAGGTCACCGACGACACCCAGATGGGCCTGGCGGTGGCCCGGGCGGTGATCGACGCGCGCGCCGACGGCGGGGCGTTCACCGCCGAGCGGCTGACCCCGCTCCTGGTGGACCGGTTCCTGGCCTGGTGGGACTCCCCCGACAACACCCGCGCGCCGGGCCACACATGCATGTCCGCATGCGCGGAGCTGGCCGCCGGACGGGCCTGGCCCGACGCCACCCGGCGCGGCTCCAAGGGCTGCGGCGCCAACATGCGGGTCACCCCGCTGGGCCTGCTCGACGGCGTCGACGAGGCCGACCGGTGCGGCGCCGCCCAACTCCAGTCCGCGATCACCCACGGACACCCCACCGCGCTGACCGCCTCGGACCTGACCGCGACCGCCGTACACGCGCTGCGCACCGGCGCGCCGATCACCGAACTCCCCGCCCTGCTGCGCGCGCACGCCGAGGCGCAGCGCGAGGTGTACCGGGGCGACTGGCTCGGCGACGACCTGTGGCGCGGCCCGTTCGCCGACACCCCGGAGGGCTTCGTCGCGCGCGGCTGGGACGAGTGCCTGGCCGTGCTCGATCGGTTGGACCAGGCCGTGGCGGAGGGCGACCGCCGCGCGGACCCGTGTCGGATCACCGGTGCCGGGTGGATCGCCGAGGAGGCGCTGGCCACGGCGGTGTTGTGCGTCCTGCTGTATCCGGACGACCCGCGCTCGGCCGTCGCCCGGGCGGCCGGCTCCTCCGGCGACTCGGACTCGATCGCCGCGTTGGCCGGCGCCATGATCGGCGCCGCACACGGCATCGACGCCTGGCCCGCCGCGTGGTCCGAGCGCATCGAGTACCGCGCCGAACTCGCCGAGACGTCGGCGGCCCTGGCCGGGTAGACCGCGCCGCCGACAGGTTCGAACGTCGGATCGACGCCCGCCTTGCGTATGCGTCGGGATTCTTTGCGAAGATTCACGGATGGGAAAGATCCATGCCGCCGACCGGGCGGCCTTCGCGTGGGTGGCCTCGCATCATGTGCCGTGGGCGAACAAGGCGTTGCCGGCCTTGTCGCGGGCGGCCAACCATTCGCGCCTGTGGGCGGTGACCGGTGCGGGGATGGCGCTTTCCGGCGGGCGCAGCGGGCGCCGGGCGGCGTTGCGCGGCCTGGGTTCGGTGGCGCTGGCCTCGACCGTGAGCAATGTGCTGCTCAAGAGCTGGGTGCGCCGGCCGCGTCCGGTGATCGACGCGGTGCCCATGGCGCGTCGGCTGAGCCGGCAGCCGTGGACCACCTCGTTCCCGTCCGGGCACGCCGCGTCGGCGGCGGCGTTCGCCACCGGCGTCGCGCTGGAGTCGCGCCCGCTGGGCGTGGCGGCCGGTGCGCTGGCCGGCTCGGTGGCCTTCTCCCGGGTGTACACGGGTGTGCACTACCCGGGTGACGTGCTCGCGGGCGCGGCGCTCGGCGCGGGCCTGGCGGCGGTGACGCTGCGCTGGTGGCCGACCCGCCCGGTGGAGGCCGCGACCGCACCGCAACCGCGCGGCAAGGTGCCGTCGCTGGTCGACGGCGACGGCCTGGTGGTCGTGGTGAACGCCTCGGCCGGCCCCGAGGGCGACACCGCACAGCGGCTGCGCGAACTGCTGCCCGCCGCGAAGGTGGTCGAGCGCGGCCAGGACGGCGACCTGGTCGCGCTGCTGTGCGAGGCGGCCCGGGAGGCGCAGGTGCTCGGCGTCGCGGGCGGCGACGGCAGTGTGAACTGCGCGGCGCGGATCGCGCTGGACCGGGGCATGCCGCTCGCCGTGTTCCCGGCGGGCACGCTCAACCACTTCGCGGGCGACCTGGGGCTGATCCGGCTCGACGACACCGCGCAGGCGCTCGCCGCGGGCGAGGCGGTCCTGGTGGACGTCGCCGAACTCCAGCGCGACCACTCGCACCCGTTCTCCGACGACGGCGAGGAGCTGGGCCCGGAGTTGTTCCTGAACACGTTCTCGCTCGGCGTGTATCCCGATCTGGTGCGCTTCCGCGAGGAGTTGGAGCGCAAGATCGGCAAGTGGCCGGCCATGCTGGTCGGCCTGGTCCGGGTGCTGCGGGACGCGGGCCCGGTGAAGATGCGGGTCAACGGTCGGCCGAGGTCGTTGTGGCTGATCTTCCTCGGCAACGGGGAGTACGCCCCGGAGGGCTTCGCGCCCACCTATCGCCCCGACCTCACCGACGGCCTCCTCGACGTACGCATCGTCGACGCCTCCCGCCCGCTGGCCCGCACCCGACTGGTCGCGGCCGTTCTGTCCGGCACACTCGGCACCTCGCGGGTCTACGAGGCGTCCACGGCGCGCACGATGCACCTGTCCGAGATCCAGGAGGGCGCCGAACTCGCGGTGGACGGCGAGGTCCGCCCCGGCGCCTCCCAGCTCCGCATCGCCAAGGGCCGCCGCCTGATGGTCTACCGCCCGGAGGGTGCCCTCCGCGACTGAGCACGTTGCGGCGGGACCCGCCTGGGACGACCCGGTCGCCGGTGGGCCGCAAGCCGGGCCGGTTCGACCTGCCGTCGTGGCCGGCCGAAGTGAGGGCCTTCCCGATAGCGGAGGCGGGAGTCCGTGGGGGCTAATGGTGCGGGCGGTGACGCCTGTGCGGGTCCCGTGGACCCCGGTGGAAACCGGTGGGCGGGTTCCGTGCGTGGTGGGGGTGCGGGGCCCGAATCGGGGCACCGCTACGGTGTGGGCCGCCGGTCGATGGGCCGGGGGGTACAGGCAGGTTTCGATCGGGGGCAGTGGTGGCGGTTTCGGGCGCGATATCCGGGTCGGCCGGACGCGTGGCGACGGTGTTGGCGGCGGGCCGGGTGGCCGCCGGGGTGGTGTCGTTGGTGGCGCCGCGCGGCGGGGTGTGGTTGCGGCCCGCGGCGGCCCGGGAGGCGTCGCTGCTCGGCCGCGGTCTGGGCGCGCGCGACGTGTTGTTGGGCGCGGGTGTATTGCGGGCGCTGGCCTCCGGGCGCGGCACCGCCGAGTGGGGCTGGTTCGCGGCGGCGTCGGATCTGGTCGACGGGGCGGGCGGGGCGCTCGAATGGCGGCGCCTGACCCCGGCGGAACGCGCGTGGGTGGGCGCGGTGTTCGCGCTGGCCGCGTGCGAGGCGGCGGTGGCGCTGTCCCTGGCCGGCGGGGACACCGAGGCCTTGGAGGGCGTCCTTCCCGTCGTCCCCGACTAGGGCCCGGCACCCACAACCGCCTCCGTCGCGTCGGCGTCCTCCGTACCGCATCCGCCACGCCGGGTCCCGTCCCGATCGACCGCCGTCCACAATGCGGTCGGTCGCCCATCGCACGGATCCCGGCTCGACCCCGAGGAGACCCCACCGTGGCCGTCAGCCTCAACCACACCATCGTCCCTGCGATCGACCACCGCGCCGCGGCCCGGTTCTTCGCCACCGTGATGGGCCTGGAGGAACTGCCCCCGGCGGGCGCCGACGGCCACTTCGCCCCCGTGCGGGTCAACGAACAACTCACGCTCGACTTCATGACCGTGCCCGGCGCCGAGGGGCACCATCTCGCCTTCGACGTCGACCCCGACACGTTCGACGCGATCCTGGCCCGGATCCGCGCGGCCGGGATCCCGTACGGCAGCAGCCCTCGCGACCGGACCAACGGCCGCATCGACCATCCCCTGTGCCCGCGCGGCCTGTTCTTCGCCGACGACTCGGGCAACCTGTACGAGGTCATGTCCCCGGCCTGAGCGACCGGACCGGCCCGACCCGCCTCGGCCCCGGCCCTTGCACCCCGATGCAAACCTTTCGACCGGGGCGTTGGGGTCGCTACCGTGGCGTGGGGGCCGTTGAAAGGATTGTCGCGGGGGTAGCATGCTCCGGTTCCACCTGACCGGCGAGGATCTGCACCGGTTGCGGTTGGCCGATCGGCTCGACCCGATGTGGGAGATCGCGTTCACCCTGCATCTCCTGCAAAGCCGGGAGCCGGACCTCGTGTTCGCCGCGTGGCGACAGGAGGTGTGCGCCGCGTTGGAATCGGCCGAGCTGACCCGGGCGGTCCGCGAACTCGCCCGGCTCTATCCCCGCTCCGAGCCCTTCCCCGACTTCCTGGTGCCCCCCGGTACGGCCGGCGACCTGGACATCGGCATCGACCGGGTACTGGCCACCCCGGCCGCCACGATCGCCGCCGAACTGGCCCAACTGGCGGCCGGCACACGGCCGTTGCCGAGTTGGGCAACGGCGCTGGCCGCCGGCGACGCGGCCGGTCTGCGGCGTTTCGGCCGACTGCTGCGCGCCTATCACACGATCGCGGTCGCCCCGTACGCCTCCCGGGCCGCGACCGCGTTCGAGGCGGATCGGGCGCAGCGCGCGGAGGCGGTGCTCTCCGGCGGAGTACGCGGTCTGCTCGGCAGCTTCCCGCCGCAACTGATGTCCTGGCACGACGACATCCTGAGCACACCCTGTCCGGTCGACGCCGACATCCGCGCCGACGGCCGGTCCATCGTGATGGTGCCCTCGTTCTTCTGCGGCCCGAACCTGTTCGCCGTGGTGCAGCCCGAACTCCCCATCATGTTGACGTATCCCGTGGCCCGCCCGGCGGACTGGCTCACCCGGGGCCGCGACGCCCTCGACACGTCCGCCGTCCCGCTCTCCCGACTCGTCGGCTCCGCCCGGGCCGCCGCGCTGAACGCGATCGGCAGCGGGGTCAACACCTCCCGCCTGGCCGCGATCATCGGCGTGTCCATGGCCACCGCGAGCCGCCACGCGAGCGTGCTGCGCGAGGCGGGCCTGGTCTCCTCCGAACGCCGCGGCCAGTCGATGGTGCACGTGCGTACCCGTCTTGGCACCGCGCTGCTCAACGGCCGAGTCCCCCGCATCTGACCGGCCCCGACCGCCGGCGGCGGCGCCCGTCGCGGGCGGTCGCCGACCGGAACGTCGGCGTGCGGGTCGTGTCACCCGTTTGCCCTATGCTCAACTCCCATGGTGGCGCGGCCGTTGGGCGAAATTGTCGAGGCAGGATGGGCCAAGGCCCTGGAACCGGTGGCGGGTCGCATCGCCGCCATGGGCGACTTCCTGCGAGGAGAGATCGCCGCGGGGCGACGCTACGTGCCCGCGGGCGCGAACGTACTGCGGGCGTTCATGCAGCCGTTCGCGGATGTGCGCGTGTTGATCGTCGGCCAGGACCCCTACCCGGGCCCCGGGCACGCGGTGGGCCTGAGCTTCGCCGTCGCCCCGGAGGTGTGGCCGCTGCCACCGTCGCTGATCAACATCTTCACCGAGATGAACCGCGACCTGGACGTGCCGCTGCCGACCAACGGCGACCTGACTCCGTGGACCAAGCAGGGCGTACTGCTGCTCAACCGATCCCTGACCACCGCTCCCGGTCGCTCCAACGCCCATCGGGGCAAGGGCTGGGAGGAGGTCACCGAGCAGGCGATCCGAGCGCTCGGCGAGCGCGGCACGCCGCTGGTGAGCATCCTGTGGGGCCGCGAGGCACGCAACGCCCGGCCGCTGCTCGGTCCGGGCGCGGCGGTGGTGGAGTCGACCCACCCGTCCCCGAAGTCGGCCGACTACGGCTTCTTCGGCTCGCGTCCGTTCTCCCGCACCAACGACCTCCTGGTCGCCCAGGGCGCACAACCCATCGACTGGCGCCTGCCGTAGGGACGCGGGCCGGGCGCGGGGCGACCAAGGCGAAACTCGCCGCGCACCGGCCGACCGACCGTGGCGGAACACACGCCCCGCCGACCGGCTCGACCGCAACCGCGACGACCGGCCCGGGCGTCCCCTCTCATACACATCCCGTACACACCGTCGCCGGCGACGGAAGGGCGGATGATCTCGATAGGGTGGCGGCCGGTACACCCGGTCATGGGCCACCGCCGGTCGGGGCCGTCGCTTGGAGGAACCTTCTTCGATGTCAGGCAATAGCGTTCCCGGCCAGGGGGCCGCGCCGCGGCGCTCCCCCGAGGCGTTGCCGCCGCGTTCCAAATTGGCGATCACCGCGAGTCGGGTGACCGCGGCCATCTCGCGGCGCGCCGGCAAGGGCAGCGGCTCGGTCATCGGCGGCAAGCTCGCGCTGCGGCTCGCCCCGGACCTGCTCGCGCAGTTGTCGGTGGGGTTGCAGGTGGTGCTGATCTCCGGCACCAACGGCAAGACCACCACCACGCGTCTGGTCGCCGAGGCGATGCGCGCCGCGGGTCCCGTGGTGTCCAACGCGCTGGGCGCGAACATGCCTGCGGGAATCACCTCCGCGCTGGCCGGCGCGGGCGACGAGGCGCGCTACGGCGTGATCGAGGTCGACGAGAAGTACCTGGCCGGTGTCGCCCGCGACTCCGACCCGGTGGCCATCGCGCTGCTCAACCTCTCCCGCGACCAGCTCGACCGGGCCGCCGAGACCCGCATGCTCGCCGAGAAGTGGCGCGAGGGCCTGCGCGGGCGCGACGCGATCGTGGTCGCCAACGCCGACGACCCGCTGATCGTGTGGGCGGCCTCGTCCAGCAAGGACGTGCTCTGGGTCGCCGCCGGGCAGACCTGGCAGGAGGACTCCTGGTCCTGCCCGCAGTGCGGTGGCGTGATGCAGCGTCCGGGCGACGACTGGTTCTGCTCGCAGTGCGACTTCCGCCGCCCCTCCCCCACGTGGTCGCTCGCCGGGGATCGGATGGTCGACCCGGACGGGCGGATCTGGCCGCTGCACCTGCAGCTGCCCGGCCGGGCCAACCGGGCCAACGCGGTCACCGCGGCGGCCATAGCGTCGTTGTTCGGCGTGCCCGTCGAGGCGGCCCTGGAGCGGATGAAGCACGTCACGGCCGTCGCCGGTCGCTACGACGTGGTCGACTACATGGGCCGCAAGCTGCGGCTGCTGCTGGCGAAGAACCCGGCCGGCTGGGTCGAGACGTTCTCGCTGATCAACCCGCCGCCGACGCCGGTCATCCTGTCCGTCAACGCGCTGGACGCGGACGGCAAGGACACCTCGTGGATCTGGGACGTCGACTTCACCCAGCTCGCCGGCCGTCCGCTGTTCGTCCTCGGCCAGCGCCGCCTCGACCTGGCGGTCCGCCTGGAGGTCGCGGGCCTGCAGTTCCAGGTCTTCGAGACGGCCGCCCAGGCGGTGGCGGCCTGCCCGCCCGGCCAGATCGAGGTCATCGCCAACTACACGGCGTTCCAACAGCTGCGCAAGACGATCAAGGAAGCGGCACAGGCATGATCGGTGAGAGCAGGCTGCGCCTGGTCTGGATCTACCCGGACCTGCTCAGCACATATGGCGACCAGGGCAACGCGCTGATCGTGGAGCGGCGCGCGCTGATGCGCGGCATCGAGGTCGAGCGTGTCGACGTACGCTCCGACCAGCCCGTGCCCACCTCCGGCGACATCTACCTGATCGGCGGTGGCGAGGACCGGCCGCAGCGCCTGGCCGCGGAGCGGTTGCGCCGCGACCCGGGCCTGGCCACGGCGGTGGGCGCGGGCGCCGCGCTGCTCGCGGTCTGCGCGGGCTACCAGATCATCGGTACCGAGTTCATCGACGACCTGGACCAGCCCGAGGCGGGCCTGGGTCTGCTCGACGTGCGCTCCGGGCGCGGCGCGCCGGGCAAGCGCTGCGTCGGCGAGGTGCTGGCCGAGGTCGACCCGGCGCTCGGGCTGCCGGTGTTGTCCGGCTTCGAGAACCACCAGGGCGTCACGTACGTGGGCCCCGGCGCCAAGCCGCTGGCCAGGGTCACCCACGGCAACGGCAACGGCACGGGCGACGGCACCGAGGGCGCGTACGCGGGTCGGGTGATCGGCACGTACATGCACGGTCCGGTGATGTCCCGCAACCCGGCGCTGGCCGACCTGCTGCTCACCTGGGCCACCGGCGTGCCGCTGACCCCGCTGGGCGACCACTGGCACGAGCAGCTGCGCTCGGAGCGCCTGCGCACCGTGCGCGCCGCCGCCTCGAACTGACCCACCCCGCACCTGCGTCGGGCCCGCATACCGTCGAGGTATGCGGGCCCGATCGTGTGTCGCTCTCGACGGGCGCCCGTTCAGGGCGTGTGTACCGCCCCGTGCGGGTCCTCGCAGTGGCCGCGCGTGGCGCCGATGGACAGCACCGTCGGGTCGGCGTGGTCGACTTGGAGCGTGGTGTGGGTGATCGAGTACCGCTCGCGCAACCGTTCCTGCAGCCGGTCGCGGACCCGGTGGCAGTCGTCGCCGGGCTCGACCAGAACGTGCGCGGACAGCGCCGGGAAGCCCGACGTGATGGTCCAGATGTGCAGGTCGTGGATCTCGGTGACGCCCTCGACCGAGGCCAGGTCGGCGCCGACCGCGTCCGGGTCGACACCCGTGGGGGCGGCCTCCAGGAAGATCCGCCACGACTCGCCGACCAGCGTGATGCCGGACTTGAGCATCAGCGCCGCCACGACCAGCGACGCGATCGCGTCCGCGCGGGCGAAGCCGGTGGTGAGCACCACGATGCCGGAGAGCAGGGTGGCGATGAACGCCCACAGGTCGTTGAGGATGTGCTGGTAGGCGCCCTCGACGTTCAGGCTGGAGCGGTTGGCCTTGGAGATCAGCCAGGCCGCGATCACGTTGATCACGATGCCGACCGCGGCGGTGACGATGACCAGGCCGCCCTCGACGTCGGGCGGCGTGATCAGCCGGCGCACCGCCTCGTAGGTGAACCACACCGCGAGCACCAGGAACGTGATGCCGTTGACCTGGGCGGACAGGATCTCCGCCCGCTTGAAGCCGTACGTCCACCGCCCCCGCGCGGGTCGGGCCGCGAGGCGCATCGCCACCAGCGCCAGGCCGATCGCGAACGCGTCGGTGACCATGTGGCCGGCGTCGGTGATCAGGGCCAGCGAACTCGCCAGGATGCCGACCGTGACCTCGACGACGATGAACGCGCCGATCAGGACGAGCGCGGCGGTCAGGTAGCGCCGGTCGGCGTCGGCGGCGACGCCGTGCGAGTGCCCGGCGTGGCTGCCCCCGCCGTGGTCGTGCCCGGCGTGCGCCGCGTGGTCGTGGTCGCCGGCGCCCGGGCCGCGGACCGGCTCGGTGGTCCCGGGCCCGCCCGGCGCGCCGTGGTCGTGGTCGCGGGTGCTCATCGGGCCCCTCCGGGGATCTCGGTCGCGCAGCCGATGTGATCGGTGGCCGGGGCGTGGCCGATGTGCGCCAACGCCACGTCCAGAAGCAGGCGCACGTGGGCGTCCGCGAGGCGGTAGTACGCCAGCCGCCCCTCCCGGCGCACCGTCACCACCTGGTGTGCGCGCAACAGTCGCAACTGGTGGGAGACGGCCGATTCGCCCTGCCCGCACGCGGCCGCGAGGTCGCGTACGCACAGTTCGCCCTCCAGGAGCGCGACCAGCAGGGTCAACCGCCCCGGGTCGCCGAGCAGTGCGAACACGTCGGCCGTCTCGGCCAAGTGCGCACCGTCGGGCAGCCGCGACCGCACCGAGTCCACCAGATCGGCGTTCACCGGCTGCGCCATCGGGCCACCTCCGTCGTCATTCCCATATGCCACCTCGGGTCGGCTACGACATCGTAACGTCTGAATAGATCTTCATACGAACGTCTGAAACAGAACATAGGGGCCGGGGGTATGCGTACGCAAGCGGGACGGGGCCGATCGGGGGTTACCCCCACCCGAGACAGACCGGCTCGCGCGATGTCGCGCCACCCCGGAGCCGGCCGATTCTGGTGCACGCAAGGAAGCACCGATTCGATCGCTCGACCCAGGCTCGTACCGCTCGTACCGCATCGGAACAGGAACCACGATGACCAAGCTGCTCGGCACCTGTGCCACGGTGGCCGCCGCCACCCTGCTCGCCACCACCGCCGGCATCGCGTCGGCCACGGCCGACACCGCGCCTCGCGAGCGCCCGTCACCCCACCAGGACGGCGTCTGGCAGGTGGACGGCTACGGCACCGTGCTGACCATCGAGAACGGCACGTTGCAGCAGTACGACACCACCGCGATCAGCTGCCTCAAGGGTTCGACCGCGACCCGCGCGACGGTGGACGGCGACACGATCGGCTACCAGGCCGACAACAGCCGCGTCCTCGCCGTACGGGTGAACCCGAACCGCAGGCAGGCCACGCTGCACTTCACCGACGCACCGGACCACCGCAACCTGCGCCGCGTCGCGGCCCTGCCGGCGGCCTGCTCCCGCCCCCTGCCCGGGGACCCGCGCACCACATTCGACGTCTTTTGGCGGACCTTCGCCGAGAACTACCCGTTCTTCGCCGCCAAGGGCGTCGACTGGCAGGCCGTCGGCGATCGATACCGACCCCGGGTCGGCCCGAACACCACCGACGACGAACTCTTCGCGATCTTCCGGGAGATGCTGGACCCGCTCGACGACGCGCACCTGTACCTGAGCGGCGGCCCGAACCGCTTCTTCGCCGAGGCCCGCCCGGGCACGACCGCCCCGACGCCCGAACTCGACACGAGGATCAAGGCGTACATCCAAGAGCGCGACCTGGGCGCCGACCACCCGCTGACCGAGTACGGCCAGGGTCGGATCAGCTACACGGACCTGCCCGACGGCCAGGGCTACCTGCGCGTCTCCGGCTTCCTCGGCTACGTCGAGGACCCCAAGGGCGGCTATACCGTCAACGCCGCCGAACTCGACCGGGCGCTGAACGCCATCCTGACCACCGAACGAGTGGGGCGACTGCGCGGGTTGATCGTCGACCTGCGCGTCAACGGCGGCGGCGCGGACAACCTCGGCCTGAACCTGGCCGCCCGCCTGACCGACCGCCCCTACTTCGCCTACGCCAAGCAGGCCCGCAACGACCCGCTCGACCCCACCCGCTTCACCCGCGCCCAGCCCATCCAGGTCCGCCCCACCCCGGGCGTGCCGCACTACACCGGCCCGCTCGCGGTCCTGACCGGCGGCTCCACCGTCAGCGCCGGCGAAACCTTCACCCAGTCCCTGATGAACCGCCCCGGCCACACCGTCCGCATCGGCGAGGCGACCCAGGGCGTCTTCTCCGACGTCCTCGACCGGGCCCTCCCCAACGGCTGGCAATTCGGCCTCCCCAACGAGGTCTTCCGCACCCGCGACGGCCGCACCTTCGACGGCACGGGAATCCCCCCGCACATCACCGAACCGGTCTTCACCGACGAGGAGTTCACCCACCACAAGGACTCCGCCTTCGACCGCGCGACAGCCGAACTCCGCACCCGAACGAACTGACCCCGCCCTCCCCTTCGGGACCTGCGCCACGTGGCACACCGCGCAGGTCCCGAGGACCGTCCGGAAACTCGGATGCGAGGGTCGTGTGTCGCGCCTAGGCTGCACGTTTTGGACTCGGACGGGCGTCGAAACGACCGTCGGTGGATCGGGGATGCACGAAACATGACCAGTCGACTGTTCGCCGTCAACTTCCGCGCGACCGACCCGACGGGCCTGGCGCGATTCTGGTCGCAGATCCTGGGGTGGGAGGCCGGCACCGACAGTGCGGACGACGTCGCGATCCTGCCGCCCGATCCCGCCGGGTTTCGGGTGCGTTTCCGGCCGAGTCGGGAGCCGAGGATCGGCCGGAATCGTATGCACTTCGACCTGACGAGTGCCTCCCCGGAGGTTCAGTCGCAGACCGTGGCGCGGGCGCTGGAGCTGGGCGGCCGGCACCTCGACGTGGGCCAACTCCCAGAGGAGACCCACGTGGTGCTCGCCGATCCGGACGGCAACGAGTTCTGCGTCATCGCGGCGGGCAACAGGTTCCTGTCCGACACCGGCCCCGGTCGCATCGGCGCGCTCTCCTGCGACGGTACGCGGGAGGTCGGCCACTTCTGGAGCAAGGCGCTGGGGTGGCCGCTGGTCTGGGACCAGGACGAGGAGACCGCGATCCAATCCCCGGACGGCGGCCCGAAGATCACGTGGGGCGGCCCCCCTGTGGCGCCCAAGGCGGGCCCGAACCGGCTCTACCTCGACCTGGCGCTGCCCGCCGACGCCGACCGGGAAGCGGAGATCGCCCGGCTGATCTCGCTCGGCGCGACGCGCCCGGACGCCGCCGCGGACGCCGCCGGCCGGGTGTTGCTGATCGACCCCGACGGCAACGAATTCACCCTGCGCCGGACCCGATAGCCGCCTGTCGTCGGCGTTCGCTAACTTTCGGGCATGTCGATCACTGCACACCCGCGCGACTCGGCCCGACTGCCGGGGGATGCCCCGGTCGACCGCCATGCCGTGGACAAGCGTGCGAACGGATCACGCCTCCTGGTTCGGCGCGGGCACCGGCTGGACGTCCACGACGTGGACGAGTTCTTCGCGGGCGCGCTCGCCCCGATGGCCACGTTCCCCGTGCCGTGGCCCGGGTGGGACAACGGCGTCGATGCGCTGAGCCCCGACGCGTCGTTCGTGGCGTTCTCCGGTCAGCGTGCGGTAACGGCCGTGGGCGCCGACGGCGAGCGGTTGTGGGAGTACCGGCACAGCTGTTGGGGACCGGTGGTCGGTCACACCCACTCGGGCGACGAACAGCAGGTGTGCCGCGGCTTCGAAAGCGGCTCCTGCCACGTCTCCGACGACGGCCGACACGTCTGGGCCCACGTCGTGCTCGGCGGACACGACGTGGACTGGGACGACTGGCACGAGTGCTGGGTGGTCCTGGACGCCCGGGACGGACGGGAACTCGCCCGCATGCGGCTGGACAGCGCGGCCGGCGGCTCACACCAACGCTCACACCCGGACGGGATCCACGTCGGCCTCTGCATCGGCATGGGCCAGGACGGCATCCTGCTGCACTGGGCCCGCCTGGACGGCGACACGCTGACCGGGTGGGACCTGAACCACGACATGGACCGCATCCTGGCGGACGTGCACCCGGGCCACGACGGTTTCCTGACCGTCGAACACGACGGGGCCGACGTGCGACTCCACACCCTGGACGGCACGGTGCTCGCCGAGGCCGACCCGGAGCCGAACGACGACGAGTCCCCGTCCTGGTGGGACCACACCTGCGGCTTCGTGGACGCCGACACGGTCGTCGCCACCACGATCGATGCCGACGAAGACGCGGATCGCCCGGTCCGACACTGGCTGTTGGACGCGCGAACCCTCACCGTCCGCGGCCCGGTCACATACCCCACCGGCCCCATCACCGCCTACCCATGCCCTCTCGGTGACGGGACCTGGCTGACCTACGACAGCGCGAGCAGGACGTTCGACCGCTGGAGCGAAACACCGTCCTGATCGCGGCGGACGGAGCCTCGGCCGGGCCGGTCGGGGTCAGGGCAGTCTCGGGTCGCGGTCCAGCGCGGCCCACCAGCGGGCGGCCGGGGTGTGGATCTGCCGCCAGGTGGTGATGAACAGGTCGTTCGCGGTGCCGCCGGGCCAGTCGAGCGGGAGCAGCGCGGCCGGCAGTCGTGGGTCGCGTTCGAAGGTCCGGCGCCACGCGTGCACCATGCGCGTGCGCAGGACGAAGGCCGCTTCGTCGGAGTCGGCGCGCGCGTCGGCGAAGCGGGCGACGAAGTCGTCCAGGGTCGTGCGCACCGCGGCCAGGTCCCACGCCTGTTCGACCAGCGCCCGTTCCCGCGCGGCGTCGCACACGGTCGACGTCATCCACGTCGCGTGTGCCGACAGGCCCTGCTCGGCGATCAGCGCGCGCAGTGCGTCCACCCCGCCCGGGTCGGCCGCGATCCACACCCCCCGACCCAGGTCACCGAAGCCCTCGAAGGCGAGTTGCTCCTCGACCACCGCCCGCGCCTCGCGCAGCGCCGCCGGTGGGCGGAACAGGAGTTGTTGCCACTGCCCCGACCAGGGCGTCTCCCGGGTCGCCCGGGCCAGCCGCTCGGTCCAGCCGGTCAGCAGGCGGTACAGCGACGGGGCGAGGGTCAGCCGGGTGTAGCGCCCCTCGGACCGGGCAAGCAGCCACCCCTCCCGGGTCAGCCGGGTGATCGCCCGCCGGGTCGCCGCCTCCGGCACCCCGAGCGGGTCGAGCGCGGCCACCACCGTGGGCGACCACACCCCGTCGTGCCCCGGCCAACGCACGTACTCCCCCAGCACGGTCAGCAGCAGCGTGCGCGCGCTCGGCCCGCCGTCGGCGGTGCGCCGGGTGCGCGGGCCGGTCGAGGTGCCCGCGGCCGATCCGGCCGACGTCCCGCTCGCGGCCCTTGTTTCCTCGCCATCCTCCATGTAGGACATAACTCATCCAAGCACGTTCTTGTGTCCTATGAAAGCCGCCACGCGTCCGACGAAAGGCCCGCCCGTGTCAGAGGCCGCCACACCGACCCGCTTCGGCGCGTTCATCGCGCCCTACCACGGCATCGACGGCAACCCCGCGCTGCAACTGCGCCGCGATCTCGACCTGGTCGGGCACCTGGACGCCCTCGGCTTCGAGGAGGCGTGGATCGGCGAGCACCACTCGGCCGGCTACGAAACGATCGCCTCCCCCGAGGTGTTCATCGCCGCCGCCGCCGAACGCACCACCCGGATCCGGCTCGGTACCGGCGTCAACTCGCTGCCGTACCACCACCCGCTGGTCCTGGCCGACCGCATCGTGCAACTCGACCAACAGTCGCGCGGGCGGGTGATGTTCGGCTCCGGGCCCGGCCAACTGGCCTCGGACGCCTTCATGATGGGCATCGACCCGATGCGCCAGCGGAGCATGATGGCCGAGGCACTGGCCGCGATCGTCCCGCTCCTGCGCGGCGAGACGGTGACCATGAGGACCGACTGGTTCACCCTGGACCAGGCCCGACTGCACCTGGGCCCGTACACCCGCGCGGGCATCGAGACCGTGTGCGCCTCGACCGTCTCGCCGTCCGGGTCGGTCCAGGCCGGCACCCACGGCATGGGCCTGCTCTCGCTTGCCGCCGCCGACCCGTCCGGCTTCGCCGCGCTGGCGACCAACTGGGACGTGTACGCCAAGACCTGCGCCGAGCACGGCCATGTCGCCGACCGCGAACGCTGGCGCCTGGTCGTCCCGATGCATCTTGCCGAGACCGTCGAGGCGGCGCGCGCGCAGGCCGAGTACGGGGTGCACCACCTCGTCGACTACATCCAGGGCCTGTCCGGGATGACCATGCCGTGGGGGGCGACGCCCGAGGCGGCGATCGCGCAGTGGACCGGCGAGGGTTTCCCCACCTTCGGCGTCGCGATGATCGGTACTCCCGCGCAGGCGATCGAGCGGATCACCGCGATGACGGAGCGATCCGGCGGCTTCGGCACGCTGCTGCTGCTCGATCTGCCGATCGCCCGGCCCGCCGACAAGTGGCGCAGCTACGAGTTGTTCGCCGAGTACGTAGTGCCGCACTTCACCGGCGCCAACCGCCCCCGACAGGCCTCGATGGCCTGGGCGAACGAGAACAGCGAACGTTTCATCGGCGCGCTGCGCCAGGCGGTCGTGGCGGCGATGACCCCGCCGGCGTCCTGACCGACCCCACCCGAGCCCCATCCACCCGAAGCCCAGGGAGACGCCCATCATGCGAGCAGCGGTACTGCGCGGCGGCACGTTCACCGTCGAGGACATCGCGGCCCCCGAACCCGGCGAGGGTCAGGTCCTCGTGGAGACGGTGGCCTGCGGGATCTGCGGCTCGGACCTGTCCGCGTACAAGCACACCGCGGATTTCCTTCGGGCCTCGATCGACTCGGACACCCCCTCGTTCGTCTTCGACCCGGACGCCGACCTGGTCATGGGCCACGAACTGGCCGCGCGGGTGGTGCGCCCGGGCCCGGGGGTGACCGGGTTCGAGCCGGGCGAGGTGGTGGTCGGGCTGCCGTGGGCGCTCGACGGCGGCGGTGTACTGCGCACCATCGGCTTCTCCGACACCTTCCCCGGCGGCTTCGGCGAGCGCATGGTGATGCAGGCCGCGGCACTGGTCAAGGTGCCCGGACACGTGCCGCCGCACGTCGCGGCGCTGACCGAGCCGCTGGCCGTCGGCTTCGGCAACGTGGCCCGCTCCGGCGCCGAACGCGGCGGCGCGGCGATCGTGATCGGCGCCGGACCGATCGGCCTGGGCGCGATCGCCGGGCTGATCGAACGCGGCGTCGCGCCCGTCGTGGTCTCCGAACCCTCGCCGCGCCGGCGCGCACTCGCCCGCGCGTTCGGCGCCCACGTGGTGGTCGACCCGGCCGAGCGTGATCCCTTCGACGCGTGGCGCGAGGGCGCCGAGCCGGGGCAACCGCTGACCGTCTTCGAGTGTTCCGGCAAGGCCGGCATGTTCGACCGGATCACCTACGCCGCGCCCCGCGGCGCCACGGTGTTGCTGATCGGGGTGTGCATGACCGAGGACACCTTCCGGCCGGTGGTGGGGATCTACAAGGACCTCACGGTGAAGATGTGCCTGACCTATCCGCCCGAGGAGTATCCGAAGACCCTCGCCCGGATCGCCGTCGGCAGCGTGGACGCGGCATCGCTGATCACCGGTCAGGTCGGCTTCGAGGGGGTGGCCGCGGCGATCGACACCCTCGGCCGCCCCGACGAACACGTCAAGGTCCTGGTGCGCCCCCACCTGACCGGCACGGAGGTACATCCGCCCGAGGCGTGACGAACGCCGGCCGGCGGGCGCCAGGCCCGTCCGCGCCCGTCCGCGCCCGTCCGCGGAGCGGTAGGGCGCGCGGGACACGCATCACGCGTACGGGTGGACCCGGGAGGGCTGCCCCTGGCGCGCGCTGTGCGCGGGCGGCGCGCTCGCCAGGGCGTTTCGCCGACGCGCGCCCCCGAACGCCCCGCCGACGGAGGTGGGGAAGTGTCGCAAACTGGACGCGGCGGGCGTCGGAATCGGTACGCTCCGAGGGAATTCCCTCGGAAGATCCGTACACCCGCCATCGGGGTCATCATGAGCCACACCAGGCGCCGCAACGGCGCCGTGTCCGTCCGTCACGTGACCGCCACCGGCTCGGGAGGCGCGGCATGACCGTCCTCAACGATGCCCATCCGGTGTGTCGATTCGACCTGCCGCCGCACGAGGCGGAGGTGTCCGCGGCCCGTCGCAAGGTGGTCGCGATCGCCGTCGAGTGGGGCATGCCCGCCCACGGCGATCTGGTGGACACCCTGCGTCTGGTGGTCTCCGAACTGGTGACCAACGCGATCCGACACGCGGGCGTACTGACCCCCGCCATCGTGGTGACCGTGCGCGGCACGGCCGAGGGGGCGCTCCAGGTCGGCGTGCACGACCGACATCCGTTCTGCCCCAAGGCCCTGGTGGAGACCGTCGACGACGACAGCGGCCGCGGCCTGCTGATCGTGAAGACCCTGGTCACGGAGGTTGGCGGATACGCGGGGATCCAGCCGGACGCGACCGGCGGCAAGACCGTGTGGGTGTGCCTGCCGCTGCGCTGAGCCCCCGCACGGGGCCGGCCGGGTCGGGGCCGCGCCGGCCGGCTCGATCGTCGGTTCCGTCACATCGCCTCGCTCCCATCGGTCATGTCCGTGACACGACACCACGGAAATGTGAGACCGATGGACGAGAACGACTTCCTTGCGGGCCGCTTCGAGGAACACCGGACCCACCTGCGCGCGGTGGCGTACCGCATGCTCGGTTCGTTCAGCGAGGCCGACGACGCGATCCAGGACACGTGGATCCGGCTCAGCGGTACGGACGTGCGCGAGATCGACAACCTGGGCGGCTGGCTGACCACGGTGGTCGCCCGGGTGTCGCTGAACATGCTGCGTTCGCGCCGGACCCGCCGCGAGGACCCGTTGGAGGCGTTCGTCGCGGACCCCACGGTCTGCACGGCCGAGGGAAACGATCCCGAACACCAGGCGATGCTGGCCGACTCGGTCGGCATGGCGCTGCTCGTCGTCCTGGAGACCCTCGCCCCGGCCGAACGACTCGCCTTCGTGCTGCATGACATGTTCGCGCTGCCGTTCGACGAGATCGCGCCCATCGTGGACCGCACGCCCACCGCGACCCGGCAGTTGGCCAGTAGGGCGCGCCGCCGGGTCCAGGGCTCGCCGGGCGACCTCGAGGTGGACCCCACCCGGCAGCGCGAGGTGGTCGGCGCCTTCCTGGCGGCGTCGCGCGGCGGCGACTTCCAGGCACTGCTCGCCCTGCTCGACCCCGACGTGGTGCTGCGCGCGGACTCGGCGGCGATCGCGGTCGGCGCCATGGTCGAGGTACGCGGCGCGGCGGCGGTGGCGGAGACCTTCTCCGGCCGGGCCCAGGCCGCACGGCCCGCCCTGCTCGACGGCATCGCCGGCCTGGTCTGGGCGCCGGGCGGCGAACCCAGAGTCGTCTTCGGATTCATGATCGCGAACGGCCGCATCGTCGGCATCGACCTGCTGTCCGACCCGGCCTACCTGCGCGATACGGATGTGCGGTTGCTGGACGGGTGAAGCCGTCGCTCCGACCCCCTCCGCTCACCACTTCAGATCGAACCGCGGGTCGAGCACTTCCGACGCACGTTGCGCCTTGGGTCGCGGATGGCCGGTGCGGGGCCGGTCTGAGTCGGTGGTGGAACGCGGCCGGCGTGCGGTGCTCCGAGACGGAGGATTCCCGACGAGACGGGCGCGTTGGTCGGCGAAAAAGCGGCCGGCAGCGGCGGACAGGGGGGTGCTCGGGTCGGGTCCGCCGGGCGTGCGTTCCGGAGTGGGTCGGGTGCTTCCGGCGCGCGTTGTGCTTTTGGTCGCGGGTGGCTGGTGCGGGGTTGGTCTGAGTCGGTGGTGGGCCGCCGCCGGCGTGCGGTGCTCCGAGACGGAGGGTTCCCGGCGAGACTGGCGTGTTGCTCGGCGAAAAAGCGGCCGGCAGCGGCGGACAGGGTGGGTGCTCGGGTCGGGCCCGCCGGGCGTGCGTTCCCGAATGGGCCGGGTTCTTCCGGCGCGCGTCGCGC
>NZ_JBHZAE010000005.1:88680-298408 GCF_042754105.1 Embleya sp. NPDC059237 | reverse complement strand
GCGCCTTGGGTCGCGGGTGGCCGGTGCGGGGCTTGTCAGAGTCGGTGGTGGAACGCGGCCGGCGTGCCGGGCTCCAAGGCGGAGGGCTCCCGACGAGGCTGGCGTGTTGCTCGGCGAAAAAGCGGCCGGCAGCGGCGGACAGGGTGGGTGCTCGGGTCGGGTTCGCCGGGCGTGCGTTCCCGAATGGGCCGGGTTCTTCCGGCGCGCGTCGCGCCTTGGGTCGCGGGTGGCCGGTGCGGGGCTTGTCAGAGTCGGTGGTGGAACGCGGCCGGCGTGCCGGGCTCCAAGGCGGAGGGCTCCCGACGAGACTGGCGTGTTGCTCGGCGAAAAAGCGGCCGGCAGCGGCGGACAGGGTGGGTGCTCGGGTCGGGTCCGCCGGGCGTGCGTTCCCGAGTGGGTCGGGCAGGGCATTTTTTCGAGATGCAGTGGGCGGGTGTGGGGCGAGAGTTCACGAAACCGGACGGCGTTGGGTGCCGTGGCCTCGGTGTGGGAGAAAACCGCAGGTCAGCGCGGAGAGGAGAGCGTTTGGGGTGCCTCGGGATCCGGTTTCGGCTCTCGCTGGGCACTTTCGGTCGTCTTGACGGCCTCTTTGGGGTGGCAGTGTTCGAAGCCGGCTCCGAGTGTGCGGTTTCGGTCTTCGCTCCGGCGTTGAGGGGGTCGGAGCGCACGAAACCGGCACTCGTCGCCCGACTTTCCGCCTCGACCTCGCAAAACCGCAGGTCACTGAGCCTCGAAGCCCACAACCACCCATCGCTATCCGGTTTCGAGCCCCAACTCCCCTCCAACGCCCCCGCAACGTCCCGACCCACCCGGGAAGGCTCCCCGGAGGGCACGACCCAAGCGCTCTCCGGCCCCCACTGCCGGCCGGTTTTCGCCGACCAACACGCCCGCCTCGCCGGAAGCTTCCGGTCTCGGAACCACGCACGCCGGCGGCGGCCCACCACCGACTCAGACCAACCCCGCACCAGCCACCCGCAACCACAAGCACAACGCGCGAACGGAAGCACCCGACCCACTCCAAAACGCACCCCCGGCGAACCCGACCCGAGCACCCACCCCGCCCGCCGCTGCCGGCCGCTTTTTCGCCGACCGACACACCCGCCTCGTCGGAAGCCCCAAGTCTCGGAGCACCGCACGCCGGCGGCGACCCACCACCAACTCAGACCGGCCCCGCACCAGCCCCCGCCACCAAACACCCAGGTTCGGTCGAGGCGGCGGTCGGTAGGGGCGGGGGTGGCGGAGGCGGTCTGGGGGCTCGGGTTGGGTCGGGCCCGTGGGTGGGTGTCGGTGGGGCGTGGGAGGGTGGCTGGTTCAAGATCGTTTGTACGGTGTCCGGGAGCGCGGCGTGGGTGGAATCGGCGAGGGTGTGTACGTGGTGCGCAATGTGCACAGTGGGCTCGTGCTCGAGGTCGAGGGGGGCCGGACCGGGGGTGGGGCCCGGGTGGTGCAGGGGGCCGACGACGGGACGACCGCGCAACATTGGCGGGTCTCGGCGGTCCATCCCGGTGGGGCCGTGTATCACCTGGAGCACGTGGTCGCCGGGAAGCGGCTGGACGTGATCGGGGCCTCCGTGGAGAACGGGGCCTATGTACAGCTCTGGCGGGCCAACAACTTCGGCGCCCAGGAGTGGATCCTGGAGGAGCACGCGGAGGAGGCGGGGCGGGTCACGCTGATCAACTACGTCAGCGGGCTGCTGCTCGAGGTCGCCGACGGCAGTACGGAGGTCGGCGGGGCCGTACGGCAGTGGGAGGACACCGACCACCCGTCGCAGTGGTGGACGCTCGAACCACGCTGAGCCCGCGTCCGCCGCCGAAGCGGCCGGGCCGTGCCCGAGGCGCCCGCCCCTACGCCGCGGCCACCACCTGGGCGCGTGCCAGCGCGGGCGTGGCCGGGTGGGGCCGGGCGCCCGGGCGGGTGAAGACGAACAGGCGCAGCACCACGAAGCGGCCGATCCCGGCCAGGCCGGACGCGCCCAGGTAGACGCCCTGTTCGACCAGCACGCCCGCGCCCGGGGCCGCCGCGTGCAGGCCCAGCATCGCGGCCGTGGTGACCAGGTACGCGGCCAGCGCGCTGAGCGCGGACTGCCCGTGCGGGCGCAGCCCGGCCCGGCCGCCGCCGAAGGTGAACCGGCTGTGCAACTCGGTGGCGGCCACCGTGGAGACCACGGTCACGAACGCGTTGGCGACCGCGATCGGCATCGTGCCGGAGAGTACGACCAGTGCACCGGAGGAGGCGATCCCGGTACCGCCGCCGAAGACCACGAAGCGCGCGAAAGCGGCGATCGGACCGGACTTCCCGCTCTCGCCGCCCGCCGCCTCGCCGCTGGTGTCCGCGCTGCTCTTCCCCGTGGTCTTCATAGGCTTCAGCCTAGAAACGAATGAGGCAAACGAGCTTCCTGATTCGCTCGATGCACGCGGGATTCTCGATAAAAACACAGAACCAAGCCTGGCGGAAGACACAGCCCCGACGCACCGGGTTTTTCACCACCGGCCCCACGCCCACCACCGGGCGCCCCGCCGCCCGAGTGCGCCCCGACCGAAGCCGATCGGAGCGCTCGCTCCCCGGGTGTCGTCGGGCGCTAGTTGGCCGACGTGAAGACCAGCGTCGCGTTGTGTCCGCCGAAGCCGAAGGCGTTGGCCACCGCGACGTTGAGCGGGCCGACCCTGGGTTCCTTGGCGACCACGTCCAGGTCGATGTCCGGGTCCTGCGAGTCCAGGTTGATGGTGGCCGGGACGACCCCGTCGCGCAGCGCCGACACCGCCGCGACCGCGGCGATCGCGCCGGCGCCGCCGCACAGGTGGCCGAGCATCGACTTGATCGCGGTGACCGCCGCGTGCGTACCGATCGCCTCGGTGATCGACGCGGCCTCCAGCACATCGCCGGCCGGGGTCGAGGTCGCGTGCGCCTGGATGTGGTCCACGTCGGCGCCGGTGACGCCCGCCTCGGCCATCGCCAGCCGCAGCGCCCGGACCTGGCCGGGGCCGTACCCGGCGGTGATGTGGTTCGCGTCCGAGGTGACCCCGGCGCCGGCCAGGTACGCGTGTACGAACGCACCGCGCGCCGCCGCGAATTCGGCCCGCTCCAGGACCACGAGCGCGGCCCCCTCGCTCATCACGAAGCCGTTGCGCGTGACGTCGAACGGACGCGACGCGGTCGCGGGGTCGCCGCCGTGCGTGGACAACGCGCGGGCCTGCGCGAAGCCGGCGATGGGCAGCGCGCCTATCGTCGCCTCCGCACCGCCCGCGACCACCACGTCGGCGCGGCCGAGGCGGATCAGGTCCAGGCCGTAGGCGATCGCCTCGGAGCCCGATGCGCACGCGCTCACGGGGGTGTACGCGCCGGCCCGGGCGCCCAGTTCCATGCTCACCTGCGCGGCCGGCCCATTGGGCATCAGCATCGGCACGGTGTGCGGGGACACCCGGCGCACCCCGGACTCGGCCAGCAGGTCGTGCTGCGCGAGCATCGTCATGGCGCCGCCCATGCCGGTGCCGACCACGACGGCGAACCGTTCCGGCTCGACCGCCGGCGCGCCCGCGTCCTGCCACGCCTCACGCGCCGCCACCAGCGCGGCCTGCTGACAGCGGTCGAGCCGCCGGGCCTTGACCCGGTCGAGCACCGTCTCGGGGCAGACCTTCATCCGCCCGGCGATCCGCACCGGCAGGTCGGCTGCCCAGGGATCCGTCAGCGCGCCGATTCCCGACTCGCCCGCCAGCAGGGCCGCCCACGTCGAGGGCACATCCCCGCCCAACGGCGTGGTCGCACCCATCCCCGTCACCACCACATCGGTCCTGCCGAGCGACATACAACGCACCCCAGCTCAGTCGAAGCCTTGTCAAAACGCGACACAGACGACCGGCGCACGATCGCGAGCCGGTCACTTGTCTCGCAACGCTGTCAGGGATACGTCGGCGCCGGGGTATCGACACCGATAAAGAGGACGTCCTAATACTTGTGGAGACTCGACAACCGACCGGTAACCGACCCAGCGTCGCAAATCACCCGAAACGCCCCGATACCGGCCGAAGTCAAACGCCCGCGGCCGGCATCTTCGGCCGGCGCGGGATACGTATCGAGCCGGCCCCGGAGTGGCTCCCGCCGGGGGGCATTATCGACGAATCAGGGATGGTTGGCTCGAATTTCCCAAAGATCGGCTAAAACCGTGCGAAGCGTCGTGACCATGGTCATTCGCGACTTTCCCGTAGTCGATCCCAGGGGGACCGCCATGGCCTGGTACTCCGGAGCCACCAAACGTGAACTACAACCCGAATCCGACTCCCAGCCCGGTATCCGCCCCACCCAGTTGATCCTCCACTCGATCGCCGCACCGTGGTCCGGGGAACGGATGTACGAGTACTGGCGCGACTCGACCAACCTGGAGTCGCACTTCGGCTGCGCGTACGACGGGGGTCTGTTCCAGTTCATCGGCACCGAGACCCGCGCCGACGCCAACGCGTCGGCGAACCGGCGGGCCGACGGCACCGGAGCGGTCAGCTGCGAGAGCGCGAGCAACCTGGAGCACACCGATCCGTGGACCGACGCCCAGGTCGCGAGCCTGATCCGGCTGGGCGTGTGGCTGCACCAACGGCACGGCCTGCCGCTGCGGGTGTGCCGCGCCTGGGACGACCCGGGCTACGGCTACCACCGGATGTTCGCCCAGTGGTCGCTGGGCGGCACCGCCTGCCCCGGTGATGCGCGGGTGCGCCAGTTCACCGAGCTGGTCTTCCCCGGGATCGTGGCCGCCGCCACGGGTGGCCCGGACGTCGAGATCCCGGCCCAGCGGCCCGCCGTGGACCTGGCCGAACTGGTCGCGGCGGCGCGTTCGGACCCGGAGCGGCCCGGGACGCCCGTCACCTACATGGGGACGCGCATGGTCGAGAACGCGCTGGTCGCGGAGGGGTTGCTGGCCGAGGGCCTGGCCGATGGGCACTACGGCACCGCGACCGTGCGGGCGTACGCGGAGTGGCAGCGCAGGCTCGGCTACAGCGGCTCCGACGCCGACGGGATCCCGGGCCGCCGCTCACTGGCCCGGTTGGGTGACCGGCACGGGTTCACGGTGGCGTAGGCGATCCGCGCGCCGCGCGCCGCGAGTCCGCCGGGGCCCGGAGCGCGGCGCCATACGCCCCGATCGGCGTCGCTATACGCCTCGATCGGTGGCCACGAGCAGGCCCGTGACCATCGCCAGGAGCGACCACACCAGCCACGTCCACGCGACCGCTTCGTAGACCGCGCTGTACAGGCCGAGAATGGTCAGCAGCACGAGCGTGCAGACCACCATGCCGCGACTCTGCGGACCGTAGGTACGGATCATCGTCGCCTCCTCCGTCGGAGTCCGGGAACGCACCCGTGCGAGCCACGGTAGCGCAGCGCGTTCGACCACCGACAGATCACGACCGGTCACAAACGCGCAGCGTGCGGGGCCGGCGTCCGAGAGATGGCCGTACCCGCCACCACACGGATGGCCGCACCCGTCACAACACCAGGAGGTCGAACAACCGATCCAGGTCCGCCGCCGGGTTCGCGGTCAACCCGCCGTGTACCGGGCCCGGTTGCACGATCGTGCTGCGCGGCGCGGTCAGCCAGCGAAAGCGCCGGCCGAGCGGTTCCGCGCCCGGCGCGCCGGCCGACTCGCTGCCCGCGCACACCAGCTCCCACGCGGCCAGTACCGCCCTGGCCTGAGTCGGGTCGGCCTCCGGGTCGAGCGCGCACAACCTGGACTGCTCGACGTGCGTACGCGCGCCCAGGAAGTCGAATGCCTGGCTGTACAGGGCCACCCCGACATTCAGACACTCCCCGCGCTCCACGCGCGGCACCAGCCGGATGATCGAGTACTCGAAGAACTCCCGCTGCACGGCCATCGTCATCACTTGAGCCAATCCGGACGGTTCGACGGCTGCGCGGCGCCCTGGCGCGCGGACACCTCGGGCGCGATCTCCGGCAACCACGCGCGCGGGGCGGCGGCGCGGGCCAGCAGGTGCGCGATGTACGCCTCGCGCAGCGCGCCGGGACGGTCCAGGCCGAGCGCCCGCTCCGCGTCGCCCGGTTCCAGCCACTCGTCCGGGACCAGTGCCAGCACTTCGGTCAGCAGCTCGCGGGTGATCCTCGGGGCCAGCTCGGCGTCGGCCTTGAGCAGGCCCGGTCCGCCGAGCGCGGCCAACACGTGGTCGCTCGCGTCGAACGGGCGCGTGGCGGCGGACGCGGCGGCCTGCCACGCGTGGTGGAACCACAACGAGGCGCCGTGGTCGATCAGCCACAACCGGCCGTGCCAGACCAGCAGGTTCGGGTTGCGCCAGGAACGGTCCACGTTGGAGGTGAACGCGTCCAGCCACAACACGCGCGCGGCCAGTTCGGGGTCCGGCTCCCAGGTGGCGGGGGTGAAGTCGGCCGAGCCCGGCAGGAAGTCCATTCCGAGGTTCAGCCCGGCGCTGGCCTGCACCAGCTCCTGTACCTCCTGGTCCGGTTCGCCGCGCGCGATCACCGGATCCACCTCGACCCGCACCAGCGCCGGCACCGGCAGCCCGAGCCGACGCGCCAGTTCGCCCACCACGACCTCGGCGACCAGCACCTTGGGCCCCTGCCCGGCACTGCGGAACTTGACGACATACGTGCCGAGGTCGTCGGCCTCGACGAGCCCGGGCAACGAGCCGCCCTCACGCATGGGCGTGACGTAACGAATGGCATGGACCAGGGGAAGCATGCCCGAAACAATGCCACGCCCTCGACGCCGAAAAACACTCGCCCCGCCGCGCCCGTCCCCGACACCCTGGGCCGATGACCCACACCGACCGCGTCCTGGTCCTGTCCCCACGCAGCACCGACACCGACCGAGCCCTGGCGAGCGCCGCCCATCGCCGCGACCTGCCGGTACGCCGCCTGCACACCTGGCAGGCGCCGGACGACCTGATGGGCACGCGGGCGCACCTGTACGCGGGGCCGCTGTTCGCCGACGCGACCGCGCGCGATCTGGACCTGGGTCTGCTGGAGGCGCCGGAGGACTGGTTGGCGCGGCTGCCGGTCGAGCTGACCCGGCGGGAGATCACCGCGACCACGTTGGCGCACGCGTGGACGCTGCGCCGGCCGATGTTCGTCAAGCCGCCGAACGACAAGTCGTTCCCGGCCAGGGTGTACCGGGACGGCACCCAGCTGCCGGGCAGCGACGCGGCGGACCCGGACACCGCGGTGCTGCTCAGCGAGACCATCGTGTTCCGGGCGGAATACCGGCTGTTCTGCCTGGACGGGGTGGTGCACGCGGCGTCGCGGTACGCCGTCGACGGCGACCTGGACATCGCGCCGATCGCGGCGTGCCGGCGCGGTCCGGACGCGCTCGCGTTCGGCGCCGACGTGCTGGCGGCGGCCGGGGCGGACCTGCCCTCGGCGATCGTGGTGGACGTGGGCGGCACCGACACGGGCTGGGCGGTCGTCGAGGCCAACGCGGCCTGGGCCTCGGGGGGCTACGCGTGCGAGATCGACCGGGTGCTGGACGTGGTGCTGCGCGCCGGTGGGCCGCGCCGGGAACTCCCGGCACGGGACGCGGCGTTTGTCCGGCACGCCCCCGTCATTCGGGACCGGGGGTGAGGGTTCGAGGCCGGCGGGCGACACGGCGATGGGGCCGGGCGACCGGTCCGGAGACAATGGGTGTACCCGGATCCATCAGGATCCCCGCTCCTCGGGACGTGACACGCGTGAGTTCGCCGGAATCCAGCTCGGCGCCGATCGGCGACCTGTTCATGCGCCTGGCCAAGCGCATCCGGATCCGCGCCGGCCGCGAACTCGCCCCGTTGGGTCTGACCCCCGCCCAGGCGCACGCGATGAAGGTGCTCGTGCACGCCGGTGAGCCGCTGCGGATGGCGGACCTCGCCGCGCGCCTGGAGATCGTGCCGCGCTCGGCGACGACGGTGGTGGACGACCTGGCGGCGCGCGGATTGGTCCGGCGCAGCGCCTCGGCGGTGGATCGGCGGGCGACGTTGGTGGAGCCGACGGAGCAGGGGCGCGCCGAGGTGCGTCGGATCCGGGCGATCCGTCAGGGCGCGGGGGCGGCCGTGTTCGATCGGCTCGGCGAGGCGGACCGGGCCGAGCTGCTGCGGTTGTTGCGGTTGTTGGATCGGGAGCTGGCCGAGCAGGAGTCGGTGGACCGGGACGGTGCGGGGCATCCGTGTGCGCGCGGGTCGGCGCGGTGAGTCGGGGGTGCGGGGGCCGGGTCGCCGCTGTGGATGCCCGAGTCGTCCCGGGTCGACGCCCGGGTGATTCCGCCGAGAGCAGAGGGTCCTTCCCGTGGCGGCCGTACGCGGGCAGAGTCTGATCATGAGAACTTTGATCCTGGGTGGTTCCGAATTCGTCGGCCGGGCCCTGACCGACGCCGCGCTCGCCAGGGGTTGGGACGTCACCGTGTTCAACCGCGGTCGGTACGAACTCCCGCCCGAGGTACGCCCGTTGGTCGGTGATCGCACCGTCGAGGGTGGTCTGGCGGCGCTGGCCGACGGCGAGTGGGACGTGGTCCTGGACACGTGGAGTGCCGCACCCAGGGCGGTGCGGGACACGGCCGACCTGCTGGCCGACCGGGTCGGGCGCTATGTGTACATCTCCACGTGCTCGGTGTACGCGGAGCCGACGCTCGCCGGGGTGGGCGAGGAGGCGCCGTTGGTCGAGGGTTCGCCCGACGACGGCGACGTGGCGTACCCGATCGCCAAGCGCGGCGCCGAGATCGCCATCGAGCGGGCCTTCGGCGACCGGTACGTGCACGCGCGCGCCGGCCTGATCCTGGGACCGCGCGAGAACATCGGCCGCCTCCCGTGGTGGCTCAACCGGATCGCCCGAGGCGGCCCCGTGGTCGCACCCGGCCCGCGCGAGTCCCCGCTGCAGTTCATCGACGCGCGCGACCTGGCCGAGTGGTCGGTGCACGCCGCCGAGGCGGGCCTGAGCGGCCCGTACAACCTGATCTCGCCGACGGGCCACACCACGATGGGCGAACTGCTCGACCTGTGCGTGCGGGTCACCGGCTCCACCGCCGAACTGCGCTGGATCGACCCGGAGACGATCCTGGCCGCCGACGTGCAGCCGTGGATCGAACTGCCGGTGTGGATCCCGGCGGGCGAGGACTACAACAGCATCCACCGCCGCGACGTGAGCAAGGCCCTGGCCGCCGGCCTCCGCATCCGCCCGACAGCGGAAACCGTGGCCGACACCTGGACCTGGCTCCGCACCCTGGGCGGAGTGGCTCCCCAACGCCCCGACCGCCCGGTGGTCGGCCTGCCCCCGGAAAAGGAAGCCGAACTCCTCAAGTCCTGAGAGGCCAAGGCGCCGTCGGCAACCCGGACCCCCGGCGGCGCCCCCCGGGGGACGCGAGCCCGCCCGCACCCTGAGCCGAAGCGGTTGGCACACGCCCCGGCGCACGTTGCGGTATGCCCGCGGCCTTGCGCGCCGGCTACCTGTTACCCGGATCGCGATGTCACCCTGAGGGCATGGACCACGACCTCCGCGACCCCGACCGGCCGACCATCGCCACCACCATCAATGGCGTCCCCACCGAACTCCCCGGCACCCTCGTCGACATCCGTGCCGCCCTCCCCGAAGACCGGCGCGACGCCTTCGACAAGGAGATCGACAACGCCCCTCTCAAGGACCTGGCCGCCATCGCCGTCCACTGGGCCATCCCCCCGGAGGAGCACGCCCGCATCGACGCCGACGCCGAGCGCATTCGCTCCGGCGACCTCACCGGCGTCGTCGACATCGACGGGAACCCGGTTGAGCCATGAGCAGCTACTACGTGCAGTACTCCGACCGAGCCCGCAGCGAATACGCCGCCCCCTCCGCCTCGACCCGCCGCGACCCGCCGCGACTTCGACCGCGCGGTAGCCGCCATGGCCCGCGATCCCTACGCCCACGGCGCCGCCATCCGAGGCAACAAGGACCGGCGCTCGGCGTGCCTCGCGGGGGTGATCACCGAGTACGAGATCAGCCGCGACGTCCTGGTGGTCACCATGCTCAAGGTCGTCGGGATCTGAACCAACGACGAGCCTCGCGACCACCACGCCCGACTCCCGCCCCATTCGTTCCCCAGTCGCCCGCCCGGCAAGGACAGGCGCGCGCCGGGCTCGCCCAACGCGTGAACGACCTCGGGACATCGACCTGGACGCACGGGCCGACGGATCGTCCGGCACCGCCCTTCCGAGCCCACGTGGCCGCGTCGGGCGGGCTGGACGCCGCGCAGGGCGTGGAGTCCCGGCGCCTCGCGGATCGCCCGCACGGGATGCACCGCGAGTTCGCCCCACACACGGGTGTGCCGACCGTGCGTGAGGTGGCCGAGAGGGTCGAGGCTGTCCTGGCGATGCCCTACCGGCGGGCAACGCCGCGAGCATGTCGGTGAGCCCGAGGACGCGTTCGAGTCGGATCGGGTCGAGTGGGTGCCGCTGAAAGAAGTGCCGGACCTGATCGCGCGCGGGGAGATTCGTTCCGCCAACGCCGTGGCCGCGCTGCTCATGCTGCACCGGCTCCGTGGACTGTGACGCCGGCCGAGGCGGTCGCGGTGGGAGCCGCGAGACGCGCCCCTCCGGCAACTGTGCCTGCGTCGGCTCCACCGGACACAGACCCGCGTCGGCCGCTCGTAGGCTTCACGCATGACGCATCGTGTGCTGTACGTCGTGGCCGGGGCTGCTCCTGCGCTGGGTGAGCTCGGGAGCCTGGTCCACGCCGTTCGCGCGGACGGCTGGGACACGTGTGTCACGCTCACTCCGACCGCCGCGGCATGGCTCGCCGCGAGTCTCGACGACCTGGCGGCCATCGCGGGCCGTCCGGTGCGCACCCGCGAGCGCGGGCCCGACGACCCGCGGCCGTTCCCGGCCCCGGATGCCCTGCTCGCCTGCCCGTTGACCTTCAACACCCTCAACAAATGGGCACTCGGCATCTCCGACAACGTAGCCCTCGGCACCCTGAACGAGGCGCTGGGCGCAGGCATCCCGGTGGTCGCCGTGCCTTGGTTCAAGAGCGCCCTGGCCGCGCACCCGGCCTCCGTCCGGAGCCTGGACACCCTGCGCGCCTGCGGTGTCGGCCTGGTCCTCGACGAGGACGGCTCACCACTCAACGGCGACGACGAACACGACTGGTCCACGGTAATCGGCCGCCTGCCCGCCCTCGACCCGGGCGCATAACCGGCGCGTGCTCCCTCCGAGTGCGCCGGCTACCGATCACGGTGGGCACGATGCCACGCTGACGGCATGGACGACACCCGCGACCCGCGCGATCCCGACGTCACGATCCACACCGGCGGCGCCCTCTGGCCCACCCCCGGCCAAATCCGCGCCGAACTCCCCGACGACGCCCGCGCCCAGTTCGAACAGGACTACCAACACGCACTGCGCGTCGCGGCCGAACTCGGCGACCTCGCCCAACTCGCCAACATCCTCGAACCTTGGCAACGGCGCCTCATCCACCACCGCGCCGGCGACTACGACGACATTCTCGACCGCGCCCGAGCCGTCCGCGCCGGCGAGGACGTGGGGGCGATCCCCCTCGCCCGACTCCAGGAGGCGGACCGGTGAGCTACACGATCGAGTACCACCCGAAGGCCGAGTTGGTCCGGCGGACCCTGCCACGCACTGCCCTCAACGCTCTCGACACCCTGGAGCACCGGCTACAGCGCGACCCGTGGGGTGCCGGGAAACGCATGGCCGGCGGTCTGAAGGACACCCTGGAAGCGCCGTTCGGCCGCTTCGGGTTCGCCACCTACGTAGTCCAGGACACGCGGGTACTGGTCAGCGTCATCAGCCTCACCTGGACCGGCTGACCATCACCGGACGCCGAGCACGCCCACCCGCCGCGTGTCGGGCCCCGCGGATGGGGTCGCACGGATGTACGGAAACCTTGTCCCATCACCGTGCCGGACCGCGGGAAGGCGCCGCCCGCTGCTCCCGGGAGTGGGCGGCGCCTGCTTGGGGTGGCCCGTGGTCGGGCCCGGCTACTTGGCCGTGTAGTGGACCTGGAGTTCCTTGATGCCGTTGATCCAGGCGTGGCGGAGGCGCCTCGCGTCGGCGGCCTTGGTGATGTCGGGCATCGCGTCGGCGATGGCGTTGAACATCAGGTTGATCTCCATGCGCGCGAGCGAGGCGCCGAGGCAGAAGTGCGGGCCGCCACCGCCGAAGCCCAGGTGCGGGTTGGGGCTGCGGGTGATGTCGAACTTCGTCGGGTTCTCGAACACGTCCGCGTCGAAGTTGGCCGAGCTGTAGAAGATGCCGACCCGCTGGCCCGCCTTGATCTCCTGGCCGCCGAGCACGGTGTCCTGGGTGGCGGTGCGCTGGAAGGACATCACCGGTGAGGAGTAGCGCACGATCTCGTCCGCCGTGGTCTCCGGGCGCTCCGCCTTGTACAGCTCCCACTGGTCGGGGTTGTCGAAGAACGCCAGCATCCCGTGCGTGATCGCGTTGCGCGTGGTCTCGTTGCCGGCCACGGCCAACAGCAGGACGAAGAAGCCGAATTCGTCGGAGGACAGGCTGCCGTCGGATTCGGCGGTGATCAGCCGGGTGACGATGTCCTGCGCCGGGCACGCCTTGCGCTCCTCGGCCATGCCCATCGAGTACAGCATCAGCTCGGCGGCGGCCTGCGCGCCCGCCTCCTGGGTCTCCGCGTACTCGGGGTCGTCGTAGCCGAGCATCTTGTTCGACCACTCGAAGATCTTCCGGCGGTCCTCCTGCGGTACACCGATCAGTTCCGCGATCGCCTGCAGGGGCAGTTCGCAGGCGACCTCGGTGACGAAGTCGCCCGAGCCCTTGGCCTTGGCGTCCGCCACGATCTGCGCGGCGCGTTCGGTCAGCGCGGCCTGGAGGGCGTTGATCGCCCGGGGCGTGAAGCCGCGCTGGACGATGCTGCGCAGCCGGGTGTGCTCCGGCGGGTCTATGTTGATCATGATGAGCTTCTGCGCATCGATGTTGGACATGTCCATGCCCTCGGCGAAGCGGATGATCGCGGTGTTCTTGTTCGTCGAGTAGATCTCCGGCTTGGTGGAGACCTCCTTGACGTCCGCGTGCCGGGTGACCAGCCAGTAGCCGTCGTCGCCGAAGTTGGACACCTCGGGCGTCTGCGGGACCCACACCACCGGGGACGTCTTGCGCAGCAGCGCGAACTCGTCGAGCGGGATGCGCGTGGTGTACAGGTCGGGGTCGGTGGGGTCGAAGCCGTGGTCGAGGACCGGACACGTCATGGTGGAACTCCCGTTGCCGGAGGGTGTGCGAGGTCGCCGCGGGATCCGGCCGGGGACGGGTGCCGAACGTCGCGGTGGAGCGGTGGTGCGATGGAGCGGTGGTGCGGTGAGCGCGTGCTCGATCAGGCCCCGGCGACCGGGCCCGGCGCCCTGCGGCGCGGGCCCAGGAGCTTGCGGACCACACCGCGCAGGATGCGGCCCAGCTCGTCGTCGGGCAGTTCGGGGAAGGCGGCGACGGCGGAGTAGATGCCACCCATCGCCACCGCCGTCGACACGCGGTATTCGATCGAGTCGTCGACGTCGTCGAGGACTTCGCGCACCCGCGCGGTGATCGAGGCGAGTCGGGGCTGAATGGCGGGGTGGCGGCCTATCGCGACGTCCCGGTCGAGGATGACGGCGAGGGTGCGATACCGGATGAGGAAGTCGACGTACCCCTCGAACAGCAGGCGTTGGCGAGCGGTGGTGCCACGCCTGCTCTCGGCGACCTCCAACACCCGGTCCAGATCGTTCAGGGCCGGGCGCAGCAGGGCGTCGAGCAGTTCGTCCTTGGTCCGGAAGTGGTAGTACAGGGCCGCCTTGGTCACCCCGACACGGTCGGCGATGGCCTGCAACGAGGTGCCGGCGAAGCCGTGTTCGCCGAACAGCTCCTCTGCCGCCAGGAGCACCCGGTCGTAGGTGTCCTCCGGTGCCGGAATCGCCACGGGTCCCCCTTCCTGTTGGCCATGAACATACGTCGACCTTTGCCAATCGACAAGGCTGATGGGCCGTCAATTTTGATCCTGGAACGGCTGTTCACAAGGAAACCGGCTTGCCGCTCGGCCAGGAGTGGACCCGGACGGGCTGACGATCCGGCCGGGCGGTGATCACCCGTCGACCGCACCTCGTTCACACCCCGATCGCACCCGCCCACCCGAATCGCCCCGCCGCACACGACGCGCCGGTAGGTTGCCGCCATGAGCGATTTCGAGGCCCGCATCGAGGCCGAGCGGCAGCGGTCGGCCGGCCCGGCATCCGGCGTCGGCCCGACCGCGGCCGCACGTCGACCCGCCGACTGGGCCGCGGTCGCCGAGCGCGTCGAGGCGCTGCTGGCCGCGACGGCGGCCGAGTTCGACCGCCGGGGCCTCGCGGCACTACCCGTACTCGGCTACCCGCCGCCCGGAATACGCTCGCGACTCACCGGCCGCCGACCGATCGTCGTGGCGCACCGCCGACCGGTGCGGGACCTGTTCTCGCTCGACCACGCGGGTCGCCCGTTCCTGGAGCGCGACCCGTTCCCGGCCCGGCAGATCTGGCTGCGCACGTCGCATCCTGGCCGGGCCAGGACCCTGGAGGCGGCCGTACTGCGCGCCGGCCTGACCCCGGACACCCTGATCCTCGACGAGGGCCCACCCATCCCCCTCGATCCGGAGGAGGCCGCCCGCGAGGGCCGGTTGGGCGGCCACTTCGCCGTCGCGGCCGACGGCACCCTGCTGGTGTACCCGACGGCGGCGCACGCCCCACCGATCCCGCTCGTCGAAGCGCTGACGGCCGCCGTGACGGGCGGCGGCACCACGCACCGCTAGGCCCTGTCCGGCGGATCTTGGTGGATCAGGCCGCGTCGTCCGGTGCCGTGCCTCGGCGTGCCGGAGAAGCAGCCGCATAGTGGTTCCATTCGGCTGTTTCTCCGGTGCGGCGAGGTGCGGTGCCGGGCGGCGCGGACCCGCCAAGATCCGCCGGACAGGGCCTAGGCACCACGCACCGCCGGCCCACGGCCGCCCGATTCACTCCACGCCCTCCACGTACATCCCCCCACCACTCGCCCGCGCCCGCAGCGCCGCCCGCAGGCGCGCGGCCCGCCCCGCCGGCATCGCCGCCGCGCCCTGATCCGGTGTCAGCAGGTGCCACGCCCGCAACTCGTCGGCCTGGAGCCGGATTTCCCCGATCCGATCGGCCGTCAACACACCCCCGTCGAACAGCCAGCGCATACCGCCGCGATGCCCGCCCGCCGGCGCCACCCACTGCGCCACGAGCAGGTTCGGCGCACCGTCGAGCACGATCCCCAACTCCTCCCGGACCTCCCGGACGCAGCCCTCCCACGGCGACTCCCCCGGTTCCAGGATCCCGCCGGGAAACTCCAACCCCGGCTTGTAGTCCGGTTCGACGAGCAGCACCCGCCCCTCGGCATCGAAGAACAACGCCCCCGCGGCGCCGGTGATCCGCACGTCCGCCGCGTCTTTCGCACGCCCATTCGCCTGACTGTCCATGCTCCGCAGTCTGGCCGAGCCGCCCGCACGCGCTCCGAGCGGGTCGCCGCGCATCCCACCCGCGTGTTCACCCGGCCGCCGACGCGGCGCGTACTCAGCCGCGCGTCGCCAGCCCGAAGACCACCACGTCGAGCAGCCGGGGCAACCGCTCCGGATCGTCCACCTCACGCTGCTCGTGCGCCCACGCGATCCCGTGCGCGAGGGTGAACAACCCGTCCGTGTCGATGTCGGCGCGCACCTCCCCCACCGCCTGCGCGCGGGTGAGCAGAGCCGCGCCGGCCTCGCGCATCGCATGGCAGGAGGCGTACAACTCCGACGTCTCGTCGGCGAGCGTGGCCATCAGCGTCGCGCTCATCCCCCGGAACGTACCGGCCCCCTCGATCAGCAACCGCAACCACGTGGCCAGCGCGTCCCGCGCGCCGTCGGCGTCGCGCAACGCCGCGGCCCGCGCGGTGAGGCCGTCGTACCGGTCCCGCACCACCGCCTCGACCAGCGCGTCGCGCGTCGGGAAATGCCGGTACAGCGTCCCGATCCCGACCCCGGCCCGCCGGGCCAACTCCTCCAGCGACGCATCGACGCCCTGCTCGCGGAACACCACCCGGGCCTCGGCGAGCAGCCGCTCGTAGTTGCGCCGCGCATCGGCGCGCATCGGCCGGCTCATCGGCACTCCCTCTCGAACGACACCACGATTGTCAAACGGAGCCTGCCTCCATATGGTGGAAGAGGCAAACCGGAGGACCCCTCCGGAATACCGGGCGGAGCCGTGCCCCCGGGCGGAGCCCTGTCTACAGGCGGAGCCCCGCCCACCGGGCGAAGCCATGCCGCGAGGCACCGCGGGTCCGACCCGCGCCCCACCCGCACACCCCGACGAACCGAAACGGAACCCGATGACGCACGACAAGACCGCCCTCGGCCGACTCGGCCTGTGGACCTTCGCGTTCGACGGTCGACCCGCCGGCGCGGTACGCGACGCGGCCGCCGAGATCGAGGCCCTCGGCTACGGCGGCCTGTGGGTCGGCGAGGGCATCGGCCGCGAGGCCACGACGCATGCCCAACTCCTGCTGTCGGCCACGCGTACGCTCCCGGTCGCCACCGGCATCGCGATCATGTCCGAGCGCACCCCACGCCTGATGGCCGCCGCCGAGGCCACGCTCAACGAGGCGTATCCGGGCCGCTTCGTGCTGGGCCTGGGCGGCCACCGCGCCGCCGGGCAGGCGGACATCCCCGGCATGCCCAAGGCGAACACCGCCCCGGCCGTCGCGGGCGTCGGCGCGTACCTCGACGAGATGGACGCCGCCGTACTCGTCGGCGACCCGCCCGAGCACCCCGCTCGCCGTGTGCTCGCCGCCCTCGGCCCCGGGATGCTCGCCCTCGCCGGCCGCCGGACCTGGGGCGCGCACACCTATCTGGTGACGGTGGACCACACCGCGCTCGCCCGGGAGACGATGGGCCCGGACCCGTACCTGTCCGTGGCGCTGACCGTGGTCCCGTCCCCGACCACCGACCCGACCCGGGCCCTGGAGGTCGCGCGCGGCTTCGTGGCCGGCTACCAGGCCGCCCGACACCAGGTGAACAACCTCCGCCGACTCGGCTTCAGCCAGGCCGAACTCGACGGCGAGGGCACGCGCCTGGTCGACTCCCTGTTCGCGATCGGCGACACCGAGACCATCGCCAAGCGCATCCGCGAACACCTCGACGCGGGCGCCGACCACGTCTGCCTCCAGGTCCTCACCCCGGACCAAGGCCGCATCCCGCTCGACGAATGGCGCGAACTTGCGGCGCTTATACCGGAGTTCGCCTGAACAAGCCGGGCGCATGCCGGCGTCCCTACCGAGGGGCGTAGACCACGTGCTCGAAGGGCCACCGGGCGGCGAGCCACGCGGACACCTCGTGGTGGAGCGGAGCATCGAGGTCGGCCCGATCGGCCCGCACCCACGAGCGCACGTTGGTGATCGACGGATCGTCGCGGTCGGGGTAGATGTACACGCACCCGATGACGTCCTCGACGCCCTCCATGCTCTCGGCGCCCTCCGCGCCCCCGACGGCGAGCACCGTATAGGTGAAGCCCACCCGCCGCGTGAAGTCGTCCGCGTGCTTGACCAGGTCGCGCAGGTTGTCCGCCGGGGCCATGCCCTCCGGCGGCGGCCAGTGGCGGCCGGCGAATCCCGGCGTGGCGCGGATGTGGTCGATGCTCGAAGTCCACGCGGCGAGGTCGGCCTCGTTGTGCCGGGCCGCCAAGGGCTCCAGCCGGAAGGACGGCGTGCTCGGCGGTGGGGGGATCACGAAGTCGTCGGGGACGAGAGTGCGTTCGGCCATGATCGGAGCGTACGACAGGAAGCCGGGGGTCACGCCCTGTTCCTCTCCCGCGTCCCCGATCGCATCCGCCAACGACGCGAACCCATACGTGCGTTCCGGGTCCCAATCGGTACTCCGCAACAACCGCTCCCGCATCCCCGCCCACCCCCGCGCCGCGCCCGCCACCACCCAGGCGTCCGGCGCCTGGGCGGTCAACCGCAGTGCCGGGCGCAGCCACGAGGCGGCCTGCTCGGGCCAGGACACGACGCTCACCACCTCGCCCGGCCAGGCCGCCGCGAGCGCGTGCGCGGCGGCGGTGGACGCGCGGTCCCGGCCGTGGCCGATCGCCAGCGTGCGCCGACCGGCCAACTTCCGGAGCAGGTCGGCCAGTTCCGCCTCGGTGTGCGGCGCGGGCGGGCAACCCTTCCAGCGGGCGTACTCGGCCGGCAGGCACACCGCGCAGGGCCGGAACCCCGCCGCCACCGCGTCCGCCTCGGTCGCGAAGAAGACCCGGCTCGCCACATAGCCGCCGCGCGCGATCGCCCGCAACGCGCTGCGGCAGTCCAGCCGCCCGTACAGCCGGCCGTTCGTGGTTCCGCCCAGGGTGCCGGCGGTCGCACTGCGGTAGGGCCGTCCGTCCGGCCCGATCAACGTGTACCCGCCACCCGCGCCGGCGGCACCGTCGTTCACGGCACGCACGGCACTCACGCCGCGTCGTGGAAGACGAGGCCGAGAGTGCGGCGCCGGCCGGAGTGGACCGTGCTGACCCCGTGTCGGATCGGGGCGGCCGACCAGCCCCGGGCCGAGCGGATCGGCCGGTCCCGGGTGGTGAAGACCAGCCCGTGCCCCTGCGGCAGGCTGATCGCGGTGCCGCGCGACTGCGCCCGGAAGCGCTGTTCGGCCAACAGGAATTCGCCACCCGTGTAGTCGACGCCGGGCTCGTCGAGGCCGATCACCACCTGCAGCGGGAAGAGCAGGTCGCCGTACAGGTCGCGGTGCAACGCGTTCCAGTCCCCCGGCCCGTAGCGCAGCAGGATCGGCGTCGGCCGGGTCTGGCCCGCCGCATGACACATCGTCAGCCACTCGTCCAGGGTGTCCGGCCAGGGCGCCGGCCGGCCCAGCCGCTCCGCCCACGCGCGGGCGATCGGCAGCAGGTGCGGGTAGCAGGACGCGCGCAGCGCCGCGATCGGCTCCGGGACGGGTGCGGCGAAGTAGCGGTACTGCCCGGCGCCGAACCGGTGTCGGGCCATGTCGATCGTGGCCCGGAACAGTTCGGGTCGGTCGTACAGATCCGCGATCTCCCGGCAGGTGTCCGGGTCCAGGATCCGGTGGGTCAGCGCGTGGCCGTGCTCGTCGAGGCGCGCGGCGAGGTCGGTGCCGGTCGCCGGTTCGGCGGCGAAGAGGGTGTCCACGGCGCTCACCCCAGCCGCGCCGGCAGCGCGCCCTCGTGGTCGAGCAGGTACTCCTTGCGGTCGAGCCCGCCGGCGTAGCCGCGCAGCGCACCGTCGGCGCCGATCACCCGGTGGCACGGGCGGATCAGGAGCAGCGGGTTGGCGCCGATCGCGGTGCCCACCGCGCGGACGCCCGCCCGCGAGGTGCCCGCACGTTCGGCGATCGCGCCGTACGTGGTCGTGGTGCCGTACGGGATCTCGTCGACCGCGGCCCAGATCCGCTCCTGGAAGGCCGAGCCGCGCGGGGCCAACGGCAGGTCGAAGTCGCGCAGTTCGCCCGCGAAGTAGGCGCCGAGTTGGCGCACCGGCTCGGCGAACACGGTCGCGTCGGCGCGCGAGTGGGCGGCTACCCGAGCCCCACCTTTCTGGCCGGGTACGGACAGCGAGGTCAGTGCGACCGTGCCGTCGGCTCGCTCCTCGCCGATCAGCAGCAGCTCGCCGAGCGGGCTGTCGAGGGTGGTGTGGACGGTCATCATGGCACCTTTCGCCAAGACCGCGGCCGCGGGCCGCGAGTACCGATCCCGGTGCGACACCGGGGCTTCCACCACCCACTGTGCGCGATCCGCGGCGCACCGTCCGGCGGGAATCGGACATGGCGTTGAGGGCCGAAGGCACCTCGCGTCGCGGCCCGACCCGGCGGTGTACGGAAGCCCGAAAATGCGTTCCCCGAGCCGCCGCCGGATCATGCACGATGGTTCCATGATCGAAACCGAGCGCCTCCTGCTCCGCCGCTGGCACGACGACGACCTGCCCGCGCTCACCGCGATGCACGCCGACCCCGAGGTGATGCGCTACGTCGGCGGCGGGCTGCCGCTTACCCCCGAAGAGAGCGCAGCGGCCCTGGCCCGCTACGAACGCGACTGGGAGGCACGCGGGTTCGGCCTGTTCGCGCTCGAGTTGCGTACGCCCGACCCGGGCCCGGTGGGCACGGTCGTCGGCTGGGCGGGCCTGGCCGTACCGGAGTTCCTGCCGGAGATCCTGCCCGCCGTCGAGATCGGCTGGCGACTGGCCCGGCCGTATTGGGGTCACGGCATCGCCACCGAGGCCGCCGTCGAGGTGCTGCGCTTCGCGTTCGAGTACGCCCGCGTCCCGCGCCTGGTGAGCGTGTGCCACGTCGACAACGCCGCCTCGGCCAACGTGATGACGAAGCTCGGCATGACCGAGGAGCGCCGCACCGTGGTCCCGGGCCGCGGCAATCCGGTCCTGGTCACCGAACTCTCCCGGGGTCGCTACCTGCGCGGCCGGGCCTGACCGCCCGCCGCGTGCCGCTCGCGTCGTCCCGTGCGTCGATGCTCTACTGATGCGCGGCTCCGGCCGCCGCCCGGTCCGATCCGGTTCGGTCCGATCCGAGACGAGTGCGCACAACAGGGAGAGTGGCGTCGTGGGTTCTGCTTCGGGTATTCCGCGCTGGGGTCGGACCGTGCCGGCCCTGGCCGGGGCCGCGGCCGGGGCGGTGTGGCTCTGGCGGCATCAGGGCGATCTGATGATGCGGCGTCCGGTGAACGAGTGGACCTTCACCCACATGCACGCGCTGATGCCCAAGACCGTCGTCCCGCGCGCCGCGACGCCGTCTTCGTGGCCGGAGCGGCCCGAGGCGATCGAGGCGACCTACACCCTCGACCGGGTCGAGCGCCCGCTCGCGGACCTGCACGCGCGCACCTTCACCACGTCGTTCCTGGTGCTGCATCGCGGGGCGATCGTGCACGAGAGCTATCCGGGCCGCTGCGCCGGGCCGGGTGTGCGCTTCCAGGCGTTCTCCCTGACCAAGTCGGTGACCTCGATCCTGGTCGGCATCGCGCTGGCCGAGGGCGCGATCACGAGTCTGCACGACCCGGTCGTGACGTACTGCCCCGACCTGGCCGGGACCGCGTTCGAGGGGCCCACCGTCGAGCAGGTGTCGGACATGTGCAGCGGCGTGGGCGCGGTCGAGGACTGGACCGTCCCGGAAAGCGCGATCAACCGCTTCGAACACGCGGTCACCGGCGGCGGATCGATCCTGGACGTGATCCGCTCGCTGCCCCGGATGAGCCCGCCGGGCACCGCGTTCAACTACTCGACGATCGACACGCAGGTGCTGGGGTGGGTCCTGGAGGGCGCGACGGGGATGCCGATCGCGGAGTACGCCGCAAGCCGGCTGTGGTCCCGGATCGGCACCGAGGACGACGCGTACTACTTCCTCACCCGGGGCCGCCCGCGCACCGCGCTCGGCGGCGGCTCGCTCAACGCGAGCACTCGCGATCTGGCCCGGATCGGCCTGCTGATGGCCCGCGACGGCGAGTGGGCGGGCGAGCGGATCGTGCCGAAGGAGTGGGTGGCGCGCAGCCGCGGCCGCGACGTTCCGCACATCGCGGTCGGCGCACTCGGCCCGAGCGGCCGACCGCACTACGGCTATTCCGGTCAGTGGTGGACCCTCGGCGGCGCACGGCGCGCCTTCACCGGCATCGGCGTCTTCGGCCAATACCTCTACGTGGACCCCGAAGCCGACGTCGTCATCGTCAAGACCAGCGCCTGGCCCACCGCCGACGACGAGTCCCTGGACCGGGAGACGATCACCGCGTTGCGGGCGTTGGCGGACCACCTGAACCGGCGCTGAGTCCGGGCGCCGCCGCCGCTACCCCGAGACGCAGAACTCGTTGCCGTCCGGGTCCTGCATGGTGGTCCAGTTCAGTCCGGGCGCGCTGCGATCCCCCACCACCGTGGCGCCGAGCCCGACCAGCCGGTCGACCGCCGCGACGCGGTCGGGGGCGGAAAAGTCGATGTGCAGCCGGTTCTTGCCGACCCGCGGCTCCGGCACCTGCTGGAAGCCGAGGACCAGCGGCTCGGCCGCGACCATGACGAACTCGCCGAAGTCCTGGGCGATCTCCACGCCCAGCGCGTCCGCCCACCAGGCGGCGAGCCGGCCCGCGTCGGCGCAGTCGATCGTGATCATGTGAGGTGTCAGTTCCATGCGCGCACGATATGAGCCCGGGCCGACATCGCGGGCGGACCTCCGCTGCCCGGAGTGTCGCAGCCCGCGCCGACATCAGGTGCGGGCGATGCCGCGCATCAGCGTGCGGGCGGTGCTCGCGGCGAATTCGGCCACGGGCGGGCCGTCCTCGACGCCCATGAAGTGCCGCAGGAACGCCCGCTGGTAGCACGCGCCCAGGAGCAGCGCGGCGGCCGCGTGGGGGTCGGCCTCGGGCGCGATCCGGCCCCGGTCGCGCTCCACCGCGAGGTAGTCGGCGAGCATGCGCAGCGGTACCTGCGGACCGGCGCCGATGCCCCGCAGTGCCTCGCGGTGCCGGTGCAGCAGCGCGGGTTCGGCGAACAGTGACGAGGCGATCGGCATGCTCTCCTCGTAGAACTCCACGGCGCGGCGCACGATCGCCGCCAACCGCCGCTCCACGTCGCCGCCGCCCGCGTCCGCGCCCGCCCCGGACACGGCCGACACGGCCGATTCACCCGTCTCGCCCGACTCGCTCTCCTCGCCGGAGAGTTGCGCGAGCAGCGGACCCAGTGGCGGCAGCCGCTCCTGGAGGACCGCGACGAACAGTTCCTCCTTGCCGGTGAAGTGCTTGTACAGCGCGGCCTCCGAGCACCCGGCGGCGCGCGCGATCTCCTTCGTGGTGGTCCGCGCCAGGCCGAGCGTACGCATCAGATGCTCGGCGGCGTCGACGATGCGCTGCCGGGTGGGCGCCGGCGCCTGCCGGTCCGCGCCCGAGTGGGGCGAGTGGTGCATCGGGGCGGTCGTCCGTTCGTCGTGGGCGGTCCGGGGCCGGGCTTGACGTAGTGGTGAGCAAGTATTCACCATGGAGGGGTGAGTGAACACTCACCCACCTCGGGAGGCGACACATGAGGCTCACCGTTCTCGGCGCGACGGGCGCCACCGGCGGACACGTCCTGCGGCAGGCCGCGGCGGCCGGACACAAGATCACGGCCGTGGTCCGGGCACCGTCCCGGCCCGACTTCGAACACCCGAACATCGACGTCGTCCGGGCCGACGTGACGAATCCGGCCGAGTTGCGCGAGGCGATCGACGGGCACGACGCGGTGCTCTCCGGCATCGGCCCGCGCAACCGCAAGGCCACCGGGATCGCCGCCGCCGCGACCGCCGCGATCATCACCGCGATGGCCGACACGGGCGTGCGGCGCCTGGTGACGATCAGCGCCGCGCCGGTGGGCCCGACACCGTCCGAGGACTCGATCCTCGTCCGCAAGGGCCTGATCCCGATCCTGCGCTCGATGCTCAAGGACGTATACGCGGACCTGGCGGCGATGGAGGCCGAACTCGCCCGCAGCGACACCGACTGGACCGCGATGCGACCGCCGAAGCTGACCAAGGCGGCCGTCACCGGTGTGTACCGCACGCAGATCGGCGGCAGCGTGCCACGCGGCGCCACGATCGCCCGAGCCGACGTGGCACACGCGATGCTCGCGGTCATCGACGACCCGGCGACGTACCGCCAACCGGTCGGCATCGCGTACTGAACACGCGCCGAACACGCACACGCGAGCGCACACGCGGCCCGATGGTGGGACCGCCCGGCGGCGGGGTACACGCGGGCATCCGGCACCGACCCCCAACCGGAGGCAGCCACCATGGCCCAGCGCACTTCGGCCGGCGGACCCACCATCGCCGTCCGCCGCGTCTACGACCCCGTCGACCCGGACGACGGCCTGCGGGTCTTGGTCGACCGCCTGTGGCCGCGCGGAATCACCAAGGCCGACGCCCATCTCGACGACTGGGCCAAGGAGTTGACCCCGTCCACGGAGCTGCGCCGCGCCTTGCACGGCGGCAGTCTCACCGAGGCCGAATTCCGCACCCGCTACCGCGCCGAACTCGATTCCCCGGCAGCCGAATCCGCCCGCACCGCGCTACTGACCCGAGCCGGCACCGGGCGGGTGACCCTGCTCACCGCCGTCCGCGATCCGTCCCACAGCCACGTCCCGGCCCTGATCGCATACCTGACCGAAAAGACCTGAAGACCTGAAGACCTAGGCCAGGTCCGCCCAGGTCCCGCCGACCATGACCGCCCTGACGGCGGTGAGTGCCCCGATGTGGCTGACGGGGTCGCCCTCGCACAGCAGCAGGTCGGCGTCGTGGCCCGCGCGGAGGCGGCCCTTGCGGGTGCCGAGGCCCACCGCGTCGGCGGCGAGGGAGGTGGCGGACGCGAGGGCGTCGGTCGCCGCGACGCCGCCAAAGACCAGGTCGGCGACGGCCGCCGGCAGGCTTCCGTGCGGCTTGGCGGCGCTGATTCCCGAGTCCGCTCCGGAGACGATGCGGACCCCGGCGCGGTGGGTGCGGGCCACATGGGCGAGCCGGACCTCCCTGGTCGCTCCGATGCGCTCCAGCAACTCCCGGGCCGCCGGCGGCGGGAGCGCTTCGGGGTCGGTTCCGAGCGTGGGGCACACGGGGATGCCCCGGGCTGCGAGTCGGTCCAGCAGGTCGTCGGAGATCCGCACGCCCTGCTCGGTCAGGCAGGTCAGGTGCTCGATCCCGTCGGCGTGCGCGGCGAGGGCCTGTTCGACGGCGGGCAGGTTGTGCGCGTGCACCGTCACCGGCAAGCCGGCGGCGTGTGCCTCGTCCACGATCAGGCGCAGCTCCGCCTCGGTGAACTGACAGTGCATCAGATCGGTGCCCGGCGTCATCGTGCCGCCGCTGCCCATCACCTTGACCACATCCGCCCCGCGCTCGGCCCGCTCGCGCACCGCCGCGCGTAGTTGCTCCGGCCCGCCGGCCTGGGTACCGAATCGCCAACAGTGGCCCCCGGCGCTGGTGATCGGCGGCCCCGCGGCCAGGATCGTCGGCACGGCCCGTCCGTCCGGCACCCGATCGCGCCGCCGCAGCACCGACCAGTCGCGGTCGCCGAGATCGCGCACCACGGTCACCCCGACGGCCAGTTCGCGCCGCAGCGAGTCGTCGATCACGGCGTCGAGTTCGGCGGCGGAGTACTCGGGCAACCGGTCGAGCGCGCCGTCACGACCGTCGCCGCCGAGGTGGCTGTGCAGGTCGAACAGGCCGGGAAGGATGGTCGCCGTGGGGTGGTCGACCACCTCCCAGCCGTCCGGCACGTGGGCCTCGCCCGGCTCCAGTGCGACGATCCGACCGTCCGCGACGAAGACCGACACCGGCCCGGGCAGTGCGTGTTCGCCGTCGAAGGCGCGTGCGGCTCGGATCACCAGCATGTCGTTCACGTCCCTTCGGGGGCCGGTCCCTGACACGGCAAACCCTAGCCGGGACCCGGCCGAAGAGACCGGAATACCGACCGAGAGGCACGGGATCGGCCTACCCGTGGGCGTTCTCCAACAGCGGCAACATCGTCCTCGGGTCCTGGCCCGCGAACCACATACCGATCACGATCGCAGCGGTCGCCTCCAGGTAGCCCGCCCGGTCCAGGCCGCCGACCGGCAGCGGTACCGATCCGATGTCGGCGACCAGGGTCTGTGCCACGGCCAGTGCCGTCGGGTCGTCACCGCACAGCGGTACGCCGAGGCCGGTGGCGTGCGGGCCCGCCCACACCTCGGCCGCGCCCAGGTGGAATGCCTTGACCACGTGCGCCCCGGGGGCCGCCGCCGCGAGCGCGTCGGCCGCCGCCGGGCCGCCGTCCGTGGTCAACATCAGGCCGCCCGGTCCGGGGACGATCGGGTTCGAGCAGTCGAGGAGGGCCTTGCCGATCAGGCTCGGCGCCAGCGGCGGGACCACCTCCCCGACCGCCGCGTGCCCGACCGCCACCAGCACCGCCTCCCCATGCCCGGCGGCCTTCGCGAACGTGCCCGCCCGCGCCCCGATCCGCTCGGCGAGCGCCGCGGCCCGCTCCGCCGACCGGGCCCCGACCAGCACGTCATGCCCGGCCCCGACCCACTTGGCCCCCAGCGCCGCCGCCATGTTGCCCGCGCCCAATATTCCGATTCGCATCGCACTTCTCCCATACGACCCACGACGTGTGTCTTTCCGACTCCACGACGCTAGGCGCGCCGATGCACACCGTTCGGTAAGTGACGGCCGGGTGAGAATGGGTGCCATGACCGAGCACGAAGGCGAGTACGTCGCCGACTGCCGCGCCCGCGTCGCCTTCGACCTGCTCACCAACCGCTGGAACAGCGTGGTCGTCTACGCGCTGGCCGACGGCCCGATGCGCCCGGGCGCACTGGCCGCGCGGATCGGCGGGATCAGCGCGAAGGTCCTCACCGAGACGTTGCGCCGGCTCGAATACCACGGCCTGGTCGAGCGCCGTACCTATGCCGAGGCGCCACCGCGCGTCGAGTACGCGCTGACCGACCTGGGCGAATCCCTCCTGGTCCCGTTCCGGGCGCTGGGCGAGTGGTCCCTCGAATACGGCCACCGCGTCCTGGCCGCCCAGGACGCGGCGGAGGCCGCGGCGAACACCGGATAGCACCCGCCGCGGCCCCGACCTCGTCGACGAACACCGGGGGCACCCCCGCGGCCCCCGAACCTCACCGACGCAGTCGCGCCGCCGGCACGGTGGTGACCAACACCGTCGCCGCGATCCACAACGCCGTCACCTCGCCCGCGTGGTGGAAGTCGCCGCCGACCGACAGGTACAGGGTGCCGAACACGGCCACCCCGAGCACCTGGCCGAGCTGGATCATCGTCACCATCAGGCCGGACGCGTCCGACGCCTGCGGCAGCGGCACCCGGCGCAGCGCCAGCGTCATCACCGGGCTGTACGCCACGCCAAGACCGAAACTGCCCGCCGCCATCGTGGCGAGCAGCACCGGCAGCGGTTGCCCGGTGCGGAACGTCCACGCGTTGGCCGCGAAGCCGAGCGCGCCGATCGGCATCCCGATCATCGGCAACCGCGGATGCCACGCGGCGGGCAACACCTGCCAGCGCAGCGACACCGTCGCGAACACCAGCGAGGCCGGGATGAAGGTCAACCCCGCCTCCAGCGCCGAGTAGCCCAGGCCGCCCTGGACGTACAGCGCGGTGGAGAACATCAACCCGCCGAACGCCGTCATCGCGAGCAGCAGCGTCACCGCCCCCGGCAGCACCCCGGGCACTCGCAACAACGACGCCGGAATCAGCGGATGCGACGCGCGCCGTTCGACGAAGCCGAACAGCACGAACAACACGACGCACCCGGCCAGGCTCACCCACCCCCAGGTCGGCCAGTCCAACTCGTGCCCCATCACCAGCGGGACGACCAGGGCCAGCAGGGCGGGGGCGAGCAGGGCCAGACCGGGCAGGTCCAGGCCGCGCGCCGAGGGGATCCCGCCGTCGGGCAGCACCCGCCGCGCGAGCACGTACAGCACGATCCCGACCGGGATGTTGATCAGGAACACCGGGCGCCAGGACAGCCCGAACAGGTCGGCGCTGACCAGGAGTCCGCCGAGCACCTGCCCGGCGACCATGCCGCCGGCGATGGTCGCGGCGTAGCGCCCCATCGCCCGGGCCCGGTCGGCCCCGGCGTAGGTCGCCTGGATCAGATTGAGCACCTGGGGCACCATCAGCGCGGCGCCGCCGCCCTGGACGGCGCGGGCCGCGATCAGCGACGTGTCGTCCCAGGCGAGCCCGCACGCCAGCGACGCGGCGGTGAAGACGACCAGGCCGACGCCGAAGACCCGGCGGAAACCGTGCCGCCCGCCGAGCCGGGAGCCGGTGACGATGAGCATCGCGTAGACGATGGTGTAGCCGGAGACGACCAGTTGCAGACCCGCGCCGCTGGTGTCCAGATCGGTACGGATGGTGGGGCCGGCGACGTTGACGACCGACGTGTCGAGCAGGGCCATGAACTGTGCGGTGAGCAACGCCGTCAGCAGGAGCGGATGGGCGCGCCGCGCCGTGGCCGGCGCGGCTGTTGTCGTGGTCATGCAAGGAGCGTGCGGGGGCGGCGATCCTGTTGCCGAGAGCCTGTCGATCCTGGTACCGAGAGCACCTGGCAGCCCGGCGGGAGAGCGGCGAGGATGGCCGCATGAGCACCAACACCGCCAGCCGGCGCACCGAGTTGGGCGCGTTCCTGCGCAGTCGGCGCGAGCGCCGCACCCCGGAGGAGGTCGGCCTGCCCCCGGGCCTGCGCCGACGCACGCCGGGGCTGCGCCGCGAGGAGGTGGCGCTGCTCGCCGGGGTGGGGGTGACCTGGTACACCTGGCTCGAACAGGGTCGGCCGATCAACGCGAGCATCCAGGTGCTGGACGCGGTCGCGCGCACCCTGGGTCTGGACCCGGCCGAACGCACCCACCTGTACCGCCTCGCGCAGGTGCCCTGGGAGGTCGCGCCGCCGCCGGGGGCGACGCTGCCGGCGGAGATCCAGGAGATCCTGGACACGCTGGTCCCGCATCCGGCGGCGGTGTACAACGCCCGCTACGACGTGTTGGCCTGGAACGGCGCGTACTCCAGGCTGTTTCCGAGCATGGCCGACATGCCGATCGAGGAACGCAACGCGATCTGGGCCACGTTCACGTCGCGGGAGACGTGCAATCCGTTCATCGACCGGGCCTTCGAGGAACCGCGCATGGTCGCCGAGTTGCAGACCGCGTTCGCCCGGCACGTCGGTGAGCCGGAGTGGGAGTCGTTCGTCAGCCGACTGACCGACGCCAGCCCGGAGTTCGCCCGACTGTGGGCTCGCCGCGAGGTCAATTCGGGCAGTCGGCACATCAAGCGACTCCTGCATGTCGCGGTGGGCCGGCTGGATCTCTCGGCCACCCGGTTGCAGCTGAACGTCCCGGAGACCCGGATGATGGTCTACACCCCGGCCGACGACACGACCCGTGCCCGGCTGGCCGAGTTGATGGCGATGCCGGTCACCCCGTGGTGCTGCGACGAATGCCATACGAAGGCCATGCGGCGGCGCCGCGAAACGCTCCACGACACGCCGAACGCACCCGGCACGGACCCCGACCCGATCCCGGAGCCGGCACGGATGTCGTAGGGGCCGGCCCGCGCGGACGTCGACGGGCAGGCCCGCGGGAATGCCGTGCGGACCCGCCCCGCTCAGATGTCGTACGCCACCGTCACCGGCGCGTGATCGGACCAGCGCGCGTCGTAGCTGTCCGCCCGCTCGGTCACCGCCGTGAGCGCCACGTCGGCCAGTTCCGGGGTCGCGACGTGGTAGTCGATCCGCCACCCGGCGTCGGTGTCGAACGCCTTGCCCCGGTACGACCACCACGAGTACGGCCCGGGGCCCTCGGGGTGGATCCGGCGGACCACGTCGTGCCAGTCGGCCGCGCCGAACAGGTCGGTGAGCCAGGCCCGCTCCTCGGGCAGGAACCCGGACTTCTTGACGTTGCCCTTCCAGTTCTTGATGTCGTGCTCGGTGTGCGCGATGTTCCAGTCCCCGCACACCAGCGACTCGCGCCCGCCGATCGCGGCCGTCGCGCGCATCACCTTCAGGTGCGCGAGCAGATCGGCCATGAACCGGTTCTTCTCCTCCTGCTTGGGCGTATCCGCCTCGCCGGTGGGCAGGTACAGGCTGGCCACGGTCACCTTGGGCAGGTCGACCTCGATCCACCGCCCGGACGCGTCGAACTCGGCCGACCCGAAGCCGATCCGGACCGCGCTCGGCCGGATCCGGCTGTACACCGCGACGCCGGCCCGGCCCTTGGCGGTGGCGGGCGCGTAGTAGGCGTACCAGCCCTCGGGGTCGCGGACCTCGTCGCTGAGCTGGTCGGGCGTGGCCCGTACCTCCTGGAGGCACACCACATCGGCCTCGGTGGCGCCCAGCCACTCGGTGAAGCCCTTGCCGGCCGCGGCCCGCAGCCCGTTCACGTTGGCGGTGGAGACGGTGATCATCGGTGCAGATTAGCCCGTTTCGGCCCGGCGGTGCGGCGGGGGGTGGGCCTGGCCCGGCCGTCGGACGCGGCGCGGAGGTGGGCCGGGCCGGGCGTCAGCGCGGCAGCCCCCGGTCAGCCGAACAACGTCGCGTGCAGCGGCAGCCAGGCGGCGCCCGGACAGCGGGCGGCGACCTCGGCCCGCCCGACCCACTCGGCCGCCCCGCACTCCGAGCCCGGCTCCGGGCGGGTGGGCGCGCCCGGGTCCGGCAGCCGCACGGCGTGGAAGGCCTGGAACGCCCGGGCCGGATACCGATAGCCGGCCGGCGGCGGATCCGACAGGGTGATCCGCTGGCCGCCGAGCAACGTCAACCGGCCCGCGTCCACGCGCAGCCCCGTCTCCTCGGCCAGCTCCCGCGCCGCCGCCAGGGCCGGCGTCTCGCCCGGATCCAGGTGCCCACCCGGCACCTCCCAGCCGCGCCCCGACCGGTCGACCCGGGTGAGCAACGTACGTCCCAGCGCGTCCACGGCGAACACGAAGCCGGTGGTCACGGTGTAGCCGGCGGGCACCTCGTCGCAGCGCAGCAGCTCCATGCGATGCGCGACGGGGATCCAGCCCACGGTGAGCGATGCCAACACGATCGACGCCATAAGCCCATCCTGGCGGACCGGTTCTTGGCCGGTGCCGGCGGAGTCGTCCTCGTCCGCCCGCACCGAACTCGCCCGAACCGCACCGCAGCTCGGGCGCTGTGGCACGGTGAGGGCATGACGAAGCTCGCCAAGGGCGCGAACGCCCCTCTGTCGACCGGGAATCTGCACGCCACCCTCAGCTGGCGACCGGGTCCGGGCGTGCCGGACGTCGACGTGTCGGCGCTGCTGCTGAACGGCGAACGCCGGGTGGGCGGCGACGCGGACATGGTCTTCTACAACCAGCCGGCCCACCCTTCGGGTGCGGTCGGCCATCGGGGCAAGCGGCCCGGCTCCGACACCGTGGTCCTCGACCTGGATCGGGCGCCCGACGACCTGGCGGCGGTAATCCTGGCTGCCTCGGCGGACGGTGGCGCGTTCGGCCGGGTGCCGGGCCTGCGGCTGGAGTTGACCGACGCGGCGACCGGCGCCTCGGTGGTCTCGTTCGACATCGACGACGCCACGACGGAGACGGCGTTCGTGTTCGGCGAGGTGTACCGCCGGGCCGGCGGGTGGCGGTTTCGCGCGGTCGGGCAGGGCTACGACTCCGGATTGGCGGGCCTGGCCACGGACTTCGGGATCAGCGTGGCGGCGGAGGAGTCCGCGCCCTCGGCGCCCGTGGTCGACCTCAAGAAGCAGCGGCTGATCTCGATGGAGAAGCGGCTGGCCCGCGACGGCCACGACACGCTGCTCTCGCTGACCAAGAAGGCCGCGATCGGCTTGGAGAAGCACGGCCTGGCCGAGCACACCGCGCGCGTCGCGCTGGTTTTGGACATGTCCATCTCGATGGACGAGATGTACGAGAGCGGCCAGGTGCAGGCGCTGGCCGAGCGGGTGTTGTCGCTGGCGCTGCGCTTCGACGACGACGGCGAGGTGGACGTGTTCCCGTTCGCGGCCTTCGCCCGGCGGTTCGGCGGCATGGACGCGGACAACCATCGGGGGCGGGTGGCGACCGTGTACGCCGAGGCCGACGTGGGCCCGTGGACCGACTACGGCGAGGCGATGCGCGCGGTGCGGGAGTACTACTTCGGCTCCGGCGACCCACGGTCGACGCCGCTGCCCGCGGCCGCGCCGCCCGAGCCGCCGGTGTTCGTGATGTTCGTGACGGACGGTGCGACGAGCGAGGAGGACGCGGCCCGCGAGCACATCCGCTCCTCCGGTTACGAGCCGGTGTTCTGGCAGTTCATGGCCATCGGCGAGCCGGACGAGTTCGAGTTCCTGGCCGAATTGGACGACCTGTCCGGCCGCTTCCTCGACAACACGGCCTATTTCACGGTCGCCGACCTGAACAGCCTGAGCGACGACGAACTCTTCGAGCGGCTGGTGGGCCAGTACCCGCAATGGCTCGCCGCGGCCCGGAGCCGGGGCCTTATCCGCTGACCGCGGCCGAGGGTGTCGTCCGCCTCGCGTCTGCCCAGGTCAGGGCGTTGTCGTGAGTGTTCCGGCGGACCCCCCTCAGGGGACCTTGGAAGACCTCAGGAGACCTTAGGCCGCCTTACGTCGACTTAGGCCGGCTCGGATCGGCTTAGGTACCCGGGGAGCGACGGATCCCCGGATAGATGCGGCATCCGCCTCATGCCCCGACCCCCACTGGGGCGCGAAGCTGTTACCACGAGCCGGGGAGACCGGGTCGAAGTAGCAGAAGGTGGACACAGTGATCGAGTACGAGCTTTACAAGAACCGTCAGCAGGAGCTTCTCACCGTCGCCAGTCGGGACCGGATGGTCGTGGCGGCCCTGCGCAGCCGGCGCACCGCGGCCAAGGCCCGTCGGGCCGAGCGGGTGCAGCAGGAGGCGGTACAGAGCGCCGCGGCGATCGAGTCGCTGCGCATGCGTCGGAACCTGCAGCTGCTCACCCGGTGACGGCGGCGATGACCCCCGACCCGCAGGCCGGCCCGACCGCACGATGTCGAATCCGGCCCGAGGAGCGGCACCGTCGCACGACGGCACCGAAAAGCACCTGGCGACCCCGAGTGGACATACGTCCCTCGGGGTCGTTTCACGTGTGCCCCCGATCGCCGAGACCGCCGCCGACGGGCGGTCGGGCCGGGGCCGGTCCTCGGCGCGGGCGGATACCGTGTCCGGGTCCATCGCAGTGATCCACGGGAAGGTCCGACCGATGCACGTCGCGCTGTTCACGCTCGGGGGCACGATCGCCATGGCGGGCACCGACGGGTCCACCGCCGGCCCGGTGGTGAACCGACTCACCGGCGCCGACCTGACCGCCGCCGTCCCCGGCCTGACCGAGTCGGGCGTGCGGCTGCGCGTACAGGACGTGCGGGCCGTACCCAGCGCCGACCTGACCTTCGCCCGGATCCTCGACGTGGTCGCCGCCGGATCGCGCGCGGTCGCCGAGGGCGCGGCGGGCGTCGTGGTCACCCAGGGCACCGACACCCTGGAGGAGACCGCCTACCTGGTCGACCTCGTGTGGCCGCACCCGGAACCGTTCGTCCTCACCGGGGCAATGCGCAACCCGACCCTGGCGGGCCCCGACGGGCCGGCCAACCTGCTCGCCGCCGTGCGGGTCGCGGCGGCCGAACCGGCGCGCGGGCTCGGCGCGTTGGTGGTCCTGGGCGACGAGATCCACGCCGCGCGCCGGGTCCGCAAGACGCACAGCACCAGCACGAGCGCGTTCGCCTCGCCCGACACCGGGCCGCTGGGCCGGGTGATCGAGGAGCGGGTCCGGATCCTGACCGCTCCCCCGCGACACACCCCGCTGCCGACGCCCTCGGCCGATGCGCTGGCCGCGGCCCGCGTGGCGCTGTACCCGGCCACGTTCGACGACGACGGCGCGCTGCTCGCGGGCCTTCCGGGCGGCCATCGGGGGCTGGTGGTGGCCGGATTCGGCGTCGGCCACGTCTCGTCGGCGCTCGCCCCGACGTTGGGTGCGCTCGCCGAACACATCCCGGTCGTGCTGACCTCGCGCACGGGGGCCGGACCCGTGCTGCGCCACACCTACGGCGCGATCGGTTCGGAAACCGACCTGCAACGCCGCGGCCTGCTCAACGGCGGCCTGCTCGACCCGTACAAGGCCCGCGTACTGCTGCGCCTGCTCCTCGCATCCGGCGCGGACCACGCGGCGATCACGGAAGCCTTCACCGAACACGGGTGAGCGGGGGCGGGCGAGCACATCGGCGCCGGCGGCTCGTGTCGGCGCCGGCGCAACCGGCGTGGCGCCGTCACGCTCCCGCGCCGGCGAGGAAGTGCCGGACATCGGCCGCCAGTACCGACATCTGCTCCCCCGCCGCCAACACCGTCGTCGCCGAAGCGGTCCAGCGGCCGTCGGCGCTACGCCACGGCCGCAGTTCCCAGGTCAGCTCCACCCGGCCCCCCGATCGGAACACCGCCCTGACGGTCAGATCCCGATCGTCCGTACGCCAGGTCCGCTCACCGTCCCACCCCCCGAAGTCCCGGGCGAGGTCCGTCAAAAAGCCGTCGATCTCGGTCGCCTCACCGCTCCAGCCCACCACCCGCTCCAGGCGCGCGGCCAGCCCCGGCCCGCGCAACTCGACCGTGTAGTTGACCAGTCGCGACGCCGGGGAGTGCGCGACCGCGACCTCGTCGTCCGGACTGAACGCGTCCCGAAGACATATCCGGGTATCCCGGTCGTCGGCACACCGAACAACCACGTCGCGCGCAGCGCTCGACTCGTCCGGCTCGTTCGCTTCATTCGCCGCGTCGAAGTGGGGATGCATCCGCCGAACCGTAGGGCAGACCGCCCACCCCCGTCATTCCGGTTACCCCGAAACCCGACCCGGGACTCGGTTTACCCGGCGGGTCAGGTTCGGGCGCGTTCCACGCGGCCCTCGTCCCATACCGGGCCGTCGGTTTCGCGGACGTGGCCGTCCTGGCCGAAGACCATGAAGCGGTCGAACGACGAGGCGAACCAGCGGTCGTGGGTGACGGCCAGGACCGTGCCGTCGAAGGCCTCCAGGGCGTCCTGGAGGGCCTCGGCCGAGACCAGGTCCAGGTTGTCCGTCGGCTCGTCGAGCAGCAGCAGGTTGGCGCCGGAGAGTTCGAGCAACAGCACCTGGAATCGGGCCTGTTGGCCGCCGGACAGGGTGTCGAACGGCTGCTCCGCGCCATAGGCCAGCTCGTACCGGTCGAGCACCCTGGCCGCACCCTCCCGGCCCAGGCCGCTGCGGTGTTCGTCGCCCCGGCCGAGGATGTCGACCAGGGTCTTGCCCGCGAACTCCGGATGGTCGTGCGTCTGCGCGAACCACCCGGGCCGCACCCGCGCGCCGAGCCGGGCCCGACCCGTGTGCGCGACCGGCGCGATCACCGTGTCGCCGACCGGTTCGTGTTCGGCCTCCGGGTCCGTGCCGCCGGCCGCGAGGAGTCGCAGGAAGTGCGACTTGCCCGAGCCGTTCGAGCCGAGCACCGCCACCCGGTCGCCGTACCAGATCTCCGTGTCGAACGGCTTCATCAGACCGCTCAGTTCCAGCGCTTCGGCGACCACCGCACGCTTGCCGGTGCGCGATCCGCGCAACCGCATCTTCACGTCCTGCTCGCGCGGGATGTTCTGCGGCGGGCCGATCTCCTCGAACTTGCGCAGTCGGGTCCGGGCCGCCTGCAACCGCGAGGCCAGGCCGTCGTTGTACGCGGCCTTGGTCTTGTACATCAGGACCAACGCCTTGAGCTTGGCGTGTTCTTCGTCCCACCGACGGCCCAACTCCTCGAAGCGCTCGAATCGCGCGCGCCGGGCCTCGTGGTAGGTGGCGAACGAACCCCCGTGGATCCAGACCGTGTTGCCCGCCGCGCCGAGTTCGATCGTGACGATGCGGTCGGCCGCGCGGGCGAGCAGTTCGCGGTCGTGCGATACCAGCAGGACCGACTTCTGGCTCTCCCGTAGCGACTGCTCCAGCCAGCGCTTGCCGGGTACGTCGAGGTAGTTGTCCGGCTCGTCGAGGATCAGTACCTGGTCCGGCCCGCGCAGCAGCGCCTCCAGGGCCAGCCGCTTCTGCTCGCCGCCGGACAGCGTGCGCACCTCGCGCCACTTGGCGATGTCGTAGGTCGTGCCGAGCGCCGCCTGGCAACACTGGTCCCACGCCGGCTCGATGTCGTAGCCGCCGGCGTCCCCGAACTCGGCCAGCGCGCCGGCGTAGCGCATCTGGTGCTTCTCGTCGTCGTGCTCCATCAGCGCGAGTTCGGCGTCGTCGACGGCGCGCATCGCGTCGCGGATCCGCGGCGGGGCCAGCGAGACCAGCAGGTCGCGCACGGTGGACGCGTCCCGGATCCGGCCGACGAACTGCGGCATGATGCCGAGCCCGCCCGTGCGGGCCACCGCGCCGCCGTCCGGTTTCAGCTCGCCCGTGATGATCCGCAGCAGCGTGGTCTTGCCCGCGCCGTTCGCGCCGATCAGCGCCACGGTGCTGCCGTCGCCGACCCGGAAGCTCACGTCATCGAGCAGCACACGTCCATCCGGCAAGGTGAATGAGATGGCGTTGACATCGATGTAGCCCATGGCGTGCGCGCGTCCTTCGTCCTGCGGTCGGGGTGGAGCGGTCGGGGGTGAGCGGTCGGAGTGGATCCGAGGTGACATCCCTTACTACCGGCTCGGCGCCGGACGGGCCAATACATTTCGGGCTCCGTCACCACTGTGGCGCCTCGGGGCCGCGCTCCGTACCCGATCGAGCGACCGACCGGCCCGCCGGCCGGCGCCCGACTCGGGACACCCTTTTCGCATAGTGCGCCTATTGCTTCGCGCATCGCGTCATGGAACGTTGACGGCCGATCGGTTTCCGGCCGATCGTCCGCTCCCACCCCGTCCAGTCAAGGAGTCGCAGTGGCGCACACGGAAGCGCAGCAGATCGCCCGGCAGGTGGCCCTCGGCGAGCGCGATCCGCTGAAGTTCGGGGTGTTCCTGGCCCCGTTCCATCAGGCGGGACGCAATCCGACCCTGCTGCTCGAACAGGATCTGGCCCTGGTCGAACATCTGGACCGGCTCGGCTACGCCGAGGCGTGGATCGGCGAGCACCACTCGGGCGGCTGGGAGATCGTCGCCTCCCCCGAACTGTTCATCGCGAGCGCCGCGGCCCGAACTCGACACATCCGCCTCGGCACCGGCGTGGTCTCGCTGCCGTACCACCACCCGCTGCACGTCGCGGACCGCATGGTCCTGCTCGACCACCTCACCCGCGGCCGGGTCATGCTCGGCGTCGGTCCAGGCCAACTCGCCTCCGACGCGCACATGCTCGGCATCGACACCGCGCGCCAGCGGGCCATGATGGAGGAATCCCTGGAGGCGATCGTGGCCCTGCTCGCGGGCCGCGAGCCGGTGACCCGGGAGAGCGACTGGTTCACTCTGCGCGACGCCCGGCTGCAACTGCGGCCGTACACCCACCCGTCGTTCGAAATCGCCGTCGCCGCGACCTTCTCCCCCGCCGGACCGCGCACCGCCGGCCGATTCGGCGCGGGCATGCTGTCGATCGCCGCGAGCCAGGAAGGCGGCTTCGACGCGCTCGGCTCGCACTGGGGCATCGCGAACGAGGTGGCCGCGCGCCACGGACGGACCATGGACCGGTCGGCGTGGCGGCTGATGGGCATGATGCACATCGCCGAGACCGAGGAGCAGGCGCGCCGCGAGGTCGCGTACGGCCTCGAAGGCATCCAGAACTACCAGGCCAAGGTGCTGCCGGTCCCGCTCGACGCGGACACCCCACTCGCGCAGCGCATCGATCGGGGCAACGCGACCGGTTCGTTCATCTGCGGCACGCCGGAGATGGCGATTCGGCAGATCGAGCGGTTGTGGCAGAAGTCCGGCGGTTTCGGCACCTACCTGTTCATGGGCGCAGACTTCGCCGACCCGGCGGCGACCAGGCGGTCGTACGAACTGATCGCGCGCGAGGTGATCCCGTACTTCACCGGCGCGGCACACGGCCCGATCGCGTCGCAGGACTGGCAGGTCGGCCTGTCCGAGACCTGGCGGGACCAGACGGCGCAGGCGGTCGGCGGGGCCGTGAAGGACTACGAGAGCACGAAGGGGGCCTCGACGTGAGCGGGCGGACGAACGGGGTGGGGTCGACCGGCGGGGGTCGGATCGAGGGCAGGGTCGCACTGGTGACCGGCGCCGCGGCGGGCATCGGGCGAGCCGTCGCGCGCCGGTTCGTGGCCGAGGGGGCCCTGGTGGTGGCCGGGGACGTGGATGCGGGCGGACTGGCCACGCTCGCCGAGGAGTTGGGCCCGGAGCGCTGCCGCACCCGGTTGTGCGACGTGACCGTCGAGGACGACGTGGCCGCGCTGGTAGGGGCCGCCGTGGACGATTTCGGCGGCCTGGACATCGCGGTGGCCAACGCGGGCGGCGGCACCGCGGCCGAACTGGTCGACCACGACTACGCGGCCTGGCGCCGGGTCGTCGACCTGTGCCTGAACGGCGCGTTCCTGACCGTCAAACACGCCGGCCGCGCGATGCGGGCCCGGCCTGGCGGGGGCGGCTCGATCGTCACCATGGCCTCGCTCAACGCGGTCCAGCCCGGCCGGGGCATGGCCGCGTACTGCGCGGCCAAGGCCGGCGTGGTCGCGCTGACCGAGGTCGCGGCGCTGGAGTTGGGGTCGGCGGGCATCCGGGTGAACGCGGTGGCGCCGGGCCTGATCCGCACGCAGGCCACCGCCGGCATGTGGCATGTCCCGGGCGTGGTCGAGGAGTACGTGGCCAACGCCCCGCTGGGCCGCTTCGCCGAACCGGAGGAGGTGGCCGCCGTGGTGCTGTTCCTGGCCTCGGACGAGGCGGGCTTCGTCTCGGGCAGCACGTACGGGGTGGACGGCGGCGCCCGGACCCGCCGCTACCCGGACCTGATCGCGGCACTGGAGCGGCTGCCGGGGACGTGAGCCGGGGTGGGGGCGGGCCGGGGGCCGGCGAAGGCCGAGCGAGCGCCGACCGGGAGCCGATCGAGGACCTGCCCGGGGCCGTTGCGACCGGCGCGCACCCTCCCCACCGCATCCGTGATCAAGCGGCTGATCAGGGATGAAACGGATCCCGGGGGTTCCCGTTCCGGTTGCTGACGCAGCGTCAAGTTTCTGTTCGGTAATGGCGCTATCGCCTTCGAATGGTCGCCCGCGCGATCGGTTGGCAGCCTGGTCCGGCCGGGTTCGACCTCTTCGATCCGAAGCGGTTTTCCGGCCTCGAACCCGGGCAACCAAAGGGCACCGAACGGGAGCGGGAGGGGACCTGACACCCCCGATGCGCGACGGCGCACCCCCCACCCCGTGGGTATGAAGGGCGCCGGCGGCCGGGTCCACTCCCCCGTGCCCGGCCGTCGGCCGCCGGCTCGACGAAACGCCCCACCCGGCGTCAGGGCCCCGGCGATTCGGCCCGCGTGGCGGTCGGCACGCGGCCGGTCACCGGCACCGTCCGAGAGCACGCCGCACCGCGCCGACGATGCACGGCGGCGAGCGCGGCGACCGCCAGGCCGAACAGCACCAGGACCCCCACACTTCCGTGGAAGGCGACCTTCCAGCGGGGGTCCACCCGTTCGTCGCCGAGCAGGGCGAAGAACACCGCGGTCGCGAGCACACCGCCGAGCACGCCGCCCATCTCCTGCGCCGTACCGATCACCCCGGACGCGGCGGCCACCCGCCCCGGACCGACCCCCGCGAGCACCGCCGAGGTCAACGGCGCCGGCACCAGGCCCATCCCGGCGCCGGCGCCGGCGACCAGCAGACCCATCGGCAACACCACGACCGTCGCCGACGCGCACCCGGCGACCCCGATCCCCGCCGCGAGCAACAGCGCCCCGGCGGTCGGCAGTCGATCGCCGAACCGGCCGTACCACCGCCCGGTTCCGGCCGCCGCGCCCAGAAAGCCGAGGTTGATCGACGCGGCCACCGCACCGGACGCCAACGGCCCGTATCCACATCCGAGTTGCAGGTACAGCGGCAGGATCGTGGACAACCCCGCCGAGGTCCCGAACAACAACCCGAGCGCGGCCACCCCCACCGGAAAACCCCGCTCCCGAAACACCGTCGGGTCCACCAACGGCCGCCGCCCGACCCGCACCCGCCCACGCTGCTGCCGCACCAAAACCGCCGTCGCCCCGATCGCCGCCACGATCCACGGCAGTTGCCGCGACACCGACCCCCCGTCGGCGCCGCCGCGCAACAACGCCCAGGCCGCGCAGCCCAGTCCCACCGCGATCAGCAACGCCCCCACGGGATCGAGCGCCCCTCGACTCCGGACGGTCGGTGCCGGCGCCGGCACCGACCGCGGCGTCAGCACCAGCGCCGCCACCCCGAGCGGCAGATTGACCAGGAAGCAGGCCCGCCACCCGAGTCCGACCGGATCGGCGGCGATCAGCAGCCCGCCCACCACCTGACCGCTCACCCCCGCCGGCCCGACCGTCGCCCCATATCGCCCGAACGCCCGCGCCCGTTCGGCGCCCCGTCGGATACAACGCCCCGATCAGCACCAGCACCTGAGGCGCCATCAGCGCCGCCGCCCCGCCCTGCGCGATCCGGCAGCCGACCAGGCCCGCCGCGTCCGCGGCCGGCCCGCAACCCGCCGAGGCGGCCGTAAAAAGGGCCACGCCGACCAAAAACACCCGCCGCTGACCGTAGAGTTCGCCCAGTCGCGCGGCGGTGATCAGCCCGGCGGCATAGGCCGGCCCGTAGCCGGCGACGACCATCCGCAGCGCGCCGGCCCCCGCGTCGAGGTCACGTTCGATCGCGGGCAGCGCCGCGTTGACGACGAAGAAGTCGAGCGTGGTGACGAGTACCGCGCTCAGCGGCACCGGCAGCGCCCACCGCGAACGCCCCGGCGCAGGCGGATGAGGGTTCCCCGGGCCGGGGACGACGGTCGACACGAGAAAGCTCCACTTTCGACGTGCACACACGGCACGGGTGGCACCGGCTGCACGGGCGATAGGACGACGGCAATTCCGCGACGGAACCGCGCACCCCGATGCAACCGCTCGGCGCGACCCCGCGCCGGCGCATATCGGCCATCACGTTGCCCGCCCGAGCCGGCCCGGCCCGACCACCCGGCCGGTGCTCCCGGCCCGACCTCGCCGCCCGACCGCCCTCAGTGCACGTCGATCCCCCGGAGATGCCGCATGTCGTTGTAGCGGATCCCCCGCAGCCGCCCGTCCCGAACCCGCCAGCGGGAAATGGACGCGTTGCCCACCGGGTCGGTCCGTACCAACCGGTCGACGTCGGTCTCGGTCAGCCCCTCCAGGACGTAACGCAGCATCAGGACGGTCGAGTCGTGCCCCACGATCAGCACACGCGCGCCCGGCGCCTCGTGCCGGAGATCGGCCAGCAGCGTACGCAACCGCAGCGCGACATCGGCCAACGATTCGCCGCCGGGCGGACGGTAGTAGAGGTCGCCGACCCGCCGCCGCCGCTCGGCCTCGTCCGGGTGAAGCCGTTCGATGGCGGCGGCCGTACGCAGCTCCAGCACGCCCATCTCCCGGTCGCGCAACCGCTCGTCGCGTCGGGGCGGGGGCAACAGCAGGCCCACTCGGGCGGCTTCGCGGGCGATGATCCGCATCGTCGAGCGGGCCCGGCGATACGGCGAGACCAGGACCACGTCCGGGGTCTCCCCCCTGAGTGCGAGCCGCCGCCCGACCGCGCCGGCCTGGCCCTCGCCCCGCGCGCTGAGCGCGATGTCGGCGTCGCGCCCGACCAGCGACGGGGCGAACTCGCCGTCCCCATCCGGCTCCTCCGCCTCCCACCCGCCGGCCGGATCCGCCGCGACGCCGGCGGACCGGGCGGCGGCGGAGCGAGCGGCGGAGCGGGCCGCCGCCGCGGCGAAAGCGGCGTTCGCCGTGCTTTCGCCGTGACGTACGGCGACGATCTCGGCCGGCCCGAAGGGCGCGGTGTCCGATGAACCGACCACGGTGCCCCCAAAGCCTCGTCCCTCTCATCGTTCTCACCCCCGGGGCGGCCCCGAAACGCGCCGGCCCGTCGAACGACCACACCGCGGCGCCGATCACCGCCCACGACGCCCGCGCCCGATCCGGCCCGAGCACACGCCCGGCCGAGTCATCCCACGAGACACCGCCCGACTTGTGTGATCATCGATCAGGGTGTCCGGTTAATCTGACGCCATGATCGAACCCCGCGTCGCCCTCGTCACCTGCGCCGAGCTGCCCGACCTCGACCCGGACGACCGTCTGCTCATCGCCCCGCTGGCCGCGCACGGCATCCGCGCCGAGGGCGCCGTGTGGAGCGACCCGACGGTGGACTGGGACGCGTACGACCTCGTGGTGCTGCGCTCGGTGTGGGACTACCCGTCGCACCACAAAGCGTTCGTGAAGTGGGCCGCGAGCGTGCCGCGCCTGGCCAACCCGGCGGCGGTCGTGGCCTGGAACACCGACAAGACCTACCTGCGCGACCTCACCCGGGCCGGCCTGCCCGTGGTCGAGACGATGTGGCTGGAGCCCGACTCGACCGTCACGCTGCCCACCTCCGGGGTACACGTGGTCAAGCCGGCGATAAGCGCCGGGTCGCGCGACACCGAGCGCTACGATCTGGCCTCCCCGGAGGAACGCGCGCTCGCCGCCGGGCACGCCACCGCCCTGCTCGCCGACGGCCGCACCGTCATGGTCCAGCCGTACCTGGAGGCCGTCGACACCGTCGGTGAGACCGCGCTCGTCTACTTCGACGGCGTCTTCAGCCACGCCATCCGCAAGGGCCCCATCCTCGACGGCCGCGGCGGCGAGTTGATCGACGGCCTGTACAAGGCCGAGACGATCGAGCCGCGCGAGCCCTCCGCCGCCGAACTCGCGGTCGGGGCCCGGGTCCTGACCGAGATCCCGATCTCCCCCCTGCTCTACGCGCGCGTCGACCTGGTCCCCGCCGCCGACGGCACGCCGACCCTGCTGGAACTGGAACTGACCGAGCCGTCCCTGTTCCTGTCCCACGCCGAAGGCGCTCCCGACCGCCTGGCCGCCGCGATCGTGGCCGCCCTGCACACCTACGCATAGCCGCGCACCGCCCGCGCGTACCCGCGATCACCGCGCCCGGTCCGAGGGCGACACGACCCGTTCAGTCGTCGCTTTCGTCCGTCTCCCGGGGGTCGGTGAAGTAGATCCGGTGCCAGTGCTCGGCCGAGCGGGCCAGGTCGTCGATGACGTGGAGGAGGAACCGGCTCGTATTCTCCAGTCGGGTGCCAGCGGGGGTGGCGGTGCCGAGTTTGCGGGCCACGACGCCGCACGCCTCGGCGATCAGGGCCTGGTTGTGCACGCCGGCCATGATGGACCGGAACGCTACGTCGTCGTCGACGGCGTAGCGTTCGGCGCGACTGCGGGGGTCGCGTTCGCGGGTGACGAGTGCCTGGCCCTCCAGGTAGCCGATGGCCTTGGAGATCGAGGCGGGGCTGACTCGCAGGCGTCGCACGAGTTCCGCGGAGGTGAGGCTGCCGCCGTCGGTGGTCAGCAACGCGGCGAGCACCCTGGCCATCATCTGCGGGAGCCCCGCCCGAATCATCAACTCCACGCTCTGCGCGTCCACCTCGTCCGCGATTCGTGGATCACGCCCGCCGGGGTCGGCTCCTCCCGGTGACGGTGACGGTGTCGGCGAAGATGTCCCGCGTGGCCGCGCGTCCCGGGTGCCGGCCCGGTGGGCCGCCTCGGCGTGGTAGCCGCGCGGCCCGCCGTTGCGCATCACTTCCCGGGTGACGGTGGAGGTCGGCCGCCCGATGCGGCGGCCGATCGCGGCGTAGGTCAGGTCCTCGCGCAGTCCCCCGGCGATCTGCCGTCGGTCCTGGAGGGTGAGTCTGTCACCGGGCATCGGCGTCCTCCTTGTGGGCATCGGAACCACCTTAATGCAACGTGCAACGTTGCATTAGCCGACACGGCCCATGCAATGATTTAGCCACTCCACCTGCATAGACGTCATTGCTTCACGTATTCATGATTGATGCTTTTGTGAATGCAACGTTACTTTCGTGGTGTGACAAAGGCGCCCCTCCGGCGCCGGATCTCACCCACGGGAGTGAAACAACCCATGACCACCGATCTCGATCGACCCGCGGTCGCGGCGACCGCGGTACGCAAGGCGTACGGCGACCACGTGGTGCTCGACGGCATCGACCTCGACATCCCCGCAGGGTCCGTCTTCGCGCTGCTCGGCCCGAACGGCGCCGGCAAGACCACCATGGTGCAGATCCTGTCCACGCTCATCCGCGCCGACGCCGGCGAGATTCGGATCACCGGCCACGACGTGGTCCTGGATCCGGACGCGGTCCGGGCCGCGATCGGCGTCACCGGCCAGTTCTCCGCGGTGGACGGCTTCCTCACCGGCCGGGAGAACCTGCTGTTGATGGCCGACCTGAACCGCCTGCCCCGCCGGGAACGGCGGCAGCGCGCCGCGGACCTGCTGGCGCGGTTCGATCTCACGGACGCGGCCCACAAGCCCGCGGCGGCCTATTCCGGCGGGATGCGCCGCCGCCTGGACCTGGCGATGACGCTGGTCGGCCGGCCCCGCGTGATCTTCCTCGACGAGCCGACCACCGGCCTGGACCCGCGCAGCAGGCGGACCACGTGGGAGATCATCCGCCGACTGGTGACCGACGAGCGCGTCACGATCTTCCTCACCACCCAGTACCTCGACGAGGCCGACCGGCTCGCCGACCGAATCGCCGTACTGCACCAGGGAAAACTGGTCGCGGAAGGCTCGCCGGAGCAGCTCAAACGCCAGGTCGGCGGCGGCCACGTCAGCCTGCGGTTCGCCGACGCACGCGGTTACGAACACGCGGCCCGGACGCTGGAGGTGACGTCCCGCAACGACGAGACACACACCCTGCAGATCCCCCATCGGGGCGATGTCCGGGCGTTGCGCGCACTGCTGGACCGGCTCGACCACGACACGCTCGCCGTGGACGAACTCCGGGTCCACACCCCCGATCTCGACGACGTCTACTTCGCCCTGACGAGCAACCCGGTCACGGAACAGGAGCCGGCCCGATGAGCAGTGCCGCCATCACCGCTTCGCACGCCTTCACCGACTCGGCGACCATGTTGCGCCGCCAATTGCGGCACATGCTGCGCTATCCGACGCTCGTCCTGACGGCCGCCGGGGTTCCGGTGATCTTCCTGCTGCTGTTCGTCTACGTTCTCGGCGGCATCCTCGGCGCCGGTCTCGACACCGGCCCCGGCGGGCCCTCGGGCGGCCGGGACGCCTACGTGAACTACGTCGTCCCCGGTGTCGTCCTGATGACCGTGGCGACCGCGGCCCAGGGCACGGCGATCTCGGTGTCCATCGACATGACCGAGGGCATCGTCGCCCGGTTCCGCACCATGGCCATCGCCCGGGTCTCGGTGCTCACCGGTCATGTGCTGGGCAGCCTGATCCAGACCCTGCTGGGTATCGCCGCCGTCGTCGGGGTCGCGCTGCTCGTGGGATTCGAGCCGACGGCGGACTTCGGCGCGTGGCTCGGCGCGATCGGCGTGCTCGTCCTGATCATCCTCGCGCTCACCTGGTTGGCGGTCGCACTGGCCATGCTCGCCAAGAGCGTCGCCGGCGCGAGCAACATGTTGACGCCGCTGATGGTCCTGCCCATGACGGGCAGCGGGTTCGTCCCGACCGCCTCGATGCCGGGAGGGCTGAAATGGTTCGCCGAGTACCAGCCGTTCACCCCGTTCATCGAGACTCTGCGCGGGCTGCTGATGGGCACCCCGATCGGCAACAGCGCGATACTGACCGTCGGTTGGTGCACCCTGATCACTCTGGGCAGCTACCTGTGGGCGAAGAGGCTCTACAATCGCGAGCCCACCAAGTGAGCGGAACCGCTCCCGGCGACGAGCACCGACGACACGTGCCGGCGTCCGGGACGGAAAGGCGACGTGATGGATCGGCAGACGCCGCAGGAGCGCAAACGCCTGAGCTACCTGAAGGATCGGCGCAACAGCTACGGCGAGAACGACAAGAGCAGCCGTCGCAACATCCGCCGCAACAAGGCGGCGGTGCACAGCGCCAACCGGCGCCACGAACACCTCGTGCTCGCCGCCCTGGCCGGCATCCGCGACATCGGCGGGGCCGAGGCCGTCGCGGATCGCCTGTACGTGAAGCGGCCGAAGCGGTGGCGCAAGGCACCGGACCAACCGCTCGCGGAGGCGGTCGAGTACGTCCTCGAACGCCGCGTCCGGCTCGGCATCCACGACGACGGCCGAGCCCGTCACCGGATCCACCGCATCCACCGCCGCCTCGACCGCCCGAGCTGACCGGACCCGACCGCACAGCCGCGCCGACCGTCCCCGGCCTGTCGCAACCGGTACGCCCGCGTCGATCGAGGGACGATGGGGCCATGAAGCGCGACATTTCCCTCGAATGGGACAGTGACCCGGGTGCCGACCTCCGGGCCGCGACCGAGGTGTACGCCGCCGCCGGACTCCCGGCGCCGACGGCGCCCTCCGACGTCACCACCTCCGCCGATGCCGGCGATCCCGGCGACCGCATCGGCACGGTCCGCGCCCGCCGTGGCGGGCGGCTGCTCGGCTGGTTGAGCCTGTACGGGAACGGCGAGGCGGGTGTCACCGCCCAGGGTGAGCGCGCCGACCGGCTCGCCCGTCGGCTGGTCCACGGCTCCTATGGCGCGGATCCCGGCGCCACCGCCGAGGAGCGGGCCGCCTTCGTATCGATGTACCGCCGAGCCGCCCGGCGGGCCCGCGCCGGCGGCGCCTCGATGCTGCACTGGAGCGGTACCGACACCGGTCCGGAAGGCGACGCCGCCCGCGCCCTCGGCGCCCGCGCCACCGGCGAGATCGCCCGGATCTGGACCGTGGACCCGCGCGGCTGGTGGGCCCCGGGCGGCCTGCCCGCGATCCGCGCCCGCACCCTCTTGCCGCCGCCCGTGGGGCTGATCGGCGAGGGCGCCGAGCTCACCGTCGACGTCGCCGACGACCGGGCGTACCTCAACGCCGGCGAGGCGATCACCGCCCCCGGCGTCGCCCCCGACATCCTCGGCGCGCTGGTGGCCGCGCTGGTGGACCTGCTGCGTCGGGAGTGGCCCGACGTCCGCGAGTTGGCCGTGTTCGAATTCGACGGCGACACCGAGGGCGCCGTCCGCTTGGCCCTACCCCTCGCCGGCCTGCGCATCGCACACCGCGTGGTGGACTTCGAACTCCCGCTCACCCAGCCGCCCGACGACCCGACGCCCTGACCACCCGCGACCCGGCGACCACCGGGACGCGGGATCGGCCGGGGTGAACCACCCGGCGATCGCACCGCGCTCCGCCGACGCCTTCGCCCTCACGTGCGACTGTACGTCGCCACCGACGTCCCCCCGGCAAGCACCGTCCCACCCGTGTGGGTGAACGCGTGTGCCCCGAACACGCCCGACATCATGGGTATCCCGCTGCCGATCAGGACCGGATAGGTCTTGATCACCAGCTCGTCGATCTCGTCGATCAGACTGCCCGCCAGGCGCCCCCCACCGGCCAGCCAGATGCCCTTGCCGGTCGGTTCGGCCTTCAACTCGCGCACCTTGGCGACCGGGTCGCCGGCGATCAGGGTCACCGCGGGGTCGAGGGTCTCGGTGATCGTCTCGGTGACCACATAGGTCCGGAGATGGCCGTACGGATTGGGAAGCCCCTCCCGAATACCGGGCTCGTAGGTGCCCCGACCCATCACGACCGTGTCGAAGTGCCGGAACTCCGTGTCCGGAGCGACCCCCACGTGCGGGGCGAGGTGTGTCGGCAACGTCTCCGGATACTCGGCGACCAGGTGTGCCACCACATCCTCGCCGACCGGGAAGAAGTCGTAGCCGCCGTCCTTGTCGGCGATGAAGCCGTCGATGGTGGTGGCGATGAAGTAGGTGAGCTTTCGCATGCGGTCTCTTTCCGTGGTGCGTTCCGAACCGGACGACGGCTCAGCAAGATGACTACAGTTATAGTACTTCAGCTGTAGTGGTGCAAGCGTCGAGCCGGGCAGGTTTCCTCACCAGGGACGCGAGTCCGGACCCGGCAGCGGGCGCAGTCCCGGCCAGGACGCCAGCAGACGGCCGCGCAACTCCCGTGCCAGCAGCCCCAGTTCGTGCAACGGCTCGGTCGCGGTGTCGGCCACCACGCCGAGCCGGTGCACCAGCCGCTCACGGGCCGAGATGTAGCCCCATTCGAAGTCCTGCACCGGCACCCGGTCCAGGTGGTCCACGCTGTCCCGGTGCGCCCGCTCGACCAGCGCGTCGCCCCGGATCAGCCAGCCCGCGCAGGCGTCGGCGACGGACGCCTCCGGGTCCAGGTCGCGGCCGGTGTGCGCCCGCCAGGTCGCCGCGTAGACCGCCTCCACCTCGGCCGCCTGCGGTCCGGGCAGCGACATCGCGCACCAGCACGTGGGGAACCCGATCCGCAGGTAGGCCAATTCGACCAGCCCGTCGCCCAGCGCGGCCTGCTCGAAGTCGACGAACCGCACCCCGTCGACGGTCCGCAGGTCGTTGCCCGGACACGGATCGCCGTGCAACAGCGCATACCGCCCGGTCGGGTCGAGCCGGGTCAGCAGGGCGGCCAACTCGGCGGCCACGCCCGCCGGGATCGGTACCTCCAGCGTCGCGGCCAACCGCAGGAAGGACTCGGCGTCGGCGGCGGTCGGCGCCCGCCAGGCCGGCAGCGCGCCCGCGTCCGCCGGCCCGGTGAGCGCATGCAGCCGGGCCAACGCCTCGGCGTAGCCGGGCAGCCAGTCGTCGGTCCGCCCGAGGTCGTCCAGATATTCCAGCACCATCACGCACGCGTCGGGATCGGTGGCCAGCACCCGAGGCCCGACCGGCCCCCGCTCGGCCAGCCGCAACCCGGCCACCTCGCGGGCGAAGCGCGCCGACGCGCCGTCCCGGTTGTCGCCTCCGTCGGTGATCCGCTTGACGATCGCCCGCTCGCCGCCGAACTCCACCCGCCACACCCGCGAACGCGGGCTGCTGTCCAGCAACTTCACCCGCTTCGGCGCACCCAGGCTCGTCCGCAATTCGTCACCGATCGGCACCCTGAATCTCATGGGTCACACACCTACCCAGGCAACACCCCTCACGCAACCCGACCCGACGACCGCCGGGCCGGCCTCACGGATAGTCGAAGAACCGGATCCACCAGGTCGGCGCGTCCTCGACCGTGTAGTGGTCGGCGAGCCGGCTCGCCCCGTCGTACGTGGTCCGCAACAGGTCCTCCGGCACGACGGTGTAGCCGAGGTCGTCGAGCGCGGCGGCGACCCGTTCCGTCTCCTCCGGCCCCACGTAGGCGGGCGCTGCGCCGACGGGGTGCTCGTCCGGCGCGTCGACCCCGATCACCGCCAGGTCGCCGAAGTTGCTCACCACCACGATGATCCGCCCGGTCCCGGACAGCGCGCTCGCGGGCACCACGATCGCCCCGTGCCGACTCGCCGCCCCCGCCTCGCCCTCGACCGGGCACCGACAGTCGAAGTCCGCGTCCAGGCGCGCCACGAGCCGGTCGAACCGCTCGCGCGCGGCGTCGGGGTCGTAGTCCGCGGGGGCGGTCAGGTGGTCCGGGTCGTCCAGGGCACGCAACAGCGCCCAGGCGTGCTCGTCGTCCAGTGTCATCCTCAGCCGATCCATATCCGATGCGCGGCGCCGGCCCGTACCCGACTCCCGGACCGCGCACACCCGGGCCCACCCGACCGCCGCCCATACCCACCCGGAGCCGCCGGTGGGATGATCTTTCTCCGCAGCGGTATACACCCCGCCCGAACCGGTTCGCGAGCGCCCCGCCCGGGGCGGGCCGGGCTCGTGCGGCACGCTGTGGATCCGTGCACCTCGTCCCATCCCCGATCTGGTGGTGAATCCGGCATGACCGCCCTGGACCCGGCCATACCCGAGTCGGCCCGCCCCGCGTCGGCCGATCCCGCGTCCGCCGACCCCGAGCGGGTCGACCGCTCGGACCTGCAACGGCGGACCGTCCGTACCCTGATCGCCGCGCAGGTCGTCGGCGGCGTGGGCATGGGTTCGGCGCTGACCGTCGGCGGGCTGCTGGCCGAGGATCTGTCCGGGTCCAAGAGCTGGTCCGGCGTGGCCACCACCGCGATCACCCTGGGCGCGGCCTTGTTCGCGCTGCCGATGTCGCGCGCCGCGACCCGGTACGGACGTCGCGTCGCGCTCACCGCCGGCTGGGCTGTGGCGGCGGTCGCGGCCGGCGGGGTGATCCTGGCGGCGGTACTCGGGGGGTTCCCGCTGCTGATCGCCGCGCTGCTCGTGTTCGGCGCGGGGACCGCCGCCAATCTCCAGTCGCGCTACGCGGCGACCGACCTCGCCGACGACGCCGGCCGGGCCCGGGCGTTGTCGGTCGTGGTCTGGTCGACCACCGTCGGCGCGGTCCTGGGCCCCAACCTGAACGAGCCGGGCGCGGTGGTCGGCCGCGCCCTGGGCCTGCCGGAGCTGGCCGGTCCGTTCCTGTTCTCGATCGTCTCGTTCGCCGGCGCCGGGATCATCCTGTGGGTGGCGCTGCGCCCGGACCCGCTGCTCGTCGCGCGCGCCGACCTGGGCGACCGGGTGCCGCCCCGGGCCGGTCTGCGCGGCGCGTTCGCGGTGATCCGCCGGGCGCCGCGCGCGCTGCTCGGCCTGGCGACGGTGGCGTTCGGGCACGTGGTGATGGTGTCGGTGATGGCGATGACACCCGTACACATGAAGGACCACGGCACCGCGTTGACCCTGGTGGGGCTGACGATCAGCCTGCACATCGCCGGCATGTACGCGTTGTCCCCCGTGGTCGGCTGGGCGGCCGACCGGTTCGGCCGGATCCCGGTGATCCTGGGCGGCCAGTTCGTGCTGCTGTTCGCGGTGTTCACGGCCGGTACCTCGGGCCACTCCACCTGGCGCACCATGGTCGGCCTGGTCCTGCTCGGCCTCGGCTGGTCGTGCTGCCTCGTGGCGGGCTCGGCGCTGCTGGCCGAGTCGGTGCCGGCGGGTGAGCGGCCGGGTGTACAGGGCGTGTCGGACCTGCTGATGAACCTGGCCGGCGCGGCGGGCGGCGCGGCCTCCGGATCGGTCCTGGGCATGGCCGGCTACGGCGGCCTCAACCTGGTCGCGGGCCTGCTCACCGCCCCGGTCCTGTGCGTGGCGGCCGGCTTCGCGCTCGGTCGTGGTCGCCGCCGAACCGCCTGAGCCCGCATCCGCCGGCGCTCTTCCGGGCCCGTCGCCGCCCGCCGGCGCGCCGCCCCCCGGATGGCCCGTCCCGCTCGTGGCCTCCCCCGCTCGGCCATATGTTTGGACAAAATGTGCCAAATGGTCGCGGGTTTCCTGCCCGGGCCTTCCCGGAAGGGGCAGCCATGGTGCAGCGGGTGGTCGTCGTCGGAGCAGGGTTTGCGGGGTTCGAGACGGTGCGCAGGTTGGAGCGCTCCCTCGGTCCCCGCGAGGCCGAGATCGTGCTGGTCAGTCCGATGGACTACATGGTGTACCGCCCGCTGCTGCCGCAGGTCGCGGCCGGGGTGTTGTCCTCGCGCACCACGGCGGTACCGCTGCACCGGATGTTCGACCGCACGCACGTGCTCCCCGGCGGCGTGATCGGCGTGGACCTGGCCGCGAAGGTCTGCGTGGTGCGCAAGATCTCCGGCGACGTCGGCAACGAGCACTACGACAAGCTGGTCCTGGCTCCGGGCAGCGTCACCCGCACCTTCGACATCCCCGGCCTGACCACCTACGGCCACGGCATGAAGAACCTGGCCGAGGCGGTGTATCTGCGCGACCACGTGATCGCCCAGCTGGAGATCGCCAACTCCAGCACCGATCCGGCCGAGCGCGCCTCGCGCTGCCAGTTCATCGTGGTCGGCGGCGGCTACGCGGGTGTGGAGACCGCCGCCTGCCTGGAGATGTTGACCACCAAGGCGCTGCGGCACTTCCCGCGCCTGGACCCCGCGCAGGTGCGCTGGATGATCGTCGACATCGCGCCGCGCCTGCTGCCCGAACTCGGCGAGAACCTGGGCAAGGCCACCCTGCAGATGCTGGCCAAGCGCGGCGTGGACGTGCGGCTCGGGGTCAGCGTGCAGGAGATCACCGAGGACGCGGTCACCCTGACGACGGGTGAGAAGTTGCCGTGCCGCACGCTGGTCTGGACGGCGGGGGTCACCGCGAGCCCGCTGGTCGGCACGCTGGGCACCGAGTTGGTGCGCGGCCGGCTGGCGGTCGCCGCCGATCTGGCCGTGCCCGGGCATCCGGACGTGTTCGCGCTCGGCGACGCCGCGGCCGTACCGGACCTGGACAAGGGCGACGGCGCGATCTGCCCGCCCACCGCGCAGTACGCGCACCGCCAGGCCAAGATCGCCGCCGCCAACGTGGTCGCCGCGCTGCGCGGCCAACCGCTGAGCCCGTTCCGGCACAAGGACCTGGGGCTGGTCGTCGACCTCGGTGGCACCCAGGCGGTGGCCCGCCCGCTCGGCTACGAGATGCGCGGTCTGCCCGCGCAGGCGATCACGCGCGGCTACCACCTGCTGACGGTGCCGTCGATCCGGGCCCGCACCCGGGTGTTGTCCAACTGGATCCAGCACGCCTTCGCCGGCGACGACCTGGTCCGGCTCGGCTTCATGTCCGACCAGGACGGCCGGATGGGCAACCTGGAGAAGACCGACGCGTACCTGTCCGGCGACGAGATCACCGCCCGCACCGGCTCGCGCGCCGCACACCCGTAGGCGGGGCCACGGTGCCCGCCGCGCGCCCCGATCAGGCGTCGCGTTCGGCGCGCTCCTTCAGACCCTCCGCCTCCATCCGCAGATAGCGCCGGGTCAGATTGCCCGCCACCAGGCCGATCAACGGGGTGAGCAGGCCGCTCTGGCGCAGGATCAGCTCCACCGTGACGCCCTCGTCGCCCCGGATGCGGTGGTCGGCGAAGGTGGTCACCCCGCCGCTGCGCGACGTCCAGGTGAACGATCGCCCCGGTTCGCATTCGGTGACCACCCATTGCGTGGCGGGCAGCCGGGGCTGCTTGACCCGCACCCGGCTGCCGACGCCGAACGGCTCCCGATCCAGTCGGTGCACCTCACTCATGGACGCGGTCCAGGTGGGCCAGCGCTCGACGTCCATCAAGATCTCCCAGACCCGCTCGGCCGTCGCCTCGATGCGAATGCTCTCGTGGTAGGTCACCGTGTCCCCATTCCGCCGGCGAACGCGTCGGTCGTCGTCGGCCCATGGTCCACACGAGGGGGTGGTGGGGCAAGAGGGATGCGTGGCGGTCCAGGGGGCGCGCGTTGCGCGGGCCGGGCGCCGTGCCGGGTGCCGACGGGCGCCGAGGTGGGTACACGGGGGCCATGAACGACGAGCGCACGTCGGCCCGGCTGCGGAACGCGCTGGTGGAGCGATTGCGGCTGGGCGGGAGTGTACGCACCGAGGCGGTCGCGAGTGCGATGGCCGAGGTGCCGCGCGAGGTGTTCATGCCCGGCGGCACCTCGTCGGCGCGTGCGTACGAGGACCGTGTGGTGGTGTTGTCGATCGACGCGCGCGGGTTGCCGGACAGTACGGTCAGCCAGCCGGCGATGATCGCGCTGATGCTCGAACAGCTGGCCGTGCGGCCCGGGATGCGGGTGCTGGAGATCGGCACGGGCAGCGGCTACAACGCGGCGCTGCTGGCGCATCTGGTCGGGGCGACGGGCGAGGTGGTCAGCGTCGAGGTGTCCGCCGAGTTGGCGGGCGCGGCGGCGCGGCGGTTGGCCGGGCTCGGGATACACGTGGACGTGCGGGCCGGGGACGGCTGGGCCGGCGTCGCGGACCGGGCGCCGTTCGACCGGATCGAGGCCACGGTGGGTGTGCCGGATCTGCCGCCGGCGTGGGTGGAGCAGTTGGCCCCGGGCGGGGTGCTGGTCGCGCCGATGTGGTTGCGGCCCGGGTTGGAGTTGGCGGTCGCCTGGGAGCGGACCGGGGGCGCGGCGCTGACCAGCGTGTCGGTCGCGCGCTGCGGATTCCTCCAGTTGCGCGGGCCGCACGCCGGTCCGGGGCGCACCCACGCGCTGACCGGTGATCTCGCGGTGATCGGCGAGGATCTGCCACCGGCGGCGTTGGACGTGTTGCGCGACCTGATCGATCACGGCGCGGTGGACGCGGGTCCGGTGCTCGGCCCGGTGGACGCGCGGCTGACCGGGTTCGCGCTGGCCGAACCGCGCTCGGTGTTGTTCCTGGGGCATCCGGGCGACGGCACGACGTGGGGGCTGTTCGACCCGGAGCGGCCCGCGCTGGCGGTGTTGATGCGTGATCGCATCCTGGTCTACGGCGATCGGGACGCGGCGGTCGATTTGTACTACGGGGTGGCGGGCGCGCCGGTCGTGGACGCCGAGCGGCTGCGGGTCGAGGCGGTTTTGGCGGGTACCGCCTTCCCGCCCGCACCGCGCCCGGACGGGCGGTCGTGGACGGTCGAGCGGGAGCGGTACCACTACCGGCTGACCGAGATGTAGGCCCCGCGCGCCGGTGGGCGAGGTGTTGTCGCGCCTACTGCTGCGGGAGCGCGCGAACGACCTGGCCGAAGCGGGCGGATCCGGTCAGGCTCGCGTGTTCGGGGCCCTTCCACTCGACCTCCAGCTCTTCCAGGATGCCCTCGTGCCACCAGAACATCCCGGTGGACAGGGGCTGTTGGTCCCGGGTCAGGCCCTGTGCGGTCTTCAGTACGAATCCGGCCATGCCCACCGTGCGCTGCGAGTTGAGCGGCAGCGCGAGCAGACCGTTGTCCACCGGCGCGCACACCAACGCGCCGGCGCGCAGCGGGTCGCCGATCGCCTCGCCGAGGCGGAACAGTTGCGCCGATCCGGGCCAGCTCTGGCCGAGCAGCGAGTGCAGCGTGGCTCCGGGGGAGATCTCCATCGGCGTGCCGCCGTAGCCCTCCATCCGCAGGTTGGTCGCGCCTTGGAGCCACACGTCCTCGACGGCCATCCCCCACTGCTGCACCATCGGCGTCTCGATCGTGACCGCGGTGCCGTCCGGCCCCTTCACGCACGCCACGGCGACGATCTCGCCGCGCACACCCAGCGGCCACACCACGCCCTGCGCACCGAGGTGCGGGCCGGCGCGGCTGATCATCAACCGCAGATCCTGCCTGATCCGCTCCGGCGGCGCGCTCATCAGGACACCGCGCACGTCCTGTCCCCAGGCGGTGTTCTGCTGATTACGCGACTGGCGACGAAACAACGCCACGAAAAACTCCTAGCAAGGGGGTGCCGACCGGCCCTGACAAGTCATAGTCAACACCCGCCCCTCGACGCAACATCACCCGCACGCCCGCCGACCATCGGCCGTGAAAGCGTGACGCGGCAGGCGACGGGCCGCACGGCCCGGCACCGCGGTGCCCGATCGCGCGACGAGCCGGGGGGCGGCGCACCGGACGGTGGGGACGCGGTCCACACCTGCCGGCCGTGGGCGGCGCGGCGGGCAGGGCAGCCGGTGGCACAGCGGCGGGCGGAAAGCGAGCCGCAGGCGGAGGGCAGCGGGGTAGGCGGTGGCGCGGCGGCCGTTGGCGCGGTGGGCGACCCCGGCGGCACGCCCTGCGGTGGCCGGCCCCCGCCGGCCGTCGGCCGTGGGTGGTGCGGTCGGCGGTGGTCAGGCCTGGTGGGTGGGGAGGATGATCAGCTGGCGCAGGTTGATGTGGCGGGGGCGGGTTGTGGTGTAGACGATCAGGTCGGCCACGTCGGCCGGGGACAGGGCGCCGATCGTGTCGAACATGGCGCCGAGTTGGCCGGCCTCGCCGAGGGCGGCGTTGTCGATGTGCGAGCCGAGTTCGGTGTCGGTCAGACCGGGCTCGATGTTGGTGACCCGGACGTCGCGCGGGCCCAGTTCACTGCGCAGGGACGCCGACAGGTGGGTGAGCGCGGCCTTGGTCGCGCCGTAGACGGCGTAGTTCGGGAAGGTCACGTGCGCGCCGATCGAGGAGACGTCGACCAGGTCCGCGGTACCGTCCTCGGCCGCCGCCGCGACCAGGTCGGCGGTGAACGCCCGGATGATCCGCAGCGCGCCGGTGACGTTGGTGTCGATCATCCGGGTCCACTCGTCGATCCGGCCGTCGTCGAGCGGGTTGGGCAACATCACCCCGGCCGCGTTGACGACCAGGTCGACGCGGCCCAATTCGGCCCGGATCCGGGCCGCGCCCGCGTCCACCGAGTCCTGGTCGGTGACGTCGACCACGACGGCGAGCGCCGTACCGCCGCCGGCCTCGATCTCGGCGGCGAGGTCCTTCAACCGGTCCTCCCGGCGGGCGAGCAGGGCGACCCGCGCGCCGTTCGCGGCGAGCTGCCGTGCGGTCTCGGCGCCGATGCCGCTGGCGGCCCCGGTGACGACGGCGGTGCGACCGGTGAGTGCGGTGGGTGCGGTGTGGTTCATGAGGGTCTCCCGGGTTGATCCGTACTGCGTGACCTGCTGACTCGGATCACTGTGCCGCCGGACCGCGCGGACACCCAGAGCACACGTTTACCTGGGTCCGGCCGTACCACCTTCGCGCCCGGTCGCCGCGGCGGCCGGGGGCCCGGCAGTAGAGTCCGATCATGAACACCACGTCCGCCGACACGTCCTTCGAGCAGCTGGGCGGGTTTCTGCGCGCCTGCCGCGCCCGGGTCGGGCCCGAGGAGGTCGGCCTGCCCGTGTTCGGCCGCAAGCGCCGGGTGGCGGGGTTGCGGCGCGAGGAGGTGGCGCAGCTCGCCGGCGTGAGCGTCGACTACTACGTGCGCCTGGAGCAGGGCCGCGGACAACACGTCTCGGACGCCGTGCTGGACGCGATCGGGCGGGCGCTGCGGCTGGATCCGACCGAGTACGCGCACATGTGGGATCTGGCCCGGCCGACCCGGGTGAGTGTGCGCCGGCCCGCACCCTCGACCGCGCGGCCGGGCGTACAGGTGCTCCTGGACCGGATCGACGCGCCGGCGTTCGTGCTGGGCCGCTGCATGGACGTGGTGGCGTGGAACCCGCTCGCCGACGCGCTGATGGGACTGAGCGCGGTGGCGCCGCACGCGCGCAACATGGCGCGGCACGCGTTCCTGGCCCCCGACGCGCACACCTTCTACCCCGAGTGGGAACAGGTCGCCGCCGACACCGTCGGGTATCTGCGCCTGGACGCCGCGCGGCACCCCGGAGACACCCGAATGGCCGCCCTCGTCGAGGAGTTGTCCGCCGGCAACCCGCGCTTTCGCCCGCTGTGGGACGCCCACCAGGTGGCCGAGAAGACGCACGGCACCAAGCGTTTGCGCCCCGCCGGCGGCGACCCCGTGGACATCACCTACGAGACGTTGTCCCTGCCCGGGGATCCGGATCTGCTGCTCGTCGTCTACACCACCGGCCCGCGTGCCGAGCCGGTCCGCGCGCAGCCGGACGCGGCGCGCGACCGGGTCTGACCGCCCCGGCCCGACCCCGCCCGCCTCGGCGCGACCTACGCGCTCAGTTCACGGTCCAGAGGGACGCGGAATCGCGGGGTGATGTGGGCGCCCGCCAACCACGAGGTGTGCCGGGCCACTTCCGCCTCGATCGCCTTGGACGCCTCGGGGTCGAGGTCGACCAGGGCGCGCCAGACGAGGTCGCCGTCGGGGCGGGTGGACCAGCCGCCGACCACGCGGCCGTTCCACCAGACGGTCGGGCCGATGTTGCCCATGCGGTCGAACAGGTGCTCGCGCAGGGCGGGGGTGATGTACCAGTCGCGGGCCTTCCACCCCATCGGGGTGGCGTCGAGGGCCGGCAGCAGCGCCGCCCATGGCTCCGGCGCCGGCTCGGGCTCCTCGTCGCCGGGCAGCACCCAGCCGGTCGTGCCGCCGTCCAGCCCCACCTCGACGGCCCGGACCGCGGCCAGGGCATGCCGCACGTCGGCCGTCGTCCAGCCCGTCCACCACTTGAGGTCGTCGGCCGTGCCCGGCCCGAACGCGGCCAGCCAGCCGCGCACCAACTCGGCCTTCGCCTCGGTTTTTCCGATCTCGGGCAGCGGCGGCATGGTCGTGTAGCGGAAGCGACTGGAGAGCCACGACCCCTGCGGCTCGGCCCGGACGATCCGACCCTCGCAGGAGAGGGTGAACAACAAGCGTGTGGAAACCCCCTGGTTCGCCTCGTAGGGCTTGCCCACCGCGACCCGGATCTGGGTACGCAACAGCGGTACCCGCGCGCCCAGTTCGATCGCCGTGGCCTCGCCCAACTCGGCCAGCGCGGCTACCGTGTCCGCCTCGACCCGCTCCAACCACGCCTCGTCGTAGCCGCCGGACGCGAGGAACTGCAGCAGCACCCGGCGCTGCGTGACCGCGACCGCGTCGGTGCTGGAACGCTGGACCACGTGGACGAGTTCGCGCGGGACCACGTAGACGGTGCGCCGCATGCCGGGCATCCGCACCAGGCTGCGGTCGGTGTACAACGCCCGCCGGACCTCGGCAACGGACGGTTCGGCCAGGCGCGCGCAGGTGGACACGTACACCGTCGCCGGGTCGGTGGCGTGCAGCAGGAGCACGGACCGGACCGCGTCCTCCGCGTGCGCGGCGCGCGCGCCGGCCGCCAGTCGGTGCCGAGTGCCCAAACGCGCTCGTCGCTGGTCGTCGGTGATCCGTGGCAACGCAGAGGTCATGCGCCGACCATAGGGGTCCGGTGTGACATGTGGCCGGGAATCGTACGGCGCGGCGATTCCGGATCGCCTTACCGTGACGGGGTCGCGACACGAAAGAATCAAGCGTCGAGTTTTTCCGGTATCACCGCACGTCCGTGTGAAGGAGTCACCATGCCGTCTGCGGGGTCGTCCCGATTCGATTGGCGTCGCCTGACGCCCGCCCGTCGGGCGCCGAGCGCGGGAGGTCCGCCCCCACCGAAATCCGGGAACAATCTGGTGATCGGGGCGGTGATCGTCGGGGTGATCGTGATCCTGGTGTGGTGGGTGCTCTCCGGCGACGACGACAAGAACGACAAGAAGAAGAACGCGTCGAGCACCGTCTCGCCCGGCGCGTCGGGGTCGGCGAACCCGTCGGCGAGCGGGACGGCCGTGCCCTCGCCCACGTCGACGGTGAAGATGGCGGTGATCGCGCGCCAGGCGATCGGCCTGGAAATACGCGAGAAGCCGGGCAAGGGCAAGACCATCACCGAGGTGACCGCGGGCACCCAACTGACCGCGACCTGCCGGGCCAAGGGCGTTGCCCCCGTCTACGGCTGGCGAGGTGGCAAGAGCGACCAGTGGGTGCTGGTGACCACGAGCCAGGGCGCGGGTTACGCGCCCGAGGCGTGGTTGGAGACCACGGGGTCGGTGAAGGACCTGCTGCCCATGTGCTGAGCGTGCGCACGCCGGTGTGGGCCGGCCGGTGTCGAGCGCCGTACGGTCACCGACGCCGGCCGGTCGCCGCGCATGCGTTCGCGGCCGATCACCCACGGGGCGACCGGGGTTCGCGCGACCAGCCAGGCGAACCCGGCCGACCCGGTGGCGACCACCGCCACGAGCACGATGGTGTCCACCGCCGGCGACCACGGCAACGCGGCGGCGAATCCGCTCAGTTCCAGCAGCCGCAGGATCATCGGGTGCACGAGGTAGACACCGAAGGCCAGTTGCGCCCCCAGCGCGGCGGCCCGCCGGCCGGGCACGGGTCGGCGGGCCCGTTCCCAGCGGCCGGCCAGGGCGTACAGCGCGATCACCGCGACCGGGCCCCACAGCAGGCTCACCGGCTGGGTCGCCATCGACGCGGTCGCGGTGTCCCGGCCGCCGGCGACGGTGTGCCGATACCACAGCCAGGTCAGCGCGAGCGTGCCGAGCGTGCCGGCCCACACGGTCCGGGTGTGCCCGACGATCCACGCGTGGAAGGCGTCCAGGTGCACCGCGGCCAGCGCGCCGGACAGGACGAAGAACCCGTAGGTCGGCAACAACATCCCGCCGTGCGTGCGGTACCACTCCAGCGGGCCGCTCAGCGGCGTGGGGTGGAACAGCACCACCAACGCGGCCAGTTGCACCGCGGCGGTGACCACGAGCAGCGGCAGATGCCGACCGGTGGCGACCCGGACCAGCTTGAGCAGGAGCGGGAACAGCACCGCGATCTGGAGCGAGACGAGCAGGAAGTACAGGTGATACCAGGACCCGCCCCAGACGATGCCGCCGCGCAGATCGCCCAGCGCGCCGGGCAGGTCGTCGCGGATGCGCGCGTGGTCGCCCAGTGCCCAGTAGGCGGTGGACCACAGCAGATACGGCGCGCCGAGCAGCTTGAAGCGCCTGCCCAGGAAGGCGCCCACGCGCAGCGGCCGGTGGTACGCGCTGTGGAAGAGCACGAACGTGCTGACGAAGAAGAACACCGCGCGGGTCGCGTGCAGGACCAACTGGGTGAAGGCGGGGCCCTCGCCGGGGAACGGGTAGGTCACGCCGATGACATGCACCACGATCACGCACAGGAAGGCGATGTCGCGGATCAGGTCGACCCGGTGCAGGTGGGGTCGGCGGGCGGTCGCGGGCGGATCGGTCCGGGCCGTCGGGCCGGCCGACTCGGCGGGCGGGCGTGGCTCGGCCGGCTCGGCCGGCGGGCGCGCGGCGGGGGTCGGGCGGGCCGGGGCGCACGCCGGGCGGGCGGGTCGGGTGCGCTTGTCGAAGGTGCCGAAGGAGACTGACATCACCGGACGCCTGCCCCGACCACGCCGATCCGCTCACCGCCCGCCCGATGTTTTCCCCGGGGCGTGACCGGCGGTCGTGCCCTCCCCACCGGGTGCGAGCCGGATCGAACCGCAGGACGCGGGGTGCCACAACGCGGAAAGTCCATGTAGGCAGCATGGACGTGCTTCATGAGTGAATGATTAAAGCCGTCCGAGGGTGACCTTGACGTTGCGTCAGGTTCGGGCAAAGCCCGCTGGCGCGCCGCGAGGACCGGGCGCGCCGGGGTGTGACCATCGGTGTGGTGCGAGTGAAGCGGTCGGCGCCGTGTTCGGGCCGTCGCCGGTCAGCCGCCCGGGGTCGGATCCGGGACGAACACGGCCCGGTCCCGGTGGAAGGTCATGGTGCCGGCGGTGGAGCCGTCCCAGCCCAGGCCGCCGGGTTCGTAGCGCTTGCTGACGGTGGCCCACCACAGGTTGGACGTCATCACGTGGCCGACCTCGTCGAGATAGGCGCGCATCCCCGGCTCCCCGCCGTGCGGGCCGGCCATGATCCGGTCACGCAGGTCGAGGAACTTGCGTTCGGTGGCGTCGATCAGGCCGCAGATCTTGTTCATCGCCCCTTCGAGGTCGAGCCCTTCGGCCTCGCCGAGGTAGTAGACCAGGTTCACCCGGTCGTCCATGACCAGCTCCTTGCGATAGGAGACCAGGTCGTTGATCAGCGTGTAGCCGTCGATCGCGGTGTCGTGGATGGCCACCATGTCGGCGGTCCGGAACGCCTCCTGGGACAGCGCCACGCCGGGCACGCCCTCCTCGGCGAACCCGAACAACCAGCGCACCCCCAGGCTGTGCCGGCGGTCGTCCATGTACGTGTCGTAGTCGGATATCCCGGCGTCGCGCCAGCTCTCCAACTCGGTGGTGAACCCGTGTGCGAAGTCCTCCATGTAGGAGACGAATCGGATCCAGCGCGCGGGCGGCATACGCTCGCGCAACCAGGAGAAGTCCTCGCGCAGGGGGGTCGAGCCGTCCCCCCAGCCGAGCAGGTCGGCCATGAAACGGCCGAAGACGTTGCGGGTGGCGAACGAACTGCCGCCCAGGCCCGCCTTGTCCACGAGACTGTTCTCGATGCCGATCAGATAGTTCATCACCTTGGCCGTGGTCAGCGCGAGTTCGTAGTCGGCGTGCGGAACGGACAACGACACCAGCAGTGTTCCGTCTACGTTCTTGTCTATCCGGGCGGCGTCGCCCGCGTACGCGAAGCCGAGGTGGCGGTGGGCCCACCAGCGGGACTCGCGCATCAGCCGGTCCGTTTCCGGATGGAACGTCATCGGCAACAGGTTCGCGAGCTTCGGCAGGTGGAAGCTGATCGGGAGGTCGACGACGGTCGGTGTGCTCACGCCGGGCTCCTTTCGCCGGTCTGCGTCGGGGTATTCCTGCCCCCACCGCGCGATCCGGCGGAACCGGGCGCGGGGGCACGCAGGGCCGAGGGGTACGCCGACTGCGCGCCGGGGCCCCGCGGGGCGCTCGGGCGGCGCGTCCGGGCGGCCAACCGACTGCCCAGGTGGCCGAGGGCCAGCAGGGTGAAGTGGTCGGCCAGGCTGGGGATCACGTACAGGAACGGCCGGGTGCCGAGCATGTCCGGCACCGAGTCGATCCCGCCGTCGGCGCGTTGTGTGCTCAGCAGGTACTCGACGCCGCGCGCCGCGGGGCGGGGGTCGGCCTGGCGGCACAGCGCAATCAGCGCGTACGCGGTGCTGATCGCGTCGCTGGGGTCGCCGGGTTGTTGGCCCCAGCCGCCGTCGCGGTTCTGCCCCTCGCGCACCGCGGTCAGCGCCCGCTTGACGGTGGCCCGGTAGGCGTCGGGACCGCACGCGTCGATGGCGAGCAGGGCGCGGAAGATCGCGTGGTAGCGGCTGCGGCTCCAGTCCGGGTCGAAGGTGCCGTCGGCGCGCTGCGCGGCGGCCAGGAACCGGCGTGCGGCGGTGATGCGTTGCACGTGCCGGGGCGCGCGTACGCTCAGCGCGTTGACCGCGGCCGCGGTCATGCACGCCTCCGAGGGCGCGCCCGCGATGTACGTGGGGAAGCCGCCGTCGGCGCCCTGGTAGGACCACAGGGCGCGCAAGCCGCAGTCGATCGTGCGCCGGTAGCGCAACGGGTCGGTGGCGTGCAGGAACTCGATCGCCACCGAGGTGTCGTCGACGTCGGCGAGCGCCGCGGCGTCGGTGTACGACCAGCCGCCGTCCACCCGTTGGCGGGCCGCGAGGTGGTCGCCGATCCGGCGGCGGACCTCCATCGGGGCGCCCGACGCGTCCAGCGCGACGCCCGCGGTGACCGCGCACCAGGTGTCCGTGTCGGTCACGAACGGCACCCCGCCGTCCACCCGTTGGTGGACCAGCGCCTTGGCCACGCCGTTGACCAGCACACCGTCCAGGTGCGGCCGACCGACCAGCGCGTGCAGCACCAGGAGGTGCACGAGCAGATTGCCCTCCCACACCCCCGACACCTGCTGGGTGTCCACGAGCAGGCGCACCTCGGACTCGGCGATCTCGTCGGCGTGACCGGTCAGATCGGCCGACGCGACCTTGAGCGCGATGGTCTGCACGTGCGCCCACGGGTGCAGGTTCCCGGTGTCGAACGCGCTCGGGTCGAACGCACGCCGGCGCGCGCTCCGGGGTGGGCCGAGCAGGGCCAGCACCGTTTCGAGCAGAACCCGCTTGCGCGCGTTCAGGAACGCCGGCGCCCGCTGCAGGAAGCGGTCGAGCAGGGCGTCCGTGCCGTGTTCGGCAAGGTCGTCGGGGTGGCGTAAAGCGATCGTCGCGAGCAGCCGATCGAGCGGTTCGGCGTCGTCGGGGCGATCGGCGAGGAACCGGGCGACCCGACGGTGGTGGTCGGATTCGATCCCGGTGCGCTCCAGCAGGCGCAGCAGCAGCGCCGATTCGAGCACGCGGCTGCGACACGGGCTGCGCACCGCCCCGTCGGGTTGCACCGAATCCGCGACCCTACGACGCAGCCGCGCGGTGGCCACGGGGAGCTCCGGCACGAACATGTCCGCAGGCCACCCCGGCATCCGGGTATCTCGCACGCGCATCGGTCAGCGCCTCCCCCATACGTCCTGTCGCAAGCTGTGCCGTTGTGTCGGTAGGGCGCCGAGCGGGGGTTGGGGTGACGCGATCGGGGTACTCGGCGCGGAATGCACGCCCCGGCGGATGAGCGTCCCAGTCGCCCGGTCCGGGTGTGTTCCCAACACGAAATCACCCGAAGGTGTGAATGCGGAAGCCTGTACTCGTTTGTTGTCTGAATTGGTGAGTAATCGCCATCAAATGTGCTGGAAATGAACGGCTATTGACTGCACTTCAGGTGGCCGGGAGCAGTCCTTCGAGCCCGGGAGCGGTCCTGGAGGGCGCGAATTCGACAACGTCGTAGGTGGCCGCGCCCGCCTTCCGGAAGGGGTCCTCCGCGAGCACGGCGTCGAGCGCGGCCCGGTCGTCGGCGCGGGCCAGGATCACCCCGCCGGTGCGGGGGACACGACGCCCGGAGGCGAGCAGGGTGCCGTCCGCGTAGTACCGGTCGAGCCATTCGAGGTGGCCGGGCATGAGCGCGTCGATGTCCTCGACGGGGACGACGTAGGTCAGCGTGATCACGAACATGACTCGATCGTAGGGCGTGGCGGGGGGCCGGGTGCGGGCTACCGCGGAAGAGGGTGGGGCAGGATTCGGGCGGACCGCGGGAGGGCCTGTTGGAGGTGGAGTGGGGCATACTATGCAGCATTACGGGGCATTTCGACACGGCGGCGGCGATTCCGGACGCGGGGTGGAAGTTCCGCGTGGGGACGGGAATGCCGGGCGGGGCGTGCGGGTTGTAGGGGGCGGTCGGTGAGATCGGTGCCCCCGGGCCCACTGATAGCCACTGCGGACTACCGTTCGGCTGGAGCCGCAGTGAGCCTTTCGCCGCGAGGCGGCCCGTCTCACCGACCGTCGACGTGAGCGGTCGCGGTCGGGTTCGGTCGGCGCGACGAAGGTCGCGGTACCGGGCGCGCGGGGCGCGACTTTGGTCGATCGGGATTGCCCGCTCGGCCGTTTCGAAGATCAAGAGGCGTCGATAACGTGACGCCCATGCGCAAGTTCCTGGACATTTTCGGATTGTTCCTGGTCCTCCAAGGCGTCGGTGGGATCGTTCACCACTTCGTCGGTTGGTTCCGGGCCTGGGGACTGCTCGCCCGGCAAGCCTTTTTGCACGGCTATCAGCTGCCGGCGAGCTTCGCCCTGATCGTGCTCGGGTTCGTGGTGTGGGTGCTCGGAGAAACGCTTTTGCCCACAGAGGAGGAGAAGCAGAAAAAGGCATCCTCGAAATCCGCCGTCGAGGATGTACGGCGGAAGGAGCACTGATAAAGGGGTCGACTCGCGTGGCGGGTGTGACCCGGTGGGCGGGAGGTGGCGGCGCACCGAGAGCGCGCACGCGGGGGCTTCGGGGGAAACGTCTTGTTGGAGCGGGGGTGCGTGGGCCATCCTCGGCGCATGATCATTCCCGAGACCAAGAGTTGGACGTGGGTTCTCGACACGTCCTGTCCCGACTGCGGCCTGGACACCCCTGCCGTTCCGCTCGCCCGGATCCCCGCACTGACCCGCGCGAACGCCGCCGCGTGGCACGAGTTGCTCGTCTCCGGCGGCGACGAGCTGCGGAACCGGCCGAATCCGGACACGTGGTCCCCGCTCGAATACGCGTGCCATGTCCGCGACGTCTTCGTGCTGTTCGACGAGCGGCTACGGCTGATGTTGACCCGCGACGCCCCGGATTTCGCGAACTGGGACCAGGACGCGACGGCGATCGAGTCGCGCTACGCCGAGCAGGACCCCGTACGCGTCGCGGCCGATCTCGCGGCGGCGGGCGGCACATTGGCCGACGCGTTCGCGGCGGTGGCCGACGACCAGTGGTCGCGTACCGGCAACCGCAGCGACGGCACGGTCTTCACGGTGGAGTCCTTCGCCCGCTACTTCATCCACGACCCGGTCCACCACCTGTGGGACGTCACGGGCGTGCGGGCGGATTGAGCGGCCGAAACCCGTGTGGGTCGTCCGCCTCCGTGCGCGGGGCGGGCGGGCTCGTGGGGGGACGGCGGGTGAGTTCGCGAAGCAGGGCGTCGGCCACCGCGTCGCGGACCGCCGCCTCGGTCGGGGCGGGGCGACCGGCCTCGGCGGCGAGTTCGGCCAGAGAGGTCATCGTCGTGTCCGGGAGCGCACACGCGGTGAATGTGGTGAACGCGCTCAGGTCGGGGTCGATGTTGAGCGCGAAGCCGTGGCTGCTGACGCCCCGTCGGATCCGCATCCCGATCGACGCGAGCTTGCGGTGGTCCGGTGTCCAGATCCCGACCAGGCTCGGCGCACCCGCCGGGGTCTCGCGCCGTACCGCCGGGAAGCCCAGCGCGTCGAGCGCGGCGAGCAGGCCGTTCTCCATCCGGCGCACCAGGTCGCCCGGGCCGAGCGCGCGGACGTTCAGCACCAGGTAGCCGATCAGCTGACCCGGGCCGTGGTAGGTGGCGTGTCCGCCCCGGTCCACCTCGACGAGCGGGATCGGCGAGGCCGGGTCCGGCAGGTCCGCGGCGGGGGTGCGCGCGCTGTAGGTGATCACCGGAGGATGGGTGAGCAGGAACAGCCGGTCCGGCGCGTCGCCCCGTTGCCGCTCGGCGACCCAGCGCGCCATCTCGGTCTGCGCGAACGGGTAGGCGAGCCGACCCAGGTCGACCCGGACCGGCGTGCCGTCCTCGCGTGCGTGCGGCGACGCCGGTAGGCCGTCAGCCGTGTCGATCGACATCCGTGCTCTCCGATCGTTGCCCGTCGTGGGTCGGCCGACGGCGCCAACGCATCGCGGTCGCGTCGGCCAGGTCGATGAAGTCGGCGTCCGGGAAGACCTCGGCGTAGCGCTCGCGGTACTGCGCGCGGGTGAGGTAATGGTGGGACATCAGGTGGTCCAGCCAGGCCGTGCCGGTGCGGAAGCGGTACAGCCACCAGGCGTCGCGAACGCGCAGCCGGCGCAGGTCCCGGGCCAGTTCGCGGACGGCGAGCAGCACGTGTTGCCGGCGCGTCACGGCGGGCTCGGTGGCCACGTCGTCGACCAGGACGAGTTCGCCGCCGGGGCGGACCAGCGACCCGAGATGGGTGAGCGCGCCGGTCAGGTCCGGGAGATGGTGCAGCGTGCCGATGCTCAGAACCAGGTCGAAGCCCTCGGCGTGGTGTACGTCCAGCAGCGAGGCGACCTCGTAGCGGACCCGCTCGTGCGGCCGGCGGACCCTGGCGACCTCGATCAGCGGCGCGCTCACGTCGGCGGCCACCACCTCGGTATAGGAGCCGGCCAGGGCGAGCGCGTGCCGGCCGGAGCCGCACCCGGCGTCCAGGGCACGGTCGCCGGCGAGTTCGAGATCGGCCAGCCACGCGCCGAAAGGGTCACACAGTCCGGCATATCGGTCGTAGTCGCCCGCGAACGCGTCGAACGATCGGGGATCGGCCTTGAGCGGTTTCATTGACTTGGTCAAGAATGGCTCGCGTGTCCCGAACCACGTACGGGTTCCGAACCAGCCATGGGCCCCGATCCGGGCACGCACCGCCGACCGGATCCGCGCCCCGAACCACCGACGCGCCACCGGACGTTCGCCCTCGATCGGCGTGCGAACGCTCGCCCGATCGGCGACCGGACGCGCCACGCCGATCGTCGGCGCCGGGATCGGATCCGCGCTCTTCGGTACCCCGGTCGCCCGGTCGGACGCCGTGCGACTCGCAGTCCTTCGCCCCTCCATCATGCCGAGGATGACGCCCCCATGTCTTTCGTACTCGTCGACAAGCCCCGCCCCCACGTCACGCTCATCACCCTCAATCGACCGGACCGCATGAACGCCATGGCGTTCGACGTCATGGTCCCCTTCCGTGAGGCTTTGGAAGCAGTGAGTTCCGACAACGATACGCGTGTCGTCATATTGACCGGTGCAGGGAGGGGGTTCTGTTCCGGTGCGGATCTGGAGAATTCCGGACGCATCCCCGGGGTCAAGGGCCTGACCCGGACGAGCATCGCGCGCCGGTCGATGGAGATCCTGGACGACGTGATCCTCGGGCTGCGCCGGCTGCACCAGCCGGTGATCGGCGCGATCAACGGCCCCGCGATCGGCGGCGGTTTCTGCCTCGCCACTGCCACCGACATCCGAATCGCCTCCGACACGGCCTACTTCCGGGCCGCCGGGATCAACAACGGGCTGACCGCGAGCGAGCTCGGAATCAGCTATTTGCTCCCCCGGGCGATCGGGTCGTCTCGGGCATTCGAGATCATGTTGTCCGGGCGGGACGTGGACGCGACCGAGGCCGAGCGGATCGGACTGGTGTCGCGCGTGGTGCCGGGCGAGAAATTGCTCGACGACGCGTACCAACTCGCCGAGCGCATCATCGGGTTCAGTCGAGTGGGGGTGGAGGTGACGAAGCGGTTGCTGTGGTCGGGTCTGGAGGCCGGCAGCATGCACTCGCACATGGATCACGAGGGGCACGCCCAGTTGTACGTCAGGCTGACGACCGAGAACTTCGAGGAGGCCATTCGGGCGCGCCGGGACGGGCGGCGACCGGAGTACCGGGATTGAGGCAGGGATCGAGGCGGGGTCGAGGCCGGATCGAGACCGGGTTCGAGGCAGGGTTCGAGGTGCCGAAGGGCGATCGCATCGAGGAGTCGGTGGATGTACGGCCGAGCGCGGGCGTGAGATCGGCCCCATGTCGGTGTCACATGTCGGTAATTGGTTGGTGCGGACTTCACACGTTGAGTGAATGTTGAACATGTGTTGACCGGGAACGGGCAAGCTCAGGCTCATAGTGCGGCGGTCCGGTCGGATCCGGCGGGGCCGCCGGGCACACCACGGGGGTGTGAGCGAGAAGCGAGGAGATTTTCCGTGCCACACGGAAGGAACGACGAACTGGCCGCCGTCACGGCACTGCTGCAACGGACGCGCGCCGGTGACGGCGGAGCCGTCGTGCTGCGCGGCGCCGCGGGGACGGGCAAGACGACGCTCCTGGCCGAGGCGGTGTGGGCGGCCAAGGGGATGACCGTCCTGCGGACGAGCGGTCCGCGCGGCGGCGGCGCCCTCCCCTATACCGGCCTGCGCCAACTCCTCGCCACGCTGCACCCACGCATCGGCCGGCTGCCGCACACCAGGGCCCAGGCGCTGCGCACCGCCCTCGGCCTGGCCCCCGGCGCCGCCGACCGCACCGTGGTCGCCGCCGCCGCGTGCTCCCTGATCGCCATCGCGGCCCGCGAACAACCGATCCTGGTCCTGGTCGACGACGCCCACTGGCTCGACGCGGCCTCGGCCGCGGTGGTGGCGTACATCGCGGCCCGCGCGGAGGGGCTGCCGATCGCGGTGCTGCGCGCCACGCGGGAGGGGGCGGGCGCCGCGGCGGAGGGTGTCGAGTCGGGTACCGGAGTCGCCGGGGCGGACGACGCCGCGGGGGCCGGGCTCGCCGAAGCGGATGGGCAGCGGTCGGAGCGGGCCGAAGCGGGGGCATCCGGTGGGGCGTTCCGAATGGGTGCAGCCGAGCGGGTGAGCGACTCGGGGGCGCGCGGCGCGGCAAATGCCCCCGGGGACGACCCGGCCGCCACACGAGGGGCCGAGCACGTCGCCGCCGCGGAGTCCGCGGCCGGTCCGGCCGGTTCGCGGAATGCGGGCACGGACGAGGCGACGCGTACGGCCGAACAGGCGACCGACGCCGAATCCACGGCCATCCACGACGGGGCCGCCCGGGCCACGTGTGACGCGGGTAGCACGGCCCGCGTGGCGGCGGAGGCCACCCGGGACGAACTGCCCGAGGACGCCCGGCGGACGAGCGGGGCGGGTGACGCCGAGGCGGGCGCGCGGGCGGGTGACGCGGCCCGGGGGCGCGACGGCGACTTGCCGGTGGCTGCGGGCGGCGGGGCCGCGGCGGCCACGGATGGTCGGCGGGGCGAAGCGGCCGACGGCGTGTTCGCGGCGTCGTCTGCGCGGCGTACGGCGGACGGGTCCCGTTCGGGTGCCGGCTTCGGGGCGAACGAGGCTGCCGGACGAGAGGCTTCGGGCACGGGATCGGGATCGGGCTCGGGCTCGGGCGTCGGTGGGCGGTCGGGGCGGGCCACCGGTACCGACGTCTTCTGGGGTGGCGGACTCGATGCCGGCACGGACGCGGACGCCCGGGGCACGGGCGGCGGCACCGGTACCGGTACCGGGAACGACCACCGGCCCGAGTCCGCGCGGGCCACGCGGTCGGGCGTCGACCGTGACCACGATCGGGTGACGGCGGGTACCTCGTCCGGGTCGACTGTCCGCAGCGGCGAGCGATCGGGTGCCGGCCGCGTCGCGGGCGGTGGCGGGCCGGCGGCCGGCCTGCCCGAGGAGGCGCGCCGACTGCTCGCGCTGGCCGCGCTCGAACCGGCCGCCGACCTCGACCAGTTGGCCGTCGCCGGACGGCGCATCGGCATCGGGCGCGGCGCACGGCTCGCACTCCTGCGGGCCGACCTCGTCGACACCACCGAGCATCGGGTGCGCTTCCGCAACGCGTCGGCGCGCGAGGAGGTACGCCGTTCGCTCAGCGCGGCGGAGCGCCGCTCCCTGCACGGAGCACTGGTCTACGCCGCGAGCGGCGCCCTCGCGTACCGGCGTCCCTGGCATCTGGCCGCGCTGGCCACCGGGCCCGACGCCGATCTCGCCGCGGCTCTGGAGGCCGGCGCGGGCCGTACCCGCCGCGAACTCGGCGCCGGCGCCGCCGCAGCGACGTGGGAGCAGGCCGCCCGGCTCACTGCCGACCGCCCGACCGCCCGCCGCCGCTTCGTCGCCGCCGCGTACGCCGCGTGGGAGGCCGGCTTCCCGGTCCGCGCCCGCGCCCTGCTCGACACCGCCGACGCCACCGATGTCGAGGGTGTCACCGACGAGGGCTCGTCGGCGCACTCCTCCGGTACCGCGATCCGGCTCCGCGCCGCCCTCCGGCACGCGGAAGGGCATCGTTCCGAGGCGGGCGCGCTGCTCCTGGACGCGGCCCATGGTCGCGCCGCCCTGCTGCTCGCCGCGACCGGCGCCGCGTGGGAGGCGGGCGACCGCGCCCGCACCAGCCAGGCCCGGACCGCCCTGGCCGCACTCCCCCTCGCCTCCGACGACCCGCTGCGCACCGTGGTCGCCGCGCTCGGCGCCGACGGCGTCTCCCCCGCGATGGTCGCCCCGGCCACCCGGGCCCGGCTGTACGGCCTGGGCATCGCGCTCTGGGAGGTGACCCCGCTCGCGGTCCACGCGGCGGCGACCGACCAGGCGGCGTACGAGGTCCTGCTCGACGAGGCCGCGGTGCTGCGCACCCACGGCGCGCGGGGCGCACTCGCCGCGGCGCTGATGCCGCTGGCCGTCGCGGGCGCGCTGTCCGGCCGGGCGGTCGAGGCCGAGACCCACGCCGCCGAGGGCCTGCGCCTGGCCCGCTCCACCGGCCAGGGCACGCTGGCCGCCTGGTTCCTGGCCGCGCTGTCCATGGCCGCGACCACCCAGGGCCGCATCGCCGAGGCCCGCGACGGCGCCTGGCAGGCCCTGCGGCTGACCGGCACGCAGGGCCTGACCCCGGTCGGCGCCTACGCCCTGTACGCCCTCGCCGTCGTCGAACGCGCCGAGGGCCGCACCGAGGCCGCCTGCGAACTCCTGGCCACCGCCCTGGCCGCCCCCGCCGGCGCCCTGATGGAGGTCCGCATCCGCGCCGAGTTGGCCACCGCCGGTCCCAACCGCACCGGCCTCGCGGCCCTGCCCCCACGCCCCACCCACCCCCAACTCCCGGCCCTGACCCTGACCGGCCGCATCCCCAGAACCCCCCAACTGGCCGCCGGCAACGGCGCCTGACCCCACCCCGCTCGCGGTCCGGCCGGCTCCCGGCCCGGTGGCCGCGGATCGTCACCGCCACCTACCGGGCGGCGTTCGACCGGGTCGAGGGCCGCCCGACGGCCGAGATCACCTTCGGCCTCGAAGGCGCTCGGGTCGGCACTCGGAACGGCCGCGTCGATCGGGCGGGGGAACGGCCGATGCGGATCGTCGAGAAGATCGTGGCTCGGCACCGCGCCGCCCCGGCACACCGGCGTGGCCGCGGGCCGACCGTCGCGCGGTCGGGCGCCCGAGGGGCGGGCCCGTGTCTCGGCGACCCGCCGCGCCGGCCTCCCACCACGCGGGCGATCCGCTCGTAGGGTGGGTGGCGCAGCGATTTCGCGCGACTTTGATTGCGCCCGGTCCCCGAGGAGAGCGAGAACCAGGCATGCGCGACGCGACAGCGACGTCTCGCGGGACTTCGCGGCGAGTTCCGTGCGCCGGGTGCGGCGGGGCGGACTTGTTCGCCGGCCACGTGGGTAGATCGTCGGCGTGACCGAACGAGGCGCGATCGAGGACTGGGACACCCGGCTGGGTTGGATGCGCGCGCTCGTTTCGGACGACGAGGTCGCCCATCGCCGCGCACTGGACCGGTATCTGCTGGTGACGCGCGACATGCGCGCGGCGCGCGAGGCCTACGACACCATCGTGTTGCGGGTGCCCCGCTCGGTCTCCGCCGAGGAGGGCGCGTGGCGGCGATTTCGCGATGCGTGGCTGCTCGCCCCCGATGCCGCGCTGCTCGCCGACTCGCCCCCGCCCGCCGAGGTCCCGGACTGGGGCGGGTTGCCATACGCGCTGACCTATCTCGAATGGGAGGCCCGGTTCCCCGCCGAGTGGACCCGGCACGCCAAGGTCTGGAGCAGCAAGCAGCGCCTGATCCGGCTGCTCGCCGTCCCCGGTCACCACGGCCCGGCCCGGGCCCGGCTGCTCGACCTGGTCGAACTCGTCGTCTACCGGCGCCACCGCTGCAAGGACCGCGACTACTCGCGGATCGCCCGCGTGATCGACGGCGACGATCTGCGCGCGCGGCTGGAGAAGGCCCGCGTTTCGGGAGAGTCGTGGACCCGCGACCAGGCGGGCCACGTGTTGTGGCTGCTGCGCAACCCGCAGGTCCCGATCAACCGGACGAACTGGTTCCGGTGGATGTCCGCGAAGGCCGACGCGGACGACCCGCTCGACATCGGGACGGAAGGCTTCATCGGACACCCCGAGCAATCGCGACACCGTGAACACCCGGAACACTCGCAACGCCCGGAACACCGCAAGCGCCCGAAACACCCCGGACGCCCGGAAGACCCCGAACACCCGAACACCCAGCCCTCGAAGGCGCCTTCGAACCCGCCCCCGAACCCGCCCGACACCCCGCCGAACCCGCCACCCGCCACCCCTCCCCCCACGCACAGCTGACGCGCCGTCATTCCCGGTACACGGAGCGGCTTCCCGCCATAGGTTGTGCTGCAACATCGGCAACAACCATTCGGGGGCGACATGGGTCGAGCCGACCCACGCGCGACGCGCCGCGTCGTGATCCGCGACGAAGGTGCGTCCACCGAGGCCACCCCGCGAACACCGATCCCGGGCAACCACCCCCACCCGCACCCGAATTCGTCCCCCCATCCGTACCCGGAGCCCCGCGAATCGCGGACTCCCGAAACGGAGGCCGCGATCCGGTGACCGAGGCTCCCGCAACCCCCACCCCGACCCCCACCCCACCCCACGTTCTGGTCGTCGACGACGACCCCTCCATCCGCCGGGCCCTGGAACGCGGCCTGCGCCTGGCCGGCTATCACGTCACCCTCGCCGCCGACGGCACCCGCGCGCTGGACCTGATCGAGCCGGCCGTGCCCACCGCCGCGCCGCAGGTCGTGGTCCTGGACGTGGCCATGCCGGGGATCAGCGGCATCGAGGTGTGCGCCGAACTGCGCGCCCGAGGCGCCGCGACCCCCGTCCTGATGTTGTCCGCCCGCGACGAGACCGCCGATCGCATCGCGGGCCTGGAGAGCGGCGCGGACGACTACCTGGTGAAACCCTTCGATCTGCGCGAACTCGACCTGCGGTTACGGGCGTTGCTGCGGCGCAGACCGCCCGGGCCGGTGGGGGACGTGCCGCTGCGGGTCGGCCCGGTCACGGTGGACGTGTCCGCGCACATCGCCTCCTGCGCCGGCGTCCGGCTCGACCTGACCCGTCGCGAGTTCGCCCTCCTGGAGGTCTTCACCCGCAACCCCGGCCTGGTGCTGACCCGCGATCAACTCCTGGACCGGGTCTGGGGTTACGACTTCGACGTACGCACCGACGTGGTCGACACCTTCGTCAGCTATCTGCGCCGCAAGCTGGAGGCGGACGGTCGGCCGCGCGTGCTGCACACCGTTCGCGGCGTGGGCTTCGTACTTCGGGCCGGCGGCGGTCCCGGATGAAGCTCTCCACCCGCGTCGCGCTGTCGGTCGCCGTCCTGGTGCCCCTGCTCGTGCTGGGCGCCGGCACCCTCGTGGTGCACTGGGTCCGGGCCGATCTGTTGGCACGTCAGGACCAGCAACTCCAGCAGCGCGCCGAGCGGTTGACGCCACCCGCCCGCGCACTGTTGCGGGCCGATCTGGACGTGCGCCAACAGGCCCTCCGTACCCGCCAGTACCGCGTGCTCAGCATGGCGCTCGACGTCGGCGTGCGGGTGGATACCCCGGACGGGCCGCTGATGGTCGGTCCGCAACCACCGCAGACCACGACGCTGCCCGCCCGTGCGCCGAACCCGGTGACCGTACACGCCGGTCGGCTCTCGTGGCGGATGGTCACCCGGCCGCTGCCGACGGGGCCGATGTACGTGTTCCTGCCTTCGGGCGAACCCGAGGCGCAGGCCGCGCTGTTGCGTCGGCGGGTGTACGTGGTGACCGCGTTCGCCGTACCGCTGTCCGCACTCGCCGGGCTGGCCGCCGGGACCGCGGCCACCCGGTCGCTGCGCGCGCTGCGCCGGCGTGCGGCCCGGCTGGATCCGGACGACGGCACGCACGAGGCGGTACACGTGCCGTCGGGCGTGGTCGAGGTGGACGAACTCGGCCGCACCCTCGACGACGTGCTCGGCCGATACGCCGAGCAGACTGCGCGCACCCGCGAAGCCCTGGAGACCGCGCGCTCGTTCGCGGCGACCGTCGACCACGAACTGCGCGGCCCGCTGACCGGAATGCGCACCGACCTGGAGGTGCTGACCACCTATCCGAACCTGGCCGCGACCGAGCGTGCGGACGTGCTCGCCGACCTGTGGGTGGGCCACGAGCGGGTGTTGTCCGTCCTGGCGGCGCTGCGCGCCCTCGCCCAGGGCGACCTGGTGGACGCGACGGCGTTCGAGGAGGTGGAACTGGGCGAGGTGGCGCACGCGTCGGCCCGGAGCGCGCCCGCCCACCGGCCCGGCGTCGAACTCCCGGTCGAGATACGGGTGGAGGCGCCGCACGAGGTGGTGGTGTACGGACTCGCCGCGGGATTGCGGCTGTTGGTGGACAACCTGGTGGGCAACGCACTCGTGCACGGCGCGAGTCGGGTCCTGGTGAAGGTGCTTCCCGGGCTGGACTGCGGCGTGCTGTGCGTGGACGACGACGGGCCCGGGATCGCACCGGAGTTGCGCGACGTGGTGTTCGAGCGTTTCCACCGCGGCCCCGGCAGCGGCGGCGCCGGGCTGGGTCTGACCCTGGTCGCTCAGCAGGTGGCGCTGCACGGCGGGCGGGTCACGGTGGGCGTCCCGCCGAGCGGCCGCGGCACCCGGATCGAAGTGGTCCTCCCCCTGCGCGCCGACCCGACCGCCGCCCGCGAACGCGCCTGGCTCGGCGTCCTGGGCCGCGTGCGGGACGAAAGCCGAACGGCGGACCGGGAGAAACCCGAACCCGCGCCCCCACTCCCCGCCGCGCCCACCGCCCCCACCGTGCCGAAATCCCGATCCGCAGCTCGATCCGGAACGGGATCCGCCGTGAATTCCCGCTCTCCGACGGCCCATTCACAGAAAACCCACAAGGAACGCCCCTAGCCTCCTGCTACGCCGTGCCCGCCCGGGGTGGGGCGGGCCCGGCGTTTCGGGGAGGCCGCGGATGCCTGAACCCCACCGCAGGCGAGGAACGTTCCTCGCCGCCTCGACAACCTCGGGGGCGTTGTGCACCTCGCCCCCCGCGTATGCGGCAACGCCCGGTGGCGGCGGCCACCGGACGACCGCGCAGCCCTCGTGGCACCCGCGCGAGACCGACCTCGGGGCGGTCTCGCGCGGTGTGCCGAACGAGCGGTGAGTCCGGCCGGGTGAGTCGCGGCCTGGCGCTGCCCGGGACGGCGGCGTGCATGCTCGCGGCGGTGATCTCGACCGTCATCGGACTGACCGCGTGCGGCGACGCGACCCAAGGTGGTCCGGGCACGCTCGAGTTGGGGACCACGGGGCCCGCGGCCGCCCCCCGATCCGCCCCGCCGTCCACGTTCGCCTCGCTCGTGTCCGGCCCACGGTACGTCGTTCGCCCCGCACCCGCGGCGGCGGAGATGCCGACGCCCTGAACCTACGGACGGTCCCGTGGGCCGGTGTGGGACGCGCGGATCCCGGAGGGGGAGATCCGCGCGTCCCACACCGGCCCTGCCCCAACCCGTGCGGCGACGGTCACAGCTGCAGGTAGCGCAACACCGCCATCACCCGTCGGTGATCGGTGTCCGAGGGCGGCAGATCCAGTTTGGTGAAGATGTTGCCGACGTGCTTCTCCACCGCCCGCTCGGTCACCACCATCTTCTTCGCGATCGCCGCGTTGGTACGTCCCTCGGCCATCAGGCCCAGGACCTCGTGCTCGCGCGGGGTCAGCGTGTTCAGCCCGCCGCTGCGCAGGCCCGCGCCGAACAACTGGGTGACCACCTCGGGGTCCAGCGCGGTGCCACCGGCCGCGACCCGCTCCAGCGCGTCGGTGAAGTCCCGGGTGTCCACCACCCGTTCCTTGAGCAGGTAACCCACCCCCGCCGCGTTGCCGCCGAGCAGTTGGGCGGCGTAGCGGGTCTCGATGTACTGCGAGAAGACCAGCACGCCGATGCCGGGATGCTCGCGCCGGATGTCGATCGCGGCCCGCAGCCCCTCGTCGGTGTGCGTGGGCGGCATCCGGATGTCGACCACGCACACATCGGGTTTGTGCTCGGCCACCGCCGCCCGCAGCGCGTCGGCGTCGGGGACGGCCGCGGCCACCTCGTGGTCGCGGTCGAGAAGCAGTTGGACGAGGCCGTCCCGCAGGATGGCGGCGTCCTCGGCGATGACGATGCGCATGGGCTCGATCGTCCCATGCCCGGGCCGGCCCCCCGACCGGCGGCCCGGCGACCGGCTCAGCCACGGATCGGCAGGTCCACCGTCACCTGGGTCGGCCCGCCGGTCGGGCTGTCGATGCGCAGTACGCCGTCCACCGTGCGGGCCCGCTCGACCAGTCCGGTGAGGCCGCTGCCCTTGCCCCCGTGCGCGCCGCCGCGCCCGTTGTCGGTGACCGACAACCGCAGCAGGCCCTCGCGCACACTCACGTCGACGATCGCGGCGGTCGCGCCAGAGTGGTGCGCGACGTTGGTGAGCAGCTCGGCGGCGCAGAAGTACGCGATGGTCTCGATCGTGGCGGGCGGCCGGACCGGGATGTCGGTGCGCACCTCGACCGGCACCGCGCTGCACGCCGCAAGGGTGGCCAGCGCGGCGTCCAGGCCCTGGTCGAGCACCGGCGGGTGGATCCCCCGGGCGAGGTCGCGCAGTTCCACGATCGCTTCCCGGGCGTTGCCGAGCGCGCTGTCCACGAGGATGCGGGCGCGGTCCACGTCCATCGGGCGCTCGGTGTCCTCGGCGTCGAGTTTCTCCCTGGCCAGGCTCAGGTTCATCGCGAGCGCCACGAGTCGGGCCTGTGCGCCGTCGTGCAGGTCGCGCTCGATCCGGCGCAGCGTGGCGGCCGAGTCGTCGACGGCGATCGCGCGGGTCTCCTCCAGGTCGGCCATGCGCTGGGCGGACTTGCTGGGCCCGAGCAGGGCGGGGATGAGCAGGCGGTCGAGCAGTACGACGCCTCGGACCGCCCACGGCGCGAGCAGCAGGATCAGCACGCCCACCACGGACACGACCAGTTGCAGCGGCAGGGTGTCGAAGTACAGGTCGTTGATCTGGATTCCCGAGTGGTGCACGACGCCGTCGGAGTCGGTGACGTGCGGGTCGAAGGCGGCCATGAGCACCGGGTAGACCAGCAGGACCAGGCCGTTGCCCCAGAACATGCCGGTGACCATCACGATGAGCAGGCCCAGTGGGAGCTTGAGCACGGTGTACGCGACCGCCCGCCAGCCCTCGGCGTTGCCGAGCGCGGATCCGAGCAGCCCGAGCGGTCCGGGCCGGCGCCGGAAGGGGCTCAGCGGCGGTACCTGGACCCCGAGCATGGCCCGGGCAAGGCCGCGATGCACGCCGCCCCACGCGCGGGCGCCCATCACGAGCAGGGCGAGGAGGGGCAGGCCGATCAGGGTGACGGTCAGGGCGATCCCGAACGCGGCGAGCACGAAGGCGACGCCGAATCCGAACACCGCGAGCGGGAAGGTGAGGATGGCGTAGCCGAACTCGGCCCATGTTCGTCGGGTGAACGGGGCCTTCAGGAAGGTGGGCATCGGCATCCTCGGAGTGCTGCGGACGTGACGGTGGAGTGTGCCCATGCTCTCCGGCACGGGGACGCGGATGCGAGGGTGACAGCCCCCGACGTCACGGTTCGGTTTGCCCCACCTCCCATCACGGACATTGTGCCGCGTAGTCCCGCGGCGACCGGCCGCCGCATCCCCGGGGACCTCGCCGCGCCGGGTCCCCGTTCACCGCCCCGGGCGGGCCGCCCCCGTGTGTACCGCCTCGGCGACCGCGTCGGCCAGCGGGCCGGTCTCCTCGGCGGTGAGCGTGGCCACGGTGATCCGCAGGCCGGGCGGCGAGGTGATCCGGTAGCGCGCGCCGGGGGCCACGACCCATCCCCGGGCGAGCAGGCCGGCGACCGCGGCGGTCTCGTCCCGGACCTCGATCCACACGTTGATCCCGGTGTCGCCCACCGCCCGCACACCCCGCTCGCGCAGTGCCTCGATCAGCCCGGTCCGGCGCACCCGGTACGCCTCCCGGGCCACGCGGATGTGTGCGGCGACCTCGGCGGAGGTCCACGCGTGGGCGACCGCGTGCTGGAGCGCGTGGCTGATCCAGCCGGGGCCGAGCCGCTGCCGGCCGATGATCCGGTCGATGGTGATCGCGTCGCCGGCCAGCATGGCGCAGCGCAGGTCGGGCCCGTACGCCTTGGAGGCCGAGCGGATGTGTGCCCAGTGCGTGGTGATGCCGGCGAGGGTGTGCAGGTCGCGGCCGGAGATGTCGTTGCCGTGGTCGTCCTCCAAGAGCACGACCCGCGGGTGTGCGGCCAGGATCGAGCGCAGCGCGGCGGCGCGTTCGGCGGACACCGAGGCGCCGGTGGGGTTGTGCGCGCGGGCGGTGACCACGAACGCGCGGGCGCCGGCGCGCAGCGCGTCCTCGGTCGCGGCCGGGTCGGGTCCCTGGTCGTCGACGGGGATCGGGCGGGGGGTGAGGTTGAGCGCGCCGAGCAGGTCGAGCAGGTTGCTCCAGCCCGGGTCCTCGACCGCGACCAGGTCGCCGGGGCGCAGGTGGGCGGTGAGCGAGCGCTCGATGCCGTCGAGCGCGCCGGAGGTGGCGGCCAAGTGGTCGGTGGGTACGCCCGCCGCGTCGAGCACGGTGCGGGCGGCGTCCTCGAACGGCCGGTACAGCGCGCCGTGCACGTACAGGGGTCGCCAGTGGCTCGGCTCGGGGAAGACCGGCGAGGGCAGCAGCGCGGGGTCGGGCTCGCCGCTCGCCAGGTCGCGCGCGCCGGGCGGCACGCTCGGGCCCAGGGTGTTGCGCTGGGTGGTGGCCGGGCGAGCCCGGATGCGGGTGCCGGCCCGGCCGTGGGTCTCCACGATGCCGCGTTCGCGCAGGGTGCGGTAGGCGGCGGCGACGGTGTTGGCGTTCACGCCGAGTTCGGCCGCGAGCGTGCGCACGGGCGGCAGCGCGTCGCCGGGGGCGATCTCGCGCGCGTGCAGGTCGCGCTCGACGGATGCGGCGATGTCGGCGGCGGTGCGACCGGTGGTGGCCATGCTTCTCCTGCGTCCTGGACACATTCCGGGAGGAGGTTATGCCGTTGACAGCCTCCCCAGGTCCGGCTTTATTGTACTACTCCAAAGAGCGTTTTGAACTAGTACAAAGGATCTTCGTGATGGCCGAGTACCCCGTCACCGCCGCCACCGCCCCGAAGCGTCACCGCGACCGCATGCGCTACGACGTCGACGTGGTGCACGCGATCCTGGACGCCGGCTTCATGGCGCACGTCTCGTTCACCGTCGGCGGCCGACCCCAGCTGATCCCGCTCGCGTTCGGACGCGACGGGGAGCGCCTGTACCTGCACACCTCCAGCGGCGGGCAACTCGCCCTCGCCGCCCGGGCGAGCGGCGCCGAGGGGGTGCCGGTGGCGATCTCGGTCACCCACGTCGACTCGGTGGTGCTCTCCCGCTCGGCGATGCACCACTCGGTGGACTACCGCTGCGTGATCGCGCACGGCCCGCTCGTGCACGTCACCGACCCCGACGAACAACTGCACGCCTACCGGGTGATCATCGACCACCTGGTGCCCGGCCGTGCCGACGACGTGCGCGCGCCGAGCCCGAAGGAGAACGCGCAGACCACGGTGTTGCGCCTGGACCTGGACCAGGTGGCCGCGAAGGTCCGCGACCACGGCCTGGCCGAGGACCCCGACGACCTCGACCTCCCCTACTACGCGGGCGTGGTCCCCCTCACCACCACCCGGGGCCCCATCCGCCCCGACCGCGCCGACCAGGCCCTCCCGCCCTACCTGGCCACCTGGCTGGGAGCCTCCTGAGCGGTGACGGTGCGGGGGGGACGCCGCCGATGACGCCCCGTCAGTCGTGTTCCACCCGGGCGGCCATGCGGCAGGTCAGGGCGATGGCGACGACGAATACGCCTGCGGTGACGGCCAGTTGGGTGGTGGGGAGGGTGATTTCGTCGTTCGTGGCGGCGTCGGTGAGCACCTTCAGCACTCGGGCCGCCGGGCTGCCGGGGGTGACCAGGGCGGCGAGGGTGAGCAACGCCGCGATCGGGACGGCGTACGCGGCTCGGCGCAACACCGGACGGTTCGTCAGCGCGCCGATCGCGACGCCGGCCAGGATGGTGACGAACTGGGCCATCGCGCCGGCGGCGAGCGCCTCGCCGCGACCGACGCCGTGCGTGGCGTGGTTGGCGATGTGGTCCGTGCCGGCGGCGAGCGCGCCGGTGCAGATCGCGGCGAGCAGGCAGGTCAGGGTCAACGCGACGAGCAGCCCGGCCAGGTGCGCGCGCCCGGGTCCGACCGCCGCCGAGGCGGTGTGCCGGGCCGCCGCGGGCTCGACCGTGACGGCCACGCGCGTCAACCACACCGCGGTCGGCATGATCGCGGCCGCCGCCCACGCGAACGAGGACAGCAGCGGATCGCCGCCCGCCACCCCGATGCCCATCACCGCGGCGTAGAGCAGGACCGGCGGCACCCACCGATACGAGAGCAGCAGCAGCGCCGCCTGATAGCGCACCACGGCGGAGATCACGCGCCGTCTCCTTCCCGATGGACCGCCCGGACGCTGATCCCGGGCACGGCGGTGAGCAGATGCCGCAGCAGCGCGTCGGAGTGCGCGGTGCTGCTGTGCAGGCGCACCACGCCGGGCCTGCTCTGCTCGCGGACGGGATCGCCCGGGAGTCGGTCCAGTTCGGGGCTCGGCCCGGTGTCGATGTCGATCAGCACCCGGATCGCCTGGGCCTCGGGTATCGCCGCGACGACCGCGCCCGCCTCGACCCGATAGGTCTCGTACACCTGGTCGGCGAGCCGCCGGGGGTCGTGGTCGACGAAGACCACGGTGGCGCCCGCCTCGATGCGCTCGACCACACAGCCGTCCAGGACGTCGCGCGAGGGCTGGTCGAGCCCGGTCCATGCCTCGTCCAGGACCAGCAGATCCGGTTCGGCCAGGAACGCCTGGGCCACCGCCACCTTTTGGCAGGTGCCCTTGGACAACCCGCGCAGCGGCGCGCGTATCTTGTCGGCGAAGCCGAGGCGTTCGGCCCACTCGTCCGCGCGGCGCCGGCTCTCCCGGCCGGTGAGGCCGTGCAGTCGGCCCAGGTGGGTCAGGTATCGCCGGGCGGTGAGCGGCAGTTCGGGCGGGAAACGCTCGGGCACGTAGGCGGCCGAGCCGCGTTCGGTGACGCTGCCGGTGGTCGGCTCGCACACGCCGGCCAGCACCCGCAGGAGGGTGGACTTGCCGCCGCCGTTGCCGCCCTCGACCCGGATCAGCGCGCCGCGCGGCAGATGCAGGTCCACCGCGCGCAACACCCACGGGCCGCGCAGGCCGTACCGCTTGCCGACACCCGTCAGGTGCACCGTCGTCCCCCTTCGCCGAACCTCGGCAGCAGACCTTACGGCAGCACGGGGTCCGGCACATCCCGCGGCCGGCCCGGCAACGGCGCCAACTGCCTTGACCGGCAGGGCGGAACGCGCGGACGGGCCCGTCGCCGAGGCGACGGGCCCGTCCTTGCCGAACTCCGGTGCGCGGTGCCCTACAGGGCGGTCTTGGAGACCTTCGGGGCGTCCGCCTTCAGCTTGGCCCCGGCCGCGTTGGGGACCGGGTCGGGCTGCTTCTGGCAGACCGCGTCGGCCGCTCCGTGGCCGTTGCCCTTCGGGGTCTTGCCGGTGATCAGGTACTCGTTCAGGTAGTCGTCCAGGCAGGTGCTGCCGCTGAGCGAGATGCCGTGGTTGCGCCCGCCCTGCTCGACCACGAGGGCCGAGTCGCGCAGCAGGCGGTGCATGGTGACGCCCCCCTCGTACGGGGTCGCGGCGTCGTTGGTCGCCTGGAACAGCAGCGTCTTGGGCAGCTTGTCGTTGGCGACGTTCACCGGCTTGAGGCTGCTGGTGGGCCAGAACGCGCACGCCGCGTTGAACCAGACGTTGTTCCAGGTCAGGAACGGCGCCTTGGCGTAGGTCTTGACCGCGTCCCGGTGCCAGGTGGCCCAGTCCTTCGGCCACGCCGCGTCCCGGCACTGGGTGGCCAGGTAGCCGCTGTTGATGTTGTCGTTGCCGGGACTGGCCGCCGCCAGGTCCTCGTAGGCGGTACGCAGCGGACCGGTGACGTGGTCGACCGCGTAGCCCGAGAAGCCCTCGGCCAACTCGGCCCAGTAGGCGTCGTTGTAGCCGCCCTGCGCGAACGCGTCCTCGAGTTCGGAGGCGCCGACGACACCCTCCGCCGGCGCCTTGGCCAGCGCCGCGCGCATCGTGTACCAGGACTTCTCGACCTGGGCCGGGTCGGTGCCCAGGCGGTAGTTCGCGTCGTACTTGGCGACCCAGGCGAAGAACGCCTTCATGTTGGCGTCGAACGCCACGTCCTGGGTGAGCTGGCCGCCGTACCAGACACTGTCCCTGCTCGGGTCGACGATGCTGTCCAGCACCAGGCGCTTGACCCGGCTCGGGAACAGCTTGGCGTAGACCGAACCGAGGTAGGTGCCGTACGAGTAGCCGAAGTAGCTGATCTGCTTGGCTCCCAGCGCGGCGCGGATCGAGTCCATGTCCGCGGCCTGGGCCGGCGTGTTCATGTACTTCAGGAAGTCGCCGTACTTGTCACCGCACGCCTTGGCGAAGGTGTACACCCGCTTGATGTTGGCGAATTCGTCGCCGAAGTCGTCGGGGACGGTGTTCGGACGCACCGGGTTGTTGAAGCCCGGGACGCAGTCCAGGTGCGGCTCGCTCGCGCCGGCGCCGCGGGGGTCGAAACCGATCACGTCGAACTGCGCGGCCACCTCGGGGCGCAGGTTCTTCGCGACGTAGCCGGCCAGACCGCGGCCGGGCGCGCCGGGGCCGCCGGGGTTGACCAGGAGCGGGCCGAGCGACTTGGCGGCGGTGTGCGGAATCCGCGACACCGCGATCGTGATCTTCTGCCCGTCGGGACGGCTGTGGTCCATCGGGACCTGCAACGAACCGCATTCCAGCTTCGGATAATTCGAGCTGCCGCAGTTCTTCCAGGCGATGGGGGTGGACGCGGACTCGGCCGAGGGTGCCGGGGAGTCGTCCGCCAAAGCCGGCGGGGCGAGGGTCAGGAGCCCGCCCACCAGCGTCGTGGCGGCTGCGAACGCGACGAGAGTGTGTCTCTTCACGTGGGTGTTCCTCCATGTGACGGAGCTGTCACGAGTGACATCGACGCCGCAGATGCTGCCGTGCGAAGGACCGATGCGACGAGGGGACGGTCGGTACGGAACGGAAATCCTTGCCAAGGGGAGTGGTTACCGTTACCCAAATTTTGGGTTTGAACCGTGATACGTCCGTTTGGCCGCTTATATCAGCAATCTGATGGGCAGTCAGCCGCCTGCGGACCGTATCCGACGCGCGTAGCGGCGGAGTCGGGTCGGCTCCCGTTCGGGTTCGGGTCGGGCCCTCGTCGGGCCCGACCCGCGATCCCGTCGGCCGTGCGCCGGCCGGGCGTGTGCTCAGCCCCGATACGGCGGCGTCTGGCCCCAGTCCCAGCGCGGCATGGGTGTTTCGGGCAGCGGCGGCGGGTTGGGGCCGGAGTAGATGATCGCCATCCGGGTGCCCCACTCCAGGTAGTAGGCCAGCACGCCCCGGAACTCCGGGTCGGCGGGCAGTTCCACGTCGTCGGCCGTCTCCAGGAGCAGGGCCACCCAGCGCCGCCGCTGCGTCTCGCTGATCCCGCGGCCCAGGTGCTTCGAGGCCATGTGCCGGTGCCCGCCCAACTCGGTGCTGTAGCGCGCCGGGCCGCCGAACACCTCGGCCAGCCACGCCGCGACGTGCTCCGCATGGTGCGCGTCCATGTCGGCGAACACCGGGGCCAGGATCTCGTCCTTGGCCACCCGCTCGTAGAACGTGGTGAACAACTTCTCGAACGCGGGCGCGCCGCCGGCCCACTCGTACAGCGTCGGCGTCGACCCGCCCCGGCCGACCACTTCGGTCACCGCGTAGTGCCGCATCTCCTCGATCGCGGCCACGTACGGCCGGATCGCGGCGAAGAAGGCGGCGAAGTGCGGACCCTTGCGGAAGCCGTTCAGGTGCTCGTCGGCCGAAGTCCAGCGAATCCGCAGGATGTACGCGGACGGCTCCTCCGCGCATCGGCTCAACTCGTAGTCCACACACTCCGGCGCGGCGGCCAGCGACTCGGCCGCGCGGGCGTAGGCGGCCTCGAATTCACCGGCCTGCCCCTCGGCGATCGTGTAGCGGATGTATTCGACGATCATGAACGGTCCCCCATGCCAGGCGCTGGTTCGATCGCGTCAACCATAGGCAGGATCACCGGCGCGGTGATCATCGACGCGGCCCGATTTCGCCGACCGCGTAAGGGCGTAGGCACCCGTGAAGCGCCGAAACCCGTCCCCCGATCCCGCCGGGCGCGACGCGGCGGGATCGGGACGGACGGGTCCCGGGCCGGCCCGGGTTGGCGGGCCGACTGCGGGGTGCGGCGGATCGGACGATGCGCCCCGCAGAGTTCGGCGACGATCTTTTCATACTTACTCGACGCTGCGCCGGTTGCTCCCGCACCGGGTTTGCGGCACCGGCTTTCGGGTGCCGTGGCGCGGTCGATATCGGCACAGCCACGGCAAAGGATGCACTATCCGAAACTCCCCATCCAACCGGTGTGATCGCGAGGGTGGTCATTCGCGCACCGACGCCTCCCGCAGCAGTGCCACCGTCCGCGACCACGCGTCGGCCGCCGCCTCCGGTCGGTACGTGTCGCGCTCGTCGCAGAAGAACCCGTGCGGGGTGTCCGGGTACAGCACCACCTCGTGCCGCGGGCCCGACCGGGCCGACTCGCGGGCGATCCGGGCGCGGTCCTCGGCCGTGTACAGCGCGATCTCGCCCGTGGTCAGCCATCCCGGGTAGAACGCCACGAGCGCCGCCAACGGCACCTCCGTCGCCGCGTAGTACGCGATGTGCCCGCCCGCGCTCAACCCCACCACACCCGCTCCCCGCCCACGAACGTCTCCACCACCTGCGTCGACCCGATCTCCCCCGCCGCCCCCGCGAACGGATCCCGATCCAACACCACCAGGTCCGCGTGGTTGCCCACCACGATGCTCCCGGTGTCGTCCAGGTGGTTCACGTACGCGCTGCCCGCCGTGTACGCCGCCAGCGCCGCGTGCAGATCCAACCGCTGCTCCGGGAAGAACACCGGGGAGTCCGACCCGAGCACGCGCCGGTTCACCGCCACGTGGATCCCGTGCAGCGGATCGGGGCTGGACACCGGCCAGTCGCTGCCCGCGGCCAAGGTCGCGCCGCAGCGCGCCAGTTCGCCGAACGGGTACTGCCACGCGGCCCGCTCCGGGCCCAGGAACGGGATGGTCAGCGTGTCCATCTGCGGCTCGTGCGCGGCCCACAACGGCTGCATGTTGGCGCTCGCCCCGAGTGCGCGAAAGCGCGGGATGTCGTCCGGGTGCACCACCTGGAGGTGGGCGAGGTGCGGCCGGGTGTCCTTCCAGCCGTTCGCCGCCCGCATCGCCGCGACCGCGTCCAGCGCCTCCCGCACCGCGCGGTCGCCCAGCGCGTGGAAGTGCACCTGGAAGTCGTGCGCGTCCAGGGCCGTCACGTAGCCGCGCAGCGCCTCCGGTTCGATGAAGCTGATCCCGCTGTTGTCCGAGGCGCAGCCGCACGAGGTGAGATACGGGCTGAGCATCGCGGCGGTGAAGTTCTCCGCGATCCCGTCCTGCATGATCTTCACCGTCCGGCAGGACAGCCGGCCCCGGGTGCCCATCTCGCGGCGCGCGAGCAGGTCCTCGATCTGCTCCGCCCCACGATCGCGTTCCCACCACAACGAACCGACCACCCGGGCGGTGAGTTGCCCACGATCCACCGCCGTCAGGTACGCGGAAGTGGCGTCGGTGATGTTGGCGTGCGCGCCCAGGAGCGCGTCCTGCCACGCGGTGACGCCGAGCGAGTGCAGCACCGCCTGTGCCCGCAGCAGCCCGGCGACCTGGTCCTCGGCGGTCGATGGCGGCAGCAGCCGGCCGACCAGGTTGGCAGCCCCCTCCTGGAGCACGCCGGTCGGCTCGCCGTCCGCGTCGCGTTCGATCCGCCCGTCGGCCGGGTCGGCGGTGTCGCGGGTGATGCCCGCGAGGCGCAGCGCGAGGCTGTTCGCCCAGGCGCCGTGGTGGTCGCGGTTGGGCAGGTACACCGGCCGGTCGGGGACGATGTCGTCGAGCATCGACCGGTGCGGCAGGCCGCCGGGGAAGGCCTCCATGGACCAGCCGCCGCCGGTGATCCACTCGACGTCGGCGTCGGCCTCGGCGTACTCCCGGATCACCCGCCGGTAGTCGGCGAGCGTCTCGTACTCGGACAGGTCGCACTGTCCCATCTCCATGCCGGCGCCCACGGGGTGCACGTGCGCATCCTGGAACCCGGGGATCAGCAGTCGGCCCGCGAGGTCCACCACCTCGGTGCGGGTCCCGATCAGTTCGCGCACCTCGTCGTGCCCGACCGCGACGATGCGCCCATCCCGTACGGCGACCGAACTCGCCCGTCCGCGGGCACCGTCGACGACGTACACCGGCCCACCGGTGAAGACCAGGTCGGCGGCCACCGAGGCCGACGCCGGGCGAGTGATGATCGTGGTGGTGCTCATGCGTGCCCCCTGGCCTTGAATGCGTCGAAGTCGGCGGCGTCGTTGTAGCGGTCCATCGGCAGTTCGATCGCGTCACCGTCGGTGCCGCGACCGGTCTCGAAGTAGGGCGATTTGCGTACGTACTTGGCGTAGGCCGCGAAGCCCAGACCGACGAGGATCACCGCCATCGGTACCGAGAACATGAACCAGCCGTTGTCGGGGCTGAGTTCGAAACTGTCGCTCATGGTCAGGTAGTCGTAGGAGAGGTACGCCCCGACCCCGAGCAGCGCGAGGCCGCTGAGCGCGGGAATGACCACCGCCCGCACCCCCTCGCGCGGATCGGTGCGCAGCGTCGGCCCGAAGCGCACGGCGCACGCGATCGCGGTGAGGCCGTAGTAGAAGGCGACGATCAGGCCGATCGAGTTGACCGCCGCCAGGATCATGTCGTTGAGCTTGGGGATGCCGATCGCCAGGACGGCGGTGCCGGCGGCGATCGCCATGATCAGCACCGTGCCGATCGCGGGCGAACCGAACGTCGGGTGGATCCGGGTCCACACCTTGCCGAGCGTCTGGTCCCGGCCCATCGCCAGCATGCCGCGCGCGGTCGGGATGACCCCGGACTGGAGCGAGGCGACCGCGGAGAAGATCAGCGCCAGCAGCGGCAGGCTTGCCCACGGATCGGCGGCGAGGTGGGCGCCGAGGAAGGTCAGGCCCTGCGGCCCGTTCTCGGTCATCTCGGGCACGGTCATCACCCGCTGGAAGGCGATCGCACCGAGCAGGAACATGCCGAGCATCACGAACAGCGCGATCAGTCCGCCCCGGGCCGAGTCCTCGGGGTTCTTGGTCTCCTCGGTGACGCTGAAGGCCGCGTCCCACCCCCAGAAGAAGAAGACCGCGAGCACCAGGCCCTGCGCGAAGTGCGGCGCGGAGTCGATCTCGAACGGGTTGAACCAGGAGAACGAGAACGGCTGCTCGCCGACCGCGATGGCCCAACAGCAGAAGATCAGCAGCACGCTGTACTCGAAAACGAGCAGGAAGGTCTGGAGCCGGGTGGCCTGGTGCACGCCGGTGACCGCGAGCACGGTGACCACCACGAGTACGACCAGCCCCAGCACCGTGCTGAGTTTGGTCGAGTTCGGGTCCAGGGCCAGCCCGACGAACTCGTGCCACCCGGCCTTGTTGGCGAACTGGAGCAGCACCGAGCCGGTGATCGCGCTGGTGTAGGCGAGGAAGATGACCGACCCGGCCAGGGCGACCCAGCCGGTGAGGAAACCGGACCACGGGCCGATCGACTTGCCGACCCAGACATAGCCGCTGCCGCAGTTGGGCTCGACCCGGTTGAGGCGGGCGTACGCGCCGGCGATACCGAGCATGGGCAGGAACGCGATCAGGATGATCACCGGGGTGCTCGACCCGACGGTGGCGGCCAGGCTGCCCATGCCGACGCCGATGCTGGTGGTGGCGGCCGTGCTGGACGCGGCGACCGCGACACCGTCGAGGACGCCGAGCGACTTGCGCAGCGCGGGTGGGCCGTCGTCCCGGGGCAGGTTCGTTGACATCGGCGCTCCAAGGAGGGCAAAAGCTGATGGGGGGTGGACGCCGATGAAACAGCTTGCGTCGGAATTACGTCAATGGTGTTGACATAAGGTGGATCCCCATGGCGGGCACGTCCCCGGAGGAGCAATGGACCCGACAGTCGAGACGAATACATCGAACAGGGCAAAGCAAACACAATCGAACAGTGCGGAGCAATCATCTCGGACAAATCGCGTCATAGGCGAGCGCCGGCGCCGCAGGCCGACCAAGTCCGGGGTGGTTTTGTCCGAGGATGTCATCATCGAGTGTGCCGTACGGCTGATCGGCCACCACGGCGCGGAGGCCCTGACCGTCCGCAGACTCGGCGCCGCCCTGGGGTGCGACCCGACCGCCGTCTACCGTTACTTCCGCAGCACCGACGACCTGCTCCTGGGCATCGCCGACTTCCTGATCGGCGAGACGTTGACCGGCTACCGGCCCGGCCCCGACTGGGTGGCGTCACTGCGCGAACTGGGCCTGCGGGTCCGGGACGGCCAACTGCGGCATCCGCGCGTGGCCACCATCGCCGCCGCGCGGGTCACCCGGCGGCACAACGAGTTCCGGGCGGTGGAACTGGGCGTCTCCCTGTTGCTCTCGGCCGGCTTCTCCCCCGCCGACGCGGCCCGCTACTACCACGTGTTCATCGACACCGTGCTGGCCCACGCGGCTCTGGAGGCGTCCTATGCCACGCTCGCCCCCGAGGTGCGCGAGGCCGACGACCGGTCGTGGGAGGAGACGTACCGGATGTTGCCCACCGCCGACTACCCGGCCATCGGCGCGGTACGTCCGCACCTGGCGGCGGGGATGTCGGGCAGTCCGTTCGAGGACGTCCTGGACCTGCTGCTCGAATCGCTCGCCCGTCGGGTGTGAATCGGTCCGCACCGGCCCGGCCGGGTGCGCCGCCCCCCTTCGCCGCCTCGGCCGCTCGGCGAAAACGGCGGCGGGAAGTGCCACCACCCGTACCGTGGCCACCAGCCGACCCTGTGTCAACAGCACAGGTGGGTACACGCGTCGTGGGGGTGCCGCAGACTCGATAAGGTGGCGCGTGTTTTCAGACCTCACCACTCCCACGGGGGATCCGTGCTGATCGACAAGTTCATGCATGGCGTCGTGGCTCCCACCGCGAAGGCGATCTACCGCCCGCGCACCGAGGGCCGCGAGAATGTTCCGATGACCGGCCCGGTCATCATCGCCAGCAACCACCTGTCGTTCGTTGACAGCGTCGCGATCCCCGTGGTGATGCCACGCAAGGTGTCGTTCCTCGCCAAGGCCGAATACTTCGACGGCCCCGGGCTCAAGGGCCGGGTCAGCAAGGCCTTCTTCACCGGCATCGGCGCCGTCCCCGTGCCCCGCGGTACACACAGCGCGGCGAAGGCCGCGCTGGAGACGGCCCTTTCGGTACTGGAGCGCGGCGACGCGTTCGGCATCTACCCCGAGGGCACCCGCTCGCGCGACGGCCGGCTGTACCGGGGCCGGACGGGCGTCGCGTGGCTGGCCCTGGCCGCGCGGTGCCCGGTCGTCCCGGTCGGGATCATCGGCACCGACCGAATCCAGCCGATCGGCTCGAACATCCCCAAGCTGTCCCCGCGCGCGCTCGCCCGCTTCGGCGAACCGCTCGACTTCTCGCGCCACTACGGGCGGACCGACGTGGCCCGGGCCCGGCGCGAGATCACCGACGAGATCATGGAAGCGATCCAGAAGTTGTCGGGGCAGGACTACGCGGGCGTCTACAACGAGACGCCCGCCGAGGTCTGAGCCGACGGGCGCCCCGCGCCCTCCCGGATCGGGTGGGCGCGGGGCGTTGCGGGCGGAGCGGTGCGCCGGCCGCGCACGGGTCCGCAGGCGGGTTCGCCGGCGGTCCGCGTGCGGCTCAGCGCACGCGGCCGTCCCAGTTCCAGGCGCCGGCCGACACCCGTGGTCTGCCCGGCAGTTCACCCCGACCCGTGCACCACAGCAGGGTCGCCGCCGGCGCCGGCCCCGGCGGTGCGTCGGGGAACAACCGGGTCAGCGCGGGGCCGGCGAGGCCGTCCGGGGGCGTCCAGGCGATGCCGAGCGCCCGGGTGATGTCGTGCGTGTGCATCAGCAGTTCGACCACGCCCATCGCGGCGAAGCCGGTGCGATCCGCATGCCCCCATGGGTGCCACGCGCGCGCCTCGGGCGGGGCGTGCCGCACCGTCGTGGCGAGCAGGGTGCCGGCGATCCGCAGTCCGTCCAGGCACGCGTCGATCGGCGCCTGTGGGTCGAGCGACGCGAACAGCGTGATGTAGCGATCGGTCGGGCGGGCGATCAACAGGCCGGTATAGCCGACCAGGCCGAGCGCGAGGTGGTCGAGCAGTTGCCGGGCCGAGCGCTGCTCGTCCGCGAGGCGGTGCCAGGCGGACGGGTCGGCGGTGGGTGTGGTCGCCGCGGCTCGGGCCAGTACGTCGAGGCAGGTCGCGGTGGCCCGGGTGACCGCGTCGGACCACGTGGGCGCCTCGGTCGCGGGCGCCCCGTGCCCCGCGCCCTGCGTCGCAGGCGCCGCGACCGCTGTCGTCCCGGCGCTCACCCGCGCAGCCCTTCGATCACGCGGGCGTACCCGTCCGCGCCGTGCCCGGCGGCGATCGCCCGCTCGGCGTAGGCGCGATACAGCTCCGGCAGCGCCGTGTCCACGCCGCGGTCCCGGCTCGCGTGGACCAGGTGGTCCATCGTGGCCAGGTGCACGTCCAGCGTGGCGTCGTCGCCGGGGTAGGCGCCGGCGTCCACCTGGGCGGCGTAGTGCCCGATGAAGCCGGTCACCGCCTGGGACAGCCAACGGTTGGCAATCGGAGTGAAGTCGGCGGCCTTGACCCCGTCGGCGCCGACCACGGCCGAACCGTGCAGCCAGCCGGTCAGGGTCGCCCACATCACGCCGAGCAGGGCGGTGTCGTACAGGCTCGCCACGCCCGCGTCCGGCCCCAGGTCGAGCGCATCGCCGAGAGCCCGGAGCGTGCCGACGTGCCGGGCGAACGCGGCGGCGTCGCCGCTGTACAGCAGCATCGACTCCGGCCGGCCGATCCCGGGCGGCGTGGACATGATCGCGCCGTCGACGTAGGCCGCGCCGAGCCGGGCCGCCCACACCGCGGCCTCGCGGGCCTGTTCGGGCGAGCCGGAGCCGAGGTTGACGACGGTCCGGCCCGCGAGCGTGGCCTGGGCCGCGGCGAAGGTCGTGTACATCGCGTCGTAGTCGAGCACGCAGACCACGATCAGCGGGCTCGCCGCGATCGCGTCGGCCACCGTCTCGGCCCGGACCGCACCCCGCGCGACCGGCCCGGCGGCCTTCGCCGGGGAGCGGTTCCATACCGTCGTGGGGTGGCCCGCCGCCCGGAACGCCTCGGTGAGCGCCCGGCCCATCGATCCCATCCCGATGACCGTCACGGCTTCGTGGTTCATGTTCGTCCTTCGTGCTTCGTGCTTCGTCGTTCGGCGGTCGTCGTCGAGCGGTCGCCGTTCGTCGGCCGTCGTTCGCCCGACCCGGACCACCCTCGCAGCGCCGAAACCGCGCCGACAGTGGCAGGAATGCCTCTCATCGCAAAATTCCTGCCGATCGGCGGACTAGGCTGTCCCGTCATGAACGACGACCGACCGCCGACACCCGCCCGCCCCGCGAACCGGGGATCGGGCCCGGGATCCGTGGCCGTCGCGGTGGTCGACGACGCCGCCATCGCGACCTGGGACGTCTACGAACTCGCGATCGCCTGCGCCGTGTTCGGCACCCCGCAGCCGGAACTCACGGACACCTGGTACGACTTCCGCGTCTGCGCGGAACGCCCCGAGCCCGGGTCCGGGGCAGCGGCGAGCGACGCGCCCGGCTTCTCCTTCGGCATCCGCACGCCGTACGGCTGGGACGCCCTGGCCGGCGCGGACACCGTGATCGTGGCGGCCGTCCCGCAGGAGTGCGTCGACCACGACGTCGACCTGCCCGCCCCGTTCCTGACCGCACTGCGCGCCGCCGCCGACGCCGGCGCGCGCATGGTCTCGCTGTGCACCGGCGCCTTCGCCCTCGCCGCCGCCGGCGTCCTGGACGGCCGCCGAGCCACCGCACACTGGGCGCATACCGAGCAACTGGCCCGGCGCCACCCGAAGGTCACCGTCGACGACAGCGTCCTGTACGTGGACGACGGCTCGGTGCTGACCAGCGCCGGCATGACCGCCGGCCTCGACCTGTGCCTGCACATCGTGCGCACCGACCTGGGCGCGCACATCGCCAACCAGCTCGCCCGCCGCCTGGTGGTCCAGGCGCACCGCCCGGGCGGCCAGGCCCAGTTCGTGGACCTGTCCGTCCCGGCCACCGACGACGAGGGCCTGGCCCCGGTGCTGCACTGGGCCGGCCGGCACCTCGACCGCCCGCTCACCGTCGACGACCTCGCCCGCCGGGCCCGGATGAGCCCGCGCACCTTCTTCCGCCGACTCCAGGCCGCCACCGGCACCACCCCGCTGCAATGGCTGCTCACCCAGCGCCTCGCCCGCGCCCAGTCCCTCCTGGAAACCACGGACCTGCCGATCGAACAGATCGGCGAGCGCAGCGGCCTCGGCACCACCGCCAACCTCCGCCACCACTTCGCCGCCCGCCTCGGCACCTCCCCCGCCGACTACCGCCGCGCCTTCCGCCCTTGACCCGTGCCGGCGACGACGGCGGCGACCGTGCCGGACCTGGACCCCGGGCCGCCCGAGTGACAGGCTTGAGACATCAGCCATTCGTCCCGATTTGTCATGAAAGGCGGCGAAACATCATGGCCGAGCACGCACACGCCGCACTCGTTCGCCGAGGATACGAAGCCTTCTCCGCCGGCGACACGGACACGCTTCGCGCCCTGCTGACCTCCGACTGCACACACCACGTCCCGGGCAACCACCCGCTGTCCGGCGACTTCAAGGGCATCGACGCGGTCCTCGGCTACTACGCAAGCCTCGCCACCGCGAGCGACGGCACCTTTCGGGTCGAGTTGCAGCACCTCTTCGTGGACGGCCGGGGCCACGTGATGGCCGTACACCGGGCCACCGCCCGGCGCGCGGACAAGGCGCTCGACCAGGCCGGCGGCATCGTCTTCCGCATCGTCGGCGACAAGGTCTCCGACCTCGACGAGTGTGTGGCGGACCTGGAAGCGGCGGACGCCTTCTGGGCCTGAGCGCCTTCCGCACCGACCCGCGAACCGGACCCGTCACCCGATCCGGAACGTCCCCCCGGGCGGCGCCGGCGACGCCGTGGCCGTCTCGTCGGTGACCGGCGCCCCGTCCCGCGAGAACACCCGCGCCTCGATGCCGGACAACACCCGGGCCGGCGTCTCGTCGCCCGCGGTCCGCCGGGCCAGCGAGGACACCGGCAGCGGCGCCGTGGACGCGACCACGACGAGGTTGCCGAAGCGCCTGCCGCGCAGCACACCCGGCTCGGCCATCAGCGCCACCTCGGGGAACACCGAGCGCAGGGTGGCCACTTGCGCCCGGGCGAAGTCGAGGTCGCCGCCGTCGGCGATGTTGGCCGCGTACACCCCGCCCTGCCGCAACGCCCTGGCCACCTCGACGGCGAACTCGCGCGAGGTGAGGTGCGCGGGTACCTGCGCGCCGCCGAAGACGTCGGCGATGATCAGATCGGCCGAGTCGTCGGGGCGTGCGGTCAACTCCTCGCGGGCGTCGCCCGTACGTACGTCCACCGCCGCCCCGGCCGGCAGCGGCAGGTGTTCCAGGACCAGGGCGACCAGTTCGCCGTCGAGTTCGGCGACCGTCTGCAACGAGCCGGGCCGGGTGGCCGCGATATAGCGGGGCAGGGTCAGTCCGCCGCCGCCCAGGTGCAGCGCGGCGAGCGGTTCGCCCGGCGCGGCGGCCAGGTCGACGACATGCCCGAGCCGTCGGGTGTACTCGAATTCCAGGTGCTCGGGTTTGTCGAGATCCACGTACGACTGCGGCGAATCGTTCAACGTGAGCAACCACGCGCGGGGCCGGTCGATGTCGGGCATCAGCAACGCCGCGCCGAGATCGGTCGCCCGCCCCACCGGGATCGACTCCGGGGCTTCCTGCTGATCCTGATCGTCGTACATGGATCGATTCTCTCGCAGCCGGGGCACCCTTCCCGCCGCATGTCGGCCCCGCACTTGGCATGATCGACGAGGGCCGCGGCAAGAAGCGCCGGGGACGTATCGCGGCACCGACCGCGCGACCCACAGCAGACCCACCGACCCGGGAGAGCAGAGCCATGCGATTCACCAAGCTCGGTCACGCGTGTGTACGTCTGACCACGGCGCACGGCACCGTCGTGATCGACCCGGGGGCGCTCAGCGACCCCGACGCGATGGTCGGTGCGGATGTCGTCCTGATCACCCACGAGCACTTCGACCACGTGGTCCCCGAAACGCTACGGGCCGCCGCGGCGGCGAACCCGGATCTGGAGGTGTGGACCAACCCGGCCGTGGCCGCGCAGTTCCCCGACCTGACCGGCCGGATCCACCCGGTCACCCACGGGGACACGTTCGAGATCGGCGGCGCGCAGGGCGTGTCGGTGCACGTGTACGGCGAAAAGCACGCGGTGATCCACCGCGACATCGACGTCATCGACAACGTCGGCTTCCTGATCGCGGGCGAGGTCTTCCACCCGGGCGACGCGCTCACCGTTCCGGAGGAGACCACGCCCACTCTCCTGGTCCCGGCCGGCGGGCCCTGGCTCGCGCTTCGCGACGCGGCCGACTTCATCCGGGAAGTGGATCCGGCCCGGGCGCTGCTGATCCACGACGGCGTGTTCAACGACACCGGGCTGGCCATGACCGAGCGCCTGCTGGGGCAACTGGCGGGCACCGACAGCCGCTCCGTACGACGCCCGGTCGACGGCGAGGGCATCGAGCTCGCGACGGGCTGATCCGAGCCCGATCGGCGTACCCGCTTCGTCGCGGCGCCGTCACACTCTGGTACCCGCCCGGGCGCGCCACTACCGTGACGAATATGACCGCCGACGACGGCAGACCCGAGAACCAATGGCCGGTACCCCCGCCGTGGATGTGGGGTTGCCCGGAGTGTGTGCGCCTGTATCGCCGGATGAAACGGGTCCAGGAGGAGACCGACGAGCGACGCCGGAGCGGCGATCGCGGCGTCGATCACGACCCGCTGGACAGCATGATCGGATCCCGGATCCGCCTGGCCCGGCACCTGGTCACGGGTCACCGTGAGCATCTGCCGGACTGGACTCCGGGCTGCGAACGTTGCGCCTGGCACCATCGCATCCTGGACGCCGGCCCCGAACCCCACCATCCGGGCAGCGCCGCCGCGATGGTGGCCGCGGAGCATCGGGCCTTCCACCTGTTCGTCCCGCCCCGGGTGGTCGGGCTGATGTAGGCACCCGTCGCCGCGCCGTCCACCGGGTCCGCCGTAGGGTCGTGGGGTCACGGTGGGCGGGTCGCGGGTGGGGAGAGATCGACGGAGCACGGGCGCGTGGATCAGGGACGGGCCGCCGGGGACCGGGTCGGGGTGGAACCGGGCCTGCCCGGCGGGCACTTCGGGGCGGCGGGGCGGCGTCGGCGGGACGCCGCCGAGGCGTGGCGGTTGCGGGAGCACACCGCGCGACTGGTCGCCCTGGACACCCGGTTCGGCGCCGGCGAGCTGCTCGGGCCGGCGGTCCGCGCGGCCGACGCGGCGGGGCGGGCCGTCCTGGGCGCGGCTCCGTCCCGGGAGCGGCTCGCCGCAGTGGCGGAGGCGGATCAGCTCGCCGGGTGGCTGGCCTACGACGCCGACCGGCACCCGCTCGCCCGGCGGCTCACCACGCGGGCGGTGCGGACCGCGCGTCTGGCGGGCGACCGCTCCGCCGAGCACTTCGCGCTGTCCCAGCTCGCGATGCAGGCCATCCACCTGCGCCGGCCCGACGTGGCGCTGCGCATCTGCGACGACGTGTTGCGGGACGAACTGCCGCCCGGCGTCCGTACGTTGTTCGTGATGCGCCGGGCCCGCGCGGTCAACCAGTACGGCGAGCACGCCGCGGCCCGCCGACTGATCGCCGAGACGTACGGCCGACATCTCCAGGGCCCCGGCACCCGCGATCCGGCCTGGGCGTGGTGGCTGGACGCCGCCGAGATCACCTGGCACCACGCGATGACGCACGCCGACAACGGGCATTGGACACGCGCGATCCCCCTGTTCGAGCAGGCCGCTGCGGGACGGATCCCGGGCAGCCGCACCGCGCACAACGACCACGCGTACCTGCTGCACGCCTTCGCCCACACCCGCGCCTGGTCCGACGCCGCCGACCTGCTGACCACACGCGTGCTGCCGGCGCAGCCGGGCGTCTCGTCGGCCCGGATCACCCGCCTCCTGGCCGACACCGCCCGGCTGTTGCACGTCCCGGGTCGCCGACCGGCCGGCCGCGACCTGGCCCACGAGCTGCGGGCCGGGCTCAGCCGAGGCGCACCTCGCTCGGGTGGGGTGTGACGAACGCGAGCAGTCGGGCCGCCTCCGCCTCCAGTGCCTCGCGCGAGGCGGCGTCGATCGGCCGGAACGGTTGCAGTTCCAGGACCAGCGGCGTCCCCGAGGCGGCGCCTGCGGCGACCGAACCGGCCGTCACCGGTTTGCCGCCCCGGGTGAGCCGCCAGATGCCCGCGACGAAACCGTCCACCAGGAACGTGGCGCGGACGATGCCGTTGACCGTGAACAGTCGCTTGCGGTCCGGCTCGGAGATGATCCGCGCACGTTCCGCGTGGGACAGCAGCGCGTTGTCGAACTCCGGCAGGAAGCGCGGCGGCACGGGCGTGTCCTCGGCCGGCAGCGGCGCGTCGGGGACGTCGTACAACACCCGGCCCGCCTCGTCGCGATGGACCACCAGGTTCGGCCGCAACCGCTCGACCACCTCGCGCAGTCGGCCGAGGCCGGACCAGGCCTGTACGTCGGCGACGGTGGCCGGGCCGAACGCCGCCAGGTAGCGCAACACCATCGCGTCGGGCGTGGTGTCCGTACCGAGCGGGCGGCCGAGCCAGTGCTCGGCGGTGGTGCACGCGGACTGCCCGCTGCGCCCCCACAGCGCACGCGGCGGCACCTGGACCAGCGCAGCCTGACTGCGCAGCGCATGCGCCAGCGCCGCCGGGTTCTCGTCGGGGAAACGTTCGCCGAGCGCGAGCCCGAGTTCCTTGGCGGTGAGCGCCCGCTCGACCAGCAACTCGCGGCCGGCGGCGACGAGTTTCCCGACGTCGATGGTGGACTCGCCCAGCCCGTGCTGGGAGTTGCGGTACAGGTCCGCGTCGTAGATCGGCTGCACCACCGGCCTCAGCGCGAGGCAGTCGGCGGCTGTCACGAGGTGCACCGTGCCGCGCATCAGCCCGACCCGGACCACCCGACGATCGGTCAGCGCGTCGGCCAGGTCGGCGGGAGCGAACTCGGCGAGCCGGGTCCACAGCCCGACGTAGGGCGGATGCGGGGCCTGCGCCTGCATGCCGACCAGGTGGGTGATCGCCGCTTCGGCCGAGATCGACTGCCGCCGCGCCAACAACTGGCGTTCGAGCAGGGCGCGGTTGAGCCGACGGACGCTGAGCGTGGTGATCTCCATGCCCGCAGACTAGAAGCGAATGCGGTCGAAAGCTTGCCGCAATGTCCTCGGTTCCCGGTCCTGGAGCGAATCATTTCTTGACCGTTCATTCTCGAATGCCCTAGAGTCACATCCGTGGCCAGGACCAAGGAATTCGATCCCGACGCCGCCTTGCAGTCCGCGCTCGAACTGTTTTGGGAGCGCGGCTACGAGGCGACCTCCATGGCGGACCTCGTGGCGCACCTCGGCATCGCCCGGGCGAGCATCTACGCGACGTTCGGCAACAAACACGACCTCTACCTCGCGGCGCTCGACCGCTACCGCGAGGCGCGCAATCCCGAGCTTTTCGAGGAGTTGTCCCAGCCCGGTCCGGTACTGCCGGCCGTACGGGCGCTGGTCGAGCGGTTCGCCCGTCAGGCGTCCGAGGAGCCGACCCGGCTGCGCGGTTGTTTCCTGACCAACACCGCCGCCGAACTGGCCGCGCACGACGCGGGCGCGGCGCGGATCGTCGAGTGCGGCTGGAATCAGATGGAGACCAATCTGACCCTCGCGCTCACCCGGGCCAGGGCCCAGGGCGAGCTGGGTCCGGATCGGGATCCGCAGGCCCTGGCCCGCTTCCTGCTGGTGGTGCTCCAAGGGATGCGCGTGGTCGGCAAGGCCGGCCCCGACGCGCATCGCCTGCGCGACGCGACGCAGCAGGCGCTGAGCCTGCTCGACTGATCCGGGCGGCGCGCGCGGGGAGCCTCGTCGGCACTCGGGCCGGACCTGCCCGCCGTGATGCGCTCCGTCACTCGATCACTCGATCACTCGATGCGGCATGCCCTGCATCATGCTCTCAATCAAGAACGATCGATCCGAAAAGACTGTCGGCAGCAAGGGGGAATCGACATGACGAGCATCGGGATCGGCAGCAGGCCCGACCACGCGCTCGGCAGCTCGACCGACCGATCGCCGGGCGCCGGGGGCGGCGGAGCCTCGACCGCCGGCGCCTTCGCGCTGCTCGGCACCGTGCAGGCCACGCTGATCTTCACGATCACCATCATCGGCGTGCCGCTGCCCGACATCGGCCGCGAGTTCGGTCTCGGTTCGGCCGATCTGGTGTTGCTCAGCGCCGCCTACGGGCTGCCGTTCAGCGGGTTGTTGCTGTTCGGCGGGCGGCTCGCGGACCGGTACGGCGGGCGCTCGATGTTCACCGCGGGCCTGGTCGTCTTCGGCCTGACCTCGGCGGTCGCCGCGTTCGCGCCGGGCTTCGCGATTTTGGTCGCGGTGCGCTTCGGGCAGGGGCTCGGGGCGGCGCTCGCCGCGCCCGCCGCGATGGCCGTGCTGCGCGCGGTACATCCCGAACCGGACGCGTACCGGCGGGCGATGGCGACCTGGGGCGGCCTGTCCGTCCTGGGCGCCGCCACCGGCAACCTGGCCTCGGGCGTGCTCACCACGTGGGTGTCCTGGCGCTGGATGTTCGCCGTGCCGGTCGCCGTCGCCGCGCTCGGTCTGCTGCTTGCGCCCTCGCGACTGCCCCGCGCGTCCGTACCGGCGGCGCGGCGCCGCCCCGGCCTCGATCCGCTCGGCGCGGTCCTGGCCACGATCGGCATCACGCTCGCGGGCTACGGGCTGACCGTCACCGGCGACCACGCCTGGACGTCGACCGTCGTCCTCCTCCCGCTCGGCGCCGGCGTGGTCCTGCTCGCCGCGTTCCTGGCGGTCGAGCACCGGGTGGCCGATCCGCTGCTGCCCGCGGGCTTCGTCCGTGATCGGCGCCGGATCCTCGGCCTGGTCGGGGTGTTGCTCGCGGCCACCGGCACAGGTTCGATCAGCTTCCTGATCTCGCTCTACCTCCAGCAGGAACACGGCTGGTCTCCGCTCGCGACGGCCGGCGCGTTCGTCCCGTTCACCGCCGCCCTGATCGGGGCGGGCCGGGCGGCCGGGCCGCTGATCGGGCGGTACGGTCCGGTCCGCGCGACCGTGGCGGGGCTGGTCGTGGGCGCCGCCGGGTTGCTCCTGCTCGCCCGGATCGACCACCCGAGCCGCTACGCCGTCGACCTGCTGCCCGGCCTGGTGCTGCTCCCGATCGGCGCCGCGCTCGTCTTCGCGGGCACCGCCGTGCTGACCACCAGGGACGTACCCGCCCACCGGGCGGGCCTGGCCGGCGGCGTCCTCAACACCGCGATGGAACTCGGCCCCACCGTCGGCCTGGCCGCGCTGATGTCGGTGGCCGCCACGCGCACCGACCCGATCCGCGGCTACGCCTGGGCCTTCGGCACCGCCGGAGTCGTCTTCCTGCTGACCGCGGTGGCGGCGGCGGTCCTGGTCCGGGACGGGGGTCCGGACCAGGACCGGGAGCGGGACGGCGAGCAGGCCCGAAATCCCGACCGCGCCCCGTAGTTCACCACCGAACCCGACCATCCCCACCAACCCACCATCACCGCACCACCACACACCTCGGGAGACACCACCATGTCCGCACGTTTCACCGCCAAGACCGTCCTCGTCACCGGCGCCGGCTCCGGTGCCGGCCGGGCGATCGCGCTCGCCTTCGCCCGCGAGGGTGCCGCGGTCGCGGTCGCGGGCCGTAGCGTCGCGCCGCTGGAGGAAACCGTCCGGCTGATCGAGGCCGACGGCGGGCGCGGCGCGGCCATCACCGCCGACGTGACCGACTCGGCGAGCGTGGCCGCGCTCGTCGCCCGCACCGTCGAACTCTTCGGCGGCCTCGACGTCGCGGTCAACAACGCCGGCGCGATCGTCGGCGTGGGCCCGCTCGCCGACCTCGACGAGGCCGACTTCCGGGCCACCCTGGACATCAACGTGACCGGCACGTGGTTGTCCATGAAGCACGAGATCGGCCACATGCGGGCCAACGGCGGCGGCGCGATCGTCAACATCTCGTCCAACCTCGGCGCGCACGGCCGACTGGCCAACCTCGGCGCCTACGTCACCTCCAAGGCCGCGGTCAGCGCACTCACCCGCAACGCCGCCCTCGACCACATCGGCGACGGCGTCCGGATCAACGCGGTCAGCCCCGGCCCGCTGGACACCTCGATGTCGCTGCGCAGCGGCGAGACCGAGGCCGAGCGGTCGGACCGGATGAAGGCGCAGAACCCGTCCGGCCGGGTCGGCGACCTCGCCGAACTCGCCGCCGCCGTGTTGTACCTGGCCTCGGACGAAGCGGGCTTCGCGGTGGGCACCGACCTGGTCCTCGACGGCGGCGCCACCGCCTGACCGGCGGATTCACCCCCCAGCGCCCAGCCCCCGGCCCGGCCGCCGTCCTCCGACGCGCGCCCGGGCCGGCTCGGCGTTTCGCGCCGGGTCAGGCCGAGGTCGTCGGGATCGCCAGTTCCAGACTCCCCGGGATCGCCGCGAAGGCCCGCTCCAGATGCCCGGCCAACCCCGGCCCGGCACCCCGCGCGGTCCACTCCCGCTGCGCCCAGTGCCACGCCGCGAGCATCGTGTCGAGCGGCAGATGCAACAGGATCCGCTCCGGCGCGTCCGGACCGAGCCGGTCGGCGAGCGTATCCACCGCCGCGTCGGTGGTGTCCGCGCAAAACCGCAGGCTGAGCGCGTTCAGCGCGGGGGTGGCGTCGGCGATCCGCCGGCTGGCGGCGAAGCGGTCCGCCCAGTCCGCCGGCATGGCGCCGAGGGTCTCCGTGAGGGCGTCCTGATAGATCGTCAGGACGCGTCCCGCCAACGGGCGTTCGGCCAGGTCGACGAGATAGGCGGTCCACAGCTCGCGCTCGGGGGCGAGGGCCACGTCCTCCTTGGACGCGAAGGTGCGAAAGAACGTGCGCTTGGAGACCTCCACCGCGCCGACGATCTCGTCGAGCGTCGTCGCGTCGAAGCCCTTGGTGGTGAACAACTCCAGGGCAGCCGCGGCCAACGCCTGCCGCGTGCGCAGCTTCTTGCGTTCCCGCAGCGGCAGTTCGGTGGTCATGATCCCACTCTACCCACACATGCCCATCGGCCGCCAAAGCCTCTTGTAAGCAAATGCCACTCAGTGGCACAGTGGGCGCGGCGAGCCCCACACTCGGGCTCGGCAGTCCAGCCCGTACCAGCCCCGGAGCCACCATGCGCGCCCTTGTCATCGACCACGCCGTCGCGTCCCACCTCACCCTCGCCGAGGTGCCCGACCCCGAGCCCGCGCCGGACGAGGCGCTGATTCGGGTCCGGGCGATCTCGATCAACGCGGGTGAGGTGCTCTTCGCGGTGCCGTCCGGGGCGAACGGCACGATCCCCGGCTGGGACGCGGCCGGCGTCGTGGAGCGCGCCGCCGCGGACGGGTCGGGCCCCGCGGTGGGCACCCCCGTGGCCACGCTCGGCGGGGACGGCGCCTGGGCCGAGTTGCGTGCCGTGCCGACGCGACAGTTGGGCGTGGTGCCCGCCGGCCTGCCGATGGCGTCGGCCGCGGCACTGCCCGTGGCGGCCCTGTCCGCCCTGCGCGCCCTGCGCCGGATGGGCCCGATCCTGGGTCGGCGCGTGCTGATCACCGGCGCGGGCGGCGGGGTGGGCCGGTTCGCCGTACAACTGGCCGCGCGCGGCGGCGCCGAGGTGGTCGCGGCCACCGGGGATCCGGCCCGGGTCGACGAACTGCGGGCGCTGGGCGCGGCCGAGGTGCTGACGGGCGGTCTGCCGTACGAGACGGCCCCCGTGTACGGCGTCCTGGACAACGTCGGCGGGCCGCATCTGACCGCCGCCCACGACCTGTTGGCCTCCGGCGGCACGCTCGTCGCGCTCGGCCATTCCACGGGCGAGGGCGAGCAGTTCGCATTCGGCGCGCTGTTCGGCGACGCGGGCCGGCACAACCGCTCGATCGTCACCTATTTCCTGCTCGACGACCTCGCGGGCATCGACGCCGACCTCGCCTGGCTCGCCACCCGAACCGCACACGGCGACCTCGACCCACAGATCGCGTGGCGCGGCTCCTGGACCGACATCGCCGAGGCGGCGACCCTGCTGAGCGACCGCAAACTCGGCGGCAAGGCGGTGTTGACCGTGACCGACGACTCGACGCAGGCATGAACACCGCACACCCGACCGGACGGGGCGAACCGCGTGGCGCCCCGTCCGGGTCGGACCGTCAGGCCACGTCCAGTACCTCGAACAGCGCGTCGGCGAATTCGTCCGGGCGCATGATGTGGCCCACGTGGTCGGCCGGGAATTCGGTGAGGGGGAGATCCAGGCGCTCGGCGAGCACCGCGGCGGTGCGATACAGCGGGGTGTGTGCTCCCTCGTCGCCGGCCACCAGGCGCAGCGGCGCGCCGCGCAGTGCGGCGAGATCGGCTTCGTAACGGGCGAAGGACCGGATTTCGAAGGCCAGGTTGAAGTCCACGTTGGCGAACACCCGGTCGAGCATCTCGCGCGCCGAGTCGGACAGTTCGCCTGGTTCCACGGTCGGGACGGACACGTCGAACAGCCGGATCAACTCCTCCGTCGCGGCCTCCCGTCCGCTGCGCAGGAAGAGGTCGTGGATCTCGTCGAAGGTCTCGCGCCAGTACTTCGCGTCGGGCAGCACACCGGGCAGGAACGGCTCGTGTGCGATCAACAGGCGGACCTGGTCGGGGTGTCGGGCCAGCAGGTCGAGCCCGATGGTGGCCCCGGTCCCGTTGCCGAAGACGGTCGCCGGTTCGTCGGTGAGGGCGGCCAGGAGGCGGTGTGCGTCGTCGGCGTGCTCCTCGATCCGCTGCTCGGTGGGCGGTTCGGTGAGTCGGCTGTGCGAGTTGCCGCGCCGGTCGTAGGTGACGACGGTGTGATGGGCCGCGAGTCGTTCGGCCAGGGTCGTGTACAGGCCGGTATCGGCGTTGCCGCCGCTGATCAGCAGCAGCACGGGCCCCGACCCGTGCACCTGGTAGTACAGCTCGGCTCCGGGTACGGCCAGGGTGGCGGAATCCATGAGTTCTGCCTTCCCGTCGGAAGTCGCTACCCCTCCAAGCTACGGACCCCAAGGACTGCGTGTCCGCCGAATCCGGCTTCCGTTCCCGCCCGGCCGGCCATGTGCGCGATCGTCTCGGCGTCGACGGGCGTGCCCACCAGCACCGTCGCGTCGGGCGCCTCGGCCGGTGTCAGCAGGGACAACGCGAACCGCGGCGACACACCGCGGATCGGCCGGGTCGCCACCGTCCTGGGCGCGAACACCCCGACCGCCCGGCAGTCCCACCATGGCGCCAAGTCCGGGCGCGCCGAGCGCAGTTCGGCGGCGATCTCGGCGCCGCGCGGCTGTTCGGCGCGGGTGCGCAGGTGGCGCACCAGGTCGAGGGCGATCGTCTCGTGCGCGGGGAAGTGCACACGATACGCGGGGTCGGTCAGCAACATCGACAGCAGGTTGCGGCGCTCGGTGGGCAGCTCGGCCGGGTCCGGCGCAATCAGCCGCCAGGCGTGGTTCCAGGCCACCAGGTCCAACGCGGGATCCAACACCAGCGCCGGACTGATCGGCCAGCCCTCGACCATCGCCCGCAGTGCGTCGACCGGCATCGGGCCCGGCCCGGCCGGCACGTGGAAGCCGGCCAGTTCCAGGACGTGCCGGTGGGCGTCGGCGTCCAGGCGCAGCGTGCGCGCCACCGCCTCCAGCACCTGCCGCGAGGTGTCCACCCGGCCCTGCTCCAGCCACGTGTACCAGGCCACGCCCACCCCCGACAGCGCGGCGACCTCCTCGCGGCGCAGCCCGGGGGTGCGGCGGCGCGGCGAGCGGGGCAGCCCGATGTCCTCGGGGGCGAGCAGTTCGCGGTGCGCCCGCAGGAACGCGCCCAACTCGTGCCGGTGATCGTGCTCGTCCCGAATGCCCATCGGCCCAGCCTATGACCGCCGCTCACCGTATAAGCCGGAGCCTGGCTCGACGCCGGCGGCGGCGCGAGGGTGGCGGACGTACCGACGCACACCGCCGGGCGGCACCACCGAGGGCCGCCGGCCACTGGCAAAGGAACCGTTCCGATGACCGACACACCCGTCACCACCCCCGCATGGGCCGAGGCCGCACCCACCGACCCCACCGCGGACATCATGTGGCGCCGCAGCAACGACTCGTCCACGCTGACCACCCCGCGCGCGTTCATCCGCGTCTTCGTCGAGCCCGGCGGCCTGGAGGCGGCCGCCGGGTTCTACGAGGAACTCCAGGGCGTGGAGCGCGACATGTGGTTCACCTTCCGCGAGTTCGGCATCGCCCTCGCCGCGGTCGGCGGCTTCCTGCTGATCGAGGGCGAGCCGGCCACGGTGGAGCGATTCCGCTCCACCACCGGCACCCTCCTGGTACCCGAGCTGGCACCCTACCTCGACCGTCTGGCCGCGGCCGGGGCCGAGATCACCGAGGCGCCGCGCCGCGTCCCGACCGGATCCGGGTTCACCGCGCGGCACGCCGACGGCACCGTGGTGGAGTACGTCGAGCACCGTCCGACGACGGACGGCCGCTGACCCGTCCGCTACCCGGTGTGCGCGGCGCGGTCGCCGAGCACCCGCTCGCACTCGTCCCGGGCGGCGGTGCTGAGCAGGGGGCGAAAGCCCGCCAGCAGGTCCCGAAGGCCCGCGCCGTAGCGGTCGCGGGCCTCGGGGTCGACCCGGACGATGTCGAGTTCGTTGGCCGCGGTCAGTTCGGCGAAGTCGCGGCGTTCGGCCTCGGCGGGCAGGTAGGTCCGGCCGGTGAAGCGGTCCCGGAACGGGCCGTCGACCAGGGTGGGGTGGCTGGTGGCCCGGTCGCAGCTCGCGTAGAAGTAGACGATGCGCTCGGCGTCCACTCCGATCCGGCCGGCCAGCTCCGCGCGGCGGTCCAGCGGGAGCAGGTGGGGGGCGAAGCCGTCCGTGCCGTAGAACGCGTGACACAGGCCGGCCGTACGCAGCGCCGGTCGCGCGCCCCAGGAGTCGAGCAGCGCCTCGACCCGGGTCAGGTGGGCCAGCAGGGTTCCGCCGGGATGTTCGATGCGGTCCGCTCCGAGCATCCGGATGTAGTCGACGATCATGTGCACCCCTTGCCATGTAATGGGTCGGCGCCGGTTGTCCGGTGGCCGCCCGATGACGTCGGGGCAAACGATAGCGCTGACGGACCGTCAGATCACAGCACCTCGGTCATACACCTTGCGAGGAGGCGCCCGGCCGCGTCCCACGACACCACGGACGATCGACGTGCCGGGAATGCCTGCGCGAGCGTCCGCTTTGTGGATAGGGATGGATCGGAAGCGGTAACGAACGAACGAGTACGGAGATCTGCATCGTGGGACCCGATCAGTTCTGTCTGGTGTTGTTGCGACGCATGGGCGATTACCAACCCGATCTGGTCGCGGATGCCGTCCGCGAGTTGGAGTTCACCCGATCCCGGATGCGCGAGGTGAACGCGCAGTGGCAGCGCATGGTGCGCAGCCGGGCGGTCGGCGGCCCCGGGCGCGCCTATCGGGCCGCACTGGGCGAACCGCACGGACGCACCCGACGCGCGATCGGGGATCTCACCGCCGAGGCTCAGTGGTGGACGTTGCCGTTGTGGCCGCAGTTGCGGTTCGAGATCCTGACCGGCCCCGACGGACGGGTCTGGCAGGAGTGGCTGGTCCGCGCCGACCCCGCCACGACCCCGCCCGCCGAAACGGTGGCGGACCTGCGCCCCTGGGACTTCGTGATCGCCGACGTCGCCGCGGCCTTCCCGACCCTGCGCCACACCGAGGGCTCCGCGCCCGGTCGCTGGGCGAGCGTGATCACCGAGAACGGCGTCGAGCACCGCGTCGACTTCACCTGGGGCCTGCTCCAGAACGTCACCCGCCTCGACTGAGCGGGCGCCCGCCGCGCACACCGCCTCCCTAGAGGCGCGGGAGGCGCATCCGGGTGAGGCGGCCGCCCTCCACGGGGGCGGCGTCCGTGGTGCGCACGGCCAGGGAGCGGTAGGTGCCGGGGACCGTGGCCACCCAGAAGCGGTCGGCGAAGATCGTGGCGGGCGCCTGGAGCACGAAGCGGCCTCGGCGGAACTCGATCCGCGGCGGCACACCGTCCTCGGGCAGCACACCCCACGCCAGCGCCCAGGCCGGCTCGCGGCGAGCCGAGCGCAGCGCGCCGCGCAGCAGCGTCGGCGCCAGGGTGGAACCGGCCACCGCCACGTCGATCAGGCGGTAGCCCGCGTATACCTCCAGCGCCGGGCGGCCCCGCGAGCCCCGGCCCACGCGCATCGTGCAGTCGCTGAGCCGCAGATACAGTTCGGCGGTCGTGTGCTGCATAACGTCGGTCATGGCGCCCCCGTTCGAAGCCCCCGACGGGTCAGTCCCCTCGGGCCACACCAGGATTCGCCTTCGGGGTACTTCGCCGCATCGGCTGTACGAACCGTTTCCGCATCACCGTCTACTCCCCCTGTAGGACGGAGATTCCGCGCGTCACTCCCCCGAACGAGCGAGGCGCGCGATTCAGGCGGCGCCCGGCACGGCCAGCCCGGTCTCGTAGGCACAGATCACCGCGTGCACCCGGTCGCGCAGGCCGAGCTTGCCCAGGATGCTGCTGACGTGCGTCTTCACCGTATGTTCGCTGACCACGAGGGCCTCGGCGATCTCCGCGTTGGACATCCCGAGGGCCAGACAGCGCATCGTCTCCCGCTCGCGCGTGGTCAACACGGCCAACCGCTCGGAGGGTTGGGGCTGCTGCTCCGTACGGGGTAGTCGGCGCGTGTAGTCGGCGATCAGTCGCCGGGTCACCGACGGCGCGAGCAGCGCCTCGCCGCTCGCCACCATGCGCACCGCGTGCACCAGGTCGTCGCGTCGTACGTCCTTGAGCAGGAACCCGGCCGCGCCCGCGTAGAGCGCGTCGTAGACGTACTCGTCGACGTCGAACGTGGTCAGCATGACGATCCGACACGCCGGCGCCTCGGCGGACACCACCCGGGCCGCCTCGATGCCGTCCATCCGCGGCATCCGGATGTCCAGGAGCAGTACATCGGGCCGGTGCGCGCGCACCGCCTCGATCGCCGCCACCCCGTCGCCCGCCTCGGCCACCACCGAGATGTCGGACTGCGCGTCCAGGATCATCGCGAAGCCGCTGCGCACCAGTCCCTGGTCGTCGGCGACCACCACCTTGATCGTCATCGCGCCACCCGCGTCGCGTCGAGCGGGATGCGCAGCGCGACCTCGAACCCGGGACCGGTCACCCGCGGTCCGACCACCACAGTGCCCCCGCACGCGCTGGCCCGCTCGCGGATGCCGATCAGCCCGTGGCCCCCGCCCGGACGCGGCCGACCGCCCCGCCCGTCGTCGGTGATGGTGATCCCCATCGTGTCCTCGCCCCATTCGAGTCGTACGGTCACCGTCGTGGCCTGCGCGTGCCGGACCGCATTGGTCAGCGCCTCCTGGACCACACGGTACGCGGCGATCTCCGCGTCGGAGCGCAGCGGTCGACGCTCGCCGACGCTCTCGTACACCACCTTCAGATCGGTCCGCCCGACCTCGGCGACCAGGTCGGCGATATTGGCCACGGTGGGCTGCGGCGCCCGGGCCCCGGCCTCCGCGTCGTCCTTGAGCGTGCCCAGGATGCGCCGGAGTTGGACCATCGCGTCGCGTCCGGCGTCGGCGATCGCGTCGAACGCCGCCTCCGCGCGGGCCGGATCGCTGCGCACCACCACCGGCCCGGCCTCCGCCTGTACGGTCATCAGGCTCACCGCGTGCGCCAGGATGTCGTGCATGTCGCGGGCGATCCTGGCCCGTTCGCGGGCGGCGGCCCGGGCCACCTCGGCGTCGGCGCGCCGGATCTCCAGGTCGCGCTCGTGCTCCAGTCGCCGGGTGCGCTCCTCGATCTCGGCGATGTAGGCGGTGCGGTGCCGGGTGGCCAGCCCGAAGGCGGCGGCGGCGGTCAGCGTCAGGATGTCCAAGGTGGCCTGTTGCGGCGGCTGGTCCTTGGCGAACTCCACCATCAGCGTGATCGGCAGGGCCAGCACCGCGACGGCGATCCGCTCCCAGCGCCGACCGAGCGAGAAGACCGTGTAGATGGCGATCGTCATGCCGAACTGGAAGGACTGGCCGGGCCGATGGTGCAGCGAGGCCGGCACCGCGAACAGCGCGACCACGCACGCGACCACGAACGGTTGCCTGCGCCGCCAGATCAGCGGGATCGCGGTCCCGCTGAGCAGCAGGAACCCGAGCCGGTACGGCGAGCGCAGGTAGATCAGGAACGGCAGCGACACCAGGAACTGCACCAGCAGTGCGATCATGACGTCGAGCAGTTGCGGATCGATCCGCCGCATCAGATCGCGGGTGTGCCGGGCGCGGTCGCGGACGTGCCGGTCGGCGTCGCGCGCGGCGAGGTGATCGACGCAGGGATGATCGGCGTCGTGCGCGGCGAGGTGGTCGGACATACGGCGTACTCCTGGGTGGGCGTCCCCGACAGTGTCGCGGTTGCGCGTTCGGCGGCGCTTCGCTCTCGCGGGGGATCTGCCCACCCGGGATGGGGGAACGCGGCGGGGCCGCTCGGGTAACGATCGAATCCGTGCGCCGGCGGCGAACGCGCGCCCTGTTGGCGATTCGGGTGCCGTCGCGTCTGGTACGACTGGGGGCATGGCTACCGGCAACCGCTTCGTCCCCGACCGCGACCGTTCGACGCCGGCGGCCCGGTGCGGCCGGTCGGCGGGTGCGGTCGCGCGCACATTCGGCCGCCGAAAAAGAGCGGGGGCGCGGCCGTGCGGCCACTGAGGCGGGGCCAGGTGTGGACGATTCCCACCGTCGGCCGCGAACGCACCTTCATGATCGTGCAGAACGACCACGTCGCCGCGCTGCATCCGGGCGCGGCGTTGTGCGCGCTGGTGGACACCATCGGCGACCGCCGCGAGTCGCTGGTCACGGTGCGGATCACCAGCCCGGTCGAGGGTGTGGTGCTCGCTCCGGACCTGTACACGTCACGGCATCACCGCTTCGAGCAGGGCACGTATCTGGGCGACGTCGGGCCGGAGGAAATGGAGCAGGTGGACGTGGCGTTGCGGGCCGTTCTCGGGTTGTGAGCGGGCGGGGCGCCGATGTCCGGACACGGCCGGATCGTTCAGGTCTCCAGCGGCAACAACTCGGCGGCGAACGCGGTCAGGAACGTGGTCCACGAGCGCGGTGTCGTGGCGGGGCGGATCACGAACTTGCTCACTCCGGCCGCCGCGTAGCGCCCGATCAACGCCCGCGTCGCGGCCCATCCGGTGGGCGCCGGCCCGGCGATGTCCACGTCGGGTCGCCGCCGGCGCAACGCGCCGAAGTCGCGGCCCGGTTCGTCCTCGAACGCGACGGTCAGGCTCATCCCGTAGTGGTCGTCGTCGACGGTACGCCCGGCCTGTGCCGCGGCGGCCTCGATCGTGCGTCGCGCCTCGGCGGCCTCGTCGGGGGTCAGCGCCGCGCCGAGCCACCCGTCGCCGAGCCGGCCCACCCGGCGCAACGACCGCGGTCCGGCGCCGCCCAGCCACAGGTCCAGGGGGCGCGCCGGGCGCGGGCCGATGGTGACGTGGTCGAGGGTGTGGTACTTGCCCTCGAACGAGACGTCCTCCCCTTCGAGCAGCAGCCGTACGACGGTCAGCGCCTCGTCCATCACCTCGCCGCGCGGCCCCGGAATCGGGAACAGCGGCCGCTCGCGCCCGGTCGCGTGTTGCACGCCGAACACCGGCAGGATCCGGCCCGGCGCGAGCGCGGCCAGGGTCGCCAACTCCTTGGCCACCGCGACCGGGTTGCGTCCCGGCAGTACGGTCACCCCGCTGCCGAGCTTGAGGCGCGAGGTACGGCCGGCCGCGTAGCCGATGCCGACGAGGGGGTCGGGCAGGTCGCCGCCGAGCAGGTCGGGCAACCACAGCGAATCCACCCCCAGTTGCTCCATGTGCACGACCAGATCGCCGAAGGTGACCGGGTCGGCGGGGTCGCGCGGCCCGAGGCCGACGCCGATGCGGAGTTTCATGGGCCCAGCCAAACCCGGATGCCGGACCCGGTCAAGGAAGGAGCGGGCAGGCGGCCGACAACCGCTCCGCCGCGGTGCGCAACTCGGTGATGTAATCGCGGCGTTCGCTCGGGCCGACGGCGGCCCGCAGCGGGCCGATCTGGAGTTCGTGGGTGGGCCGACCGCGGGCGTCCCGTACCGGCGCGGCCAGATGGCTCAGCGGCAGCGTGCGATCCGAGGTCAACTCGGTGTCGGTGTAGGCGTGTGCGCTGATCGCGGCGAGTTGGTCGAGCACGCGGGCGCGCAGTTCGGCCCGTCCGGGGTGTTCGTCCAACAGGCCCACCACGTCCCGCAGTACCGGCAACAGCTCGGCCGCGTCACGGCGCGGTCGCCAGGCGGCCACGCCGTGCGCGCGGATGGTGTCCAGCACCGGGGCCAACTCTGGTGCGTGTGCGAGCCAGACGGCACGTTCGGCGGCCGGCCGCCAGGGCATCACCGCGGCGCCGGCGGGCGGGCGCAGCGGCAACCGGGTGCCCACCTCGATCCCGGCCGGCACCCGACCCGGTCCCGGCTCGACCGCGACGAACACCACCTGATCGACGCCGACGAGCGACAGGGCCACCCCGCATCCGACCCGCGTCGCGAGTTCGGCCAACACCTCCGCCGCGGCGGCCGGCAGCCGTACCCGGGCCCGGACCGCGTCGGCGACGGCGAGCAGTCCGGCGCCGAGCGTGTACAGCCGATCCGGCCCGCGCAGCACCCAGCCGGGCGCCTCCAGGGCGGCGAGCACCGCGGTCGCGGTGGACCGGTTCAGGTCGAGCCGGGCCGCCACCTCGGACACGCTCAACCCGCGCGGCGCGGCGGCCAGCAACTCGACGACGGCCACGACCCGTTCGGTGGGTGGTGACGCGGCCATGGGCACCCCTTGCTCCGGTCGGACGGCATCCCTAGAGTCAACGAATATACGTCACTTCGACGACGAATATTCGTCACCCGGTCACACCGACGGGCTGCCGTCGTCGCCGGAGCTTCGGCCGAGGAGGCTGGATGACCGTCGACCCGTTCGACCCCCGCGCGCCCTTCGACATCGAGGGCCACGACTTCGCCTTCGACGACATCCCCGACCTGCACGGCGTGCTCGCCGCCGCGCGGGCGCGCAAGCCGTACGCCGTCGTGCCGTTCCTGGGGACCAGGGCACTGCTGTTGCTGACCCACGACCTGGTGACCGCCGCGTTCAAGGACGAAGAGGCATTTCCCGCGTCCGCGATATACGCCGCCACCACCGAACCCGTGCTCGGCCACACCATCCAGTGCATGCGCGGCGCGGAGCACCGGATCAACCGCAAGCTCGTGGTGCCCGCCTTTCGACGTCGGGTGGTCACCGAGCAGGTCGAGGCGATCCTGGAACCGCTCGCCCACGAGCTGGTCGACGGCTTCGCGGCGCGCGGCGAGGCCGATCTGGTCGCCGAGTTCACCCACGGCTACCCGGTCCGGGTGATCACCCGGCTGCTCGGACTGCCGATGGACGACGAGGATCGTTTCCGGCGCTGGGCGGTCGACCTGTTCCATTTCCCGATGGCGCCGGAGGCGGCCGAGCGCGCGTCCCGCGAATTCACCGCGTACGTGACGCCGATCGTCGCGCGTCGGCGGCGGGATCCCGGCGACGACCTGCTCTCCACCCTCGCGCACACCGAGGCGGAGGGGCGTCGGCTCACCGACGAGGAGATCCTGTCCTTCCTGCGGTTGCTCTTCCCGGCCGGCGCCGACACCACGTATCTGGGCCTGGGCAACGCTCTGTTCGCCCTGCTCACCCATCCCGAGCAGTTGTCCCGGACACTCGCCGACCCGGATACCGAACTCGAGTGGGTGGTCGAGGAGGCGCTGCGCTGGGAGCCGCCGGTGGGCCTGCTGCCGAGGATGTGCCCCGCTCCGGTATCCGCCTGGCAGGGCCTCGGCCTCGACATCCCGGCGGAGACGCCGCTGATCTTCGCGATCACCGCCGCGAATCGGGACCCGGCCCGGTATCCCGATCCCGACGTGTTCGACATCGGCCGCCGGACACGCGCCACGCTCGCCTTCGGCGACGGGCCGCACGTGTGCCTGGGCACATGGTTGGCGCTCGCCGAAATCCGCGCCGCCCTGAAGGTTCTCCTCGAACGCCTGCCGGCACTACGACTCACCGCACCCACCCGGGTACGCGGCCTGCTCGGCACGGCACTGCGCGGCCCGGAGTCCCTCCCGGTCCGCTTCGAGCGCCGAACCGGCGCGCACCCGTCCCCTGTCGGCCGCCAACCGGCAACGTGGTGCGGTCGGCGTGGGCAATACACCTAGCGCGTGTCTTCAAACCCCCGCCGAGCTCCACGACGCCCGGCACCGCACCTCGCCGCCCCGGAGAAACACGCCCCGGAGAAACAGGCGAATAGAAAACCACTATGCACCTGCTTCTCCGGCACTCCGATGCACGGCATCCGCCCTTCGGGCTCCTCGCCGCGCTCACGCCGCGGAGCCCGGCGGGGGCCTGAAGACACGCGCTAGCGCGGCAGGGTGATGCGGAAGGTGGTGCGGCCCGGTTCGGAGTCGACGGTGAGCGTGCCGTCGTGGCGTTGCACGATGATGCGGTACGAGATGTCGAGGCCCAGGCCGGTGCCCTCGCCCAGGGCCTTGGTGGTGAAGAACGGCTCGAAGATCCGGTCCTGGATGTCGGGCGCTATGCCGGGGCCGCTGTCCTCGATCTCGACCACCACCGACGCGGTGTCGGCGCGGGCGCGCAGGGTCAGCGTGCCCTTGCCGCCCATCGCGTCGGCGGCGTTGTCGATCAGGTTGGTCCACACCTGGTTCAGCTCGGCCGGATACGCCTGGATCCTGGGCAGGTCCTCGGCGTACTCGCGCTCGACCCGGATGTCGCGCAGCGGGCCGGCCAGCATGGCCACCGTGCTGTCCAGGCCCTTGCGCAGGTCGGTCTCCTGGTAGGGGGCCCGGTCCATCTGGGTGTACTGCCCGGCGGCGGCGAGCAGATCGGTGATCCGGCCCAGCGCGTCGGCGACCTCGTCGAGCAGCGCCTCACCCTCCAGGTTGGCCGCGAGCCAGGTCAGTCCGGGGCGCGCCGCCGCGCCGAGCGCCGTGCCCGCGTCCCGGGCCCAGTCCTCGTACAGGCCGACGTTGACGAACGACGGCGCCGTCTCGTACGCATCCGGCAGGTCCAAGTCCTCGAAGATCTCGGCCACTTCGTCGGTCCGGTCGGCGAACTCCAGCGGGCGCAGCCGGGGCGGCTCCACCTCCCGCCGGGCCAACACCTCGGCCTGGAGCCGGTCCAGCGCCTCCAGCGCGTCGGCGGCGGCGCCGCAGCGGGCCAGTTCGGCCCGGGCCCGGCGCAACTCCCCCAGCCGGGTGCGCAGGTTCGCCGCGGCCCGCTCGGCCGCCGCGGCCGGGTTGCCCAGTTCGTGGGTGAGCCCGGCGGTGAGCGTGCCGAGCGCGACCATACGCTCGCGCTGCCCGACCGCCGAACCGGTCCGGCGCCCGCCGAGGAACATGCCCGCGACCAGGTGCGCGGCCATCGGGAACCACTCGGTGAAGGCCTGCGCCAACTGGGCGGCCGGCAGCACGAAGAAGGTCGAATCGACGTGTGTGCGCGCGGTGTTGCCGTACGCGTGCACCGCCGGGGTCGCGCCCTCGCCGTCCAGGGCCAGTGCCGCGCCGACATAGGCGCCGCGCATCGACGAGCGGTGCACCTCCAACTCGCCGCCGCGCACCGTGCGGTTCATCGTGACCTCGCCGGTGAGCAGCACGAAGAAGCACTCGCCGGGATCGCCCTCGTGGTAGAGCGTGGTGTTCGCCGGGAACGCCTTGACCTTGCCGTGCGCGCACAGCCAGTTCAGGTGTTCGTCGGGCAACTTCTCGAACAGGAACAGGGTGCGCAGTTCCTCCGGCGGCAACACGTCGCACACGCTCATCGTGATCCCTCCGTCGCCGGGGTGCGGGTGTCGGTCGGGGTCGGCGCGTCGGCCGGCCCGCCCGGATCGTGGCCCGGCTTCCGGGTGTCCAGGGTGTCCAGATAGCGGTGCACGAGCATCACCGTCATCGCGCCCTCCCCGACCGCCGAGGCGACCCGCTTGACCGAGGCCGCGCGCGAATCGCCCGCGGCGAACACCCCGGGCACCGCCGTCTCCTGGACGAACGGCGGGCGGCTCCAGCCGTCGAGTTCGCCGTCGCAGTCGTCGAGCAGTTCGCCGCCGGTGAGGATGTAGCCGTCCCGGTCGCGCCGCACGCCGCTGCCGTCCAGCCACCCGGTGCGCGGGCTGGCGCCGATGAAGACGAACAACCACGACGCGGGCACGGTCTCCTCCGTACCGGAGTCCCGGTCGCGCAGGGTGAGTTCGCGCAGGCGCCCGGTGCCGTGCGCCCGGGAGACCTCGGTGCGGACCCGGACCTCGACGTTGGGGATCTGCTCCAACTGCTCGATCAGGTAGTGCGACATGGACGCCTCCAGGCCCGCGCCGCGCACCAGGATGATCACCCTGCGGGCGTAGCGGGAGAAGAACACCGCCGCCTGCCCGGCCGAGTTGGCCGCGCCGACGATGTACACGTCCTGGTCGCGGGTGTCGGGCCCGGTGGTCAGCGCGGCGCCGTAGTACACGCCGCGGTCGGTCAACTCGGCCAGGCCCGGCGCGTCCAGGGTGCGGTAGGACACCCCGGTGGCGAGCACGACCGCGTGTCCGCGGGCGACGACGTCGCCGTCGCAGGAGATGGTGCGCACGTCGCCGTCCACGTGCAGACCGGTCACGTCGCGCGTACTGACTATCTCCGCGCCGAACTTGAGCGCCTGGCGGCGGGCACGGCCGATGAACTGCGAGCCGGAGATGCCGTCGGGGAAGCCGAGGTAGTTCTCGATCCGCGAACTCTGCCCGGCCTGCCCGCCGGTGGCCTGGCGCTCCACGAGCAGCGTGCGCAGCCCCTCGCTGGCCGCGTACACCGCGGCCCCCAGGCCGGCCGGGCCGCCGCCGACGATCACCACGTCGTACAGGTCGTCGGACGCGGTCACCGACAGTCCGACGTACTCGGCCAGTTCGCCCTTGGACGGGCCGCGCAGCACGGTCGAGTCGGGGGCGATCACCACCGGCACGTCGGCCTCGGTGGTGCCGGTCTCGCGCAACAGCCGGCGCGCCTCGGCCTGGCCGACGTCGTACCAGCGATACGGCACGCCGTTGTTGGCGAGGAAGTCGCGCAGCTCGAACGACGGCGCGGAAAAGCGCGCGCCGATCACCGTGGCCCAGCTCTCGTCCGGCACCGGCGCGGTCTCCCACGCGGTGATCAGCGAGTCGAGCACGGGGTAGAGCCGTTCCTCCGGTGGATCCCACGGCTTGAGCAGGTAGTGGTCGATGTCGACGTCGTTGATCGCCCGGATCGCGGCCCCGGTGTCCGCGTAGGCGGTGAGCAGCACCCGTTTCGCGCGTGGGTACCGGTGTGCGGCCTGTTCCAAAAAGGCCACGCCGTCCATCTGCGGCATGCGCTGGTCGGCGATCAGCACCGCGACCTGCTCGCCGCGCTCGTGCAGCTCGGCCAGCGCCTCCAGGGCCTGTGCGCCGGATTCGGCGCGGACGATCCGGTGCCGGTCGCCGTACTGTCGCCGCAGGTCGCGGGCCACCGCACGGGAAACGGCCGGGTCGTCGTCGACGGTCAGCAGGACGGGCTTGTCCACGGTTTTCCTCACGGGCCTGGAGTGGTGCACAAAGGGGGGCCACTGCCCGGTACCGGCCTCGACCATGCGCCGGGCAGTGCGTGCGCCACGTTATCCCGTATCCGAAATCCGCAGCCGGGGAGTTCGAGGGCCGGCCTCGGCGGCGACACCTTCGGCGAAGTCGGGCGCTTTGCCTATCGGTCCACCACGAACATGCCTAACGTGGCGCTATGTCCGAGAATCGACGCCGCCCGCAGCGCGAGACCGTACAGGCCCTCGTCGGCGTGACGGTGATCGTGATCGGCCTGCTGGTGACCCTCGTCCTGCACCTGACCCACGACTCGCACGACCCGGAACCGAGCCCGAGCCCGCTCCCGACCGCCACCGCGCCGACGGCATCCCCGTCGGTGGCGGCGGCCGGACATTAGCCGCGGCGCCGAGGCAGGCGCGCGGCCAGGATTCGCAGAGACTTCTCTGCAAAAGATGCAGAGAACTCTTTGCAGAGAACTCTCTGCGTAATACCGTGGGCATGTGAACGACTCCCGCCGGCGGATCGACGCCCGCAGCCTGCGCGCCCTCGCCCACCCCCTACGCATGCGCCTGCTCGAAATGTTGCGCCTGGATGGCCCCTCGACCGGGACCCACCTCGCCGCCCGGGTCGGCGAGAGCACCGGGACGGTCAGCTGGCACCTGCGCCACCTCGCCGAACACGACTTCATCGAGGACGTGCCCGAGCGCGGCACCCGCCGCGAGCGCTGGTGGCGTGCCGTGGTCGACCCGCGCGACCTGCACACCAGCGAGTTTCGCCAGGACCCCGAGGCCCGGGGCGCGCTCGACGTCTACATCCACGAGTCCTTCCGGCAGCAGGGCGAACGCCTGCTCCAGTCGTTCTCCGACGCCGATGAGATGGGCCCCGAGTGGGTGCGCGCCCGCACCGTCTCGGACTGGAGCGGCGTACGCCTGACCGCCGAACAGCTGGCCGACCTCAACCGCCGGGTCGTCGAACTGGTCCACGAGGCCACCCGCGGCCCCGAGCAACCGGGCGCCGCCACGGTCGTACTCCAGTACCAGTCCTTCCCGCGCCGGCCGAAGGACGGGACCGCATCGGCCGATCCGAGCCCAACCGCCGAAGCCGAAGCCGATCCCCCCTCCGAACCCGACGAGGACCCCTCATGAGCGGCCTGCTGCACCGCCACCGCGACTTCCGCCTGCTGTGGTTCGGCGAGACCACCGGCAAGTTCGGTGCGTCCGTGACCGGTGTGGCAATGCCGCTGATCGCGATCTCGACCCTGGACGCGAGCACCTTCGAGATCGGCCTGCTCGGCGCCGCGGCCTGGCTGCCGTGGTTGCTGATCGGTCTGCCGGTCGGCGTCTGGGTGGACCGGATGGCCCGCCGCCCGATCATGCTCGCCGCCGCCGCGACCTCGTGTGCGCTGTTCCTGGCGGTGCCCCTGGCGCACCGGGCGGGCCTGCTGAGCATCGGTGTGCTGCTCGCCATCACGCTGGCGACGGGGGTGTCCGCGGTGTTCTTCCAGACCGCGTACACCGCCTACCTGCCCGGCATCCTGCTCCCCGCCGACCAGGCCGAGGGCAACAGCAAGCTGCACGGCAGCGCGTCCGCGGCGCAGATCGCCGGGGTCGGCGCGGGCGGCCTGATCGCACAACTGGCGGGCGCCGTTAACGGCATGTTCGTCAACGCCGGCACGTTCCTGACCTCGTTCGTCTGCCTGTTCCGCATCCGCCACCGCGAGCCCGAGTCGAAGCCGGCGCCCGAGGAGCGCGCCGAGCGCTCGCTGATCGGCGAGATCGGCGAGGGCCTGCGCCTGGTCGCGCACGACCCCTGGCTGCGCGCGTTCGCCCTCTTCGGCGGCGTGTCCAACCTGGGTCTGGTCGGCCTCCAGTCGCTGCAACTGGTGTTCCTGATCCGCACGGTCGGCGTCGACGAGGGCCTGGCCGGCGCGCTGATCGCGGGCGGCGCCGTCGGCGGCGTGGCGGGCGCGTTCGTCTCCCACAGGGTGTCCTCCCGGATCGGCACCGCCCGTGCGTTCCTCGTCTTCGAGCCCGGTGTGTCGAGCCTGGTCCTGCTCATCCCCCTGACCACCGCCGGCGCGGGTCTGACCGTGTTCGTCTGCGGCTCGTTCGCGATGTCGGCGGGGGTGGTGGCGAGCAATGTGATCAAGTCGAGCTTCCAACAGCGATACTGCCCACCGCGGTTGCTCGGCCGGATCACCGCGAGCATGCAGTTCGTCAACTACGGCACCATCCCGCTCGGCGCGGTCCTGGCCGGCGCGCTGGGTTCGGCGTTCGGGGTCCGGCCCGCCCTGTGGGTGATGGCCGCGCTCATTTCGGCCTCCGGCCTGATCCTGATCCTGTCCCCGGTGGGCCGCTGCCGCGACCTGCCGACCACCGTGCGAGCCGTCGCCGTGTCCAAGGCCCCGCGCACGGTGGCCTGATCCACAGGCGCGGGCCGACGGGGCGGCCGACACCGGGAGTTCCCGGCGTTCGACCGCCCCGCGGTCGCACGGGATCGGGATCAGATCCGCACGGACCGGCGCCCCGCCGATCGCAGGTACACCGCCCAGGTCAGCACCAGGCAAAACGCGTAGTAACCCAGGAACCCCAGATAGGCGGCGTCCCCGCGTCCGGAATTCAGAAACGACTCGCGAAACGCGATGTTGACCAGAACCCCGCCCAACGCGCCGACCGCTCCCGCGATCCCCATCAACGCCCCCGAAGCGCGCCGCGCGGCCGGTCCCGGGCCGAGCCTGACCGCGAATATCGCGGGGATCATCTTGTACGCCGAGCCGTTGCCCAAACCGCTGAAGACGAACAGCGACACGAATCCGGTCAGGAACAGAGCGAGCGATTCCTGCCGCGAGGCGACGTAGACCACGAACGCGGCGCAGGCCATCGCGACGAAATTCCAGAACGTCACCCGCGCCCCGCCCCACCGGTCGGCGAGCAACCCGCCGACCGGACGCACCAGCGACCCGAGCAGCGGCCCGAGAAAGGTCAGATAGGCGGCCTTGACCGGCGTCGCGAACTCGGCGTGGAACTGCACCTGCAATACCTGCCCGAAGGCGAAACCGAATCCGATGAACGACCCGAACGTGCCGATATACAGCAGCGACATCACCCACGTGTGCGGATCCCGCGTCACCTCCCGCATCGCGCCCTTGTCGTTGCGCAACGACGGGAGGTTGTCCATGTACCGCCCGGAGAGCACCGCGGCGACCACGATCAGCGGGATGTACACCGCGAGCAGCAGCCGAGGATGCTCGGCGCCGGCCGTCGCCAGCACGGACAGCCCGACCAGTTGCACTGCGGGCACCCCGAGGTTGCCGCCACCGGCGTTGACCCCGAGCGCCCACCCCTTCAAGCGCTGCGGGTAGAACGCGTTGATATTGGCCATCGACGAGGCGAAGTTGCCGCCCCCGACGCCGGCCACCGCCGAGACCACGAGCAGCGTGCGATACGAGACACCGGGCTCCAGCACGATCGCGATGGAAATCGTCGGCGCCAGCAACAACAGCGCACTCGCCACGGTCCAGTTCCGCCCGCCGAAACGAGCGACCGCGAAGGTGTAGGGAATCCGCATCGCCGCGCCGACGAGCGTCGGTACGGCGGTCAGCGTGAACTTCTGCGCGGGGTCGAACCCGTACTCGGGCCCGAGGAAGAGCACGATGACCGACCACAAACTCCATACGGAGAAGCCGATATGCTCCGACAGCACCGAGAACACCAGGTTGCGCCGGGCGATTCGAGCGCCCACCCGATCCCAGAATGCCTCGTCCTCGGGCCGCCAGTCGTCGAGCGGCCGATCGCTCCGGACCGGTGCGCTCGCGGTTGTCGTCGTTGTCGTCACGGGAACCTACCTGTCCGGAAGGGCATAAGAACCGACGTCCCGTGACGGTAGAAACCCCAGGTTTCCGTACCGCGCGCCCGCCGCCTCGACAACGCTACATCTCGCTCAACACCCCGATCCCCGGCTGTGAGAATCCGTCGAGCGAGCGTCGCGGATCGGCCGACGCCCACGGCCCGCGCCCGCCTACCTGACACTCACCCGACTACTTGACGGCCACTCGGCCGGTTTCGGGAGAGAGTGGGACGCGCATCGGCCGCCCGAGATCAGGAGTCACCCGTGACCGCGACCAACGCCCCCTCCCCCGCCCCCGAGCACGACCCGGAGTTCGCCGTCGCGGTCAAGGCCCTGAACACACACCTGTCCGGCGCCGCGCTCACCCCCGAGGTCCCCGGCTACGACACCGAACGCACCGGATTCCAGACGGCGTTCCGACAGCAACCGGCGCTGATCGTGGCCGCCGCCTGCGCCGAGGACGTGCGGCTCGCCGTCGAGTTCGCCCGCACGCACGCGCTGCGCGTGTCGGTCCAGGCCACCGGACACGCGCCCGCCGACGCCGCGCCCGGGGGCCTGCTGATCTCCACCCGCCGGATGGCCGAGGTACGCGTCGACCCGATCGCCCGGACCGCGTGGGCCCAGGCCGGCGCCCGCTGGGAGGCCGTGGTGACCGCGAGTACCCCGCACGGGCTTGCCCCGCTCAACGGCTCGGCGCCGCACGTCGGCGTCGTCGCCTACACCCTCGGCGGCGGCCTGAGCCTGCTCGCCCGGGAGTACGGCTACGCGGCCGACCACGTCCGCGCCATCGACGTCGTCACCGCCGACGCCACGCTGCGCCACGTCACCGCCGAGAGCGACCCGGACCTGTTCTGGGCGCTGCGCGGCGGGCGGGACAACTTCGGCATCGTCACCTCGATCGAGGTCGACCTGGTGCCGGTGGCGCGGGTGTACGGCGGCTCGCTGATCTTCGACGCCGACCTGGTCGAGGCGGCGACCGCGGCGTATCTGGCCTGGACCGAGACCGTCCCGGAGGAGCTGACCTCCTCGATCCTGTTCATCGGCCTGCCCGACATCGAGCAGGTGCCGCCGCCGCTGCGGGGCCGGCACACCGCGGCGATCAAGATCGTGTACAGCGGCGACGCCGCCGACGGGGAGCGCCTGGTGGCCCCGCTGCGGGCGATCGGCCCGCGCCTGGTGGACAACCTGGCCGACCTGCCGTACGCCGACTCGCACACGATCCACGCCGACCCGACCTACCCGCACGCCTACCTCGGCGACAACGTCCTGGTCCGCGACCTGGACGCCGCCGTGGCGGGCAAGGTGTACGAACTGACCGGTCCGAACGCGCCGATGATGGTCGTGCACGAGGTGCGCCACCTCGGCGGCGCGCTGTCCCGGCAGCCCTCGGTGCCCAACGCGGTCGGCGGGCGCGACGCGGGCTACATCGTGCGCGTGGTGGCGATGGTCGAGGGCTCGGGGCCGGACGCCGCGCGCGCGTTGCTGGCCGACGTCCACGCCGTGCTCGACCCGCTGTCCGTCGGGCGCAACCTCAACTTCGTCTACGGCGACGGCGTTCCCAGCGACCCGGACAAGGTCGCGTCGATGTACGACCCGCGGAGTTGGACCCGGCTGCGCGACCTCAAGGCGGCGCACGACCCCGACAACCTCTTCACCGGCAACCACAACATCGCACCCGCCGACGCGTCGTGACACCGGGCCGCCGGGCGAGAACGCGACGCTGCGCCCTCGCCCGGCGGCGATTCAGGAACGGGCCCGCACCCGCCAGGTCGACAGCGCCGCCGGCGTCCCGTCCGGCGTGGTCGGCTCGTCCAGGCACTCGCCCGTGCGCAGGTCGAACGCCTGCTGGTACATCGGTGACGTGACGATCGGCACCTCGCCGCGCCGACCCACGATGCCGCGCGACATGACGTAGGCGCCGCTGAACGGGTCGCGGTTGCCCAACGCGTACAACTCGCCCGCGCGCGTGCGGAAGACGGCGACCTGCTCGCCCTCGATCAGCGCCGCCACGCCCCGCCCCGGGGTCAGCCGGTCGTACGGGCAGATCGTGACCCACCCGGTCCCGGCGGCGATCTCGACCGTCGTCTCGACGGCGGTCCCGGTCGTACCCGTCACCCGCGCACCTCCCCTGTCCCCAACACCACGGATCCGCCCCGCTCCCGCTCGGCCGCTCATCGCCCGCGCACCTCCAACCTCTCGAACAACACCGGCTTGATCTGCTCGCGCTCCGCGGTGAACCGCACGGTGGGGTCCGGCACGCCCGGCGCGTTGGCGAACGACACGAAGCGGCGCACCCGTTCCGGGTCGGCCAGCGTCGCGGCCCATTCGTCCTCGTAGGTCTGCACGTGCCGGGCCATCAACTCGTCCAGGTCGGCGCAGATCCCCAGTGCGTCGTCCATGACCACCGCGCGGACGTGGTCGAGGCCGCCCTCGATCCGGGTCAGCCACGACGCGGTGCGCTCCAGGCGGTCGGCGGTGCGGATGTAGAACATCAGGAAGCGGTCGATGGTGCGGATCAGCGTGTCGTGATCGAGGTCGCTCGCGAGCAGTTCGGCGTGGCGCGGGGTGGTGCCGCCGTTGCCGCCGACGTACAGGTTCCAGCCCTCGGCGGTGGCGATCACTCCGAAGTCCTTGCTCTGCGCCTCCGCGCACTCCCGGGTGCAGCCGCTCACCGCGGACTTGAGCTTGTGCGGCGAGCGCAGGCCCCGGTAGCGCAGTTCCAACTCGATCGCGAGCGCCACCGAGTCCTGCACGCCGTAGCGGCACCAGGTCTGCCCCACACACGACTTCACCGTGCGCAGTGCCTTGCCGTACGCGTGGCCCGACTCGAATCCGGCCGCCACCAGGCGCTGCCAGATGCTCGGGAGCTGGTCGACGGTGGCGCCGAACATGTCGATGCGCTGACCACCGGTGATCTTGGTGTAGAGGCCGAAGTCCCGGGCGATCTCGCCGATCGTGATCAGCCCCTCGGGGGTGACCTCGCCGCCGGGGATGCGCGGCACCACCGAATAGGAGCCATTGCGCTGGAGGTTGGCCAGGAAGTGGTCGTTGGTGTCCTGCAGCGCGGCCTGTTCGCCGTCCAGGATGTGCCCGCCGGACAGGCTCGCCAGGATGGAGCCGACGGCGGGTTTGCAGATCTCGCAGCCGTCCGCGTCGGGCCCCTCGGCGCTGCCGTGTTCGTCGATCAGCCGGGCGAAGCCGCCGATGCCCTTGACCCGGACGATCTCGTACAGCTCGGCGCGGGTGTAGCGGGCGAAGTGCTCGCACAGCCCGCGCCGGGTCTCGATGCCCGCCGCGGCCAGTTCCTCCGTGACGATGCTGCCGATCAGCTTCACACAACCGCCGCAGCCGGTACCGGCCTTGGTGCACCGTTTGATGCCGGGTACGTCCACCACGTCGTGTTCGGTGACCGCGGCCCGGATGGTGCCCTTGGCGACGCCGTGGCAGGAGCAGACCACGGCCGTGTCGGGCAGCGCGAGTCGCACGCGCGGGCCGGCGGTGGCGGGCAGCACCAGCTGTTCGGGCGGGACGGGAAGCGGGCTGCCGGTGAGCGGGCGCAGCTGGGCGTACGCGTCGGCGTCGCCGACCAGGACGCCGCCGAGCAGCCGGCCGTCGGCGCCGATCACCAGCTTCTTGTACACGCCGGCGAGCGGATCCGAGTACAGCACCTCCACGCAGTCCTCGGCGACCCCGTGCGCGTCGCCGAAGCCGGCCACGTCCACGCCGAGCAGTTTGAGGCTGGTGGACAGGTCGGCGCCGGTGAAGGTGCGGTCCGGGTCGGGCGGGCCGGCGGCGAGCTGCCGGGCGGCCACCTCGGCCATCGCATAGCCGGGCGCGACCAGGCCGTACACCCGCCCGTCGACGGCCAGCGCGCATTCCCCGATGGCCAGCACGTGCGGGTCGTCGGTGCGGCAGTACTCGTCCACCACGATCCCGCCGCGTTCGCCGACCGCCAGCCCGGCCGCGCGGGCGAGCCGGTCGCGGGGGCGTACCCCGGCGGAGAAGACCACGAGGTCGGTGGCCAGTTCGGTGCCGTCGGACAGCACCATGCCGGCGACCCGACCCGCCCGGTCCACGATCGCTTGGGTGCCGGCGCCGGTGTGTACCGTCACGCCCAGGTCCTGGATCTTGCGGCGCAACACCCGGCCGCCGCCGTCGTCGATCTGCAACGCCATCAGGCGTGACGCGAACTCGACCACGTGGGTGTCCAGGCCCATCGCGGTCAGCGCCCCGGCGGCCTCCAGGCCGAGCAGCCCGCCGCCGACCACCACGCCGATCCGGGCCTGCTCGGCGGCGGCCTTGATCGCCTCCAGGTCCTCGATCGTGCGGTAGACGAAGCAGCCGGGGGTGTCGTGTCCGGGCACGGGCGGCACGAACGGGTAGGAGCCGGTGGCCAGGACGAGCGTGTCGTAGCCGACGGTGTGGCCCGCCCTGGTGGTCACCGTGCGAGCGGCGCGGTCGATCGTCTCGACCGGGTCGCCGAGCCGGATGTCGATCCCGTGCTCCGCGGCGAACCCGTCGCCGCACAGGGACAACTCCTCGGCCGTGGTGCCGGAGAACCACGAGGTCAGGTGCACCCGGTCGTAGGCGCGCCGGGGTTCCTCGGCCAACACCGTGATGCGCAGCCCCGGCGGTCGCGGTTCGGCCTCGGTCAGCGCTTCGAGGAAGCGCTGACCGACCATGCCGTGGCCGACCAGGACCACGTGCGTCTGTTGGGCGTCGGTCACGGATGGGCTCCTTCGAGGCGGGGGCGGGGCGGGCGACTGCTGCTCACCGAAGCGTCCCGAGTCGCTGTTACGGGTCCTGGTCCCCGATGTTGCGCGAGCGGTACGGCCGGCTCACCCGGGGCGCCGGCGACGGTGAGAAGCCCGACACGATCGGGCGCCTTTCGGGCACACGGCCTTACCCCGGGGTGATCGCCCGGCAATACGTCCGTAACACCGGTCCGTCAATCTCACGACATGGTTACTCGTACAGGTGCGGCCGAACCCCTCGTCGGGCTCACGGTCGGGGTCACCGCGGCCCGGCGGCGCGACGAACTCGTCGCGCTCCTGGAGCGCCGGGGCGCGAAGGTCGTGGGCACTCCGACGATGAGCATCGTGCCGCTGCGGGAGGACCGGGAGTTGCGCCGGGCGACCGAGCGCTGCCTGGTCGAGCCGCTGGACTACGTGGTGGCCACCACCGGGGTCGGTTGGCGCGGGTGGATGAACGCGGCGGAGGGGTGGGGGCGTTCCGGCGAGGTGCGGCGGGTGTGCGCGGCGGCGACGGTGATCAGCCGTGGGCCCAAGGCCACCGGCGCGGTGCGCGCGTCCGGGCTGCGCGAGATGTACTCGCCGGGTTCGGAGGCCAACGACGAGTTGCTGCACTGGTTGTTGGCGCGTGATCTGCGCGGGCGGCGGATCGCGGTGCAGGAACACGGCGCGCCGCTGGAGGGCTTCGCGACGGCGCTGCGCGAGCGCGGCGCCGAGGTGATCGAGTTGCCGGTGTATCGGTGGGGGCCGCCGGAGGACCCGGCGGCCGTGCGGCGCCTGGTGGAGCAGGTGGTCCGGGGCGAGGTACACGCGATGACGTTCACCAGCGCGCCGGCGATCGACGCGTTTTTGGCCGCGGCGGGCGAGTCGGGTCGGCGCGAGCAGGTGCTGGACGCGCTGCGCGCCGATGTGTTGACGGTGTGCATCGGCGCGATCTGCGCGAAGCCGCTGTCGGAGGAGGGTGTGCCGGCGTTGTGGCCGGAGCGCGGGCGGCTGGGGTCGATGGTGCGCACGGTCACCGAGACGCTGCCGGCGCGGGTGCGGCGCGAACTGGACACCGGGACGGACCGGCTGGTGCTGCAGGGCAACGCGGTGCTGGTCCGGGGCGGGGTGATCGCGCTGTCGCCGGTGCCGGCCGCGGTGTTGCGGGCGCTGGCGGAAAAGCCGGGGTGGGTGCTCAGCCGCGCCGAACTGCTGCGCCGCGTCTGGCAGGGCGCGAGCGCGGACGAACACGCGGTCGAGGCCGCGGTGGCCCGGCTGCGGAGCGCCCTGGGGCCGCACAAGGGGTTGGTCAAAACGGTGACGAAGCGGGGATATCGGTTGGCCGTGCCGGTGTGATGGGCGGCGGGGCCGGCGCGCTGCGAGGGCGCTTTTCGGCCATCGCCGGGAGTGGGCACGGTCGTCGACGACACGCCACATTCCCTCGGACGGCCCGGCGACGATCGGCACGAGAGCCGCCCGCCGCGGCGGCCGAGGCAACCGTCGGCATCGGCCGGATCCGGCCGAAGGGTGGAAGGCCCCTATCCGGAGCGCCGCGTGTTCATACGATCATTCGAACGATATGGACGGCGACGGGCTTGGGGGCACGGCGGTGCGGGTCGAGGATTTGTTGGGCATGCCCGAGCTGCGACTGGCCCTGCTGGCGGGTACGGGGCGGCTGGGCCGCGAGGTGCGGCGCGTGTCGGCGTACGATCCCATTGCCCCGGGCCGGGGTCTGGCCGGCGGCGAACTCGTGGTGGCCGGCGAAGTGCCCGCATCCCCCGCCGAGTCCGCACACCTCGTCCGCGCCCTCGCCACGAACGGCGCGGCGGCCCTGGTGCTCTCGCCCCGGCCGCCGGTGCCCGAGCCCGGTCCCGACGATGTGCCATATCCCCTGGTCGAGGCCTGTGTTCGGGCCGGCCTGCCGCTGTTCCTGGCGCCGCACTCGATCCCGGCGCTCCGCATCGCCGAGGTGGTCGCCCACCGCATGGCCCGGGAGTCCGATCCCACCACCGAACGCTCCCCCAGCCGCCAGACCCGTCTGCTCACGGCCCTGACCAACGGCGCCGACACCCAGGCCTTGCTCACGGTACTGGCCACCGAACTCGACGCCCCGTGCCATGTGATCACCCCCGCGGGCCGCCTCCTGGCAACCGCGACCCCGTCGCCGGAGGGGAGGGCGGGGTGGAACGGGTCGGCCGACGCGGGGGCGTCCGACCGGTCAACCGCGCCGGAGCGACCCGCCACGAGCACCCCCACCGCCGCACCGGCCCCGCCCGGCTCCACGACATCGCGCGAACCCGTCGTCCCACAGGGGGCGGCGTTCGGTGATGGCCCGCCGGGGGGCCGTTCTCTCGGCAGGTCTGGGCGCCGGGAGGTGGCTCGGGTCATGGCTCGGGGTGGTGAGGGGTTGCCGATTCTGGTGGGTGGGGACACCGTGTTCGCCGTGGGGCGCGGGGCCGGTCCGGTCGGGTATCTGGTCTGCGGTGGCGATCGCCGTACGGACGAGGCTCTGGCGCGCGTGGCCGACCTGTTCGTGCTCGGCGATGCGCGGCGCGCCGAGCGGGCGGCTGTGGAGCAGGGCCACGCGTGGGAGTTGGTCGACCTCGTCGAGTCGGATGCGGCCCCGGACACGATTCGGGCCCGCCTGGGTGCGGCCGGCCTCCCGCCCGACGCGGCGCCGATCGTCTGCTCGGCCGCGGGCCACGGCGCCGACGCGGCGACCGCACGCCTGGTCATCGACCTGATCGAGTACGCACTGGACGAGGAGCCGACCGCACGGTGGGTGGTGGCCGTCGGCAAGGCCGAGGTGGTCGTGTTCGCCGCGGCCGGAACGGGGCCCGGCGGCGCGACGCGCGTCGCTCGTGCGCTGGAGCGGGCGGCCGACTGGTGGGAGCCGCTCCTCGGGGCCGAGCGCCTGGCGATCGGCATTGCCGGGACGTCACCCACGTGGGGGACGGCATTGGCCGAGGCCAGGGGCGCGCGGGACCTCGCATGGACGCGCCCCGGCCGGCTCACCGTGGCCGAAGGCCCCGAGATCGACGCATACCCGGCACTGCTCACCGCGGTCCCCCCGCCCGTGCGCGCCGCGTTCGCGGAGCGGGTGTTGGGCGGGCTGCGGGCGTACGACGCGGAACACGGCACCGACCTGATCGACACCCTGGCCGCGTTCCTGGCCGCCAACGGCGCCTGGCAGCGCTGCGCCGGGGCGCTCGGCGTACACGTCAGCGCACTGCACCAACGCATGGGCCGGGTACGGGATCTGACGGGCCGTGACCTGTTCTCCGCCCGGGACCGGGTGGACCTGCTCCTGGCCCTGGAAACCGACCCGGCCGGCTGACCCCGGACCGAGCAACCGCGCCGACGGCCCGGCTACTTGGCGCCGCTGTCCTGGAGGTCGGCGAGCGATGCGGCCCAGCGGAAGTACTTGTTGCGGCCCAGGTCGCCGATGGTGGTGATCTTCAACGACGCCAGGTGCTCGGCGTGCGCGTCGGTGATCCCGGCCAGTCCGGCGACCGGCGCGGCCAGGACCTCGCTGAGCGTCTTGTTCTCGTAGGCCTTGTCGAGCAGCTTGTCGAGGTCGGCGGTCACGGGCATGAGTACTCCCTGCGGGTTCGTAGCGGCCGTTCGCCGCGATTCGCCCCCATGTTCCGTCGGAATTGTCATCGATTCCGACATTTGCCCGATCGCGCGTGTCGCAGATCGAGTGCCGGACCGCGTACGGGATCGAGCGCCCGATCGCGCGTCCGACCGCATGGCGCCACATGGCACGGCGGGATGGACAGCGGCCGGCGCGACCTCCCGACCGGCGAGCCGATCGGTGCGACGCCGCGCGATCTCCCGCTGCCGACGCCACCGCTCCAACGGCGCCAGGGCCGCGAGGATCAGTACCGCGCACAGCAGCGGAATCGGCACCGGATGCGGTAACGGCCAGACGCCGCCGGACACTTCGGGTGCGGCCCACATGAGCTGTCCTCTCCGCTGCGTGCTTCGGACGTCAGGACCGACGGATCACGATGTCGCCCGAGAGCGTGCGGGCACGCACGTCGACCGTGTCGTCGGTCGGCGCCGGGCCGTCGACCGAGTCCAACGAGGTATGCACCTTGCCGGCCATGGAGTTCAGGTCGAGCCAGGCGGCGGTACCCTCGCGGATCCCCACCTCCAGTTCGCCGGACGCGGTCTCCAGCCGGATCGCGCCGTGCACCACCTCGCCGATCCGGACGCTGCCGGACACGGTCTTGGCGCCGACGGTGGTCAGCGCCCGGTCCACGGTGATGTCGCCGAGTGTGCTGTTCAGGCGCAGGTCGCCACTGACCGCGCCGAGCGAGATGCCGCCGGCGGTGTTGCGAACCACCGCCGTGCCGTCGATCTTGCCGACCCGGATCTCGCCCGCCGCCGCGCTGATGTCGGTGTGGCCCACCGAATGCGCCACCGAGACGTCACCGGAGGTGGAGTTCAGCCGTAGTGCGCCCGTGCGATCCAGTCGGATGTCCCCCGAGGCGACCGAGAGCCGGGTCTCGCCGACCCGCCCCTCGACGTGGATGTCCGCGGCGGCAGCCTGGCCCTCGATTCGAGAGCCGGTGGGCAACTCGATCGTGACGTCCACCGAAGCACTGCGCCCGAAGAACGAACGGCTCTTGTTCCTGGGCACGCGCACCGACAGTCGCCCCGAGGAGCAGGCAACCGACGTCTGCTCGGCGGCCTGCACGGACGCGGTGTGCGACGGGTCGGTGGGGCGTACCTCCACGACCGTGTCGACGCGGTCGCTCGCGCTGATCCGAAGGCTGCCGACGACCAGGTCGACGGTGGCGAAGATCGGCTTGGGAGTATCGAAAGTAGGCATGGCATCCCGTCCTGGGAGTTGAAGGTCGTACTCCGTAGGGGCGTACTCGGTTGCGCACGCACACGCCGCCCGCAAGGCACGCATGCGGCGCGGGCCGATCGGGCGTGTCTCGCGGCAGGCGCCGTCGAGTGCCGGCTGCCGGCGTTTCCCGGGGTCGCCGGCCGCGCATCGGGTCACCGCACCCAGCCGGTGTACCGCTGTCTGGTGCGTGACGTGCCGCGCCGTTCCCGCCCGCGCTCCTCGGCGGGGTCGAGCGCGGCGGTCACCGTACGGGCCAGCCAGGCGTTGACGGACAGGCCCGCCCGACCGGCGGCCTGTTCGATCCGAGGCTTGATGTGCTCGGCGAGCCGCAGCGTGATCCGCGCCGTACCACCCTCCTCGGGCTCCGGCGCGGACGCGGCCGGCGGCGGCCCGGGACGCTCGTCCGGCTCGTCGTCGAAGGCACCTCCGCCGGCCTCCTCGAACGAGCGGGCGACCGCCGGCGACACCACGAAGTCCGGGTCGAGCCCCCGCAATCGCATGTCGACCGACCCCGGCGCCAGGTCGCGGCTGATCTCGTCGGCGGCGGCGGACAGCGCACTCAGCAGCGCGAGCCTGGTCGCCGATTCGAGCGGCCCGATCAACCGCTCGGCAAGCGCCCGCGCCTGCGCACCGTTCGCCTCGGCGGCAACCGCCAGTTCACGGCAGAGCTTGTCGACATAAGGCGTGAGGTCCATGACGTCATCATGACGCCACAATGACGTCATGGCAAGCCGACTACGCCACAACTTGACGTCACATGACGTCAAAACCCCCCGGGACACCACCACGGGCCCTCAGCGGCAACGCCGCCCGCACTCCCCTACGCTCCGCCACAGCCGACGCCACGACCCCGACGCCCCACCCCGGCCCCTGTCCCACTCACCCGCCCACCCCGGCACCCCGACCACGCCGCCGGACACCGGGCGAACGCCACCGAGCCGAGTCGACACGCCCAGGAGTCGAACCGACGGGCAACACACGGGCAGAACCGGGCCGACGACCTGAACGCCCGCCCCGCCCCCTGCCCGCTCCCACCCTCTCGCCCGGCCCCGGCCCCGGCGCCTCGCCCGACCCGCCCCGGCCACCCCACAACTCCCGCGTACGCCCCCCGACCTCACGCCCCCGACCCCCAGACCGACTCACCGCATCTCCGGCCCGTCCCGGTCGCCGGCAACTCCCGCGTGCAGCACCCCACTCGACCGCACACCCCCGGCGCCCCGCCCCACTCACCCCGTGCCTCTCCCCCGCCCCACGCAACCCACCGCGCGCCGGCCCCACCCCGCGAGGCACCGGCAACAAGCGGCAACCGCCCCGGTGTCGGCGCGCCTTAGACTTCGGGCCGTGAGTGAGAACGAGCTTGGTGACTTCCTCCGTAACCGTCGCGCGGCGGTCACGCCTGCCGAAGTCGGGCTGCCCGACGGGCCCCGGCGCCGTGCTCCGGGGTTGCGGCGGTCCGAGTTGGCGGGCCTGGTGGGGGTCAGCGTGGAATACCTGACGCGATTGGAGCAGGGGCGCGACCGACGCCCCTCCGGGCAGGTGCTGGCCGCGCTCGCCGACGCGCTCCGGTTGACCTCGGAGGAGCGGGTCCACGTGCGCCTGCTCGCCCGGGCCGCCACCGGCAACGCGTTCTCGTACGCGGCGGTCGAGCCGCCCACCCGCACGATCCGGCCCACCGTTCGCGCCCTGCTCGACCGGCTCGAACCGGCCCCCGCGCTGCTGGTCGACCGGCTCGGCGACGTCTTGGCGTTCACCAACGGCTACGAGCGGCTGGCCCGCCCCCTCGGCATCCTCGACCCGGACCAACCCAACCTGGTGCGCTACGTGTTCACCGATCCCCGGGCCCGCGCGGCCTACCCCGACTGGGAGCGGATAGCCGACGAACACGCCGCGATCCTGCGCACGGCCGCCTCGTTCGCCGATCCCTACGTCCAGGATTTCCTGGACGGCCTCGCGATCACCGCCGGCACCGTGTTCAGCCGCCGACTGGCCGCGCCGGCCACCCCGCCGCGCCGGGTCGGCGTGGAGCGGCTGGCTCACCCGGAGGCGGGCGAACTGCGCCTGGAACGCGAGATCCTGGACCTCGCCGACGTCGACCAGACACTGGTCGTCTACCTCCCCTGCGACGAACCCACCTCCGCCGCGCTCGACCACCTCACGGGCCGCCACCCGGGCGCGCTGCGCGCGGTCTGACCACCCACCTCCCCCGCCGGCGCCCCGGGTGGCACAACTCGGTGATCAGGTACCGGACTTGCGGCCGTACACGTACACCTCGTCGCCGGTGTGCAGCAGGTCCCAGTAGGCCTTCGCGTCCGCCGGCCGCATGTTGACGCAGCCGTGCGAGCCGGGCGGCGAGGTGACCGAGCCGTCGATCGCGTGGAAGGCGATGCCGCCGTCGAAGAACTGGCTGTATGGCATCGCCACGTCGTAGAGCGTCGACCAGTGGTTCAGCGCCCGGTAGTAGACCTTGTGCAACCCGGTGCGGGTGGCGAAGTCGGCCCGCCCCGAACGAATCTGCACCGGCCCGTACACCCGCTTCGCGCCGTCCTGGATCCAGCTGACCTGCCGGCCGAGGTCCACACACGCGATCCGCCCGACATCGGTCGGACACCCACCCTCCCCGCCGGCGGACCGCCGCTGGAGCGCCGCGTAGGTGACCGGACCGGCGTAACCGGCCGCCGGGCGAATGCCGTTGTCGGCCTGGTACGTCCGGATGGCCCGGCAGTCGGCCTCGGACTCCCGTCCGTCCACCGGCAGTCCGAGCGCCGCCTCCACCTGCCGCTGATACGGCCCGGTCCGCGAGGTACACGCCGTGGCCGCCGCACTCGTCGGCGCCGCGACCACCACCCCCAGCGGCACCACGACCCCGGCCGCGACCACCACCGTCACCACCCGCCGACACACCCGCCCGAGCACACCCATCGCCGCCCCCTTCGCAGTCGACTCCGCCCGCCCGCACCGCCGTTCGACCCACGGACGCTCCGGTCACCGGCAGGTACCCGACCTGCCACACTCCGTCAATCCTGCCCGCGCCCGACGGTGCCGCACACCCACCAACGGGTCCTTTCACCACGACGCGGCAGCACGGCGCACCTCGACGACCCACACCCGACGCCCGAACTCTCCTACGTCATCGTCGACTTCGTCGGCACCAGCAGCACCGCGAGCACCGCGGCGACCAGCAACAATCCACCCGCCGCACCGAGCGATACCGCGTAGCCGTGGGCGAGTTCCCGCTTCGACGCGCCCTCGTCGGGTCCGGTCACCGACGCGGCCAGGGTGACCAGCGCGGCCAGCCCGATCGAACCGCCGATCTGGCGCGAGCTGTTGATCAATCCGCCCGCCATGCCCGCCTCGTGCGCGGCCACGCCGGAGGTGGCGGCGGTACCCAGCGGTACGAAGCACAGGCCCGCGCCGATGCTCGCGACCAGCGACGGCCCCAGGATCGAGCGCAGGAACGTACCGTCGGCATCGAAGGCCAGGCCGAACCACCCGAAGCCGACCCCCACCAGCACCCCGCCCAGCGCGAGCAACCGCCCGAGCCCGACCCGGGCCACCACCTTGGTGGCCAGCACCGAGCCGATCAACACCCCGAGCGAGAAGGGCAGGAACGCCACCCCGGCGGCGGCCGGACCGTAGCCGAGCACCTGCTGGAGATACAGCGAGGTGAAGTAGAACGCGGCGAACTGCCCGGAGAACAACAACAACATGAACAGGTTCGCCCCGACCACCGGCCGACGCCGCAACAGCCCCATCCGCAACAGCGGCGTGGCGACCCGCAGTTCGACCAGGACGAAGGCAACAAGCAACACCACCGCGGCCGTGAGCGTACCGATCGTGACCGCCGAGCCCCAGCCCTGCCGTTCGGCCCGCACCACACCCAGAACCAGCGTGGTCGCCCCGGCGGTGACCAGCAGCGCCCCCGCCGGATCGAGCCCGCCGCCGGCGCCCCGCGCGGGTCGGTCGCCGGGCAGTCGCCGGGCGGCGAGCAGCGCGAAAGCCACGATCGGCACGTTGATCAACATCACCGCCTGCCATCCCGCCGACTCGGTCAGCAGTCCGCCGATCAGCACCCCGCACGCACCCCCGGCCGCCGCCGTCGCACCCCACAGGCCGAGCGCCCGGGAACGGGCCGGCCCGGCCGGGAAGGTCACCGTGATCAGCGCGAACGCCACCGGCGCCAGCGCCGCGGCTCCGACCCCCTGTACCGCACGGGCGGCGATCAGCGCCCCGGGCGAGGAGGCGAAGCCGCCCGCCAGCCCGGCCAGGCCGAACACGGTCAGGCCGCCGATCAGCGTGCGCCGCCGTCCCGCCAGGTCGCCGACGCGCCCGCCGAGCATCAACAACCCGCCGAAGCTCAGCGCATACGCGTTGACCACCCACGGCAACCCGTCGACGCCGAAGCCCAGGTCGTCACGGATGTCCGGCAGCGCGACATTGACCACCGACATGTCCAACGCGACGGTGAACTGCACGGTCAACACGACCAGCAGCAACAACCGGGTACTCGGCTGCCCCCGCCCCGCCCCACCCGAAGCCGCGATCGTCACGGTCGCCCCCGTCGTCGTCCCACCCCTCACCCCGGTCATCCCCGCACCCCGGCCCCGACGGCGCGCGGCTCCGGGCGCGTACCGGCGCGCACCCCGATGGACATCACCTCGGCGGGCCCGTCCGCCTCCGGTCGGTGCCACCGCCCCCGTGGCACCACGAACGCCCCGCCGGGCCCTTCGCGCAATCGCACCGCGGATTCGAACAGGTCGACATACGTCATCGAAACTCCTTGCCACAGGGAAAAGCACGCCGGGAAACACGCCGGCAACGCGTTGACGTACTCTGTACGTGAACAGCCTCAGTCGAACACGTACGCCGTACGTACGTCAAGGAGGAGCAGCATGCCCGCGCCCCGAAAGTTCAGCCGCGAACAACTGCGCACCGCGGCCCTGACCCTGGTCGACACGCACGGCCTGGCCGCGCTGACCATGCGCAGCCTCGCGGCGGCACTCGGCACCGGGGCGATGACCATCTACAACTACGTGGACGGGCGCGAGGGCCTGGAGGGACTGCTCGTCGAGGCCGTCCTGGCGGACGCACTCCCCGCGACCGAACCCGGCGCCGAGGCGGACGACTGGCAGGCCGAGGTCCGCCGGCTGGCCGAGGCGAACTGGCGTGCCGTCCGCGCCCATCCGGACGTGATCCCGCTGATCCTCACCCGCCGGATCACCGACGAGGCGACCCTCGTACACGGCGAGGCGCTGCTGCGCGCCCTGGCCCGAAGCGGTCGCCGAGGCGTCGAACTGCTGTACGCCTTCCGCACCGTGACCGGCTTCGTCACCGGCTTCGCCCAGGCCGAACTCGCCGGCCCGCTCTCGATCGCGCCCGACGAGGATGTGCGGTCCATCACCGACCGGGCCCGAGCGCTGCCCGCCGACCGTTTCCCGTACCTGATCGAGATCGCCGGCGCGGCGGCCGAGAGCTCACCGTCCGACGAGTTCCGGGCGGGCCTGGATCTGCTGCTCGCCGGCCTGGAGCAGCGCCCGGCCGGACCGAACACCGGCCGCCTCGACCCCGGCGCCGCATAGGACGTGTCTTCGAACCCCGCCGAATACCTGCCGAAATCGCCGGGAATGACCCCGGTGGCTCGTTCGTTGTACGGAGCAGTCGGTGAGCGGGTGTCCCCGGGCCCAATCATTGCCGCTGCGAGTTACCGTTCGGCTGGAATCGCGGTGTGCCACCCGCCGAGAGGTGATCCCGTTCACCGACCCGAAGACGACGGCGTCGCCCCCTCCCCCCGAGGGCGGCGCCGTCCCTCGTCTTTCCGGCCCGCACAACCCGCGCCCGGGCCGGCCTCCCGGCATCCGGGACAATCCGCGCTGCAACCGTCCCGCGCCCGAGATCGTCCGTCTTCCCGAAGGCCACCGGCGCAATGATCCGCGACCGGTACATGTACGGTCCGTTCCGGCCGCCCGATACGGTGTCGAGCCAGTCCGCGGCAACGCGACGTCGGTCCGACGACAGCACTCTCGGGGGTTGGTTTGAATTCCGTTCCGGAGCACGGCGGGCGCCGCCGGCGTACTCCCGAGTCCGCGTCCCCCGACCCGGTCGTGCCCACCGATTCCGCGGTCGAGGGCGGCCCCGAGGCGGCCGGAGCCGACGACACCGGCGCGGGCGTACCGCGCCCCCGACGCGCCGACGGCCGGGGCCGCGCCCGCTCCGGACGCAAGGCCAAGCCCACCGGCCACGGCAAGCCGCGCCGCTTTCGCAAGCTCAAGATCACCGCAATCGTCGTGTCGTTGGCGCTGGTCGCGATCGGGATCACCGGCTTCGTGATCTATCAGAAGCTGAACGGCAACATAAAACACAGCAAGCTCAACATCAGCGATGTGGACGTGCCCAAGGAGGCCCCGGACGCGTTCGGGCGCACCCCGATGAACATCCTGATGATCGGCTCGGACGGCCGGGACGACCCGACCGACTGCAAACTCGGCGGTGCATGCGACGGCGGACCGCCGCGCGCGGACGTACAGATGTTGCTGCACGTGTCCGCGGACCGGAGCAACGCGTCGGTGATCAGCATCCCGCGCGACACCCGGGTGCAGGTCCCGACCTGCACCGACCCGAAGACCAAGCAGCGGTTCAACCCGATCAACACCACGATCAACGAGTCGCTGGGCCGCGGCGGACCCGGCTGCGTGGTCGGGACCTGGCAGTCGCTCACCAAGATCCACATCGACCACTTCATGATGGTCACCTTCTCGGGCGTGGTCTCGATGGCCGACGCGGTCGGCGGGGTCGAGGTCTGCGTGCAGTCCAACATCCAGGACGAACAGATCGAGTACGTCAACGGCGTGCGGCACGAGTACGGCTCGCACCTGAAGCTGACCGCCGGCAAGCACACCATCCAGGGCGAGGACGCGCTGAAGTGGCTGCGCACCCGGCACGCCTTCGAGGACGGCGGCGACGTCGGCCGTACGCACGCGCAGCACATGTACCTCAACTCGATGGTGCGCACGCTCAAGTCGAACAGCACGATCACCAACCCGATCAAGCTGTTCAAGGTCGCCGAGGCGGCGACCAAGGCGCTGACCGTGGACGACGGCCTCAACGGGATCCCCAAGCTGACCTCGCTCGCGAACACGCTGAATAAGGTGAACACCAACCGGATCACCATGACGACGATGCCGCACGCACCGGACCCGCAGGCACCGAACGAGCACCTGATCCCGGCCGCGTCCGCGGAAACCCTGTTCAAGATGGTGCGTTCCGACGTGGCCTTCGACAAGAACGGCCCGCCGCCCGGTACCGAGACCAACCCGCCGACCACGCCCGATGCGCCGCCTGCCCCATCCCTGGACAAGGCCGCGGTCCGGGTCACGGTGGTCAACGGCACGACCAGGACGAGCCTGCCGGGCCTGGTCACCGACCGGCTGATCGCCCAGGGCTTCACCAAGGCCGTCCGGGACTCGACCCCGCTCAAGCGGCAGACCACTACGGTGATCCACCCGGCCGACGCCAAGGACCAGGCCCAGGCCGTCGCGGACTCGCTCGGCCTGCCGGCGAGCGCCCTGTCCGCGCAGCCGAACGCGACGCACATCACGGTCCAGATCGGCACCGACTGGGGTTCGGAGGCGACCTTCAAGGGCGGCAAGGGCAGCACGACCTCCGCGCCTCCGTCCGCCCCGCCGCCTCCGCCGGCGGGCGAACTCCCCAAGGATTCGGCCGCGTTGAACGGTGCCGACGAGGGTGCGTGCATGAAGGTCTACACCGAGGCCAAGGACCGCAACGGAAAGCCGATCTACACCTGGTGATCCGGTAACCCCGGTGACATGACGGGCCGGTGGCGAACCGCCGCCGGCCCGTTCGTCGTGTGGTCGCGCCCGACCCCGACCCACCGGCCCGATCGCGCCACTTCTTCGTTCACCATCCCGAACACGGCTGCAAATAAAGCCGGTTCGGGATGGTATGTGCCGACGCCATGTCGGCCTCCCGTCGAAATGACGGTAAGGTGGCTGTACCGAAGACATTCCGTACGTCGGCTTCCTTGTCGACGCCGTCCTCGGTGGGCGACGACGCCGGCCGTGCCGGCGGGTCCGAAGGCGAGTGCACCGGCTGTCCGTGCAGCCCGCCTTGCGTCCGCCGACCAGCGCACAGCGCCATCACCCGGCGCGGGCCCGGCCGCCCGCATCGAGTCCCGTGACCTCGCCGCCTCTTCGGCCCCGCGCGCCTTCGCGCGGCCGTGCGACGACACGGGCCCGGGTGCCCCGCCGCCCGACTCCGGTCCCACCGGACGACTCGAAACCAGGTGCATACCCGATGACCAACCTCCCCCACCATCCCCCCACCGCCCCCGGCATGCCCACCGTCGCCCACGCCATGCGACCTGCCGTGGTGCGGATCGACGCGAACACGATGGTCGACAAGGCGATCGACCTCGTACACGCCGCCGACGCCGACCACGCGATCCTGCACGCCGAGGACGGCCGCTGCCTGGGCATCGTGCGCCGCGCGCAACTCGCGCCGTACCAGACCCGTTCCTGGTACACCGCGCGTACGCCGATCCGGAACATCTCCCACGAACGCGGCCCCTTCGCCCGGCCCACGACACCCGCCGCCGAGGCGCTGGCCACGATGCGCGCCCGCGGCCTGCGGGTATGGGCGGTGACCGACCCGGAGGGCCGAGCCGTCGGCGTACTGACCCCCGAGTCCCTGCGCGCCGTGCTCGCCGACACCGACCGCCCGATCGGCGCGGCGGCATAACTCTCGGGCATCCGACGGCGGTTCGTTCGGTACGGCTCCCGTACCGGCCGAACACCCGCCCGCCGCACCACGATCCACCTTCGATGCGCACATCACCCCCCGGATCGTGCGCCTTTGCGAACTCCGAGCCCAACCCGACCCGTCCCTAGACCCGCTCCGGGACGGTGATCGCCGGATAGTCCACGTAGCCGCGCGCACCGCCGCCGTACACATCCGCCACCGGCGGCGGGGCCGGCGCCAATCCCCGGGCGATCCGCTCCGGCAGGTCGGGGTTGGTGATGAACAACCGGCCGAACGCCACCACGTCGGCGAGGCCGTCGGCGATCAGTCGCTCGCCGGTGGCCGGGTCGACCGGGGTCGGGCCGTTGTGGTTCGCGATCAACATGCCGGACCAGCGCGGCCGCAGGTCGGCGAGCGCCGCGTACGCACCACGTTCGAGGACGTGCAGGTAGGCCAGGCCGATCGGGTCGAGCGTGTCGACCAGCGCCCGGTAGGTGCCGCGCGCGTCCGGCTCCACGAGTTGGTTCTCCGGGTTGTCCGGCGAGATCCGCAGCCCCACCCGGTCCGCGCCGATCTCCGCGGCCACCGCCTCCACCACCTCGAACACGAAACGCAGCCGGTTCTCCCGCGAGCCGCCGTAGCGGTCGGTGCGCAGGTTGCTGTTCTCGGCCAGGAACTGCTGGAAGAGGTATCCGTTGGCGCCGTGGATCTCGATGCCGTCGAATCCGGCCTCGATCGCACGGCGTGCGGCGCGCGCGAACGCGGCCACCACCTCGGCGATTTCGGCGACGGTCAGCGCGCGCGGGACGACGTGCGGGAGCAGGCCGTCGCGGGTGTAAATAGGCGCCTCGGTGATCCGCACCGCCGACGGCGCGGTGGGCGTCTCGCCGTCCAGGGTCACCGGATGGGTCATCCGGCCGACGTGCCACAGCTGGGCGAAGATCCGCCCACCCGCGTCGTGCACGGCGGCGGTGACCTCGCGCCACCGGGCCACCTGTTCGTCCGTACGCAGTGCCGGAATGCCCGGTCCGGCCTTGCCGAGCGGGTGCACCGAGATGCCCTCGGTGATCAACAGCCCGGCGCCGGCGCGCTGTCGGTAGTAGGTGGCGGCCAAATCGCTCGGCACGCCGGTGGTGTCGTCGGCGCGGCCTCGGGTCATCGGGGCCATCGCGATCCGGTTGGGCAGATCCAGGCGGCCGTGGCGATAGGGGGCGAGCAGCGGGTTGGCGGTACGGGTCGGAGAGGTCAACGCGGTATCCATTCCTGTGGGGGTCGGGCGGTCCGGCGGTCGGGTGGCGGCGGTTTCGCGGACTCAGCGGTCCAGCGCGGTGACCTCGACCTCGATCAGCCAGTCGGGCCGGGCCAAGGAGGAGACCTCGACGAGGGTGTCCGCCGGGTACGGCAGGGACAGGAACTCCTCCCGCAGCCGGATCACCTCGTCCAGGTTCTCGGCCATGTTCCGGACGTAGATGCCGACCTTGACCACGTCGGCGAAGGTCACCCCCGCCTCGGCGAGCACCCGCTCCACATTGCGGAAGGCCTGCCGGCCCTGGGCGAGGAAGCCGCCCTCGACGGTGCCTCCGCTCTCGTCGAACCCGGCCTGCCCGGATACGAAGATCAGGCCGCCGGCGCGGATGGCCTGGGAGATCCGGTACGGCTCGTACCAGTCGGGGGTGGTCGCGATGCGCTCGATCCGGGCGCGGGTGGTGTCGCCGGCGGCGTCGTGGGTGGTGGTGACGGTCATCGCATGCTCCAGGGTCAAAAGAATCTGCATGCACATGCATGATTTGCTTGCGCATGCATAATCTGGCACTGCATGTAATCTGCTGTCAACAGCGGATCGATCCGCGCTCGGCCCACCAACGGCCGGACACGGGTTCGACCGGACCGGAGAAAGGACGGGGTCATGGACGCGAAGCTCTGGGAGCAGGTCGTCGTGCTGCACGCGCGCGTCGAGCACGACCTCGGCCGGACACTTCAGCGGCGACACGGCATCGGCCTGTCCGAGTACCGCGCGCTGTCCCGACTCGCGGTGGCGCCCGACGGCGAGTTGCGTATGCAGGAGCTGGCCGACTCGATCGGGCTCAACCAGAGTTCGGTCAGCCGCCTCGCGGTCCGCCTGGAAACCGACGGCCTCACCCGACGCGACCTGTGTCCCAAGGACCGCCGAGGGGTGTACACGGTCATCACCGACGACGGCCGCGCCCGCCTGACCGAGGCCGCCCGAACCTACGCCCAGGCCCTGACCACAGCCCTGGAAAAGGCCGCCGGCGACCCACAACTGACAGAGATCGCCACAGCCCTGGGAGCCGTCCCGACCCCGGTGGGCTGAGCACCCGGCCCACCGGACCGGGAAGCACCTTCCCGGCGCCCGGCTCCGCCCCCCGTGCCGGGCTCAGCGGCCCACTCGGCGTCCGGCCAAAAATCGCCCCTGGTCGGCGAGATAGCCGTCGACGAACAGGTCACGCGGTGCGAAGACCGCGGTGAAGAAGGTTTTCGTCTCCGAACCCTCGATGTCCGCGTCGACCGTCGAGTGCGCCGCGTCCGGGTAGTGACGTACCGTCAATTCGGCCCGCCCGGCGGGCAGTTTGCGACACTCCGCGTCGGTCTCGACGACGTCCACGTTCACGTCGCGCCCCCCGAGCATCAGCAGCACCGGCACCCGCACCCCGGCCAGGTCCGCACTCGCGTCGGCTCCGGCGTTCTTGCGGACGAAGCTCCACCGGTCCGCCGGCATGGTCGCCGCCGAACCCAGCGCGGCGCGGTACTGCTCGTACCCGGCGCCCTGTGCAATCAGCCGCCGAACCTCGTCGCTGCGCCGGACCTCGGTGTCGATCCGGGCCTGCGACGCATGCTCCGCGCGCAACTCGGCGAGCAGGTTGGACCGGCCCTGCCGCAGCCAGTTGATCGCGGGCGACACGGCGATCACGAATTCCACGTCGGGCGTGCGCGCGGCCACCTTCGGCAGCACCCAGCCCGCCTGACTGGCGCCCCACAGGCCGACCCGCGCATGATCCACGTCCGGGCGCGACCGACTCCAGGCGATCGCCGCCTCGGTCTCCCGGGCCCGGTCCTCCATGCTCTGGTCCAGCCAGTTGCCCGGCGACCCGGCCACGCCCGGCTTGTTCCACGAGAGCGTCGCGTAGCCGGCCCGCGCGTACGCCTCCATCTGCGGCCGATAGAAGCCGTCGTTGGTGGCATTCCGCGCACAGGCTCAGCACCCGATGGCGTCGAACGAACCCTCGGATCCCCATGTCGTCATCTCCCTTCGGACAGCGCCTGCGATACCGTAGTTATCAAATCAAAAACGCTCGTTACGGTAATGAACGTTTTTGCATAATGACCCGAATGGCCCGGCCGCAGCCCCGCTCGCCCGCCGGGCGCCACCCACCGGCCCCGGAGGCGGCAATGGACCAGGAACAGGCACCACCCGCGCACGGCAGCCCGAAACCCGCGCCCCCGGCCATCGGTCGCGGGCTGCCGGAGGGCGCGCGGCGGCGGGCGGCCGAGCTGTACTGGGAGGCGTTCGGTCGCAAGTTGGGCGCCGGGCTGGGCCCCGCCGAGGCCGGGATCGCGTTCCTGGCCGAACACCTGCACCCGGACCGCGCCGTGGTCGCGACCCGGGACGGCGAGCTGGTCGGCCTGGCCGGCTACGCCCACGGTGGCCGCGGCCTGACCGGCGGAACCGCGGGCGACGTGCTACGCGCCTACGGCGGAATCCGCGCGCTGCCCCGGCTCGCCGTCCTGGCCCTGTTCGAACGTCGGCCGGGACGTGGGGAGTTGGTGATGGACGGCATCTGCGTCGATGCCGCGCAACGCGGCACGGGCGTCGGCGGCCTGCTCCTCGACGAGGTCGCCGCCGTGGCCCGCGAGCTCGGCTGTCGGCGGATCCGGCTCGATGTGATCGACGTCAACCCGCGGGCCCGGGCGCTCTACGAGCGGCACGGCTTCGTGGCCACCTCGACCCAGCGAACTCCCTTTCTGCGCGGGCTGATGGGCTTCGGCGCGGTGACCACGATGGTCCGCCGGGTCGAGCCCGCGCATCCGGGCGGGCGCGGGTGAGCGCGGGGCCACGGGTGCCGCGCTCGTATGCTCGGGACATGCCAGGAACGCCGGACACGGGCCGCGTCGAAATCCCCACCCGCACCCTCGTACACGCGCTCGTGCGCGGCGACGGCAGCGTCGACACCGGGGAGCTGTACACCGTCGCGGGCGCGCTCGGCATGTCCGACCAGCAGGTGCGGCTGTGCGTCAAGCGCCTGGTCGCCGAGGGCCGTTTCACCCACGAGGGGCGCGGACGCAAGGCGGTGCTCAGGGCGACCGAGGATGCCCGACGCACCCTCGAACCCAACGTCGAGTTCGTGCGGCACGCGTTTCGCCAGGACCGGGGCGAGGCGCCGTGGGACGGCGCATGGCGGCTGGTCGCGTTCGCGATCCCGGAGTCCGCACGATCGGCACGCGACGCGCTGCGCGACACGATCGTGTGGCTGGGCGGCGCGGCGCTGCACGGCGGGCTGTACGCGTGCGCCAACGACTGGACGGAACTGATCGCGGCCGAGGCACACCGCCTGGGCGTGTCCGCCGCGGTCACCCAGCTCACCAGCCGAGACCTGCGCATCGGCGCCATCGACCAACCACGCGCCCTGGCCGCAAAGTTGTGGCCGCTGGACGAAATCGCCGGACGCTACACCCGATTGCTCGACATCGTCCGCCCCCGCCTGACCCGCCTGGAATCCGGCGTCGACCTCACCGACGTCGAACTCCTCACCATCGGCGTCGAGTTGGGCGTCGAGTTCAGCCGCGCAATCGAACCGGACCCGCTCCTACCCCCGGAACTGCTACCCACCCCATGGCCCGGCCGGCAGGCCCGCACCCTACTCACCCAAACCTGGTCAAAACTGTCCAAGCAGGACCAAACCAACACAACAAACCGGCTGTACCGCCTATACGAGAACCTGTCCCACCCCTGACGCATCGCGCGCTTCGTGGTCGTCGAGTCCGTATCCGGCACCGCCCCCCGGGTTGGATATTCGGTGTCTGTGCGTCTCGTGAGGACGCAAGATGGTGCGCATGACTTTGGCCACTCCCGTGCTGTATACCGCTCGCCTGCGGCTGCGGCCGTTCACCGATGGCGACGTGGACTCCCTCTTCGCGCTGCACAGCAGCACCTACGTGATGCGCTACTGGGACTCCCCACCGTGGACCGAACGGGCCCGTGCCGAGCGGTTCGTCACGATGTGCCGGACGATGGCAAACGACGGCACCGGGGCCCGGGTGGCCATCGACCGTGTTTCCGATGGGGCTTTCGTCGGCTGGTGCGGTCTGACCGCGTGGGACGAGGACTGTCGCAGCGCGTCGTTGGGCTACTGCCTCGGCGACGCGATGTGGGGCCACGGCTTCGCGACGGAGGCCGCGCACGCCGTGCTGCGGTGGGCGTTCGACACGCTGGATCTGAATCGGGTTCAGGCCGAGACCGATACGCGCAACGTGGCATCCGCCCGGGTCCTGGAGAAGATGGGATTCATGCGGGAAGGGACGCTGCGGGAAGACTGCGTCGTGAACGGCGAGGTCTCCGACTCGTGGATATTCGGGTTGCTCAGGCGAGAGTGGCAGCCGTCGGCCGTGCAACCATCGAGGCCGTGAGGCCCGGGTGCAGAGGGAGTGGTCGTGGACGTCGAGCAGTTCGCCGTGGTGCTCGGGGAGCGTATGGGGCGTCCACGACGCAACGAGCGCCGCTCCCGTGGTGAACGGCTGTCCGACGCGCTGCGCGACCTGGTCGAGGGTGGCGAATTGCTGGCCGAGACCCGCCTGCCGTCCGAGCGTGCGCTCGCCGACGCCCTCGGGTTCAGCCGGGGCACCGTCGCGACCGCCTACCTCTCGCTGCACCGGATCGGCCTGGTCGAGCGCCGCCACGGCAGCGGGTCCTACGTGCGCGCCGGCGGCCGGCCGACCTTCGCCCGCTGGCTGCGCGAGGGCACCATCGTCGTGGACCTGGCCAAGGCCGCCGTACCCGACACCACACTCCTGCCGCACACCGCGCTGCGCGTCGAGGACCTGCTCGACTCCCGTCCCCCGGACGGCTACGGACCGACCGGCGACCCGCGGCTGCGCGAGCTGATCGCGGCGCACGAGTTGCCCGCCGGCTTCACCGCCGACGACGTCGTGGTGACCTCGGGGGCGCAGCAGGCGATCCACCTGATCGCCGACGCACTGCTCGTGCCCGGCGACCGGGTCCTGGTCGAGCCGACCACGTATCCCGGGATGCTCGCGGCGGCGTACCGCTTCGGCGCCGAGGCGATCCCGGTCCCGGGCGACCGCCACGGCTTCGACCCGGAGGCGCTGCGCGCGGCGATCCGCCGGCATCGGCCCGCCTACGTGTTCTCGCTGCCGGTGCACAACCCGACCGGCGCGGTGGTCTCGGCCCGACGGGCGAAGGCGATCGCCCGGGTCGCTGCCGAGGAGGGCGGGCTCCTGGTCGAGGACCGCACGCTCGCGAGCCTGGCCGACGGGCCGGTGGCCTCGGCGATCGAGCACGGGGCGGACCGTACGGTCTGCCTGGGCTCGTTGTCCAAGACCACGTGGGGCGGCCTGCGCCTGGGCTGGATCGCCGCGCCCCCGGGCGTGCGCTCGCTCCTCGTCGAGGCCAAACAACGTACCGACCTGGCCACCTCGACCCTGGACCAGCAGCTGGCGATCCACCTGCTGCGCGACCCGGGCCGCCCGGCCCGGGTCGGCGAGTGGTTCGCCGATCTGACCCGGCGCCGCGACCACTTCACCGCCGAACTCGCCGAGCGCCTGCCCGAATGGGAGTGGACGACGCCCCGCGGCGGCCTGTCCCTGTGGGCCCGACTGCCCGGCGTGGACGGCGAGGACTTCGTCGCCACCGCACTGCGCCACGGCGTCGCGGTCTCCCCCGGCGCGGTCTTCGCCCCCGCACCGCACACCGCCGGCGACCGCATCCGGCTCAGCTACGCGTGGCCCGAACCGGTCCTGTCCCAGGCGGTGGACCTCCTCGAAGCCGCCTGGCGCGAAACCCCGAAGAGCGCCTGACCCGCCGCTCGTTCGCCGGACGGCGACCTGCCCGTCCCGATCCGCGAACACCCCTAGTGGACCAATATCGATACGGCTAATGTGCCACTTGGTAAGTGGCACATCGACATGCTTGCCAACGATCCACTTTCTCGACATCGAGTCGAGCGACCCCGGTGGGAGCAGCCATGGCACTGATCGAAGCGGACCGGATCTGGATGAACGGCACGCTCGTGCCGTGGGCCGATGCCAAGGTGCACGTACTCAGCAACGGTCTGCACTACGGCACGGGCGTGCTCGAAGGCACCCGCGCGCACGCCACCCCGCGCGGACCCGCCGTGTTCCGGCTGGACGACCACCTGCGCCGGTTTCGGGAAAGCGCGCACATCCTGGGCTTCGAACTGCCCTACGACCCGGCCGCGCTGCACGCCGCGACGCTGGAGTTGATCGCGGCCAACGGACACGACGAGTGCTACCTGCGCCACCTCGCGCACCTGGGCTACGGCGAGATGGGTCCGGGCTTTCGCCCCGGGCTGCCGGTCGAGGTGAGCATCGCGGGCTGGGAGTGGCACGCCTACCTCGGCGACAGCGCCGAGCGCGGCGTCCGGCTCGCCACCAGTTCGTGGCGGCGCAACGACCCCAACGCGATGCCGCCGGCGGCCAAGGCCACGGCCGGCTACCTCAACTCGGCGCTGGCCAAGACCGCCGCGCTGCGCGCCGGTTACGACGAGGCGCTGCTGTTGAACGCGGACGGGTACGTCAGCGAGTGCAGCGCGGCCAACGTGTTCGCGGTGCGCGAGGGCGTGCTCTGCACTCCGCCGCCGAGCGCCGGCGCGCTGCGCGGGATCACCCAGGACACCGTGCTCACCCTGGCTCGCGACCTGGGCCTGGAGGTGCGGGTGCAGAACCTGCTGCGGAGCGATCTGTACACCGCCGAGGAGGTGTTGGTCACCGGCACCGCCGCCGGCGTGATCCCGGTGGCGTCGCTGGACGACCGCGAGGTGGGCAGCGGTCCGATCACCCGCAAGATCCAGGCCGCTTACACCGCGGCGGTCACCGGCCGGGACGAGCGGTACGCGCACTGGCTCACCCTCGTGGACCAGTGACGGCGGCCGAACGGGTCGCATCCGACGGTCGACACACCCCCAAACAGGGGAAATCTCCCATGATGTGCAGTTTTTCGGATATTCGCAGCTCGCCCCGCTCACGCACACTCCACCATGGGAGATGAAATGCGTATCCGTACCACCCTGGTCGCCGTCGCCGGCGCCGCCCTCTTCGCGTTCGCCGGTGCCGGTACCGCCCAGGCCCACGAAAGCGGCGTCGAGGTCGACCACACCACCGTCTCCGGAGTGCTCATCGCGCACGGCTGTGGCCACGGCGGCAAGGTCGCCGCGTTCCACGCCTCGCACACACACGTCTCGATCCGCTGACGTACGCCCGCAGCGAACGCGGAAAGCGGCCCGTCCACCCCCGAGGTGGGCGGGCCGCTCTGCTGTGTACGGTGCACAAGGGCCGGCGACGACCCCAGGGCATCGACGCATCCCGGTCGCCCGCGCCTTGACTTCAAGTCGACTTGAAGTTTTACGGTTCGAACCGAAGTCTCCACGGTTTCGACGTATCGCCCGGGCACCGTCGCCGACCCGCGTCCGGCATCCTGGACCACCCACGGGGAGATCCGCCATGCACAGCCCGCCGTCCACCGACGTCCGCCCGCGCCGCCACCCGGCCGACGTGCACAATCCGATCGACCGTTCCGGCCACGGGCACTACCGTCGGGAGCAGGACCCGCCCCGACGACGCGCGCCCGACCCATGCCCAGGACCGGTGCCCCGCACGAGCCCCGGCCCGAGGCCGCTCCCGGCCGCCGCCTCCTGTCGGCCGCGCTCCCTTGACCCGAAGAGGACATCGTGCTGATCCGACTGCTGCGCGCACATCTGCGCCCCTACGCCAAGCCGATCGGCCTGGTGGTGCTGCTGCAACTGGTCCAGACCCTCGCCACCCTGTACCTGCCGACCCTCAACGCCGACCTGATCAACCACGGCGTGGTCGCGGGCGACACCGGCTACATCCTGCGCGTCGGCGGCGCGATGATCGGCGTCACCCTGGTCCAGATCGTCTGCGCCGCGGTAGCCGTGTACTTCGGGGCCCGCATCGCCATGGGCGTGGGCCGCGACATCCGCTCCGCCGTGTTCGACCGGGTGCAGACCTTCTCCGCGCGCGAGGTCGGCCGGTTCGGCGCCCCGTCCTTGATCACCCGCACCACCAACGACGTGCAACAGGTCCAGATGCTGGCGCTGTTGTCGCTGACCCTGATGGTGTCCGCACCGATCATGTGCTTCGGCGGCATCCTGATGGCGGTCAACCAGGACGTCCCGATGTCCCTGCTTTTCCTGCTGATCGTGCCCGTGCTGATCCTCGCCGTGGGGTGGATCGTACGGGCGATGCCGCCGCTGTTTCGCACGCTGCAGGGCCGGATCGACAACGTGAACCGGATCATGCGCGAGCAGATCACCGGGATCCGGGTGATCCGCGCGTTCGGCCGCGACGGCCACGAACAGGCCCGCTACGCGGACGCCAACGCGGACATCCGCGACGTGTCGCTCTCCGTCGGCCGGCTGATGGCGTTCATGTATCCGTCGGTCCTGCTGGTGTGGGAGACCTCGGCGATCGTCATCGTGTGGATCGGCGGACACCGGATCGGCGACGGGTCGATGGACATCGGCGCGCTGGTCGCCTTCCTCAGCTACCTGATGCAGATCCTGACCTCGGTCATGATGGCCACCTTCATGACCATGATGATCCCGCGCGCGGCGGTGTGCGCCGACCGGATCACCGAGGTCCTGGACACCGAGACCAGCCTGACCGTGTCGAAGGCACCGGTGACGGCGCTGCACGCGCACGGCCGGCTCGAACTGCGCGACGTGAGCTTTTGCTACCCGGGCGCGGAGGAGCCGGTACTGCGCGGCATCGACCTGATCGCCCGGCCCGGCGAGACCACCGCGGTGATCGGCAGCACCGGCGCGGGCAAGACCACGCTGCTCGGCCTGATTCCGCGCCTGTTGGACGTGACCGGCGGCTCGGTACTGATCGGCGGTGTGGACACCCGCGAACTCGAGGCCGGGCTGCTGTCGCGCACGGTGGGTCTGGTCCCGCAGAAGCCGTACCTGTTCTCCGGCACCGTCGCCTCCAACCTGCGCTACGGCAATCCGGACGCCACCGACGAGGAGTTGTGGCGGGCCCTGGAGATCGCCCAGGCCCGCGACTTCGTCGAGGCCCTGCCCGAGAAGCTGGACGCGCCGATCGCCCAGGGCGGCGGCAACGTCTCCGGCGGCCAGCGGCAACGCCTGGCGATCGCCCGGCTGTTGGTGGTCAAACCGGAGATCTACCTGTTCGACGACTCGTTCTCCGCACTCGACTACGCCACCGACGCGGCGCTGCGCGCGGCGCTGCTCGCGGAAACCGCCGAGGCCACCGTGGTGATCGTGGCCCAGCGGGTGGCCACCATCCGGCACGCGGACCGAATCGTGGTGCTGGACGAGGGCCGTGTGGTCGGCACCGGCACCCACGCCGAGTTGATGGCCGACAACGACACCTACCGCGAGATCGTGCTGTCCCAGCTCACCGAGGAGGAGGCGGCGTGACCACCACCGACGAGGGCGCCGGCCCGCGCGAAACCGAGAGCGACACCGAAACCGAGGCCGCCGTCCCCGCCCGCCGTCCGGGACCGCAGGCCGGCGGTGGGCCGATGACGCGGATGATCGGCGGCCCGCCCGTCGAGAAGTCGATGCACTTCAAGGCCAGCAGCCGGCGACTGCTGCGCATGATGGCCCCCGAACGTGCCCGGCTGTACGCACTGCTGTTCTGCGGCATCGCGGGCGTCGGCCTGTCGGTGCTCACCCCCCGGCTGCTCGGCAAGGCCACCGACGCGATCTTCACCGGCGCGGGCCGCGGCGGAGGCATCGACTACGACCACGTCCGCGACATCCTGCTCGTCACCTTCGCGGTGGTGGCCGGCTCGGTGTTGTTCGCGTTCGTCCAGGGCCGACTGACCGCGACCATCGTGCAGCGCACCACCTACCGGCTGCGCGAGCAGGCCGAGACCAAGCTGTCCCGGCTGCCGCTGAACTACTTCGACAAGCAGCCCCGGGGCGAGGTGCTCTCGCGCACCACCAACGACATCGACAACATCGCCCAGACCCTCCAGCAGGCAATGGGCCAGATCGTGCGCTCGCTGCTGACCATCGTCGGCGTGCTGGTGATGATGTTCTGGATCTCCCCGCTGCTCGCGCTGGTCGCGCTGATCAGCGTGCCCACCTCGATCCTGGTCACCATGGTGATCGGCAAGCGCGCCCAGCCGCAGTTCGTCAAGCAGTGGTCGAGCACCGGCAAGCTCAACGCGCACATCGAGGAGATGTACACCGGCCACGCTCTGGTCAAGGTGTTCGGCCGACAGAAGGAGTCCGCCGAGGTCTTCGACAAGCACAACGAGGCGCTGTACACGGCCGGGTTCAAGGCCCAGTTCATCTCCGGCCTGATCCAGCCCGCGATGTCCTTCGTGGGCAACCTCAACTACGTGCTGGTCGCGGTGATCGGCGGGCTGCGGGTGTCCTCGGGCGCGATGACGCTCGGCGACATCCAGGCGTTCATCCAGTACTCGTACGAGTTCAACGGACCCGTCACCCAGGTCGCCGCGATGTCCAACCTGCTCCAGTCCGGGGTGGCCTCGGCGGAGCGGGTGTTCGCGCTGCTCGACGCCAAGGAGCAGTCCCCCGATCCGGAGCCGGCCGTACGCCTGGAGAAGGTGACCGGGCACGTCGCCTTCGAGGGGGTCTCCTTCCGCTACGAGCCGACCAAGCCGCTGATCGAGAACCTGGACCTGGAGGTGCACCCGGGCCAGACGGTGGCCATCGTCGGGCCGACCGGCGCGGGCAAGACCACGCTGGTGAACCTGCTGATGCGGTTCTACGAGGTCACCGAGGGACGGATCACCGTCGACGGCGTGGACATCGCCACGATGACCCGCGAGGACCTGCGCGCGCCGATCGGGATGGTGCTCCAGGACACGTGGCTGATCGGCGGCACGATCGCGGACAACATCGCGTATGGCGTCGGCGACGTCTCGCGCGAGCGCATCGTCGAGGCGGCCCGGGCCACCCACGCCGACCGCTTCGTGCGCACCCTGCCCGACGGATACGACACCGTGCTCGACGACGAGGCCGGCAACCTCAGCGCCGGCGAGAAGCAACTGCTCACCATCGCCCGGGCGTTCCTGACCGAGCCGCAGATCCTGGTGCTCGACGAGGCGACCAGTTCGGTGGACACCCGCACCGAGGTGCTGATCCAGAAGGCGATGAACTCGCTGCGCCGGGGCCGGACCAGCTTCGTGATCGCGCACCGGTTGTCCACGATCCGCGACGCGGACGTGATCCTGGTGATGGAGTCGGGCTCGATCGTCGAACAGGGCACGCACGAGGCGCTGTTGGCTTCGGACGGCGCCTATGCCCGGCTGTACGCCTCGCAGTTCGCCCAGCCTGCGGCGGAAGTCCTGTAGCCCGATGGGCGGTCCGGTGCCGGTGGGTCAGGTGCCGGGCCGCCGGGCGGGTTCGGCGGGTTCGGGTTCGGCGGTGCCGGTCGCGCCGTGGCCGCCGGACAGCACCAGGCCGACCAGGAGTTGGCCGACGGCGGTGACCACGAGGGCCGCCATCGGCACCGTCCAGCCGCCGGTGGCGCCGTGCATCAGGCCGAGCGCGAACGGGCCGGTCGCGGCGACCCCGTAGCCGAGCGATTGGGCCAGCGTGGACAGCGCGGTCGTCTCGGCGGCGCCGGCGCCACTGCCGCCGATCACCGAGAGCACCAGCGGGAACGAGCAGAAGCCCACCCCGACCGCCACCGCCCACACCACCGGCGCCGCGACCGGCGCGATCAGCAGGCCGGTGAAGCCGATCAGCATGCTCACCGAGACCAGGACGAACGCCGGCCGCAGCCGCCCGGTGGCCCGCACGAACGCGAGCAGCGCGAATGTGGCCGGGATGCCCGCGCCCTGGGTGATCGCCAACATCGCGCCCGCGCCGCCGTGGCTCATCCCCCGGTCCGACAGCAGCGTGGGCAACCACCCCACCAGCGCGTAGCAGTTCAACGCCTGCAGCGCGAAGTAGGCGGTGACCAGGCGACCCAGGCGGGTGCGCGCCATCGCCCACGGCGACACGTACCCCGCGGCGCCGGTACCGCCGGCCGCCGCGTGCGGGGCGCGGACCAGCGACCACACGAGCAGCGCCGCCACCGCCGGGATCGCCCACACGGCCAAGCCCAGCGAGGGCGAGTCGAGCCCGTCGGCCACCGGCACGGCCACCGCCGCGGCCAAGGTCGCGCCCAGTGCCATCACCGTCGTGTACACCCCGGTCAGCACCGACACGCGGTGCGGGAAGTGTCCGCGCAGCAGGGCGGGCAGCAGCACATTGCCCACGGCCAGCCCCGACATGCCCACGACGGTGCCGGTCAGCAGCGCCCAGGTGGCCGGCACCATCCGCAGACCCAGCCCGGCGGCGAGCGCGACCAGCGCCACCAGGACCGCGCGCTCGGTGCCGAACCGGCGGGCCAGTGGCGAGGCGGTCAGCCCGGCGGCGGCGAAGCACAGGGTCGGCAGGGTGGGCAGCAGCGACGCGGTCACCGAGCCGAAACCCAGCGTGTCGCGCAGCGCCTCCAGGAGCGCCGCCGCGCTGCTGATGCCGAGCCTCAGGTTGAACGCGATCAGCACGATGCCCACGCCGGCCAGCCACGCGGCCCGCCGACGGGCGGCCGGATCGGCGGCGGTCGGCACCGCGAGCGAGGTGGAGGCGGAGGCGGCGGGAGTCATGGGTCAAAGGTAAGACGTCTGATGAATCCTGTCCAGATGACGTCCGATCATCCGACGTGTACGGAGGTATCCTGAGGTCCGGCGACGGTTTCGGGGCCGGTCGGCGAATTCCGGTCGTCGCCGGAGGGGGCGGCCGTCCCGGTCGCCGCCGACGTCCCAGGTCAGGAGCCCGCGCGCGATGAGCAGCCTCGAATCCGTGCGCCGGCCGGCGCTGTCCGCCGAGGTGATCGCCCGGCTGCGCGAGCGGATCACCTCCGGTGACTGGCCGGTCGGCGGTCGCATCCCGCCCGAGCCCGAACTGATGACACAGCTCCAGGTGGCCCGGGGCACGCTGCGCGAGGCGGTGCGCGCGCTCGCCCACGCGGGCCTGCTCGACGTGCGCCAGGGCGACGGCACGTACGTCCGCGCGGTCAGCGAACTCTCCGGCGCAGTCGAACGCCTCTACGGCGGCAGCGACATCGGCCAGGTCCTGGAGGTACGCCAGGCACTCGACCTCCAGGCCGCCCGGCTCGCCGCGATCCGTGCCGAGGAAGGCGACCTGGCCGCGCTCGACGACGCGCTGCGCCGGCGCCGGGCGGCGTGGGACGCGCGCGACTTCGACGCATGGATCGCCGCCGACTGGGAGTTCCACCTGGGCGTCGCCGACGCGGCGCACAATCCGCTGCTGGCCGAGCTGTACCGCAACCTGTCCGGCCCGGTACGGGCCTCGGTGGCCGACTCCTGGACCGACCCGGGCTACCAGGGCGCGGCACCCGCGGGCCACGAGGATCTGCTCCGCGCGCTGCGCGACCGCGACCCGGCCGAGGCCGCGCGCCAGGCCGATGCCAACCTGACCGACACCCACGACTGGCATGCGGTGCGTTCGACGAACCACCCGACGCCGCAGGCGAGTCGCGCGAAGGCGCAGGCGAATCCTCCGGAGGCGGAGGCGCGGCGTTAGGCTCGACGGTCATGATCTCCGAAGACTCCTCGCCCCGGTCGCGCCCGTCCGGCCCGGGGGAATCGCTGGCCACGGTGCAGCGTTCGCTGGGCGATCCGAGTGTCGAGTTTCCGCTGTGGCCGCCGCTGCTGTCCGGGTGTCCGGTGACGAGCACCGACGAGGTCGCCTTTCCGGTCGAGGTGGACTACGCCTACGACCGGGTCGAGCCGGAGCTGTTCGCGCCGGGTGGCCCGCGCGCCGGACTGGCCCGCTGGGCACCGCTGTTGCCACCGCTGCTCGGGCTCGGTCTGGGCGAGGGCGACACGCCGCTGATCGAGTTCGGCGACGGGGTGTACGTCAAGGACGAATCGCGCAACCCGACCTGGAGCCACAAGGACCGGATCAACCGCTGTACGGTCTCCGCCGCGCTCGCCGTGGGCGCGCCCGGCGTCGTGGTGTCCTCCTCCGGCAACCACGGCGCGTCCGCGGCGGCCTTCGCCGCCCGGGCCGGGCTGCCGGCGGTGGTGTTGGCGTCCTCGGACGCGCCGCCGGCGGTGCACTCGTTCCTGGAGGCGTACGGTGCGACCGTGCTGCCCGTACCGGCCGAGGCGCGGTGGGGACTGATGCGCGAGATCGTCGACCGGCTCGGCTTCCATCCGCTGAGCAACCTCACCACCACGCACACCGGCCATGCCTTCGGCCCCGAGGGCTACAAGACCATCGCGTACGAGATCCACGCCGAACTCGGCGTCCCGGCGGCGGTGTTCGTCCCGACCGGCTACGGCGAGCTGCTGTTCGGGGTGTGGAAGGGCTTCGCCGAACTGCGCCGCCTCGGCCTGACCGACCGCACGCCCCGACTGTTCTCGTGCGAGCCGGCCGCCGGCGGCCCCCTCGCCGCGGCGGTGCGCGCGGGCCTGCCTGCCGCACACGTCCCGGTCGGCCGGACCACCGCGTACGCGATCGACTGCCCCGTCGGCGGCTACCGGGGCGTCCTGGCCGTGGAGCACGACGAACGGCGGGCCCTGCTCCTCACCGACGCCCAACTGGCGGCGGCCCGCGCGGAGTTGAGCCGCCAGGGGATCTGGGTCGAAACCTCCGCCGCGGCGGGCCTGGCGGGCCTGCGGGCACACGGGCCGATCGACGGCCCGGTGGTCTGCGTGGCCACGTCCAGCGGCTTCAAGGATCTCGACGTCGGCACCCACCGACCGGACCCGGTGGAGCCGACGTGGGCGGGGGTCGAGGCCCGCCTGCGGGCGGCGGGAATCGCGGCATAGCGGCGGCGTCGCCGGGGCCCGGTCAGCCCGCCGTCACGCGCTCGCCCGCGCGCAGGACCCGGAACACGTGCTCCACGGTGGACTGCTTCTCGCCGACCGGGGCCACGTAGTCGATCGCCGCCCGGGCCGCCGCCTCGCCCAATGTGCGGGAGATCGTCCAGGCGGCCAGATACTGCGAGGCCATGCAGCCGCCGGCGGTGGCGATCGGGCCGCACGCGTGGAACGGGGCGTCCAGAACCTCGACACCGGCCGCCTCGACCCACGGCCGGGAGGTGGCGTCGGTACAGGCGGGTAGGTCGGTCAGCAGGCCGAGTCGGGCCAGGACCAGGGCGCCGGAGCACTGGGAGCCGACGAGTTGCCGGCCGGGGTCGAGCGGCAGGCTCGCGAGCAGCGTGTCGTCGGCGACCACGTCGCGGGTCCTGATACCGCTGCCGATCAACACCACGTCGGCCTCGGGGATGAAGTCGAACGCGCGTTGCCCGGTGATCTCGACGCCGTTCATCGAGGTGACCGTCGGCGTGGGCGTGGTGATGTACGCCGTCAGACCGTCGCGCCGACAGCGGTTGACGATGGCCGCGGCCACGAAGCTGTCCAGTTCGTTGAAGCCGTCGAAAGTGACCACGGCAACCTGTGTCATCGACCCATCCCCGTTCGAATCGGTGTACCCACACTCTCCCGGCAGGCTACGCCTCGACGGCCGGTACACCCCCACCCCACGGCGGTCGGGCGCGGCCCCGCCTCTACACCGTCCCCATCCGCCGGGTCACCGCGATCTCGATCACCACCCGCTCCGGATTCACCCTCGGCTCGCGGTAGCGCTCGGTGTATCGCCGCACCGCCTCGGCGACGGCCTCCGGATCGCGGTTGACCGTCGCGATCCCCTCCAGCGTGGACCAGCGCCGCCCGGCGACCTGGGAGAGCGCGACGCGGGCGCCCGGTGCCGCCGCGAGCACGTTGCGGACCTTCTTGCTCGCGCCGTGCGAGATGACCCGGGCGATCCCGGACACGTCGTCGTACGTGGCGCCGACGGGCACCTGGTGCGGCGTGCCGTCGGGGCGGTGGGTGACCAGCAGGCACAGGTGTCGTTCCTGCCAGAAGTCCCGGAAATCCGCGGTGATGGTCGGCGGAACGTGCAACGTCATCGAGATCAGATCTTTCACGATCGAGCCGGCCGAATCCGGCGAAGCCGTCCCGGCCCCACCGCCCAGCAGTATGCCGCCCACCGCATGGGTCCGCGCCCGGGGTGGGCCCGCACGGCCACCCGCACGGCCACGCGACCCGGTCTCAGTCCGCCCGGTAGACCTCCGACATCGCCTGCGCCTGTGCATACGTCGGCGCGTCACCCGCCGTCGCCTCCCCGTCGTGCGCGACCGACCACGCCAGGTCCACCGCGCTCCGCACCGCGACCCGGAACAGCAGCGACCCCGTGCTGATCCGTCGTACGCCGAGCCGCGCGAGGCGGGCCCGGGACAGGCCGGTGGGGCTGTACAGGATGTTCAGCGGCGCGTCGGTGGCGCCCACCAGCTTCTCGATCACGGCCTCGTCCTGGACGCCCGGTACGAACACGCCGTCGGCCCCCGCCGCCCGGTAGGCCCGGATCCGCCGCACCGTCTCGTCGAGCGAGGCGCCCGGGCCGCCCGCCCAGTAGGTGTCCGTGCGCGCGTTGACGAACAGCGTCGGCGCGGCCTGCTTGATCGCGGCGATCACCGCGACCTGGTGGTCCGCGTCGGTCAGCGTCCCGTCGGCCCGCCCGTCCTCGATGTTGATCCCCGCCACCCCGGCCCGCACCAGCTCGGCGCCCAACGCCGCGACGTCCTCCGGGCGCTCGGCGAAACCGCCCTCGACGTCGACGCTGACGGGCACCGGCAGCCGCGCGATCCCGACCCCCAGGCGCACCGTCTCCTCACGCGTGCCGCCGACCCCGTCCGGCTTGCCCACCGCGATCGCGACGCCCAGGCTCGTCGTCCCGATCGCCGAGAACCCGCGCTCGACCAGCGCCGCCGCCGTGGCGTGGTCCCACGCGTTCGGCAACACCAGTGGCGTGTCGGCCCGATGCAGGGCCAGGAATTCCGCGTAACGATCGGCGTTGGCGGCCTGGTTCACAGTACTCATCGAGCATGCCCTCCGGATCGACGACGACCGCCCGATCGCGGCCGGCCCCCACGATCCTCCCCCACCGCCCCGGGTCCCGACAGCCGAAATCCCGGCCCGCCCCCCGAACCCGCCGCCCACCTGCGGTAGCGTCCCGGCGAGAAGGTCGGAGGCCCCATGCTGCTGCACGAGATCCTGGTCGCCGCGGCTCGGGAGGTACCCGATCGCACCGCGCTGATCGTCCCCGGACACCCGTTCCGCACCCCATCGGCCACAGCGGTCGCCGACCCGTCCACCACGGCCTGGACGTTCGCCGAACTGGCTGCCCGCTCGCGAGCCCTGGCCACGACCGTGGCCAAGCGCACGTCGCCCGGCGCCCGGGTCGCGATCCTCGCGCACAATCGGGCCGAGTACGTCGCCGCCTACTACGGCGTCCCGTGGGCCGGGCGCGTCCTGGTCCCGCTCAACCCCCGACTGCACCCGCGCGAATGGGCCGACCAACTCGCCCGCTCCGGCGCGGAACTGCTCCTCGGCGACGCCGACCTGCTCGGCACACTCGCGTGGCCGGGCGGCCCGAGCCTGGAACTGGACGCGGCCGTCACCGCCGAGCACACCGGTGCCGAGTGGAGCGCCGACGACCCGCCGACCGACGCCGCCTTCGACCCAGCCGCCGACGAATCCGCCCTGACCTGGCTGCTGTTCACCTCCGGCACCACCGGCCGGCCCAAGGGTGTCCGGCTCACCCACCGCAGCCTGATCGCGGCCATGCGCGCCTCGCTGGCCTGCCGCCCGGTCGACCCGGACACCGTCGTACTGACCCCCTTCCCGCTCGCACACGTGGCCGGCTACCAGGTGTTGGCACACCATCTGGCCTGCCGCCCGGCGGTCGTGCTGCGCCGCTATCTCCCGGCCGAACTGGCCGCCGTGGTCCGCGAGTTCGAGGTGACCAGCCTGTCCCTGGCGCCGACCATGATCGACGCGCTCCTCGACCACGTGCGAGAGGGCGACGGCTTGCGCGAGCGCATCCGCTCGATCAGCTACGGCGCCTCGCCGATCACGCCCGAGCTGATCCGCCGGGTCGACGGGCTGCTCGGCTGCGGCCTGGGGCAGGGGTACGGAATGACGGAGTTGTCGGGCAACGCGGTGTTCCTGAACGCCGCCGACCACCGCAACGCCGCGAGCGATCGCCCGCACCTGTACGCCGCCGCCGGGCGCCCCGGCCCGGGGGTGGAGATCCGGATCGTCGACGACGCGAACCGGCCGCTGCCCGCCGGCGCGGTCGGCGAGATCTCGGTCCGCTCCGAGCAGGTCGCGGACGGTTACTGGCAGGTGGACACCGGCGAGTTCGCAGCGGGCTGGTTCCGCACGGGCGACCTGGGCCGACTCGACGCCGAGGGCTATCTGTACGTCCTGGACCGCAAGAAGGACGTGATCATCACCGGCGGCGAGAACGTCAGCGCCCGCGAGGTGGAGGCGGTCCTGCGCGAACACCCCGGCGTACGCGAGGTCGCGGTGGTCGGCGAACCCGACACCCGGTGGGGCGAACGGGTGGTCGCCGTGGTGGTCCCGACCGCCGGACACACCGTCGACCCGGACGAGTTGGTCACGCTGTGCCGCGCACACCTGGCCGGCTTCAAGGTCCCGCGCCGGGTGGTGTTCACCGACGCGCTGCCGGTCACCGGCACCGGCAAGATCAGCAAGCCCGCCCTGCGCGAACGCGTCCTGGAATGGAGCCGCGCCGACTCCCCGGCCGGACACACGGGGGCCTGAACTACTCCGCGCCCGACGACCCCGCGTCGGCCTGCGTCGACCCCGCCTCCCGCGGCCGGATCTCGTACGCACAGTGCGGGGCGCCGGCCACCATGTGGCTCACCCGCCGCACCTCGGTGTCCGGCAACGCCTCGCGCAGGAACGTCAGTTCCGACGAGCACGCGGTGCCGCAGCGGATCGCCACGTCGAAGATCGCGCAGTTCTGCTCGACGATCAGCCAGCCGCCGCCGTCCGCCAGCGGTCGCGCGGCGGCCAGGTAGCCGTCCTCGTCGAGGATGGCGGCGATCGCGGCCACCCGATCGGCGAGGTCGGGCGCGGTGGTCCGGGTCCGGGCGCGCTCCAGGCGCCGCTCCCGACGCCGGTCGAACAGGCGGTCCACAAAGCCGGGTTCCTCGGCCTGAGCGGTCTCCAGGAGGTCCCCGACCAGGTCGCCGTAGCGCCGGGGGAACAGGTTCTCGCCGGCCGTGGTCAGCCGGTACACGTGCTTCGGCCGGCCCGGCCCCAATCGGGCCTGCCGGTGGGTCACATACCCCTCGGCGACCAGCCCGGACAACTGCTGGCGCATGCCGCTCGCGGTCATCCCGACCGCCTCGGCCAACTCCTCCGCGCGCAGCTCACCCGCGCCCTTGAGGCGCCGCAATATCTCCCGCCGGGTCTCGGGCAACAGTGCGAACGCGTCCTGCTCGCTCACCCCGCTCGCCTCCCTCGTTCGTCCCGAGTACCCCGAGTGTGTGTCACCCCCACCGGACAGGGCCGCACGGGGAACCCCCGCGCGGCCCCGGACCGGACGTCGTTCCTCAGGCGCCCTTGGCGGCCGAGAGGCGCGCGGCGACGTCGTCCCAGTTGAAGACGTTCCACACGGCCTTGAAGAAGTCCGCCTTGACGTTCTTGTACTGGAGGTAGAACGCGTGCTCCCACGCGTCGATCGCGAGCAGCGGCACGGTGCCCTGCGGGATGTTGCCCTGGTGGTCGTAGACCTGGGTGACCACGATGCGCTGCGACAGCGGCTCCCACGCGGCGACGGACCAGCCCGACCCCTGCACGGTCATCGCGGTCTGCGTCATGTGCGCGCGGAACTGCTCGAAGCCGCCGAAGTCGACGCCGATCTGCTCGGCGAGGTCACCGGTGGGCTCGCCGTTGCCGGTCGGGCCCAGGTTGGTCCAGAACAGGCTGTGCAGCACGTGGCCCGAGACGTGGAAGGCCAGGTCCTTCTCCAGCTTGGAGATGGTGCCGTAGGCCTCCTTGTCGCGGGCGTCGGCGAGCTGCTCGAGGGCGGTGTTGGCACCGGCCACGTACGCCGCGTGGTGCTTGTCGTGGTGCAGCTCCATGATGGCGCCGCTGATGTGCGGCTCCAGGGCGGCGTAGTCGTAGGTCAGGTCGGGGAGCGTGTAGACCTTGTCGGCCACGGGAGTTCCTCCTGCGCAGTGGTTGCGGTGACAGAGTCGACCCTATGCTTCTCCCGGGAATACCGGCAAGTTAGGCAAGACTTAACTGTCCTAACCGGAAGTCCCCGGTCCACACTCGGCACACGAAGGAAACGAACGATGCGACAACAAGCCGCCGACGCCTTGGACGAAGCATTCGCACGTCTGCACCGCACCGGCTCCGAATTCGACGACAAGCTGTCCAACCACGGGCCGATGGCCGTCGAAGCCCTCGTGCACGCGGGCCAGTGGGAAGCCGTGCCCGCTTGGCTCGACTCCTACACCCGCCGGCTGGAACCGGTTTCGCGACCCACCGAGCGCATCGCCCGCGACGCGTGGCGCGAGGCACTGGGCGACCGCGCCCGGGACGGCGACTGGATCGCCCTGTTCACGGACGAGATCGCCGAACGGCCGTGGCGCGAGGTGCTCGCGCTGTGGTGGCCCAGGCTGCTCCCGGGACTGCCCGGCGGCGCCACCCACGGGGTGATCCGGGTCGGACACGCGGTCCGCGCCCTGCTGGACCCCGGCGAGAGCCCGGTCCGCCTCGCCGAGTTCGCCCACGCGATGGCGTACTTCGCGTCCAGCAACCAGGCCCTGCCCGAACTGCCGCGGCTCGCGGGGGGCCGCACGCCGTTCGAGGCCCTGGACGCGGTCCCGCCCCTGCCGATCGAGGAGAAGGACCACATCAGCCGCCGGCTCGACTTCCTGGCCGGGTGGGACGCGTGGCTGACCCCGACCCTGTCGGTACAGGAGGCCACGACCCCCGAGCAGGCGCAGGCGCTGCTCGCCGACACCGTGCACGCGGCAACCCTGCGCTACCTGCGCCGCGGACACGGCAGCGGGGTGATGAACGTGCACGCGGTGACCGCCCCGAGCGCGGTGTTGCGGGTGTTGCCGGCGCTGCCGCGCGAGCAGTGGATCCCCTCGTACACCACGGCCTGGGCCACGAGCAGTGCGGTCTTCGCGGTCTACTCGGGCCGCGAGGACGCGACCGGTACGCCCGCTCCCGCGCCCGATCCCGTCGAGGCCGGACAGCGTGCCCTCGCGCACGGCGACGAGCACGTGATCAAGCTCGTGGACACCGCGGTGGACGTGTTCGCCCGCTCCGGCGACACCCGCGCGCTGGCCGCCGGCACGCTCGCGGCGGAGTTGATCGCGCCGGAGCACTGACCGGTCGCGCCGGGCAAGGCGACACGCCCTCGAACGAGTGAGATTCCCCCACTCGGCGCAGCCGATTGCGTTCGCTGGTGCCGCGCACACGCCGTGCGGCACCAGCGAACCATCCAGTGAACGGAGCCCCCATGCGCATCACCCCGCTGCTCACCGCCGTGACGGTCGGCGCCCTGCTCGCCCTGACTCCGGCCGCCCCCGCGCTCGCCGACGGCAACGCGGACACCATCACGAGCGAGACCAGCCGCATCGGCTCGGGCGGCCCGGTCGGCATGATCGGCGAGGACGACGTGCTGCACGACCTGCGTCCGGCCGTGGTGGGTGTGCACCAGGGCATCTCCGGCGGCTTCGTGGAGGTGCCCGCACCGGTGGTCCAGGCCCCGCAGATGCCGCCCATGCCCACCTTCTGACGCCCGCCCGTCTTCCCACACCCACCTCCCGAACGGCCGGCCTCGACCCGGGCCGCGGCGGGCCGGCCCGCCGCGGCCCGGGTCGGGCGCACCCGCTGGATCGGCGCGGTCGACAATGGCCCCATGACCGCACCGAACGCACCCCGCCCGGCGCGCCGATGGTGAACGTACGACCGATCACCCCGACCGCCCTGGTGGACGAGCTGGTCGAGGCGATCGCCCGGCGCGCCGCCGACCGGCCGTGGACCCGGGTGGCTCTGGACGGCGCGGACGCCGCCGAACCGGGCGCGCTCGCCGACGCGTTGGTGGCGCCGCTGCGCCTGCGCGGGCATCCGGTGTTGCGGGTGCGGGCCCGCGACTTCCTGCGGCCGGCGTCGGTGCGCCTGGAGTACGGGCACACCGACGCCGAGTCGTACCTGTGGGGCTGGCTGGACGACGCCGGGCTGCGCCGCGAGGTGTTGGAACCGCTGGCGCCCGGCGGCACCGGGCGGGTGTTGCCGAGCCTGTGGGACGCGGCCCGGGACCGGGCCACCCGCGCCGACTACACCGTGCTGCCCGAGGGCGGGGTACTGCTCCTGGACGGGCCGTTGCTGCTCGGCAAGGGCCTGCCCCTGGAGCTGACGGTGCATCTGTGGTTGTCCCCGGGAGCGCTGCGCCGGCGCACCCCCGCCGAGGACGCCTGGACCATCGAGGCGCTGACCCGCTACGCCGAGGAGATCGTGCCCACGACCGAGGCGGACCTGACCGTGCGCTACGACCATCCCGCGCATCCGGCACTGGTCGAGCCGCAACGCCGCTGACGATCGGCGCGGTCGGCCTCAGTCGACCTCGTCCGGGTCCGGGCCGAGCCGCTCGCCCCGGTCCAGCCGACCGATCGCGTCCAGTTCGGCCGCGTCCAGGTCGAAGTCGAACACCTCGAAGTTCTCCCGGATCCGCGCGGGCGTGACCGACTTGGGGATGACGATGTTCCCCAGGTGCAGGTGCCAGCGCAGCACCACCTGGGCGGGCGATTTGCCGTGCGCGCGGGCCGCCTCGGTGATCACCGGGTCCGCCAGCAGCGCCCCGCCCTTGCCCAGCGGGCTCCACGCCTCTGTCGCGATCGCGTGCGCCCGGTCGTACGCGCGGACCCGGCCCTGCTGGAGGTAGGGGTGCAGTTCGACCTGGTTGACCGAGGGCATCACGGCGGTGTGTTCGAGCAGTCGGGTCAGGTGCTCGGGTTGGAAGTTGGACACCCCGATCGTGCGCACCCGGCCGTCCGCGAGCAGCTTCTCGAACGCGCGCCAGGTGTCCAGGTAGCGGTCCCGACTCGCCGCCGGCCAGTGGATCAGGTACATGTCCACGTAGTCCAGGCCGAGCAGCCGCGCGCTCTCCTCGAACGCGGCGAGCGTCGAGTCGTATCCCTGCTCGGTGTTCCACAACTTGGTGGTGACGAACAGTTCCTCGCGCGGGACGGAGGAGGCGGCCAGGGCCCGGCCCACACCCGCCTCGTTGCCGTAGATCGCGGCGGTGTCGATGCTGCGATAACCCACCTCGATGGCGTTCGTCACGGCGGCGGTGGCCTCGTCGTCGCCGACCTGGAAGACCCCGAAGCCGAGCTGCGGGATGGTGACGCCGTTGTTGAGGGTGACGTCGGGTACGGGGGTGGAACTCATGATGGGGACGGTCCTTCGCGGTGGGGGATGGGGGATGGAGGGCTCGCGGTCAGCGGGAAGTCGGACGGGCCGAGGGGCCGCCGACTCCGGCACGCCGGAGTCACCCTGCCCGCTCTGCCCGCCGGCGGCCCCGGCCACACCGGGGAGGTGTCCGGCGACCGTGCGCGAACGGGTGGGTGGTACTGAGCCGCAGCGCAACCACGCACCTGGTCACCCGGCTGGAGGAGCGCGGACTGCTCTCGCGCCATCTGTGCGACACCGACCGTCGGGGCATCTACACCGAGGTCACCTCTGCGGGCTGCACACTGCTCTCCGCCGCCCGCCCCACCCACGACCGCACCCCGCGCGAAGCCCTCGCCGAGGCCGCGGAGCACACCGAACCGGCCCCGCTGGTCGGCGCGGTCAAGTCGCTCGGCGCGTAGGGCGCGGCACGGAATCGAGGCACATCCGGCCCGACGCCGGACGGATCGAGGCGACCCGTCCGGCGGGCAGGCGGGCCCGGGAGCGGCTAGGCCAGGACGCTGGTCGGGCTGCCGGTCGCGAGGGCGACGCCGAGGGCGGTGAGCCGGCCCGTGCCCGGGTCGCAGCGGAATGCGGTGATCGTGTCGCCGCGCTGGTTCGCCGCGTACAACACGTCGCCGACCAGGGTCAGATCACGCGGCCAGGCCCCGCCCGTCGGGATCTCCTCGACCAGGGCCAACTCCGCGCCGTCGACGGCGAGCACCGAGATCGTGTCCGGCCCCCGGTTGGCCGCGTACACGAAGCGCCCGTCCGCCGAGGCCACAATCCCCGACGGCGCGCCCTCGCCGCCGGACAACACGAACGGCTTGCCCGCCACGGTCAGCGCCCCCGTACGCGGATCGCCGCGCAGCGGGGTGACCGTCGTGTTCAACTCCCCCGCCAGCCAGGCCAGGTCCTTCGGCCCGTACGCGATGTGCCGCGGTCCGGTCCCCGGCGGCAGGGTCACCTTCGGCCCCTCGGCGATGGTCCCCGCCTCGGCGTCGAAGTTCAGGTGGTACACGGTGTCCGAACCCAGGTCGCACACCACCAGCCACCCGCCGCCGGCGGCGAACGTCACCTGGTGCGCGTGCGAGGCCGCCTGCCGGTCCGCCACCGGCCCGGACCCGGTCAGCCGTACGTGCGTGGCGGCCTCGCCGAGCGTGCCGTCGTCGGCGATCGGGTGCACGGTCACACTGCCGCCGCCGTAGTTGGCCACCACCACGAACCGCCCTGTGGGGTCGGCCGCCAGATGACACGGCCCCGCGCCGAGCGTGGAGACCTCGCCCAGCGGCACGAGCCGTTCGTCCTGCACCGAGTACGCGCCGACCGCGCCCTCGCCGGCCCGCTCGCTGACCGCGTACAGGAAGCGGCCCGAGGGGTGCCGGGTCAGATACGACGGCGAGATCGCAGGAATGGCCGCGGACGGCGTACCGAGCAGTCCGCTCTCCGGGTCCTGCCGGCACACGGTGATGCCGGTGCCGTGCCCGTCCATGTCGGGGGTGTACGAGCCCACGTACACCAGCGGTCCGCGTCGGTCGGAAGCATTTGGTGAGGTCACACGGTTCTCCTGTGGTCCGGCCGGTGGCGGCCGATCATCGGTCGACTCCTGATCCATCGACCGAGCCGGCGACGCCGACCACGCAGATCATCGCGGATCGAACGCGCCGCCGCGGCCGATGTCATGCTCCTCCCCGACCCCACCGCCGGCACACCCCCGCCGGAACGCCGGAGCCGGCTCACTCGGATCCGCGAACCGCGTAGCCCAGCACCTCGGCGCTCAACAACGTTTCGACCGCGTCCAGTTGCTCCAGCGCCCGGTCGGCCGTCTCGTCCGGATCGACGCCGTCGGCCAGGCGGCGGCCGATCCCCCGGAAGACGGCCTGCTGGATTCCGGCGAGTTGGCCGGCGATCAACTCCGGTACCGGGTCGGTGGGCGCCACCCCGGCCTCCTCGGCGAGGGTCCGCGCCAGCGCGTCGGCGCCGGCCTGCTGCATCCGCCACAGCCGGCCCACCAGCACCGGCGATTCCAGCATCACCCGCGCCCACCGCTCGTAGCCCGGAAACAGCCCGGCGTAGAGCGAGCGCTCCTCCACGTCCCGGCGCAGCACCGCCAGCACCGCGCGCGTGGCCGACTCGCCCACCGCGCGCTCGCGCACGATTTGGGACAGGCGGTCCACCAGTTCCGACTCGCGGTCGAAGAACAGGTCCTCCTTGGCCGGGAAGTAGTTGTACACGGTGTTCACCGAGACCTCGGCCAGTTCGGCGATCTGCGCGACGGTGACCGCGTCGAACCCGCGTTCCATGAACAACCCGGTCGCGATGTCCGAGATGTGCGTCCGGGTGCGGCGCTTCTTGCGCTCACGCAGACCCTCGGCGGGTTCGGTCTCCGTCATGTCGCCATTGTAGTCATCTTGGTGGTTCTTAAATTTTGGGGCCGTTGCAAAAATTAACCGACTGTGTTTCGGTGGTCCCATGACACCCGTCATCCACACCACCGGGCTCGCCCGGACCTTCCGAACCAAGCGCGGCACGGTCGAGGCCGTCCGCGGCATCGACCTGACCGTCCCCGCCGGCGAGATCCTGGGTTTCCTCGGGCCCAACGGCGCCGGCAAGACCACCACGCTGCGCATGCTCACCACGCTGCTCGCCCCCACCGGCGGCAGCGCCACGGTGGCCGGTCACGACCTGCTGCGCGATCCGGCGGGCGTACGCCGACGGATCGGCTACGTCGCCCAGTCCGGCGGCCTCGACCCGGGCGTGTCCATGCGCGAGGAACTCACCACCCAGGCCCGGCTGTACCGCCTCGACCGGGCCGCCGCCCGGGCGCGCACCGCCGAACTGGCCGCCGCACTGGACCTGGCCGACCTCCTGGACCGGCCGTGCGCCGCGCTCTCCGGCGGCCAGCGCCGCCGGCTCGACATCGCGATGGGCCTGCTCCACCGCCCCGAGGTGTTGTTCCTGGACGAGCCGACCACCGGCCTGGACCCGGGCAGCCGGGTCGACCTGTGGGACCTGGTGCGACGGATCCGCGACGAGTGGGGCACCACGGTCTTCCTGACCACGCACTACCTCGACGAGGCGGACGCGCTCGCCGACCGCCTCGTGGTCGTCGACCATGGCCGGGTCGTCGCCGAGGGCACCGCACACGCACTCAAGACCGAGTACGCCGGCTCCCCCGACGCCTCGCTCCAGGACGCCTTCATCGCCATCACCGGCCGGCGCGCCCCCGCGCCCGCCGAGACCCCGATCGCCGTCTGACCCGCCGAGGTGACCATGTCCACGCCATCCGCGGCGTCCACGCCGGCCACTCCCGCGCCGACCGTGCCGTCCGCGCCGGCCGCGTTCCTGGCCGACACCCTGCTGATCTTCGGCCGCTATCTGCGCCAGACCCTGGCCGCCCGGGTCGGGTTGGTGTTCGGGCTGCTCCAACCCCTGCTGTTCCTGGTCCTGTTCGGGCCGCTCCTGCGCGAGGTCCCCCTCGGTGGGGAGGGCGACTCCTGGCAGACCCTCGTCCCCGGCCTGCTGGTGCAACTCGGTTTGTTCAGCGCCGCGTTCGCCGGTTTCGGCATCCTGATCGAAAAGCAGCAGGGCATCCTGGAGCGGATGCGGGTGACCCCGGTGAGCCGCGTGGCGCTGTTGCTCGGGCGGGTGCTCAAGGACATCGTGCAACTGCTGGTCCAGTCGCTGCTGCTGGTCCTGGTCGGGGTGGCCTTCGGGCTGCGCGCGCCGATCCTCGGGATGCTGGTCGGATTCGGCTTCGTCGCGCTGATGACCGCGTCGATCGCGTCGCTGTCCTACGCGTTGGCGATGCGGGTGGACAGCCCGCAGGAGTTCGCCCCGGTGGTCAACTCGGTCAACCTGCCGGTGATGCTGCTGTCCGGGATCCTGCTGCCGATGTCCCTGGCCCCGGACTGGCTGGACGGGCTCTCCCGGGCCAACCCGCTGCGGTACGTGGTCCTGGCGGTGCGCTCGGCGTTCGTCGGGGACTACGGGGGCACGGTCGGCACGGGGGCACTGGCGGCGCTGGGCCTGACCGCGGTGTCGGTCCCGGTGGCGGTACGGCTGTTCCGGCGGGCCGGGGCGTAGCGGTCGGCCGGTCCGGGCCTCGGCGGCGCGGCGCGGGTGCCTACCCGTACCGCGCCGCCGTCGCGCGTGCGCCTGCGGCGATCGCGGCGCGCAGCTCGGGCGGGCCCAGGACCTCCACCTCCGGCCCCAGTCGCAGCAGTTCGGCCACCCCCACCTCGATCGTCTCGATCGGGAGCCGGGCCCGCACCCGACCGTCGGGCAGCGGCTCCCCCGCGCTCGCCTCCACGACCTCGGCGACATGCGCGCCGAACAGGGGCCGCACCAACCCCCGCGCGCCCTCGGTCAACAACACCTCGGCGTCGATCGGGCGCAACCGCTCGGCGAGCTCCCGCGACGAGTCCTCCCAGTAGGCCGCCAGATCGAAGTCCGGATCACGCTCGAACACCTCGTCGAGCACGTGCAACTCCTCGATCCGCACCACCCGATAGGTGCGCTCGCGGCGCTCCCCCGTCCCGACCGAGCGCGCCACCAGGTACCACTGCCCCGCCTTGAGCACGAGCCCGTACGGCTCCAGCTCGCGGATGACCTCGCCGGCCCAGCGCCGGTAGTGCACCCGGATCCGCCGGTCGGTCCACACCGCGCCCGCGATCCGGGACAGCTCCGGCGAGCGGTCCGCCTCCCGGTACCACCCCGGCGCGTCCAGGTGGAAGCGCGGTCGGGCCCGCTCGACGCGCTCGCGCAGTTCGGCGGGCAGTCCGGCCCGGACCTTGAGCTGCGCGGAGGCGACCACCGCGCCCAGACCCAGTTCCGCCGCCGGGCCCGGCAGCCCGGCCAGGGACAGTGCGTGCGCCTCGTCGTCGGTCAGCCCGTTGATCCGGGTCCGAAAGCCCTCCAGGAGCCGATAGCCGCCCGCGGGACCGCGCTCGGCAAGGACCGGCACCCCGGCCGCCGCCAGCGCCTCCACGTCCCGGTAGACGGTCCGGACGGACACCTCCAACTGCTCGGCCAACTCGGTCGCGGTGACGAGCCCCCGGTTCTGCAGGGTCAGCAGGATGGTCAACAACCGACTCGCACGCATGGTCGCAATTGTGGCGGAGCGGACCCCGGCGGCGCCGAACGAGTGAAATGCCCGGCCGAACCGGTGCACTCGGCTTCGGGATCCTCGATCGTGCGCCGTTCGTTGATCGAATATCGAGTGGACTGTGCACGACTGTGATCTCGGGGCCGGAACGAAACGGAGAACGGCGCCATGAGCGGCTTCCTCGACAAGGCCAAGAAGATGGCCGAGGACACGATGAACACCGGCAAGCAGAAGGTCGAAGAGGTCCAGGTCGGCCGGGACGCGTCGGCGCTGCTGAAGAAGTTGGGCGCCGCGTACTGGAAGGAGCAGCGCGGCGGCGGCTCACACGAGGAGGTCACGCGGGCCCTGGCGGCGCTCGACGAGCACGTGGCCAAGCACGGCGACGCGGCACTGCACGGCTGAACCACCGCCTGGGCCGGGCCCGGGCACACCGAAGGGGGCCGGGTCCACGACCTCGCCCCCGCTTTTCCGTCGCGTATGCCCGCCGCCCGATCAGGCGACGCTGTCCTCCCGGGTCGCCGACGTGGCCCCCGCGAAGTCGCGACGCGCGTCACCCGACGCGGCGTCGGCGGTGGGATCCGCGAACGCCGAGGAACCGTCCTCCTCGGCCTTGCGCCGCCGCCGGCGCCGAATGAGGGTGACGGCCCCGGCCACGATCCCGATCGCCACGATCGCGGCCCCTATCCAACCGGGCACACTCGCCGCCGACGGGTACGCGCTGCCCGCGAGCCGGCCCAGCATGATCGAGCCCGGCACCCACACCACGATGCCGACCGCGTTCCACGGGGCGAACCGTCGATAGGGCATCCCCGCCGCCCCGGCCAATCGCGGCAGCAGCGTACGAGCGAATGCGACCCAACGACCCAGCATCACCGTCACGCCGCCCGCGCCCCGCCCGCGGGTGAACATCTCCTCCGCCCGTTCCCACCGATGCTCACCCACCCTGCGCCCGATATGCCCGGTTCGTATGCGTTCGCTGCGATGTCTGCCGGAGAGGTAACCGAGAGTGTCCCCGGCGAGCGCGGCCGAGGTCGCGATGATCAGTACCGGCACCAGTGCCAGGTGTCCGGTCGAGGTGAGCAGTCCACCGAGCAGGAGCACCGGTTCCGCGGGGGCGAAGACGCCGAGCAGCAGACCCGTCTCGATGATGGCGACCAGTGCGATCACGACATAGGCGTATAGCGGTGGGAGATCTCCCAGCCGGTCCACCCACTCGTGCACGGCATCCACGTGGAACCTCCCCGTTAGGCCGCTTGCCATGTGGCCTGACAAGCATCCGCCCTCAATGGTGTCAACGGATCCTGCGCGCGGCCGAATTCCCGCCTACTCCCCTGGCGGTATGGACCTGACAAAAGTCATCCGGTCCCGCGCGTCTACGTTGGGCACCATGAACGACATCCAAATCCGGCCGGCGAACCGCGACGACCTGGCCGCCATAGTCGGCCTCCTGGTGGACGACACCCTGGGTTCGGGGCGTGACTCGCAGGAGGACATGACCCCCTACCTGGCCGCCTTCGACCGCCTGTCGGCCGACCCGAACCAGGAGGTGGTGGTGATGACCCGCCCGGACCCGGAAACCGGCGCCCCGAAGGTGATCGGCACCCTACAACTCACCATCATCCCGGGCCTGTCCCAACGCGGCACGACCAGAGCCCTGGTGGAGGCGGTCCGCATCCACAGCACCGAACGCGGCAACGGCCTCGGCACGACCCTGATGCACTGGACCATCCAACGCGCCCGAGAACGAGGCGCCACCCTGATCCAACTAACCTCCAACAACACCCGGGAAAACGCCCACCGCTTCTACCGAACCCTGGGCTTCACAGACTCCCACGTAGGCTTCAAACTCCCCCTGCAATAACCACCACCAAAACCCAAGCACCCGCCCACAAGCCCACCCAGCCCGAGCCACCCCACAAAACCAAACAACCCACCCGGCACTCGAGACCACCCAGCCGGTCCGACACTTGAGACCAAGCAACCCGGCCGGCGCATGAGGCCAAGCAACCCGGCCGGCACTTGAGGCCAATCAGCCCGGCCGGCGCTTGAGGCCACCTCGATCGGAGGCCGGGTCACTCAGCCCGGCCGGCACTTGAGGCCAAACAGCCCGGCCGGCGCTTGAGGCCACCTCGACCGGAGGCCGGGTCACTCAGCCCGGCCGGCACTTGAGGCCAAGCAGCCCGGCCGGCGCTTGAGGCCACAGGCCGCCGCACGGCCCGAGTGCGCTTGAGGCCACAGGCCGCCGCACGGCCCGAGTGCGCTTGAGGCCACAGGCCGCCGCACGGCCCGAGTGCGCATGAGACCAACCCGGGTGCCACCAGGCCCGGGCGCCTACTCGCACCCCCCGAGCACAACGCGCACACCCACCGTCCCCGCAACCCCCCGCCGCACCCGGCTCCCGAGCAGCGTCACCCACCCCACCACGCCGAACTTGCGCCGGATCAACCCCCGATACCGCTCCGTCCCGGCCGCGTCCAACAACGACGCGGTCCCCGGCACCGCCTCCCCCCGCACACGCCCCCGCGCATCACACTCGGCGACCGTGACCCGCCCGCTGTTACGGATTCGCTTCACCTTCCCGGACGCCCGCGCCGTCCACACCCCGAGCGCGTCGCCGTCGCGGAAAACCCACACCGGCGTGCCCACCGCCCTCCCGTCCCGGCGAAACGTGGTCAGCAGGACGTATTTGCCCGCCGTGAGTCGATCCAGATCCTCGGGCGTCCCGGGCGAAGTCATGCGCGCGAGTCTAGGGCGCACGCGCGGCGCGGAGGCGGCGCACACGAAGCCGTAGCCAAGATCGTCCGCCGCCCGACCTGCCCGGCGCGCCGCCGCGGATGGGACGATGATCCGATGTCGCGCACATCGGAGGAAACCCGCGTCCAGGTCCGCTCCGCCGTCGAGGCCGACGGGACCAGTCTTGCCGAGATAGACCACCTCACGTGGTCCCCCGACGTCACGCCCGCCCCCCGCTGGGCGGTCGACAAGGTCTTCTTCCGCGACGCCGACCACGTGCGCGACACCCTCGTCGCCCACGAGGGCGACCTCGTCGTCGGCTATCTGCAACTCGAACGCTCGACCCTGTGCCCGGCCTCCGGCCACGTACAGATCATCAACGGCCTCGCGGTGCACCCCGACCACCAGGGCCGCCGGATCGGCCGACTGCTGCTGACCGCAGCCGAGGCCGAGGCGCGCCGGCGCGGTGCCCGCCGCATCACCCTGCGGGTGCTCGGCGGCAACGCGTCCGCGCGCGCCCTGTACGCGGCCTGCGGCTATCGCATCGAGGGCGTCCTGGAGGGCGAGTTCCTGCTCGCCGGACGTTATGTCGACGACGTGCTGATGGCGCTCGACCTCACGAACGAGGCCTAGCCGCCGCGTACTTGACCGCCTCGGCGACCGGCACGTCGCCGCCGACCGCCTCGAGCGTGCGGCCGATCGTCCCGGGCTCGGTGATCAGTTCCGCCAGGATCGCCGCCACGTCGTCCCGACGGATTGCGCCGCCGCCCTCACGTTCGGACAGCGCGATCAGTCCGGTGCCCGGGTCGTCGGTGAGCCGGCCCGGGCGCAGGATGGTCAGGTCCAGCGCACCGCGCGAGCGCAGGTCCTCGTCGGCCTCGCCCTTGGCGGTCAGGTAGAGCGCGAAGTCCGGGTCGGTGTCGGGCGGCGGTGCGGTCGAGGCGCCCATCGAGGAGACGATCACGTAGCGCCGCACTCCCGCGTCCTCGGCCGCGTCCGCCAGCAGGACCGCGCCGCCGTAGTCGACGGTCATGGTGCGCTCGCGGGTGCTGTCCGGGCCCGCACCGGCCGCGAACACCACCGCGTCCGCGCCCGCCAGGTGCTCGGCGACCTCCTCGACCGGGGCCCGCTCCAGATCGCACACGACGGGCTCGGCACCGGCCGCGACCAGGTCGTTCGCGTGATCGGGGTTGCGAATGAACCCGACCACCGTGTGTCCGCGATCGGCGAGCAGGCGCTCCAGCCGAAGGGCGATCTTTCCGTGTCCACCCGCGATGACAATGCGCATGTATGACACGATAAATTCACAAACCGGGACATTCACCACCGTCGACCCGCGACACGTCCAGGTTCCACTGATCGGCCGCGCCCCGGACCCACGCCCCGCCCATGCGCCCCTGCGCCCCTGCACACTCACGCCCGCACCGAACCACCCTCGCCCGGCGCCGCTTCCACCCGCCCCTACAGTCACATGCCATGACAATCACCCCGGGCCCGACCATCGACACCGACCTCACGCACACCCGCGACCTGCTCTTCGCGTACTACAACGCGACCGCCGAGGAGGTCGGCCACCCCGGCTGGGCATCCCCCGACCTGCTGCCCGAGTGGTGCCGCACCGATCACGACGACCCGGCCGACTACTACGCGCACCCCGGCGCCTACTTCACCGCGCACCTGGCCGGCCGGCCCGCGGGCGGCGTCGGCGTACATCTGCTCGACCCGGGGACGGCGGAGGTCAAGCGCCTGTACGTGCTCCCGCACGCCCGGGGCCACGGCACGGCCCGGGCGCTGATGACCCGTCTGCACGCACACGCCCGCGCCGTCGGCGCCGACCGCTGCGTCCTGGACTGCCTCCCGCAGCGCACCCGCGCGATCGCCCTGTACGAAGCCCTCGGCTACCGGCCCATCCCGCCGTATCGGGAGTACACCGCCCACGCACCGCTGTCGTGCTTCGAACTCCGCCTCGACGCGCAGGGGTGAACCCGACTTCAGGTCGACGCTCGCCGACCGCCGAAGTCGCCCATGATCCCCCATTTGCCGTAACCTGCCACGTCGCTTCCCCGCACGATCGGGCGGATTTCGCCCTTTGACCTCCCCCGCGCCCCGCAGCCGTTCTATCGTCGCCCCGTTCGGTGTCACCCGTACGGAAGGGGCCGGTCGTGACCCGAGGAGGCATCGGTGCGGCGCGCGTCGGCAAGGCACTGGGGCTCGTCCCCCGCCAGGTCCGCCTCGCCGCCCGAACAGGACTGCTCGCCCAACACCAGGACGGCACCTTCGACGCGGACGCCGTCGCCCGCGCCGCCGCCGACCCGGGCCCCTTCCTCACCGCCCTGCAACGCGAGGAACCGCTGACCGCCACCGAGGCCGCGCACCGCCTCGGCATCAGCCGCGAGCGCTTCCGTCGGGTCGCCCGGGCCGCCGGGCTGGCGGTCGTCGACCGGGTGCGGGTCACGCGCTACGGCCGCGACATGGAGGTGCGCTACTACCGCACGGCCGACGTGGACACCCTGCACCCGCACATCGCCGCCGACCGCGAACTGCGCGAGGCGGCCCGTACCGTGTCCCGCTCGCTGGCCGCCACCAAGGCCGCCGCCACCCGCGCGCACAACCGCGAACGGGCGCACCACGCGCGCCGCTACCTGGCCACGCTGACCCCCGACCGGCAGACCGACCCGGCCGACGTGATCGCCTTCGCCTGCGCGCTGGCCCGCCTGCACGGCACCGTGCCCGCCCGGCTGCGCCGCTTCATGGCCGACCCGCGCGTACGCGACATCGCCGAGATCGCCGACCAGTGCCGCTACAAGCCGGAAGAAATCGCGGACCTGCTCACCACCTCCGCGCCGCGTGCGATCGCCGCGCTGCGGGCCCTCGCCCGGCCGCACCGGGTCTGGGCCACGCTCGGCGTGCCCGCCGAGGACATCGCCCACCGCGTGCCCTCGATCGATCACCACATCAGCGTCGACCTGCTGCACGAACTGGCCACCGACCCCCCGCGCTGGCTGCTCGAACTGCACGCCGACCGCGAGCTCGAACACGCCTCCGCGGCGGTGACCCGCTGGTTGGACCGGGAGTGGCACGCCCAACAACGGCGCGCCGAGGCGGTGTGTCGCGCGGCCGAGGCGGTGATCGACCAGCTCGCCGACGACGCGGTCGCCGAACTGTTCGCGCTGCCGGTGGAGGTGGTCGTGGAACTGCGCCCGCGCAGCAACAAGTGGACGACCGCGTACGTCGAGGAACTGCTGCACACCCGCCCGCTGTGGTTGCGCAGCCTGGCCCTGGCCCATGCCGAGATCGCCCGCCGCACCGCCGCCCGCACACGCCGTGAGGCGGCCCGCACCCAACGCCGCCTCAACTGGCGCCGCACCTGGGCGAGAGCCCTGTCCGTCCCCCTGGACACCGTGCCCGACACGGTCGAACGCCCCACGCCGGCGGCCCTGCACACCGCGCAAACCGACCCCCCGCCCTGGGCCCGCCCCCACTGACCGACCCGGAAGCGGGCCGGCGTAGCGGTTCAGGCCGGGGCCAGGCCCAGCGCGGTGCGGGCCTCGCCGACCAGTTTGTGCGAGCCCAGGACCACCACCAGGCCACCCTCCCCGGCCAGTTTCCCGGCGCGGCCCAGCGCCGCCGTCACATCCGGCTCGACGCAGTCCGAGCGTGCCGCCCCGGCCGCCGTGCGCAGCGCGAACAGCGCCGCCGGGTCGGCCGCGTCGCCCGAACCGCTCCGGGTCATCACCACGGGCCACTCGACCGGCAGCGCGGCCAACATCCGCGCCGCGGGCTTCTCCCGCATGACGCCGAAGACGACCACCGGCGGCACCCGATCCACGGCCCGCGCGTGCCGGGCGATCTCCGGCGCGACGGTGGCCAGCCCCTGGACGTTGGTCGCCCCGTCCAGCAACACCCGTCCCGACCACTGCCCCACGCGCGCCGACGCGACCAGTTCGAGCCGTCCGGGCCAGCGGGTCGTGGCCAGCCCCGCCCGCAGGCGCTCGTCGCGGTACGCGGGCACATGGCCGCGCTGTACGAGCGCGTCCACGCCGGCCACCGCGAGGGCGAGGTTGTCGTACTGGTGCACGCCCGGCAACGTGCACACCAGGTCGCGATGCACCCCCAGGGGCGTTCGAACGTCGACGAGCGGCGCGCCGCCCGGGCCGCCGTCCCGCGCCTCGACCAGGATCTCCCGCCCCAGCCGCCACACGGTCAGCCCCGCGTGCCCGGCCAGCACCTCCGAGGCCGCCGCGGCGGCCTCCGCCGACAGGCGGCCGAGCAGCACGTGATCCCCGTCCACGGTCGCGCCGACCTTGGCCCGGGCGATCTCCGCCTCGCTCTCGCCCAGCCGCTCGGTGTGGTCCAGGCCGACCCCGGTGAGCACCTTCACGTCCAGCCCGAATTTGCGCACCACCGTGCGCTGCCCGCCGATGTTGGCCTCCGCAGCGACCAGTTCGACCCCCGCCCGCCGAAAGTGCGCCGCCGCCGCGGCCGCGTGCAACGACGAGGCGTTGTAGGCCAGTCCGGTCGCCCGGATCGCATCCACCGCCTCCGTGCAGGCCGCCGCGTACTCCTCCTCCGACACCGGCACCCCGTCGACCCGGATCCGCTCACGCGGCTCCTGCAGATGCGGACTCGGCATGCTCCCCACCCGCAGCCCCATCCCGTTCAACGCCGCGACCGCGAACGCGCACGTGGACCCCTTGCCGTTGGTCCCCACCACCTGCATCCCGCGCAGCGCCCGCTCCGGATGCCCCAATGCCGCCAACAGCTCCGGGAAATGCCGCCCGTTCCCCCGCACGCGGTGATACTCCTCGACCACGTGCGCACACTCGCGATAGTCCATGACCCTCGATCGTGTCACCCCGAGCCACCCTGCGGCCACCCACCGTCGCGACCTTCCGGCGACCCGCAACGGCCGGGCCCCGTCCGAGAGTTGCCGGCCGCCTCGCGGTGCGCGGCACACGCCGTGCGCTCGTGGGGTGATGTCGGGTGAGCGGCCGACCGGGTGAACGCGGCTCGATCCCGGCGCTTTCGGTGTTCCTCGTCGGTGTGGCGACGGAGGGAGGCCGCTCGCGTGGTGGGGCCTGGTACGTGTACAACTCCTACAACACCTCCGTACGGCCCGCGCGCACGACACGCCGGGACTCCGGACGAGCACGGTGCCGCGCCGCGACGCGTCGAAGCGTGTCGTCCGCGGGGGCGAAATGGTGCGACGCGGCCCATTGGGGGAACGATTGCGCCACCCGGCGGGCGCACACCACCCACACCCGTGCCGCACCACCCCGGGGTCTGACCTGCACCGATACCACGTTTGCCCAGGTCAGTGCATTGTTGACACCGCGCCCGCATCGCCCAGTACGTTCGACCCGGTCCACCGCAGGACGACCGGCAGGAGAACACCCTCCCCGAGCACGCGCACGCCTCCGGGCCACAGGTGGCACAGCCACCGGGCGCCAGGTCCGGAACCGACGTGACGCGCGCCCGGGAGGCCGCCCCACGCGGCCACGAACGGCAGAGCGGCACCCGTGCAGCCGCCCCGCCGGACGCGAGCACACCCCACGCCGGAAGGTGAGACCGCGGCAGAGCCCGGTCGCCCAGTAGACAACGACCACCGCGACCGACAGCCAGCCGGTCCGGGGCCGGCCCGAAGGGCGACCGGGTTCCCGCTGCCATCCACCCATGCCGTCGAGCCACCCGCACCGTCGAGCGGGCCACGGGTCTGTCCCAGGGCGAAACCGAATGGCCGGCTCGTCCGTTGTACCGTCACTGCATCACCCGCCCGGCGCACCACCGTGTCGAGCGCGACCGCAGCGATCCACGACGACCCGGCGAGGGGGCCACACGGTGCCGCAGTTCGACCGCGACGCGGCGCCCCGCGCCCGCCACGCGGTCGGCCGCACCCGCGCGTTCCGCCCGCGTACCCCGCCTCCCGCCGCCGCGCCGCGCACCGGGCGCACCCGCGCCGGCCGGCTCGGTTCGGCTCCCGGGGCGATCCTGACTATCGTCGGACACCGCGCCCGCGCCGACACCGGACCCGGAGCCCACACCATCGACAACGCCATCGAAGCCAACGCCATCAAGGAGATGATGTGACCGACCGCGAGCAGACCAGCTTCGCCGATCTCGGCAAGGTGCTCGTCATCATCCCCACCTACAACGAATCGGAGAACATCGAGCCGATCGTTGCGCGCCTGCGCGCCGCGGTGCCCGACGTCGACGTGCTCATCGCCGACGACAACAGCCCCGACGGCACCGGCGACATCGCCGACACCCTCGCCGAGCACGACCCGCACGTCCAGGTCATGCACCGCGCGGGCAAGGAGGGGTTGGGCGCCGCCTACATCGCCGGCTTCCGCTGGGGCATCGATCGCGGTTACGACGTCCTGGTGGAGATGGACGCCGACGGGTCGCACCAGCCCGAGCAACTGCCCCGACTGCTCGAAGCGGTCCGGGACGCGGACCTGGTGCTCGGCTCGCGCTGGGTGCCCGGCGGCGGCGCGGTCAACTGGCCCGGCCACCGCAAGCTCATCTCCCGGGGCGGCAGCACCTACTCGCGGCTGATGCTCGGCGTCGACATCCACGACGTCACCGGCGGCTTCCGGGCGTTTCGCCGGGACACCCTGCTGGGCATCGGCCTGGACGAAGTCGCCTCGCAGGGCTACTGCTTCCAGGTCGACCTGGCCTGGCGCGCGATCCGCAAGGGCTATCGCGTGCTGGAGGTGCCGATCACCTTCATCGAGCGCGAACGCGGCAACAGCAAGATGAGCAACACCATCGTCGCCGAGGCGTTGTGGCGGGTCACCGCGTGGGGCGTCGGCCGCCGGGTGGGCAAGTACGCGGACGAGCCGACCCCGGAACTCGCCCCGAGCAAGGCCGCCGATCGCACCAAGGACGCCGCCGCCGTGCCGGCCCCCGCCGCCCCGACCGACGCCGAAGCCGCCAGTACCTCCGGCACCACCACCGGTGCCACCCCGCCGAGGACGTGATCTCGTGAGTACCCCGCTGCGCCGAGCGGTCAAGCTCCTGCCGATCGTCGCCCTGCCGCTGGCCGAGATCTACGTGATCACCCTGGTGGGCGGCGCCATCGGCGCGGGCGAGACCTTCCTGCTGATCCTGGCCGGCATCGCGGTGGGTTCGCTGGTGATCCGGTACGAGGGCCGCCGGGTGCTGAACCGGCTGCGCGCGCTGGGCGAACGGGCGCAGCGCGAGGGCCAGTCCGACCCGGCCGTGATCGCGGCCCAGGGCAAGGAGGCGACCAAGGCCGCCGCCGACGCCGGTGTGGTCATCCTGGGCGGCGTGCTGCTGATCATCCCGGGCTTCATCAGCGACGCGCTGGGGCTGCTGTGCGTGCTGCCGTTCACCCGGCCGCTGGTCCGCCGGCTGATCGGCACCGTGGTGGCGGCGAAGGTGGCGGGCAGCACCCGGCTGAGCGGCATGACCCGGCAGGCCCGGATCCATCGCCCCGACGGCAAGATCATCCAGGGCGAGGTGATCGACCCCGACCCGCGGCGGGACGACGAACCGCCGCCGCCGCCGCGCCCGCTGCCCTGAGCGCGCCCCGGGCGGTCGGGCGTCGACGGCGCCCAGCACGACGCCCGGGGCGCCACGACCGTGAAGGTCGTCGGCGCCCCGGGCGTCGGTGCCACCTGTCGACGGGATCCGCACGGGCCCGGAGCGGGCTCGTGCGGGGATCGCTCAGGCGCTCTTGCGGTTGTCGCGCGGATCGTGGTGGAGGTTGATCCCACCCGACCGCAATACGGCGAGGCGCTCGGCGAGCACCTCTTCCAGCTCTTCCCTGGTCCGCCGCTCCATGAGCATGTCCCAGTGCGTGCGTGTCGCCTTGTTCTTCTTCTCCTCGGGCGGCGTGCCGTCCACCAGCTGCGCCACGGCGCCGCAGCTGCGGCACTCCCATGTCGACGGGATCTCCGCCTCGACGGAGAACGGCATCTCGAAGCGGTGCCCCCGGGGGCATTCGTATTCCACGGTGCGACGCGGCGCCAGATCGATACCGCGATCGGTCTCGTAGCTGGTGGCGCCAAGGCGTGTGCCGCGGAGAGCTCGCTCACTCATGAATCGTGCCTCCTGGCTGGTAACCCACATCGACAGGTCTTGCTGTCTCGTTCGATTGCAGAACGCGTGACGGGCCTCGAAGATTCCCGACCGAGGGGTCGACGGGGACGGCTCGGGGTCCGTGACGGTGGGTAGCTACCCGAAAACGGATGATTCATTACATCACCGGGAGAAAGTGACATAAAACTCGCACGGTCCACCGGAATCGCGACAACGCGCCGTCGGCGACGTGTACCGCCACGCAGCGAATCCCCACAGGGTGTCACCGGTCGCGGATCTCCGCCCAGACGATCTTCCCGGTGTCGGTGGGCCGCACACCCCAGTCCGTACTGAGCCCGGCCACGATGCACAACCCGCGATGCCGCTCGTCGTGGCCGGGAGAGGCGATCTCCTTGGGCAGTCGCCCGTCGTGGTCGACCACCTCGACGATCAGCCGGCCCGGATGGTGGCGCAGCCGCAATTCCATGGGGGTGCGGGCGTGTTCGGCGGCGTTGGAGACGAGTTCGGTGACCACCGAGCAGGTGGTGTCGCTGTGGTCGACCAGGCCCCAGCGGGCCAGTGTGGCGCGGACGAAGTCGCGCGCCTCGCGGGCCGAGCGCGGGGTGGGCGGCAGGTCGAGGCCGGCGGTGCGCTCGACGCTGTGCCGGGCGCGCACCAGCAGCAGCGCGACGTCGTCGGGCTCCTGGCCGGTGAGCATCGTCTTGGCCAGCAGGTCGGCCACGTCGGCGACGGTGCAGGTACCGCCGGTGGTGCCGTCGATGTGCTCGGTGAGTTCCTGGAGCCGATCGGTGAGCGAGGCGTCGTGCGATTCGACCAGGCCGTCGGTGTACAGCAGCAGTTGGTCGCCGGCGTCGAAGCCGACCATCGCGTCCTCGAAGGTGGTGCCGTCCAGGCCGAGCGGGACGCCGAGGTCGTCCTCCAGGAGTTCGACCTTGCCGTCGGCGCTGATCAACGCGGGCGGCAGGTGTCCGGCGTTGGACCAGTGCACGGTGGCGTCGCCGGGGTCGTAGACGGCGTAGACGCAGGTGATGATCTGGTCCTCGCCGCCGAGCCCGGTCACCAGCCGGTTCAGGTGCCGCATCACCTGCGCGGGCGGCAGGTCCATGACCGCGTACGCCCGGACCGCGGCGCGCAGTTGGCCCATCACGGCGGCGGCCTGGAGGCCCCGGCCCATCACGTCGCCGACCACAAGCGCGATTCGCCCGGCGGACAGCGGGATCACGTCGAACCAGTCGCCGCCGACCTGCTGGCCCTTGGCCCCGGGCAGGTAGCGGAAGGCGATGTCCAGCTCGTCCAGGTCGGGCGGGACCTGCGGGAGAAGGCTGCGCTGGAGTTCCACGGCGGTGTCGCGGACGCTGCGAAACAGCCGGGCGTTCTCGATCGCGGTGGCGGCCTGGGCGGCGATGCCGAGGGCGAGTTGTTCATCGCGTTCGGTGAACACGTCGGCCCGAGTGTGGCAGAAGGAGAACGCGCCCAGGTCCTCGCCGGTGGCGGTGGTCACCGGGATGGTCAGCAGGCTGCGGACCGGGGGTTGCCCGGCGGTGCTGACCCGGTAGGGCAGCAGTCCGGCGGCGCCCGGGTCCTCGGTGAGATCGCCGCGGCGCACGGTGGCCGGCGGGACGACGGTGGTCTGCGGGCGGGTACGCGCCGCGAGGGTGGGGCGCGGGCGCGGGAGGCGGTCGATCAGGGTGGGGTCGGGGCTGGTGACCGCGTAGCGGGTGTCGGCGACGCCGCCGGTGTCGTAGTCGATGTAGCGGAAGATGCCGTGCTCGGCGGCGATCACCGAGGTGGCGGCGTCGGTGGCGGCCTGGACCAGGCGTTCGAGGTTGAGTTCGCGGGTGAGCTTTTGGCCGACGCGGTAGAGCGTCTCGACGATCCGGGTCTCCTGGTCGAGCCGGCGCTGCTTGTAGGCGAGTTGTTCCTGCTGCGAGCGCACCCGGTCGCGGGCGTCGGCGGCGACCAGGGCCGCCTGCGCGGAGGTGTCCTCGTGGGCGGCCAGGAGTTGTTCGAGCGCGTCCAGGCGGGCGGCGGCGAGGTGTGTGACGGGGGTGTGCCGTCCCGGGCCGCCGGCGAACAGGGGCGCGGTGTTGAGCGGGAGCAGGGCCAACCGGGTGGAGACGGCGACGGTGCGGAAGAGTTCGGCGATCCGGGCCGGGATGTACACGCGGGTGAACATCAGGACGGTGAACAGTTCGCCGTCGGGGAGCTTGCCGGCGTAGCCGACCACGGATTTTATGCCGTGGCTCCGGATGAACTCCTTGTCCGGGACGGCGCTGCCGGCCAGCGCGTCGGGGATGTGGGTGATGTCGTGCCGGTCCCATTCGGTGTCGCCGCTCAGCGGGCCGGCCACGATCTCCTCGGCGGTGACCCCGAGTTGGGCCAGCATGGCGCTGATCATCGGCGCCCGGCGGACCGCCTCGGCGCTGGGGAAGGCGACCACCTGGTGCCGGCTCGAGCGGGTGCGGTCGCGCCATTCGGGGTGGTCGCCGGTGGTGGCGAGGAGGGTGAGGCAGCGCAGGTCGGGGTGCGGGACGAGGTCGGGTTGCCGACGCAGGGCGCGCTGTTCCAGGTCCGGGGTGAGGTTGCGCCAGGGCATGGTCTGGAACAGGCGGGTGAGGACGAGTTGGGACCGTCCGGTGTCCGGGTCGCGAAAGGTGGTGCGCAGGTGCTGCACGATCGCCCGGGCGGCGTCCTCGGTGGTGGCCGATTCGGCGGTGACCCGGCGCAGTTCGGAACTGCACACCACCATGTCGCTGACGGTGAAGTTGGCGAGGTCGAACACTGGGCGTCCACGTCCTCCGTGGGGGTGCGGGGCACCATCATGGCGCGCCGGTGCGGGTGAAGTGATGTGTTTTGTGTATTTGGTGGCGTGCCGGGCGAAGACCGGGTACACGCCGAGGCCCTCCGAGCCGTGCCGGCTCGGAGGGCCTTCGGAAGCGTGGGGGCGGCGCGGCGTCCGGGGCAGGGGGCGCGCCGGAAGGTCAGGCGGTCGGTTCGGGCTCTCGCCGGCGCTCCTTCGCGAGCGAGATGGTGGGGTCCTCGACGGTGAGCGCGTCGGTGTGGTGCGGCAGCAGCGCGAGCAGGCGCCGACGTTCGGCCTCGGGGGTGTCCTCTTCGAGCGGGTCCGGGGTGTGCGGGACCTGGATGCGCACCACCGGGCCGTTGCCGATCCGTACGTAGCCGCGCCCGGGCGGCATGTCCTCGCCGCCGGAGACGCCGGGGCCGGTGCCCAGGACGGTCCGGATGGTCTCGGGATCGAGCGGGCCGAGGACGACGCGCGTGTGCGTGTCGGCGATCAACGGGGGGCGCAGCCGGTCCAGGTGGGTGGGGCGGGTGCTGGTGATCACGCCGATGTGGGTGGCCCGGCCCAGGCGCAGCGGCAGGTCGAGCAGTTCCTGGGGGTCGGTGGTGCCCTGCCCGGCGGCGAGGTCGCTGAGTTCGGTGATCTCGTCCAGGATCACCCACAGCGGACGGCGAGCGTTGTCCGGGACCGGCGTGCCGTGTTGTTTGGCGTGGGTGACGGCGGCGATCCGGCGCTCCGTCTCGTGCCGCAGCCAGGTCAGCGTCTCCAGGGCGCCGTGGTATCCGGTCTCGATGCGCAGGATGTTGCGGCGCCCGGCCAGGCAGGCGTAGTCGCCGGAGCCGCTGCCGTCGATCACCACGATGTCGCCGTCGCGGGCGGCCTGGAGGGCGATGGTGCGCAGCAGGTTCGACTTGCCCGCGCCGGGGGCGGCGACGGCGAGCAGGTGTGGGTCGGTGCTGCGGTTGCCCGTGCGCCAGATGACCGGCGGGAGCTGGTGGGTGGCTCCGTCGACCCGGATCGGGGTGCGGCGGTTGGTGCTGTCCGCGTCGGTGATGCCGAGCAGGATTTCGCAGGGCGCGGTGATGAACTGCTGGGCCGGGACGGCGGGGGGCAGCGGGGGCAGCGCGGCGACGATGAGGCGGTTGTTCTCGGTGTCCCAGTCGTGGAAGTACTCGCGACCGCGGCCGAGCTTGGCCTGGAGCACCCGCTCGATCCGGGCACGGGCGCCGGGGTCGTCGTCGGTGAAGTAGGGGCTGTAGGTGAGTTCGAGGCGGGTGATCCGGTCGCCGTCGAGTTCCCAGTCGCGGAAGGCGTCGCGGTACGCGCCGCCCGGGTGGAAGAGCCTGGCCGGGTCGTGGTCGTCGGCGAGGTGCGGCACGAGGCCGTTGTAGACGGCCTGGAGCCGGAGTTCGATGGGGTCGGGGCCGGGCTCGGGGGCGGGGGGCTTGTCCGCACGGCCGAGCCAGGCGGCGGCGGCCAGGATCAGCAGCAGGGCGATCAGCGGGGCATAGGGCAGGAAATAGAGGGCGAGCACCGCGCCGACGACGACCGCGGCCCCGGCCTTGCGCTTGTCCGCGGAGGCGTTCTTCCACCAGCCCCGCGCCCAGGCGAGTTGCCGGTTCAGGCCGCGGCCGAGGGTCAGCACGGGCGAGAAGGTGTCGCGCGTGTGCTGCTGGATCCGCGTGGCGCGCGAGCGGGTGTTGCCGATGCCGTCCTTGGCGCGTTGGGCGATGACGGCGAGGGATTTGGGGCCGGGGGACATGCGGTCTCCGTGGGGGGTTGATGCGGGTAGGCGGGAGGCCCCGGTTCGGGGGACGATCCGGGGCCTGTGCGTGACGTTCGGGGAGCGGTCCGCCCGCCGGGCTCGCCTCGGCGCACGGGTGAGGCACTCGAAGGCGACGCCTGTGCGAGGGCTTCACCGGTGCGCCGAGGCGCGGCGCCGGGGGTGCGGGCGCGGCGGCGGGGCGGCTGGGCGGCGGTCAGAAGGTGATGCCGCTGAGGAGATTGGCGATGCTGTTGGTGCTCGCGGTGATGTGGGGGGCGATCGAGCTGCCCGCCAGATAGAAGCCGAAGAGGGCACAGACGAGGGCGTGCGGGATGCGCAATCCGTCCTTGCGGAACAGGACGTAGGCGATGACGCCGAGGAACAGGACGCCGGAGATGGACAGAACCATGGGGACTCCTTCGGGCGGTGCACTCAATGCGTGGGGGTTGGGGTGAGGATCCCGGTCCGGGCGATCCCGTAGAGGACCAGAACGGTGACGCCGAGGCGACCGGGGGTGGACAACGCCCAGAGGGCGAGGTGCAACGCGATCACCAGCGGGAGCGTGGCGATCGCGTAGACGGTGTGGAACGCGCGGGACTGCGCGTTCGTGGCCTGGACGGCCGGGGCGAGCGTGCGGCGGACGACCGAGACGAGGGTGGGCGCCGCGGGGGCGGCGGGAGCGGGAACGGGCGGGGGGACGGGGGTGGGAGCGGGTGCGGGGGTGTGGCCGGCGGTCTCGGGGGCCGGGTCGGCGGGGGACTTGGTGCGGGGGTAGGGCAGTGGTCGTTGCCGTAGGGGGGTGAGGCGCATGTGGGTGGTTTCTCCCCGAGGTGCCGGTCGGTTGGCATATCGACGTATTACTTAAAGTGCTCTTATCGTGACAAATGGTGCGCACGTGTCAAAGCATCAAACGGGTGGAATCACCATCATTTCCCCGACGATCCACCCGTATGGAGGACGCGTGGAAGCGCCGGGCGCGGGGACGCGGCGGCTCGCGGCGCGCATCGCGGGGCATGCCCGCCGGCGCGGCCGGCTTCTGGCAGCGTGTGGCCATGGCCATCCTGCTCGTGGTGCACCACACGCCCTCGCCGACGCTCGCCGAAATGCTGGAGGCGACCCTCGCGGGCGCCCGCGACCCGGAGATCGAGGGGGTGGAGGTGCGGGTGCGAGCCGCCCTCACCTGCTCACCGGTGGAGGTCCTGGAGGCGGACGGCTACCTCCTCGGCACACCCGCGAACCTGGGCTACATGTCGGGGGCACTGAAACACTTCTTTGACACTGTCTATTACGTGTGTCAGCAAGAGACGACGCGGCGGCCGTACGGGCTGTACGTCCACGGCGGCAGCGACACCACGGGCGCGGTGCGCTCGGTCGAGGCGGCGGCGACCGGTCTGCAGTGGCGCCGGGTCCGCCCACCGGTGGAGGTGGCGGGCCCGCCCACGCGGGAGTCGCTGGCCGCCTGCACGGAGTTGGGCGCGGTTGTGGCGGCCGAGTTGATGTCGCCGGAGTAGCGCGGCCCGGCCCGGGAAGCGTCCTCCCCCGCCCGGTCGCGGGCCATCCGGGGACACCCCGACGGGCTATCGACCTTGGGCCGGCGCGGGTGGGAGGTTGATTCGGTGGCAGATTTCGCGAATCCGCACAAGACGACGGCCGACGACATCGCGCGGGCGCTGCGCCGCGCGGAGGCGGAGCGGCTTCGGGGGGTCGAGGCGGCTCGGGGGGACGGGCCGGGGCCGGCGCGGGAGACGTTGCGGCGCGTGTTGGTCGCGCGCGAACTGGCTCGGATCGCCGGGAGACGACGCGACGGGGGGACGGCCGCGGGCGCCGATGGGCCGGCGGGTGGTACGACCGGGCCGGCAGGCGCGACCGGGGGCGGTGTGCGCCATGGCGGCGGGGCCGTACTCGACGCGCTGCGTGGCCGATCCGCGGCCGCCGCGCCGGGCAAGGCCCGCACCCGCCCCGGCCGGCAGCCCGCCGCCGCACCGCAGCCCGCCCACCCGGCCGGCAAGTCGCCCGCCGCGCCGCGGCACACCACACCCGCCGCGCCACAACCGGCCGCCCCGCGGCCCGCCCCGGCGGGCGACGCCGCTCCCGACGCCGGCGTGCCGCGCGTCGACCTGGCCGAGACGGTACGCACGGCCCCGAACAAGGCCGCCGTCTTCGACACCCTGCGCGCCGCGACCGCCGAGCGCCGTGCCGATCCCGCTGTGCTCCGTGAGGTGCGCGCCCGCTTCGCTACCCAGCCCGACGACCTCTGGCTCGCCGAGACGATCGTGCGATCCGGGCCGGAGCCGCTGTGGAGCACGGCCGACCTGGGCGAACGCAGCCGACGAGCCGGCGGCGCGCAGCCGTGGGCGGCCGAACCGGGCAACATCGCGGGCGGCATCGAGGATCCGGACCCGGATCCGGATGTCGGCTCCGAGCGGGCGCGCCGGATCGCGCCCATTCCCGCATACCTGTTCCCGGGGACCGATCCAAACCTGCGGGCCCTGATCATCGGCGGCGTACACGGGAACGAGCCCGAGGGGCGGGAGGTGGTCGAGCGGTTGCGGGCCCGGTTGACCAAGGAGTCGGCGGAGGGGAGGCCGCCGCGATACACCACGATCCTGGTGCCCGAACTCGTCGTCGCCACCCATCACGCCTACGGTGAGCGCCCCGCCTTCGAGAAGCGCCTGTTGCCGGGCGGCCGGGCACGCTCCGCACCCGGAAGGGTCGAGCCGAACCGGAACCTGCCGTTCCCCGGCACGAGTTACCAGGAAGCGCGGAAGCAGGGCGCCGGCGGGAAGCCGGAGTTGAAGACCCTGCCGATCGACAAGAACGGCAACCCGATCCGCGGCGGGACTCCCGCACCGGAGCCACAACCTCCGCGCGATACCGACAAGTTCCCCACCAGCAGTGTCCGGATGTTGCCCGAGACGCGCGCCCTGCTCGCTCTGCTGGAGCGGTTCGATCCGCAGCGCGTCGTCAGCGTGCACGCGCACGGGCTCACCACGAAGGAAGGCGACGCGCCCGGCGTCTTCGTGGACCCTCGCGGCATCGACCCGCACACCCAGGCGGTCACGGACAGGGCGGCCGGCGAAGCCGACGACAGGCTCACCGCCCGACTGGCCGGCAGGGCCGCCGGAAAGGTGCCCGAGGACCTGCGCGCCGCCGCGTTCGCGGGAAACACCTTCCGCAAGACGTCCGCACCGGACGCCGGCTCCCCCACCGACGTCGGCACCCCCGGCAACGTCCGCTACGCATCGAGCGCACACGGCGAGGGCAACTCCCTGGGCATGTACGCCCCGGTCCCCTCCTCCGCCCGGCATGGCGCGACCACCATCACCGTCGAGGTTCCGGAATTTCCGACGAAGGCAGCCCTGGACCAGGTCACCACCGCCCACGCCGAGGCGATCGACGAAATCGTCCTCCGCGACCCCACCTGACCACCCCACCCCACCGCGACCGGCACATTCGATCCACGCGCTAATCGGAGGGCGACTCGTCCGCGAGCCGGTTGTTGCGGTCGATCTCCGCCATGTGCGTCTCGGCCCAGACCCGTAGGACGGAGAGCGGTCCTTCGAGGGACAGACCCAGCTCGGTGAGCCGGTAGTGCACGGCGGGCGGCACGGTGGGTTCCACACGGCGCGCGACCAGGGCATCGCGGACCAGGCTGTGCAGGGTGACGGACAACATCTTCTGGGAGATGCCCGGGATACGGCGCCGCAGTTCCGCGAAACGGAGCTCACCCGGAGCCTCCTGGGCCAACACCTTGACCACCATCGACGTCCACTTGGTGCCGATGCGGTCGAGCAACCGGCGGGTCGGGCAGCGCGGATCCAGCAGGTCCCCGCGCTCACCGGGTCGCCCGTCACGTGCGCCGGGCCTCGACGTGGTCACCTGGGGCTCACCACCTGAAGGGAAAGTGCCGTCTTGGGCGGACCAGCGTAGTTCCCTAGCGTGACCTGGTCACCATTACTCACCAAGTACCCGGAGTCCCGCCATGCCCGAACTGCGACGCGTCCTCGCCAACGGTGTCGAACTGAACGTCGCCCTCTGCGGATCGGGCCCGGCCGTCCTGCTGTTGCACGGCTTCCCGCACACCTGGGAACTGTGGACGGACGTCATGGCCGATCTCTCCGGCCGCTACCGCGTCATCGCGCCGGACCTGCGCGGGTTCGGCGCGAGCGGCCGGGCCGCCTCCGGATACGACGCGGGCACCCTGGCCGAGGACGCCGCGGCGCTGCTCACCACGCTCGGGGTGTCCTCTGCCGCGGTGGTGGGCATCGACGCGGGCACCGCGCCGGCGTTCCTGCTCGCCCTGCGCCGCCCCGATCTCGTCCGGCGCCTGGTCGTCATGGAATCCCTGCTCGGCAGGCTGCCCGGCGCCGAGGACTTCCTCGCCGACGGACCGCCGTGGTGGTTCGGCTTCCACTCCGCCGCGCCCGACCTCGCCGAGACCGTGGTGGAGGGCCACGAGGCCGCCTACGTCGACTGGTTTCTGAACGCGGGCACGCTCGGCGACGGTGTGCGCCCCGCCCTCCGGGACACGTTCGTCCGCGCGTACACCGGCCGCCAGGCGTTGAGCTGCGCATTCTCGTACTACCGGGCCCTGCCGAAGAGCGCGGAACAGATCGAGCAGGCGGTCGCCGGCGCGCGCCTGACGGTGCCGACCATGGCGCTGGGCGCCCGGCCCGTCGGTCCCGCGCTGGAACGCCAACTCCGCCCGATCACCGACGATCTCACCGGACACGTCATCGAGGACTGCGGCCACATCATCCCGCTGCACCGGCCGCACGCCCTGCTCACGCTGCTGCGTCCGTTCCTGGCCGGCGGCGATGCGAAGACAGCGTGACCGGGGTGGGGCCGACATCGGCCCAAGGTGCTACGACGGTGTGGACCGGGACCCGGCTGTCTTGCGGTGACGGCGGGCGCCGGGGGTCACGGGTCCCGGCTGGAGGAGTCGGTGTGGCGGCGTGGGCCCACGCGCGGATGCGGACGGGGGCGGGGGCGCGGGGTGGGCCGTCGCCGGGCGGCCGTGGCGCGGCGGGTGGGGTCGCGGCCGGGACGAGGTGGGCGGCGTGGGCGGTGGGCCTTGGTCGAGCCGGCGCGGCCGTGTGCCGCCGCCAGGGCTGCCGCGACCGAACCCATCGCGCCGACCAGTGCCGCCAGCACATCCCGCATGACCCCTCCCGAGGTGCGGAACCGGGTGTTCCGCACAGGGCCCACAGTGCCGAGGATCGGCGGTGATGCGTGGAGGGGGCGGGCGGGCTGTGGACAAGTCGGGGGTTGTGGAAACCGCGCTTTCGGGGTGGCCCGGCTCAGGCCATGATGGCCGCGCCCGAGAAGCCCGCGTAGGTGGTGGGGCGGGTGCGTGCGGTCTCGGCCACCGCGGCGGACAGGCGGCGGATGGCTTCGGTCAGGGTGGCCGGGTCGTGGGCGTAGGGCAGACGGACGTGGTGTTCGAAGGTGCCGTCGGTACCGAAGTGGGTTCCCGCCGCCACCCGCACCCCGTGTCGGGCGGCGGTTTCGGCCAGCGTCAGGCTGGAGGTGCCGTCGGTGCGTACCCACAACGACAGGCCGCCCAGGGGCATCGAGAAGGTCCAGTCGGGCAGGTGCTCGGTCAGTGCGTCGGCCAGCGCTCCCCGGGCGGCACGCAGCGCGGGCAGGCGCGTCTCCAGGATGGCGTCCTCGTGGTCGGTGATCAGGTGGTGGGTGACCAACTGGTCCAGCACCGGGGCGCCGACGTCGAACGACGCGCGGGTGGCCGCGATGCGCCGGACCAGATCCGGGGTGGCCCGGATCCAGCCGATCCGCAGGCCGCCCCAGAAGGTCTTCGAGGTGGACCCGATGGTGACCACGTTGTTGGTCCGGTCGAACGCGGCCATCGGCAGCGGCCGGTCCGCCGGGTCGAGGTCCAGGGCCAGGTCGAGGCAGGTCTCGTCGACGATCAGCGTGGTGCCGGTGTTGCGGGCCAGGTCCGCCAGCGTGCGCCGGATCCCGGGATCGGCGAGGTGGCCGGTGGGGTTCTGGTAGTCCGGGATCAGGTAGGCCAGTCGCGGCGCCGCGGTGCGCAGCGTGTCACGCCAGGTCTCCACGTCCCAGCCGGTGTCCGTCATCGGCACCGGGACCGGACGGTTCCCGGCCTGCCGAATCGCGTCCAACACATTGGCGTAGGTGGGTGATTCGACCGCGACCCGGTCGCCGGGGCCGGCCAGCGTGCGCAGCACCAGGGTCACCGCGGCGAGGGCGCCGGGGGTGACCAGGATCTGGTCGGGCGTGGTGGGCACGCCGCGGCGGGTGTAGCGCTGGGCGAGCGTGTCGCGCAGCACCGGCAGGCCGCCGGGGAGGTAGCCGTGGCCGGTGGTGTAGGTGGGCAGCGAGTCGGTGGCGTCGGCGACCGCCTGGTGCAGCGCGCGGCCGGGACCGGGCAGCGCCGCCACGCCGAGGTCGATCACGCCGGTGGTGGTGCTCGGGCTGAGCCCTCGGGTGGGGATCTCGGTGTGCGTCCCGGGCAGGGTGGTCCAGCTGCCGGAGCCGCGGCGGCTGGTCAGGTAGCCGTCGGTGCGCAGCAGCTCGTACGCGGCGGCGACTGTGGTGCGGCTGATCCCGAGCCGGTCGGCGAGGCCGCGTTCGGCGGGCAGGCGCGCGGTCAGCGGGATCCGACCGTCCAGGAGCAGGGCGCGGATGCGGTCGGCGAGCGTGCGGTACGCCGGGCCGGTGCGCGCGGCGGACTGGGTCGCGGTGGTCCAGGGGTGCAGGAGGTCGGCGAGGCGGGTGCTGCTGACGGTCAGGTGAGGCGCGCTCATCAGTCCACTCCTGTCGAATTGGCTATGGATCCGTGATCCGGTGTCCGCGATTCTTTCACCGTTGGCTCTTTTTTGGCAGTCAGGCGCGAAACAGAGGTGCACGGTGGCTTGGTCGTGGGTCCGACGTTTGGTCCAGTTGTACGCGGGGCTCACGCTGTACGGGTTCAGCATGGCGTTGATGATCCGAGCCGAATTGGGCCTGGATCCGTGGGACGTGTTCCATCAGGGTCTCGCCGAGCGCACCGGGTGGAGCTTCGGCGTGGTGACGATCGTGGTGGGCGCCGCGGTCCTGCTGCTGTGGTTGCCGATGCGGCAGCGTCCGGGGCTCGGCACGGTGAGCAACGTGGTGGTGATCGGCCTCGCGGTGGACGCCTCGCTGCGGTGGTTGCCCTCCCCCGACGCGTGGGCCTGGCGCGCGGCCTTCCTGGTCTCGGGTGTGGTGCTGAACGCGGTGGCCGGCGGCGCGTACATCGGTGCCCGGCTCGGGCCGGGGCCGCGCGACGGCCTGATGACGGGGATGGTGCGGCGGACCGGGCGTTCGGTGCGGCTGATCCGGACGAGCATCGAGGTCGCGGTGTTGGCGGTGGGCTTCGTGCTCGGCGGCTCGGTCGGGTTGGGCACGGTCTTGTACGCGCTCACGATCGGCCCGCTGGTGCAGGTCTTCCTGCCACTGCTGACCGTGCCGGAGCGCGCGACGGATCGCCCGGTCGCGGCGGGCGGATCCGGCTCGGGTGAGTCGGCCCAGCCGGCGCCGGGGTCGTCGGGGACCCCGGCGCCGACGCCGGCCTGCTGACCGCGGTCGCGCCGGGGTACTCGCTCGCGCCGGTGTGCGCTCACGCCGGGTCGAGCGCTCCCTCGGCCGCATACACCGTGGTGCCTCGTACCGCAGTGCGCAGGCAGCGCGGCAGCGGCAGTTCGGGATCCAGGTCGGGCAGGCCCGGGGTGCCCGAGCGCGGGTCGGTGGACCAGCCGGAGAGCCGGGTGTCGGGGGCCTGGACGACCAGTTCGGTGGTGTCCCACACCGCGTAGGTGGCGGGCGCGCCGGGGACGAGCACACCCGCGTCGTCGCGCCCCGCGGCCCGGTGACCGCCGCGCGTGTGGGCGGCGAACGCGGCGCGCACGCTGATCCGTTGCCCGGGCGTGCGGTGGAAGGCGGCGGCACGGATCGTGCCCCACGGGTCGAGCGGGGTCACCGGCGCGTCGGAGCCGAACGCGAGCGGGACGCCGGCGGCGCTGAGCGCGGCCAGCGGGTTCATCAGCGCGGCGCGTTCGGCGCCGAGGCGGCGCGCGTACATGCCGTCCGGGCCGCCCCAGGCGGCGTCGAACGCGGGCTGTACGGACGCGGTCAGGCCGAGTTCGGCGAACGCCTTCACCGCGTCGGCGTCGAGGAGTTCGGCGTGTTCGACCCGGTGTCGCAGGGCTCGGAACGCGGCCGCGTGCGGTCCGGCGATCAGGTCGCGCGCGGCGGCGAGGATCGCGCCGATCGCGGCGTCGCCGATGGCGTGGAAGCCGGCCTGGATCCCGGCCCGGGTGCACGCGGCGAGGTGAGTGGCCACCTGCTCGGCGTCCAGATGGGTCAGCCCGGTGCCGGGGGCGTCGGCGTAGGGCGCGTGCAGGCACGCGGTGTGCGAGCCGAGCGAGCCGTCGATGAACAGGTCGCCGCCGAGCCCGTGCGCGCCCAGATCGGCGCGCAGCGCGCGGGCGTGCTCGGCGTCGTGCGCGAGCGCGCCCCAGTAGCCCACGACGTCCGGGCCTGCCTCCTCGGCGGCCAGCGCGGCCAGTGCGCGGAAGTCGGCCTCGCCGGCGATCTCCGGCCCACCGCATTCGTGCAGCGTCCCGATCCCGAGCGCGGCGGCCCGCTCCCGCGTGACGCGCTGTGCGGCGAGCCGGTCGGCCGGGGTCAGCGCGGCGTAGGCGGCGGCCCGCGCGACGTGGTGCGTGGCACCGGTGAGCGGCGTGTCGCCGTGCTCGCCCGGGACCAGCGCGAGCAGCGCGGGCGAGCAGGCGGCGGAGTGCACGTCGGTCCGGGACAGGTACACGGTCGCGCCGCCGGCGGCCCGGTCCAACTCGGCGGGCGTGGGCGGGCGTCCCTCGGGCCAGCCGGTGTCGTCCCAGCCGTGCCCGAGCACGACGCGGCCCGGCTCGTGCAGCCCGCGCGCCTTCGTGTACTCCGCCAGCGCGGTCAGCGCGTGGGCCAACGACGGGGCGCCGCTCAGGTCGAGGCCAGTCGCGGCGAGGCCGGTCGCGGTGGCGTGCACGTGCGCGTCGACGAACGCCGGGGTGACCAGCGCGCCGCCGAGGTCGAGCACCGCGTCGACGGCGTCGACGTGCGCCGCGGCCGCCCCCTCGGCGCCGATCCAGGCGATGGTGTCGTTCTCGACGACCATGGCGGTCGCGAAGGGATCGGCGGGACTGTGCACGGCGCCGTTGCGCAGGAGGAGCGTGGTCATGCCCCCAGTGTGGCCCGCCCCGAGGCAACGCCGAGCCGGAGGTCACCCCTTCGAGCGGCGCGGACTCGCCACGAACCGCGTCCGGGCCCGCGCCGACCCGCCCGGCCGCCCGTCGGGGTCGGCTCAGAAGCGGGGTGCGCGGGCCTCGTACGGCGTGGACAGGACCACCGTGGTGCGGGTCGATACGCCTGCCTGTAGGCGGATCCGGGCCAAAAGCGTCTCCAGGTCGCCCGGGGTCGGGACGCGGACCTTGAGGATGTAGCTCTCGTCGCCGGCCACGCTGTGGCACGCCTCCAGCTCCTCGAGGTCCGCCAACCGTTCGGGGGCGTCGTCGGGGGCGCTGGGGTCGATGGGTTTGACCGAGATGAACGCGGTCAGCGGCAGGCCGATGGCCTCGGTGTCGACCACGGCGGCGTAGCCGCGGATGATGCCGCGTTGTTCGAGTCGGCGTACGCGCTGGTGGGCGGCCGAAGTGGACAGGCCGGTGGCCTTGCCCAGGTCGGTGTAGCTCATCCGCCCGTCCTGCAGCAGCAGTTTGACGATCTGTCGGTCCAGGTCCTCCACATGAGGAACCTATGGCATCGGAGGTGGGAAGTGCGGCCCCGGTGCGGTTCGGGCGTGCTCCGGGCGCGGCCCCGGGGGCGATCCGGGCGCGCTCCGGTGTCGGTGCGCCGCCGCCGAGTGCGCCCCCGCGCCGCGAGTCCCCCGTCCGGCGGCGGTCGGCGCGGCCGGTTCGTCGGTGGCGCCGGCTACAGTGCGAACATGGCCACCGAGGAGCGCGCGCCCGCGCTCGATCAGCTCGACCGGGCCCTGCTGCGCGTCACCGCACGGGCCGACACCTCGGCCGCACGTGCCCGGCAACTGCGCTGGGTGGTGGGCGAGTTGCGCCGCGCACTGGTACAGGAGGGCTTCCCGGCCGAGGCCCGTGCCTCGCTCGCGGCGCTGCTGTCCGCCGAGCCGACGCGGTGCTATCTGGAGCTGGCCCAACGCGGCCGGCTGCGCACCCGCGCGGTCGCGGGCGCCGGCATCTCGACCACGGCGAGCATGCGCGTGCGGATGGACTGCCTGGAGATCCTGGCCCGGGCCGGATCGGTGCCGGTGGAACTGCCGGAGCGGCCGGCCATGCCCGAGCTCAAGACGCCGGTGGGCGCCCGGCAACGCTCGCTCCTCCTGAACTGGCTCGGCGAACACGCCGACCGGGCGGGCGCGGACGCGGGCCGAATCCGACTGTTCGCCCTGATCGGGGTGGTCCTGGACACCGGCGCGCGGGCGGGCGAGTTGTGCGCGATGCGGCTGGACGACCTGGGACCGGACGAGCGCACCGTCACGATCGTGCGACACCCGCAGGCCCGCACCGTCAATCCGGCCGTCACCGAGGTGCTGCCGCTGTCCGGCCCGACCCGCGCGGCACTGCGCCGCTGGTTGGACGTACGCGCCGACCTGGTGTGGCCGCTGCGCGGCGAGGTGGCCGCCGTGTGGGTGTCGGTGCGGGGCAACCACTCGGGCATCCCCGACGAGGACGGCAACTCCCGGCCCCGCCCCGCCGGAATGCCGCTGATGCCGCGCGGCCTGGCCCGGGCGTACACCCGCACGGTGGTCCGCCTGAACGTGGACATGGTCGGCCGGCCCGGTTGGGAGCCCCTCCCCTTCCGCCTGGAACAACTGCGCCGCGCGATCGACGCCGCCCCGATAGCGGCCACCGTGCCCGACACGGCGGCGGCCACGTAGCCGGCGCCGGTGGGGCAACGCGGCGCGTGAGCGCGGAAATCGACCCGGATCAGTACTGCAACGTTCCGGTCGGGCGGACTATCGTCGGCGGAGCGCGCCGTCGCCTCGGCGCCGTGGCGACAGGGGGAGCCCATGAGCATCGCCGTCGACCCATGCTCCGCAACGGTGCAGCGGGACCTCGTCGAGGACTTCGACGACACGAACCACCCCGACCGATCCTCGGACACCACCACCGCCCCGAGCGTGCGGCGCGCGTGCCCGGAGTGCGGCGTCGTACTGGTCCTGGATCCGGTCGCCGACGGCGCGACGGTGCCGGACCACGTGGTGTGCCCGAGCGTGCGGGACCCGTTCGGCATCCGCCCCTGCCCGGGCTCCGGCACGACCGTCACCACCCCGGCCGACCGCCCCACCGCCGGACCGCCCCCGGCGCTCCCGAAGCCACCGATCCGGACGCTGCCCCCGGGCCTGGACTGGCGCGCGCAACCCTTCTCGCACACGGCCTGACCCACCCGGGCACGCGGCCGACTCGGGTCGAACGCTCACCCACCACCTCCGCCGGGCGTCGGACACCGTCGCCCGGCGGCCGTGGCATGCCCGCGTTCACGCGGCGTTGACAGCGCTTCCGAGGCGTTACTAACCTTCAAATAGATTTGCTTTCAAAGCAAAGCTACTTACGAAGCCTGCGCCGATCCCGGAGACGCCCATGCCCGAAACCACCACCCGCACCGACCCGAACGCGCCGATCATCGCCGAGTTCCGAGCCCACAACGGCCGCGTCGGCGGCATGTTCGAGGGCGTCACCCTGGTCCTGATCACCACCGCCGGCCGGCACACCGGCAAGCCGTGGACCACCCCCGTCGTCGCCGAGCGGGACGGCGACCGGTGGCTGGTCTTCGCGTCCAACGCGGGCGGCCCGCGCGACCCGCACTGGTACCTCAACCTGGTCGCCAACCCCCAGGTGACCATGGAGATCGGTACCGACGAGGGCCGCGTGAAACCGTTCGCCGCCCGGGCCGTCCCGCTCACCGGCGACGAACGCGATCGTCAATGGGATCTCCAGTGCGCGCGAAACCCGGCCTTCCGCGACTACGCGGCGACAACGACCCGAACCATCCCCGTGGTCGCCCTGCATCCCCTCGACCTGACCGGGGACCCGGCCCGCGCACGGCTGATCGCGGAGCAGTTGATCCGTCACCACGAGGATCTGCGGGCCGAGATCGACCAGGTCCGGAAGCGGTTCGAACACGCCCTTGCCGGCGAACCGGAGCCGGACGCCCCCGACAACGACACCGACGACACCGCTCGACGACTGCGCCGCCACTGCCTGACCTTCTGCCGGCACCTCCGGCTGCACCACATCCGCGAGGACGGCGCCTTCTCCGCCTTCGAACGCGAATACCCCGAGCTGGTCCCGGCAATCACCCGCCTGCGTGCGGAACACGCGGTCGTGGAACGGGCGTTGGCCGCCTTCGCGGCGCTCCTCGAACGAGCCGCCGGGCCGGACCGGGGGCCGGACGCCGAACCGGCCCACCTGCGCGCGGAGTTCGAGGCGGTGTCGGCCGGCCTGGAGGAACACTTCGCCTACGAGGAGGCCCACCTGCTGCCGGCGCTCCGGGGCTGACCGCTCACCCCTCCTCGCGCGCGGCCCCGTTCTCATAGGCCCCGATCGTCCGCACGAACATCGCCCGATCGGCCGGCGACAGCGGGTCGAAGGCCCGGCGCCAGGCGTCCGCGCCGTTCGCGAGCCAGTTCTCGATCGCCGTCCGGGTCTCCGGGTCGTCGGTGATCGCCACGATCGACCGCCGGCGGTCGGTCGGATCCGTACGTCGTTCCAGCACCCCCTGGCGGCCCAGGTCGCTGACCATCAGGCTCACCGTGGTCGGCGCCACCTCGAGGCGCGCGGCCAGCTGATTGACCGGCATCGGGCCGTCGAAGAGCAGATACGCCAGCAGCGACAGGTGGCGCGGCGCCAGGTTCATCGACCGCAACCGCTCGGGGATCCGGGTGCGCTTGAGCCGGGCGGCCACGCGCGGCATCAACAGCAACATCGCCCGAATCGCCTCGTCGGTGCTGAGCCCCGCGTCGGGCTCGCCCGCCGCCGACCCCGCGTCGGCCCCCGGCCCGGACCCCGCGGCGTGCTCCGTCGTCATCTCCGCGGCCTCCTCGCCTCGACCCGTTCGGCTTCGGAAACGAAGCGCGACCCCCCGGATCCCGCCACCGTACCCGACCCCCACGACCCGATCCCGAAAGGCGCAAACCATCATGCCCGGATCACCCCCACCGGCCCCGAGCGACTACTCCCCCCGCCGCCTGGCGGCCTTCGTCCTCACCCTGGCCGCGACCTTCGTGGACCTGGTCGACGCGAGCGTGCTCAACGTCGCGCTGCCCGCGCTGCGGGCCGACCTGCACGCCTCGACCACCCAACTGGAGTGGGCGATCGCCGGGTACACGCTCGCCTTCGCGGCGGGCCTGATCACCGGCGCGCGTCTGGGCGACCGACTGGGCCGGCTGAGGGTGTTCCAGGTCGGCCTGGCCGCGTTCACGCTCGCCTCGGCGCTCACCGGCGCGGCCGGCGCGCCCGGTCCGCTGATCGCCGCCCGGGTCGCGCAGGGCACGGCGGCGGCGTTGATGGTGCCGCAGGTGTTGGCGATGTTGCGGGTGGAGTTCCCACCCGAGGAGCAGTCCCGCGCGGCCACGCTGTACGGGCTGGTGTTCTCCGTCGGCGGGATCGGCGGTCCCCTGCTCGGTGGAGCCCTGTTGCACGCCGACCTGTTCGGGCTCGGCTGGCGGCCGATCTTCTACGTCAACGTGCCGATCGGCGTCGCCGCGCTGATCGGTACGGCCGTTCTCGGTCGCGAGTCGCGGGCCGAGCGGGCGGCCGACGCGGACGGGCGCGGCCTGGTGCTCTCCACCGCCGCGCTGCTCACGTTGCTGTTCCCGCTGGTGGAGGGTCGGGCGCTGGACTGGCCGTGGTGGTGTGTGCCCGTGGCCGCGCTGTGCCCGGTCCTGCTGTACGCACTGCTGCGGCACGAGCGCGCGCTGGCCCACCGGGGTGGGACGCCGCTGTTCGAACCGGCGTTGTTGCGGCTGCGCGCCACCGCCGGCGGGGTGGCCGCGGCGACGTTGTTCTTCGCCGGTACCGCCTACACCCTCGTGCTGAGCGTGCACCTCCAGACCGGGGTGGGTCTGTCGCCGCTGCGGGCCGCGCTGACCATGGCGCCGTTCGCGGTCGGGGTGGGCCTGTTCTCGCCGTTCGCGACCCGTCTGCGGCCGCTGGGGCGGCGGTTGGCGGTGTTGGGCTCGCTGGTCCTGGCCGGGGCGATGGGCGCGGTCCTGGTCGTGGTCGGGCACGAGGGCGAACGGTTGCGGCCCTGGCATCTCGCCCCGTGGCTGCTGATCGGCGGCGTCGGCATGTCGATGGCCTCCGGCGTGCTGGTCGCCACCGTCCTGGCCCGCACTCCCGCCCGACACGCCGGCGCCGCGGCGGCGCTGGTCGGAACCGCGATCCAGGTCGGCGTGGCGGCGGGCGTGGCCCTGGTCGGCACGGTCTACTTCGGCCTCCTCGACGCGGGCCACTCGCCCACCGAAGCGGCGGTCGGCGGCCTGTCCACCGTGGTCGCCCTGTACGTGCTCGCCGCACCGGCCGCCCTCGTCCTCCCCGGCGGCCGGCTCACGTTCACGACGGCCGCTGCCGAGCCGCCGCCGCTCACCCGTTCCGCAGCAAGTCCCGGGCGATGACCATGCGTTGGATCTGGTTCGTGCCCTCGACGATCTGCAGGCACTTGGCCTCGCGCATGTATCGCTCGGCCGGGAAGTCGGTGGTGTAGCCGTAGCCGCCGAGGATCTGTACCGCGTCGACGGTCACCCGCATCGCCGTGTCGGTACAGAAGAGCTTGGCCATCGCCGCCTGTCGGCCGAACGGCAGCCCCGCGTCGCGTAGGCGGGCGGCGGCCAGGTACAGCGCGCGGCCCGCCTCGATCGTGGTGGCCATGTCGGCGAGCATGAACCGGATGCCCTGCTTGTCGGCGATCGGCCCGCCGAACTGGGTGCGGTCCTGCGCGTACTCGGCCGCCACGTCCAGCGCGGCCTGGGCGACACCCGTGGCGCACGCGGCGATGCCGAGCCGACCGCAGTCGAGGGCGGCGAGCGCGATGGAGAAGCCCTGGCCCTCCGCGCCGATCCGCCGTTCGGCCGGAATTCGGGCGCCGTCCAGGTGGATCTGCGCGGTGGGCGAGGAGCGCATGCCCATCTTGTGCTCCGGCGCGGCGGCGGCCAGGCCCGGGGTGCGCGCGTCGACCAGGAACGCGCTGATCCCGCGCGCGCCTTCGGGCGAGGTACGGGCCAGGACGATGTAGAAGTCGGCGACCCCACCGTGGGTGATCCACGCCTTGGTCCCGGTGAGCGTGTACCCGTCGGCGTCGGCCGCCGCCCTGGTGCTCAGCGCCGCCGCGTCGGAGCCGGAGTGCGGCTCGGACAGGCAGTAGGCGCCGAGCAGTTCGCCGCCCAGCATCGCGGGCAGGTGCGCGGCGCGCTGCTCGGGTGTGCCGAACGTGGCGAGCGGATGGCAGGCCAGCGTGTGCACCGACACGCCGAGGCCGACCGCCAGCCACCCCGCGGCCAGTTCCTCCAGGACCTGGAGGTAGACCTCGTAGGGTTGCGCGCCCCCGCCGTACTCCTCCGGATAGGGCAGCGACAGCAGTCCGGCGGTGCCGAGGGTGGCGAACACCTCGCGGGGGAAACGTCCGTCGGCCTCGTCGGGGGCGGCGCGTGGCGCGATCTCCCGGGCGGTGAGGTCCCGGGTGAGGTCGAGCAGGGCACGGGACTCGTCGGTGGGCAGCGTGCGCGGGACAGCCATGGGAGACGTCCTTCCGTGCGGTCCGGGGGTGGCCGGACCCGGCGGGTGGCCGGCGGCGGACCGGGTGGGGTTCGCCCCCCGGCCGTTGCGCACGATCGTACGGTGACGCCGCGTGTCCGCCGGGCACCGACGCGGCGCACCCGCGTGGTGGGCCCGCCACGCGCCTCGGCCGCGCCCGAGCCCGACCGCCGTCGGCGGCGCCGGCCTCCGGCCCGGGGTCCTCAAACGCCGGACAGGCTGAGTCACGTGGACCATGCACGCCGGATACCCACACGGCAGCGGCCGGCCTCCGGCCCAGGGTCCTCAAACGCCGGACGGGCTGATGTCACGTGGGTTGCACGCCGAGCTGATGTCACGCGGGCCTTGCACACCGGATACCCACACGGCAGCGGCCGGCCTCCGGCCCAGAGTCCTCAAACGCCGGACAGGCTGATGTCACGTGGGTTGCACGCCGAGCTGATGTCACGTGGGTCTTGCACACCGGTTGCCCATTACGCTCGGTCCCCGGCCGGAACGCACTACCTCCAGCCCGTCCGGCGTTTGAGGACACCGGGCCGGAGGCCGGTCGAGGCGACAGGGCCGCGTCCACGAGTGCGCGCCCCGAGCCCGGCCGACCCGTCCCCGGCGTCCGTCCCCGGACGCCGGGCCGCCGTGCCCGAGCGGCCGGAGTCCGGGGACGGTGGGCCGAGTGGACCGGCCCGCCTCGGAAAGGTCTGAAGGGCTTCGAAAGCCCGTCGGAAGAGCCCGGAGCACAAGCGGCCCGGAAGCCCCGAAGCCCCGGCGGAGCCTAAAGCACCGTCAGGCCGTGCGGCCGCACGTTCATCGGGTCGCCGCCGTTCTCCCCGCAGATCACGATGTCCTCGATCCGCGCCCCGTGCGTGTCGGGGATGTAGATGCCGGGCTCGATCGAGAAGGCCATGCCCGGCTCCAGGGGCAGCTTGTTGCCCTGGACGATGTACGGGTGCTCGTGGCTCTCCAGGCCGATGCCGTGGCCCGTGCGGTGGATGAAGTACTCGCCGTAGCCGGCCTCGGTGATGATGTCGCGGCCCACCGCGTCCAGTTCCTCGCACGTCAACCCGGGCCGTACGGCTGCGAGTTGGGCGGCCTGGGCGCGCTCCAGGACGTCGTAGTAGGCGCGGAACTCGGCCGGCGGCTCGCCGACGGCGTACGTCCGGGTCTCGTCCGAGCAGTAGCCGTCCTCGGTGGTGCCGCCGATGTCGACCACGACCACGTCGCCGGTCTCGATCACCCGATCGGACAACTCGTGGTGCGGGCTCGCGGCGTTGGGGCCGGAGCCGACGATCACGAAGTCCACCCGAATGTGTCCCTCGGCGATGATCGCGTCGGCGATGTCCGCGCCCACCTCACGCTCGGTACGACCGGCCCGCAACCACTCGCCCACCCGCGCGTGCACCCGGTCGATCGCCGCGCCGGCCCGGCGCAGCGCCTCGACCTCGGCGGCCGATTTGCGCATCCGCAACTCGCGCAACACATCGCCCGCCAGGCTCTGTTCGGCGGTGGGCAGCGCGGTGCGGAAGGCGAGTACCTTCTCCGCCCACATGTGGTTGTCCAGGCCGACCCGGGCGACCTGCGCGGGCAGTCGCTGCGCGATCAGCGCGTACGGGTCGTCCGTCTCGGCCCAGCCGAGCACGTCGATCCCGAGCGCGCCCGCCGGTGACGCGAGGGCGGCGGGTCGTTCCAGGCCCGGGACGACGAGGAAGGGCTCGGCGGCGACGGGCACCACCAGGCACGTGAGGCGTTCCAGCGGAAGCGCCTCGTAGCCGGTGAGGTAGCGCAGGTCGGCGCCGGGCGAGACGAGCAGGGCGTCGAGTCCCGCGTCGGCGGCTGCCTTTTGAGCGCGGCCGAGGCGGTCGGTGGGGTAAAGGTTCGGGTCGTGGGTCACGCGCCCAAACATATGACATATCACCGGGCGTCCGGCAGCCCCGACGCGGGTTCAGTGCGCGGCGGCGCGTCCCGCCGCGACCGCGTCGCGCACTGCGTCCCACAGATCGGCGCGGGCTCGCAGCGACACCGTGACGGTACCCGCGCTCTCGCGCCAGGCGCGGGCCGGATCGGGGCCGCCGGCGCACAGTTGGGCAAGCAGGCGCAGCGCCATCGGGCCGTGGTCGTCGCCGTCCACCTCGATGTGCCGGGCGAGGTATTCGCGGAACACCGCGAGCCGGCCGTCGTGCATGTCGTCGAGCGTGGTGAGGTGGTCGAACATGCGCGGGATCAGCTCTTCGCGGCCGAGCGCGAAGGACGCGGCGACGCAGTGCAGCGGGGCGTGGGCGACGACCTGCCAGGTGCGGCACACGAACGCGGCGGCGCCGGCGGGGGCGCCGCATGCGCCGACCGCCTCGGGGACGGGGACGCCGTCGGCGATCAGGCCGAGGAAGCGGCGGGCCGGGCGGGTGTCGGCGCCGGCGCCGTCCATCGCGGCGAGGTAGAGCTCGAAGTGACTGAGCGGGCCGAGCGAGGTGGTGTCGCTCTCCTCGCCGAGCACGATCTCGTTGACCATCCGCCGGATCTCCGCGTCGCCGCGCGGCACCCACGGCACCTCGACGCAGGTGAGCCGCCGCTGCAGGCTCTTGAGCAGGGACATGAAGTCCCAGACGGCGAAGACGTGATGCTCCATGAACACCCGGATCGCGACGAGATCGGTGAGGTCGCGGTAGACCGTATGCCGGAGCACCCGTTGCCGTACGGGGGCGGTTTCGCCGAGCAGCCGCGCGATGTGGTCGGCCGGGAGGGTGTTCGCGCGGGCGCGCGGAAGGGTGGTGTCGGTGAGCGCGGTGGTGTCCATGACGACCGATCGTAGAGATTTCACCACTCGGTGAAACATTTGTGCCGGAATGCCGGACACGCCTGGGATGCGCGTGCCACGATGTGCGGTTGCGCGGGCGTGCGTTGCCGGATGGGCGCTGTCGGCTGCCGGGGCCCGGCACCGAGGCCGATGCCGGCGCCGAGTACGTCCGTCCGGGTGACGGCCGAACCGCCCACCGGGGTCAGTCCTTCGGCGCGAGCGCGGCGGCCTGTTCGGGGGTCAGCCCCCAGCCCTCCAGGAGCGCCGCGTCGACGCGACCGGACGCGTCCCGGGCGACCGAGGGGGTCTCGGAGAGCCGGGGCGCGGCGGCGGGCTGGAGGGTGCCGTCGGGGCGGACGAAGGTGGATCGGGCCCGGTTGTGCGGGTGTTCGACCGCCTCGTCCCAGGTCAGCACGGGCGTTACGCAGGCGTCGACGGGCTCGAAGATCGCGGTCCACTCGTCCCGGGTGCGGCCGGCGATCACCTCGGCGAAGCGCTTGCGCAGGAGCGGCCAGCCGGCGCGGTCCGTCTGTGCGGGCAGGTCCTCGTCGGCGAGGCCGAGGCCGGCCAGGAACAGGGCGTAGAACTGCGATTCGATCGCGCCGACGGCGAGGTAGCGGCCGTCGGAGGTGGTGTACACGTCGTAGAACGGCGCGCCGGTGTCGAGCAGGTTGGTGCCGGGCTCGCCGTCCCAGCCGCCCATGCCGCGCATGCCGTGGATGAAGGTGCTCAGCGTCGCCGAGCCGTCCGTCATCGCGGCGTCGACGACCTGGCCGCGTCCGGTGGTTCGCGCGGAGATCAGCGCGGCGAGGATGCCGAACGCGCAGAACATCGCGCCGCCGCCGTAGTCGCCGACCAGGTTCAGCGGCGGCACCGGCCGCTCTCCGGCGCGGGCGAAGGAGTGCAGCACGCCGGAGATCGAGATGTAGTTGATGTCGTGTCCGGCGCGCGGCGCCAGCGGGCCGTCCTGGCCCCAGCCGGTCATCCGGGCGTAGACGAGGCCGGGGTTGGCCGCGAGGCAGATGTCCGGTCCGAGGCCGAGCCGTTCGGCCACGCCGGGCCGGAAGCCTTCGACGAGCACGTCGGCGCCGGCGATCAGCCGCAGTACGGCCTCGCGCGCGACGGGGTCCTTGAGATCGGCCTCGATCGTGCCGAGCCGACCGCGCCCGACCGCCATCGAGGGCATCGAGGCGCCGTCGGGCCGGTCGACCCGGACGACCCCGGCGCCGGCGTCCGCCAACATCATCCCGACGAACGGTCCGGGCCCGATCCCGGCCAACTCGACCACCTTGACGCCATCCAACGCACCCATGCCGACTCCCAGCCCCAGCCCCCACCAAGAATTACGCGGCACAGTCAAGCAGACCGGTCATGATCTGTCCCGAGGTCGGCGACACCGAGATGCAATCCGGGCCGTCCCGCGCCGTCCCGCCCCGCCCCGAGCCGCCGCTCCGGGGTGTCTTACGTGTCGGTCGTGCTCGGCCTCGGGCCCGGGCTCACGGCCTCGGGTCACGGCCTCGGGATGTTGCGGAGGTTGGTCCGGGCCATTTGGAGCATCTGCCCCACGCCGCCGCTCAGAACGGTGCGGCCGGCGCTCAGGGCGAAGCCCTGGATCTGGTCGGCGGTGATCTTCGGCGGGATGGACAGCGCCTTCGGGTCGGTGACGATGTCGACCAGGGCCGGGCCCTTGTGGGCGAACGCCTCGCGGAGCGCGCCGCGGACCTTGTTCGGCTTCTCCACCCGCACCCCGAAGGCACCGGCCGCGCGGGCGATCGCGGCGAAGTCCGGGTTCTTGTTGGTGGTGCCGAACGGGGTGAGGCCGGCGACCATCATCTCCAGTTCGACCATCCCCAGTGACGAGTTGTTGAACAGCACGATCTTCACCGGCAGTTCGGACTGCACCAGGGTGAGCAGGTCGCCCATCAGCATGGAGAATCCGCCGTCGCCGGACATCGACACGATCTGCCGGTCCGGGTACGGGAACTGCGCGCCGATCGCCTGGGGCAACGCGTTGGCCATCGAACCGTGCGAGAACGAACCGATGACCCGGCGCCGCCCGTTCGGGGTCAGGTAGCGGGCCGCCCACACATTGCACATGCCGGTGTCGACGGTGAAGATCGCGTCGTCGTCGGCCTCCTCGTCCAGGATCGAGGCGACGTACTCCGGGTGGATGGGCACATGCTTTTCCACCTTGCGGGTGTACGCCTTGACCACCCCTTCGAGGGCGTCGGCGTGCTTGTTCAACATGCGGTCCAGGAATCGGCGATCGGTCTTGGCCCGCACCATCGGGGTCAGCGCGCGCAGCGTCTCGCGCACGTCGCCCCACACCGCCAGGTCCAGCTTCGTGCGCCGGCCCAGGTGTGCCGGCCGTACGTCCACCTGCACGGTGGCCACGTCCTGCGGCAGGAAGGCGTTGTACGGGAAGTCGGTGCCGAGCAGGATGAGCAGGTCCGCCTCGTGCATCGCCTCGTACGCCGCGCCGTAGCCGAGCAGCCCCGACATGCCCACGTCGAACGGATTGTCGTACTGGATGTGCTCCTTGCCGCGCAGCGCGTGCCCCACCGGAGCGTTGATCCGCTCGGCGAACGCCATCACCTCGGCGTGCGCGCCCGCCGTGCCCGCGCCGCAGAACAGGGTGACCCGCCGGGCCTCGTCCACCATCCGGGTCAGCGCCGCCAGATCCGCGTCGCCGGGGCGCACCGACGGCAGCGAGGTGGGCAGCGTCACCGGATAGCCCCGCTCCGGCGCCGGCCGCGCGGCCACGTCACCCGGGAGGGTGACGACGGACACCCCGCCCAGGCCCACCGCGTGCTGGATCGCCGACTGGAGCACCCGGGGCATCTGCTCGGGCGTGCCGATCATCTCGCTGTAGTGGCTGCACTCCACGAACAGCCGATCCGGGTGCGTCTCCTGGAAGAAGGCCGTGCCGATCTCGCCGCCCGGGATGTGCGACGCGAGCGCCAGCACCGGCGCGTGTGAGCGGTGCGCGTCGAACAGGCCGTTGATCAGGTGCAGATTGCCCGGACCGCAACTGCCCGCGCACGCGGTCAGCCGACCGGTCAACTGCGCCTCCGCGCCCGCGGCGAACGCGGCCACCTCCTCGTGCCGTACGTGCACCCAGTCGATCGCCGCGTTGCGGCGCACCGCGTCCACGATCGGGTTGAGACTGTCGCCCACCACGCCGTACAGCCGGCGCACACCGGCCTGGGCGAGGATGTCCACGAACTGCTCGGCGACGCTCTGCTTGGCCACGGGGAGACCCTTCCGTCCGGCTACGACCGGGTCGAACCGGATCGGGCCGGGGTCGGACCGCATCCGCCCGCCTCGGTGCGAGTGGTGACCGGATACGCCTACCCGTGCCACGCCCGGCTATCCCCGGCCGTCGGCCAGATCCCCGTACGCCTGGAACAGGTCGGACAGGCGCAGTGTGGTCAGCTCGGCCAGATCCGGGCCCTCGGGCAACTCGACCAGGCGCACGTCCCGATACATGCAGCACTTCTCGTACAGGGTCCGGACGAATCGGGCGTTGCCCAGTTCGTCGATCCAGCCCTGCTCGCGGACGTGCCCGGTGATGCTGCGCAGCTCGGCCGCCGCGTCCTCGTCCCAGGTGTCGCCGCCGCCGGCCGCCATCACCTCGGCGATCCGGGCCAGGTCCTCCGCGCCGTAGGAGGGGAACTCGACCCGGGTGGTGAAGCGCGACGTCAGGCCGGGGTTCGAGGTGAGCAGTCGGTCCATGCCCTCGGGGTAGCCGGCCAGGATGATCACCAGCCGGTCGCGGTCGTCCTCGGCCCGCTTCAGCAACACCTGGAGCGCTTCGTCGCCGTACGCGTCGCCCTTGGAGTAGCCCACGTTGGTGAGGCCGTACGCCTCGTCCACGAACAACACGCCGCCCAGCGCCGAGTCGATCAACTCGCTGGTCTTGACCGCGGTCTGGCCCAGATACTCGCCGACCAGGTCGGAGCGCTGCGCCTCGACCAGGCGATCGCTCTCCAGCAGGCCGAGCGCCGCGAAGACCCGGCCGAGGAGGCGGGCCACGGTGGTCTTGCCGGTGCCGGAGGGCCCGGAGAAGACGAAGTGCCGCTTGGGCGCCTGCGCGGGCAGGCCCTGCGCCTCGCGCAGCCGGGCCATCCGCATCTGCGCGGACAGCGCCCGGACCTGGCGTTTGACCGGCTCCAGGCCGACCATCGACTCCAATTCGGCGAGCACGAGGGCGAGTTCCTCGGGGGCGGCGGCGGGGCGCATCGGCGCCGCCCGGTCGGCCGCCCGCGCGTCGACGTCGGCCTGTGGGTCGGCCTCGCCGTCCGGGACGGGCTCCGGCTCGCGCTCGGTCTCCACCGCCGGCGGCGGCCCGGCGGGCGGGGGCGCGGTCGCGGGTATGGGCGGGAGCACGTCGGGCAGCGGGCCGCGACCGACCACGGGGCCGGCCAGGCGCGCGGTCATCCCGCCGTACTCGTCCAGCGGCTCGCCCGCCGCCAGCGAGGACAACCTCGCGGCGGTGTCCATGAACGACGGGTCGGCCTGGTGCACCGCGCGGTACAGGGGCAGCGCGGCCGGGGTGCGGCCGGTCTCCTCGTACGCGCGGGCGAGCCAGTAGCGCAGCTCCTTGCGCTGCGGGTGCTCCGAGCGGCAGCGCACCAGGGCGGTGGCGAGTACCTGTTCGGCCTTGGCGTACAGCCCCAGGCGGACCCGGGCCATGCCGGCGAACAGGCCCGCCTCGACGCCGAGCAGCGCGTCGTCGTCCAGGCCCGCGGTGTGCCGGAGCAACTGCTGCCAGTCCTTGCCCAGATAGGCCCGACAGGCGAGCAGGAAGCGGGTGGCGGCGTCCTGTTCGGCGGGCGGGCACAGGGCGAGCGCGGCGTCCAGCTCGGGCAGGTGCCGGCCGTCCAACCAGTGCGAGGCGTGCGCGAGCGCGAGGTCGCGCGGGGTCTCCAGTACGAGCTGGACCCACCAGCCCAGCCAGTACCAGGAGTTGAGCGGCCGACCGTACTTCGCGCGCTGCTCCCCGAAGCGCTCGCGATGGGTGTGCATGGCGACCACCGCGGTGGCCACCTCGACCTTGAGCGCGTGCAGCCCCAGCCAGGCGTCGGCCATACCCGGGTCGGCCTCGACCGCGGCCCGGAACTGCACCTCCGCCTGGCCGTATTCGCCGGCGACATAGGCGTCCATGCCGCGCAACCAGGCCAGTTCGGCCGGACTACCGGTGCGTGCGCCACGTTCGGTCTGTCCCACGGTGGACCCCCCTTCCCCCGGCCGGTCCTCTCCGCGTGCCCGTGTCCCCGAGGGGACTTCGAGAGGATGTCGGCCCGCTGCCGATGAATCCCGGTGCGCCCATTCCGCTCGATCGGCGACGCCCCTTAAAGCCTCTCCCGTTCCGCTGTCCGTCACGCACGCATCGGTCACGGATGGTGTCCGTTTCGCCACGCGTTCGCCCCCCGGGGCATCGTACCGAGCGGGAGCGGTCAAGCCGAGGGGCGAATGGGACTCGAGGTGGTGAGCCGCCGCCGGCGGATGCGAGCCGGGGGTGCGGCGGGGGCGGTGAAGTCCCCCGGGGCGGACGCGAGTCGGCCCGGCGCACACGAGGAAGCCCCCGGTCGCGGGGGAACGATCGGGGGCTTCGTCTCGGCGCGGGACCGGGGCCGTCCTCGGGGTCGCCGCCGTACCGCAAGTTATGGCGATCCGGACACAACGGTCAAGCGCGCCACGCGGGTAAATCCCGGGACGGAATCCGATGTTGCCGAGACGGCCCTCGCGGGGGGATCGTGCGCCGGGCGCACTCCGGGGGTGCGCTGCCCGCACGCTCTCGGCGGTGCTGACGCGCTCGTGTTCGTAACGCTACGGTCGGTATATGGGCAACCTCGGGGACGCGGGCGGAACGGCAACCGGGGGCGAACCGCAGTTTCGTCCCGGGGACAAGAGCGGCGGAGCCGGCCGCGCGACGGTGGCCGGAGCGGCGCCGCGTCGGCTGCCGCCACGGCGCCGCAAGGTGGTCGGGGGCGGCGCCAGCGCCCCCGAGCCCGACCCGACCCCGCGCGCCCGGGTCGCGGGCGCCTCGACCGCGTGGGAGGCGGGCAAGGACCCGCGCCCGCAGCCCACGGTCCCGGCACCCGCAGCACCCCCGGACGCGGGCGGCCCCGGGCAGGCGGTACGGCCGGGCGGGCGGGCGCTCGTGGACACCGCGATCGGCTTGGCGGGGCGGCTGGCGCAGGCCGCCGCCGACGCCAAGTACCGCAGCGACCTGATGCGCGACCTGCTGACGGGGCGCGGCACGGACCTGACGGGCTGGGCGGTATTGCCGACCGGGCCGCTCCTGGTGGTGGTGGCCGAGGCCGACCCGCCCGCGGCCGGCCGCGACCCGAGGGCGATCCGGGCCGGGCAGGAGGCACTGGCCCTCGCCTGGTCCGGCGCGGTCGGCGCACGCGCCCCGGAGGCGGCGGTCGCCGCGTATCCGCGCGAGGTGGTCACCCTGCTCGGCGCACCCGCCGACGGCCAGGCCGCCCGGCTGGTGACCGAACTCGCGGCCGTGGTGCACGCGGATTGCGGCCCGACGATCCGCTCGTTCACGACGGGGGTGAGCCGACCGGCGGAGTCACTCGACGCGCTGCCGGCCGCGTACGAGCAGGCCCGCCGCGCGGTCGCCGCCGGTCGGCGCATCCACGGCCCCGGCGCGGTGGCCGACTTCGACCAGCTCGGCGTCTTCCGACTGCTCAGCCTGATCCCCGATCCGAGTGAACTCGACCGCTTCGCCCGCGAGGCCCTGCGCACACTGGCCCACCCCCGCGACCCGGAGGCAGCCGACCTGCGCAACACACTGCAGGCGCTGCTCGACACGAACCTGAACGTGGCCGAAACGGCACGGCGGCTGTATGTGCACTACAACACGCTGCGGTATCGAATCACCAAACTGGAGCGACTGCTCGGCCCGTTCACGCAGGATCCGCATCTGCGCCTGAACCTGATGATCGCGCTACAGATCGTCCGCATACAGGGTCGCTGACGCTCGGGAGGGGGCGGGGGCAGGCTCGCGGTGCGCGTCGGCTGCGCCGGCCCGACACGGGGGCGGCCGGCCTCCGGCCCGGCTGTCCCCAAACGCCGGACGGGCCGGCGGGTTCGGGCACGGGCGCGGGTGGGCGCGGGTGAGCGCGGCACGCTCCGTTGCGGGGGCGGGCGGCATGGGGTCGGGTCGGGTGCTTCCGGCGGGGGGTTGGGCTTTTGGTTGCGTGGGCTGGTCCGCAGCGGTCTGAGTCGCGGGGTGGGCCGCCGCCGGCGTGCGGGGCTCCGAGACCGGGGGTTCCCGACGAGACGGGCGTGTTGCTCGGCGAAAACCGACCAGCAGCGGCGGGCAGGGAGAAGGATCGGGTCGAGTCCTCCGGGGGGCCTTCCGGAGTGGGTCGGGCGCTTCCGGCGGGCGTTGCGCTTGTCGTTGCGTGGGCTGGTCCGGAGCGGTCTGAGTCGCGGGGTGGGCCGCCGCCGGCGTGCGGAGCTCCGAGACCGGGGGCTCCCGACGAGACGGGCACGTTGCTCGGCGAAAACCGGCCGGCAGCGGCGGGCAGCGTGAGGGGTTGGGTCGAGTCCTCCGGGGGGCCTTCCGGAGTGGGTCAGGTGCTTCCGGCGGGCGTTGCGCTTGTTGCTGCGTGGGCTGGTCCGGAGCGGTCTGAGTCGCGGGGTGGGCCGCCGCCGGCGTGCGGAGCTCCGAGACCGGGGGCTCCCGACGAGACGGGCACGT
>NZ_JBHZAE010000005.1:0-88584 GCF_042754105.1 Embleya sp. NPDC059237 | reverse complement strand
GTTGCTCGGCGAAAATCGGCCGGCAGCGGCGAGCAGAGAGGACCGCCGGGTCGAATCCGCCGGCGAGCCTTCCCGAGCGGGCCGGGCGCTTCCCGCGAGCGTCGCACCTCGGTCAACTGCGGGGCCGGGCAGAGTCGCCGGGTTGGCCGCCGCCGGCGTGCGGGGCTCCAACACTCGAAGCCCCCGACGAGACGGGCGTGTTGCTCGGCGAAAACCGGCCGGCAGCGGCGAGCAGGGAGGACCGCCGGGTCGAGTCCTCCGGGGAACCTTCCCGAGTGGGTCGGGTGTTTCCAGCGAGCGTCGCGTTTCGGTCGGGTGGCCGGTCCGGGGCGGTCAGAGTCGCCGGGGTTGGTCGCCGCCGGCGTGCGGGGCTCCGAGACTCGAAGCCCCCGACGAGACGGGTGCGTTGGTCGGCGAAAACCGGCCGGCAGCGGCGAGCAGGGATGGCGGTCGCGTCGAGTCGGCCGGGAGCCTTTCCGAGTGGGTTGGGAGGGCGGGTGTTTTCGGTGTGCGGTGGGTGTGTGGGCGGCGAAGGTTCACGAACCCGGATCGCGTGGGGTGCTGCTGCCTCAGCGTGAGGGAAAACCGCAGGTCAGCTTTGGATGGGAGCCGTTTCGCGGGCTCGGGATCCGGTTTCGAGTCGTACTGGGCACTTTCGGTCGCCGCGCCGGCGTTTTAGAGGCCGGAGCGCACGAAACCGGCACTCGACACCCGACTTTCCGCGCCGGCCCCGCAAATCCCCAGGTCACCGAAACATGAAGCCCCAAGCCACCCATCGCGAACCGGTTTCAGACCCCATCCCGCGCAAACGCCCCCGAAATGCCCCCAACCACTCGGGAAGGCCTCCGGCAGACTTGACCCGAGCCCCCTCCCACTCCCCCGCTGCCGGCCGGTTTTCGCCGAGCAACACACCCGTCTCGTCGGGAGCCCAGGGTCTCGGAGCCCCGCACGCCGGCGGCGGCCAACCCGGCGACTCTGACCCGGCCCCGCAGCCGCCCGAGGCGCGACCCCCGCCGCAAGCACCCGACCCACCCCTGAAGGCCCCCCGGAGGACTCGACCCAACCCCTCACCCTGCCCGCCGCTGCCGGCCGGTTTTCGCCGACCAACGCACCCGTCTCGTCGGGAGCCCCCGGTCTCGGAGCCCCGCACGCCGGCGGCGGCCCACCCCGCGACTCAGACCGCTCCGGACCAGCCCACGCAACCAAAAGCGCAACGCCCGCCGCAAGCACCCCACCCACTCCGGAAGGCCCCCGCAGGACTCGACCCGAGACCCGACCCCTCACCCTGCCCGCCGCTGCCGGCCGGTTTTCGCCGAGCAACGTGCCCGTCTCGTCGGGAGCCCCCGGTCTCGGAGCCCCGCACGCCGGTGGCGGCTCGCCCTTCGAGCCGGGCCGGCGTGCGGGGCTCCGCAGCCGACCGAGATGCGACCCCCGCCGGAAGCGCCCGGCCCACTCGGGAGAGCCCCGGCGGCCCCGGCCCGCTAGCGTGCCTCGGGGGCTGTGCCGTAGTGGTCGGCCAGGGTTCGGAGTTCGCGGGCCGCGGTGATGGCGGCGGATTTGCCGTTGGAGGTTTGGATGCCCATTACCGGCAGCGTGTCGCCGTTGGACATGTCGATGTAGACCCACGGGTCGCCCTGGCGGAGGTACACGCGGACGATCTGGGCCCATTCCAGATGTGTGGTCCGCAGCAGGTTGACCACCGTCACGCCGTCCGCGGCGGCGACCACCTTCGGGCGGCCCAGCATCACCATCGCGCCGAGGCCCAGGACGCCGGTGGCCGCGACGCCCATTCGTGAGCCGAATCCCCAGCCGCCCTTCTCCGGCAGCATCACCGCCAGCACGCACAGCCCGACCAGGATGATCGCGCCGAGCACGCCGGTGATCAGCCGACTGCGCCTGGCGTACCAGGTACGCGGGAGCGGGGGGTCGACGGGGGTGGGCTCGCTCATAGGGAAACGGTTCTCCGGAGGGTGGCGGTGGTCGGCCCGCCGGGTGACGGGCCGACCGGACGGGGTCAGAGGCGGCAGGCGTGGATCCCGGTGACCAGGATCGCCCGCGCGCCGATCTCCCAGAGGTCGTCCATGATCTGCTGGGCGTTCTTGCGCGGCACCATCGCTCGCACCGCGACCCAGCCCTCGTTGTGCAGCGGGCTGACCGTCGGCGACTCCAGGCCCGGGGTCAGCGTGACCGCCGCCTCGACCCGCTCGACCCGGATGTCGTAGTCCATCATCACGTAGCTGCGCGCGACCAGGACGCCCTGGAGCCGGCGCACCAACTGCTCCAGCGCCGGCGAGGTCTCCGCGCCGGCGCGCCGGATCAGTACCGCCTCGGAGCGCAGGATCGGCTCGCCGAACACCTCCAGGCCCGCCTGGGCCAGCGTGGTGCCGGTCTCCACCACGTCGGCGATCACGTCGGCGACGCCCAGCTGGATCGCGGTCTCCACCGCGCCGTCCAGCTTGACCAGTGCCGCGGCCTCGATGCCGTGCTCGGCGAAGTCGCGCTGGACGATGCCGATGTAGGAGGAGGCCACCCGCAGTCCGGCCAGCCCCTTCTTGCCCTGCTCGGCCAGCTCGCGCGCGATCGGCGCGGGCGCGGCGTAGCGGAACGTGGCCGGGGCCAGGCCCAGTTGCAGGATCTCCTCGGCGTCGGCGCCGGAGTCCATCAGCAGGTCGCGCCCGGTGATGCCGGCGTCCAGCCGGCCGGAGCCGACGTAGATCGCGATGTCGCGCGGGCGCAGGAAGAAGAACTCGACGTTGTTGTCGGGGTCGGTGAGGACCAGTTCCTTGGAGTGCTTGCGCTGGCGGTAGCCGGCCTCATGCAGCATCGCCGACGCAGGCTCGGAGAGGGAACCCTTGTTGGGTACGGCGATGCGCAGCATGGAATGACCCTTCGGGATGGTGCTGAACCGAGTGGAGCGGAACCGAGTGGAGCGGAACCGAGTGGAGCGATACCTGGTGGAGCGATACCGAGTGGAGTGAATCGGGTGGATCTCAGGGGTACGGCTTCGCCCCCGGCCCGGGTGGTGGGCCGGGGACGGCGGCTGTCACAGGTGAGCGTATACGTCCTGGAGGGAGATGCCGCGGGCGACCATCATCACCTGGAGGTGGTACAGGAGCTGGGAGATCTCCTCGGCGGTGCGGTCGGCGCCCTCGTGCTCGGCGGCCATCCACACCTCGGCGGCCTCCTCCACGACCTTCTTGCCGATCGTGTGTACGCCGGCGGTGACGAGCTCGACCGTGCGCGAGCCTTCCTGGCCCGATTCCGCCTTGGCCCGCAGCTCGTCGAAAAGCTGTTCAAACGTCTTCATGGTGCCCATCGCGTGGTTGTGGGTGGCGTGTCGAACGGCCCGGCCGACCTGCCGGTCAGGCCGAACGCCACGGTTCGGAGAGCGTACGCAACGCCATCGCGGTCGCGACGGCCGCCTCCACCGCTTCGCGGCCCTTGTCCTCGCGCGAGTGCGGCAGGCCGGCCCGGTCCAAGGCCTGCTCCTCGGTGTCGCACGTGAGCACACCGAAGCCGATCGGCACGCCCGTGTCGAGCGCGACCCGGGTGAGGCCGTCGGTGGCGGCGGAGCATACGTACTCGAAGTGCGGGGTGCCGCCGCGGATGACCACGCCGAGCGCGACCACCGCGTCGTAGCCGCGGCCGGCCAGCGCCTTGGCGAGCACGGGCAATTCGAACGCGCCGGGGGCCCGGATCAGCGTGGGTTCGGTGATGCCCAGCTCGCTCAGGGCCTTGACGGCCCCATCCACGAGGCCGTCCATCACGGCGGTGTGCCATTGCGCGGCGACCACGCCCACGCGCAGGTCACGGCAGCCCTCGACGGTCAGTTTCGGGGCTCCTGCGCCACTCATGTCTGTCGTTGTCCTTCGGCTGGAACGGCTCGATGCCCGGGCTGTGTTGCCCGGTTTGTGCACGACTGCGAGCCTGGTTGCGAGATGAGGATGGAGCGGTTCGAACGAGACGAACCTATCGGCGCGGCCGGGACCGCACCGCGTGCGTGTCACCGGTACGGGTGACGTCGGCGGCTCTGGAAAGCCGAGGGGTCACGCGCTGCTGACCGCGCGCCCCTTCGCGTCGACGGCCTCCGCGACCTCGGCGACCGACGGCAGGTCCGCGGTCGGGTCGCTGGGGTCCAGCCAGGGCAGGTCGTGGCCCATCCGGTCGCGCTTGGTCTGGAGGTAGCGCAGGTTGTCCGCGGTGGCGTGCACCGGCAGGGCGACCCGGCCGGTGATCTCCAGGCCGTAACCCTCCAGGCCCGCGCGCTTGGCGGGGTTGTTGGTGAGCAGCCGCATCGAGCGCACGCCCAGGTCGACCAGGATCTGCGCGCCGGTGCCGTAGTCGCGGGCGTCGGCCGGCAGGCCCAGTTCCAGGTTGGCGTCCACCGTGTCGTGGCCGGCGTCCTGGAGTTGGTACGCCTGGAGCTTGTGGATCAGCCCGATCCCGCGCCCCTCGTGCCCGCGCATGTACAACACCACGCCTCGGCCCTCGGCGGTGACCCGGTCCAGCGCGGCGTCCAGCTGCGGGCCGCAGTCGCAGCGCAGCGAGCCGAACACATCGCCGGTCAGGCACTCGGAGTGCACCCGGACCAGGACGTCCTCGCCGTCGCCGATGTCGCCGGCGACCAGCGCGATGTGCTCGACGTTGTCGACCGTGCTGCGGTAGCCGATCGCCCGGAACGTGCCGTGCTCGGTGGGCAGTCGGGTCTCGGCGGCACGCTCGATCGTGCGCTCGGTACGGCGGCGGTAGGCGATCAGGTCGGCGATGCTGACGATCTTGAGGCCGTGTTCGCGGGCGAACGGGATCAGCTGCGGCAGCCGGGCCATCGTGCCGTCGTCGTTGACCACCTCGCAGATCACCCCGACCGGCGCCAGACCGGCCAACTCGGCGAGGTCCACGGCCGCCTCGGTGTGCCCGGGGCGCACCAGCACACCGCCCTCGACCGCGCGCAGCGGGAAGATGTGGCCGGGTCGGGTCAGCTGGGTGGGCAGCGTGTCCGGGTCGGACAGCAGCCGCACGGTGTGCGTGCGGTCGGCGGCCGAGATGCCGGTGTCCACGCCGTCCTTGGCGTCGACCGAGACCGAGTAGGCGGTGCCCTTGCGATCCTCGTTGACGGCGGTCATCGGGGGCAGCTTGAGCCGGTCCAGGTCGGCACCGCGCATCGGCACGCAGACCACGCCCGAGGAGTAGCGGATCATGAAGGCCATCAACGCCTGCGTGGCCAACTCGCCGGCGAAGATCAGGTCGCCCTCGTTCTCCCGGTCCTCGTCGTCCACGACGACGATCGCCTCGCCGGCGGCCATCGCCTTGATCGCGTCGTCGATGGTGTCGAGGGCCGACTCGGTGGGCGCGCCCATCTGCGCCGGCACCTCGATCTCGGTGGTTTCGCTGCTGGTCTTCACGCCGTTGCCCCTTCCAGGTGCCGTTCTGCCCTGCGGGCAGCCCCCTTGTCCCGGTACCGCCGGGAGCGGTTCCACCAGTCGACGAGTCCGGCGACGCACATCACGAGGAAGACGCCGTAGACCAGTCCGCTGAACACCAGACCGTGCTGCCAGGCGAGGGGTACGCCGACCAAGTCGACCGCGATCCACACCAGCCAGAACTCGAACAGCCCTCGGGCCTGCGCGAGCATGGCCACGACCGAGCCGACGAAGATGTACGCGTCCGGCCAGGGCGCCCACGAGATGCCCGTGTGTTCGAGCAGTTGCGCGAAGCCGACCGTGCCGACCGCCATCAGCGCGACCAGCGCGATCCGCTCGTGGGTGGTGCCGAAGCGGATCTCCACCTCACCGGTGTCGCGCCGCCCGCGCGCCCAGCGCCACCAGCCGTACGCGGCGGCGACGATGATCACCACGTTGCGCATCGCGCTGCCGCCCAGGTGCACGGAGGTGTTGGCGGCGATCAGCAGCGCCGCGCCCACGATCTGTACCGGCCATGCCCACAGGTTGCGGCGCAGCGCGAGCCAGACGGTGGCCAGGGACGCGATCTGGCCGAGCAGGTCGGACCACGGCACCGGCTTGTTCGCGACGGTGAACGCGGCGTCGTTGAGCCAGCCGGTCACGATGCCCTCACCTGTGTACCGAGCCCGGGTGTGCCCGGTCCGTGGGTGCCCAGTCGCTCGACGTACTTGGCGATGATGTCGACCTCGAGGTTGACCGGGTCGCCGACGGTTTTCACGCCGAGGGTGGTGAGCGCGAGCGTGGTGGGGATCAGGCTGACGGTGAAGCTCGCGTCGTGCGCCTCGACGACGGTGAGGCTGATTCCGTCGACGGTGATCGAGCCCTTGTCCACCACGTAGCGGGCCAGGTGCGCCGGGAGGGCGATCTCGACGATCTCCCACTCCTCGCCGGGGGTGCGGGCCAGGATCTCGCCGGTGCCGTCGACGTGCCCCTGGACCAGGTGTCCGCCGAGCCGGCCGCCGAGCACCATGGGGCGCTCCAGATTGACCCGCGAGCCGGTGCTCAGCGCGCCGAGGCTGGACTTGTCCAGCGTCTCCTGCATCACGTCGGCGGTGAAGGTGGCCACCTCGGGGTCGACCTTGTCGTCCACGACGGTCAGACACACACCGTTGACGGCGATCGAGTCGCCGTGTCGGGCACCGGTGGTGACGACGGGGCCGCGGATGGTGATCCGGGCCGAGTCGGTCAGCCGCTCGATGGCCACGATCTCGCCGAGTTCCTCAACGATTCCGGTGAACATGCGTCAGGACTCCTTCGTACGGCCGGCGGAGTGCGGCCGTGGGCGGGCGGTGATGCGGATGTCGGTGCCGAGGCGCGTGACGTCGTCGACGTCCAGTCGCAACATCTCGGAGATGGTGCCGATTCCGGCCGGGCCCAGGGCGGTGGGTCCGGCGCCGAGCAGGGCGGGGGCGAGATAGCCCACGACGGTGTCGATCAGGCCGGCCGCGGCGAACGCGCCGGCGAGGGTGGGGCCGCCTTCGAGCAGCACGGCGCGCACGTCGCGGGCGTACAGCTCCTTCAGCAGCGCGGGCAGGTCCAGGCCGGTGTCCGCGAGCGGTACGCGCAGTACGGCGGCCTGGGGCAGGTGTGCGGCGACCGCGTCGGGGCCGACCGCGATCAGGGTCGGCGCCGCGTCGTCGAGCACCCGGGCGTCGGCGCGGGTGCGGGCGTGGGTGTCCACGATCACCCGCAGCGGTTGCCGGGCGCCGGGTACGTCGCGCGCGGCCAGGTGCGGGTCGTCGGCGAGCTGCGTGCCGGAGCCGGCCAGCACCGCGTCGACGCTCGCCCGCAGCACGTGGGTGTCGGCGCGGGATTCGACGGAGCTGATCCACCGGGCGCTGCCGTCGGCGGCGGCGCTGCGGCCGTCGAGCGTGGCCGCGTACTTCCAGGTCACGTGCGGGCGGCCCAGGCGGATGGCGGTCAGCCAGGCCCGGTTGCCCGCCGCGGCCTCGGCGGCGAGCAGGCCGCCCTCGGCGTCGATGCCCGCCGCACGCAGCACCGCGCCGCCGCCGGCCGCGGCCGGGTTGGGGTCGGCGACGGCGTAGCGCACCCGGCGGATGCCGGCGTCGATCAGGGCCTGTGTGCAGGGGCCGGTGCGGCCGGTGTGCGAGCAGGGTTCGAGGGTGACCAGGGCGGTGCCGCCGCGGGCCGCCGCACCGGCCGCGCGCAGCGCCTCGACCTCGGCGTGCGGGGCGCCGGCGCGGGTGTGGAAGCCCTCACCGACCACGGTGCCGTCGGGGCCGAGCACGACACAGCCGACCAGCGGATTGGGACTGGTGTGACCGAGCGCACGGCTCGCCAGCGAGATGGCCCGGCGCATCGCCGAGGTCTCCTCGACCGGCGGGGCGGTGTTGCCCTCCACCTCGTGCCTCCTCGCGTTCGACGCGGGGCAACCGGGGTGTTTTCGGGCACAACGACACGACGAATCGACGCGCGGGGATGTCGGCGCACCTTGGGGTACGCGGGCATGCCGCAGTCGCTCGCCGCGCGCCACCTCCCATCCGGACTTTGACCGTCGGTACCGGAATTCCACCGGTTCAGCCGGCCGTCGCTCCACGTGATGCGGGGCGTCGACCGGGTCGCGGACTGTAACCGCCGGTTCGGATTTTCACCGACCCCGGAGCGCGCGTACGTGACTTTCGTACACCTCGAAGTGTGCCACGGCGGCCGACAACGTTGACCGTGGGCAACCTGTGCCGTCCGTCACGGTGCGTTCGTATATCCGAACGCGACTGCGGCGAGGATGATCTGACGATTCGTCAGGTCGCTGGTCGAGGCGGTGCCCGCGGCGGGCCGCTTCGATGAGATTCTGTGCGCATGACCGTGCAGATCAATCCGAGCATCCTGTCCGCCGACTTCGCCCGCCTCGCCGACGAGGTCGCGCAGGTGCGCAACGCCGACTGGCTCCACGTGGATGTCATGGACAACCACTTCGTACCGAACCTCACCCTCGGCCTGCCCGTGGTGGAGAGCCTGATGAAGGCCACCGACACCCCCATCGACATGCACCTGATGATCGAGGACCCGGACCGCTGGGCACCCGCCTACGCGGAGGCCGGCGCGGGCAGCGTCACGTTCCACGTGGAGGCCGCGACCGCCCCGATCAAGCTCGCCCGCGACCTGCGGGCCAAGGGCGCGCGGGCCTCGATGGCGCTGCGGCCGGCCACGCCGATCGAGCCGTACGAGGACCTGCTGCCCGAGCTGGACATGCTCCTGGTGATGACGGTCGAGCCGGGATTCGGCGGGCAGAGCTTCCTGGACGTGATGTTGCCGAAGATCCGCCGGACCCGGCAGCTGATCGCCAAGCACGGTCTGCAGATGTGGCTGCAGGTGGACGGCGGGGTCTCCGCCAAGACGATCGAGATGTGCGCGGAGGCCGGGGCGGACGTGTTCGTGGCGGGCTCGGCGGTCTTCGACGGAACGGACCCGGGTGCGGCGGTGGACCGGCTGCGGGCGCTGGCGACGGGGGCCGCGGAGCGCTGCGCCCATTAGGGCGGGGTTGTTTTGCCCACGCGCCCACCCGTTGCGCTGCGTGAGCACGCTGCGGTTTTCACGGTTCGGGGTCGCCCGCGCCGGCCCGTGAAGCTTCGTCACAATGAGTGAAAGCGATGCGCGGCTGTTGGGGTCTCTCGTCGTCCTCGCCGGGGCGGGAGACCTCAGCCGGTCGCGGACCAGATCGTCCAGTGGTCGATTTCGGTGATGGGCGCCCGGGACGGAAGCTTGGACTCGATGTAGGCCGCCAGCGCGTCCAGTTCGGTGTCGGTCAGTTCGTGCAGCAGCGAGCGGCCCGTGCGGGCGCGCAGGTCGGCGCCGACCTCTCGGGCGTCGGTGTAGCTGCGGCGGGTCTCGGCGAGCGCGGTGGTGCGTACGGCGGTGAAGCCGGCCTCGCGCAGTGCCGCCTCGACCGTGGCGCCGGTGGGGCGCCGGGCGGTCTCGATCGCGAGCAGCGCGGGGAACCGCTCGAAGAACCAGCCGCGCAGGTGGGTGGGCGTGCCGGGGCGGGCGACGTCGGCCGGGGTGCGGTCCTGGACGATCAGCGTGCCGCCGGGCGCGAGCAGCCGCCGGGCCTCGCGGAAACATTCGGCGAGGTCGTCGAGATGGTGGATCAGCGCCCGCTCGAACACGATGTCGGCGGCGCCGTCGGGCAACCCCGTGGCGTACGCATCCCCTTCGCGAAACGACAGCCCTCCCCGCGGCGACAACCCGGCCCGCTCCCGGGCGCCGGAGAGGATCGCGGCCGAGAAGTCCACCCCGACCACGCTCGCCGCCCCCAGGTCCAGCCACGCGGTGGTGTACACCCCGCCACCGCACCCGACGTCCACGACCCGCGCCCCGACCGGGTCCACGAGGTCGCCGACCAGCCGCGCCCAGTCCGCGCCGGCGGTGCGGTGGGTGTACGTGAGGCGGTTGGCGTGGTTGTGGAAGTCGATCGGCATGGCGGCCTCCCGGGGGCATGGCGCAAACTATCTCGACATCAAGATACTTCACGACGAGAGGACGCTTCAAGGTCTCGCCGGCGCCGCCGGATCAGGTACACGCCGGTGCACAGGGTGACCCCGGTCAGCGCGGCAATGTGCTCGCGGCCGGCCAGGTTCGGCTTGACCACCACCTCGGCGATCATCAGCGCCCACACACCCACGAACAGGATCGGCGCCCGGCGCACCATCGCGATGCACACCACCAGGCCGACCACCGCGGCCGAGGGGCCGGTGTCCATGATGTCGCCCTGATGTGCGTCGATGCCGAGCACGTGGTCCGGGCCGAGGCCGACCATCACGCGCGCGGCCAGCGTGCCGGACAGCGTGGCGACGTACGCGATCACCAGGGTCCGACGGGCGCCCAGGTCGAGTTCGGCCAGTCCGAACAGGATCAGCACCTGGATCAGCGCACCCCACACCGGCAGGTCCGGCGCGGGCACGAACAACGACACGGGGGTGCGCAGCAGCGCGAGCGGCAGCGGGATGCCCGCGCTCACCCCGCCCAGCACCCGCACCACGTCGCCGCCCCACGAGGTGCGCCAGGCCAGCCAGAAGCCGAGGCTCAGGAGCACCGCGCACACCGTGAGCGGAATCGCTTTCGGCCCGTGCGCGCGCAGTTCGCGCACGGGCCGCGCGGTGAGCCTGGTCCATTCGCCGCGCACCGCCGCCCCTGTGCGGACGAGCAGGCCGGGGCGCGGGGTGCTGCGGGCGAGCGTGGACATGGGTACGGCGGCTCCTGCGATGGCGGGATGTCGCGACCGCCCGCGGTGCGCGTGGAACCCGAGGGACGGCCGGTGCGGCCGCGCCCGAAGTGACGACCACCCTCGCCGGTATGCCCCATTCAACCGGATTCAGCCGCGCATCACCCCATTCGGCCGGGCGACCGCCGACCGGTCAGCCCCTCCGACGCAGCAGGGCCAGATACATCGCGTCCGTGCCGTGCAGGTGCGGCCACAGTTGTACGTCCGGCCCGCTGCCCAGGTGCGGTACGCCCGGGAACAGGGGGCGGGCGTCGATCAGCTCGGCCTCGTCCGCGCGCAGAATGTCGTCGACCACCACGCGGGTCTCGGCCGGGTGCGGTGAGCAGGTGACGTAGGCGATCACCCCGCCGGGACGGGCCGCCGCCACCGCCGTGCGCAGCAAAGCGCGCTGGAGTTCGCCCAGTTCGGGGATGTCCTCGGGCTTGCGGCGCCAGCGCGACTCCGGGCGGCGGCGCAGCGCGCCCAGGCCGCTGCACGGGACGTCGGCGATCACCCGGTCGAAGCTCCCGGGTCGCCAGGCCAGCCTGGTGCCGTCGGCGGTGATCACCTGATGGTGGGTCAGGTGGCCGATCGCGTTGCGGACCAGGCGGGCGCGGTGGTGGCGGCGTTCGACCGCGAGCAGCGACACGTCGCGGCCCGTGGCGATCGCGGCGAGCAGGCCCGCCTTGCCGCCGGGGCCGGCGCACAGGTCCAGCCAGCGGCTCTCGGTGCCCTCCACCTCGGCGTTCGCCAGCGCGGCGGCGACGAGCTGGCTGCCCTCGTCCTGGACGGCGGCCCGGCCGTCGCGGATCGCCTTGATCGCGGCGGGGTCGCCCTCGGGCAGCGTGGCGGCGTACGGCGACCAGCGCCCGGGGGTGGCCCCGGCCTCGTACAGCTCGGCGAGTTCCACCCGGCCCGGGCGGGCGACCAGGGAGATCACCGGGGCGAGGTTGTCGGCGGCGAGCAGCGCCTCCATCGCGGCGCGGTCGTGCGGGTTGCCGCGCGCGCCCAGCGCGTCCCACAGCGCCTGCACGATCCAGCGCGGGTGCGAGTGCAGGACCGCGAGGTGGCCCTCGGGGTCGTCCTCGTAGGGCGGCGCGATCTGCCGCAACCACGTGTCCAGGTCCTGCTTGGACACCCGGCGCAGGATCGCGTTGACGAACTTGGCCCGGCCGTCGCCGAGTACCGCGCGGGCCAGTTCCACGGTGGCCGAGACGGCCGCGTGTACGGGGGTGCGCATGCTCAGCAGCTGGTGCACGCCGAGCGCGAGCACGTCCAGGACCGGCGGGTCGATCTCCTGGATCGGCCGGTCGGTGCAGGCCGCCACGATCCGGTCGTAGGTGCCCTGGCGGCGCAGCGTGCCGTGCACCAACTCGGTCGCGAAGGCGGCGTCACGGGGGATGATCCGGCGCTCGCGCAGCAGCGCGGGCAGCACCAGGTTGGCGTAGGCGTCGCGTTCGCCGACCGCGTGCAGGACGTCGTAGGCGGCCAGGCGCGCGGCGTCGGGACGCGGGCGGCGGTAGGGGCGTGCGGCGGGGGCGTTGGTCACGGTGCTCAGTTCGTGCCGAGGGTTTCACCGGGCTCGGGGTGTGCGCCCCGGGCCCAGTCGGTGGCGGCCATCATGCGTTTGCCCTGGGGCTGGACCTGGGTGAGTTCGACCGCATGGCTGCCGGTACCCACGCGGACCACCTTCTTCTCCACCGCGATCTCGCCGGGGGCCAGCGCGTTGTCCCCGGCGCGCAGCCGGACCGGGGCGAGCTTCAGCCGCTCGCCGCGGAAAGTGGTCCAGGCGCCGGGGGCGGGGGTACAGCCGCGCACCACGCGGTCCACGCGCAGCGCGGGTGCGGTGAAGTCGACGCGGGCGTCCTCGACGCCGATCTTGGGCGCGAGGGACACCCCCTCCGGGGACTGCGGGCGCGGGGCGAGGCTGCCGTCGGCGATCCCGTCCATGGTCGCCACCAGCAGGCGCGCGCCGGAGCGGGAGAGCCGGTCGAGCAGGTCGCCGCTGGTGTCGGTGGGCCGGATCTCGTCGGTGACCATGCCGTACACCGGGCCGGAGTCCAGGCCCTGTTCGATCTCGAAGGTGCACGCGCCGGTGATGTCGTCGCCGGCGAGCACGGCGTGCTGCACCGGCGCCGCGCCGCGCCAGGCGGGCAGCAGCGAGAAGTGCAGGTTGACCCAGCCGCGCGCGGGGATCTCCAACGCGACCTTGGGCAGCAGCGCGCCGTAGGCGACCACGGGGCAGCAATCGGGGGCGATCTCGGTGAGCCGGGCCAAAAATTCCGGGTCGCGCGGCTTGGCCGGGCGCAGGATCTCGATCCCGGCCTCGGCGGCTCGCTCGGCCACCGGACTGGCGACCAGTCTGCGACCGCGACCGGCGGGGGCGTCGGGGCGGGTGACCACCGCGACCACCTCGTGCCGGGACTCCAGGAGGGCTTCGAGTGCGGGGACGGCGACCTCGGGGGTGCCGGCGAAGACTAGGCGCATGGGGTTTTAGAGGGCCTTCCCGAAGGTGGAGTGGGGGGAGAACTTCACCTGGGGCGGGGCCTGCCCCGCCCACTCCGCCTCGCGCAGCGCACGCAGCGCGGACTTGCGCTGTTCGCGGTCGAGCCGGTCGATGAACAGGATGCCGTCGAGGTGGTCGGTCTCGTGCTGGATGCAGCGCGAGAGCAGCCGGGTGCCCTCGATGACGACGGGGTCGCCGTGCATGTTGAAGCCCTTGGCGACCACGCCGTACGCGCGCTTGGTGTCGTAGCGCAGACCCGGCAGGGACAGGCAGCCCTCGGGGCCGTCCTGTTCGTCCTCGGACAGGTCCAGGTCGGGGTTGATCAGGTGGCCCACCTCGCCGTCCACCTGGTAGGTGAACACCCGCAGGGCAACGCCGATCTGCGGCGCGGCCAGGCCGCTGCCGGGCGCGTCGCGCATCGTGTCGGTGAGGTCGGCGACCAGTCGACGCAGTTCCTTGTCGAACACGGTGACCGGGTCGGCCTTGCTGCGCAGGACGGGGTCGCCGAACAGGCGGATCGGCTGGACTGCCACGGGTGTGCTCCCCCATCGGTGGTCGGTCGGTGGTCGGTCGTACGGCTGCCGGCGACCGCCGCGCGTGGCGGCGCGGTGCACGAGGTGTGCCGCTCGGCGGTGTCGGTCGATCGGAACCGGAGAGCGGCAAGTCTACTGAGCGGGCGCGGCCCGGCTCCCGCATGCCGGGCGTGGGTCGCCGGCGGGGCGGCCCGGGGTACGTCCGGCGACCGTCCGCGTCGGCTTCCGGTGGTGCGCGGAGTGGGGCTCGCGTGCCTCCGGCAAGCCTGGTCGGGTGGGGCCGGCTTACCTCCGGCAACCCTGTCCGAGGTGGCGGACACTCTCCGGGTGTGATGACCGAACAGGAACATCAGGACGGGGACCACGTGTTGTGGGCCCGGGTCCGCGCGGGGGATCGCGACGCGTTCGCGGTGGTGTTCGACCGGCACGCGGGGGCGGTCTACGGCCACCTCCTGCGGCGGACCGGTGACGGCGGTGAGGCCGAGGACCTGACGTCGGCGGTGTTCCTGACCGCCTGGCGTCGCCGTGCGGAGGTGACCTTCGACCGGGACAGCGCACTGCCGTGGCTGCTCGGCACGGCGAACCGCACGGTGGCCAACCGGCGGCGCGCGCTCAAGCGTTACCGGGCGCTGGCCGCGCGGGTGCCGCTGCCCGACCACGAACCCGACCACGCGGACGAGGTGGCCCGGCGGATCGACCGCGAGCGTGCGGCGCAGGCGTTGCGGCGTTCGGTGGCGAAGCTGCCCCGGCACGAGCGCGACGTGGTGGAGCTGTGCGTGTGGGGCGGCCTGGATCAGCAGGCGGCGGCCACCGCGCTGGGCGTGGCGTTGGGCACGGTCAAGGCGCGGATGCATCGGGCCCGCAAGCGGTTGAGCGGCCTGCTGGCCGAAGAGGGCGTGCACGCGAGCACGCACACAGGCATCGAGGAGGCACGATGAGCCCGTACGACGAGGACCGGCTGCCCGGACACGACCGGCGCCGGCGGGAGTTGCTGGCCATGCTCGACACGGAGCCGTCCGGCCGGCACCGGGCGCTGGTACCGGGGATCGCCGCCGGCGCGGTGCTCGCGATGTGCGCCGTGGGGGTGTTGGCCGCGGGGCCGTGGCGGGGGCCGGAGAACCTGTCGGCCGCGGGGCCGGTGGCCGGCCAGGACCCGTCCCAGGGGGTGCCGAGGGAGTCGGCCAAGGCGGGCGACCCGGTGCCGTGGGACGTGGCGAGCCGAACGCTGGCGACGTGTCTGGACAACGGCCGGCGGGCCGCGGTCCCGCCTCCGCCGCCGACCGGATTCGCGACGTCGAAGCCGACGTGGCAGCCACCGGGGGCGACGATGTCGCCGGGTGGAGGGTGGTCGCTGCCGCCGGGGATGCCGTTGTCGGAGGCGCCCGTGCCGCCGTGGTCGAGCGATCCGGTGCCGCCGGCCGGAACGGGCCGGCCGACCGGGCCGAACGTGTCCCCGACGTCGTCCGGGGGGCCCGCGATCGGGTCCGGGTCGCTGTACTGGCCGGACAAGCCGGCCACGTTCCCGCCGGGCGTCGCGGTGGACGGGGGGCCGCCGCCGCCGCTGACGGCGAGCCCGACGGCGCACGGGGCGCGGACGCCGAGTCCGGCCGGGCCCGACGCGTCGTTGTGGAAGGTGCGCGAGCCGGATTCGGCGTTCAAGCCGTACTTCACCGCCTGGGAGGAGATGCGCAGCGGCATGTTGCGCCCGATGGTCGTGGGCAAGGCGACCAAGCCGGGCCTGGTGGTCTGCCACGGGGAGGCGCCACCGGACTTCCCGGCCCCGACGGCGGCCGACGGCACCCTCGCGGGCCCGTTCGAAGTCCGTCGAAGCATGCTCCTCGGTCCGGTGAACGACCCGCCGCCGGTCTCCGCGGTGTCCACGTGGTGGGGCAGGACCACGGCCTCGGTGGCCCGGATCGTGGTGGAGCTGCCGGACGGACGCACGATCGGCGCGGTGGTCCGCAACGGCGTGTGGTTCGCCGGCATCCCCGGCAACGTCGACGCCCCGCCGCACATCCGCGCCTACGACGCGGCCGGCGCCCTCCTGGCCGACCGCACGGGCGACACGGAGTCGCTGCGCTGCACCACGACCCCGACGACGAAGGGCTGCGGAAGTCGGACGCACTGGGGGTAGCCGCCCCTAGCTGCGACAGGGGCGAACGCCCGATTCGTCGCGGGTCCGCGGGTCCGCGGGTCCGCGGGGCGGCAGGTCTGCGAGGCAGCAGGGCCGCAGGGCCGCAACCGACGAGAAACCCGCGGGCATGGCGTCACTCGCGTCGGCGGGTCACACCCGGGTGGGCTCGTGGCACCCGCCGCGCGGCCCCCGGAGCCGGGCCATGAGCCGGGCGCCCGGGGTGCCGCCGGGGGCGCGCCGTCCGGGCGGACCGGGCGCCGCGCCCGACCGCGTCAGCCGATGTCCGGCGGATCGACCCTGATCAGCACCGGATCGGCGGTCCCCCGGGCCAGACGCAACGTCTGTGCCGCCTTCAGCGCGTGTGCCAGTTCCGCGCCGCGGCCGGGTTCGATCCGGAGCAGGACCCGTTCGTGGCGCGGCGGTTCGGCCGCCGGCCGGGCCGCCGCGGGGGGTGGCGGCGTGGTGCCGAACAGGGCGCGGGTGAGTTCGGCGCGGGTGTCGGCGGCCCTGGGGTCGGGCCTGGTCGGCGCCGGCGGCGGGGTGCGGGCGACGGTCGGGGCGACCGGGACGGGCCCCAGTACATCCACCCCGTCCGGCAGCCGCAACACCGCCAGGAAGTCGGCGATCCCTGCGGGCGGCCCGGTGACCGACGCCATCCGCGAAACCGGCGGCAGGTTCAGGTCGGCCCGCTCGCCGAGTTCGGTCAGCGCGTACCCCTGTGGGTCCCACCGCACCAGCGCCTGCACCGGGCGCAGCGTGGACTCGGCGACCACGACCAGCGTGCCGCCCTCCCCCGCCGGGCGGACCAGGCTCGCCGCGTCCAGCCAGCGGCGCAGCGCCTCCTCGCCGGCGCGCAGGTCGGGCCGGGTGAGCAGGGCCCAGCCGTCCAGGAGCAGCGCCGCCGCGTAGCCGCTCGGCGCGACCGGTTCGGCTCCGGGCGTGGCGATGATCAGCGCGGGCAGATCCGGCACGGTGGTCAGGATCGCGTCCCGCCCGGAGGTACGCACCGGCACGGTCGGGAACGCGCGGCCCAACTCCTCCGCGGTCCGCCGCGCGCCGATCACGCCCGCCCGGATGCGGTCCCCGCCGCACACCCGGCAATGCCAGTTCGGCGCCGGCCGGGTACACCAACCGCAGGTCAACACCGCGTCCCCGGAGGGCAGTTCGAGCGGCCCCGAACAGTGCACGCAGCGCGCCGGCTCCCGGCAGCGCTGACACGACGTGCGCACCAGGTAGCCGCGTCGGGGCACCTGGACCAGGACCGGACCGCTGCGCAACGCGGAGCGCGCCACGTCCCAGGCCAGGCTCGGCAACCGTGCCGCGCGCGCCGCCTCGTCCCGGGCCAGGTCGAAATCGCTGCCGACGGTGCGCACGAGCGGTGCGGCGGCGCGGACGGCGGCGCGGTCGGCGTCCAGCGGCCGGGCCCAGCCGGTGCGGACCAGTTGCGCGGCCTCGACCGTGGTGGAGTGCCCGCCGACGGTGAACGCGGCGTGCTCGCGGGCGGCGCGCATGGCCAGTACCTCGCGCACGTGGGGGTGCGGCGCGTTCTGGTCGGCGTGCGAGTCGTCGCCGTCGTTCCAGACCAGGGCCAGGCCCAGTTCCACCACCGGCGCGAACATCGCCGCGCGGGTGCCCACGACGGCGCGGACCGTGCCCCGGTTGACCGCGAGCCAGCGCCGGTAGCGCTCCTCGGGTCCCAGTCCGGCGGTCAGCGCGACGTGCCGGCCCGGACCGAGCAGCGCGGTCAACGCCGCGTCGACCCGATCCACGGCCTTGGCGTCGGGGACGACCGCGAGCGCTCCCCGACCTCCGGCCAGGGTGGCGGCCAACGCGCGGGCGATCTCGTCCGGCCAGTGCGGTCCGGGCAGCGCGGCCCACACCGTGCGCGGCGACTCCCCCGCGGCGAGCGCGGCCAGGTGCGCGACGCCGGCCGGGTAGCGCGACCACGGCCCGGGCGCGGGCGGCCCGGGCCGTGTCAACGGCTCCCCCGAGGGCTCCGCCTCGGCGCGCGCGTGCCGGGCCGGCAGCGCGAGCTGCACGACGTCGGCGAGGCTGCCGGCGTACCGGTCCGCCACCGCCCGGGCCAGCTCGACCATCGGCGGCGCGAGCACGATCTCAGGCGAGACCACGCTCGCCAACGGGGCCAGCGGCCCGGCGTACGTGCTGCGCTCGGCCCGCTCGACGATCACCCCGTCGATCAACCCGCCACCGCGCCGCCGCCCGTCCACGACCTTGGCCCCGAACCGCACCCGCACCCGCACCCCGGGCTGGGCCTGCTCGTCCAGCTTGGCCGGCACCGAGTAGTCGAACAACCGATCCAGATGCACGAGCCCCTTGTCCACGACGACCCTGGCCACCGGTAGCCGCTCGGCCTGAGCCGGCGCCTTCGGCTTGCGCCCCCGCGCAGCCCGCACGGCCCGCCGCGCCCCCTCGACCCCGAGCACCAACTGCCCGTCCTCGCCGCTGCTCCCACCAGGATCGTTCGTCGCCACATCGATCATCCTGACAGACGGGTACGACGCATCCCCGCAGGGACGACGCCCCCCTCAGCAGCCCGATACCGCTCCCGCGACGGGCAACGACAGCCCACTCGCATACTCCCAGGTATACTGGACGGTATGACCTCCACCACGATCAAGGTCGAGACGGGCATACGAGACGAACTGGCTCGCCTGGCCGCGGACGAACTCGGCGGCGTCACGTTGAATGCCGCCCTTTCCCATCTGCTCACCGAGCACCGCAAGGCAGCGGTCTTGGCCGCGTATGCACGGCTCGAGGCCGACCCTGCCGCGTGGAAGGGCTACGAAAGCGAACTCGGCGAGTGGGACGGCCTGGCCGGCGACGGCCTGGGCGGTGGGCAGTGAGCCGGAAAGCCGCCCCGTGGGAGGTCTGGATGGCCGACCTCGCGCCGGTCATCGGCTCGGAGCAGTCCGGTCGCCGTCCCGTCGTGGTGGTGAACTCACCGTTCTACGCGTCCTTCCCCATCGCCATGGCGATCATCGTGCCGCTGACCACGCAGGACCGCGGCCTGCCCCATCACGTCCCGGTGTCCTCGCCACAGTCCGGCCTCCGCCGTCCGAGCTGGGCCCGGACCGACGATGTGCGGGCGATCTCCGAACAGCGTCTCATCGGGCGCCCGCTGGGCAGCGTCGGCGACAAGGAGGCGGAGGAGATCCGCACCTACCTTCGGCTCATGCTGGACGTCTGAAGCGTCATGCACGCCGGATCGACCCGGGCCGGGCGTGGCCTACTCCACCTCCACGCCGTGTGACTCCGCGACGCCCAGTAGGCCGTTGCGGAAGCCGTTTGTGGTGGGGGAGAAAGTCCAGCCGGTGTCGGTGCGGACGAAGGCGCCGAGGACCATGGCGGTTTCGCCGGAGCGGCGGGTCGGGACCGGGTTGGTGCCGAGGTTGCGGCCGTTCGCCTGGTCGAGGCGGGTGAGTTTGGTGCCGCGCAGGGTGCTCAGGTCGCGGCCGGGGGCGTGTTCCTCGTCGACGGCGGCGGCCAGGACCAGCCGGTCGGCCTCGCGGGGCAGCAGGGCCAGGTCGATCAGGAAGCCCACCCCGTCGCCGATCCGCACCGCCCCTTCCGGACTGGCCGGGTTGTTGAAGAAGACGAAGTGCTCGTCGCCGAGCACCCGTCCGCGCCGGCATACGAACGCGCACGGGTCCAGCGGCGGCGCGGTCCCCGCGTCCCAGGCCACCTGGACCAGGAGCCGGCTGCCGGGCGCGGCGGCCGTGCCGGTGCCCGGACCCAGCCGACCGCGCAGGCCGTGGCGGGCGAGCAGGCCGACCAACTCCGGCCCGGTGACCAGGCCCAGCGGCTTGTTGCGGATGAACTCGTGGCTGCCGGGCCCGAATTGGGACGTGGTGACCAGCAGGCCCTTGTTCGCGCCGTGGTGCTGTACGGTCCCGGCCAGGTCGCGCACGGCGGTCGGCGGGACGGTGTGCCGGTAGCGCTTGACCTGCACCACGATCGTGCCGCCGCGGATCGGGTCCGGGTCCACCGCGACCACGTCGACGCCCTGGTCGCCGCTGCGCGCGGTGGTCGCGACCTCCATGCCCATGCGCTGGAACAGCTCGGCGATCAGGTTCTCGAACTCGATCGGGTCCATCACGAACAGGTCCGGATCGTCGTCGGCCCCGGGCCGCGCGGGCAGCGTGGGGGTGGGCGCCGGCGCCGGCGTCGGCGCCGAGGCGACGCTGTCCGCGAGCCGGGTCGTGCGTACCGGGGTGGGCCGGTCCGGGCGCGTCGACAGCGTGCCCTCCATCGCCTCCAGGCACGCGACCGCGTCCACCCGGTCCAGGCTGATGTGCCGGAAGTCCTGCGCGCGGGCGGTCACCGTGACCAGGTACGTGCGCCCGGGTCGGCCCGTCGCCGGGTCGATCGCCTGAACGAAGCCGTTCAGCACCACCGAGTCGAGGATGCCCTCGTGGTCGGCGAAGAACAGTTCGGCGAGTATCCGCAGCGCGCTCTGCGCGAGCACGTCGCGGTGGATCGTGCGCCGGTCGGTCGCCGTGCGGGCGACCTCCTTCTCCTGGTCGTCGGTCTTGACGTAGCGCATCCGGGCCACCGCCGGCACCACGTCGACGGTCGGGAGTTCGTGGTCGACCACGAGTTGGCGCTGCGCGGCGTCGAAGGCCACCGTCGACTGGTCGGAGAAGCCCTCCGGCCAGTCCGGCGAGGCGAGCAGGACCCCCTCGAAGTAGTCCTCGATCGCCTCCGGATCGCGCGCCGCGAGCCGCCGCACCAGGTCGTCGACCTGCTCGTTGCGCTGCGCGGCGAGCGCCCGCTGACCGTTGGCCCACTCCTCGAACCGGCGGCGGTAGTCGTTGTATCGCTGCTGCCGCTCGTATTCGGCGGCCTGTGCGGCCCGCAGGTCGTGCTCGTAGCGGGCCTGTGCCTGCGCCCGGTCCTGCTCATAGCGCGAGTGCGCGCCGGGCGCGAACGAGCCCAGGCCGGACGGGGCGGCGACCTGATAGCGCGCCGGATCGGGCATCGGGATCGGCCGGGCCAACTCCCCCGGCTGGAACGGCGGGATCTCCACGGCGGCGCGCAACCGGTCGATCCGGAACCCCGGCGCGCTCAGCCGGGCCCGGAGCACGCCCTGGAGTTCGGCGACGCGCTCCTCGATCTCGGCGGTCCGTCGGGCCACTTCGGCCTCGCGGGCCTGCTGGTAGGCGCGCTGCGCCTCGCGGTCCGCGCGGGCGGCGGCCTTCTGCGCCTCACGGCGATTGCGCTCGTCCGCCCGCTGTTGCTGCTGCCGCGCGCGCAACTCGGCCTCGCGCTGCCGCTGTTGCTGCCGCTGTAGTTCGGCCCATGTCCCCAGCACGCCGGTGCTCCGCCGACTCGCCACGCTATCGCCCTTCCGCCCTGCACCCGTCCGCCCCCACGCTGGATGCCATCCTGCCGTGTTCGACCACTCGGCGCGAAGGCGGTCGGCGGGTCGATCCGCAGGTGGTCGGGCGAGGGGCCGGGTGGGCGGCGGAACGGGGGCCGGACCGGCACCCCGCTCGCGCTCCCGAGTCACGCCGAGCCGTCACCGGCCCCCGCGTGAACCACCACCCCTGGAACCGCTGGACGAACCGCCCTTGGAGCCGCTGCCGGACGAACTGCCGCCCTTGGACCCGCTGGTCGAGCCGCCCGTCGAACCGCCGGACGAGCCGCCCGTGGCCGAACCGCCCGTGTTTCCCGTCGTGGCCGATCCGGAACTCGTGAAGCGCGCGGGATCGGGTGTGTCCGTCGGTCCGGATCGGGTGGCGGTCGGCAACGCGGTGCCGGGGTTCGTGGCGGTCGCGCTCGGGACGGAAACCGTCGTGCGCTTCGGCGGTTTCGGCCGCTTCGACGACTTGCTCCCACCGCCGCATCCCGTCAGGACCAGTACGCCGGCCGTGGTCGCCGCGACGGCGACCGTCCCGACCCGGAAGATTCGTTTCTTCGTACGTCGCATGCTGCACACGCCCCCGTGATCGACTGTCGTAGGACTGTAGCCGGCCCGACCGGCCGCCGCCGGCATCCCCCTCCCCACGGCGGCCGATTCGACTCATTCGCAGGCCGTACCATCCCCGTCCCGGTCCAGGTGCGCGCCGTAGCCGGGTTCGCCGCGATGGATCGGCGCGGCGCCGGCGGCCCGAACCGCGGTGCAGTTCTTGTAGTAGACCGGCCCGTCGCCGCCGGTGCTGCTGCCGCCGGTAGTACCGGAGGTACCGGAGCCACCGGACGAACCCGTCCCCGCCGAACCGCCGCTCGACCCCGTGCTCTTGCTCCCCCCGGTGCCGACCGAGTCGCCCGCCGGCGTGGCGGGTGCCTTCGACGGTGTCGGCGTGGAGTTCTTCGCAGCCGCCGACGGCGACGGCGACAACGAGGACGACGGCGCGGAAGGTGTCGGCGAACCCGACGCGGTGGCCGCGCCCGCCCCGCCGCCGCTCTGCGAGGGCTTCGGCGAGCCGGACTTGCCGCCCCCGTCGCACCCCGCCAATGCCAGGGTCAACACCACCGCCAACGCCGGCACGATCACCCCCGCATGCCGCCGCGTGGATCCGATTTTCGGCATGCCTGTACCCGATGTGCCCATCTGCGAGTTTCCCCCCTCGATATGTGCCGCCCGGACTCTAGCCGCCATCCCCGCCGCTGTCCGCCGGACCCGGGAGCCGGCACCGCTTATCACGTTTCGCCGGGTATCTGGACCGGGCCTCGGAAGGCACCTACGGTGCCTGGATGGACCGATTGAGCGCGATGGATGCCGGGTTCTACTTCGTCGAGGACGAGAACGTGCCGATGCACGTCGGATCCGTGCTGATCTTCGACGGGCCCGCCCCGTCGTACGGCGACGTGATCCGACTGTTCGTCTCGAAGTTGCCGGACGTGCCGCGCTACCGGCAGCGGGTCCGCACGCTGCCGCTGCATCTGGGCCGCCCGGTGTGGGTGGACGACGAACACTTTCAGATCCTCTACCACGTGCGGCACACCGCGGTGCCCGCGCCGGGCGGCGCCGATCAGGTGCGCAACCTCGCCGGCCGGCTGTTCGCGCAGCGGCTGGACCTGACCAAGCCGCTGTGGGAGGTCTGGCTGGTGGAGGGCCTGGCCGACGGCCGCTGGGCGATCATCTCCAAGGTGCACCACTGCCTGATCGACGGCATCGCCGGCACCGACCTGCTGCAGATCCTGCTCGACTGGCGCAAGGACCCGGAGCCGCCCGGGGCCGACGAGTCGGCGGACCTCGACCCGTGGCTCCCGGAGCCCGCGCCGAGCACCGCGGATCTGATCGCGGACGGCCTGCGGGACGCGGTCGCGGCCCCGATCAAGCACCTGGCGGCGGTGCCGGCGCTGGCTCGGGAAATGCGCAGCGGCTCGGAACTGACCGACATCGTCCGGGCGCTGGCCCGCAGCCTGCCCGGTACCGCGCATCGGCTCCTGGAGACCTCGGCCGGCTCGCTCAACGGCTCGATCGGGCCGCATCGGCGCTGGGTGTGGGCCGATGCGGAGATCGCCGAGATCAAACGGATCCGGAAGGAGTTCGGCGGCACCGTCAACGACGTGATCCTCACCGCGATCACCCGGGGCTTTCGCGATCTGTTGGCGGGGCGGGGCGAGTTGACGTCGGATCAGGTGGTCCGCTCGCTGGTCCCGGTGTCGGTGCGGGCGCCGCGCGAGCGCAAAACGCTCAACAACCGGCTCAGCGCAATCCTGGTGAACCTGCCGGTCGGCGAGGACGATCCGGCGGCCCGGCTCCGCTCGATCCGCGAGCAGATGGACGACCTCAAACGCAGCCGGCAGGCGGCCGGCGCCGATGTCCTCACCAATCTGGGCAACTTCGCCGCGCCGACCCTGCTGGCCCTCGGCTCGCGCACCGCGCTGCGCTTCCCCCAGCGCTTCCTGCAGACGCTCACCACCAACGTCCCGGGCCCGCGCGTGCCGCTGTACATGCTGGGCCGCCCGCTGCGCGAGCTCTACCCGTACGTCCCGATCGCGAGCACGATGCGCATCGGCGTCGGCGTCTTCTCCTACCTGGACCACGTCACCTTCGGCATCACCGCCGACTTCGACGCAGTCCCCGACGCCCAATCCCTCGCCGACGGCGTCCGCGCGGGCATCGACGAACTGCTGGATGCCGCGGCCACTTCCCCCTGAACACGCCGGGGCGAAGGGAGGACCGGGGGGCGGGAACGGCACAATGCCGGGATGAGCGCTTCGCGGGACATTCTTGGTCGGTCGGCTGCCGGGCCGGATCGTACGTTGCGGTACGGGGCGGGAGTGGAGCAGGTTGTCGATCTCTGGCAGGCGGCGGGCGAGTCGCGTGGGCTTGTCGTGGTGTTGCACGGGGGGTATTGGCGGGCGCGGTACGACCGGGGGTACACGTACTCGATGTGCGTCGCGTTGGCGGCCGAGGGGTACACGGCCGCGACCGTCGAGTATCGCCGGGCCGGGCAACCGGGGGGTGGCCGGCCCGGGACGTTCGAGGATGTCGCCGCCGCCGTCGATCTGCTGGCGGCGCAGGTCCCGGAGCCGATGGTGCTGCTCGGCCACTCCGCCGGCGGGCACCTCGCGGTGTGGGCCGCGCTCCGCGATCGGGTGCCGGCGGGTGGCCCGGGTCGGCTGTCCGCGCCGCCGGCCCTGGCGGGGGCGATCGCGTTGGGCGGCGTACTGGACCTGGACGCGGCGCTGAAGCTGAACCTGGACGACGGCGCGGCGGCCGAGTTCCTGCCGGACCACTCCGAGCCCGTGCTCGCCGAGACCGACCCGGTCCGGCTGGCGGCGGGTGGGGTCGGCGGGCGCCGGTTGATCCTGCTGCACGGCGACGCCGACGAGCAGGTCCCGATCGCGCTGAGCCGAACCTTCGCAGCCGTCTCGGGAGCAGACCTGCGCGAACTCCCGGGAATCGGCCACTTCGAGCCGGTCGACCCGCTCTCGACGGCCTGGCCGAAGGTCACCCGAGCGGTCGCCGACGTGCTGGGCTGACCAACGGCGGTCCCTGGCCCGCGGCTCCTCAGCCGCGATTCGCCAGCAACACCCCGACGCCGCCGATCGCGATCCCGGCCAGCGTGGTCACCCGCAACGACTGGTCCAGCAGGAGCCACGCGAGGAGCGCGGTCGCGGCCGGCGTCAGGAAGAACAGCGTGCCGACCCGACTGGCCGAGGACCGCCGCAACATCAGGTTGAGCAGCGTGAACACCCCGATCGAGTTGACCAGCACCATCCACGCGAGCGTGCCGAGGAACGGCCCCCACGCGCCGATGTGCGGCGTCTCGAACAGCAGCGATCCCAGGCCGATGAACGGCGCGCTGACCAGGAACTGCACGGCCGTGCCGGTGCGCAGGTCGACGTCCTGCACATAGCGCTTCTGGTACACCGTGCCCACGCTGAGCCCGAGCAGCCCGACCACGGCCAGGACCAGCGCCGGGAGCGACGTGCCGGCGGGACCGGAGACGGCGAGCACGACCCCGATCGTGCCCAGGCCGAAGCCCAACCACTGCCGCACGCTCACCCGCTCGCCGAGGACACGCCCGGCCAACAGTGCGATCAGCACCGGATTGAGCCCCTGGACGAGGGCCGCCACGGCGGCGGACATGCCGAGCGACAGCGCCGTGTACAGCGCGCCGAACTGGACCGCCTGGAACAGCAGTCCGGCCACCATCACGTGCCCGAGCCGTCGACCGCGCGGCCACGGCGCCCGCACGACCAGGGCGAACACGGCGAGCAGCGCTCCGGCGAGCACGAACCGGAAGAACATCAGCAACAACGGCGGCGCCGCGTCCACCCCGATCGCAGCGACGATGAACCCGCTGCTCCACAGCAGCACGAACAGCGGCGGCACCGCCTTCCCGGCCGCGTCCCTTCGCCGTTCCCGCCCGGGTCGCCCGACTCGCCACCCGGTCCGATCCGGCGGATGCCCGACGGCCGTCGGTGCCGACCGGCCGCCCGGAGCGACGTGCTGCCTGCTGTCCTGGGTGGTGTCTGCGACGGTCACTGGGACCCACTCCCGATCGACGAAGAGAATAACTGCCCAATCCGGTTACTCAGCCTGGCCCGTCCGACGCTAACCTGTCAAACGGGTTATCCTGACGGGGTGGCCTACACCTTCAGCGGCGGCGACGTCGCACTCGACCTGATCGGCACCGTCCAGGCGCGCCGCACCGAGGCGCGCGACCTTCTCGACACACCGACCTCGCTCGCGTCCTGGACGGTCGCGGCCGGCCTCGTCGACACGCTTCCGACGGTGGACGATCGCGGGCTCGCGGACACGATCGAACTGCGCGAGGCGATGTACCGACTGGCCCTGGCCCGCGAGACACCGCAGGGGTACGCCGGGCCCGACCGCGCGACGCTCAACCGCCTCGCGGCCGGCGAGCCGGTCCGGGTGGCGCTGACCGCGGACGGCCGAGTGGAGCGCACCGGCGACCTCGCGGCGGTGCTGGCCGAGATCGCCCGCTCGGCGATCACGTTGTTCGGCGGCCCGGACGTGGACCGGATCAGGGAGTGCGAGGCGCCGCTGTGCACCCGGCTCTACGTGGACACCTCACGCCACGGCAGCCGCCGCTGGTGCGACATGCGCGGCTGCGGCAACCGGGCCAAGGCCGCCGCCTTCCGCGCCCGCCACCGCGGCGAGCCGGAATCCGCCGACGCCTGAGCGGATCGGCGCGCCGCCGGCGCCGCGGGCGACTGCCCGGTCAGGCCCGAGCGCACGACCGCCCTCGCGTCAGCGCCCGCCGAGCGTCGACGCCAGGATGCGCAGTGCCCGGTCCACCACGTCCCGGTCCGCGCCCGCGATCGGCTCGAGGAGCCCGTCGAGCGCGTCGATCCGCGCCCGCATCGCCGTCCGGGCACAGCGCCGGCCCGCCTCGGTGAGGCAGACCAGCACCGAGCGGCCGTCCTCGGGGTTGGGCCGGCGCTCGACCAACTCCTTGCGCGCGAGCCGGTCCACGCAGTGCGTCATACCGCCCGAGGAGTACATCACCAGCGGCCGCAACTCCCGCAGCGTCAGGCCAGGTTCGTCCGGCCGGGTGGCCAGCACGGCCAGCACCATGTACTCCGGCGCGGTCAGGTCCAGCGCACCGATGCTGCGCCGGTCGAACTCCTCCATCGCGATCATCGCCTGATGCATCCGCACCACGAACCCGACCGAGGACGCCTCCACGTCCGGCAGCACCGCCGACCACGCGGCCACCACGGAGTCGGCGTAGTCGGCCTGTGCATCACTCACGTCGTACTCCCTGGCAGCGCAACCCCACTCGGTCCCGGCCGCCACGGTAGCGGCGAAGGCCCCGGGCCGGCGCTAACCGGCCGGTGCCGTGCACGGCGCGCCGCCGCACACGTCGACGACCCGCCCGGTGGCCAGGAAGATCGCCTTCTGCTGCCGGGCCACCGGCGAATTGCGCGGGTCCGAGTGCGGATCGCGGCCGTACTCGGGCCCGATCGGCGGCGTATTGGTCACCGGCGGGGCGGGCGAACCGCTGTCCCAGACCACCAGCGCGGAGCCCCGGTACGGCCCGTGCGGCAGCGGCCTGATCCCCCAGTACGGGTCCCGGTCCGGATTGCGTCCGGGGGCGATCGCGGGCTCGTGGATCCGCGCGCCGATCGTGCGCGCCTCGACCTCGGCGGTCACCGTGGAGACTTGGTGGTCGCCGAACGCGATCTGCATCAGCACGTCGTGGCGCGGCGTACCGGGCAACGATCCCCGGCCGAGGCCGCTCGCGTAGCCGTTGGTCTCGCCCCGGTCCCAGAGCATCTGGAACAACGAAAGCACCACCTGCTGATCGAGCCTGTCCGGATAGGTCGCGTCCAGGATCCGTCCGTACGGCCCGAAGTCGGAGCTGCGGTTGAGCAGCACGCCGTAGTTCATCCCGGTCACCCCGAGCACCCCGCGCTTGATGTCCCGCGACACCGCGACCAACGATCCGCCGAGGATGCCGCCCTGGCTGTTGCCGTCGAAGACCAGCCCCTTGGAGGTGTCGATCAGCGGTCGGCCGGCATCGGTACGAAACGCCGGATCGGCGCTGAAGCCGCGCTCGTGGATCATCTCCCGGCCGAGGAACAGCGCGTTGAGGAACCCCTGTCGGGTGCGATCCGGCACCGCGCCGAAGCTGCCGAGGTCGGCCAACGCCCGGGCGACGGTGGGCAGATCCTCGTCGGCCATGCCGATCCACTTGGTCGCGCAGAACGTGATGCCGTGCTCGGCGGCCATCGCCTTGACGTTGCCGCCGCCCACCTCGTTGTTGCTGCCGAGCAGGCCGTGACCGTACAGCGACGCCTGCGACGGGGTGTCGAACGCGCTGCGCGGAATCTCGCAACGGAACTGGGCCTGCTGGGTGTTGCCCGGCAGTTGGCGCGGCAGCCCGTCCCGCCCGAGATTGAGCGTGGAACCGGTGGGCCCGCCGGGGCGGTCGAGGTAGCTGGGCACGGTGACCGTCCCGGTGACCTCGCGGGCGATCCGCGAATCCTCCTGCGGCGTGGTGTTCTTGACACCCGTCACCGTGAACTGCGGTGCCTGATCGCCGAGTCGACCGAACGCGTCGTCGCGCATCCGCAACATGCCCGCAGTGAGGTTGTGTTCACTCGCGACGGTGAAGTCCCAGGCCAGGTACAGGTCACGGCGCTCGACACCGGCCCGGTCCAACCGGTCGAGGACCGGTCGCAGGCGCGCCTGGCGAGCCGCCAGGGGGTCGCGGCGCGGGAGGGTGCGGCCGGCGACCTTGGCGAACGCCTCGGGCGTGGCGAGCAGTCGACCGTCGACGCCGCGCAGGTTGCGCAGGCCGACCACGTAGTGGTGGCCCGGTACGAAGTTTCGTGCGGGGTGGACCAGCAGCGCCTGCCGGGTCGGATCGACGGCGTTGGCGTCGAGTTCGGCCCAGTACGGCCACCGTTCGCCGGTGTCGGTGTCCAGGACGACGATCGGTGCGTCGCGGGCGAGCGAGGCGCCGACGTCGGTGACCGGGGCCGCGCCGCTTCGGCCGAGGTCGACGCCGGGGACCCGGGTGGTCAGCGTCGAACCGGGCGAGAAGCCGTCGTTGCGATTCCACGCGTCGGGGGTGGCGCCGTGCGGCATCATCGCCGCCGAGAAGGCGACCCGCCGCCCGGTCTCGGTATGCCGATCGGCTTGCGTGTACCAGTCGTTGGGGAACGGCAACAAACACGCCGCCGGGTCGATCGGGTCGCACCCCGGTTCGCCGCCGGGGCCGTCCGGATGGGCCTCGGCGGCCGGTGGCGCCAGGAACACCAGGAGCAGCGCGGCCGCGGCGACGATCGTCGCGGGCATCCGGCGTCGGGAACGCACGCGGGGGCGGGGCAGGGTTCGGCTCACTATTCCTCCAACTCCTACGGCGAGGGCTGTGCAGGAATATCAACCGACATCTTGCAGGGCGGGCGGCACGAGGGGAACGGGCAACGCAGGACCCGGCGATCGGCGCGTGGGCGTCGCCGATCCACACTCGTACGGCGCAGCCCCGAGCGCGGGCGCCCATCCGCTCGACGACGATGGTTCGATGACGCCGTCCCGGACGCAGCCGAGCAGGCCAGGGCAGGCACGGGCGTGACCGCCGTACTGGTCGCTGCCGGCGCCTTCCTGATGACCCTGCTCGGCGGCTGGGTGGCGCAGCGCATCGGCGATCGTCGGCATCTCGTACTCGGCCTCGCCGCCGGACTGATGCTCGGCGTGGTCGCGTTCGACCTGCTGCCCGAGTCGTTGTCGGCGGCGGGTGGGCGGATCGGCGGGGTGCCCCAGGCGCTGCTGATGTTCGTCCTGGGCTTCCTCGTGCTGCACGTGGTCGAGCGTTCGGTGGCGATCCACCGGGGCCACGAGAGCGAGTACGCCCCGCACGCCCACCACCACGGCCCGACCATGGGCACCGACGGTCGGGTCAAGGGCATCGGACTGACCGCCGGCATCGCGCTGGTCGGGCACAGCGTGATGGACGGCTTCGCGATCGGCGCGGCGTTCCAGGCCGGCACCACCGTCGGTACGACGGTGGCGATCGCGGTGGTGGCGCACGACTTCGCCGACGGCTTCAACACGTTCACCGTCACCCGCATGTACGGCAACGACCGCCGCCGGGCCCTGACCCTGCTGGGCGCGGACGCCCTCGCGCCGGTGGCAGGCGCGGCCCTCACGCTGGCGTTCACCATCCCGGAGCACGCGCTCGGCCTGTACCTGGGTTTCTTCGCCGGTTTCCTGCTCTACCTCGCCACGGCCGACATCCTCCCCGAGGCGCACAGCCCACACCCGTCGGGCTCGACGCTGCTGTGCACGGTGGCGGGTGTGGGGTTCCTGTGGTTGGTCATCTCGTTGGCGCAGTAGGCGGCGCAGAGGGTTCGGGTCGGCTCGCCGCCCGTCCCCGTATTCAGCGGATCGGGCCCGTACGTTCGATCAGGTCCCAGCGGTTTCCGTACAGGTCGCGGAAGACGGCCACTATCCCGTACTTCTCCCGGCGCGGCGGCTCCTCGAAGACCACGCCCGCCGCCAGCATGCGGGCGTGTTCGCGCGCGAAGTCGTCGGTGTACAGGAACAGTCCGACCCGGCCGCCCGTCTGGTCCCCCACCCGGGAGCGCTGCTCGTCGTCCACCGCCCTGGCCAGCAGTACGGCCGCCTCGTTCGGTCCCGTGCCGGGCGGGGCGACCACGACCCAGCGTTTCCCGTCCGCCATCGGGGTGTCCTCGCGCAGGTCGAACCCGAGCGCGCCGGTATAGAACGTGATCGCCTCGTCGTAGTCCCGCACCACCACCGCGACCAGCCCGAGCCGATTCATCGGCCCACCCCGACCGGTACCCGTGTGGCAACGCCCTCGATGGTCATGCGGCCCAAGCTACCTTCCGGGTCTGCCATCCGACCGGGACGGGTCGTCGACACACCGGCGGGTTGGTCCCGGCGGGCGCGGGGCCGCGCGCTCCCCTCGGATTCCGCTGTGGGCGGACCTTCTTGCCTTCCCTTCGTATCGGCGTAACTTGGATTACATGATTACAACGAAGCAGGAAGCAGTGCGCGGCTGGTTCACCGGACGCCTGCCGGAGGGCCTGTTCACCGCACTGGTCGAGGTGATCGTCGACCGCGAGGAGATCACCGTCATCGGCCGTATCCCCGAGCCGGAACTCGCCGAGGAGGTATCGGCCGACGAGCGGGAGGCCGCGCTCGACGGGCGGATCGCCGAGTTCCGCGAGCGCACCCGCGAGGACCGCATGGCGGTGGCCCGCGAGGCCGAACGCCGCTTCGGCCGCAAGGTCTCGTGGGGCGTCGAGTGCGGCGGCACCCGCGCCCTCTACACCAACGTCTCCGTACCCGTGATGACCCGGCTCCGCCAGCCCGAACGCCAGGTCCTGGACACCCTGGTCGCGGGCGGCGTCGCGCGCAGCCGCAGCGACGCGCTGGCCTGGTGCGTGCGCCTGGTGCAGCGCAACACCGACACGTGGCTCACCGATCTCCGCGACTCGCTGGAGCACGTCGAGCGGGTCCGCTCCCAGGGGCCCGACACCCCCGGCGAGTAGAGCCCCCGGCCCCACACGCGCCGTGCCCGTCGCCCACCCGGCGACGCGGCACGGCGTACGCATGATCCCCGAGCGACGGCACGCAGCGCGGCACGCCCGCCCCCCTCGGCCCGAGTGGCATCGGCGCCTCGATTCGATCGAGATCGGCGCTCGCAAACGAGAGCAGTGCTCTTGACTTGGAGCATGGGACGCAGAATGATGCTCTCAGGCGAGAGCGGTGCTCTCGCAAGCCACGGGGAGGCTCGCATGATCGTGCTCTATTGGACCGCGATGTTGTTTCTGTTCCTGGCCGAGTTGGCCGCCATCGCGGCCACCGCCTACTGGGGGTTCACACTCACCGCCGGGTGGGCGGTGCGGATCCTGGTCGGATTGGCCGCACCGACCGTGATGATCCTCCTCTGGGGTCGGTTCGCCGCCGCCAACAACGCCGATGCGCTGACCGGGCTTCCGCGCGTGTTGTTCGAGATCGCCTGGTGGGGCGCCGGCATCGTCGCCTTCGTCGCGGCGGGCCTGCTCCCCGGCGCGATCGGCGTCGCCGTCGCCCGCCTCACCGGCCTCGGCGCCCAGCGCGGCAAGGCCCACGCGGCACGCCGCTGAGCCGCGCCCCGGGCCCTGTCCGGCGGTTCAGGCCAGGCGCCGGCGGAGCCAGTGCAGCGCGCCGTGGGCCTGGGCTCGTTGGAACGCGCGCAGAGTAGGGAGGCCGTTCGGGGCCGGCCCCAGGGAGTTCGCGGCGAAGAAGCCGGCGGCGGCCAGTACGGCGGTGATCCGGTCCGGGTCCACCCCCCGCCGGACCAGATGGGCCTCGATCGGGTCGATGGCGGCGTCGCCGTTGTGCATGATCACGCTCGGCGCCATCAGGACCACGTCGATCCAGGACGCCCCGCGCACGGCCCACGGCCAGTCGACGAACACGACCCGGTCCGGGGTCAGCAGGATGTTGTCCGCGCGCAGGTCGCCGTGCACCAGCGCGGTGCCCTTGGCGGCGGCCGGCCAGTACGCCTCGTGCGCGGCGATCCGGTCGACGTTGGCGCACGTCCACGCGCCGAACGACTCGGGATCGAAGCCGCGTCGCCACGCCCCGAAGGTGACGCCCAGCGCCTCGGCGACGGTGGGCACCTCGATCGGGGACGGGTCCAGGACGGCGACCAGGTCGGCGCAGGCGGCCAGGACCCGGGTCAGGTCCTCCGGGCGCCAGGGCTGGGCCGGCGTGTGGCCGTCGATGTCCTCGAAGGCCAGTGCCACCCAGCCGTCGAGGTCGACCTCGGCGAGCAGGCGCGGCACGGGGGCGGCGGGCGGGAGGGCGGCGGCGACCCTGGCCTCGGCCCGGTGCAGGGCGGGCGACTCGGGGTTCGCCTCGACGCCGACGGCCTTGACGAATGCCCGTCGGCCGTCCGCGAGTTCGACTCGGGCGGCGATGCCGGGCGAGAATCCGCCGACCTGGGTGACGGCCCTCACGACCCGGGCGCCGAGCCGCGCCTCCACCGCCGCGCGCAGCCCTTCCGGCGCGGCCTCCCACGGCACTCGTACCCCGGAGGCCACGGGCGCGGCCTCGGACATCCCGGGCGCCTCCGCCTCGGGCGACGTCGTACCGGCCCGCTCTGCGCTGCTCTCGCTGGTCATCGGATCAGGATTTCCGTCCGCCGGAGCCCGGGCAAATCGTTATCCGGACCCGCACCGCGACCGGAATCGACGACCCGGGTCCGCACCGGGCCCGATCCGTGTCGTTCCGTGCCCGGATCCGCGCCGGCGGTTCCGCCGTTACCGTTCCGTCCAACTTCGGCCATGTGATGTCCACCTGACGCACCGTGGGCCGCCGCTACCGTGACGGCCATGATCCGCATAACTGTTTTCCACCCCGGAGTCGTCCGGTGATCGGTTGGTTCGAAGCCGTCGTACTCGGCTTGGTCCAGGGGCTCACCGAGTTCCTGCCGATCTCCTCCAGCGCGCATCTGCGCATCGTGTCGGCGTTCGCCGGCTGGGAGGACCCGGGTTCGGCGTTCACCGCCGTGACCCAGATCGGGACGGAAAGCGCCGTCCTGATCTACTTTCGCAAAGACATCGGCAACATCGTCGGCACGTGGGTGAAGTCCCTGTACACGCCGTCGCTGCGCGGCGAACTCGACGCGCGCATGGGCTGGTACATCATCGTCGGCACGTTGCCCATCGGCGTACTCGGCCTGATCTTCCAGGACACGATCGAGACCACGTTCCGCGATCTGCGGCTGATCGGCACCACGCTGATCGTGTTCGGTCTGATCCTGTTGATCGCGGACCGGATGGCGCTGAACAACCGGGGCATGGAGAAGCTCAACGGCAAGGAGTCGCTGATCTACGGCTTCGCCCAGTCGCTGGCGCTGATCCCCGGCGTCTCGCGCTCGGGCGGTACGGTCACGGCGGGCCTGCTGATGGGGTATCGCCGCGAGGTCGCGGCGCGCTACTCGTTCCTGCTGGCCATCCCGGCGGTACTGGCCTCCGGCGGCCTGGAGTTGTTCAAGATCGGCGAGGGGCCGGCGCCGGCGTGGGGGCCGACGATCGTGGCCACGCTCGTGGCGTTCGTGGTCGGCTACGCGGCGATCGCCTGGTTCCTGAAGTTCATCAGCACGCACAGCTTCACCGTGTTCGTGGCGTACCGCGTCGTGCTGGGCCTGGTCGTGCTCGGCCTGGTGATCTTCGGCGCCCTCGAACCGACGGCGGGCGCGGCGAAGTAGGACCGCGCCGATCCGGAAAGCCGTTCGGCTCCGCCATGTACGGCGAGGCCGAACGGCCCACCGAAAAAAACCGCTCGGGTCACTCGTCCCCGAGCATCGCGAACACGAAGGCCAGCCGTCGGTCGACCCACGGCGCCAGGATCCGGACCGGCTTCCCGCGCCCGTCCGTCGTCATCACCAGGTCGCCGGCCGCCTTCCAGGCGAGTACGCGCGGGCGTACCGGGCCGATCGACCCGTCGGGGCCGCCGAGCACCGTGTCGAACGTCAGGCTCAGCGCGGTGTCCGCCGTGTGGGCGGCCAGGCGGCGCGGATCGGTCGTCGCGAAGAGGTTGCGGCCGACGATCTCGGGCCGGCCGGGCTGGTCGATCCGCCAGGTGTGCTTGAGCGGTCGCCGGGTGGGCGGAATGCGCCGGATGGTGCCGACGGGTTCGCCGTCGGCGGCGCGGACCCGGTCGTGCCGTACGTCGTCGATCGTCTCGGCGGGGTCCACCGTGCAGAGCAGGTCGCCGTCGGGGAGGTACAACGAACGGCGGTCGTTCCCGGCGAGCGCACACGGGGTGAAGAAGTCCCCCGGGCCACCACCGCGCAGGATCCGCACGCCGACCGCGGAACCGGCCGCACGATTCCTTGTCCCGTCGCTCGACGACGAGCCGTAGCGGAACGCGGTTACGCGCTGCCAGGCGGGCGCGTCGGGGTCGAACCCGGCACCGGAGTCGGTGTCGGGACCCGGTTCGGCGTCGGCGCCCGGTTCGGTATCGCGACCCGGATCGCCCGTCGCAACGGGATCCTCCGAGCCGGGTACCGACGCCGTATCCACCCCGGCCGTCGGCTCCGCCTCGCCCCGTCCCCTCCGCCGCCCGAACACCATCCGACCCCGGTCCTCCTCCGTCACGACACGTCGACCCGCGCGCCGGTCGTACCGTCGTACGCCCGGACCATCCGCGCTCGACCGTATCGGGCGGGCTCAGACCTCCCCGAAGTCGTCCCCCGCGTCGTCCTCGACCTCGTCGCCGAAGTCGTCCTCGAAGTCCGCGCCGTAGTCCTCGCCGAAGTCCTCCTCGAACCCGGCGCACACCGCCTTGCGGCCGCCGCTGCGCAACTCGACGCGGAAACGTTGGGTCAACGCGGCGACCACGAGCAGACCCCGCCCGGCCTCGGCGTCTTCCAACACCTCCACGGGAGACGGCAGCGAACACGGCAGGTGATCCAACACCTCGACCCACAACATCCGGCCGTGCAGCGACGCGGACACCTCGTAGTCGCCGTAGTCGCCCGCGTGCTCGACCGCGTTCGAGGCCAGTTCGGAGGTGACCCGGACCGGATCGTCGGACTCGAACCCGACCCGCTCGCAAAAGCGCCGCACGTGGGCGCGCGCGGTGGAGACGGTCTGCGGTTTCGACACGAGCCGTACGGTCGAACGTGTCCTGGACACGGTGGTGGCCACGTCTCCCCCTCCAGTCGGTCGGGCTGCTGAGAGCACCGTGATCGAATACTTCCTGGAAACGGGCCCGAACTGCGATTTTCGGTCACCGATCGACCGCGATCTGGTAGAAACCGCGGCAAGATCGGTGGACTACTTGGAAGTTACCGAATCCGAGGCCCTTCCGGGCGGATCGTTTGGCAAAGAAAACCGCGCGTCGGACCGGACATCCCACGCCCGGGCCGGCAACCAGCCGTCGTACCCCGGGAGTTCGTCGAAATCCCAGGTCAGCCTATCGAGCCGAGGGCGCTGGGCGCGGCGAAACGCGGGACAACGACGCGTCGAGGGAGCACCGAATCGCCGACGACGAACGACCCGACCCCCAACCGGGGATCGGGTCGTTCGTCGTCGGCGGCGCAGGTCGGAGGGGCCCGGCTCAGAAGCGGATCGAGCGCTCGATCGACTCGATGTCCCGCAAACGCTCGGTCGCGCTGCTCGGCGCCGAGGACAACAGGTAGATCGGCACCACGCCGGTGTCGATCACGGTGACCCGGAGCCGGAACGGCGCCACGTTGCGGTCCTCGGGCGTGCTCTCGATGTCCATCAGCCACGCGTTGCGCCCGTCGAGACGGGTCGCCTCGCTGGAGCGCACCACGTCCTGGGCCTTGGCCGGGTAGATCAGTTCGAGTTGGGCCCGGCCGACGGTCTCCGCAGTCTCCGGCATCGATCGCGGCTTGGCGGTCACGTACGCCTTGGTGTCGACCACGCCGACCATGAACGTGCCGAGCGGGTTGTTCGGGTCGGGTGTGGGCTTGGCGGTGGGGTCGGTCGCCTTGGGGTCGACGGTGGAGGCGACCGAGGAGTACAGGCCGACGTACGGGTCCGGGGGCTTGGCGTACCAGCCCTGGGGCAGCACGTACGACACGTGCGCCTTCTCGTCGCGGATCTCGCCGGGTCGGGCCGAGCGGGTGGCCGCGGGGGGCGCCGACTCGCCGTCGCCGGCGTTGTCGTCGCCCGGTCCGCACGCGCCGACCGCGATCAGCGCGGCCAGCGTCGCTCCGAGGGCCGCGCGCCTCATCCCAGGACCTCCGCGTCGCCCCCGTCGACCTCCACGTCGCCCGCCTCGACCGCGACCCGGTAGGCCGCCTCGACCTCGCTCGTGGCCGCGCCCTCCCGGTCGAGCAGGTGCGCGTACAGCAGGCGCGAGCCGGCCAGGTCGGCGTCGAGCGCGCGCCGGATGTGCTCCCGGGCGGCCTCGGTTCGGCCCGCGTCCAGTTCGGCGTCGCCGAGGTCGACCAGCGCGTCCTCCTGGCCCGCCTCGACCGCGCGGGTCAGCCAGGCGATGCCGTCGTCGACGGCGTCGCCGTTGAGCAGCAGCCGGCCGAGGTTGGCCATCGCGAACTCGTCGCCCGCCTCCGCCGCCGGGCGCAGCAGCGCCTCCGCCTCGGCGGCCCGGTCGAAGTCCTGGAGGAAGGCGGCGAAGTCGTTCGGCGCGTCGGGGTCGCCGCTCTCGATCGCCGAGACGTACCAGCGCTCGGCCGCCTCCGGCTCGTCGAGCGCGTCGGCGAGCAGGTTGGCGATCGGCAGCGCCCAGCGCGTCTCGCCCAGCCGGTGCCGGTCGATCAGCAGGTCGACCGCGGCCTCCGCCCGGCCGGTGACCTCCAACAACTCGCTCAGCGCGTCCACGGCCTCCGCGTCGCCCTCCGCCAGCGCCCGGCGCAGCACCGCCTCGGCGGTCTCGTCGCCGCCCGCGAACATCAGTTCGCCGGCCTTGCGTCGGGCTTCGGGCGCACCGGCGTCGGCGGCTTCGAGGTAGAGCTTGACGGCGACGTCCATGCGTCCCTCGCGCACTGCTTGGTCGGCCTGGGCGAGGTGGTTCGTGCCGGACATGGTCCTGCTTTCGGATCGCGGGGCGTAGGCCCACGAGCCTGCCACATCAGCGGGCTTCGGACGTGGTCGGCACGGACGGCGCCCGTCGAGGCCGGCCGGCGCGTGTCACCGCTCGGAGGCCGGCGTGCCGCCGCTCAGAACGGATGCGGCGCGATCTCCCCCCGCATCGTCACCCACTGTGTCTCGGTGAATGCCTCGATGTTGGCCTCCGGGCCGCCGAACCGGGCACCCGTGCCCGATGCCGCCTGGCCGCCGAAGGGGGCATTGGCCTCGTCGTCGACCGTCTGGTCGTTGATGTGCACCAGGCCGGTGGGGATCGCGTCGGCCACCCGCATCGCCTGCCCGACGTCGCCGAGGATGCCGAGCGAGAGGCCGTACTCGCTGTCCCGGGCCAGCGCGATCGCCTCCTCGACCGTGCCGAACGGGACGACCGGCGCCACCGGTCCGAACACCTCGTCGGCGTACGCGGGCATCGTCGGCCGCACGTCCGCCAGTACGGTCGGCCGATAGAACAGCCCCTCGTACGTGCCGCCGGCGGCCAGGCGCGCGCCCGCGGCCACGCTGTCCCGGACCAGGCCGTCGATCCGGCGCAGTTGCCGCTCGTCGATGATCGGGCCGAGCGCCACGTCCTCGGTCTCGGGGTCGCCGACCGGCAGGTGATCGGCCTTCGCGGCCAGGGCGGCGACGTAGTCCGGGTACAGGCTCTCGTGGACGAGATGGCGGCCGGTGGCCATGCAGATCTGGCCCTGGTGCAGGAACGAGCCCCAGGCGCCGGCCGCCGCGGCGCGGTCGAGGTCGGCGCCGGGGAGCACGATCAACGCGTTGTTGCCGCCCAGTTCCAGGTGGGCGCGCTTGAGCAGGCGTCCGCAGGTCTCGCCGATCCGGCGCCCGGCGGCGGTGGATCCGGTGAACGAGACGATCCGTACCTCGGGGGCGGACACCAGGGCCGCGCCCGTGTCGGCCCCTCCGGGCACCAGGTGCAGTACGCCGGCGGGCAGGCCGGCCTCCTCCAGGATCCGGGCGAGCACCACGCCGCCGCCGATCGCCGTGCGCGGGTCCGGCTTGAGCAGGACGGCGTTGCCGAGCGCGAGCGCGGGCGCGACGGAGCGGATCGACAGGATCAGCGGGTAGTTGAACGGCGCGATCACGCCGACCACGCCCGCCGGGCGGCGGCGGGCCATGCTCCAGCGCGGCTGGGTCGACGGGAGCACCAGGCCCTGCGGATGCGCCGCGAGCGCCGACGCCTCGAAGCACTCGGCCGCGGCGAAGCCCACCTCGACGGCCGCCTTGGCCGGGACCGATCCGGACTCGCGGACCAGCAGGTCGCGGATCTCCTCGGCGTGCCGCTCGAACAACAGCCCCGCGCGGCGCAGTACGGCGGCGCGCTCGTCGTACGGCCGGGCCGCCCAGTCGCCCTGAACGGCGGCGGCGGCCGTCGCCGCGCGGGCGACGTCGGCGGGATCGGCCGCGCCGACCACACCCAGCACTTTCCCGGTCGCGGGCGCGACCGCCTCGTACGTCCCTCCGGATCCGGGCGTCCACCGCCCGTCGAAGATCTTCCCGGTCCACGTGCCGTCGGCAAGCAACATGCGGCGTCCTCCCAGGCGATCGGCCTCGCGGGTCGCGGCGGACCTGCTCGCGACCTCGACGTGCCCGATACGCCCGGATGTTGCTACGGATTCCTCGCCTGCGAACCGATTCCTTCCACTCACCGGAAGGGTGGACGTGTCGTGTGATGAGGTGTCCCCATGACCGCCGCGACCTCGCCCGTGATCTCCCTCGGCTTCCGCACCGACCTGATGCTGCTCACCCTTCAGGGCAGCCGCGTCGAGGAGCGGGACGGCTACCGGGTCGTCCGTACGCCCGCCAACCCCACCTTCCACTGGGGCAACTTCCTCCTCCTGCCCGCTCCCCCGGCCCCCGGCGCCGCGGGTCGCTGGGTGGACACCTTCCGTCGGGAATTCCCCGACGCGGACCACGTGGCCCTCGGCGTCGACGGCACGGACGGTGCCGCCGGCGATCCGGCCGACCTCGCCGCCGCCGATCTGCACGTCGAGCGCGGCACGGTCCTGACCGCCGCGTCCCTGCGCCCGCCGGCCCGCCCCAACACCACCGCGACCTACCGCGTCGCCGCCGGCGACGACGACTGGGCCCAGGCGCTCGCGCTCAACGAGGCCGGCAACACGGACTTCGAGCCCGCCGCCTACCGCGAGTTCGCCGCCCGCCGCCTGGCCGGCTTCCGCGCCCTGCAGGAACGCGGCCACGGCGCCTGGTTCGGCGCCTTCGAGGACGGCCGACTCCGCGCCGGCCTCGGCCTGTTCACCGACGGCCGAGGCCTGGCCCGCTACCAGATCGTCGGCACCCACCCGGACCACCGCAACCGCGGCCTGGCCTCCGGCCTGGTACACGCCGCCGCCGAGCACGCCGCGACCCACTGGTCCGTGACCACCCTGGTCATCGTCGCCGACCCCGACTACGTGGCGATCGACCTCTACCGCCGCCTGGGCTTCGCCGGCACGGAAACCCAGATCCAACTCCAGATCGTCCCCACCTGAGCACGCCGGGCGTTGCGTCAGGGGCGGGCGAAGCCGATGGCGGCTTCGCCGGTGTACATCAGGAACGTGAGGGTTTCCTGGAAGTAGAGGTGGATGCCCGCGTCGTCGTGGGACAGGTAGCCGATGGACAGGTCCTGGCCCAGGCGCAGTTCGTAGTCGCCGCCTCGGGTGGACAGCACGAAAGCGCCGTCGATGGCGGGGGCCCAGATCGGCTCGCCGGCCAGGATTCGGGTCAGGTGTTGGCGGATCGGGTAGCCGTGGTCCGCGGCCTCGTTGACCGCGGTGTACGCCTCCGGGCCGAGCACCAGGTGGTACGGGCCGTTCACGCCGGCCAGGCGCAGTTCGGTCAGCGCCCGGCTGACCGCGTCCGGATAGTCGCGGGCGTCGGTCGGGAGCGACACCGGCACGTTCGTGGACGCCCGGCGGATGCCCTCGATCGACGCCGCCGGGTAGCCCTCGAAGATCAGCCGGTCCTCGGTGAACGCCATCTTGCGCGCCGCGTCCTTGACGGGCTGCCAGTCCGCGTCCGCGGCGCCGCGCTCGACCGCGTCGACGGCGCTGCGGGCGACGGTGAACGGCACGCGCAGTTCGATCAGCGGGCGGAATCGGCGGCTGCGGGCCTGGACTCCGTCGGCGGGCGGCTCCAGGTCGGTCAGGTGGCCGGTCCCCACGCCGGCCGCCGCGCTGCCGTCCGGCCCGGTCACGTCGACGACGCGCCGGCCCGCGACGTGCTGCTTGAACGTACGCCTGGCCTCGTCCTCGAGGTCGGCCCACGCGGCGTCGGAGATCGGGGCGAGTTCGCGGTGGAGGTTGTTCATGGGGTGAGGCTCCTGGTTTCGGGGGCTGGTGCGGGGTGGGCTGCGGGGTCGACCGGGTCGGCGTCCGGGTCCGGGTCGGCCGCGCCGAGTGCCCCGATGCCGAGCGAGCCGTCCGCGCGCAGCGCCGCCGGGGCCGGGTCGGCCGGGGCCGCGCGCTCGATCGGCGCGTCCGGCGGGCCCGGCGGGTCGTCCAGGAAGTCCGCCGTCGGCACGAAGAACAGCCCGCCGGTGACCGCCGTCGAGAAGTCCAGGATGCGGTCGTAGGTGCCCACCGGACGGCCGATGAACATGTTCTCCAGCATCTGCTCGGTGACGCTCGGCGTACTGGAGTAGCCGATGAAGTAGGTGCCGAACTCGCCGCTGCCCACCGATCCGAACGGCATGTTGTTGCGCAGGATGTCGCGCTCGGTGCCGTCCGGGTCGGTGATCGTGGTGAGCGCGACGTGCGAGTCGATCGGCTTGACGTCGTCCGGCAGTTCGAGGTCGGACAGCTTGGTCCGGCCGATCACCTTCTCCTGCGCCTCCACCGGCAATGCGTTCCAGGACCGCATGTCGTGCAGGTACTTCTGGACTATCACGTAGCCGGCGCCGACGAAGTTCGGGTCCTCCTCGGCGGTGATCGTGACCGCCTCGAACGCATCGCGCCCCTCGGGGTTTTCGGTGCCGTCGACGAAGCCCATCAGGTCTCGCTGGTCGAAGTAGCGGAATCCGTGCACCTCGTCGACCACGGTCGCCGCGCCGGCCAGCCGGTCGGTCAGCACGGTGGCCAACTCGAAGCACAGGTCGATCGACCGCGCGCGCAGGTGGAAGAGCAGGTCGCCGGGTGTGGACACGGCCCGATGCTTGGTGCCCACCAGTTCCCGGAACGGGTGCAATTCCGCCGGGCGCGGGCCCGCGAACAGCCGATCCCAGGCGTGTGAGCCGATGCCGACGACACACTTCAGGTCGCGCTCGGGGAGCCGGAAGCCGACCGAGCGGCGCAGTCCGGCCAGGTCGGCGAGCAGGTCGCGGACCGTGGCCACGGCCGCGGGGTCGGCGTCGATGGTCAGGACCAGGAACATCGCCGTCGTGGCCGGCAGGCCCAGGATCTCCTGCGGCCGGGGCAGCGGCGTCGCGTCGGTCTGTGCGCACATGCCGTGGCAGATCGACGGATCGCGGGCACGGCAAACCTGATTCGGCCGAGGCGATCATGGCGGGGCACGCCCGCGTGGGGGCGGGTGGGGGCTGGTGGGGCGACGATTTTGGCCTCAAACGCCGGCCCGGCTGAGTGACCCGGCCTCCGGCCGAGGTGGCCTCAACGCCGGCCGGGCTACTTGGCCTCAAACGCCGGCCGGGCTGATTGGTGGCCTCGGTGGGGTGGGTGCCGGGGTGGCGTGGGGTTACCAGGGGATTGGGCCGTTTTCGGATTGGAAGGTGGCCGTTGGGCCGTCCTTGGCCGGCGTTGCCATGGCAGCCGCGACGGCTGCGCCCTCCTCTGCCGTGCGTATACCGGTGTGGCGGTTGAGGTCGGTTGCGCAGTAGCCGGGGCTTACCGCGTTGACCAGGATGCCTTCGGTGCGCAGTTCGTTGGCGTAGAGCGCGGTGATCGCGTTCAGGGCGCTTTTCGAAGAGCAGTACGGGAGGAGCATCGAGGAGTAGGGGGACCATGGGCTGCCCGGGTCGGCCAGGTGGGTGAGGGAGCCGAGTTCGCTGGACATGTTGACGATCCGTGCGGCGGCGGAGCGGCGTAGCAGCGGGAGCATGGCGTGGGTCACCGCGATGACGCCGAACACGTTGGTCTCGTAGACCTGCCGGACGGTGGCGGCGGGGGTTTCACTCGGTTTTTGCGGTCCGGCGGCGATCGCGGCGTTGTTGACGAGGATGTCGAGGCGGCCGAACGTGGCGTCGATCTGCTTGGCGGCGGCCTGGACCGACATCTCGTCGGTGACGTCCAGCGGTACGAACCGGACGTCGGCGCCGTCGGCGCGAAGCTCCTCCGCCGCCGCCTCGCCCCGCTCGGCGTCGCGGGCGCCGATCAGCACGGTGATGCCGAGGGCCGCGAGCCTGCGCGCCGTTTCCTTGCCGATGCCCTTGTTCGCGCCGGTGATCAGGGCGGTCTGCTGCGAAGTCGTCGTCATGGCACCCAGCCTCCCCTGGCCCACGGGCGGCAGGGAAAGACCGGACGACTCTGGATCTATAGTCCACGGATATGAATGAGCTGGAGGTGCGGGAGCTGAGGTACTTCATCGCGGTGGCCGAGGAGTTGAACTTCAGTCGGGCCGCGGAACGCCTGGGCATGGCGCAGCCCCCGCTGTCGAAGGCGATCGCTCGAATGGAGTCCCGGCTCGGGGTACGCCTGTTGGAGCGCACCACCCGGCAGGTGCGGCTGACCGCCGCCGGTGGGGTGCTGCTCGACCAGGCCCGGATCGCGGTCGATGCGGTGCACGCGGCGGCCCGGCGGGCACGCCGAGCCGGTCAGCCGACACCCCGACTCGTCGTGGCGGTCAAGCCGGGAGGCGATGCGGGGCTGTTGCGGGAGATCCTCGACGCCTACCGGGGAACGGGTGCGCATCTGCCGCCGCCCGAGGTCGTCGTCGGCGGCAGCGGGGAGCCGATCGCCATGCTGCGGGACGGCCGTGCCGATGTGGCGCTGCTGCGCAGCCCGTTCGACGGCCGGGGGCTGGATTCCCAGACGCTCGTGGTCGAGCCGCGACTGGCCGTGCTCCCCGCCGCGCACCGCCTGGCCGGACGACGGCGACTGCGGCCGGCCGACCTGGAGGGCGAACCGATCCCACGCTGGAAGGGGGCCGCCCCCGCCACCCTCGCCTACTACACGGGATGCGACGGAGCGGAAGGGGGCGACGGCCGGCCGGGCTCGGCGCCGGCCGACCCGCCCGAGGGGCCGCTCGTGGCGAGCGTCGAGCAACTCCTGGAGGTGGTCGCGCTGGGCCAGGCGGTGGCGTTCCTGGCGCTGTCCACCACCAAGCGGTACCGGCGCCCGGACATCGCATACCGGCCGGTCACCGGCCTCAGCCCCAGCGCGGTCGTGGTCGCCTGGCCGGAGACCTCACGATCCCCGGCCGTCGCCGCCTTCGTCCGCGCCGCCCACGACGTCGCCGCCCACCACCCCGACCACATGAGCGCACTGGCCTACTGACCGAGGGGCGCTTACCCCGGGGTCTACCGCCCAGCCGCCACCGCCGCCCCCGTGCGGATCACCTGGCGGATGGCCTCGCCGCTTGCCAGCGCCTCCATCGCCCCGTTCAGGTCGTCCAGTTCGACCGTCCCCGTGTGCAGCAGCTCGACCGGCATCTGCCCGGCCCGCCACAGGGCCAGGTAGCGGGGGATGTCGCGGCGGGGGACCGCGTCGCCCATATACGAACCGATCAGGGACTTGCCCTCGCCGGCGAAGGCCAGCGCCGGCACCGCATGCAACCGCCGACCCGGCGCCGGCAGGCCGACCGAGACCACCCGGCCGCCTCGACCCACCGCCGCCAGGCAGTCCGCGATCACGCCGGCGCTGCCGACCGCCTCGATCACCACGTCCGGGCCGTCGCCGACCAGGTCGCCGATCGCGCCCACCGCCTCCTCCGGGTGGTACGCGTGCGACGCGCCGAGCCGCAGCGCCAGGTCGCGCTTCGCGGGGACCGGGTCGACCGCGACGATGGGGTACGCCCCGGCCGCCCGCGCGCCGAGCACCGCGGACAGGCCGACCCCGCCCAGGCCGAACACCGCGACCGACTGGCCCGGCCGTACCGCCGCCGTGTTGATCACCGCACCCGCCCCGGTCAGCACCGCGCAGCCGAACATCGACGCCACCTCGAACGGCACGTCGCGCGGGATCGGCACCACCGACTCCTGCGCCACCACGGCGAATTCGGCGAACGCGGACACCCCGAGCTGGTGGTGCACCACCGCGCCGTCCGCGTCCCGGAGCAGGGCCGGCCCGTGCAGCAGCCCGCCCGAGCCGTTGGCCGCCGCGGCGGCCGAGCACAGCGCCGGCCGGCCCTCGTCGCACCGCACGCAGTGGCCGCAGCTGGGCACGAACACGAGCGCGACGTGCTCCCCCGGCGCGACCCGGTCCACTCCGGGCCCGACCGCCTCGACCACGCCGACCGCCTCGTGCCCGAGTGCCATCGGCAGCGGCCGGACCCGATCGCCGTTGACCACGGACAGGTCGGAGTGGCACAGGCTCGCGGCGGCGATCCGCACCAGCACCTCGCCCGCACGCGGCTCGCCCAGTTCCACATCCTCGATCGCGACCGGCCGGCTCGTCCCGTACGGCCGGGCCTGCGAAGTCGCGCGCAGCACGGCGGCCCGCATCCTCACGGCGCGACCTCGCGCGGGGTGAGCCGGACCACGTCCCGGCTCACCAGCAGCGGCACCACCTTGCCGAGCACGATCTCCCGGAAGTGTGCGGAGGCGCAGTGCGCGGTGAAGTCGGCCTCGGCGTCGTACTCCTCGACGAGCACGATCGTCCGGGCCTCCTCCGTGCCCTGATGTACGCGATAGCTCCGGCAGCCGGGTTCGGCCAGCGAGTGACGGGTCATCTCGTCGAGCAGGGTCAGCACCTGGTCCTGCGCGTCGGGATGGGTGAGATAGCGGGCGACGACTACGTAACTCAAGGGTGGTTCTCCTACGTACTACGGGGCGGGGGAAGCAGGGGGCGGGGGTGGCGCGGTCGCGCCGAGCCGGTCGCGCCGCAGGTCCCACAACCGGGGGTCGGACGTGGCCACGGCGACCGCGCCGAGCGCGAGTGCCGCAGCGGCGTCCTCGGCGGTCTCCACGAAGCCCGCCGCGACGAACGGCGACATCGCGCGTTTGGCCTCGGGGGTCATCCGGGCCACGATCGGCGACGGCATGATCTCGACCAGGTCGGGGCCGCCGCGCGCGATCGCGTCGGTGCTGCGGCGCATGTTGGAGCGGTCGGTGACGAACACCTTCTGCATGGTCAGCAGCCCGAGCGGGCGGCCCTTCTCCATCAGCGAGAGTCGGGTGCTGACCATGCCGTGCGCGCCCATCGCCTTGAGGAATTCCAGCGCGCCCTTGTCCTGGGCCAGGCCGGGGCAACTGTCCACGTTGACGAACACCGTCTTGCCCGCCCTGCCGAGCAGCTGCACGATGTTCGGCAGCTGCCCGACCGGGATGGACGCGAGGATGCACACCTGTGCGGGCGCACCGAGGAAGTTCTGCAGGCGCTGGGGTCCGATGATCGACGCGATCACGGGTACCTCGGCGAAGGCGGACGAGAGCACGGAAGACATCCGGGGCGCGCTCGCGGGGCGTCGACTGGCGTTCATGACCTACCTGGGCTGGGTCTCGGCCGCCTCACGCATCGAAGCGGTTGGGCAGGCCCAGTTTGCCAGGATTGAGTATTCCGGCCGGATCGAGGCCGGCCTTGACCTTGGCGAACGTGTCGAACCCGGCACCGAGCGCGGCGGGCAGGTACGGGCCGCGCAGCAGTCCGCAGCCGTGGTGGTGGCTGAGCGCGGCGCCGTGCCGGATCAGCACCTCGTTGGCCGCGTCCCACACCGCGCGGTACCAGTCGCGGCGCCGGGGCCGGTCCACGTCGCCGCGCAGCGAGAAGTAGACGCAGGCGCCGTCGGTGTACGCGTGCGACTGGTGCGCGGAGGCCGCGAGCGTGCCGGGCACCGCCTGGATCGCCGCGACCACCTCGTCGTACACCTCGCCGAGCGCCGTCCACGACCCGGCCATCTCCAGCGTGTCGGCGACGAAGCCGGGCCCCGGGGTGAAGCCGTCGGAGGACTTGCCGACCAGCATGCGGTCCCGCAGCCAGCGCTCGAACACCGCGTCGCTGTCCAGTTCGGGGCCGTAGCTCAGGCAGACCTCCTCGCTGACCTTGAGCATCGCGTCGACCAGGATCGGATCTCCCTCGTCGGCAATCAGCAGGAGGTTGGTCTCGGGGTAGTCGAAGTGCACCCCGCTCTCCAGCTTGTCGTACAGGCGCAACACCGCCGGGGTGGCGCCGCGCTGCATGATCTTGCGGCACGCGTCCAGGCCCTCGGCGAAGGTGTCGAAGCCGAACGCGAGCGCCTTGGCGTAGGTGGGCAGCGGGTGTACCCGGATGCGCGCGGAGACGATCACGCCGAGCGTGCCCTCCGAGCCGATGAAGATCTGCCGCAGGTCGGGGCCGGTGGCGGCGCGCGGGTAGTCGCCGTAGGTGGCCCGGGTGCCGTCGGCGTGCACCACGTCGATGCCGACGACCATGTCCTCGATCTTGCCGTAGCGGGTGGAGAGTTGGCCCGCGCCGCGGCAGGCGATCCAGCCACCGACGGTGGAGACGGCGAACGCGGACGGCCAGTGGCCGGTGGTGACGCCGTGGGTCTCCTGGAGTTCCTTTTCGAACAGGTCGCCGAACATGCCGGCCTCGACGTCGACGACGAGCGATTCGGCGTCGAAGGAGACGATGCGGTTCAGGCCGCACAGGTCGAGCACGACGCCGCCGTGCACGGGCAGCGCGGCGCCGGTGACGTTGCTGCGGCCGGCGGAGGCGGTGACCGGGATGCCGGCGGCGTGGCAGATCCGCAGTACGGCGGCCACCTGGTCGGCGTCGACGACCTCGACGATCACCGCGTCGGGGGTGGCGGGGCGGCCGTCGGTCTCACCGATCATGGTGCCGGCCCACCAGTCGCGGGTACGGGCGACCACGTCGTCGCGGTCGGTGTACACGGCCTTGGCGGCGGCGCGCAGGTCCTCGATCACCGGGGCGGGCACCTCGACCACGGTGCCCTGGAGCGACGCGTCGCCGGTGCCGATCGGGGTGTTCCGGGCCCACTTGGCCGGGGTGGGCGCGCCCACGATGTAGTCGCCGCGGTTGAACGGGTTGGTGATGGTCTGCCTGCTGATCACTTCGCGGCTCCTTGGGATGCGATCACTGCGGATGTGGGTTCTTCGGGCTCGCCGAGCAGGACCGCCTTCTCGTGCCGCACGGCGGCGAGGTAGTCGGCGACCTGGCGGTCGATCTGCGCGGCGGTCAGGCCCAGTTCGGCGCCGAGCAGCCGGCCGACCTCGGGGGCCGCGGCGGCCGAGGCGTCGCGGGCGAACAGGCGCGAGCGGGTGCGTCGGGAGAGCACGTCGTCCACCGAGCGGGCCATCTCGGAGCGGGCCGCGTAGACGACCTCGGCCCTGATGTACGGCATGCCGGCGACCACCGGCTCGGCGAGCGCGGGGTCCTCGGCGAGCAGGTCGGAGACGAAGCGGGCCTCGGTGCCGTAGCGCTCGCCCAGGTGTGCGGCCAGGCCACCGGACGCGGCGACCGCCTCGGCGTCGTAGCCGGCACCGCCGATCAGCGGCAGGTTGGTGGTGCGGCTGCGGCCCTTGCGGCCCAGGACCTGCATCACCTTGTCGATCACCAGTTCGCCCATGTGCCGGCTGGTGGTGAGCTTGCCGCCGGTGACGGTGACCATGCCGCCGCGACCGACGCAGATGTGGTGGTCGCGGCTCATGTCGAGGGTGGCGCCCTCCTTGCCGCCGACCAGCGGACGCAGGCCGCCGATGCTGCCGATCACGTCGTCCGGGGTGAGCCGGCCCTCGAACGCGGTGTTGGCGCCTTCGAGCAGGAACTCCATCTCCGGGCGGGTGCAGTGCACGTCGTCGATCGAGCCGCGGTAGTCCTCGTCGGTGGTGCCGAGCACGACCGCGTCGCCCCAGCGGGTGCAGGTGGCGCGGCGGGCCCGGCCCGGGATGGGCACGGTGACCGTGCAGTCGATCCGGACCTTGTGCCACGGAACCACGATGTGCACGCCCTTGGCGGGTCGTACCTGCGGCCGGTGGTCGTCGTCGGCCAGTCCGTCGACGGTGTCGCTCCACACGCCGGTGGCGTTGACCACGGCGGAGGCGCGCACGTCGAAGCGCTCGCCGTCGACCTCGATCCGGGCTCCGGCGGCCCGGCCGCGCTCGGTCAGGATCCGGTCCACCGTGGCGCCGTTGAGCACGGTGGCGCCCAGCGCGGCGGCGGTGCGCACGATGGTCAGCACCAGGCGGGCGTCGTCGGCGCGGCCGTCGAAGTACATCAGCCCGCCTTGGAGGTGGTCCGCGCGCAGCGTGGGCGCGTGGGCCAGTACCTCGTCGACGGTCAGCCGCTGGTGCAGCTTGCCGATCCGCCAGCCGCCGACCAGGTCGTAGGTCCACAGCAGGCCCTCGAAGCCCTTGGCGAGGCGGGCGTCGAAAACGCCCTCCTTCTCCAGGATCGGGAACAGGAACGGCAGACGATGCACCAGGTGCGGTGCGTTCTTGCGGAAGCGGTGTCTTTCCAGGAGCGAGTGGCGGACCAGGTTGACGTTGCCCTGCTCGATGTAGCGCAGGCCGCCGTGCACCATCTTCGACGACTTGGAGGAGGTCCCGGAGGCGAAGTCGTCCTTCTCCACCAGGGCCACGTCCAGGCCGCGCGAGGCCGCGTCGAGCGCGGCGTAGGCGCCGGTGACGCCGCCGCCGACGACGAGCACGTCGAAGCGGTGGTCCGCGAGTCGGTGCTTGGCCCGGCCGCGGTCGAGAAGCAGCGGGGTGCCTCTCGTGGCCGCCGCCGACGCCCGTCGTGGCTTGCGGGCGGGCATCGAAATCACAATCAACTCCTGGGGTCTGTCCGGCGGTTCACGGTTCGCGCCGCCGGGTCGTACGGGCGGTTCGGCTCAGGCGGGGTAGCCGGCGAGCACGCTTCGCCAGGCGGCGCGCTGTGTGGCGCGCCGGTCGGGGGTGGTGGTCGGTTCGAAGATCCGGCCGCGTGGTTGGGCCTCGACCACCTCGTCGAGCGAGGACCACAGGCCCTCGCGGACGCCCGCCAGGTAGGCGGTGCCGCGCAGGCTCGCGGTGGCCGAGTCGGCGGCGCGCTCGATCGGCAGGCCGACCAGGTCGGCCTGGATCTGCATGAGGGTGTCGCTGCCGGCCACCCCGCCGCCCACCCGAAGGCGGGCGAACGGGGCCTGCATGGTGGCGGCGACGCCGTCGATCAGGTCGCACACGGAGTGCGCGATCCCGTCCAGCACGGCCCGGGCCACATCGGCCCGGGTGGTGGCCAGGGTCAGCCCGCCGAGCGCGGCCCGTGCCTCGGGCCGCCACTCGGGGGTGCGGATCCCGGCGAGCGCAGGCACGAACCACTCGCGCGGGCCCGCGCCGGCGTCGACCCCCGCGGCGAGTTCGCCGATCTCCGCCGGCGAGGCGAACAGGCCCAGGTCGTCGCACAACCAGCGCAGCGCGGACCCGGTGGTCGAGCAGTACGCCTCCAGGCTGAAGTGCGTGGTGTCGCCCTGGCGCCAACCGGGCTGGGCGAGCACCCCGGCGATGCCCGGGATCGGCATCGCGGGGGTGCGGCCGGTGGCCGCGTCCACGAAGGTGCCGGTGCCGTACATGCACATCCCTTGGCCGGCGGCCAGTCCGCCCAGCGCGATCAGCGCCGCGTGCTGGTCGCCCATCACCGCCGCCAACGGCAGTTCCACACCGAGCAGTTCGGGGTCGGTGCGGCCGTAGCCGAGGTCGTCGTCGGCGAACAGGTCCGGGAGCAGTTCGAGCGGGTAGCCCAGGTGCTCGATCCACTCGCGGTCCCACGCGTGCTCACGCAGCAGGTAGGCGCCGATCGAACCGGCGTTGCTCGCCGAGACCGCGTGCGCGGCCCCACCGGTGAAGCGCCAGGCCAGCCAGGTGTCCACGGTGCCGAACACGAGCGTGCCCGCCTTGTACGCCTCGGCCACCTCCGGCCGCTCGGCGATCTGCCGCGCGGCCCAGTGGAACGGCGCCCTGCTGCCCACCGGGCGGCCGAGCCGGGCGAGCAGCCGCTCGTCCCACGCGGCCTCGTAGCCGAGCAGGTCCCGGGCATAGCGTCGGTCCTGCCACACGCACGCCGGCACCAGCGGCAGGCCGGTGCGCCGGTCCCACAACATCGCGGTGGCCCGCTGGGTGGACAGCGCGAGCGCGACGATCTCCACGCCGTCGGCGCGGGCGCCGGCCAGGGCCTCGCGGCACACGTCGAGGGTGGCCGACCAGATCTCCATCGGGTCCTGCTCGACCGAGTCCTCGTCGGGGTGGTCCACGGCGATCGTGCGATACGCCAGGTGGGTAACCGCCCCGGAGTCCTGCACGACTCCGGCGCGGGTCCCGGTGGTGCCCTCGTCCACGGACAGGATGCCCAGGCGCCGGCCGGGGTGGTGCAACGTCTTCGTCATCACAGCCCTTTCGGTGCAATATCTCCGCTTGATCCGAGTGCGAGTCTCGCGTGACGGATCCGCTTCAGCGGGTGACCAACGCGGGGTTCGCGGGCCCGGCCGACGGCGCGGCGATGATCGGCACGTTCGGGTCCTCGTCGGGCGAGACGGCCCGGGTCGGGTCCCAGCGGATCGCCAGGCAGGTGAGCAGGCCCAGCAGCGGGACGACGGCCAGGACCATGAAGGTCTTGTCCAGCCCGATGCCGTCCTTGATCTGCGGGAACAGGTACAACCCGGCCACACTGCCGAAGCTGCCGATCATCCCGGTCACGCCGGTGCCCAGGGTGCGCACCTCGCTGCGGTAGGACAGCGCGGCGATCGACTTGCCGTTGGCGCCGGGACCGGCGGAGTGACAGAAGATGAACAGCGCCGGGAGGATGAACGCGATCCAGGTCGGCACCCGGTCGAAGGTCAACCCCATGCCGAGCAGCATCACGAACACGCCGCCGAAGCCGATCGCCGAGCTGATCCGCAGGCCGAGCCGGCGGGCGAAGTACGCGGAGAGCAGACCGCCGACGATGCCGAAGGCGTTGAACACCATCGAGCCGATGGTGGCCTTCTCGAAGCTGTTGCCGAAGATGGCCAGGCTGATCACCGGCAGATACCAGCCGACGGCGAAGTACTGCATGGACTGGCCGAGCGAGATCGCCGAGGACAGCAGGGTGCGCGGCAGGTACGAGCCGCGGAACAGGATCCCGGCCTGCTTGATCCCCACGTTCGGCGGCGCCTCCTCGGCGTCCGCCTTGTCGGGCACGGCGCCGGCGACGGTGGGGGCGGCGGCAACCGCCTCGATGCCGTAGATGCGGCGCAGGTTGCGGACCGCGTCCTCCAGCCGACCCTTCGTGGCCAGCCACGTGGGGCTTTCCACCAGGAACGCCCACTGGAGCAGAAACAGGGTCAGCGCGATCACCCCGGCCGAGCCGACCGACCAGCGCCAGATGTCGGCGCCGACGTCGAACTTGAAGCAGATCAGGGTGAGCAGCAGGTTACCGGTGGTGGCGATGTACCAGATGCCCTGCCACAGGTTGAGCCGGCCGCGCAGCGACTTGGGCGTGTATTCGGCGAGCAGCGCCATCGCCACCGCGAAGTCGACGCCGTAGGCCACGCCGACCAGGACCCGGCCGATCCACACCACGAGGAAGTCGTCGGCGGTGGCCGCGATCACCGCGCCGGCCAGCGCGAACAGCTTGGCCAGCAGCAGCGGAGGCACCCGGCCGATCCGGGTGGCCAGCCAGCCGCCGATGGGGTTGAACAGGATGGCCAGCGCGGGTGCGGTGGCGGTGAGAATGGAGACCTGGGTGCTGCTCAGGTCCATCTGCTTCGTCATCGGGGCGAGCCCGGCGCCCAGTGCGGCGTTGGAGTACGCGTCGAGGAAGAGTCCCCCGAACACGAGGAACCAGATGACCCTGGACCGGCCGGAGATCGTCCCCTGCCGGTCGATGAGCGCGACGACGTCCTTGACGCCTCTGACGCTCGGCTGCTGTGCCATGTTCCCGTCCTCGGAAAAAAGGACCGGTCGGTGACACGCGAGCGCTAACGCGTAGGAGGGCACAGCGAAGCCACCGACAGGTGGTCTTCGTCTGTTCCTGCCAAAGAATGCTCTGGACCCTAGGAGGGACATCCGGGGGTGTCAAGGGTGGCGGTCGAGGGCCAAGATGGGGGAATGATCCACTCTGCCGCCGAGAACCGTTACCAATCCATGCGCTATCGCCGTGCCGGACGCAGCGGGGTCGAGTTGCCCGCGGTGTCGCTCGGGTTGTGGCACAACTTCGGGGACACCCAGCCGATGGAGGTCCAGCGCGCGGTGTTGCGACGCGCCTTCGACCTCGGGGTGACGCACTTCGACCTGGCGAACAACTACGGGCCGCCGTACGGGTCGGCCGAGGCCAACTTCGGGGTGCACTTCCGGGCCGACTTCCGGCCCTATCGCGACGAGCTGTTCATCGCCTCCAAGGCCGGCTGGGACATGTGGCCCGGTCCGTACGGCAACGGCGGTTCGCGCAAATACCTGCTGGCCAGCCTGGACCAGTCGCTGGGCCGGATGGGGCTCGACTACGTCGATGTCTTCTACTCGCACCGCTACGACCCGGACACCCCGTTGGAAGAGACGATGGGCGCGCTGGACACGGCCGTTCGGTCCGGGCGCGCGCTGTACGCCGGGATTTCCAACTACGGTCCGGAGGAGCACCGCCGGGCCGTGGAGATCCTGCGCGACCTCGGCACTCCGGTACTGCTCAACCAGTCGGCGTACTCGATCCTGGACCGCGAGCCGGAGCGGGGCGTGCTGGACGCGGTCGGCGAGACCGGGACCGCGCTGATCGCGTATTCCCCGTTGGCCCAGGGCCTGTTGACGGACCGCTACCTGAACGGCGTGCCGGCCGACTCGCGGATGGCGGTGGGCCACTTCCTCACCGAGGACGCCCTCACCGAGGAGCGCCTGACCCTGCTGCGCGCGCTGAACAAGCTCGCCGGCGATCGCGGCCAGACCCTGGCCCAGCTCGCCCTCACCTGGATCCTGCGCGACCCGAGGGTGGTTTCGGTCATCGTCGGAGCAAGCAGCGTGCGGCAGTTGGAGCAAAACCTGTCCGCGGTCGGCCAACCCGACCTGACCGAGGCGGAGATCGCCGAAATCGACCGACTCTGCGCACAGCTCTGACCGACCCCGAGCCCCGCTGCCCCGACTCGTCGGCTGCCCGCCGTCGGGTCGGGGCGTCGGCGGCCGGTCAGGTGCGGTCGTGGAGGGTGACGTGGTAGCCGTCGGGGTCGGCGAAGGTGAAGGTGCGGCCGAAGGGTCCGTCGATCGGCGCGGCGACGATGGCGTGACCGTCGGCGACGAGGGCGTCGTGAATGGCCTGGACATCGGTGGCGTGCAGCCAGATCGCGGCACCGATGCCGGGTCGGGCCGCGGACGCGAGATCGGTGCCGGGCACGATGTCGCGCAGCGCGAACGCGATCGGCTTGGTCTCGAAGACGACGGCGTGCGGGGGCCCGGCCGGCGAGCGGACGAGGCCGAGGTAGTGCTCGTAGAACGCCTGCGAAGCGTCGAGGTCACGCACCTGGAGCGAGATGAAGTCGGGGCCGGTGGCGGGCATGGCAATACTCCTTCGTTGCATGTCAGGTTCCTGACATGCACCAAGGTATGTCAGAATCCTGACATGAGTCAAAACGGCGCGGGCGTCGACCTGGACACATCCCTGGGCTACCTGCTGAAAGAGGCTTCGAGCGCCCTGCGCGCGGCCATGGAGGAGGTGCTGCGCCCCCTCGGGATGAGCGTGACGCACTACTCCTGCCTCGAACTGCTGGCCCAACGCCCGGGCCTGTCCAACTCCGAACTCGCCCGCGGCGCATTCGTGACCCGCCAGACGATGAACGTCCTGCTCCAGGCCCTGGAACGGGACGGCTACGTCACCAGACCGGCGGAGGCACCCGTAGGAAAGGCCCTCCCCGCGAGACTCACCCCCCGAGGCCGCCAAAGCCTGGAAAAGGCGACCACGGCGGTGCGCTCCGTCGAACTCAAAATGCTGACCGGCATGACCGAGCAGGAACAATCAGCCGCATTCCGCAGCCTACGAAGCATGATCGAGGCCCTGAAAAACCCCACCGAAGCCCCATAATCCACGCAGCGCCGCACGGCTGAGGATGCCCCGACCCGACGGCCACTCCCCACCGAGTCGGGACACTTCACATCCCGGGACCCTCTAGCCCTTCACCGTCGCATCCAACAACGCCTGCCAAGCACCGGCCGACACGCCGATGTATCCCCGACCGGGGTCCTTGCTGTCACGAACAGCGGTTATTGCGCGATCGAACGGCGCAACCTCAACACATTCGGCGTTGGTGGCGCTGTAGGACGATGTGCGCCACTGCAAGGAGCGAACGTCAGCGTTCATTTCGTACTCATCTCTGCGTGATGCTTGATTATCTGCATGGACTCGGTGTAGGAAGCCGCCGCTGCCGAAAGCATCCGGAACTGCTCTTCGTAGATCGCGACTTCCGACGGGTCCTCGATGTACAGCGTGCCGCTCAGGCTGTCCACGTAGGCCACATCCGTTTCGGATGGGTCCGGAAATCGCAGCATCTGGAACGACCCGATCACTGCGGCGTGCATGGCACCGTCCTCGCGCAGAATCTGCACGTGCACATTCGGCCTACGCGCCATGTCGGCGAGGTGTTCCAACTGCGCACGCATGACCGCGCCACCGCCGACCACGTGCCGCAAGGCCGATTCCGAGATCACAGACCACACTCTGAGCGGATCACGTCGAGTCAGAACCGCTACACGTTCCTGCCGAACCTTCGTCAACAGGTCGATTCGATCCGGTGCGACATCGGGCCGTTGAATCTCCACCACGGCACGGGTGTAGTCCTCGCTTTGCAGGAGTCCCGGAATCAGTATCGTTTCGACGCTGTACTGATCGGAAGCATCGGATTCCAGAGCGATGTACTCCGCGTGTGTATGAGTGAGTTCATATTGGTCCCACCATCCACGACGCCGTCCATTGCGCGCCAAGTCCTCCAAGTGGGCACGGTGCGCTGGGTCCTTGACGCTGTACGCGTCCAGGAGCAACCGGAGATCAACGACTCGCACACCCGATTGCGCGCTCTCGATCCGACTCACCTTGGCGTCCGAACAGGCCAGAACTTCCGCCGCTTGCACGAGCGTCATCCCGGCAGCCACTCGGTACTGCCTCAGCGTCCGCGCAAGCCTCCGCTGCCGCACGGTCGGATTCTTGTTGACCGCCACCCGTCCCCCTTCTTCGAAGTGCCCCAGGTGGGCGTGGCATCGGTCAGTCTGCCCGCCATCCGGTGCAGTCGCCAACGAGGGGAAACCTAGCCCATGTCGATCTACAAGGTGAGGCACTTGCACCTAGTAGGGCTACGAGTGCAGGCTACGTAGTGCGACGACATCGGCACACACTGGTGATCTTGAGATTGCCGCGCCCTCACGAGCGGCTGTTTCGTCGCGTCTTGAACTGCCCCGGCGTCGGTCTCGATCGCGCGTGGTCCCGGCGCCGGGGCGCCTGGTCTCGAAGGGAGTGGCATGGCGAAGTCGACGCAACCGCCCGATGTGCTAAGGACGTTGAGCCCGGATCAGTACGCCATTCGAGCGTGGGTCATCCGCCGGGTTCGTGCCCGGTATCCCCGTCTGGTTGTTCGGCCTGTCCCCTGCGGGCGGTGGCCGTGAGGTGCGAAGCGGGGTTCGTCGTCGGGGCGGACGGGGAGGCCGTCCGGGTTGTCACGGCGCGTGAACTGCCTCCGCATGAAAAGCCCTTGCCGCTGCGGTACGCCCTCGGTGAATGGGTCGCCCCGCTGCCCGGGCACGGCCACGACGGCTGTCCCGCCGGGCGGGTGGAACGCGCCGAGGAATGTGCGGGCTCGCCGACGACCAGGTTGTCATGGTGCTTCCGCCCGGCGGCATGCCGTATGTGCTGAAGGGTTCCGAGTTGTATCGGGTCAAGCCGCCGCATTGACCTTCACGTTCGCCCTGTCCGACTGCCCGGGGAGGAGCAGTGGGCGGGGTCCGCACCATCCGAGCACTACCGACACGAGAGGTAGGGCACATGGCACGCGACGAGGAATACGAGATCACCGGCGGTACCGCCGGGTGTGAACACGAGTGGTGGCACTGGTCCGGCGAGGACCGGTGCAGGAAGTGCCCGGCGGTCCGCAAGCGGAAGTAGGCGGTACCGACCCGTGACCGACGCGAAAGGCAACGCATGGAACGCCGCTGGATGTGGAGTGAACTGCCCGAACCGGTCCGCGTGGAGATCGAGTCGGTCACGGGTGCGGTGTGCGAGGCGGAACCGCTGCCCGATGGGCTGACATCGCCGTTCGCGGCCGTGCTTCGGGCGCCGGGGCGAAGGGTGTTCGTCAAAGGCGCGCCGACCACGAACGGCAAAGCCGTCACCCACCAGCGGCGGGAAGCGTTGGCAGCCCCGTCGGTCGGTGGACGCGTGGCGCCGACCATGCTCGGCCACCTCGCACCCCCCGGCTGGGACGTACTCCTGTTCACCCACGTGGCCGGACGGCACGCGAATCTCGCGCCCCACGGGAAGGATCTGTCCTCCTTCGCATACGCGCTGAGTCGAGCGGGTCGTATCCGCGCGCCACACGGGCTCGAACTGCCGCCGCTCGCCGACCGATGGGCCGAATACCTCACCCCGGACGAACGCTCCCTGCTCGGCGGAACACACCTGCTGCACACCGACCTGAACCCGTGGAACGTGATCGTCGGAGACCACGGAAACGGCGCACGAACCTGCTTCGTGGACTGGGGCATGTCCGCCATCGGACCCGCGTGGGCGGAACTCGCCTACGTCTACATGTTGTTGCTGTGGTCCGAACACACACCGGGTTCGGCACACGCGTGGTTGCGACAGTTCCCGGCATGGCGGGCCGCATCCAACGCGGGCATCAGAGCATTCGTCACCGGCGCAACCGCCGAGGCACACGCCCGCCACCTACCCGACCAGGCCGCCCGGTGGACCTCGCTACTCACACGGTGACCCACGAACGAGGAAGCCCCCGGCGACCGTTGGAGCGGTCCCGGAATCGGCCGGCAGCTGTAGGAGGTGACGCCGTGACCCGCTTTATCGCCACCGTCTTCGGATGGCTGCGCCGATTGCCCACCCCGCCGAAGCCGGCCGACAAGCACCCTCGACCCGCCGAACCGAACCGGCCAACCAAGCCTAAGCCTCGGATACACCCGGCATGGCACGACTTCGTACCGCCCACCCCCGCCGCCGACACCCCACCGACGCAGGATTCGGCAACGGTCGTAGGGCCTTATCTCATGACCCCAAAAGAACTCGCTGAGCGGCGCCGACACCGACGCCGCACCGAACTCGCCAAGACCACCACACACCCACCCACGACCGAACCATCGCAACCGAACAACGCGGGCCGGCACTTGAACCCAACCATCCCGCCCGGCGCTCAAGCCCACTCGTCCCGGCCAACGCGTGAAACCGAATCAGCCCCACCGACAGCTGAGCAAAACAACCCGGCCCGCGCCTGAGACAAAACAGCCCAGCCGGCGCTTGAGGCCGCCTCGGCCGGCGCTTGAGGCCGCCTCGGCCGGAGGCCGGGCCACTCAGCCCAGCCGGCACCCCAGGCCAAGCAGCCCCGCCGGCGCTTGAGGCCAAATCAGCCCCGCCGGCGTTTGAGGCGAAACAGCCCGGCCGGCGTTTGAGGCCACCTCGGCCGGAGGCCGGGTCACTCAGCCCGGCCGGCGCTTGAGGCGACACAGCCCGGCCGGCGCTTGAGGCCACCTCGGCCGGAGGCCGGGTCACTCAGCCCGGCCGGCGCTTGAGGCGAAAGAGCCCAGCCGGCGCTTGAGGCCGTCGTGGTGGGCCGCGGAGCGCGCCCTCACGTCCTCGCGAGGAGCGCCGGGCGCAGGTCGGCCAGGTCGACCGCCGCGAGCGAGGCGACCACGCGGCGGCCCGGTGCGGGCTGGATCGGGGCAGTCGTGCGCACCGCAACCACCGCACAGCCGGCCGCTTCCGCCGACGTGACGCCGACCACCGTGTCCTCGACCGCGACGCACGCGCTCGGCTCGACCCCGAGCGCGGTCGCCGCGGCCAGATAGGGGGCGGGGTCGGGCTTGGTCCGCGCGACGTCCTCCGCCGCGACGGTGACCGCGAAACGCGCCGACCCCAACGCGTCCCGCACCAGGTCCACCACATGCCGCGGCGACGCCGACACGATGGCCAGCGGCACCTCGGCCTCGGCCAGCGCGTCCAGCAGGGCCACGACGCCCGGCAGCGGCTCGATCCGACCCCGCACCCGGTCGGTGAACGCCGCGTCCAGCGCGTCGGACAACTCGTGGACGCACGGCCCCTCGGGCACCACCGCGTGCAGATAGGTCGCCGTATGTCCGATGGCGTGGCCCACCACGTCGGCCGTGTCGGTCGGTCCCAGCGCGTAGCCCACCCGGCCGGCCACGTCCTCGACCGCCTCCCACCACAACTGCTCGGTGTCGACGAGGGTGCCGTCCATGTCGAACAACACGGCGGCGGGCAGAACGCTGGACACACTGACTCGTTTCGACGCGCGTTTCGCTGCGTGGAGCGCGGACGTCCCGACCCTCTCAGCCCGACGTGAGCGCAGTGCCAAGGCCGGGTTGCGGGCGCGTGAACGTGTGCGAACCCCGCCGTCACACAGCGCGAGCCCAGCGGTCACACCACGCCGCTAGCTGTATTCACCCGTGAGGTTGGTGACGCGGATGCCGTGCATCGGCGCGCCGGAGAAGCAGGTGCATATTGGTCCCATTCGCCTGTTTCTCCGGGGCGGCGAGGTGCGGTGCCGGGCGTCGTGGAGCTCGGCGGGGGTTCGAAGACACGCGCTAGACCACCGCGGCGCGCAACGACAGTACGTCGGGCAAATGCTGGGCGATGCGCTCCCAATGGTCACCGCCGTGGTGCCCCCGGTAGATCTCGCCGCTGCGCGAGCCGAAGTACAGGCTGGTGACGTCGGCGTCGTCGGCACACATCGCGTCGCGCAGGACCGCCGTCCAGAACCCGTCGGGCAGGCCGTCGGACAACGCGGTCCACGTCTCGCCGGCGTCGTCGCTGCGATAGACCCGACAGCGCCCGTCGATCGGGAAGCGCATCGCGTCGGCGGTGAGCGGGACCACATACACCGTGTCCGGTCGGCGCGGGTGCACCACGATCGTGAAGCCGAAGTCGGCGGGCAGGCCCTCGGCGATCGACTGCCACGTCGCACCCGCGTCGTCGCTGCGGTAGACCCCGTGGTGGTTTTGCAGGAACAGCCGGTCGGGCCGCTCCGGATGCCGGGCCACCTTGTGGACGCACTGGCCGTATTCCGGATACTCGTCCGGCTGGAAGGTGACGTGGATCCCGGTGTTGGACGGATGCCAACTGGCCCCGCCGTCCTCGGTGACGTAGACCCCGCCGGTGGACATCGCCACCACGATCCGGCGCGGGTCGGTGGGGTGCGGCAGCACGGTGTGGATCGCCTGCCCGCCGAAGCCGGCCCCCCAGTGCGGACGGTGCGGGTGGTCCCACAACGCGCGGACCAGTTCGAACGAGCGCCCACCGTCGGCGGAGCGGAACAGCGCCGAAGGCTCCACGCCGGCGTAGACCACATCGGGCTCGGAACTCGCCCCGGGCACCAGTTGCCACACCCGCTCGACCGACGCACCGGCGTCGGCCGGGAAGCCGACCCGCCCCAGGTCCGGCTCGCGCCAGGTCGCGCCGAGGTCGTCGCTGGTGACCACGACCGGGCCGAAGTGCTCGTTCACCACACCCGCCATCACCCGAGGCGCCGACCCCCGCGTATCGATCGCGACCGAGTAGACGCCGGTCATCGGATGGTGCGGCCCGGTGAACTCCCAGGGCTCGGCGCCGTGTGAGCGACCGAGCCACAAACCCTTGCGAGTGCCGACGGCAAGCAGGACGGACTTCGTCACGATGACCTCCAGGCAGCGATTCCCAGGTGGGAAACGCTACGCGCCACCGGTGACATTCGCCCGATTCGACGCTCTTGTCGGCCTGGTTCCCCCACCCGGGCGCCGCACTACGGCAGCGGGCGCCGACCCGCGAAGCCCAGGTCGGTGCGGTGGTACCAAGCCAGTTCCCGGTCCCCCTCCAACCAGCACAACAACACCGGTACGCCGCCCAGGTCGGCGGGGAAGTCGACGAGCAGCGGCGCGAAGCCCTTGAGCTCCGCGCCGGTCTGCTGGATGCGGGTCATCAGGTCGTCGAGCCGCGCCTGCATGCCCTTGAGCTCCGGCAGACCGCCCAGTTCGGTACGGGTCCCGCCCGGCTCCAGCGCCGCGGCCAACTCCGCCGCGTCCGCGCGTAGCACGATCAGTTCGTCGAGTACCGGCATCAGCCGGGCCAACTCCGCGCGTGCCTCGTCCACCGTGAACAGACCCATGCCGCACAGCCTCCCATGCCCGCCGGGGACCGATGTCGGCGCCGGGTCACCGGACGGCACGACCAGGGGTTCGGCCCACGCGCCCCGCCGCCCCGCGCCCCGCCGTTCCGTCGGACCGAAGCTAGACGCCCGGCCAGGAACCGTGGTTGGTGTGCACGCCGAGCACGCCGCCGGCGGCTTCGGCGCGCGTCGTGTTGTCCCGCTCGATGCGCAGACCGTCGTGCGTCGCGGTCCGGGTGCGCGCGCGATCGCGCAGGGCGAGGAAGACGATCAGCACACCGACGACGAGGAGCAGGTCGGCGACGAGAATGACGGTGATCACGGCGGCTCCCGAGGAGTGGATCGGCGGCCGGGCAACCCGGACCACCCCTACATGATCCATGCCCGTTCCGACCGGGTCGACCCCTGTCCCGTACAGCGGGCGGCCAGCGCGCGCAATCGGGCCTCGTCGCCGTCCACCGAGGAGTCCAGGCGCAGGATCTCCTGGACGAAGGTCCGGTTGATCGGCCGGCAGCGGATCTCCTGAGCCGCCGTGACCTCGGCGTCCAGCAGCGCGGTGACCGCCTCGCCGCGCCGGCCCAGCGCGGCCAGGGCCCGGGCGAGGTCGATCAGGTGCCGGGCCTGCCTGCCGCGCGGCAGCACGGCGAGCGCGGCCGGGTCCAGCCGACCGTCGACGGCCCGCCCGTACTCGCCGAGCAGCACGTGCGCGGTGACCCGGCACAGCGGCACCTGGATCGCGCCGGGATCGATGCGCTCCGCCGCGTCGAGGAGGTCGCGCGTGCCCGAACGATCGCCGAGCCGCGCGGTGGCCAACGCGGCGCCCAGGCGCAGGGTACGCAGCGCCGCCCGCCCGACCGCGCCGCGCGGGCCCAACGCGGCGGCCAGGTCCGCCTCCACCTCAAGGGCGAACTCGGCGGCGGCCCCGGCCCCTTCGTGCCCGACCATGGCCGCGGTCAGCCGATCGGCGGCGCGCGCGAGCACCACCGCGTCGCCGCTGCGCCCGGCCGCGGTGACCGCCCGGTCGGCGGCGCGCCAGGCCAGATCGGCGTCGCCGAACACCTGCGCCGCGGCGGCCGCCAGGGTCAGCGCGCCGGCGCGCACCACCATCGGCGCGAGCGAATCCGCCGCCCCCTCCCCGACGGGCGCGACCGCCGCGGCCCCGGTCCCGACCAACATCGGCGGCACCACCCGGTCCAGGCACAGGTAGTCGGCCGCGGCGTACGCAGTCCATCCGTACGCCAACTCCCGCCGCAACACCCCGAGATCGAGCGGCTCGACGGGGGCACCCGCGGTCGGCGCGAAGTCCGCCCGGCGCAGCGCGACCCGGACCGCCGCGAGCGGATCGTGGTCGACGCCCTCCCGGTTCGGCTCGGGAGGCAGCAGGCGGTCGATCCCGATGCGCAGGACGACCGCCGCCCGCGCGAGTACCGACAGCCGTGGGTCGGCCTGCCGGTGACCGGCCTCCACGTCCTCGACCCAGCGCACCGATCGGCCCATCAGACGCGCGAATTCGGCCTGGGTCAGGCCCCTGCGCGTGCGCCAGTACGCGATCTGCCGGCCGATCCCACCCACCGTGTGCATGCCGTACCCACTCCTTTGGGTAGCGCCGAATGCGCGTTCGGTAACCTATGTACGGAATTCGCTCCGCCGCCCGCCGCTTGTGCGCTGTATGTGACGCACGGGTAGGAAGTTCCCCACGCACACTGCGTGGATTGTGTCGGGTGCCTCACCGGTACCTTCGGCCGGGTCGCGGCAACCGCAATTTCGGGCCCGGTTGCCCTTGCGGGAGAGTCGATGAGAAAACTGATGCGCGCCCCTCGGGCCGACCGGACCGGGGCGGCTCGCTCGCGGCCGCGTCGGACCTTCACCATTCGGACCCTGCTGGTCCTGCTGACCGTGGTGCCGCTGGTGTCGATGGTTGCCCTGTGGGCGATCGCGACCTATCGGCTCGCGGATCATGCGAGCGGTTTGGACAACGAGGTCTCCGTGGCCGAACGGGCGGGCACGCCCAGCTACAACACGATGATCTCGCTCCAGGCCGAACGGCGGCTGACCGCGGCCTGGATGGCCAAGCCCACGCCCGCCGCGGCGGACGCGCTGCGCGGGCAGCGGGCCAAGACCGACGAGGCCGTGAAGCAGTTCGTCGCCTTCGCCAAGAGCGGCGCGCGCGAGACCCCGGGCAACGCGGTGCGCCGCGCCCGCGAGGTCGCCGCGGAATTGGCGCAACTCCCCGACGCGCGCCGCCAGGTGGACGCCATCGGCGCGATCGGCCGGGACCGCTGGATCAAGTTCTACACGAGCCAGATCGCCGATCAGATCTCGGTGGTCCAGGCGCTGGCCGAGACTTCCGACACCGACGTCACCTACGCCGGGCAGTTCCTCGTCATCCAGTTCCGCGCCGGGGAGGCGCTGGCGCAGGAGGACACGCTGGTGTCGTTCTCGTTGCCCGCCGGACGGCTGAGCCAGCCGGACTACGCCGCGTTCGTCCAGAACGTGGGTGTGCGTCGGCACTCGATCGACGACGAGATCGAGCCCTTCCTGCCGCCCGAGTCACGGGCCGGCTATCTGGCGCTGACCCAGAACCCGGCCTGGCACGACCTGGTCTCGATGGAGAACGCGATCATCGCGACGGTCGACGCGCCGCGTGAGGCGCGCGCCACCGGCAGCGGTATCCCGATCCCGGCCGAACTGGCCAGCTGGCGCAGCGTTCTCGACCGACTCGCCGAGCCGGCCTCGGCCTTCGACTTCGCGCGTGTGGACCAGGTGTTCGCGGCCGGCGACGACGCCACCTCGGACACCTGGAACCAGGTGTACCTGCTCAGCGCGATCGGCCTCGCCTTCGTGGTGATCGGCGGCGTGTTGTGCTGGCGGATCACCCGGGCGGTGCGGCGTCGGTTGTTCCTGCTGCGCGACGCGACGGTGGAACTGGGCACACACCGGCTGCCGATGGTCATCGAGCGACTGCAACGCGGCGAGCGGGTCGACCTCGCGGTCGAGGCGCCGGAGGTGGAGGCGGGTCGGGACGAGATCGGCCAGGTCGCCTCCGCGTTCAACTCCGCGCAGCGCGCGGCGCTGGACGGCGCGGTACAACTGGCCCGACAGCGCGAGGGTTTCGCGAAGGTATTCGTCAACACGGCGCTGCGCACCCAATCGCTGGTGAACCGTCAGATCGGCGAGTTGGACACGATGGAGCGCCGGCACCAGGACCCGGAGCTGCTGCGCGAGTTGTTCACCATCGACCATCTGGCCACCCGACTGCGGCGATACGAGGAGAACCTCGTGGTGCTCACCGGCAACCGACCGGGCCGACGCTGGAGTCGCCCGGTCCGCATCGTGGACGTGGTGCGCGGCGCGGTCGGCGAGGTGGAGGACTACCACCGGGTCGAGGTGTACTCGGATCCGGACGTGCTGCTGTCCGGGCCGGCCGTGGGCGGGGTGATCCACCTGCTGGCAGAACTCGTGGAGAACGCCACGATGTTCTCGCCGCCGGACACGCCGGTGCATGTCCGCGCGGCGGCGGTGGCCAAGGGCTTGGCCATCGAGATCGAGGACCGCGGCCTGGGCATGTCCGAGACGGAATACGAGGCGGCCAACCGGCAGTTGGCGGTGCCGACCACGTTCGACGTGATCGCGCTCGCCGACGACGTGCGGATGGGCCTGTTCGTGGTCGCGCAACTGGCGGACCGGTTGGGTGTCGGCGTGACGTTGCGGCCGTCGCCCTACGGCGGCACGCTGGCCATCGTGTTCGTGCCCGACGAGCTGATCACCCGCGAGAGCGGCGTCCCCGAGGAACCGGACCGCGCGGCGGGGCCGTTCGAGGCGGCGACGGCGATCGGGGCGGCGGTACAGCCGGCTTCGGAGCCGGAGGCGGCCTCGACGCACGAGGCGAACGAAGGCCCCGATTCCGTACCGGAGTCGCCGGGTCGGCCGCATCCCGAGCCGGTGGTGCGCTCGCTGGACCGGGTCCCGATGCCCGCCGAACACACCGAGCCCGCACCCGCCGAACCCGACGTGTCGGTACGGCCGACCGCGCCGACCGGCACCGACCCCGGCCCGGTCGCCACCCCGGAGCCGGTCTCGACCCCGGCTCCGGCTCCGAGGCACGCCCGCCCGGCGACCGCACCCACGCCCGCCGTCGCGGAGACCACCGCCGACGGCCGCCGCGCGCTACCCCGCCGGGTGCGCCAGCGCAACCTGCCGATGCCGCTGCGTACCGAGACCGCCACCACGAGCGAGGGAGGGGCGCGAACCGAGGCGAAGCCCTCCTCACCGCGGGAAGCTGCGGCTACCTTGTCCTCGTTCCGATTCGCGAGCCAACGTGCGCGCGAGGCATCCGAACCGACCGCGGCCGACGACGAGTCCGCGATCGCGACCGAACCCGGAACCGGGACCGAGCCCGCTCCGGGCGCGCGCCCCGCCGCCGGAAGCACCACGCACCCTGGGGAACCGTCATGACGAACACGCACGATCTCGCCGGCGGCATGGCCACCACCGCGACCGACAGCCGCCTGGACTGGTTGTTGACCGACCTGGTCAAGCGCGTCCACCAGACGCGGCACGCGATCGTGCTGTCCGAGGACGGCCTGCTGATGAGCCGGTCCGAGACCATCCCGCGCGACGACGCCGAGCAGTTGGCCGCCGCGGCGGCCGGCCTGCAGAGCCTGGCCCGCAGCATCGGCCGGGGTTTCGCGGGGGGGTCGGTGCGCCAGACGCTGGTCGAGATGGACGACGCCTTCCTTTTCCTCACCGCCGCGGGCACCGGCGCGCATCTGGCCGTTTTGGCCGAACAGAGCGCGGACGTGGGCGTGGTCGCGTTCGAGATGAACATGTTGGTGAAGAAGGTCGGTGAATACCTCGGCACCCGACCACGCGGTGACGAGGGCGGCACTCGAACCGGCGGTCGAGCGTGAGATCCGGGTGGGATCAGTCCTGGGACGAGGACGCGAGCCCGGTGGTGCGCCCGTACACGCTCACCCGGGGGCGGACCAAGGCGGTGCGCGACGCGGACCTGACCCTGATCACCCTGGTGACCACGGTCGACCCGGACGAGCCCGCGGTCCGGTCCCCCGGGGCCGACGAGTCGTCCCCGGGGCCGCGGCGCAAGCCCCGCGACGGGCGCGGCCGCCAACCCGAGCATCAGCGGATCCTGGAGTTGTGCCGGGAACCGCAGGCCGTCGCCGAGGTGGCGGCCCTGATCGATCTGCCGGTGAGCATCACCAAGGTGCTCGTCGACGACCTGCTCCGCGACGGCCTGGTGACCGTGCGCGCCCCGCTGGCCCTGGCCCGCACCCCCGATACCGCCCTGCTGAAAAAGGTACGTGATGGTCTCCTTCGGCTCTGACCGACTGCCCGAGCGCGCGGCGGCGGTCAAGATCCTGATCGCGGGCGGATTCGGGGTCGGCAAGACCACGCTGGTCGGCACGGTCAGCGAGGTTCCGCCGCTGCACACCGAGGAGATGATGACCGAGGTCGGTGTCGGCGTGGACGACACCGTCGGCATCGAGGCCAAGTCGCGCACCACGGTCGCGCTCGACTTCGGCCGCATCACGCTGTCCGAGGAACTGGTGCTGTACCTGTTCGGCGCGCCCGGACAGGAGCGGTTCTGGTCGTTGTGGCACGACCTGGCGATCGGCGCACTGGGCGCGATCGTGCTGGTGGACACCCGCCGCCTGGAGGCCGGTTTCGGCAGCATCGACTTCTTCGAGCGGCGCGGCATCCCCTTCGTGGTCGCGATCAACCGCTTCGACGAGGCGGTGGAGTACACCGTCGACGAGGTCCGCGACGCGCTCGACCTCGACCCCGAGGTACCGATCGTGCCGTGTGACGTGCGTACACGCGAGTCGGGGCGCGACGTACTGCTCGCGCTCGTCGACCACCTCCTCGGCGTTCCGGTGCCGGCCGGTGCCGGTCGGGCACCGGCCGGCGCGGCCGGCGGGTGAGATCCGATCGATCGCGTCGGGGTCAGTGCACCGTGACCCCGACGCGGACGATCGGTCGGGCGGCCGAAGTGCCCAGCCCCTTGGGCCCGTAGCCCACTCGGGGTGCCACGGCCCGTTCGACCGGCGCCCGGGCCGCGCCCGAGCGCACGCCCTGTGCGATCGCGCCAATGCCCGGCCGCGGTGCGGTCGGCACGAACCGCGTCCCGATCTGCCACGGGAACGGCACCAGCGGCCTGGGGTCGGCGTAGCGCTTGCACTCCCGATGCCACTTCAGGATCGCCGCATTCCAATCGCCGAGCGCCACGGCGTAGCCGTCCAGCGCTTCCCTGGCCGCCGAACTCAGCTCCAGGTCCCGGTACATGGCCGGGAGTTCGGTCGCCACCACCCGCTCGAACTCGCGCATCCGGGACGTCATCAGGTCGTTCACGATGGCCAGCGCGTGGTCGAAGTCGCAGCCGAAGAAGTTCTGCACGACCAGGAGCAGGTTGTGCAGTTCCCCCTCGACCTCGATCTCCTTGCGGTAGGAGAACACGTCGTTGATCATCCAACCGACGTCGGCCGCCGAGTTCTCCATCGCCCGCACCGCCCGTGAGCGGTAGGCCTGTTCGGGCACCACGTCGCCGTGGGTCAGCCGGGACAGGCTCTTGGTCAGGTCGGCGCCGAACGTGAGGCGACGCATCTCGATGTAGTCGACCGGATCCGGGACGCGGTTCAGCGCGGTGTTGGCCAACTCCCACAACCAACTGTCCAGCATGTCGTCGACGGTGCGCCGGAACCTGCGTCGCGACGCGGGCGGCATCGGGCCCGCCGTGCGCGTCCACAGGTCGACCAGGCCGCGCTCGATCGCGTCCGTCGGCGCGGGCGCGGCCTCGCCGTCGACCGGCATCAGGGTCTTCAGCCGCTCGGTGTAGGCCTTGGCGCCGGCCTGGTCGTGCGAGCGCCCGAAGACGATCGGATAGTAGTCGTCGCCGTAGGTCCCCCACGCCAACCACTGCGCGCCCAGGTCGAGTTGCTCCGGAGAGGCGGCCGGCGCGATGCCCGCCGCGCACAGCGCCAGATCGAAGTCGCGCAGTGCCCGCTCGTCCCAGACACCCTCGTCGAGGATGCCCATACGCCGGCTCCACTCGACGAGGTTGTCCCGGGCGCCGTCCAGGTGCGGGTTCAGGCGCGGCTCGAACGGGATGTGGAAGTCCGGGATCTCGTACGGTGCGACCGGCCGGAACGGCACGTGCGTGTAGCCGCGCAGACCGCTGTTCAGTCCGGCCACCAGGCCCGGCAGCATGCGCGCCGCCGAGGTGCCGATGCCCTGCGGGCCGGACAGCGCCCCGGGGACCGTGGGGGTGCCGCCCACCTCGGTGGCGCCGTTCATGTACCGGCTGGAGCGCATGTGCCACTCGTGGCCGCCGGACTGCCAGTCCTGGAGGCCCTTGACGTAGGCCATCACATCGATGCGGGACTGCGGGTCCAGGCCGTGTTCGGCGAACAGCGGCGGGAGTTCGGTGAAGGTGGTGTGCTCGAACTGGTGCAGGCGCGAGGTGAGCAGTTCGTTGACCGAATCGGCCGCCTCCTGGGTGGCGCAGCCGAGGAACTTCTCGAAGACCAGGACGGCGTTGGCGTTCTCGCCCTCGGTCTCCACCTCGCGCTGATACGAGAACAGGTCGTTGCGCAGGTGCACGGCGTCGGCGAAGGTGTCCTTGAGCACCCGCATCGGCCGGCTCGCGGCGATCACGGCGGGCACCTCGGCGTTCGCGACGTATTCCACCAGGTTGGCCGACCACGGCGCGCCGCCCACCTTGCGGCGCATCTCGATGTATTCGACCGGATTGGCCACCCGTCCCTCGTTGATGTTGGCCAGTTCCCACAACGACTCCTCGAGCAGCGCCTGCGTGCTCGCGGCGAACCGCTCGCGCCAGGCCGGCGACATGCTCGGCACGGTCCGCGCCCACAGGTCGGCCAGGCCCTCCTCGACCTGGTTGATCGGCTCGGGGATCGGCGTGCCCGGGTCGACCGGCATGAACGCGCGCAGCCGTTCCAGGTATGCCTTGGCGCCGGCCGTGTCGTGGGTGCGCTTGAACACGTCCAGGAAGTGGTCGTCGAAGAAGAAGACCCAGACGTACCAGTCGGTGACCAGATCGAGCTGCGGGCCGCCGCAGTCGGGATGGGTGTACGCGCACAGCAGCGCGTAGTCGTGCGAGTCGAAGTCGTGCTCGTCCCAGATGTCCGAGCCCTCGATCATCCGCATCCGGCGGGCCCACGCCTTGGAGTGCACACGCGCGCCGTCGAGATGCGGATTCAGTCGTGCCGGGTACGGCACGTAGAACTCCGGGAGTTCGAAGGGTTGTGACATCGATGCGCCCCTTTCGCCAGGGCACACCGTAGGGTCACGCACGGTCGAACGGGCCTTCGTCGTGCCGGTTCTCGCTCGATCAGGTGAAACGGGACCCGCACAGGATTGATGATCTTCGCCGGCAGGCATAGGGCGCGCACGCCGGGGCCATGGGGGCGCGTGGCGGGCGCGCGGCGCGGCGGGTGAGGATGGGCGCATGACGACATCGCAGCGGCTCACCCGTATCCCCGCGCCCGAGGGCGTCGCGCCGGGCCGGGGGTACACCAACGTGGTCATCGGCACCGGCCGAGTGGTCGCGATTTCCGGACAGATCGCCCTGGACGAACACGGCGACCTGGTCGGCAAGGACGACCCGGGCGCGCAGGCCCGACAGGTGTTCGAGAACCTGCGCCGTTGCCTGACGGCGGTGGGCGCGACCTTCGACGACGTGATCAAACTGACCTACTTCCTCACCGACATCGCCGACCTGCCGGCCGTCCGCGCGGCCCGGGACGCGTACATCGACCCGGAGCAGCTGCCGGCGAGTTCGGCGATGCAGGTCGCGGCCCTGGTCCGGCCGGATCTGCTGCTGGAGATCGAGGCGTTCGCGGTGCTTCCCGAGCCCGAACCGGCCGCCGAATAACGCTCGGCGCCGGCCCGCGTCCTGGCGCGAATCGGTGCCGGCATCATGGCCGGGCAGGTCGGCCCGCCGTGCGTGCGGGCTCCCGACGGTTCCCGAAGGGTGGCGGCAAGTGCTCGTGCAGGTGAGCGTGGTCGGCGACGAAGGCATCGAAGTAGCTTCATTGCAGCGGTGGTTGGCCATGGACCCCGACCTCCGCGGCGGCGCGGTGACCAGCTACGCCGAGGACGACACGACCGGCACCATGGGCGCCACCCTCGACGTGGTCAACGTCGTGCTGAGCAACGGCATCGGCCTGTCCGGCCTGCTGGTCGCGATCGCCGGCTGGCGCCGCTCGCGCGCACCGATCACGGGCGCGGGCGGCCCGGACATCGTGGTGCGCCGGGGCGATGTGGAGGTCGTGCTGTCGGAGGCGACGGAGGACGACATCGCCCGGGCCGTACGGGCGCTGGAGGCCCCGGACGGCTCCGGAAGCCCCGCGTGACGACGCGCTCCGGCTCCTGACCGTCCATCAAAAACGCCCGACGGCCGACCGTTCGGCCGACCGTCGGGCGTGCTCGGGGATACGCCCGGATGAGGCGTGGCTAGACCAGCGCGTCCACCGGCTTCGCGGCCAGGACGCCGGCCGTGATCGCCTCGTTCAGCCATTCCGGGAATTCCAGGAGGAGTTGGTCGTACAGCTCCGCGTCACCGAGCGACCGCGGATCCTGCCCGGCGTGGAAGAAGCCCGCGTTGTCCACCACACGCTGCTCCGGCACGGTGAGTTCGTCCAGCTTGCGCAGGAAGTCGAAGCCTTTGGACTCGGGGTCGCCGAAGCCGAGGAACTGCCAGAAGATCGGCAGCCCGGCCGCGTCGCACAGCGCCTTCGCGGCGGCCGGCCGGCTCGTCGGGGCGCCGTCGGTCTGGAAGATCACCAGGGCCGGGTCGGTGCTGCCGGACGCGCGGTAGTGCTCGACCACCCGGGCGATCGCCCAGTGGTAGTTGGTTCGGCCCATGTGCCCATAGGAACCGTGCAGTTCCTCGATCCGGCCCACGTGGTTGCCGGGGTCGAGGTCGGCGACGCCGTCGATGTCGGTGGAGAAGAACACCATCGGGACGACGGCCTCGCCCAGTTGCCCGGACAGCGCCAGCGTCTGGTCGGCCAGGTGCTGGACGGTGCCGTCCTTGTAGTAGGAGCGCATCGAGCCGGAGCGGTCCAGGACGAGGTAGACCACGACGCTGCGGCCGGTGAGGCCGCACTTGGCCACGGCCGCCGCGGCGGCCTCGGCGCGGCCCGAGGTCGCGGGCGCGGGCTCCTCGGCGCGGGCGGACGGGACGGGGGCGACCGCGGTGGGCGTCGCGGCCGGGGTCGGCGCGGTCTCGGCGGCGGGCGCCTCGGGCTCCGCTGCCGGGGACTCGACCTCGGCGGTCGGCGTGACGACCACCTCGGCTTCGGTCGGCTCCGCCTCGTCACGGGTCGTGATCGACTGTGCCGGTACGGGAATCGACACCGGAGCGGGCTCGGCAGCGACCGACTCCGCCCGGGACTCGGGGATGACCACCGACTCGGCGACGACGGGCTCGGGCTCGGGTACGTGTACCGGCTCGGGCTCGGGTGCCCGCACGGGCTCCGGTTCCGGCTCCGGTTTCGTCAGGGCCGGCGGTTCCGGAACGAACTCCGGCTCCGGCGTGGTCGGCGCGTCCGACGTGTGGTTCGCCTCCGCTGCCGTGCTCGCCTCGACCGCCGTGGCCGGCTCCGGTGCGGGGCGTGCCGCCGGCTCCACGACCGCGTCCGTCGCCCGGGGTGTCTCCGCCGTCTCGCGGGACGCCCGCGAACGAAAGACGTTGCGCAGCAGACTCCTCAAACCCATCGGCGAATCCTTACCTGTGTGAGGGACGCCGCCCCGATCATCAGGACGGTGACGTAAGGCTAGTCATGGCGCCGGCCGCCCGGTGGCCGACCCGCGCGTACGACACCCGACCGCCCCCCGAACAGCCGAAGGATTCCCCCTCACACGCCGGCGAGCAGCACGAACGCCGCGTCCACGGCGGCGCAGGCGGCGGCCACGTCGTCGTCGGTGAGCGCCGCCGAGACGAACCAGCACGCCGAACCGGCCGCGTTGACATGGATTCCGCGCTCCAGCAACGCGTATCGGAACAGCGCGTAGCGTGCGTCGTCGTTCACGGCCGGGCCCCCACCGGCCCGCGTCGACGCACCGTCGGCGGAGAAAACCACCTGGAACATCGCCCCGACGCCCTGCACCACACAGGGAATTCGCCGATCCCGGGCGGCCCGTCGGATCGCCTCCATCACCCGGGTACCGGCCGCGTCGATGTGCGCGGTCACCGCCGGATCGCCGAGTTCGCCGAGCGTGACCAGCGCGCCCGCCGCGCACAGCGGCGAACCGTTGTACGTGCCACCGTGCTTGATCCGGTTGGCGCCGATCTCGCTCATCACGTCCTGTCGGCCGACGAACGCCGCGATCGGCAGGCCGCCGCCGAGTGCCTTGGCGTAGACGGCGAGATCGGGGATCACGCCGAACAACCCCTGGGCTCCCCCCGGTCCGGTGCGAAAGCCGGTGCACACCTCGTCGAAGATCAGCAGGATCCCGCGCCGGGTGCACTCCTCGCGCAGCGTCTCCAGGTATCCGGGCTCGGGCATGGCGCACGCGTTGTTGGCCATGATCGGCTCGCAGATCACCGCCGCGAGTTCGCCCGGGTGCGCGTCCAGCACCTCGCGCAGGATCTCCGCGTCGTTCCACGGGCAGACCACCACGTCGGCGAGCACGCCCTTCGGCACGCCCGGCGAGTACGGGTGGGCGCGCGGTCGCGCGTACGGTCCGGCCTCGGCGGCGGGCGGCCCGGTGGAGACCGCGAGCGTGTCGGCCCATCCGTGGCAGTGGCCCTCGAACTTCAGCACCCGGTCACGGCCGGTGAAGCCGCGAGCCGCGCGGATCGCCCCCTGAATGGCCTCCGACCCCGAGTTGGCGAACCGGACGAGGTCGGCGCACGGGATCATCGCCCGCATGGTTTCCGCCAATTCGATCTCCGGCACGGTGCCCGCGCCGAACATGGTGCCGTTGGCCAACACGTCGGCCACCGCCGAGGCGATCCGCGAATTGGCGTGCCCCACCACCGCGCAGCCGTACGAAATCAGGTAGTCGACATACTCGTTCCCGTCCACGTCCCAAATGTGCGCGCCCTTTCCGCGCGCGATATACAGCGGATAGGGATAGGACCCGGTGGTGGTGATCCGGCCGGACGAGGCCGTTCCGCCTGCCAGGGACAGTCGGGCCCGGTGGAAAAGCGCCCGGCTGGTTTCGGTCGACTCGGCCGAGATCACGAAATTCGCCACCTTTGCTCGCGACGCCCGCCGGGGACACCGCGTGGGTTTTCTCCGCCGCCGCCGGCGCTCCCGGGCGCCCGGGATCCCGGGCTTGCCCGGGCCGAGCAAGCCTGGCCCGGGATCCGCCCGGCGGCCGGCGGCGAGCCGGGGCATCGGCCGGTCCGGCGAAAAGCCCGATGTCTCCGAATATCCGAACTCGGCAAATCCGTCGATTCGGTGTTCGGCATATGGAATTCCCCCGCATCGGTCGTGTCCTTCGGTCGGTCGGGCGGGTGATCGCGGAAAGCGGAGGGGTGTCTCGCATTTCCTGGTGAAAACCACGTGACCGAACGGAAAACGGAGCCTGATCGAACCGATACGAGAAATATCCAGAAGGGGACCGATCCATGCGCGGGTCGGACGGATTGGCCGGATCACTCCCCCGGCCGACCGCGCCGACCGCGCGCCCCGGGGCGGATTCACGCCACGCGGCGAGGGCCCGCCATCGGCCGGCCGGGCCCGGCCGGCGGGGCTCAGCCGAGGAAGGTCAACCGCACCGTGCGGTCCGGGTTGTCCCGGTTGGTGTCCACCATCGTGACCGACTGCCAGGTGCCCAGCGCGAGTTCGCCCGCGATCACCGGCAGGGTCGCGTGCGGCGGGACCAGCGCGGGCAGCACGTGATCGCGTCCGTGGCCGGGGCTGCCGTGTCGGTGTCGCCATCGGTCGTCGGCCGGCAGCAGATCCGCGAGCAGTACGAGCAGGTCCTCGTCGCTGCCCGCGCCGGTCTCCAGGATCGCCACCCCCGCGGTCGCGTGCGGCACGAAAACGTTCAGCAATCCGTCCCGCCCCGCCGCCGCCTCGCGCAGGAATCGCGCACACATCCCGGTCAGGTCGTACACCCGCTCCTGCCGCCCGGTACTGACCTCGAACACCCGCGACACATTCGTCTCCGCCATCCCCCCATGCTCACCCGAACCCCGGCCGCCGCCGCGCAGCCACACGCTCTCCCGGCGGATTCCTTTGCTTTCGGCCGAATACGTACGGACAATGTGCGGCAGTACCTACCTGTCGGTAAGGAACTGTCCGAGGAGGGGGAGGCGCATGGCTCGGCGCTACCAGTGCGGTCTCGACGCCGCCATGGACGTCATCGGCGGCAAGTGGAAGGCGCTGATCCTGTGGGCGCTGCACACCGAGGAGCGGCGGTTCGGGGAGTTGCGGCGCGCGGTGCCCGGGATCAGCGAGAAGATGCTGATCCAGCAGCTGCGCGAGATGGAGACGCGGGGCATCGTGCACCGCGAGGTGTATCGGGAGGTCCCGCCGAAGGTGGTCTACTCGCTGACCCCGCTGGGCGAGTCGCTCAACGAGGCACTGTTGCCGCTGGGCGTGTGGGGGCAGGACCACGAGGAGCACATCACCGCCACCGCGCCCTCGACCACCGCGACGCCGGATCCGGCGCGGCCCGCCGCCTAGAGGTCGTTTCCGGGCGAAGTTTCCGGAATCGGCGAATGCCCGGGAATAGCGTCGAACGGTCTGCTATACCCGCGCGGGCACACTCTGGGTGAGTCCTTGTTGACTTTTCGTAGCACCCGCCGTAATTATTTCGGCAGCGAATATCCGGATTGTCTGCGACGTCTTCGTTGAGCCGCCGGGGTGTGAATATATGACCGAATACGTCCGAGTGTCCGAACAGCTGGCGCTGCCTCGCGGCCGGGTCGATCCGATCATGGCCACCGCTCGGCGGCTCGACACATATCCGGTCCATGTCTGCCTCGACGAGAACACCGCGCTCGCGCGCCTGTGCGCCGAGATCGACGGCCGCCGGGTCGCGCTGGTCACCGACGACACCGTGCTCGCCTTACACGCACGCCGCCTGACCGAACGCCTGATCGCCGCCGGACTCGACGTGGTCGCCACCTCCTTCCCGGCCGGCGAGGCCAGCAAGAGCCTGCGCACCGCGAGCACGCTGCTCGACTGGCTGGCCGAAACCTCGCTGGTCCGCCGGGACATCCTGCTCGCGGTCGGCGGCGGCGTGGTGATGGACACCGTCGGCTGGGTGGCCAGCGCGTACATGCGCGGACTGCCGTACATCAACGTGCCCACCACGCTGCTCGCACACGTGGACGCGGCCCTGGGCGGCAAGGTGGCCATCGACCACCCGTCCGCGAAGAACCTGATCGGCGCCTTCTACCAACCCCGAGCGGTGGTCTCCAACGTCGGCTACCTGAGCACCCAGGACGATCGTGGACTGCGCGCCGGACTGGCCGAGGCGATCAAGACCGGGATCATCGCCTCACCCGAGTTGTTCGAACTGATCGAGCACCGGCACGCGGCCGTACTGGCCACCGAACCCGGGCCCACCGCCGCCCTCGTGCATGCATCCAGCGTGCTCAAGTGCCGCCTGATCGCCCGCGATCCGTACGAACGCGACCTGTGCCGGCCGCTGAACTTCGGACACACCATCGGACACGCGGTGGAGACCGCGACCGGCTACGGCCCGGTCCTGCACGGCGAGGCGGTCGCGTTCGGGATGGCCTGCGCGGCGCGCATCGCCGAACGTCGAGGGCTGCTCGACCCGGCCCTGCTCGCCCGGGTGACCGCACTCCTCGACCGGGTGCGACTGCCCACCACGCTCGCCGCGTTGCCCGCGCCGCTCGATCCGGCGACCACCGTCGAGGCGCTGGGGCAGATCCGCAAGATCCGGGACGGCCGGCTGCGTTTCGTACTGCCCACCGCGCTCGGCGAGACCGTGATCACCGACGACGTCACCGACGAGGAGATCCACGCCGCGCTCGTGGTCTCCACCGGATCCGAGGCCACCCTGGCGCGCACCCACGGAGGTACCGATGGCTGAACCCGCCGGGCTGGATGTGTTCGTGGTCGGCGGGGTCGGCGTGGACGTGATCGTACGGGTGCCGGAACTTCCCTTGCCGATAAGCGACTTCAAGGTGCCGCCGATCCGCAGCTATGTCGCGCACACCGGCAACGGGGTGGCCCTGGGCTGTCGGGCGTTGGGACTGCGCACGCACCTCGCCGCCGTGCTCGGCGAGGACCCGGAGGCGGACTTCGTGCTCGCGCACTACGCGCGACACGGCCTGTCCTTCGCGCATGCCACCGACCCGGCCGGCACCCCACGCAGCGTGAACCTGGTCGGCCCGGACGGCGAACGACTCTCGCTGCACGACAGCCGGCTGCCGAAGGACCTGGTGGTCGACCCCGATCTGTACCGCCCCGCGCTGGCCCGGACCCGGCACGCGCACGTGTCGATCGGCGGCTGGTCGCGGGCCGCGCTGGCGGAGGCGGTCGAGGCGGGCGTGTCCACCTCGACCGACCTGCACGGCTGGGACGGGAAGGACCCCGGCCGGGCCGACTTCGCCTACGGCGCCGAACTGGTGTTCACCTCCACGAACCGGCTCGGCGACCGGGTCGAGGAGGCCGCGCGGGACCTGCTCGCCCGGGGCCGGGCGAAGATCGTGATCGCGATGGCGGGCGGTCGGGGCAGCTATCTGGTGGTGCCGGACCGGCCGCTGTGGCACGTACCGGCGCTGCCCATGCGGGCCGACGAGGTGGTGGACACCAACGGGGCCGGGGACAGCTACGTCTCCGGATTCCTGTACGCCTACCTCGCCGGCCGTGACTGGGCCGCGTGCGCCGCCGCGGGCACCCATGCGGGGGCGCACGCGGTCCGCACGGCCGGTACGCACACGTCGTTCATCACGGCGGAAGAGCTGGATCGTGCGGTGTCCTGACCGGCGGGGTCGGGGTCAGGATCCCGCTCGGGGTGACGATGGCATCGCGGACCGTATTGCCGGCGGCGACCGTGGCGCCCGGCAGCACCACCGAGCGCAGTACGGTCGCGCCCGGTTCGAGGTGACAGCCCGGGTGGAGCACACTGCCCTCGACCCGCGTCCCCGGTGGTATCCCGGTGCCCAGCAGACTCCCGTCGGCGTACCTGGGGAACCCCTCCCCCAGGCCCGCGAGGGTGCGCGGCAGCAGGTCGGCGGGGATCGGGTGCGGCGGGTCGAGCAGCCGCAACTGCTCGTCCCGGTAACGCTCGACGGTCCCGATGTCGGCCCAGTGGTCGGCCACCCGATATGCCGTCACCCGGTCGCCCCTGGCGATCATCGCGGGCAGTACGTCGCGGCTGATGTCGTGTTGCCAACCCGCCTCGCCACGCGCCGCCAGCACCGCCAACACCTCGCGCAGCGCGGCGATCCGGAACACGCAGAATGCGGTGAACACCAGGTCGGAGGTCGGCCGCACGGGCTTCTCGACCAGGGCTCGGACCCGGCCGTCGGGATCGGTCTCGACCATGCCGAACAGGTGCACCCAGCGGCGCTCGATGCGCTGTACGCCGATCGTGCAGTCGGCGTCGGCGGCACGATGCGCGGCCAGCATCGGCGCATAGTCGAACACGTAGACGTGGTCCGCGTGTTGGATCAGCAGATCACGCGCGCCGGGGGCGAACAGGTATTCCGCGTTGGCCAGCAAAGCGTCGGCGGTGCCGCGTTCGGCGGGCCGGGCGGGCAGGATCGCGCCGGGGCCGGATCGGGCCAGGGCGTCGTGCGGGCCGAAGTGCAGCCGGGTGCCCGGGTGTTCGTCCCAGTGCGCGATCAGGTGCCGGACCAGGTCGGACTCGCGGTGCTGGGAGAGCAGGACCAGCTCGGGCAGGCCGGAACGGATCGCGTTGGCCACGCTGAAGTCGACCAGGCGGCAGCTCGCGGCGTACGGAACGAGCGGTTTGCAGACGGTCGCGGTGAGCGGGCCCATACGCTCGCCCAGGCCGCCCGCGAGCAGGCCGCCGCGTACTCCATCGAGCGTCACCAGGTCCGCCCCGGGGCGACGCCGGCGGGGATCAGCGTGCGCAGCAGCGCCAGCGAATTGGCGATGCCCTGCTCCGTCGGCAGTAGGGCGTCCTCGTGTTCCACGTAGATCACTCCCCGGTAGTCGTCGTCGAGCAGCGCGGCCACGATGGCCGGCCAGGGCAGGGCGCCGGCGCCGAGGGCACGGAACCGGATCGCCGGGCCCGGGCCGTAGCGCGACCAGCCCGCGCCGCGCGGCGGTTCGGTGTCGGCCCAGCGCTGGAGGTCCTTGGCATGCACGGCGGCCAGTCGCCGGCCCCAGCCGCGGACACAGGCCACCGGGTCGTATCCGACGGCGGCGAGGTTGGCGGGGTCCACGCACAGATGCACCGCGCTCGCGGCGGAGAGCAACGCCCGCGTGCTGGCCGGATCGTACGCGACCTGCTTGGGATGCGGCTCGATCACCACGCGTACGCCCAGCGTGTCCGCCAGTTCCAGCACCGGGCGCGCGGCGTGCACCCATGCGTCCACGTTGTCCTGCCAACTCACCTCGCTGCCCGACCAGGACAACCAGCGGGCCAGATCGGGCACGCCCAGCATCAGCCGCACCTGCGGCGCGCCCACCCCGGCGGCGAACCGCACCGTCCCGAGCGCGGCGCGCACCCCGAACGCCCGCTTGGCCTCGGCGCTGCCGACCAACACCGCGTCGGTGTGCGGCCCGTGCGGGCCCAGTACGAGCTGGGTGTCCCGGCTGTTGCTCACACACCCGACCTCGACGCCGGCCGCGGCGCACCGCTCCCGCACGTCGCGCTGATGGCGCGGATCCTCGAGGCGAGCCGCGTCCACGAGCGCGAAGGCGCGGTCGACCGGCAGGTCGACGACGTCCACCCCGACGTCCCGGGCCACCGCCAACGCCCCCGCCGGTCCGAACGGCGCCAGCGCGGCGAGACAGATCCCGAGCCGAATGGGCGCGGTGGAGGGGGCGGCTCGGGCCGTGGGCGCGGCGGTTCGGGCCGGTGGGGTGGGGTTTTGGTGCTCGGCTCCGGTGGGGTTTCGGGTCATCGGCGGTCCCCCTCGTTCGGTTGCGTCTCGCTTCCTCACAGGTGGCGGATGTGTGCCCAACCCTTGGGCGGCGAACCCTCGTTCGCCCGCAGGGCGGCGTACACCGCGTCCACCGGATCGGCGATCACGGTCGGCGATTGGGCCGCGCCGAGTTCGGTGACCACGCGCCGGCTCAGCTCGGCCGCGTACGGCGGACACCCCCGGAACACGCCGCCGTTGAGCACGACGCGCCAGGTGCCGCTCAGGCCCGCCGCGTCCCGGGCCGCGCGGACCCCGTCGACCAGATCGTCGAGGCCGGCCCGCACCACCTCGCCCGCGACCGCGTCGCCCGCCTGCCACGCCGCGCACACCTCGGGCGCCAACGCGGCCACCGCGCTCTTGGGAAACGGCTCCGCGGCCAGCCGGCGGGCCAGTTCGCGCGGACCCCGGGCGGCGAACAGCGTGGTCGGCCGCCCGCGCCCGTCCGCGCTCCGTACGGCGGCCCGCAATCCGGCCGCGCCGAGCGCGTACGCGCTGCCCTCGTCGCTGCCCAGATACTCGCAGCCCCCGATCACCACCGGCGGCCCCGCGTCCGGCCCGGAGCCCGCCACGCAGGCCGACCCGGTCCCGGCCACCACGACCACCCCACGTCCGGCCGTCGGCGGCGCGAGCAGCAGCGGCGGTACGTCCCCGGAGACCACCAACCGCCCCACCAGGCCCTGTTCGCGCGCCAGCACCGCCAACCGATCGATCTCCGTCGGCGCGGTGTCCATGGTGATCGTGGCGCTCGCGAACCAGCCCAGCGCGGGTGCCCCGGCCAGGTCCGCGGCGATCTCGGCCAGCAGCCGCGCCAGCGTCGCCTCGGCCGCCGCGCCCGCCGACGCGGGATTCACCGACTCCCGGGTGTACCGCGCGTCGCCCACCCTGGCCGTGGTGCGTGTGCCGCCGGCGTCGATCGCCCAGTACTCCACCGTCGAAAGCCTCCGCAGTCCGTCGAAATCGCCCGCCGCCGATCACGCTATCGGTGCGGAAGGCCGGCTCGGGGTAGTGGTGGAGAGATACGGTGGGCGACACTCTCGGTCACCTGTGACGGACGGAGTGTGCATGCGATACGGCGGCGGTGTGCTCGGTCTGCTTGCCCCGGCGACGAGTTGGGGACTGTTCTGGGGTGGTTGGGCCGCGCTGCTGCCCACCCTCCAGGACGAACTCGGGTTGGACGACGGGGGTCTGGGCCTGGCGCTGTTCGCGGTCCCGGTCGCGGCGGTGCCCGCGATGTTGCTGACCGGGCCGCTCGCGCGGCGGCTCGGCCCGCGTACGCTCCCCCTGGTCACCCTCGGGTTCGCGCTCGGCACGCTCGCCGTCGCGGTGGCGGGGTCGCGCTGGACGTTCGCCGCGGCGCTGTTGCTGATCGGCGCGACGAGCGGGGCGATCGAGGTGGCGCTCAACGCCACCACCGCCGCGCGCGAGGCGCTGACCGGCGAGCGGCTGTTCCACCGGGTCCAGGCGGCCACCCCGCTCGCGATGGTCCTGGCCGCCCCGGCGGTCGGTCTCGCGCTGCACGCGGGAGTGTCGGCGCGGGCGATCCTGGTGACGATCGCCGTACTGGTCGCGCTGAGCGCGGCGGCGGCGATCGACCGCCGGCGATGGCAGGAGGAAGCGGCCGGACCACCCGGATCGGAGCGCGCCGAGCGGGCGAACGGCCGTCTCCTGATCGCCCTTTCGGTGGTCGGTGCGGTCGGCGGCACGGTGCTGCTGATGGAGAACACCGTCGAGCAGTGGGGCGCGATCCACCTCACCGACAACCTCGGCACCGGCCCGTTCCTCGCCTCGTGCGGCCCGGCGGTCTACATGGCGGGCCTGTCCGCCGGCCGTATGCTCGCCCAGTGGCGCGGCGAACGGGTCGGCGACGCCCCGCTGATCGTCGTCGGCGGCGCGCTCGGCGGCCTGGGCCTGGCGCTCGCGGCGGCGGCCTGGTCCACGCCGACCACCCTCGCCGGCTTCGCGCTCGCCGGCGTCGGCCTGGCACCGGTGTTGCCCACGCTGCTCGCCGCGACCGGGCGCGCGGTCGCCCCGAGCCGGCGCCCGCAGGCGATCTCGCTGGTGACCACCGTGTCCTACGCCGGCTTCCTCGGCGCCCCGCCGCTGGTCGGCACCCTGGCGGGTCGGCTGGGCCTGGGTACGGTCCTCGGCATCGTGGCGCTGTGCGGGGTGGTGGTGATGGTGGGCGCGCGGTCGTTGCGACTGCTGCCCGCCGAGACCGGCCCGGGTACGTCCGGCCCGGACGGCGATCCCGATGATCCCGACGATCCGGGCGGCTCCGGCCGCATCACCGACGGTGACCGCTCCACCGAGGGTGACCGTCGCGAAGGTGATCGTTCCGACCCGCCGCACCACCCACGTCCGCCGCACCGGAAGGGAGTCGCCCGATGACCCGGGTCCTGCTGTTCGGATCGGGGTACATAGCCGGCCACGTCGGCGCCCGGTTGACCCGCCTCGGCCACGGCGTCGTGCTCGGTTCGCGGCGCCGCCCCCGCACCCCGGAGACCCGGGGACTGCGCTGGCTTCCGGTGGACGTGGCCGATGCGCGCGAGGTGCGCACGGTGGTCGACGCGGTCCGTCCCGACGCGGTGGTGGCCGCGCACGGGCCCTCGGACATCACCCGGTGTGAGGCCGATCCGGCGGGCGCGGCCGCGGTACACGTCGCCGGGGCCCGACACGTGGTGGCGGCGCTGGCCGGGCGGACCGCGCGGATGGTGCTGATCTCCACGGACAACGTCTTCCCGGGCCACGCGGACAGTTGCGCCGAGTCCGCGCCGACCTCGCCCGCCAACGCCTACGGGCGGGCCAAGCTCGCCGCCGAGGCCGCCTATCTGGCCGGCGGCGACGCGCTCGTGTTGCGGGTCAGCCTGGTGTACGGCTGGGACCGGGCCGGACTGCGGCCGAACTTCTTCACCACGTGCGCCGAACGGCTCGGCGCGGGCGCGCCCGTGGCGGTGCCGGACGAGCACTGGAACACCCCGGTGTTGATCGACGACGTCGCAGCCTGGACCGCCGCGCTGCTCGACTCGCCGCACACGGGCGTGGTGCATCTGGGCGGACCGCGGCGGCTGTCCCGGGTGCAGTGGGCCCGGCACATCGCGGCGGTGCACGGCGTGGACCCGGCGCTGGTGACCGCCGTACCGCAGCGGGACACCGGGTACGCCTGCCGCCCGCGCAACGCGTGTCTGCACAGCGAACGCGCCGCGCATCTGCCCGAATTGCGCGGCCTGGACCCGGTCGACGTGTTCGCGGCCGACGCGGCGCTGATCGCGGCCGTGGTCGGGCCGACGGGCTCGATCGGGCCCTCCGGATCCCCCGGCTCGGCCGCCGACCCGAACACCCTCGCGCCGCGCGCCGCCCTCGACGCGTCGGCCGCTCTCGACGCTTCAGCCGCTCTCGGAAGGGACCAGCCCTGATGGACCGTCATCTGTTCCTGGCCAGCAAGCGTGCCGCGGTCAGCTTCGCTCCCGATCCGGTGACCGGCGCGCTGCGTCCCTGGCTCGCGCCCGGTGGCACCGGCAACGTGGTCGCCGAACAGGCGGGCGTGCTCGACGTGACCTGGATCGCCAGCGCGGACACCGACGACGATCATCGGGCGGCCCGGGAGAACCCGAACGGCCTGAATCTGCGCCTGCGTTCGGGCCGCGACATCCGGGTCCGACTGCTGCGGCACGACCGGGAGACCTTCGACGTCGTGCAGAACTTCATGACCGCGCAGTTGATGTGGGCCGCGAACAACTACGGCTGGGACCGGTGGACCACGCCGACCTTCGGCGCCGAGACCTATACCGCCCTGGAACGATTCACCGAGTTCACCGAGGACTTCGCCGGTGCCCTGCTCGCCGACTCGGCCGACGTCGCCGATCCGGTGTACCTGGTGCACGACTACCAACTCGTCGGTGTACCGGCCCGGTTGCGCGCGGTGCGGGCGAACGCGCCGATCCTGCTGTTCGTGCACATCCCCTGGCCCTCGCCCGACTACTGGCGGATCCTGCCCCGCGCGCTGCGGGTGGGCCTGCTCGAAGGCATGTTGCCGGCGACCACAATCGGCTTCTTCGCCGAGCGGTGGTGCCGCAACTTCCTGGACTGCGTGGCGGATCTGATACCCGACGCCGACGTGGACCGCAACGCGGGCGTGATCCGATGGCGCGGCCGGCGCACGGGGGTGCGCACCATGCCGCTCGGCTACAGTCCGCGCGCGCTCGACGCGGACCATCCGCGCCTGCCGGCGGGGATCGCGGAGTGGGTGGGCGACGCGCCCCTGGTGGTGCACAGCGGCCGGACCGACCCGATGAAGAACGCCGAACGCGCCGTCCGGGCCTTCGTGGCCGCCCATCGCCGCGAGCCCGCGGTGCGGTCCTCCCGGATGCTGGTCCGGATGAATCCGAACCGGCTCTACGTCGAAGCGAACGCCGACTACGTCCGGCGCGTGGAGTACACGATCGCCGAGGCGAACGCCGAACTTGGCCCGGACACCGTGCGGTTGCACTGCGACAACGAGGTGGAGCACACCATCGGCTGCTTCCGCCGAGCCGACGCGCTGATCTTCAACTCGACGGTGGACGGCCAGAATCTGAGCACCTTCGAGGCGCCGCTGGTCAACGAGCGCGACGCGGACGTGATCCTGTCCGAGATGTGCGGCGCGGCGGAGATCCTGGGCCCGGTGTGCCGCACGATCAACCCGTTCGACCTGGTCGAGCAGGCCGACGCGCTGATCGGCGCGCTGACCGCGTCCCCCGCCGAACGGGCGGCGGCGGCCGAGCGGCGGCGCAAGGTGGCCGAGCCGTGGACGCTGGAAGCCTGGGTCCGCACCCAGTTGGAGCGGCTCGACGCGGACCACCGCGATGACTGAGTCGGCCGAGGAGCGCGCCGCCGCGACCGCCCGGGTCGCGCAATACCAGCTGGGCGAGGCGCAGTTGGTGCGCGGCGAGGGCATCCGCTCGTGGGACGCGAGCGGCCGGGAATACCTGGACTGCGTGTCCGGGACGTTCAATCTGATCCTGGGCCACCACCATCCCGAGGTGATGGCCGCCGTCCGGGCGCAGACCGAGGAACTGGTCTTCGCCTCCTCGTCGTTTCGCACCGAGTCCACCGACCGCCTGATGCGCGACCTGGCCGCACTGGCCCCGGCCGGTCTGACCCGGGTGAACCTGCGCAGCAGCGGCGGCTCGACCGCCAACGAGGGCGCGATCCGGATCGCCCAGCACCACACCGGCCGGCGCGACGTGATCGTGCCGTTCCGGGGCCATGTCGGCCAGACCATCGCCGCCGCCGCGTACAACGGCAGCAGTCGGATGCGGGCACCGTTCCAGATGCCGCCGCTCGGCGCGGTACACGTGCCCGACGCCTACTGCTTCCGTTGCTTCTACCGGCAGACCCCGGACACTTGCGGCATGTTGTGCGTGAGCCGGATCGAGGACTTCATCACGTACGCCAGTTCGGGCAGCGTGGCGTGTGTCCTGATCGAGCCGATCAGCGGAATGGGCGGCAACATCGTGCCTCCGCCGGACTACTTCCCGGCCCTGAGGGCCCTGTGCGACGAGCACGGGATCGTATTGATCTTCGACGAGATCCAGACCGCGTTCGGCCGCACCGGGCAGATGTTCGCGGCCGATCTGTTCGGCGTGGCGCCGCACATGATGACCGTCTCGAAGGGGTTGACCGGCAGCGGACTGCCGCTCGCCGCCATCCTGACGGAGGAGCGTATGGCCGACTGGGATCGCTCGCTGCACGGCTTCACCTACGGTGGCCACAACCTGGCCGCCGCGGCGGCGGTCAAGACACTGGAGATCGTCCGGCGTCCGGGTTTCCTGGAAAATGTACGCCGGACCGGCGCGATCCTGACCGAACGGCTGGGTGCTCTGCGGCGGGATCATGCGATGCTCGGCGACGTACGCGGGCCCGGGTTGATGCTCGGCCTCGAACTGGTGCGCCCGGACGGGGGCAAGGCCCCGGAACTCGCCCACGCGTTCCAGCGCGCACTGCACGCACGGGGTGTACTGACCCGGGTCTCCGAGCACGGGCTGGGCAATGTCATCGAACTGCGTCCGCCGCTGATCCTGACCCCCGCGGAGGCGCACCTGATCGCCGACCGGTTCGGCGAGGCACTGGCGGTGGTGGCCGCCGAAGCGGTCGGGCGGACCACACCCGCGCCCCGCGTCGGCACCGCTCGCCCGGATCGGGCGGGATGAGGGTCGAGTTGGGCCCGCACGGCCCGCACCTGCGGCTCGGCCGACCACACCCGCCGGTGGGCGAGCACCGGGTGCGGATCCGGGTCGAGTTGGCCGGTCTGTGCCGCTCCGACCTCAAGGAGGTGGCCCGCGAGCGGCACGGTCCCAGTCAGTTCGGCCACGAACTGGTCGGCGTGGTCGCCGAGTCCACCCTGCCCGAGGTGCTGCCGGTCGGTGCCCGGGTGGGCCTCGATCCCAATGTGCCGCTCGCGCGCACCAGTGGCTTCGCGACCGAGATGTACGCGGCCGGCCCGGCCGACCGGCTGACCGCCGCGCTGCCCCGAATCCCGACCGAACTCTCCGACCGGCAGGCAGTCTTCGCCGAACCGCTGGCCTGCGCCGAGCACTGCGTCGCGGCCCTGGTCGGGCATACCGGCATCCCCCTGCTCGGTCGGCGCATGGTGGTGTTCGGCGCGGGCGCGGCCGGTCTGTGGATCGCCCGCCTCGCCGAACTCGCGGGCGCCGACGTCACGTTGACCAATCGCAGCGCCGACCGCAGCGAATTCCTGCGGGCGCGCGGCTTCGAGGTGCGGCCGAGCGTGGGTCTGCCGTCGTCGGCCTTCGCGCTCGCCGTGATCGCTACCAGCTTCGTGCGCCCGGAGATTCTGGCCGCGGCCCTGCGCACGCTGGTTCCCGACGGTCTGGTCCTGCTCTACGGCGGCACCGCCCCGGGCGACCGACTCCCGGACCTGGCCTGCGATCTGGACCGGGTTCGGCGCCGCGAGCAGGCGGTGCGCACCACCTGGGCGGGCCGGCCGGTCACCGTGGCCGGCAGCTACGGCACCGGCCGCGCCGACTTCGCCGCCGCGCTGGCGGTGTTGCCGAAGCTGCCCGTCGAGCGCCTGGTGACCGCGGAGATCACCCTCGCCGAACTCCCGGCCGTACTGCGCGACCAGGTGAGTGGTCGGCCGCTGGGCAAGACGCTGATCCGACCGCGAGCCGCGACCGCTCCCCCGCACGCGACGTAGGATCCGGGACATGACGATCTCTCTGGGTGATTCCGCCCGCAAGCTCCTCGACGCGGCGCACCCGGCCGTACTGGCCACCGTGAACCGGGACGGCAGCCCACAGACCTCCGTGGTGTGGGTCGGTCGCGACGGCGACGACGTCCTCGTGTCCACCCAGGCCGGCCGGCTCAAGGACCGCAACCTGCGCCGCGAACCGCGCGCCAGCCTGACCATCTACGACCCCGCCGACTCCGAGGTCTACGTCGAGATACGCGGCACCACCACGATCACCGAGGACGTCGGCCGCCGGCTCGCGGTCGAGTTGGCCGAGAAGTACGAGGGCCCGGGCGCCGGCGACGAATATCTGAACCTCCCGCCGGAGTCGGTGCGCGTGGTCGTGCGGCTGACCCCGACCCGGATCACCGGCACCGCAACCGACTGAGCACCACTCCGCGGACGGATCGGCCCCGCGCGGGGTTCACGCCCGGTCCGGCACACCGAAGCCGCGCAGGGCCCAGCGCGGACCGTTGTGGATGAGGTCGACCCGGGCCAGGGGGCCGGCGTCCAGGTGCCAGAACACGCTCGCGGGGGCCCGCAGCGCGTGGACCGCGACGGCGCGCGCGACGGTCGGGTGGGTCACCGCGATCACCCGCGCGTGCTCCGCCGCCCGGCCCAGCTCGTCCAGCCACCTCCCGGCCCGCGCCGACACCGAGGCCAGGGACTCGCCGCCGTGTGGTGCCGCGTCCGGATCGGCCAACCACGCGGCCACCCCGGCCGGATCCGCGGCCGACACCTCGTCGAGCGTGCGGCCCGCCCAATCGCCGTGGTCGCAGTCGCGCAGCGCCGGCTCGACGCGTACCCCGACCAGGTCGAGCGCGGCGGCGGTCTCGGCGCAGCGCAACTCCGGCCCACGCAGCGCCCGCGGCGCGCGTCCGCTCGGCGGCCGTGCGCTCGGCGGCCGGGCCTGCTCCCGGGCCGCCGCCAGGCCGGCCGCGGTCGGCGGCTCGTCCAGCGGGAAGGCCGCGCGCGCGGTGGCCGCGGTCGCGGCATGGCACACCAAGGTGACCCGTGTACTCATATCCGTGTACTCACCCCAGTCCGCCCGGTTCAAGACTTGCACAAGTCTGCCCTCCGGAGCCCCGCGCCCGTTGACCCGCTCGCGCGGCGACCCCTAGATTCCGATCGACCTCGCGTCGCGACGAGGAAGCCGGTGAGACCCCGGCACGGACGCGCCACTGTGATCGAGCCGTCGACCCGCGCAAAGCGGGGTTCCGGCGGCCGTGAGTCAGACCCTCCCGCGACGCATCCCGCACACGGGCGCGTTGCCCCGAAGGAGGATTCCGTGGCTCAGGCTGCCGTTCCCCGCCCCGCCGCCACACCGATCGCGATCCCGGTCCGGGCGATCGTGCCCTGGGCCGCGTTCGCCGGGGCGTTCCTGCTGTTCCTGATCTACTTCGTCGCCTCCGAGCAGGGCGCGGTCGCGCTCTCCTCGGGTACCGGTGTGCACGAGTTCGTGCACGACGGGCGCCACCTGCTCGGCTTCCCCTGCCACTGACGACCGCGCGATCGTGCGGCCGCACGGTCGCGCCGTGAGGCACGTTCGGCGCGGCCCTCGGTCGAGGGCCGCCGCACAGGGAGTCGACATCACGCATGGTGCGAAATCTGTTGATCCGCGGCATGCTCACCGGCGTTCTCGCCGGGGCACTGGCGTGGGTGTTCGCGTGGGTCTTCGGTGAGCCGCAGATCCGCGACGCGATCGCGTTCGAGGAGCACGGGCACGAGGCCGGCGCGGCCGGCGATCATCCCGAGGAGGAGGTCGTCGGTCGGGGCGTGCAGAGCACGATCGGCATGCTGACCGGGGTCGGTGTGTACGGGATCGCGATCGGCGGCCTGTTCGCGCTGGTCTTCGCGTTCGCGTACGGCCGGATCGGCCCGTTCCGGCCCAGGGCCACCGCCGGGCTGTTGGCGCTGCTCGGCTTCGCGGCGGTGATCGTGGTGCCGTTCCTGAAGTATCCGGCGAACCCGCCGGCGGTCGGCGACGCGGACACCATCGGGCGGCGTACCGCGCTGTACTTCGGCATGCTCGCGCTGTCCGTGCTGTTCGCGGCGGCGGCGGTGATCCTGGGCCGGCGGCTGACCGACCGGCTCGGGGCCTGGAACGCCGTCCCGCTCGCGGTGGCCGGCTTCCTCGTCGCGGTGGGGATCACCATGTGGGCGATGCCGACGGTGAACGAGGTGCCGGCCGAGTTCTCGGCCACGGTGCTCTGGCGTTTCCGGGTGGCCTCGCTCGGCGTGCACGCCATCATCTGGACCACGTTCGGCCTGGTCTTCGGCCTGTTCGCGGAACGCGTTCTGCGGCCCGCGGCCGATCCCAGGCCCGAACCCCGGGTCCCGGCCGCCGCCGGTTGACCGGGCCGGTCCACCACGGTGTCGCGGCCGAACCCGGCCGTGACCCCGGCCGCCGGTCGGGCCGTCCAGGGCCCGACCGGCGACCCACCGTCGCCCCCGCCGGGT
>NZ_JBHZAE010000004.1:660-703771 GCF_042754105.1 Embleya sp. NPDC059237 | reverse complement strand
ATGTAGGTGACGTCGCCGACGAGTTTGGCTCCCGGTCGGTCGGCGGTGAAATCGCGGCGGACGAGGTCGGGGATGCGCGGGTGCGCGCCGCCCGGGCGGGTGGTGACGGCCCGCCACGGCCGGGGCTGGCAGGGAACCAGCCCCAGCTCGCGCATCAGCGCACGGACCAGCTCCGGCGAGGCCGTCTCGCCGGAGCGGGCCAGGACGGCGTGGACGCGCCGATATCCGTAGGTCTCGTGATTCGCCGCGAAGATCTCCTTGATCGCCGCGATCAGGTGCCGGCGTCGTCGCGCGGTGGCGGATTCCGGGCGGGTGCGCCATTCGTAGTATCCGGATCGGGATACGTCGAGCCATCGACACATGTCGGCGATGCGAAAGTCGGCCTTCTCCGCGTCGACGAGTTCGTAGCGGGAACTCACCGATGGTTGCGGGCGAAGAAGGCGCTTGCTTTTACCAGGAACGCGTTCTCCTCGCGGAGTTTCCGGACTTCGCGTTCGAGTTCCCGTTCCCGCGCGGTCACGGGTTCGTCGCCTCGCGGCGTCGATCCGGGTTCCGCGACGGACCTGCGGTATTGCGCGACCCAGTTCCCGAGCGTGGTGTCGTTGACACCCAGCTCGCGCGCGACCTGGATGATCGGACGGGGGCCGTCCAGCACCAGGCGAACGGCTTCGTCCTTGAACTGCTGTGTATATCTCTTCGGCACGTGCTTTCTCTTTCCGGTTCCCTACAACCCTACGCGGGTCGCTGTCCGGAAGATCAAGGGCACCTCAGTCCGGCATTTGAGGACAAGCGGGGCGCAGCCCGGCCCCGGAGGCGACTCGGTCCCCATCCAGCCTGTCCGGCGTTTGAGGACTCCCGGTCCGCAGGCCGGCTCGGCAGGCGACTCGGCCCCATTCAGCCTGTCCGGCGTTTGAGGACCCCCGGTCCGCAGGCCGGCTCGGCAGGCGACTCGGCCCCATTCAGCCTGTCCGGCGTTTGAGGACAGGCGGGGCGCAGCCCGGCCCCGGAGGCGACCCGGGCCCCATTCAGCCTGTCCGGCGTTTGAGGACACCCGGGCCGGAGGCCGGCCGCCGCCGCCGACGCGACCGGCATCGGCACACCCCGCCCACCGCCCCAGCCCCATCAGGGCCATGTGGCCGCGAGCCTTTCACCCCTCCGGCTGATCACCCTTACGCTTCAAATACCGCTCGAACTCCGCCGCGATCGCATCGCCCGACGCCTCCGGCAGATCCTCCGTGTCCCGCGCCGCCTCCAGCGACCGCACATACTCGGCCACCTCGGTGTCCTCGGCCGCGAGCTGATCCACGCCCACCTGCCACGCCCGCGCGTCCTCCGCGAGCTCGCCCATCGGCACGTTCACGTCGAGGAAGTCCTCCAGCCGCCGCAACAGCGCCAGCGTGGCCTTCGGCGACGGCGGCTGCGCCACGTAGTGCGGAACCGAGGCCCAAAACGTCAGCGCCGGCATGCCCGCGTGCGCGCACGCCTCCTGGAACACGCCCACGATCCCGGTCGGCCCCTCGTACCGCGACTGCTCCAGCCCCACGTTGCGCGCCACCACCGGGTCGGAGGTCGTCCCGTTGACCGGGACAGGCCGCGAGTGCGGCGCGTCGCCCAGCATCGCGCCCAGCACCACCACCGTCTCCACGCCCAACTCGTGCGCGAAGCCCAGCAGTTCGTTGCAGAACGAGCGCCAACGCAGGTTCGGCTCTATCCCGTGCACCAGCACCAGGTCACGACGCGGCTCGGTCAGCCGGACCACCGACAGCCGCGTGGTCGGCCAGGTGATCCGCCGGGTTTCGCCGTCGAGCCATATGGTCGGCCGATTCACCTGGAAGTCGTAATAGTCCTCGGCGTCGAGCGCCGCGAACACCTCGCCCTTCCAGACCCGGTCCAGGTGCTCGATCGCGGCGGAAGCGGCGTCGCCGGCGTCGTTCCAGCCCTCGAACGCGGCCACCATGACGGGGTCGATCAGCTCGGGCAGGTCGTCGAGCTCGATCACCCAGTGCCTCCTTCCGGCCGGGGCCGGGATCCGTGCGCCGCGGCCGACCGTACGTGGGGACCGCGAGAGCTGTACGGTCCCCACATTACGGGTTGCGGCACCCGCGACCAGACCCGCCGGCGCCGACTTCGCCCACAGTGAAATCCGCGCCCCGCCCACCGACCCGCGCGGCCAACCCACCACAAACGGCCCGGTAAACGTGTGTGACCACACGGTGACCAGTGGGACACGTCACCCGCGAGTCATCGAGCTCCCGACGAGGATCGCATTAAGCTGGCGCTCTGGCCCGAGCCGTCACGACGGCACCGGGCAAGCCGACAGCCGTCGCACCCATCGGAGACGCATTCTCATGACAGCAACCCCGCAGCAGCTTCGCGAAGCACTCGCCACCCGCGTCGTCGTCGCCGATGGAGCGATGGGAACCATGCTCCAGGCCCAGGATCCCAGCCTGGACGATTTCCAGGGCCACGAAGGCTGCAACGAGGTCCTGAACGTCACCCGACCCGACATCGTGCGCAACGTGCACAAGGAATACTTCGACGTCGGCGTGGACTGCGTCGAGACCAACACCTTCGGCGCCAACCTCGGCAACCTGGGCGAGTACGACATCCAGGACCGGATCTACGAACTCGCCGAAGCCGGCGCCCGGATCGCCCGTGAAGTGGCCGACGGCTACACCACGCCCGACCGCCCCCGCTGGGTGCTCGGCTCGATCGGCCCCGGCACCAAGCTGCCCAGCCTCGGCCACGTGCCCTTCGCCACGCTGCGCGACGCGTTCGAGGTCAACGCCGCCGGCCTGATCGACGGCGGCGCGCACGCCCTGCTCATCGAGACCAGCCAGGACCTGCTGCAGACCAAGGCGTCCATCATCGGCGCCCAGCGCGCCCTGAAGAAGGCCGGCGTCGACCTGCCGATCTTCGCCCAGGTCACCGTCGAGACCACCGGCGCCATGCTGATGGGCTCCGAGATCGGCGCCGCGCTCACCGCGCTGGAGCCGCTGGGCATCGACTTCATCGGCCTCAACTGCGCCACCGGCCCGGTCGAGATGAGCGAGCACCTGCGCCACCTCTCCCAGCACGCCGGCATCGGCGTCACCGCGATGCCCAACGCCGGCCTGCCGATCCTGACCAAGGACGGCGCGCACTACCCACTCAGCCCCGACGAACTGGCCGACGCGCACGACACCTTCACCCGCGACTACGGCCTGGCCCTGGTCGGCGGCTGCTGCGGCACCACCCCCGCGCACCTGAAGGCCGTCGTCGAGCGGGTGCACGGGCGCGAGCTGACCCCGCGCAACCCCCGCCACGAGCCCGCCGCCGCCTCGCTCTACCAGTCGGTGCCCTTCCGCCAGGACCTGTCGTACCTGTCCATCGGCGAGCGCACCAACGCCAACGGCTCCAAGGCGTTCCGCGAGGCCATGCTCGAAGGCCGCTACGACGACTGCCTCGACATCGCCCGCGACCAGACCCGCGACGGCGCGCACATGCTCGACCTCAACGTCGACTACGTCGGCCGCGACGGCGTCGCCGACATGCGCGAACTCGCCGGCCGCCTCGCCACCGCCTCCACCCTGCCGATCATGCTCGACTCCACCGAGCCCGAGGTGCTCGAAGCGGGCCTGGAACTGCTCGGCGGGCGCGCCGTGGTCAACTCGGTCAACTACGAGGACGGCGACGGCCCCACCTCCCGCTTCCGGCGCATCATGCCGCTGGTCAAGGAGCACGGCGCGGCCGTGGTCGCGCTGACCATCGATGAGGAGGGCCAGGCCCGTACCGCCGAATGGAAGGTCCGCGTTGCCGAGCGGCTGATCACCGCCCTTACGCAGGAGTGGGGGATCAAGGTCTCCGACATCATCATCGACGCGCTCACCTTCCCCATCGGCACCGGCCAGGAGGAGACCCGCCGCGACGGCATCGAGACCATCGAGGCGATCCGCGAGATCAAGCGCCGCCACCCCGAGGTGCAGACCACCCTCGGCCTGTCCAACGTCTCCTTCGGCCTCAACCCGGCCGCGCGCATCGTGCTCAACTCGGTCTTCCTCAACGAGTGCATCGAAGCCGGCCTCGACTCGGCGATCGTGCACGCCAGCAAGATCCTGCCGATGGCGCGCATCCCCGAGGAGCAGCGCGAGGTCGCCCTCGACATGGTCTACGACCGCCGGCGCGAGGACTACGACCCGCTCCAGCGCTTCCTGGAGCTGTTCGACGGCGTCGACGCCAAGTCCGTACGCGCCACCCGCGCCCAGGAACTGGCCGCACTCCCGCTGAACGAACGCCTGGAGCGGCGGATCATCGACGGCGAACGCGCCGGCCTGGAGGAAGACCTCGACGAGGCGCTGCGCGAACGCAGCGCGTTGGTCATCATCAACGACACCCTCCTGGCCGGCATGAAGGTCGTCGGCGAGCTGTTCGGCTCCGGCCAGATGCAGCTGCCGTTCGTGCTCCAGTCCGCCGAGGTGATGAAGTCCGCCGTCGCGCACCTGGAACCGCACATCGAAAAGGTCGAGGGCGAGGACGGCAAGGGCACCATCGTGCTCGCCACCGTCAAGGGCGACGTGCACGACATCGGCAAGAACCTCGTCGACATCATCCTGTCCAACAACGGCTACAACGTGGTCAACATCGGCATCAAGCAGCCGGTGTCCGCCATCCTCGAAGCCGCCGAGGAACACCGCGCCGACGTGATCGGGATGTCCGGCCTGCTGGTCAAGTCCACCGTGATCATGAAGGAAAACCTCCAGGAGCTGAACACCCGCGGCCTGGCCGCCGGCTACCCCGTCATCCTCGGCGGCGCCGCCCTCACCCGCGCCTACGTCGAAGAGGACCTGTACGACATCTACGCCGGCGAGGTCCGCTACGCCCGCGACGCCTTCGAGGGCCTGCGCCTGATGGATGCCCTGATGGGCGTCAAGCGCGGCGTGCCCGGCGTGGAGCTGCCCGCGCTGCGCCGGCGCAAGGTCGCCGCCGCCAAGGTGATCGAGACCGAGCCCGAGGAGATGCCCGCCCGCTCCGACGTCGCGGTCGACAACCCCGTGCCCACCCCGCCGTTCTGGGGCGACCGCGTGGTCAAGGGCATCCAGCTGAACGACTACGCGTCCTGGCTGGACGAGCGCGCCACCTTCATGGGCCAGTGGGGCCTCAAGCCCACCCGTGGCGGCGACGGGCCCTCCTACGAGGAACTCGTCGAAACCGAGGGCCGCCCGCGCCTGCGCTACTGGCTCGACCGCATCGTCACCGACAACCTCCTCGACGCGGGCGTGGTCTACGGCTACTTCCCGTGCGTGTCCAAGGGCGACGACCTGATCGTGCTCGACGACTCCGGCAACGAGCGCACCCGCTTCACCTTCCCGCGCCAACGCCGCGACCGGCACCTGTGCCTGGCCGACTTCTTCCGCCCCGAGGAATCCGGCGAGATCGACGTCGTCGGCTTCCAGATCGCCACCATGGGCCCGCGCCTGTCCGGCGCCACCGCCGAACTGTTCGCGGAGAACTCCTACCGCGACTACCTCGAACTGCACGGGCTGTCCGTACAACTCGCCGAAGCCCTCGCCGAATACTGGCACGCACGCGTGCGCGCCGAACTCGGCTTCGCCGGCGAGGACCCCGCCGACCTCGACGGCATGCTCAAGCTGCACTACCGCGGCGCGCGCTTCTCGCTCGGCTACGGCGCCTGCCCCGACCTCGAGGACCGGGCCAAGATCACCGCACTCCTGGGGCCCGAGCGCATCGGCGTCGAACTGTCCGAGGAGTTCCAACTCCACCCCGAACAGTCCACCGACGCCATCGTGCTCCACCACCCCGAGGCGAACTACTTCAACGCCCGCTGACCCACCCGTCCACACCGGCCGCGGCCGGGGCACCCACCGCCCCGGCCGCACCGGCGGCCCGAACGAGGCACATGCTCGGCGACGTCCTGCACACCCTCGCCTGCCCGCACTGCGGCGCCGACCTGGCGGGGGAGGACACCGGCCTGCGCTGCGCCGCCGGGCACACCTTCGACATCGCCCGCCAGGGCTACGTCAACCTGCTCACCGGCAGCGGCCCCACCGGCACCGCCGACACCGCCGCCATGGTCGCCGCCCGGGTCGACTTCCTCGGCGCCGGCCACTACGACCGGCTCGGCGACGCGCTCGCCGCCGCCTGCGCCGACGCACCCCCCGGCACCCTCGTCGACGTCGGCGCCGGCACCGGCCACCACCTCGCGCGCGTCCTCGACGCCCTGCCGGACCGCCGCGGGCTCGCCCTGGACATCTCCAAATACGCGCTGCGCCGCGCCGCCCGCGCACACCCCCGCATGGGCGCGGCCGTCTGCGACGCCTGGCGCCCGCTGCCGGTGCGCGATGGCGTCGCCGCCCGCGTACTCAACGTGTTCGCCCCGCGCAACCCGCCCGAACTGCACCGCGTCCTGCACCCCGACGGGGCCCTGATCGTCGCCGCCCCCGCCCCCGGGCACCTGGGCGAACTCGTCCCCGCCCTCGACCTGCTCCGCGTCGACACGGACAAGCAGGAGCGGATCGACGCCAAACTCGCCCCCTGGTTCACCCCGCGCGACCGGCGCACCCTCACCTACCCCATGACGCTCGACCACACCGCGATCGCCACCGTGGTCGCGATGGGCCCCAGCGCCTGGCACACCGACCCCGAGCAGCTGCGCACACGGCTCGCCGCGCTGGCGAACCCGCAGGTCGTGACGGCTTCGATCACTGTTTCCGCATACGACCCCGTTCGGCGGTTGCCCAATCCCTGACGACGCCGCACAATCGAGGACCCGCCGGAGCCAACCGGCGGATCCGACCCCTGGAGAGAACCCGCGTGAGGAGATTCACCCACCCCATCCACACCACCACGCCGCGAACCGGCGGAGAGGCGGCCACCCGATGACGGCAGCGCTGACGACCACCACCGGAGCCCGCCCGGGCCACGGCCTCCAAGCAGTCCTGTTCGACATGGACGGCACCCTGGTCGACACCGAACGCCACTGGTTCGCCACCGAGACCGCGGTGATGGCCGACCTCGGCTTCACCCTCACCGCGCAACACGCCGAGCAACTCCTCGGCAGCCCCATGGAGCGCGCGGTCACCTACCTGCTCTCGGTCTCCGGCCTGGACGTGCCGCCCGCCGAACTGGAGCACCGGATCAACGCCGACATGGTGCGCCGCCTGCGCGACGGCGTCGACCTGCGCCCCGGCGCCAAACGGCTGCTCGCCGAGGTCGACGACGCAGGCGTGCCGTGCGCGCTCGTCACCGCCTCCCAGCGGGTGATCGTGGACGCAGTCCTGCCCTCGATCGGCGCCCACCACTTCCGCCTCACCCTCGCCGGCGACGAGATCGCGCGCACCAAGCCGCACCCCGACCCGTACCTGACCGCGGCCCGCCGACTCGACGCCGAACCCTGGGCCTGCGTGGTCGTCGAGGACTCGCCCACCGGAATCGCCGCCGGCGAGGCCGCCGGGTGCGCCGTGCTGGCCGTGCCGAGCATGACGCCCATCCCGCCCGCGCCCACGCGCACCGTGGTCGACTCCCTCGAAGAGGTCGACCTCGCGTACCTGCGCGACCTGGCCCGGGCCCGCGTCGCCCGCTGACCGGCGCCGCCGCCGCGCCCGCCCCACCCACAAACAGGTGGGAGCGGGCGGCCCCGAAGGCCCGCCCGCTCCCACATCCCCGTGTTTCCCCGTACTGCTTTGCTCGTTCCCCGCGGTTCCCCCGAACCGCGGTTCCCGTACTCCCCGGATTCGTTCCCCGCGATTCCCCCGAATCGCGGTTCCCGGGTCCCCGTGTTCCCCCGAATCGGAGCCCCCGTGCTCCGACCCGCAGTTCCCCGTCGGACCTGTCGACCTCCCGGCGGCGGTTTCCCCCGTCCCCGTGACCGCCGAGAGGTCTCCCGGTCGTGCTCCGCCCGATCCCCGAAGGAATCGGACCCCCGTAGTACTACCCCCGTAGTACTGCCCGTGGTTCCCGTTGCCGGGTTCCCCGTGTGATGTCCAGTGTTCGCGATCGGAAAGGGCAGGGCTTCAGGGAAGTCCCTCGCGTTGTCCGCACTCCCTCGCGCGCCCCGCCACACCGTTGAGTACGGACCGCGACTCCGCCCCTGGGAGGAGATCGCCCCACCGCTCCTCCCAGGGGACGAGACCAAGGCCCCAGGGGGTCAAAACCCCCGGCCGGGGGCCCTACCGTAAGAGACGTGCGCGCCGTGACCCCCGACCCGGACACCCCCGCCGGGACCTCAGACCGACCCGCCCCGAGCGATCTCGCGCCCCGGGTCGTGCGACCACGCGCCGGCCTCGCCGACATCGTCCACGAACTCGGCCGCGACGCGCGGCAACCCTGGCCGCGCCCCACCGTGCTCGACCTGGCCCTGGTCGTCCTGCTGTCCGTCTTCGCCGTCGGCGGCCTGTACTTTCGCGAACTCGGCCTGCGCGACGTGCGCGACCCCGACGTGTGGGGCGTACTGCTCGCCCTGCTGACCGCCGTGCCGCTGCTGTGGCGCGGCGCGCACTCGCTGCGCGTCCTCGTCGCGGTCAGCGCCGCGGGGCTGCTCCTCGCCGGCGCGCACTACGAGTCCGCGGGCGCCGGCATCGGCCAGATCGTCGCGCTGTACGCCGTCGCCGTCGGCCGCTCCCGCGTGCCCGCCGCCGTCGCGCTCGGCTTCACCGAGAGCGCCACCGTCGTCTGGCTCGCGCTCCGCGACAGCGACATCGTCTTCCTCGACGTGGTGGCCAACCTCGCCGCGATCTTCGCCGTCTGGGCCTTCGCCCGCAGCGTCGGCTTCCGCCGCGCCTACACCGCCGAACTCGAGGCCCGCGCCGACCGCCTGGAACGCACCCGCGAAGCCGACACCCGCGCCGCGATCGCCGAGGAACGCGGCCGCATCGCCCGCGAACTGCACGACGTCGTCGCCCACCACGTCTCGGTGATGACCGTGCAGGCCTCCGCCGCGCAGCGCATGGTCGCGCGCAACCCCGACCGGGCCAAGGAGGCGATGGCCGCCGTCGAACAGACCGGCCGCGGCGCCCTCGTCGAGATGCGCCGCCTCGTCGGCATCCTGCGCGACACCACCGACGCCGTCGGCGGCCCCAACGAGGGACACAACGCCCCCCAACCCGGCCTGGACCAACTCGACACCCTCGTCACCCAGGTCCGCGAGGCCGGCCTGCCCGTCGAGCTGTCCCTGGAGGGCGCCCCCTGCGCCCTGCCGCCCGGCATCGACCTCGCCGCCTACCGGATCGTCCAGGAAGCCCTCACGAACACGCTCAAGCACGCCGGCCCCGCCGAGGCCCGGGTGCTGCTGCGCTACAGCCGCACCGAACTCCTGGTCCGCGTCGCCGACGACGGCCGCGGCGGCAGCACCGCGCCCACCGGCGAACGCACCGGACACGGCCTGCTCGGCATGCGTGAGAGGGTCTCCCTCTACGGTGGACGCCTGTACGCAGGCCCCCGCGCCCAGGACGGCTTCGAAGTCCTGGCCCGCATCCCCCTGTCCGCCACGAACCCCACCGACACCGCCGCCCCGCCGGACGGTGTCGCCCCCGACCGACTGGAGCAGACCCGCCCATGACGATCCGCGTCATCCTGGTCGACGATCAGCCGCTGCTGCGCACCGGCTTCCGGATGATCCTGGAGGCCGAGCCCGACATCGCCGTCGTCGGCGAGGCCGCCGACGGCGAACAGGCCGTCGAACAGGTCCGCGCCCTACAACCCGACGTGGTGCTGATGGACATCCGCATGCCCCGGATGGACGGCGTCGAGGCCACCCGCCGGATCGCCGGATCGGGCCGCGACGGGGAAAACGCCGCCCGCGTCCTCGTGCTCACCACGTTCGACCTCGACGAATACGTGGTCGAGGCGCTGCGCGCGGGCGCCAGCGGCTTCCTGCTCAAGGACGTGCCCGCCGACGACCTCGTCGCCGCCATCCGGGTCATCGCCGAGGGCGAGGCGCTGCTCGCGCCCAGCATCACCCGGCGCCTGCTCGACATGTACGCCGCCCGGCTGCCCTCCGCCGAGGACCCCACCCCCGACACGCTCGCGATGCTCACCGAGCGCGAGGTGGAGGTGCTGCGCCTGGTCGCGCGCGGGATGTCCAACGCGGAGATCGCCGCCGAACTGTACGTCAGCGAGACCACCGTCAAGACGCACGTCGGCCACGTGCTGACCAAACTCGGCCTGCGCGACCGGGTCCAGGCCGCCGTGTACGCCTACGAAAGCGGCCTGGTGCGCCCCGGCGCCATCTGAGCGCCCGCCCGGCCCCGTCGGACGGGACCGCTACGGGGCCGGCACCACCGGCAGCGGATACACCGGGGGTGTGCCACCGAACTCGGGGCACACCTCCCGGTGGTCGCACCACCCGCACAACTTCGACCTCCGCGGCAGCCACTCGCCCGTGCGCGTGGCCAGGTCGATCGCCTCCCACAGCGCGCGCAGCTTGCGCTCGACCGCGAGCAGCTCGCCCTCGTCCGGGTCGTAGGTGATCACGTCGCCGCTGCCCAGATAAACCAGCTGCAACCGGCGCGGCACCCGGCCGTGCCGGCGCCACAACACCAGGGCGTAGAACTTCATCTGGAACAGCGGCTTGTCCTGGAACATCGGCGACGGCGCCTTGCCCGTCTTGTAGTCCACCACCCGCAGATCACCCCCCGGCGCCACATCCAGCCGGTCCACCACCCCGCGCAACACCAAGCCGTCCTCCAGCGTGGTCTGCACGTACAGCTCGCGCCGGGCGGGCTCCAGGCGGTTCGGATCCTCCAGCGTGAAGTAGCGCTCCACCAGCTTGTCGGCGTCCGCCAGCCACGCACCCAGACCCGCGACGTCCTCGCCGAACAACTCGGCCAGCTCCGGCCGCTCGGCCAACAACGCATCCCACGCCGGCCGCACCATCGCCACCGCCCGCTCCGGCGTGCGCTGCCCGCTCGGCAGATCGAACAACCGCTCCAGGACGGTGTGCACCACCGTGCCGCGCGTGGCCGCCGCGCTCGGCTTCTCCGGCAACTTGTCGATCACCCGCAGCCGATACAGCAGCGGGCACTGCATGAAGTCGGCCGCCCGCGACGGCGACAACGACACCGGCGGCCGCGACTCCCGCACACCGGCCGGGGCGGGCACCGCGACACTCGGCGCGGCGGCGGGATCGACATCGGCCGACGCGACGCCGGCGGCTTCGGAGGAGCTGGCACTCATGCCGCACACCCTATGCGCGCACGGCGACACCCTGTGCGCCCGCGCGGGTCGAAGGCCCTGTCCATCGCGACTACCAGTCAGTAGAGTCCGGCTCCGCGAGGCGCGATACCGGCCCGCGAGTCCCACGCACGCCCTCCCCGTCCCCCACCCCTCGTCACGACGGAGGCCCCATGCGCGTCCCCACCCGCACCCGACTGCTCGGCGCCGCGACACTCGCCGGCGGCCTGCTCCTGGCGGGCCTGCCCGGCCCCGCGTACGCGCAGGGCGGGCACCACGGCCGCGGACCCGACAAGATCACCGTCGGCGACCGCACCTTCATCGCCGACGAGCACGGGCGGGCCACCCAGTGGCGCGGCTTCAACATCGGCGACAAGGCCCACCGCGGCGCGCAGGCGTTCAAGGACGTCACCGAGAACCAGTTCCGCGAACTGTCCTCACGCGGCTTCAACCTCGCCCGGGTGCTGTTCTTCTGGGACGACCTGGAGCCGCGCCCGGGCCGCTACGACCGCGACTACCTCGCCCGCATCGGCCGCATCCTCGACTGGGCCCGGAAGTACGACGTCAAGGTGATCCTCGACGCGCACCAGGACGTCTACGGGCCCTACTTCTCCGACCACCGCGGCAACCCCGAGTGGACCACCCGCGACGAGGGCCTGCCGTACGAGCCGGTGCCCGGCGACTGGTTCGCCGAGTACTACACGCCCGGCGTCCAGGCCGCGTTCGACCACCTGTACGAGGACCGCGACCTGCGGCGCGCGCAGGCGGCCATGTGGACCAGGGTCGCCGCCACGTTCGGCCGGCACCCCGCGGTGCTCGGCTACGACCTGATGAACGAGCCGATGGGCCGCTTCCGCGACGGCGAGGACATCCCCACCGCCGCCGCCCGGCTCGAATCGACCCAGATCACCGACACGTGGAACCGGCTCACCGACGCGATCCGCCTCGTCGACCGCCGCAACTGGATCTTCGTCGAACCCACCCCGATCGTCGGCCTCGGCGTGCCCACCGCGCTCGGCCCGATCAGCGACGACAAGGTCGCCTACGCCCCGCACTTCTACGAGACCGCCATGGAGACCGGCGCCGACTACGACCCGGCCGGCGGCTTCATCGAGAACTACGAGGCCGCGATCACCGCCTACCCCAAGGCGAACAAACTGCCGCTGATCGTGGGGGAGTGGGGTCCGCCCGACCAGTCGCTGCCCAACATCCCGCTGTTCTACCGACGCATGACCGCCGCCATGGACCGCTTCGGCACCGGCTGGGCCGGCTGGCAATGGTGCAACGGCGGCGGCTACTGCACCTTCGACGCCGACGGCCGCATGAAGCCCAACAACAAACTCCTGATCCAGCCCTACGCCCGCGCGGTGGCCGGAAACCCGGAGTCGTACACCTACGACATCGACACCCGCACCTACACCCTGACCTTCACGACCCGGCGGGGCGCCGATGCTCCAACGGAGATCACCCTCCCGAAGGACGTATACGCCGAACCCCCGACAATCCGCGTTGCCGGGCCGGGGCGGGCCCGGGTGGATACCCATGGCACCGTCGCCCGCGTCGACACCTCGGCGGCGGGGCGGTACACGGTGACGGTCACGCCGGGGCGTTGAGCCGGTAGGGAGGTGGGAGTGGGCTGGGGCGATGGGGGAGGGGCTACGCGCGGTGGGGGCGTGAGCGAGGGCGGGGCGGCGCGGGGTGGGTCGTGGCGCGGGCGGAGGGCTGCACGTCTGCTTCGCAGCCGCGGCGGGTCGTCGCTCCGCCCCGAGACGCCCGTCCGCTACGCGCCCGGGGCGCTGCGCTGCGCGGGGGACCGCTTTGCGCTGCGGTGCGCGTCCGCTACGCGGCCGACGGGCAGCCCAATCAGCCCCCGCGCCCACTACGCGACCGGGGGCAGCCCAATCAGCCCGGCCGGCGTTCGAGGCCGAAAAAGGGTCCGCGATCGCCTGTCGCAACTTCGACCCGTGCCGCGAGCAACGCCCCCGGCCCGGTGGGGGCAGCCCAATCAGCCCGGCCGGCGTTCGAGGCCAAAAAGGTTCCGCGATGACTCGTCGCAACCTCGGGGCGCGTCGTAAGCAGCGCCCCCGGCCCGGTGGGGGCAGCCGAATCAGCCCGGCCGGCGTTCGAGGCCAAAAAAGGTGCGCCACCACCCGGCGCAAGCTCGACGCGCGCCGCAAGCGAGCCCCTCAGCCCGGCCGGCGCATGAGGCCAAAAGCCCGCACTCACCCTCGCATCATGGCCAAAAACGCATGCTCCACATCCGTCCGAGCCAGCACCCCGTACACCCGCCCATCCGGCTCCACGACCAGATACTCACTCGCGGGAGCGCCCCGCATCGCCACCAACAACTCCTCACCCGCCAAATCCGCCGGCACCCGCATCCCCTCCGCCAGATCCCGCGCCAACGCCCCCACCGCCACCCACGGCCGCCGATGCTCCGGCGTCGCCAACACCGCCGACTCGCGCACCAGCGCGACCGGCTCCCCGCCCCCGTCCACCACCACCAGCCCCCGCGCCCCCTCCTCGTGCGCCCGCCGCAACGCCTCCGCCAACGGCACGCTCGCCGCCACCGGAATCGCCCGCCGCGTCAGCACCCGCACCCGCAACTGCGGCAACCGCTCGCGCAACCGCTCCGCCCGCAACGACTGCACCGCCCCCGCCCACATGAAACCGGCCACCAACGCGCCGAAGATCATCGTGTACGTGCGTGCGCCCGCATCCGCCCCCAACGACCACGCCACCGCGGCGACCAGCACCACCACCGCCAGCACCCGCCCGGCCCACGACGCCGCGATCGTGCCCGCCAACGGCCGCCCGCTGACCCGCCACACCACCGCCCGCAACATCCGGCCACCGTCCAACGGCAACCCCGGCAGCAGATTGAACGCCGCCACCAACAGATTGGACACCGCCAACAACGCGATCATCCGCCCCGGCAACGTGTCCACGTGCAACGCCAGGCCGATCAGACAAAACCCGCCACCCAGCACCAACGACAACGCCGGCCCCGCCGCCGACACCAGGAACTCGTGCCGCGCCGTCTCCGGCTTGTCGATCTCCGACACCCCGCCCAGGAACTGGATGGTGATCCGCCGCACCGGCAGACCCAGCCGCAGCGCCGTCACCGCGTGCGCCAACTCGTGCACCAGCACCGACACGTACAACAACACCGCGAAGCCGAACGACAACACGAACCGCCACGGCCCCAGATCCGGGAACAGACTCTGGAACGTCGGCGCGAACAACACGGTGATCACCGCCGCGATCACGAACCACGTCGGCGCCACATAGACCGGCACCCCGAACGGACGCCCCATGAGCAGGCCACGCCTCGGCTCCCGGCGCGGAGCCTCGTCCTGCCGCACCCGGCGTCCCTGCGGCCTGCTCGAATCAGTCACGCTCAAGATGCTATGCAACCGAGCCCCGGTTCGACCCCCATGGGCCCCGGACCCACGCGTCGGAGCGTCGCCGCCGACCGACTAGGCTGACCCCCATGTCCGAACCGACCGGTACCGCGCGCAGGCGCGGACCCTTCCAGGTCGGGGACCAGGTTCAGCTGACCGATCCCAAGGGCCGCCACCACACCTTCACCCTCGAAGCGGGCAAGGCGTTCCACACCCACAAGGGCTCGTTTCAACACGACGCGCTGATCGGCGCCCCCGAAGGAACCGTCGTACGGTCCACCGGGAACACCGACTACCTCGCGCTGCGACCTCTGCTCCCCGACTTCGTCCTGTCCATGCCCCGCGGCGCCGCGGTGATCTACCCCAAGGACGCCGGCCAGATCCTCGCGATGGCCGACATCTTCGCCGGCGCCCGCGTCGTCGAGGCCGGCGTCGGCTCCGGAGCGCTGAGCACCTTCCTGCTCCGCGCCATCGGCGACAGCGGGCAGCTCGCCTCCTACGAACGCCGACAGGACTTCGCGGACATCGCCCGCAAGAACGTCGAACGCTACTTCGGCGCCCCCCACCCCGCGTGGAAGCTGACCGTCGGCGACCTCCAGGACAACCTCGTCGAGACCGGCGTCGACCGCGTCATCCTCGACATGCTCGCGCCCTGGGAATGCCTCGACGCGGTCTACAAGGCGCTCGCCCCCGGCGGCCTGGTGTGCTGCTACGTGGCCACCACCACGCAGCTCTCGCGCACCGTGGAGACCATGCGGGTGATGAACTGCTTCACCGAACCGCAGCCGTTCGAGTCGATGGTGCGCTCCTGGCACGTCGAGGGCCTCGCGGTGCGCCCCGACCACCGGATGATCGGACACACCGGCTTCCTGGTCACCGCCCGCCGACTGGCCGACGGGGTGGAACCGCCGCTGCGCCGGCGCCGCCCGTCCAAGGGCTCCTACGGCGACGACTACGCCGGCCCCGGCGCGGAGGCGGGCGACTCGGCGGCATCCTGACCCACCGTCAGCGATGGGTCGAATCGCCGGTAATGGTTGAGACAAGGCGGGCCGGAACCCTGTACCGGGGCCCGGCCCGCCGCATATCGTCATCCACCGTGGCGGACGATCACTCTGAGAACCGGCCCGTGCGCGGCGACAGTCCCCGCGGGCTCGCGACCACCGACGGACCACCCGACACCACGATCCCCCCGCACCGCGAGATACCCGACGTACGCAACGGCATCGCCTTCGCCGCCGCGGGCATCGTGTTCCTGTTCATCGTGGTGACCGGCCTGGTCATCTGGGCCGCCGCATCCCTCGACGGCGGCATACCCGGCGTCACCGCACCGGCCCGGGGCCGCCCCAACCAACAGGACCCCCCGGCCGCGCCGCGCACCCTCGAACCCACCCACGCCGGCGGCACCACCACCGAGCAGGGGCGAAAACCGGCCGGCCCACCCACCGAGACGGTGCAGGCCGCACCGCTCGCGGGCAACCGCCGACCCGCCGGCGGCCCGAGCGCCGCCGAACTCGCCGGGCTCGCCCTCCCCCTCGACTGCCCCGGCGTCGGCACCCGCGTCCACAACGTGCTCACCGACCCCGACGGGCCCACCGTGGTCCGCGTCACCTGCGCCGCCGGCTCCGGCAGCCCGCCCACCGCGCTGCTCGCCTACGCCTGGGACGCCGGCGCGCCGCGCCTGGTGGCCACCCTCCTCGGCACCGACGAGGGCCTGCTGGTCGACGACCTCACCCGCGCCGGCGACACGATCACCGCACACGCGCAGGGCTGGTCCACGCCCGACATCCCGCGCTGCTGCCCCGACACGAGCACGACACTGCGCTGGCGACTGACTCCACTCGGTGCCCAACGGATCTGACGCGTCGCCAGACACGAGACCACAAAGCGGAATTCAGGAGGCTTCCGGCCCGAATACCTCGACCCCGTCGGAAACACGACGCATGTGGATGCATTCCCCGGGACACTTGCGTGTGGCGTCGATCACGTCCACGAGCAGCGGCGCGGGCACCGGAACCACCGCGCCCGGCTCGGTGCGCAGCTCGTCGTCCGCGCCCTTGACGTACGCCAGCCCGTCGATGTCCAGCTCGAAGACCTCCCGCGCGTACTGGACGCAGATGCCGTCCCCGGTGCAGAGATCCTGATCGATCCAGACCTCGAGGGGTTCGTTTTCCGCGGACATGCGGCCTCTCTCTTCACCGATTCGTACCGACACGCGACCAACAGACCCTACTCGCGCCTGCTTCCCGACGCGGTCGGGTGGGTATCTGATCCTCACAAGCGTGGGGGCAATCGCACGGGTGAAGATCGGACACGCCCGGACAGTCTTGCTGATCAAGGGGTTTCAACCCCTCCTGCCATAGGTAGGGTCGGAGACGTCGCAGCTCCCAGGAGGAGGTGAGGGCCGTGGCAGTCCACGACGACGACATGAACCGTGGTGGGAGGCCGGCTCGGGGTACGGACGACCTCGTAAGCCAGGTTTCTTTTCTAGAGCAGGAAGTCGCCGTCCTGCGTCGCAAGCTCGCCGACTCACCGCGCCAGAGCCGTTTGCTCGAGGAGCGGGTCGTCGATCTTCAGACGTCCTTGGCCGGCATGACCACACAAAACGAGCGACTGGTCGCGACCTTGCGAGAGGCCCGCGATCAGATCGTGGCCCTCAAGGAGGAAGTGGACAGACTCGCCCAACCCCCCTCGGGGTTCGGCGTGTTCCTACAGGCCAACGAGGACGGCACGGCCGACATCTTCACCGGCGGGCGCAAGCTGCGCGTGAACGTCAGCCCCAACATCGAGCCCGACGAACTCCGGCGTGGCCAAGAGGTCATGCTCAACGAGGCCATGAACGTCGTCGACGCCATGGAGTACGAGCTGATCGGCGACGTCGTGATGCTCAAGGAACTCCTCGAGGACGGCGAACGCGCCCTGGTCATCGGGCACACCGACGAGGAGCGCGTGGTGCGCCTCGCCGAGCCGCTGCTCGACGCCCCGCTGCGCGCGGGCGACTCGCTCCTGCTCGACTCCCGCTCGGGCTACGTGTACGAGCGGGTGCCCAAGAGCGAGGTCGAGGAACTGGTCCTCGAAGAGGTCCCGGACATCGACTACACCAAGATCGGCGGTCTGCGGAACCAGATCGAGATGATCCGCGACGCGGTGGAACTGCCCTACCTCCACCCCGACCTGTTCAAGGAACACGAGCTGCGCCCGCCCAAGGGCATCCTGCTCTACGGTCCGCCCGGCTGCGGCAAGACGCTGATCGCCAAGGCCGTGGCCAACTCCCTCGCGAAGAAGGTCGCCGAGGCCCAGGGCAACGAACAGGGCAAGAGCTACTTCCTCAACATCAAGGGCCCCGAACTTCTCAACAAGTACGTCGGCGAGACCGAGCGGCACATCCGCCTGGTCTTCCAGCGGGCCCGCGAGAAGGCCAGCGAGGGCACCCCCGTCATCGTCTTCTTCGACGAGATGGACTCGCTCTTCCGCACCCGCGGCTCGGGCGTCAGCTCGGACGTGGAGAACACCATCGTCCCCCAGCTGCTGTCCGAGATCGACGGCGTGGAGGGCCTGGAGAACGTCATCGTCATCGGTGCCTCCAACCGCGAGGACATGATCGACCCGGCCATCCTGCGCCCGGGCCGACTCGACGTGAAGATCAAGATCGAACGTCCGGACGCCGAGGCGGCCAAGGACATCTTCGCGAAGTACCTCAAGGTCTCGCTGCCGCTGCACGACGACGACCTGGCCGAACACGACGGCAACCGCGACGCCACGGTCACCGGGATGATCCAGGTCGCGGTGGAGCGGATGTACTCGGAGAACGAGGAGAACCGCTTCCTGGAGGTCACCTACGCCAACGGTGACAAGGAGACCCTGTACTTCAAGGACTTCAACTCCGGCGCGATGATCGAGAACATCGTGGGTCGCGCGAAGAAGATGGCGATCAAGGACTTCCTGGAGCACCGCCAAAAGGGCATCCGGGTGGCCCACCTGCTCGCCGCGTGCGTCGACGAGTTCAAGGAGAATGAGGACCTGCCCAACACCACCAACCCCGACGACTGGGCCCGGATCTCCGGCAAGAAGGGCGAGCGGATCGTCTACATCCGTACCCTGGTCTCGGGCAAGCAGGGCGACGAGGCCGGGCGCTCCATCGACACGGTGGCCAACACCGGTCAGTACCTCTGATCCCCATCGAGCATCGATTGACCACCGCCGCCGCGACCCGTGTTCCGGTCGAACACGGGTCGCGGCGCCGTGCCGGCACGACACTTCCGCACAGGGCAATAGTTCCGGCCGTATCCCCAAGGCAATCCAACGGCAATAGGCTCGGCAGCATGACCAGGGTGTACCCCGACCACGGAGAGTGTGGGACGGGTACCGGCCGGGTGAGGGACGAGGGGGTCGCATGACCGTCCGGCGTGTGATGGGCATCGAAACCGAGTACGGAATCTCCGTACCCGGACATCCGAACGCCAACGCGATGTTGACGTCTTCCCAGATCGTGAACGCGTACGCCGCAGCGATGCAGCGGGCCCGCCGGGCCCGCTGGGACTTCGAGGAGGAGAATCCGCTGCGCGACGCGCGCGGGTTCGACCTCGCGCGCGAGCTGGCCGACTCGAGCCAGCTGACCGACGAGGACGTCGGTCTGGCCAACGTGATCCTGACCAACGGCGCTCGGCTCTACGTCGACCACGCCCACCCGGAGTACAGCGCGCCCGAGACCACCAACCCGCGCGACGCGGTGATCTGGGACAAGGCCGGCGAGCGGATCATGGCCGAGGCCGCACGCCGGGCCGGCGAGCTGCCCGGCGGGCAGCAGATCCTGCTCTACAAGAACAACACCGACAACAAGGGCGCGTCCTACGGCACCCATGAGAACTACCTCATGCAGCGCGCCACGCCGTTCGCCGACATCGTCCGGCACCTGACCCCATTCTTCGTCTCCCGGCAGGTGATCTGCGGCGCGGGCCGGGTGGGCATCGGCCAGGACGGCTCCACGCACGGCTTCCAGATCAGCCAGCGCGCGGACTACTTCGAGGTCGAGGTCGGCCTGGAGACCACGCTCAAGCGGCCGATCATCAATACCCGCGACGAACCGCACGCGGACGCCGAGAAGTACCGGCGCCTGCACGTGATCATCGGCGACGCCAACCTGTCCGAGGTGTCCACCTACCTCAAGCTCGGCACCACCGCGCTGGTCCTGTCGATGATCGAGGACCGCTTCCTGGGCAACGACCTGACCGTCGACCAGCCGGTGCGCACGCTGCACGAGGTGTCCCACGACCCGACCCTCAAGCAGCTGATCACGCTGCGCAGCGGCCGGAAGCTGACCGCGATCCAGCTCCAGCTCGAATACCTCGAGTTGGCCCGGAAGTACGTCGAGAACCGGTTCGGGAAGGACGTCGACGCCGACACCACGGACGTGCTCGACCGCTGGGAGTCGGTGCTCGCCCGCCTGGAGACCGATCCGATGTCGCTGGCGCGCGAGCTGGACTGGGTGGCCAAGCTCCAACTCCTGGAGGGCTACCGGCAGCGGGACGCCCTCGACTGGGACGCGCCGAGGCTGCACCTGGTCGACCTCCAGTACGCCGACGTACGGCCCGACAAGGGGCTGTACAACAAGCTGGAGGACCGCTTCGAGCGGATCGCCGGCGAGGCCGAGGTGCAGCGCGCGGTGCATCTGCCGCCGGAGGACACCAGGGCCTACTTCCGCGGCCGGTGTCTGGAGCAGTACGCCGACGAGGTCGCGGCGGCCTCGTGGGACTCGGTGATCTTCGACGTCGCCGGTCACGACTCGCTCCAGCGGGTACCCACCCTGGAGCCGCTGCGCGGGACGAAGGCCCACGTGAAGGACCTGCTCGACCGCTGCCGCACCGCCGAGGATCTGGTCCGCGCGCTCACGGGTGGGTGACCTCGCCCGTTCGCGGGAACAAAGCGAACGGACGGATAAATCGTGTTCCGGAACACCGGGCATCCGACACTCGTTGGCACTTACACCCCCGATCCTTCGGGATCGGGGGTGTGGATCCTCCAGGGAATGGATAAGCACCGGTTCAAGGAAATGATCTCAAGGTGGGGTGAGTGACATGGCCACTAAGGACAGCGGCGGTCAACAGCGCGCGACAAAGCGCTCGGAAGAGGTCGAGGAGACCACCGCCGAAGCCCAGTCGGACGTGCAGGAACGGCACGAAAAGTTGACGGACGACGTCGACGCGGTATTGGACGAAATTGACGAGGTGCTCGAGGAGAACGCCGAGGAGTTCGTGAGGGGATTTGTTCAGAAAGGTGGTGAATAGAGGTAAATGTCCGATTTGAAATCGGGCAAGAATTGCCCTGATTGTAAGGAGTGGAAGCCCGCTCTGGACTTCGGATCCAACGCGAAGAGTCCCGACGGGCTTTCATTCTATTGCCTTGAATGCAATCGGCGGCGTGCGGCGATCTCCTATCGGGCTCGGCGGGAGCGGGCCGGCTTCAAGGTTCGACCCAAAGTGGACGTGCCGGACGGCCATAAGCGCTGTCCGAAATGCGAACGGATCAAACCGCATTCCGAATGGCATAAAAGCTCCCGCCAGTGGGACGGTTTGGCGGCGCACTGTAAATCCTGTCGTAAAATCGACGGGCGAGCCGGATACTTCATGCGCAAATACGGTCTCACCGAGGCCGACCTGAAGCGCATGCTCGCCGACCAAATGGGCGTATGTCCGATCTGTCAGTCCACCCGGCCCGAACACGTCGATCATGATCACGAAACCGGTAGGGTCCGAGCCATACTCTGCTTCAACTGCAATGCAGGACTGGGCAAGTTCAAGGATCGACCCGACGCGTTGCGCCGGGCCGCAACCTATGTGGAAGGGATCGTGTGGAAGCCAACACTCGTGGCACCGGGCGTCTACCGGCTGCCTTCCTGACCCCCGGGTCGTCCTCGTTCGCCGAATTCCTCGACGCGTATCGGCCCGAGCTGTTGCCCGCGCGTAGGACGCCGCCGCTGCAGCCCGTGACGATCGAGGCGCCGCACGGTACGACGATCGTGACCGCGACATTCGACGGTGGCGTGGTGATGGCCGGTGACCGGCGGGCCACGATGGGGAACCTGATCGCACAGCGGGACATCGAGAAGGTGTTCCCGGCCGACGAGTACTCGGTCGTGGGCATCGCCGGCACCGCCGGGCTCGCGGTCGAGATGGTCCGGCTGTTCCAGGTCGAACTCGAGCACTACGAGAAGATCGAGGGCACCACGCTCTCGCTGGAGGGCAAGGCCAACCGACTGTCGCAGATGATCCGCGGCAACCTCGGCATGGCCATGCAGGGCCTCGCGGTGGTTCCGCTGTTCGCCGGCTTCGACGTGGACGGCGGGGTCGGGCGGATCTTCAGCTACGACGTCACCGGCGGCCGGTCGGAGGAGCACGGCTTCCACGCGGTCGGTTCGGGCTCGTTGTTCGCCCGGGGCGCGCTGAAGAAGCTCTACCGCTCCGGTCTGGACGCCGACGGCATCGTGCAGGTGTGCATCCAGGCGCTCTACGACGCGGCCGACGACGACTCCGCCACCGGTGGTCCCGACCTGACCCGACGGATCTACCCGGTGGTCACCCTGGTGACCGAGGACGGCATCCGGCGGCTCTCCTCCGATGAGGTCGGTGCCATCGTCCGGACCGTGGTGAACGCCCGCATGGACGCCCCCGACGGCCCGACCGCCCCGCTGACCTGACGTCGATGTCGACGACCCCACCAGCCGACCCTTCGAGACCGGCTTCGACGAAAAGGACTCCACGGTGACGACGCCCTTCTATGTGTCGCCGCAGCAGGCCATGGCGGACCGGGCCGACTATGCCCGCAAGGGCATCGCCCGGGGCCGCAGCGTGGTCGTGCTGACCTACGCGGACGGCATCCTGTTCGTGGCGGAGAACTACTCTCGCGCCCTGCACAAGATCAGTGAGATCTACGACCGCATCGCGTTCGCCGCGGTGGGCAAGTACAACGAGTTCGAGAACCTGCGGATCGGCGGCGTGCGCTACGCCGACATCCGCGGCTACTCGTACGCGCGCAACGACGTCACCGCTCGCGGCCTGGCGAACGTGTACGCGCAGACGCTGGGCACGATCTTCTCCAGCGGGGGGGAGAAGCCCTACGAGGTGGAGCTGATCGTCGCCGAGGTGGGCGCCGCGCCCGAGGACGACCAGATCTATCGGCTCACCTACGACGGTTCGGTCGCCGACGAGCACAACTACGTGGCGATGGGCGGCAACGTCGAGCAGATCACCGACCAGCTCAAGCGCCGGCACCGCGAGGGGTTGTCGCTGGAGGACGCGCTCAAGGTGGCGGTCGACGCCCTCTCGCGCGACGGTGTCGGCGAGAAGCGCTCCATCACGGCCTCGCAGCTGGAGGTCGCGACGCTGGACCGCACCAGGCCGCAGCAGCGCAAGTTCAAGCGTCTGGTGGGCGGTCAGTTGACCCGCCTGCTCGGCGAGGCCGAGCCGACCGGCGAGGCGGCGGCGGAGAAGGGGGCGGCCGAGGCCGCGCCGGAGACCGCTCCCGAGGCCGGCGAGGAGTAGTCCCGCGGGTTTTCCGCTCCCGGGCGCCCCATCCGCCCGGATCCCGTCACAGGGCCCGTACACCGCCTCGGTGTGCGGGCCCTGACGCGTGTGGGCGGCGCCGGCGGGGTCAGGCCGATGTCGGGGGCGCGGTGGAGCCGCGGATCACCAGCTCGCCGGGCAGGACCACGTCGGGGCCCGCGTCGCCGGTGTCGAGCAGGTCGAGCAGCGCGCTCATGCCGCGGGTGCCCAGTTCGATGGCGGGCAGCCGGAAGGTGGTCAGTTCGGGCTCGACCACGCGCGCGTAGCGCATGTCGTCGAAGCCGGTGACGGACAGGTCGTCGGGCACGCGCAGGCCCAGTGTGCGGGCGGCCTTGTAGGCGCCGGCCGCCTGGAGGTCGTCGTCGCACACGAGCACGGTGGGTCGGATGGGCGCGGCGAGCAGGCTCAGCGCCGCCTCGCGCCCGCCGTCCAGGGTCAGCGGGGCCGATGCCTCGGCGACCACCTCGGCGGGGCCGAGCGCGGCGCGGAAGGCCGCGTCGCGGGCCTCGAACGTCCAGGTCCGCACGGTGGAGCGCAGCCGGGCCACGCGCCGGTGGCCGAGGCCGATCACGTGCCGCGCGATCGTGCGCATGCCCTCGGCGACGTCGTGGTTGACGGTCGGCAGGCCGTGTCCGGGTTCGCTGTCGAGCATGACCAGGGGCAGGTGGCCGGTGCCGGGTCCGGCGGAGCGCAGCACGTCCAGTGGTTCGGCGGCCATCGAGGAGGCGAGTACGCCGTCGATGGCGGCCGGGGAGAAGGCGTTGGGGGCCAGGTCGGCGCCGTCGAGGGTGGGGTAGACGACGACGCCGAAGTCGCGTTCGGCCGCCACTCGGGCGGCGCCGCTGTGCACGGCGCCGAAGAACGGCGAGGTGAGCACCGGTACGACGAGCATCACGGTGCGGGTGCGGCCCAGGCGCAGCGATCGCGCCGACGTGTTGGGCCGGTAGTCGAGGGCCGCGGCCGCCTCACGCACGGTCTCGACGGTGGCGGGGGAGACCCGGCCGCGCCATTTGCCGGCGAGGACGAGGGACACGGTGGACTGCGACACGCCGGCGTGTCGGGCGACGTCCTTGCTGGTCGGGCGACCGGCGGGGGGCGGGGGCGGCGGCACGGTGACCTCGGGCGGCGGAGTCGGGGCGGGGTGGCGGGTGCTGGCGGGGCGGGGTGGCGGGGCGGGTCCAGCCTAGAACGCGCTTGCCATGCGGCCGACCGGGCGGGCACAGTGATACGGGATAGTCATACGTATGACTTCGGGATGAGCGGATGTGTCGAGTGCGGCACGGGAGGGCGGTATCCGCGGATGCGGACCTATCTGGAGCTGCTGCGCGTGCCCTACGCGGGGCGGCTGCTCGGCGGGACGCTGTTCGGGCGACTGCCCAACGGCATGGGTGCGTTGGCGGTGCTGCTGCTGGTGCGCGCGGACGGTGGCGGCTACGGCCTGGCGGGCGCGTTGTCCGCGGTGTACGGGCTGGCCAGTGCGGCGGGGCAACCGGTGCTCGGGCGGTGGATGGACCGGCGCGGGCAGACCCGGGTGCTGATCGGTTCGGCGACGGTGTCCGCGCTGGCCTACGCGGTGTTCGCGCTGGTGGGTGCCCATCCGCTCCCGGTGGCGGTGGCGGCGGTGCTGGTGGCGGGCTTCACCACGCCGCCGCTGGAGGCCGGGTTGCGGGCGCTGTGGCCCTCGGTGCTCACCCCCGAGCGGGTGCAGGCCGCCTATGCGCTGGACGCCGCCGCCCAGGAGGTGCTGTTCACCGTGGGGCCGCTGATCGTGGTGGTCGTGGTCCAGCTGGGTTCGGCGCAGCTGGCCGTGCTGCTGACCGGGTTGGTCGGCGTCGCGGGCACGCTGATCGTGGCCACCTCGCACCCGTCGCGGGTCTGGCGCGGCGAGCCGCACACGCCGCACTGGGCCGGGGCGCTGCGCTCGCCCGGTCTGCGCGTGGTGCTGCCGGCCTTCACGCTGGCCGGGGTCGCGCTGGGCGTGTTGAGCGTGGCGGCGGTGGCGTACGCCGACCGCGAGGGCTCGGACGCGCTGTCGGGGGTGTTCCTGGCGGCGATGTCGTTCGGCGCGCTTCTGGGTGGTCTCGTGCACGGGGTACGGGCCTGGCGTACCCCACCGGCCCGCCGGTTGTTGTGGTTCATGGGGTGGCTGACGGTGTGTTACCTGCCGCTGATCGTGGTGCCCGGGCCGTGGTTGATGATGCCGCTTGCGGTGTTGTCGGGGGTGTTCCTGGCGCCGGCGATCGCGTGCGTGTTCACGCTGATCGACGAGTTGGCGCCGCGCGGCACGGTGACCGAGGCGTTCGCGTGGCTGGTGGCCGCGATGGGCGCGGGCGCGGCGCTGGGCATGGCGGTGGCCGGCTGGGCCGGGGAAGTGGCCGGCGCGCGGGGTGCGTTCGCGGTCGCGGGGGTCGGTGCGGGGCTCGGATTGCTGGTATTGCTGGCCGGTCGGGGCCGGCTGATCCCAAACGTGATCCAGCTTGTGAAAACCACCGACGCGGAGTTGTCCCGGAACGGCGCGTCGTCGGCGTAATGTTGCAGCATGGACCGCCGCATCTTCGGGCTGGAGAACGAGTACGGCGTCACCTGTACGTTCCGGGGGCAGCGCAGGCTCTCCCCGGACGAGGTGGCGCGGTACCTCTTCCGCCGAGTCGTTTCGTGGGGCCGAAGCAGCAATGTCTTCCTACGCAATGGGGCCCGGCTGTATCTGGACGTGGGCAGCCACCCCGAATACGCGACGCCCGAGTGCGACTCGGTGCCGGAACTTGTCGTGCACGACAAGGCCGGTGAGCGCATTCTCGAGGGTCTTCTCGTCGACGCCGAACGGCGGCTGCACGAAGAGGGCATCGCGGGTGACGTGTATCTCTTCAAGAACAACACCGATTCCGCCGGCAACTCCTACGGTTGCCACGAGAACTATTGTGTGGCGCGGCACGGGGAATTCTCCCGGCTCGCCGACGTGCTCATCCCGTTCCTGGTGACTCGTCAGATGTTGTGCGGCGCGGGCAAGGTGCTCCAGACGCCGCGCGGTGCGGTGTACTGCGTGAGTCAGCGCGCCGAACACATTTGGGAGGGCGTCAGTTCCGCCACGACCCGTTCCCGTCCGATAATCAACACGCGCGACGAACCGCATGCCGACGCCGAGCGCTATCGGCGACTGCATGTGATCGTCGGCGACTCCAACATGGCCGAGCCCACCACGCTGCTCAAGGTCGGCTCGACCGACCTGGTGTTGCGGATGATCGAGGCCGGGATCGTCATGCGCGACCTGACCCTGGAGAACCCGATCCGGGCGATCCGTGAGGTCAGCCACGACATGACCGGCTCGCGCAAGGTGCGGCTGGCCAACGGCCGCGAGGCCAGCGCGTTGGACATCCAGCGCGAATACCTGACCAAGGCGCAGGAGTTCGCCGATCGCCGGGGCATCCGCACCGGCACGGTCGAGAAGGTGCTCGATCTGTGGGAGCGCACCCTCGAGGCGATCGACTCCGGCAATCTCGATCTGGTCGGGCGCGAGATCGACTGGGTGATCAAGTATCAGCTGATCGAGCGCTATCGGGCCAAGCACAACCTGCCCATGTCCTCGCCGCGGGTGGCGCAGATAGACCTCGCCTACCACGACATCCACCGGCGCCGAGGGCTCTACTACCTGATGGAGCGACGCGGACAGGTCGACCGGATCGGCAACGACCTGAAGATCTTCGAGGCGAAGTCGCTGCCGCCGCAGACCACTCGGGCGCGGCTGCGCGGCGAGTTCATCAAGAAGGCTCAGGAGCAGCGGCGCGACTTCACCGTCGACTGGGTGCACCTCAAGCTCAACGACCAGGCGCAGCGCACCGTGCTGTGCAAGGACCCCTTCCGGTCGGTGGACGACCGCGTGGAGAAGCTGATCGCCAGCATGTGAGCCGGGCGTCTCGACCCGCGCCGGCCGGCATGTGAGACGAGGCCGCCGCCCACCCCCTCCCGCGTCGGGAGCCGGGTGGGCGGCCGGCATGCTTGATCGATGGTCGATACACCTGCATGGGACATCGCTCCGCCCGTCTTCGAGCTCGACGGGGTGGACGTGTGGGCGCACGGGCCCGCCGGGCGCACCGACATGCTCGTCGGCGTGGACTGGACGGTTCGCGAGGGCGAGCGCTGGGCGCTGCTGGGGCACAACGGCGCGGGCAAGAGCACGATCCTGGCGTTGGCGGGCGCGTTGCGTTTTCCGGGCAACGGCGCGGTGACGGTGCTGGGCAAGCGGCTCGGCAAGGTCGACGTGCGCGAGGTCCGGGCGCAGGTGGGCGCGGTCAACGCGGCGCTGCGGGTGCCCGAATACCTGACGGTGACCGACTATGTGCTCACCGGCGCGAGCGGCACGGTGCAGCCCCTGTACGGCAAGTACGGACCGGCCGAACACGCCCGGGCTGCGGAGTTGATCGCGCTGCTCGGTCTGGAGCGGTTGGCGCGGCGCGAGATCGCGGTGTGTTCGCAGGGTGAGCGCGGCCGAGCCCGGATCGCCCGGGCGCTGATGCCCGATCCCAGGCTGCTGCTGCTCGACGAGCCGGCCAACGCGCTGGATCTGCCCAGCCGTGAGGAACTGCTCGAGGCGATCGACTCGCTGACGCGCGAATATCCGCGGTTGACCCTGGTGATCGTGACGCACCACCTGGAGGAGTTGCCCACCGCGGTGTCCCACGCGTTGTTGCTGCGGCGCGGTGCGACGGTGGCCGCGGGGCCGGTGCGCGAGGTGATGACCGACGCCAACCTCAGCGAGTGTTTCGGGATTCCGCTGACGGTGCGCGCCGAGGACGGGCGCTGGGCGGCGCGGTTGCGCCGGCCGGGTCGCGAAGTGGCCTGAACGCGATTGTCGTCTTCACGTCGCCCTCACATCGGGACCCCATAGAGTGTCCCGGTCCTTGTCCATCTCAGCAGAGGAACATCGTGCGCCGTCTCGCTGCGCTCCTTCTGGTCCCCGCACTGGCCTTCACCGCGGTCGCGTGTGGCGATGACGACGGAGGAAAAACCGTTACACCCATCGTGACCGGTGCCTTCGGGCAGAAGCCGGACATCAAGATCCCCAAGGGGAAGTCCGGCGACAAGACGACGACCAAGATCCTCATCGAGGGCACCGGCGATGTGATCAAGAAGGACGATTACGTCGTCGCGGACACCGTCGGCAAGAACTGGGACGGCACGGACGCGGGCAACTCGTACGACACCAAGACCCCCGAGGTCTTCCAGGCGGGCAGCGCGGAGCTCCTGAAGGAGATCGGGCAGGGGATAATCGGCAAGAAGGTCGGCACCCGGATGCTCGTGGTGGTCCCGGCCAAGGTGACCCAGGAAAAGCAGGCCGTCGTGCTGATGCTGGACCTGCGGTCGACCAAGACGATCGACAGCAAGGCCGAGGCCAAGGGCGCCGCGGTGACCCCGCCGGCCGGTCTGCCGGTGGCGAAGGTCGAGTCGGGCAAGGCCGCGGAGATCTCCATCCCGCCGGGCACCGCCGCGCCGACCAAGCTGGTCGTGCAGCCGCTGATCGAGGGCACCGGCCCGGTGGTCCAGAAGGGCCAGACGCTGGTGGCGCAGTACACCGGCGCACTCTTCGACAAGGGCACCAAGTTCGACTCGTCGTGGGACCACAACGGCGCGACCGCGTTCAAGATCGGTGTCGGCCAGGTCGTGCCCGGGTGGGACGAGGGTCTGGTGGGCCAGAAGGTCGGCAGCCGCCTCCTGCTGGTGCTGCCCGCGGACAAGGGCTACGGCGCCGAGGGCAAGCCGCCGACAATCCCGGCCAACTCGACGCTGGTGTTCGTCGTGGACATCGTCGACGCGCTGGGCGGTACGGCCGCCTGACGGTCGGTGTGGTGGTCGGACCGGGCGGGTCGCCCGGTACGTTGGACGCGCATTCAGTACTCGAACGGATACGGATACCGCTGTGAGCAAGCTTACGAAGCCCGAGATCGACTTCCCCGAGGGCGGCGTGCCCGCCGACCTGGAGATCACCGAGATCTGGGAGGGCGACGGCGCGGTGGCCCAGGCGGGCCAGGACGTCAGCGTGCACTACGTCGGCGTGTCGTTCTCCTCCGGTGAGGAGTTCGACGCGTCCTGGAACCGTGGCCGGCCGCTGGACTTCCGGCTCGGTGTCGGGCAGGTCATCGAGGGCTGGGACCGCGGCGTGCAGGGGATGAAGGTCGGGGGTCGGCGCAAGCTGGTCATTCCGGCGCACCTGGCGTACGGGGACCGCGGATCGCCGGGGGCGATCGCGCCGGGCGAGACGCTGATCTTCGTGGTGGACCTGCTGGGCGTGCGCTAGCCGCACTCGTCGACGGCCCCGGTTCGCGCACACGCTGCGCGGATCGGGGCCGTTTGCGTTCCTGGCCGGCGGGCGGCGGGTCCTCATGCGCTCGGCGGTTGGGTGTCGGCCGGCCTGCGGCCCGCTGTCCTCAAGCGCCGGACGGGCTGGGGTTGGGCTGCCTGGTCTCGACGCTGGGCGGGCTGGGTGTCGGCCGGCCCGGGGCCTGCTGTTTTTAAGCGCCGGGCGGGCTGGGGGTTGGGCTGCGTGGTCTCGATGCCGGGCGGGCTGGGTGTTGGCCGGCCTGCGGCCTGCTGTCCTCAAGCGCCGGGCGGGCTGGGGTTGGGCTGCCTGGTCTCGACGCTGGGCGGGCTGGGTGTCGGCCGGTCCGGGGCCTGCTGTTTTTAAGCGCCGGGCGGGCTGGGGGTTGGGCTGCGTGGTCTCGATGCCGGGCGGGTTGGGGGTTGGCCGGCCCGGGGCCTGCTGTTTTTAAGCGCCGGGCGGGCTGGGAGTGGGGCTGGCTGTTTTTGGCGCTGGGCTGGTGGTGTTCTTGGCCGGCCTGCTGTTCTCAAGCCGCCGGGCGGGCTGGATGTGCCGGTCGGACTGGGTGTGTTGGTTGGGTCAGGTGGGGAGTTGGGTTGCGGCCCAGTGGCCGGCTGCGGCTGCGGCCAGGAAGTAGGCGTGGTCGGCTTCCAGAGGGCGGCCCATGGTGGATAGGGGGGCCGGGCTGGTTTGTAGGGCTTCGTTCAGGGCTTCGGTGGGTTCCATGTGGATGCGGTGGCGGGCTTGTAGTGGGGTGATGTCGGCTGCCACCTGTGTCGCCAGGGGTTCGGGGAGGATCGGGACGATCACGTCTGCCGCGGCCAGGGCTACTCGGCCGTATGCGGTGAGGCTGTGGTGGGAGACGCCGCGGTGGCGTTCGCGGCCGTCGGCGTCGGAGATGCGCAGCGACGCGACCGGGCGCCCGCCGAGCGTGGCGATCGCGTTGATCGCCTCGCCCGCCGCGACTCCGGAGAAGCCCCACCGGGTGCCCGTGCCCAGGTTGCCCGGGCCCTGCGCGACGATCGCCACGTCGGCGTGTTCGACATGGCGCGCGGCCAGCAGGCCGGTGTGCAGGGTGACCGCCTCCAGGTCGCCGCCCAGCGCCTGGCCGACGGTGATCGAGGCGGCCAGCCATCCGTGCGTGCGCAGCGTGTCGACGGTCATCGAGAACCACAGCGGCAGTGTGCCGCCGTCGGTCATCACGTACACCACGCGCGCGTCCGGGCGCGCGGCGCGGATCCCGGCGCAGATCGCGGGCAGCGCCGAGTGCAGGTCGGCGACCACCACCGGCATGCCGTCGAGCGAGTCGGCCGCGCTCAGCGTGGCGTGGTGCGGCGAGTCCTGCTCGTCGACGCCGAGCACCACCGCCTGCATCGGGGTGTAGCGGGCCTTGACCACATGCCCCGGCCCGGGCGGCGGGTCCGCGGGCAGCCGCTCGGGCAACGCCACCACCAGCGCGTAGCCGCCGGTGCCCAGGCCCATGTCCTGCGCGGTGGTGTTGAGCAGCACCGTGTCGCCGACCTCGGGGGTGCCGGTCAGGTGCGGGTAGGCGATCGCGCGCAACGTGCGGGCGGGCTCGGGTTCGGGCACCGCCACCGTCACCTCCACGGCCCCGCGCCAGGCCCGTCGGATCGCCGTCACTTCGCCGCGTCGCCAGGTGATCACGGTCCGAGAGCCTAACGGCGCCGGCCTGCGGCGGGCGAACTCGGGGGGCAGATCGGCGGCCGGGACCAACCCGCGCGCCGAACGCGGTACGGTCGGGGCTGCGCCGTGTGGGAGGGACTGGGATCTGATGGCGATTCCGAAGCAGGAGCGGTTGGTGAGTCTGGTCATGTGCCTGCTCGCCGCCCGTCGCTACGTCACCAAGGAAGAGTTGCGGCAGTCGATCGAGTCGTATCGGCTGTGCACGTCCGACGAAGCCTTCGACCGCATGTTCGAGCGGGACAAGGACGACGTACGCGAGCTCGGCTTCATCGTCGAGACCGGTGCCAACGACCCGCTGATCGAGTCGGCCGACGGCTACCGCATCCGTCCCGAGGCGAACACGCTGCCCCCGGTGGAGCTGGACCCGGAGGAGGCCGCGGCGCTCGCCCTGGCCGCCGGCGCCTGGCAGCAGTCCGCGCTGGCCGGCGCCGCCACCGGTGCGCTGTACAAGCTCAAGGCCGCAGGCGTGGAGATCGACTCGGCCCCGCTGACCAGCGTCGAGCCCAGGGTCACCGCCCGCGAGCCGGCGTTCGGTCCGCTCCTGGACGCGCTGCGCACCCGCAGGCCGATCCAGTTCGCCTACCGCCGCTCGGGCGCCGCGGAGGTCACCGCGCGGGTGGTCGAGCCGTGGGGGATGAGCTGCTGGCGCGGCCGCTGGTACCTGGTCGGCTTCGCCCGCGACCGGGGCGAGCAGCGGGTGTTCCGGCTGGATCGGATCGCCGACAAGCCCAAGCCGAAGCCGCTGAAGGAGCCGTTCTCGGCCGAGGTGCCGGCGAAGGTGGACGTGCGCGCCCAGGTCGCGCGCTTCGCCGGCGAGGGCGGTGAGGGCATCGCCCGGATCCGGGTGCGCGCCGGCGCGGGGTTCCCGCTGCGGGCGCGCGCGAGCGCGGTGCGTCCGGCCGGCGAGGGCTGGGACGAGTTGGAGATGAGTCACGGACACGGACTGCACCACTGGCTCGCCGAGTTCGGCCCCGACGTGGTCGTGCTGGAGCCGCCCCACCTGCGCGACGCCGTGGTCGCGCAACTGCGCGAGGCCGCCCACGGGGCGACGGGACAGGTGAAGGCCGGATGAGCAACGCGATCGACGACACCCGACGGTTGTTGTCCCTGGTGGCCTACCTGCGCGAGCGCCCGGGCACCCAACTCGACGACGTGGCGCGCGCCTTCGGTCTGCCGGTGACCCAGGTCGAGGCGGACCTGGGCACCCTGCACATGTGCGGCACCAGCTTCATGGCCGACGACCTCCTGGAGCCGCACGTCGACTTCGAGGGCCGGGTCTTCCTGGACAACGCCGACGCCCCGGTGCGCCCGGTGCGCCTGGCCCCGCACGAGGCGTTGGCGCTGCTTGTGGCGCTGCGCGCGCTGGCCGGGCTGTCCGGGCTGCGCGAGCGGGACAAGGTGGCGCTGGGCCGGGTGACCGCCAAGCTGGAGGACGCGGCCGGCGAGGCGGCGCGCGCCGCCGAGGGGGTGACCGTCGAGTTCGAGGGCGACGACGCCGCCCAGGAGTCGGCGTTCGCCACGATGGACCGCGCGGTGAGCGAGAAGCGCCGGTTGCGGCTGCGCTACTACGTGCCGCGCCGGGACGAGATCACCGAGCGCGAGGTGGACCCGATCCGGCTGGTCCTGGTCGACGGACACACCTACCTGGTGGCGTGGTGTCGCCAGGCCGAGGGGCGTCGGTTGTTCCGGCTCGACCGGGTCGCCGAGGCGGTGCTGCTGGACGAGGCGTCCGAGCCGCAGCCGATCGAACCGCTCGACCTGGCCGACGGTTTCGCGCCGACCGCCGCCGACGGCATCGAGGTGGTGCTCGAACTGGGGCCCGGCGGGCGCTGGGTCACCGAGTACTACCGCTACGACAAGGTCGAGGAGTTGGCCGACGGCGGTCTGCGGCTGACCCTGCGCACGCCCGACCCCGCCGGGATCCGGCGGCTGGCGTTGCGCCTGGGCGGACACGGCAGGGTGATCTCCCCGCCGGAGCTGGTCGACGATGTACGACGCACCGCGTCGGCTGCGCTCGCGGCCTACGCGGACTAGACCGAGCGGCCGGGTCCGCGGGCGACTGTCCAAAAACGGCACACGCCCCGGGATCCGGCCCGCCGGCACCTCCCGGTACCACCGACGACAACCTTCCCGACCTTGCGAGGAGGCCCACGGTGTCGACGTTCACGGCGCGCTGCCCGGTATGCGGACGGGTGGAGCTGACGGCGGATCAGCTACGGCTGGTGCTGCGACCGAACAAGTCCTTCTACCTCTTCCGCTGCCCCACCTGCGCGGACTCGGTGCGCCGCCCGGCCGGTGAGCGGATCGTCGAACTGCTCACCGACGGCGGGGTGTCGTCCATGCAGGTGGCACGCTGAACGGGGCCTTCGCGGGCTGTTAGGGTCGCCGCATGTTGCCGTGGGTCCTGCTCTTCCTCGTGCTCGTGCTCGTCGGACTCGGCGTCCTCGCCTGGTTCGCCGTGCGGTTGTTCGGTGACGTTCGCCGCTTGGGCGGAACCGTCGCCGACGCCGCCGACCGGTTGTCCCGGGCGGCGGCCGAGTTGGACGCGGCGGGCCGCCCCACGGCGCGAGAAGACGTCGTTCCGCACCCGCGGTCCGCGTCCGCGCACCGGCATTGATTCGCCCGCGTGACCCCTGGGGGTTACGCCCGGTGCAGTTGTTCGCCACCATTGCGTTGCACGTGCGTCATCCGCACCGGCGTACGATCGAACCCGTAACCCCCCGGCCCCGGCAATGAGGTACTGACTATGTTTGGCAAGCTCGGTTGGCCCGAGATCATCCTGATCCTGGTTGTCGTCGTGCTGTTGTTCGGCGCCAAGCGTCTGCCGGACACGGCGCGGGCGCTGGGTCGCTCGCTGCGCATCCTCAAGAGCGAGACCAAGGCGATGAAGGAGGACGGGGCGGCCGAGGCTCCCGCGTCCGACAAGAGTGCCAAGACCACCGAGGCGCCGCCGCGCACCATCTCGGCCGCTCCGGGCGACGTGAACGAGGCGCGGCCGGTCGGCGAGCCCGACCACAACCGTCGCTGAGTCCGTACGCGCCTGTTTAGGAGTCGGCCCTCGAGGTGCTTGACAAGGCAGGGCGAGGACGCAGGTCCGGCCCGAAACAGAAGAAGATCAAGGACGCCGAGGGGCGCATGCCTCTCATGGAGCACTTGCGCGAATTGCGCAATCGCCTCGTCAAGGCGCTCCTGGCCATCATCGTCGTGACCATCGTCGCCGCGATCTACTACAAGGAGATCGGCGCGTTCCTGGTCAAACCCGTCTGCGGGTTGACCACGATCAAGGGCACCGGCGCCACCCAGTGCGGCAACGGTGCCCTGGTGCAGACCGGCGTACTCTCGCCGTTCTCCACCGCGTTGAAGATCTCGCTGGCCACCGGTGTGGTGGTCGCCGCGCCGGTGTGGTTGTACCAGCTGTGGGCGTTCCTCGCCCCCGGTCTGCACAAGAACGAGAAGAAGTACACGCTGGCCTTCGTCGGCGTGGGTTTCCCGCTGTTCGCGGGCGGCGCCTACTTCGCGTACTGGGTCCTGCCGCACGCGCTCGAGGTGCTCACCGACTTCACCCTCGAGGACGCCAGCACCCAGATCCAGGTGGACGACTACCTCAGCTTCGTGCTGCGGATGATCGTCGTCTTCGGTGTCGCGTGCGAACTGCCACTGGTGTTGATCATGCTCAACATAGGCGGCGTGGTCACCGCTCGGCAGCTGGCGAGCTGGTGGCGCTGGGTCGTGATGGGCATCTTCGTCTTCGGCGCGGTGGCCACCCCCACCACCGACCCGGTGACGATGGTCCTGCTGTCCATCCCGATCACGATCCTGTACGGGCTCGCGCTGATCGTCGCGTTCGTCAACGACCGGCGGCGCGGCAAACGCCGTGCCGAGGTGTTCGGCGCGGACCTCGACGACGACGAGGCGTCCGTGCTCGACACCTCCGTCACCCCGGTGGATACGCCGAACCGGGTGGACGAGCGCGAGGCGGTCGACCCGGTCGGCAGGGTGGACGACATCACCTGAGTCCGGTGGGCTACTCTCGCGCCTTGTGTCTCGGGAGATCGCAATATTCGTCAACCCCACCGCGGGCCGCGGGCGTGGCCTCAAGGCCGCGTCGATCGCCGCCGACCTGCTGCGCGACCGGGGGCTGACGCCGCACCAGGTGTCCGCTCCCGGCGCCGCGGAGGGCATCGCCCGGCTGCGCTCGGTGGTCCGCACGGGTGTGGACGCGGTGGTTGCGGTCGGCGGCGACGGCACGGTCGCCGCCGCGCTGCAGGCGGTCGCCGGCACGCCGACGCCGCTGGGCGTGATACCGATCGGCTCCGGCAACGACTTCGCCCGCGCGCTGGGCCTGCCGCTGGGCGACGTGGCCGCGGCGGCCCGCGTGGTGGCGGATCGGCACATCCGCCCGGTGGACCTGGGCCGGGTCGGCGAGCGCTGGTTCGGCACGATCCTGTGCACCGGCTTCGACTCGCGGGTCAACGAGCGGGCCAACCGGATGACCTGGGCGGGCGGGCGGACCCGCTACAACGCCGCGCTGCTGGGCGAACTCGGCGCGCTGAAGGCGATCGACTACGAGCTGGAACTGGACGGCAAGCCGTTCGAGGTCGAGGCGACGCTGATAGCAGTCGGCAACGGTCGCTCCTACGGCGGCGGCATGCGGATGTGCCCGGGCGCCGACCTCGCCGACGGGCTGTTCGACATAACGGTGGTGGCCGCCTGCGGGCGGGCCGAGCTGTTGCGGGTGTTCCCCAAGGTCTACGGCGGGCGGCACGTGAGCCACCCGCTGGTCACCGTGCACCGGGCCGCCACCGTGTCGCTGACCGCGCGCGGGCTCAGCGGCTGGGCCGACGGGGAGCGCCTGGGCGCGCTGCCGCTGACCGCGGACTGCGTGCCGGCCGCGGTCCGGGCGCTGGTCCCCGCGCCGGCCGGCTGAGGCGTACGGCGGTGCTCCCCGCGCCGCCCGGCCGTGCCGGGCGGCGCGGATCGCTCGGGTGTGCCGGGCGGCGCGGATCGCTCGGGTGTGCCGCGGTCGCTTGTTCGACCCGCCGGTCGGCAAGATCGAAAAAAGGTGATCACAGCCGTCGGTCCCGGCCGGTAGTCTGCTTGACGAGATGCCTCTCGATCCCGCACGCGGCACGGACCGCGATACCCAGATGTCCCCGGCCGAGCGCTACGCGGCCGCCCGGCGCCGTGCCGTGGACGAACGCACGAGTCTGCACGCGTTCCGCGAGCAGTACCCCTTCGGTCTCGACTCCTTCCAGGTCGAGGCCTGTCGCGCCCTGGAGGCCGGCAAGGGGGTCCTGGTCGCCGCGCCCACCGGTTCGGGCAAGACCGTGGTCGGCGAGTTCGCCGTGCACCTGGCCCTGGAACAGGGCCGCAAGTGCTTCTACACCACACCGATCAAGGCGCTGTCGAACCAGAAGTTCGCCGACTTCCAAAAGCTCTACGGCGCGGCCAACGTGGGCCTGCTCACCGGCGACAACTCGGTCAACTCCGACGCCCCGGTGATCGTGATGACCACCGAGGTCCTGCGCAACATGCTCTACGCGTCCTCGAACGCGCTCGCGGGCCTGGGCTACGTGGTCATGGACGAGGTGCACTACCTCTCCGACCGCTTCCGCGGCGCGGTGTGGGAGGAGGTGATCATCCATCTCCCCGAATCGGTCACCCTGGTCTCGCTCTCGGCGACGGTCAGCAACGCCGAGGAGTTCGGCGACTGGCTGGGCACCGTGCGCGGCGACACCGAGGTCGTGGTCTCCGAGCACCGCCCGGTGCCGCTGTGGCAGCACGTGATCGCGGGCAACCGCACCTACGACCTGTTCACCGACGAGAACCACACCGAGGTCAACCCCGAGCTGGTGCGCCTGGGGCGGATGGACAGCGAGCGGGCCGGGCGCCCGCAGGACCGCTATCGGCGCAACCGCGGCCAGGAGGCCCGACCGGTGCGCAGCCGGATCTGGACGCCCAGCCGCGCCGAGGTGATCGACCGGCTCGACGCCGAGGGCCTGCTGCCCGCGATCACCTTCATCTTCAGCCGCAAGGGCTGTGAGGCCGCGGTCCAGCAGTGCCTGCACGCGGGTCTGCGGCTCAACGGCGACGCGGAGCGGGCCGAGGTGCGCACGATCGTCGAGGCGCGCACCACCGGCATCCCCGACGAGGACCGGCACGTCCTGGGCTACCACTCCTGGCTCGACGCGCTCCAGCGCGGCATCGCCGCACACCACGCGGGCATGTTGCCGACCTTCAAGGAGGTCGTCGAGGAGTTGTTCGTCAAGGGCCTGGTCAAGGCGGTCTTCGCGACCGAGACGCTGGCCCTGGGGATCAACATGCCCGCCCGCTCGGTGGTGCTGGAGAAGCTGGTCAAGTGGAACGGCGAGACGCACGCCGACCTGACCGCGGGCGAGTACACCCAGCTCACCGGCCGCGCCGGGCGACGCGGCATCGACATCGAGGGCCACGCGGTGGTGTTGTGGCACCAAGGCTTCGACGCGGCCCACCTGGCCGGCCTGGCGGGCACCCGCACGTATCCGCTGCGGTCCTCCTTCAAGCCGTCCTACAACATGGCGGTCAACCTGGTCGGCCAGGTCGGCCGGCACCGCTCGCGCGAGCTGTTGGAGACCTCGTTCGCGCAGTTCCAGGCCGACCGCTCGGTGGTCGGGCTGACCCGCCAGGTGCAGCGCAACGAGGAGGGGTTGGCCGGCTACCGCGAGGCGATGACCTGCCACCTCGGCGACTTCGCCGAATACGGGAGTTTGCGGCGCGCGCTCAAGGACCGCGAGACGGAGCTGGCCCGCGAGGGCGCCGTCCAGCGCCGGGCCGCGGCCGCCGCGTCGCTGGAGAAGCTCAGGTCGGGCGACATCATCATGGTGCCCACCGGCAAGTACGCGGGTCTGGCCGTGATCCTGGACCCCGGCACCGACCAGGGCCCGGAGGGGCCGCGCCCGTTCGTGCTCACCGTGGACCGCCAGGCGCGCCGGCTGGCCGGGATCGACTTCCCCGTGCCGGTCGAGGCGATCGACCGACTGCGCATCCCGCGCTCGTTCAACGCGCGCAATCCGCAGTCCCGCCGCGACCTGGCGTCCTCGCTGCGCACCAAGGCCGGCCACGTGGACCACCCCCGGGGGCGCAAGCAGCGCTCGCCGGCCGCCGACGACGCCGAGCTGGCCCGGCTGCGCCAGGCGATCCGGCAACACCCGTGCCACGGCTGCGACGACCGCGAGGAGCACGCGCGCTGGGCCGAGCGCTACCACCGGCTGCTGCGCGACACGCAGGTGATCGAGAGCCGGATGAAGGGCCGCACGCACACCATCGCGCGCACCTTCGACCGGGTCTGCGCGATGCTCACCGACCTGGGCTATCTGGCGGGCGACACGGTCACCGAGGACGGGCGCCGGCTGGCCCGGATCTACGCCGAGCTGGACCTGCTGACCGCGGAGTGCCTGCGCGAGGGCCTGTGGGAGGAGTTGTCCCCGGCGGAGCTGGCCGCGTGCGCGTCCGCGCTGGTGTACGAGTCGCGGCAGCCCGACGACGCGATGTCGCCGAAGGTGCCTGCCGGGACGACGACGTCGGCGCTGGTCGACATGGTCCGGCTGTGGGGCCACCTCGACGCACTGGAGGGGCAGCACCACCTCGATTTCCTGCGCGAGCCGGACCTGGGCTTCGCCTGGACCGCGTACTCGTGGGCGTCGGGGATGAGCCTGGACGCGGTGCTCGGCGACGCCGACCTGCCGGCCGGCGACTTCGTCCGCTGGATCAAGCAACTGGTCGACGTACTCGGCCAGATCGCCGCCGCCGCGCCCGACGACAGCAAGGTCGGCGGCACCGCCCGCAAGGCGATCGAGGGGCTGCGCCGCGGCGTGGTCGCCTACTCCTCGGTCGGCTGAGCGGGCGGCGCCCCGCCGGACGCGCCGGATTGTGCCGATCCGCCGAGCAGCCACACGGCGAGTCGGTACGGTCGCGTACGGTGCGGGGCGAACGTGTTTCCCCAGCCCAGGAGGTCCCACCGTGCGGATCGACGAGTATCAGTCCCATGACGCCACCGGACTCGCGGGCTTGATCGCCCGCGGGGAGGTGAGCGCGGACGAGGTGCTCGACGTCGCCTTCGCCGCGATCAAGGAGCGCGAACCAGCCCTGGGCGCGGTGGTCGCGCTGTGCGAGGAGCAGGCCCGCTCCGCCGTCGCGGGTCTGTTGCCCGGCGTGTTGGCCGGGGTGCCGTACCTGATCAAGGACCTCGAGTGCGACGTGGCCGGCACACCCACCACCAACGGCTCGCGCCTGTTCGCGGGCGTGCCGGCGAAGCGGGACAGCACCCTGGTCACCCGGTTGCGGGTGGCGGGTGTGCTGATCGTGGGCAAGACCAACACCCCCGAGTTCGGCCTGGGCACCACCACCGAGTCGGCCCTGTTCGGTCCCGCGCACAACCCCTGGCGGCTCGATCACAGCGCTGGCGGCTCCAGCGGCGGCTCGGCGGCGGCGGTCGCGGCGGGCATGGTGCCGGTCGCGCACGCCACCGACGGGGGCGGCTCGATCCGGATCCCGGCCTCGTGCTGCGGGTTGTTCGGTCTCAAGCCGAGCCGGGGCCGGGTCACCGCCGGGCCCGACCGCGGCGAGTCCTGGGCCGGGCTCTCGGTGGCGCACGCGGTCACCCGCACGGTCCGTGACAGCGCGACGCTGCTCGATGTCACCGGCACCCCGGAGCCGGGCGACCCCTACCACGCGCCGCAGCCGGTGGGCCCGTACGCCGCCGAGGTGGGCGCGGACCCGGGGCGCTTGCGGATCGGGCTGATCCTGAACCCCGTGGACGCCGACGTGCTCGTGGACGCCGAGTGCACCCGGGCCGCGCAGGAGGCGGCGGCGCTGTGCGAGGCGCTGGGGCACGACGTGGAGCCGGTCGAATGGCCGGACACGCTGACCCGGCCCGGCGAGGTGATCGCGCCGATCAGCGCCGCACACATGGCGCGCATGGTGGACCTGCGATTGGCCGAGCTGGGGCGCGAGTTGCGGCCCGGCGATCTGGACGCGGCGACCGAGCTGATCGTGGAGAAGGGCCGGCGACTGACGCTGGCGCGCTATCTGGCCGCGGTGGACACGATGCACACCATCGGGCGGGCGGTGACCCGGCTGACCGGGCGCTTCGACGTGCTGCTCACCCCGACGATGGCGGTGGTGCCGCCGAAGTTGGGCGAGTTGGACCCCAACCGGGATCCGCGGGCGGCGCTGGCGGGGATGCGCGGCATGGCGGCGTTCACCAGCCTGTTCAACGTCACCGGGCAGCCGGCCATGTCGGTGCCGCTGGGCGGTACGGCCGACGGGATGCCGGTGGGCGTGCAGTTCGCGGGCCGCTACGGCGACGAGACGACACTGTTGCGCCTCGCCGGGCAGTTGGAGGCGGCGGCGCCGTGGGCGGGTACGGCGCGCCCTCCGCGCTAGGTGTATTCACCCGCCGGCCGCGTCACCGACCTCACGGGTGAATACACCTAGTGGTCGCCGGTCGCCGGTCGCCGGTTCGGCGCCGGTTCGGGGTGTGCCCCTCAGCGTCGGCACAGGGTGTAGTGCGAGCCGTTCTTGCCCTTGATCTCGGTGCACTCGGCGGTGGAGCCGGCCGGCATCAGCGCCGCGGCCAGGGCGCTGGGCACGGTGATGGTCGGGTTCTCGCACCACTTGCCGGCGCCGTTGTCGCACCGGAAGCCGACCTTGTCGTCGTCGACCCGGAACTCCTTGTTGTTCGCCACCAGCGTCGGCCCGGAGCGGGTGGGCTTGACGGTCGGGGCGGGCCGGGTCGGCGGGCGGGTGGTGGGCGCCGGGCGCGGCGAGGCGGCCGGCGGGGTCGGCTCGGGTGACTCCACCTCGGCCGGCTTGGGCGGCGAGGGTTGCGGGGGCTGGGTCTCGGCGGGGGGGGGGGGGGGCGGCAGTGGGGCCGGCGCGGAGGCGGCGACCGGCGGGGAGGGGTGTTTCGGCTTGGGTTTGTCGGTGTCCACCAGGGCGAACGCGGCGACCGCGACGGCGACCACCACCCCGCCCGCGATCAGCGACGAGCGGCCGGCCGTCTGCCCGCCCTGGGCCGCGCCCTTGACCGCGGCGGTGCCCACGCCCGCCCCCGCCGCCGCGCCGCCGGCCGCGGCGGCGCCCGCGGCCACCCCGCTCGCGACGCCGCCCGCGCCGGTGGCGCCGACCGCCAGGCCGAGCCCGCCGGCCACCGCCGCTCCCGCCGCGGCGGCGCCGGCGGCCACGGCGGTACCGCTGAGGAAGATCGGCGCGGTGATGCCGATCAGCGCGAGCGCGATCGGCCCGTACCGGTCGCGGACGTCGGCCATCTCCGCGTAGGTGTCGTGACACCTGCTGCACTTCTTCAGGTGCGCGTCGATGGTCTCCCGGCGCCGCTCCGAGTCCATGCGGTTGCGCAGGTGCCGGCCGTAGTGCCGGGTGAACTTCTTGCACTTCTCGTCGTCGACACCGCCGGTGGCGAACGCCACGAAGTAGTTGTCCTTGAGTTCCTGGCGGGCCCGCTCCAGGATCTTGCGCACGTTGTCCGGGTTCTCGCCGACCAACGGGGCGACCTGGACGGCCTGTTCGCCCTCGATGTCGACGTGCCAGAGCACCGTTCGGGAGCGCTCGGGCAACTCCTTGAACGCCTGGTACGCCAGTCGCGTGTCGTCGGCCCTCACCAGGGGATCCTGGTTCTCGCACGCCGATTCGAAGAGGGCGAAGTCCTCGGTGAGCCACTCGCGCCGGTTGTTCCGGGTCCAGCTGATCGCCAGGTGGCGCACGGTGGTGAGCAGATAGGCCCGGAACGCCTCCCGGGGCCCGCCGCCCGCCCGCAGCGCCTCCAGGGTGGCCGCGAACGCGTCGGCGCACAGGTCGTCGGCGGCCTCGGGGGTGCGGGTGCAGGTGCGGGCGAAGGCGCGTACCGAGCGCACGTGTCGCTGGTACAGCAGACCGTAGGCGTTGCCGTCGCCGGCGCGTACCCGCTCGGCCAACTCCAGGTCCGAGGGCCCCTCGGACACGGGTAGCGCCTCGTCGTCCCGCGGTGGGCGCCCGGCGCCGTCGCCGCCCGATTCGGGCGTGAAGGGGTCGGTCGTTGCGGCGTGGGCCGACCAGGGCTGGGCCGGTTCGGCTGCGGCCGGCTCGGCGGACCAGAGGTCGCCGTCGTACACCCGAGGGTGATGCACGCCGCGCTGGCCGGGGACGAAGGGGGCGCCGGATCCGGTCGCCTCCGCGGCGCCGCCACCCATGTCGCCGCCGCTGGGGTCCGGGGTCGCCGAGTCGTCCTCGCGTGCCACCGTTTGCCCCCTTGTGCCCTTGCCGTGCCCGATCGTTCGCACAGCATCGTGACCATCCGGCCACGGTCTGTCCAGAAGCGGTGGGCCTCGGCAAGGCACCCGGAGTGCGCTCCGGCGCAGGTGGTGCGACACGGGCGCGGATGGTCGAGGTCCGCGCCCGTTTCGACGGTGGAACCGGGGTCGGGGTGACGCTGCGTCGTTCGGGTGACGAACGGAAGTGCGAAGAGGTGGTTCGTCACGGTGCTATCGACCCGTCGTGCCCGGCGCGGTGGTCAGGCGCACGCTCGACCGGGGGATCCGAGGCGCGCCGCCGGGCGCTCCGCCGGGACCGTCCAGCGGGTCGACGGGGGCGCGGCACAACCGGTCGAGCCGGTCGGGCAGTTCCGGGTCGTCGCCGTCGAGCAGGGCCATCAGCCGGCCGGGCGGCACCGCGTAGGCGATGTCGCCCAGGGCCCGCTCCAGGTGGCGGGCGGTGAGCAGCAGGTGGCGCAGGTGACCCCACAGCAGCGACTCGGGCACCTCCAGGCGCACCACGACGATGCGCACGTGTTCGCCGGCGGCGGTGCGCTCGACGAGGCGCTGCTGGAGGAGGGCGGCGGAGGGGAGTTCGGTGATCGGGTCGGTGCCGGGGGGCAGGGTGCCGGGCGGGTTGGCCCGGGCGCGGGTGCTCAGGTAGGCCTGGACGAGCGGGCCGGGGGCGCTGTGTGCGAGGGCGCACAGGAACAGCGCGTCCAGTTCGGCCAGGGCCACGTCCAGCGGGATCTCGGCGGCGGCCCGGTCCCGGGCCAGGGCCAGGCAGGCGGCGTGGACCCGGCCGTCGCGGACGAAGGCGTCCAGGCACTGCTCGACGGCGTCGCTGTGCCAGGCGACGCGGGGGGGCCAACCGGCCCGCAGGGTCACCCGCTGCCACTCGCCTCGGAGCCAGTCGCGGTCGGGTTGGGCGGTGATCGGGGTGTCACACTCGGTACGCATGGCGGTCGAGAGCAGGCTTTGCGGCGAACGTGACAAAGTTCGCCGAAGTTTTCTTGAATGTGACCCGGGTCACATTCGCGCCCGTGCGCCCGGCGCGTTCCGGAGCGACCCTTTCGAGTGGCCGGCCGCCGTCCTTAGGTGGAGATTCCGGGCATCACCGGCGGGCGGCGAGCACGTCGAGCAGTCGGTGCACCGGCCCGGTGAGGCCCCACTGCCGGCGCAGCGCGTCCAGCGCCTGCGGATCGGCCGGTTCGGTGGGCAGCGGCCGGTCCCACTCGGCCGCCGGCGGCAGCGGGACGTCGCGCACCACGCGCACCACACCGGGCGCCACGTCGAGGTAGTCGCTCGCCTCGACGATCCGCGCCCGCCGGGCCGGGGTGAGCCTGGCCCGCGGATCGGCCGCCGCCCGGCGTACCCCCGCCAGGTCGCCGTATTCGACGATCAACTGGGCGGCGGTCTTGTCCCCGATGCCCTTGACCCCCGGCAGCCCGTCGCTGGCGTCGCCGCGCAACGTGGCGAAGTCGGCGTAGGCCGACGCGGGTACGCCGTAGCGGGCCAGCACCGCCGCCTCGTCGATCACCTCGTGCGCGGCCACACCCTTGACCGTGTAAAGCACCCGGATCGCGCGCGCGTCGTCGACGAGCTGGAACAGGTCACGGTCGCCGGTGACGATGTCCACCGCCGACGGCGCCCGGGTGGCCAGCGTGGCGATCACGTCGTCGGCCTCGAAGCCCGCGACCCCCACGCGCGGGATGCCCAGCGCGTCCAACGTCTGTTCGATCACCGGCACCTGCGGACCGAGCGTGTCCGGGATCTCCTCCTCGTCGGGACCGATCTCCTCGGCGACCCGGTGCGCCTTGTAGGAGGGGATCGCGTCGACCCGGAACTGCGGCCGCCAGTCGGCGTCCATGCACGCGACCAGCCGGGTCGGCTCGCGGTCCTCGACCAGGCGGGTGATGAAGTCGAGCAGGCCGCGCACGGCGTTGACGGGCGTGCCGTCGGGGGCCTTGACGGATTCCGGGACGCCGAAGTAGGCGCGGAAGTACAGGGACGCGGTGTCGAGGAGCATCAGACGTTCGGTCACGAGCCCGATCATGCCGCACCGCACCGACGCGGGACCCGACCTTCGTGCGGTCGTGCGGGTCGCGCCGGCCCGCCCGCCGGCGCCGGCGTCAGTCGGCGAACTCGTCCAGGACTTCCTGGAGGGTGTCGCGCACCCCGAGGACGTCGATCAGGCCGGTCATCCGCAACGTCGCCCGCACGTTGCGGTCGGGCGCGGCCAGCCGCAGTTCGCCGGAGAACGCGTGCATCGACTTGAACGCGTCTATCAGCACACCCAGGCCGACCGAGTCGCAAAAGTTCAGCCCGGTGGCGTCCACCACCACCCGGCGACACCCGCCGTCGATCAACTCGATCAGGGTGCGGTGCAACAACGGGGCGTTGTGCAGGTCCAGTTCGCCGGCCAGGTGGACGACCGCACAACCGCGCCAGATCGTCACCCCGGTGACGGGATGTTCCTGCCCGAGGGTGCCCAAGCGCGCGATCATGGCTGCGACCTTTCACCGGCCGGACGTACCGCCGCGCCGATACGGCGCCGGCAATGGGCATTGTGGGCCATCCGGAGTGGTGCCCGACAGCCCCTCAACGGGTCGTTTTTTGCGCGGTGGGCAGAACGGGTGGGTCTTGTCCGGGTAACGGCAGGTCGGTTCGGTGCCGGCGGCCGACCCGAAGGGCCGCGTCGGGTCCCGGTTTTCGGGTTCGCGGCCTACAGGAACGTGTGGCCCTCGCCCCGATACGTGGGCACCGTACGCACGACCCGGTCGCCCTCGACCAGATGCAGCGCGTCGAAACGTTCGCACAACTCGCCCGCCTTCGCGTGCCGGAACCACACCGAGTCGCCGATCCGCAGATCGTCGGCCGGCGCGCCGCGCAGCGGGGTCTGCACCTCGCCCGCGGCCTCCTGCGCGTGGTACGTCAGGCCCGCGGGCAGGTACGGCTGCGGCAGCCGGTCGGGCGCCGGCACACCGGACGCGGGGTAGCCGCCGCCGAGTACGGTCACGCAGCCGTGGCCGGGCCGGCGCACCACCGGCAGGGCGAACAGCGCGGCGGGCCGGCCCCGGAAGGCGCTGTAGTGGTCGAACAGGCGCGGCTGGAACAGCCCGGAGCCGGCCGCGACCTCGGTGATCGAGGTCTCCGCCACGGTGCGCTCCACGCTGCCGGTACCGCCGCCGTTGACGAACTCCAGCGGCGCGACCGCCCGCACCGCGCGCACGATGTCGGCTCGGCGCCGGCTCAGTTCGGCGCCCGAGCGCGCCTGCATCGCCCGTACCACCCGGCCGTACAGCGCGCGGCCCTCGGGCGCGTCGCCGACACCCGCGATGTGCGCCTCGTAGGCCATCAGGCCGACCAGTCGAAAGCCCGGCCGCCGCACGACCGCCTCGGCGACCGCAGCCACCTGCTCCGGGGTGCGCAGCGGCGAGCGGTGCGCGCCGATGTGCACCCGGCCGCCGAGCAGTTGCCAGGAGGTGTCGATGTCCAGGCACACCCGCACCTCGGCCCGGGGCCGCACGTCGGCGAGCGCGCGCTCGATCAGGTCCAGCTGCGCCGGGTCGTCGATCATGACCGTCACCCGCGCGGCGGCCGCGGCGTCGGCGGCCAGCCGGCGATACGCCGCGCGGTCCGCGGAGGGGTAGGCCACCAGGATGTCGGTGACGCCCTCGGCGGCCAGCCACAGGCCCTCGGGCAGGGTGAAGGCCATCACGCCGCGGTAGCCGTCCATGGCCAGCACCTCGCGCAGCAGCGGCAGGCAGCGCACCGACTTGCTGGCCACCCGCACCGGCGTGCCGGCCGCGCGGCGCACCAGGTCCGCGGCGTTGGCCCGGAAGGCGTCCAGGTCGACGATCGCGAAGGGGGCGTCCAGGTGCGCGGTGGCCCGGTCGTAGCGGGACCGGTCGGCGCTCGCGGTCGGCGTCGGGGCGGGAGCGGACACGGGGGGCGCGGCGGAGACCATTGCCGCAGCCTGCCAGATCGACGTACCGATCGGTAGCACTCGCGGGTAGGACTTGCGGATGGGGCTCGTGGCCCGTGGTGGGCTCGTCGGGCCGCCCGGGCCCGCCTGCGCCGAGTCGCGCCGACGGTGCGTTGACGGTGCGTTAGCTTGATCGTATGAGTCACCCCGAGCGGGTGCGGGCGCTCGACCTGATCGACCGCGTCCTGGACCCGGGCAGCTTCCGGGCCTGGAACGACCCGCTGCCGACGCTCGCCGCCCCGGACCCGGACTACGCGGCCGAGCTGGCCGCGGCCCGCGAGCGCACCGGACTGGACGAGGCGCTGGTCACCGGCGAGGGCCGGATCCACGCGCGCCGGGTCGCGGTGGTGGCCTGCGAGTTCGACTTCCTGGCCGGCTCGATCGGCGTCGCGGGGGCGGAACGGCTCACCCTCGCGGTCGAGCGCGCCACCGCCGAGCGCCTGCCGCTGGTCGCCTCGCCCACCTCGGGCGGCACCCGCATGCAGGAGGGCACCGTCGCCTTCCTGCAGATGGTCAAGATCTCCGCGGCGGTGGCCGCGCACCGCGCCGCGGGTCTGCCGTACCTGGTCTATCTGCGCCACCCCACCACGGGCGGCGTGTTCGCGTCCTGGGGCTCGCTCGGCCACGTCACCGCCGCCCAGCCCGGCGCGCTGATCGGCTTCCTCGGGCCGCGGGTGTACCAGGCCCTGCACGATCGCCCGTTCCCCGGCGGGGTCCAGGTCGCGGAGAACCTGTACGAGCACGGGCTGATCGACGCGGTGGTGCCGCCGGAGGAGCTGCGCTGGGTGGCGATCCGGGTCTTCGACGTGCTCGGCCCGGGTGCGGCGCCGCCGGGAGTGTCCGGGCCGTTCGGGCCGTCCGGGCCGTCCGGGCCGTCCGGGTCCGCCGACCCGGACGCCGAGGTCGTCGCCGAACCGCTGCCGGACGTGCCGGCCTGGACGTCGGTGCGGCGCTCGCGTGATCCGCGCCGCCCGGGCCTGCGCACGCTGCTGCGACACGGCGCGCGCTCGGTCACCCCGCTGCGCGGGACGGGGGAGGGGGAGAGCGAACCGGCGCTGCGCCTGGTGCTGGCCCGGTTCGGGGTCGGGGCCGGTCCCGGGGCGCCGTGCGTGGTGCTGGGCCAGGACCGCACCCGGCAGAGCGAACACGGCCCGTTCGGCCCGGCGGGGCTGCGCCAGGCCCGACGCGGAATGCGGCTCGCGGCCGAGTTGGGGCTGCCGCTGGTGACCGTGGTGGACACCGCCGGGGCGGCGCTGTCCCCGGAGGCGGAGGAGGGCGGGCTGGCCGGGGAGATCGCCCGATGCCTGGCCGAACTGGTGCTGTTGCCCGCGCCGACGGTGTGCCTGCTGCTGGGCCAGGGCTCCGGGGGCGGCGCCCTCGCGCTGCTGCCGGCCGACCGGGTCGTCTGCGCCCAACACGGCTGGCTGTCGCCGCTGCCCCCGGAGGGCGCGTCGGCGATCCTGTACCGCACCACGGATCGCGCCGCCGAGATCGCCGACCGCCAGGGCGTCCGAGCCGCCGACCTGCAGCGCAACGCCATCGTCGACCGCGTGGTCCCCGAACACCCGGACGCGGCCACCGAACCCGTGGCGTTCGTACACCGAGTCGCCGAAGCCCTCCGCGAGGAACTCGACACCCTACGAACCATGGACACCTCGACCCGATTGGCGAGGAGACGATCGCGCTACCGAAGCCTGGGCCTCTGACCACCCGAGCACAGAGCCAGGACACCCCCGCCCCCGGCCCCCACCTCTCGACGCGGCACACCGGAACGGCCTCCGGCCGCGACTCGGACGTGCACGGAAGGCGCAGCGGGGCACCCCCTGTGGGGCGTGAGTGCCTCGCGACTCGGGCTGCCTCGTTTCCGGTGGGCGCGCCCTTGTGGGGCGTCAGCGCCTCGCGACTTGGGCTGCCTCGTCTATCCGGTGGGCGCGCCCCTGTGGGGCGTGGGCGCCTCGTGACTCGGGCTGCCTCGCCCATCTGGTGGGCACACTCCTGTAGTGCGTGAGCACCCCGCGACGCGGCGTCCTACACCCGACGCGCACCCCCATTGGCGCGTCAGTGCCCACGCCTCGGGCTGCCCCCGGGATCGACGCGCGCAGCGCGGAGAGCGGCGGAGCCGCAGAACTTGGGCCGGGTGGCCCGGAGCGAAGCGGAGGGGCACACGGCCCCGAGCGAGGGGCCGCTTTTTTCTCGGAGGAGCGAAGCGGGGGAGAGAAAAAAGTGGTGCCTCGCGAGCCGGCGCGAAGCGCCCGATAAGAAGCAACGCCGCGGGATACGGGTGTGGTTGCTTGGGCGGCTGGTGCTGCGGGTGTGGTTGCTTGGGCGGCTGGTGCTGCGGGTGTGGTTGCTTGGGCGGCTGGTGCTGCGAGTGTGGTTGCTTGGGCGGCTCGTATTGCGAGCCTGGTCGCTTGGTTGGCTTGTGTCGCGGCCCTGGCTTCGCGCCTTGGTCGCCGCGCAACTTTGGCCGGGCCCTGGCGGCCTCTGGGGCCCTGTCGGGGTGGTTGCGGAGTGGTTTCTCCTCCGCTTCGCTCCGTCGGGGGCGGAAGCGCGGGGGGCGTTGCCGCTGCGCGGCGCCTCGGGGGTTCCGGCTCCGCTGCGCTCCGCCGGTGGCGGAGGGGTACGGCTCCGCTGCGCTCCACCGAGGTGCCTTCGTCCGTCGGCCTCGTGCCCCGGGCGGCCAGGATGCCTCGTGCCGTTTCGTTGGTGTGTCGACCCCGGTGCCTCGGTGGGCGCCGGCACACGATGGATGCCTGTGCGGCAGGGGCGGGGCAAGTGGGCGACTTTGGGTTCACTCGAATGGGTGAGCGTGGTGGGAGTCCCCGACGGCAAATCCCGCCGGACCTACGCTGAACGCGGTTCGGGATCCGGGCCGGTTTCAGCCCGACCCGTCCGAGCACGGGCCAGGACGGGCCGGCTCGGCCCGGCGCCTCGTCCGGCCTCCCGGGGCTGTGGCGGCTCGATCGCGCCGTCGCGGGTCGGGTGACGGGGCGGGCGAGCCGGACCTCGATAGGGAGGTCGCGGGTCGGCAAGTGGTCGCCGACCCGCGATGCTCCCGGGGGCCGGTCCGGGGTGGTGGCGGCGGTTGGCCGGTGGCCTACAGTCGACGGGTGGATTTCAGCGGCAAGAGCATTCCCGACACCGGATTCCCCGACGACGACGGCAGCGCCCACCCCGCGCTGGCACAGGCGCTGGCGGCGCCGGAGGTGGACGACGAGGCGGTCTCCCGGGCCCTGTGCGAGGCGCGACTGCTGGTTCCGGTGGTGGCGATCCTGACCGAGGAGGAGGACGTCGCGCCGGGGGAGTTGCGGCGGGAGAAGTCCAGCGACATGGCGGTGCCCACGATCCAGGGTCCGGACGGGCGGCGGGCGCTGCCGGCGTTCACGTCGGTCGCGGCGCTGGCGCGTTGGCGGGCGGACGCCCGGCCGATCCCGGTCGAGGCCGCGCGCGCCGCGCACGCCGCGTACGCGGAGGAGGCGGACACGCTGTTGCTCGACCTGGCCGGGCCGTATCCGTACGAGCTGTCGGGCAGTCGGCTGCGGGCGGTGGCGGAGGGGCGGGCGCATCTGGCTCCGCACCGGGATCCGGAGGTGCTGGGCGCGGTGCGGGAGGCGGTGCACTCCGAGAGCGCGGTGTCGGCGGTGTACCTGACCGAGGGCGGCGGCAACGATCTGACGCTGAGCCTGGTGGCGGCGGCGTCGCCGATCGAGGTGACGGAGGCCGCGCGGCGGATCGTGGGGCGGTTGGCCGAGGACGACGTGGTCCGGGCCCGGCTGGATCGTGGGCTCGACCTGGCGATGTTGCCGCCGGGCGCTTCGCTGGAGGCGGAGCCGCTCTTTTCGCGCTAGACGCGACCGGGGTTCGTCCTCAAGCGCCGGACGGGCCGAGTTGGGTTCGGGTCGCCTCCGGGGCCGGCCTCCGGCCCGGTTGTTCTCAAGCGCCGGACGGGCTGGATTGGGTTCGGGTCGCCTCCGGAGCCGGCCTCCGGCCCGGTTGTCCTCAAGCGCCGGACGGGTTGGATGGGTTGCTCGGCTTGGGATTTGGTGATGCTTTGCCGATCCTCAGTTGCCGGATGGGCTGGGGGGGCCGACTTGCCCCCGGGCCGGGCTGCGCCTCGGTTGTCCTCAAGCGCCGGACGGGCTGGATGGGGGTTGCTCGGCTTGGGGTTCGGTGGTGCTTTGCCGATCCGGAGTGGGTCCGTGCCGCGCTTGTTTTCGGGGGGCGGACGGGGGCCGGGCCGGGTTGTCCGGCCCGGCTTGGGGTTAGTGGACTGGGCCTGTGAGTTTTTCGCCTGGGCCCTTTCCGGGGACGTCCGGGTATGTGGAGGCTTCGCGGAAGGCCAGTTGGAGGGTTTTGAGGCCGTCGCGCAAGGGGCCCGCGTGGTAGGAGCCGACCTCCGGTGCCGCGGCGGTGACCAGGCCCGCCAGGGCGGTGATCAGTTTGCGGGCCTCGTCGAGGTCCTTGTGCGCCTCGCCGTCCTCGGCCAGGCCCAGTTTGACCGCCGCCGCGCTCATCAGGTGGACGGACAGCGTGGTGATGACCTCGACGGCCGGCACGTCCGCGATGTCGCGGGTCATGACGTCGACGTCGTCGGCCGGGCCGGGTGCAATATGGGGGGCGCTCTCGCTCATGGGGACCAGTCTCGGGTATGCCCCCGAATCGGGGAACAACGGGGCCCTTCGGCATGTTCGAGCCAGTGGTAGAGTGGTGTATCGACCGACCGGGCATATGCATGCCCGGCCTGCAAGCGGAGGCTCCGTCTCCCACCCGATCGACCTCACGGACGACGGGTACCGGTCCGGTGCGACGCGCTTCGTGTGCGTCCGTTCCACGTTTGCCGTCCTTTGGGCGGCTTCGTCAGCCGGTGGTGGAGCCTCGCATGCAACCGTGCGAGGCTTTTTCGCGTTGCCTGGATGGCTTCGCGGAGAACCTGGCTCGGGGGGAAGTAACACCGAGACACATGTGACCGCTTCGCCCGCGGTCGCTTCAGGTATGAGGAGGCCCCATCAGCGCCGAGCCCCGCATCAACGACCGGATTCGCGTCCCCGAGGTGCGACTCGTTGGTCCTGGCGGCGAGCAGGTCGGAATCGTCCCGCTGGCCAAGGCCATGGAACTTGCCCAGGAGTACGACCTCGACCTCGTAGAGGTCGCGGCCAACGCCCGGCCGCCGGTCTGCAAGCTCATGGACTACGGCAAGTTCAAGTACGAGTCGGCCATGAAGGCCCGTGAGGCGCGCAAGAACCAGGCGCACACGGTCATCAAGGAGATGAAGCTCCGGCCGAAGATCGACCCGCACGACTACGACACCAAGAAGGGTCACGTCGAGCGGTTCCTGAAGCAGGGCGACAAGGTCAAGATCACGATCATGTTCCGTGGTCGCGAGCAGTCCCGGCCCGAACTGGGCTACCGACTGCTGCAGCGTCTCGCGACGGACGTCCAAGAGCTCGGGTTCATCGAATCGAACCCGAAGCAGGACGGCCGCAACATGATCATGGTTCTCGGCCCGCACAAGAAGAAGACCGAGGCCATGGCCGAGGCTCGCGAGGCCCAGGCGGCGCGCAAGGACGCGCGTCGGGTGGCCGTCGAGTCCGGGGACGAGCGCCCCGACGAGTCGGAAGCCGGCAGGGCCGAGGCCGCCGCTCAGGCCGCCGAGGCCCCCGTCGAGTCCGACGCGGAGCCGAAGGCCGAAGAGCAGGTCTGACCCGGAACGGGTCGCCCCGCGCCGATTTGCACACACACCTGTGTCTGCCCGGTGGTACCGGGCGGGTACGGCACGACGAGGAGACTGCGGCGACATGCCGAAGAACAAGACCCACAGCGGTGCCAGCAAGCGCTTTCGTATCACCGGCTCCGGCAAGGTGCTGCGCCAGCGTGCGGGTCGCCGTCACCTTCTCGAACACAAGCCCTCGACCCTGACCCGGCGCCTCGCCGGTGTCGTCGAGGTGGCCCCGGCCGACGCCAAGAAGATCAAGAAGCTGCTCAAGAAGTAGTAGTAGGCAGCAGTCGTCGCACCGGCTGACGAGAACCCACCGGTCGGCGACAGGCGACGGTCCCAGACTTACCCGGGCCACGGTCGACACACCGCGGTCTGACATCAAGGAGTTCATCAAGTGGCACGCGTCAAGCGGTCGGTCAACGCCCACAAGAAGCGCCGCGTCATCCTCGAGCGGGCGTCCGGCTACCGCGGCCAGCGGTCCCGTCTGTACAGGAAGGCCAAGGAGCAGGTCACCCACTCCATGGTCTACAACTACAACGACCGCAAGAAGCGGAAGGGGGACTTCCGTCAGCTGTGGATCCAGCGCATCAACGCCGCTGCCCGCCTGAACGGGATGACCTACAACCGCTTCGTGCAGGGCCTCAAGGCCGCCGGTGTGGAGATCGACCGCAAGATGCTCGCCGAGCTCGCGGTCAACGACGCCCCGGCGTTCGCCGCCCTCGTCGAGGTAGCGCAGAAGGCCCTCCCGGCCGACGTCAACGCGAAGAAGGAAGACGCCGCGGCCTGATCGTCGACCCACGTCGTCGATGTCGCAGCACTTCCCAGACCGTTGCAGGTCGAGAGCAGAGAACGGTAACGCGATGGCGAGCCCCGAGCTGACGTCCACCCGATCACCACGAGTGGCGGCGGCTCGGCGGCTCGCCAAACGCGCTTTCCGGGCCCGGGAGCGGTTGTTCCTGGCCGAGGGACCGCAGGCGGTGCGCGAGGCGGTGGCTCTGCCGGGCACGCTGCGCGAGATGTACATCACCCCCGAGGTGGCCGAGCGCTACCCCGATCTGGTCGCAGGCGCGCACGAGGCCCGGGTGCCGGTGTTCACCGCCACCGACGAGGTCGTCGCCGCGATCAGCCAGACCGTCACCCCCCAGGGTGTGGTGGCGCTGTGCCGGTTCGTGGACGTGCCCCTGGAACACGCGATGGACGCGCGGCCGCACCTGGTCGCGGTGTTGGCCAACGTGCGCGACCCCGGCAACGCGGGCACCGTACTGCGCGCGGCCGACGCGGCCGGCGCCGAGGCGGTCGTCCTCACCGACGCTTCCGTGGACCCGTACAACCCCAAGGCCGTGCGCGCCTCGGTGGGCAGCCTCTTTCATCTGCCTGTCGTCACCGGCGCCCGGATCGAGGACACCGTCGCCGCGCTGCGCGCCGCCGGGATGCGGATCCTGGCCGCGGACGGCGCGGGCGAGGCCGATCTGGACGGCGAACTGGACGCGGGCGGGCTCGCCGGACCCACCGCGTGGATATTCGGCAACGAGGCGTGGGGGCTTCCCGAGGAGACCCGCGCGCTGGCCGACGCCGTGGTGCGGGTGCCGATCCACGGACGGGCCGAGAGCCTGAACCTGGCGACCGCCGCGGCCGTGTGTCTGTATGCCTCCGCCCGCGCGCAACGCGGACACGGGGGCTGCCGCTCCGGCGCGCGAAACGCGCGATGACCCCGACGTACTCGGCTTGACCGGCGAGTGCCGGGGAACGAGTCGGTTGCGTCCGGCGCACCCGGACGGCACGCTGCGCCTTGGGATAGTGTGTCCGGCCCGGAACTCCCTCGGGCCCGAAACGGGAAGGGGGCCGATGGACGCCGACATGCTGCCCGACGGCCTGGTGGTCGCCGACGAGAACGGCACGGTGGTCACCTTCAACACCGCCGCCGCCCGGATCACCGGGACACGTCCCGAGGACGCGCTCGGCAAACACATCGCCGACGCGCTGCCGCTGGAGGACATCGAGGGCCGGCGCTGGTGGGTGTGCACCGACCCGTACGGCGGACTGTCCACCCGGACCCGCCAACCCGAGCGCAACCTGCTGCTCGCCGGGCGGGAGATTCTGGTCACCGCGTCCTACGTGCGCCCCGACGGTCCGCGCGGGCCGCTGAGCAAACTCGTGGTGTCGCTGCGCTGCACCGACGCGCGTAGGCGGATCGAGCGCGGCCACTCCGACCTGATCGCCACCGTCGCGCACGAGTTGCGCTCGCCGCTCACCTCGGTCAAGGGCTTCACCGCGACGCTGCTCGCCAAGTGGGAGCGGTTCACCGACGAGCAGAAGCGGCTGATGCTGGAGACGGTCGACGCCGACGCGGACCGGGTCACCCGGCTGATCACCGAACTCCTGGACATCTCCCGAATCGACGCCGGCCGGCTGCAACTCAACCGCCAGGTCGTCGACATGGAGGAGGCGGTACACCGGCACCTGCGCGCGCTCGAATGCAACGGCCTGCCGGACGAGCGCTTCGTGGTCGTGGTGGACGGGCCGCTGCCCCGCATGTGGCTCGACGCCGACAAACTCGACCAGATTCTCGGCAACCTGCTGGAAAACGCGGTGCGCCACGGCGCCGGAACCGTCACCATCGAGATGCGCGCGGTCTCCATCGGGTCCGCGCCCGGTGCGTACGGGACGGAGATCACGGTGAGCGACGAGGGCCCGGGCATCCCGGACGAACTCCTCGAGCGCGTCTTCACCCGCTTTTGGCGCGGCAACCGCCGCGGTGGCACCGGCCTGGGGCTGTACATCGTCAAGGGCCTGGTCCAGGCGCACGCGGGCACCATCGGCGTGGATCGCGCCGAGTGCGGCGGGGCCCGATTTCGATTCACCCTGCCGGCCGCGATGCCGGACGTCCTCATGTAGCGCTGCCCGCGCGGAGGAAGTCCCACCCACGTCGTCGCGGTCCGGCGGCCGCGGACACGCACGCCCATCGGGCGTCAGTAAACTCGGAGCGCGGACGTCGCAGGACGTCATTGCCGCCTCCACCACCGGCGGATCCCCCACAGGAGCACTGGACACAGATGTCGGCACCGAACAAGTCGTACGACCCGGTCGAGGTCGAGGCGTTGAAACCCGAGGAAGTCGAGCGGGCCAGGGACGCGGCGCTCGCCGCGGTCGCGGCCGCCGCCGACCTGGCCGCGCTGCAGGAGGCGAAGGTCGCGCACACCGGCGACCGCTCGCCGCTGGCGCTGGCCAACCGCGAGATCGGCGCGCTCCCGCCGCAGGCCAAGGCCGAGGCGGGCAAGCGCGTCGGCCAGGCCCGCGGCGCGGTCAAGCAGGCCCTGGAGCGGCGCCTGGTCGAGCTGGAGGCGGAGCGTGACGCGCGCGTGCTCGTCGAGGAGGCGGTCGACGTCACGCTGCCGTGGGACCGTGCCCCGCGCGGCGCCCGGCACCCGCTGACCACGCTCTCCGAGCGCATCGAGGACCTGTTCGTGGCGATGGGCTACGAGGTCGCCGAGGGCCCGCAGGTCGAGGCCGAGTGGTACAACTTCGACGCGCTCAACATCCTGCCGGACCACCCCGCGCGGACCATGCAGGACACCTTCTTCGTGCGCGCCGAGGACGGCTCCGCGGATTCCGGCGTGGTGCTGCGCACGCACACCTCGCCCGTGCAGATCCGCACCATGCTCACCCGCACGCCGCCGATCTACGTGATCTGTCCGGGCCGGGTGTACCGCACCGACGAGCTGGACGCCACGCACACTCCGGTGTTCGGCCAGATCGAGGGCCTGGCCGTCGACAAGGGCCTGACCATGGGCGACCTCAAGGGAACGCTCGACCACTTCGTGCAGGCCATGTTCGGCGAGGGCATCGTCACCCGGCTGCGCCCGTCGTACTTCCCGTTCACCGAGCCCTCCGCCGAGCTCGACCTCAAGTGCTTCGTGTGCCGGGGCGCCTCGGTGGGCGACCCCGAGCACCCGTGCCGGACCTGCCGGTCCGAGGGCTGGATCGAGTGGGGCGGCTGCGGCATGGTCAACCCGCGCGTGCTGATCGCGTGCGGCATCGACCCCGAGGTGTACAGCGGTTTCGCGTTCGGTGTGGGTCTGGAGCGCGCGCTGATGTTCCGGCACAACGTCGAGGACATGCGGGACATGGTCGAGGGTGACGTCCGGTTCACCCTCCCGTTCGGGATGGAGATCTGATGCGGGTCCCGCTTTCGTGGCTGCGGGAGTACGTCGACCTCCCCGCCGGCGAGTCCGGGCGCGACGTCGCCGACAAGCTCGTGGCGCTGGGCCTCGAGGTCGAGACGGTCGAACAGCTCGGCGCGGACCTCAAGGGTCCGCTCGTGGTCGGACAGGTGCTCGAGATCGAGGAGCTGGAGGGCTTCAAGAAGCCGATCCGGTTCTGCAAGGTCGACGTCGGCGACGCCAACGGCACCGGCGAGCCGCAGGAGATCATCTGCGGCGCGCGCAACTTCGAGGTCGACGACAAGGTCGTGGTGATCCTGCCGGGCGGCGTGCTGCCCGGCCCGTTCGAGATCACCGAGCGCAAGACCTACGGGCGCGTATCGCGCGGGATGATCTGCTCCGCCCGCGAGCTGGGCATGGGCGACGACCACGACGGCATCATCGTGCTGCCGATCGAGGCGCAGATCGGCGCGGACGCGATCGAACTGCTCGGTCTGGTCGACGAGGTGCTCGACATCGCGGTCACCCCGGACCGCGGCTACTGCCTGTCGATGCGCGGTGTGGCCCGCGAGGCGGCGATCGCCTACGGGCAGCCGCTGCGCGACCCGGCGCTGCTGGACGTGCCCGACGCCAACGGGTACGGCTACCCGGTGCGGGTCGAGGACCCGGCCGGCTGCGACCGGTTCGTGGCGCGCACCGTGGTCGGCGTCGACCCCGGCGCGCCCTCGCCGCTGTGGGTGCAGCGCCGCGTGCAGATGAGCGGTATGCGGCCGATCTCGCTGGTCGTGGACGTGACCAACTACGTCATGCTCGAACTGGGCCAGCCGCTGCACGCCTACGACCGGGGCCGGCTGCAGGGTCCGATCGTGGTGCGCCGCGCGCAGGCCGGCGAGAAGCTGACCACCCTCGACGACGTCGAGCGCACGCTCGACCCCGAGGACCTGCTGATCTGCGACAACCGCGGGCCGATCGGCCTCGCGGGCGTGATGGGCGGCGAGAGCACCGAGATCGGCGACGACACGAGCGACATCGTGATCGAGGCCGCGCACTTCGACCCGGTGGCCATCGCGCGCACCGCGCGTCGGCACAGGTTGTCCTCGGAGGCGTCGCGCCGGTTCGAGCGCGGCGTGGACCCGGAGGCGGCCCGCGCCGCGGCGCAGCGCGCGGTCGACCTGCTGGCCGCGCTCGGCGGCGAGCGGGCCCAGGCCGAGGCGGGCGTGACGGAGGTGGACGCGCCGCGCGAGCCGGTGCGGATCACCCTGGCCGCCGACCACCCGGCGAAGGTCGCGGGCGTGCCCTACACCCGCGAGACGGTGGCCCAGCGGCTGCAGGAGGTGGGCTGTTCGGTCGAGGGCATCGACACGCTCACCGTCGGCCCGCCGACCTGGCGGCCCGACCTGACCGACCCCAACGACCTGGCCGAAGAGGTCATCCGGTTGGAGGGCTACGACCGGGTGCCGGCCACGCTGCCGCAGGTGCCGGCCGGTCGCGGGCTGACCGCCGACCAGCGGCGCCGGCGCCGACTGGGCCGGGCCCTCGCGGGCGCGGGCTACACCGAGGTGCTGAACTACCCGTTCCTGGGGCAGAGCGCGTTCGACGACCTCGGCTTGGCCGAGGACGACGCGCGGCGGCGCACCGTGGTGCTGGTCAACCCGATCTCCGAGGAGGAGCCGGCGCTGCGCACCACGCTGCTGCCGGGCCTGCTGGACACGCTGCGCCGCAACCTCGGGCGCGGCAACACCGATCTCGCGCTGTTCGAGTCGGGTGTGGTCTTCCGGCCGAACGCCTCGACCCCGCCCGCGCCCGTGCTCGCCGTGGACCGGCGGCCGAGCGAGGCGGAACTGGCCGCGCTCGCCGCGGCGTTGCCGCACCAGCCGCAGCGGATCGCGGTCGTGCTGTCCGGGGAGCGCGAGCGCTCCGGGTGGTGGGGCAAGGGCCGGCCGCAGATCTGGGCGGATGCGATCGAGGCCGCGCGGGTGGTCGCGGACGCCGTCGGGGTCGAGCTGACCGTGCGGGCGGACCGGCACGAGCCGTGGCACCCCGGGCGCTGCGCTGCGCTGGTGGCGACCGCGCCGGACGGGAGCGAGCGGGTCGTCGGGCACGCCGGCGAGTTGCACCCGAGGGTGCTCAAGACGCTGCACCTGCCGGAGCGGGTCGGCGCGATGGAGTTGGACCTGGACCTGCTCACCGCCGACCTGGACGGGGAGCGCCCGGTCCAGGCCGGGCACGTCTCCTCCTACCCGGTGGCCACCCAGGACGTGGCGCTCGTGGTGCCCGACTCGGTGCCGGCCGCCGCGGTGCAGGCCGCGCTGGTCGAGGGGGCCGGGGCGCTGCTCGAATCGGTGCGCCTGTTCGACGTGTACACCGGCTCGCAGGTCGGCGAGGGCAGCAAGTCGCTGGCCTACGCGCTGCGTTTCCGGGCGGAGGACCGCACGCTCACGGTCGAGGAGGCGACGGCCGCGCGGGACGCGGCGGTGGCGCTCGCGGCGGAGCGGACCGGGGCGGTGCTGCGCGGGGCGTGACGCCTCTCGGGCCGGATCGGTCGACGTGGGCCCGCACACCGTGACGGTGTGCGGGCCCACTCGCATGTGCGGGGTCGCCGGTCGGGGGCGGGTGCTCAGGGGTGGGTGGGGGCGGTGGGCAGGATGCCCGGGGCCAGGACGTCGACGCCGCAGATCTGCCTGGCGGCGGCGATCGGGTCGTTGGGGAAGCGGAAGGACGTGCGGCGCACGGCGCCGGTGAGATTGGCGACGAAGCGGTGCCGGGTCAGCGGGGCGTGGGTCGAGTCCAGCAGTTCCTTGAGCCGGCCGCGGTTCGTGTCGCCGCAGGTGAGGGTGTAGCGGGCGGCGGCGACGCGGATCGGGTCGATGCCCGGGGGTGGCGGGGCGGCCGGGTCGGCGTACTGGGCGAGCACCCAGGCCGGGTCGACCTGCTTCTCGTGCCCGGGGCGGCCCCGGGTGGACAGCCGTACGTGCGCGGCGAGCGGATAGGCCAGGCCCAGGTCGTCGAGGGCGACGCCGGTAAGCGGGACGGCCGCGCCGAGCATGCCCAGGGAGGGCCACATCGCCACGATCGGCGCGGCGATGTCCGGGCGCAGCGGGGCGTTGAGGGTATGCGCCGGCGAGCGGTCGACCAGGGTGTGCCGGTATCCCGGGCGGGGGCCGCGGACGACGGTGGGGAAGCCGGGAAAGCCGTCGATGAAGGCGTCGGCGGTGACGGGGTTGGCCACGCCCAGGACGGAGGTGTAGAAGCCGCGTTCGTCGGCGATGCCGTTCGGGCCGATGCGGTCGTAGGGGACCCGGAAGGCGGACGCGCACAGCAGGGCCCACGCGGCCAGGGCGGCCACGGCGGGGATCGCGAGTCGGCTCGCCGGGACCATCAGGATCGGCAGGAGCAGCAGGAACAGGCCCGGGAGGAGCATCCGGGCGTGCATGAAGTCGCCCCCGACGCGGACCACGTAGAGCAGCATGGCGAGACCGCACAGGACGGGGGTCGCGTAGAGCGTGCGGCGCACGCGGGTGCCCAGGGGTGTGGTCGCGGTGGTGGGGGCGGTGCGGCGTCTTGTGGTGAGCACGCCGGCGGTGCCGAGGGCGGTGAGGGTGAGCAGGGGCAGCCACAGGTGGTACGGGTCGGCCAGGTCGCGGACGTAGGCCCAGCCCCGGGTCCAGTCGCTCGCGCCGGCCTCCTTGGTGATCGCGGGCAGCGGGAGCAGCACGCCGTAGTAGCCCATCCGGAAGATCTCGTAGGCCAGCGGGAGGGCGGTCGCGGTGGCGGTGAGGGCCGCCGCGCGGCGGGGGCGCGGGCGGTGGATCAGGGCGAGGGCGGTCAGGAAGCCGAGCGTGGCGATGGCCAGTTCGGGGCGGACCGTCGGGCCCAGGCCCGCCAGGACGGCGAGGCCGTATGCGCGGCGGGTGTGCGGGCGCGGGTGCGGGTGGGTGTGCGGGTCGGCGGCGAGGCGGACGAGCAACCACCAGCAGCCGGCGATCCACAGGGTGGTCAGGCCGGTTTCGAGGCCGGAGGTGGCGAAGTCCCAGGTCGGGGGCAGGGCGAGCAGGATCGGGGCGCCGCAGGGGAGCAGCGGGGCGTGTCCGACGGCGGGCAGGTACAGGCGGCGGCCGGCGTCGGCGGCCAGGAACCAGCCGAGTACGGCGCACAACAGGCCGAGGCGCACGGCCAGGGGCGCGGGGTCCTGGCCGGTCAGGCGCGTCGCGACCACCAGGAGCCACTGCCAGAGCGTGCCGGTGGCGGCCTCGGCGCGCTCGCCCGGGTTGAACACGGGGCCGTTGCCGGCCAGGATCTGGCGGACCGGGCGGGTGTAGATCAGGCCGTCGTCGCACACCCAGCTGCGGCTGCCGGCGAGGACGGCGACGAACACGGCGGGCAGCAGGATGGCGACGATGTTCCACCGGGCGCCGTGTGGTGTGCGCGGGTGTGGGAGAGGGGTGGGGGCGGGGCGGTCGGCGGGCGGTGGGCCCTGGTCGGCCGGGGTGGTGGTCAGGGTCATCGGCGGCCTCCGGGCGGGTCGGACGGCGCCGGTGGGATCGTCCGTTCCGCCGGGCGCGCACCTCGTAGGGTGGCGCCATGAGTACTTACGTGATCACCGGTGCGGGTAGCGGTATCGGCGCGGAGGTGGCCCGGCTGTTGCGGGAGGACGGTCACGATCTGGTCGCGATCGTGCGGTCGGAGGGGCGGGCGGCGGATCTGGCCGGCCCGGGAGTGCGGACGGTGGTGGCCGACCTGGAGCGTCCGGAGACCATCGCGGAGGCGCTGGCGCCGTTGGCGGACGAGACGTTCGCGGGGCTGGTGCACAGTGCGGGCGTCGCGGAGCTGGGCACGGTGGCGTCGACGGCCGTCGCGGTGTGGGCGCACACGCTGACCGTGAACGTGGTCGCGGTGGCGGAGGTGACGCGGGTGTTGTTGCCGGCGTTGCGGCGGGGGCGGGGCGATGTGGTGTTGCTGAACAGTGGGGCGGGGTTGCGGACGAGTGCGGGGTGGACGGCGTATGCGGCGAGCAAGCACGCGTTGAAGGCGTTCGCGGACGGGCTGCGGGAGGAGGAGCCGGGGTTGCGGGTGACCAGTGTGTATCCGGGGCGGACGGCCACGGCGATGCAGCGTGGTGTGCGGGAGCAGGAGGGCGGGGCGTACGAGAGCTCGCGCTACAGCGATCCCGTGACGGTGGCGGGGGTGGTGGTGTCGACGCTTTCGCTTCCGGGGGATTCGGTGGTCAATGACGTGACGGTGCGCTCGCGGGGTTGACGTGAGGTTGTCGTCCTCAAACGCCGGACGGGCTGGTGTGGTGGGTTCGGCTCACGGAGCCGGGTTGTGTCCCCGGTTTGTCCTCAAGCGCCGGACGGCTGGGGTTGGGGCGGGTTCGGTTTCGGGGCCGGGCTGCGCCCCGCTTTGTCCTCAAGCGCCGGACGGGCTGATTGGGTTCGGTTCCGGTGCGGGGCTGTGGGCCTGTTTGTCTTCGGGCGCCGGACGGCTGGGGTTGGGGCGGGTTCGGTTTCGGGGCCGGGCTGCGTCCCGGTTTGTCCTCAAGCGCCGGACGGGCTGATTGGGTTCGGTTCCGGTGCGGGGCTGTGGGCCTGTTTGTCTTCGGGCGCCGGACGGCTGGGGTTGGGCCGGGTTCGGTTTCGGGGCCGGGCTGCGTCCCGGTTTGTCCTCAAGCGCCGGACGGGCTGATTGGGGCCCGGTTGCGTCCCGCCTTGTTCTCAAGCGGCGGACGGGCTGGAGGCGGGCTGTGTTCCGTTTGCTTATCGAGTGTGGGTGTTTTGGGCTTCAGCGGTCGGTGTTGTCTTTGGGGAGGACGTCCTTTTGGAGGACGTCTACGCCGCAGATTTTTTTGGCTGCTGTTACCGGGTCGTTGGGGAAGCGGAATGAGGTGCGGTCCCAGGCGCCGGTGAAGTTCTTTTTGAAGCGGCTCCAGGTCATGGGTTCTTGGACCGAGTCCTGGAGTTCTTTGATTTTTCCGGTGTTCGTGTTGCCGCAGGTGAGGGCGTAGCGGGCGGCCTTGACGCGGATCGGGTCGATGCCCGGGGGGAGGACGGCGTCCGGGGAGGTGTACTGGGCGAAGACCCAGGCGATGTCGATTTCCTTTTCGTGGCCCGGGCGGCCCCGGGTGGTGAGTTCGACGTGGGCGGCCAGGGGATAGGCCAGGCCGAGGATGTCGACGGAGACGCCGTCGAGCGGGGTGTTCGCGCCGTTCATGCCGAGGTTGGTCCATACCGTGGCGACCGGGGCGGGCAGCTTCGGGTCGAGGGCGGTGACGTAGAAGCCGTCGTACCAGGGGTAGACGATCACGTGCTTGTGGTCGGCGCGGGCGGCCTGGGCGGCGGCGGGGAAGCGTGGGTAGTTGGCCACGTACGAGTAGGCGGTGACCGGGTTGGCGACCTTGAGCGCGCCGATGTAGAAGGCACGTTCGTCGGCGATGCCGCGCGGGCCGATGCCCTCGTAGGGCACCCGGAAGGCGACCGCGCAGACCACGGCCCAGCCGATCAGCACGGTGGCGGCGGGCACCGCGAGCCGGTTCGCGGGGACCACGAGGATGGGCAGCAGCAGGGTGAACAGGCCGGGCAGCAACATCCGGGCGTGCATGAAGTCGCCGCCGACGCGGATCACGTAGAGCAGCATGACCAGGCCGCACGCCACGGGGACGGCGAGGACGGTGATCCGGGTCCATCCGGCGCGGTCGATCGTGCGCGGGTCCAGTCGGGCGCGGGCGCGAGCGGGGTCGCGGCGTACCCGCAGTACCGCCTGGGCGAGCACGCACGCGGCGAGTACGACGAACGGGATCCACAGGTGGTACGGCCCGGTCAGGTCGCGGACGTAGTTCCAGCCCCGGGACCAGTCGCTCGCCGACGCCTCCTTGGTCACGGCGGGCAGCGGCAGCATGACGCCGTAGTAGCCCATCCGGAAGATCTCGTAAAGCAGGGGAAGGGTGAACGCGGTGCCGAACAGGGCGAGGGCGCGGAGCGGGCGTGGGCGGCGGATCACGGCGAGCGCGATCAGGAATCCGAGGGTGGCGATGGCCAGGTCGGGGCGGACCGTCGGGCCCAGGCCCGCGACGAAGGCCAGCGCGTAGGCGATGCGGGCGCGCGGGTCGTGAGGGAGGCGGACCAGGAGCCACCAGCAGCCGGCGATCCACAACGTGGTCAGCCCGGTTTCCAGGCCGGAGGTGGCGAAGTCCCACACCGGCGGCAGCGCGAGCAGGGCGATCACCCCGAACGGCACCAGGACGGGGACGCGCGCGGTGCGTTCGTGCAGCCGACGGGTGGCCTGGAGCGCGAGGACGTAGCCGGCGGTGGTGCACAGCAGGCCCAGGTAGACCGCGAGGCGGCCGACGTCGCTCTGGGTGATCCAGGACGCGAGCACCAGGATCCACTGCCACAGCGTGCTCGTGGAGGACTCGGCGCGTTCGCCCACGTTGAACACGGGGCCGTTGCCGGCCAGGATCTGGCGCACGGTGCGGGTGAAGATCAGGCCGTCGTCGCTGATCCAGCGTCGGTGCCAGCCCAGGATCAGCACGATCAGGGCGGGCGTCAGCACCATCGCGAGGTTCCAGCGGGTCGTGCCGCGGGTGGACGGGCCGTCCTGGGGGGGATCGGCCCGTCGCCCGAAGCGCGAGCGCCCGGACAGCACACTCACGAGGCTCATGGTTCGTTGACTCCAGTCGGGGCGGGCGGGCCGACCACACCATAACCACTGATGATCGACCGCCGGTCCGATGACGGGCTCAGGAGGGCGAGCAGAATTTCTTCTCGGCCTCGATCGGGTTGGCCGGGATCCGCAGCTTGGTTCGGTCCACGGCGCCGGTCAGGTTCTTCCAGAAGCGCGACGCGGACATCGGTTCGTCGACCGAATCGACGAGTTCGGCGAGGTCGCCGCAGCGCAGCGCGGCCCGGGCGGCGCGGATGTCCTCCTGGGTGGCGGCGTCCGGCGGGACCAGCGCGTCGCCGGCCGGGTCGACGTAGAGCGCGACGTTCCAGGCGAACGGCAGCAGCTTCTTGTGGCCGGCGGCGGTGTGCCGGGTCTCGGTGATGTGCGCGCCGACGGTGTTGGACAGGCCCCACACGTCGACCACGATCCCGCCGAGCGGGGTTATCGAGCCGCCGACTCCGAGTCGGCCGATGACCAGGCCCTTGTCGTGGTCGAGGTCGGTGCGCAGCGGCAGCGGCGGCACCTTCATGTAGTTGGGGTCCACGAAGAGCAGACGTTCGCCGCCGGTCTTTTCGTTGCGGAACGCCTCTTCTATCGTCGGCAGCGTCCGGATGTGCGCTTCCTCGGTGGTGGGGTTGTCGGTCCTGGTCCACGCGGCGTAGGTGTCGCGTTCGTTCCAGACCTGGTTGCCGTTGCCGTCGGGGGCCGGCGTGGTGATCACGCCGGAGCGCAGCGTGCTGCCGCAGACCACCGCCCAGACCGCGACCAGCACGATGACGGGGGTCACGAGCCGGTCCAGGGGGGCGAGCAGCAGCGGGAGCAGGACCAGGAGCAGTACGGGCAGCCACATGCGGCCGTGCATGAAGTCGCCGCCGACCTTGAGCACGTACACGGTCTGGCCCAGCGCGGCGACCAGGGGGGTGCCGATGACTATCCAGGTGCGCCGGTCGGCGGGGCGGCGCCGGGTGAGCGCGAGGGCGACCGCGACCACGATCAGGATCATCGGGATCCACAGGTAGTACGGCTTCATGTAGTCGGTCAGGTAGTCCCAGCCGCGGCCCCACAACGATCCCGACGCCTCCTTGGTGAGGGCGGGCATCGGGAAGATCAGGCCGTAGTAGCCCATCCGGAAGATCTCGTAGGCGGCGGGCAGGAACCCGGCGCAGGCGAGCATCGCCAGGGCCTTGGGCCAGCGCGCGCCGATCAGCAGGAACTGGGCGGCGAGCAGGATCACCATGGTCAGGCCCAGGTCGGGGCGGACCAGGGGGCCCAGGCCGAACCAGAAGGACAGGGCGAGGGTGTGCCGGGTGGTGTGGGTGCCGACCGGGCGCAGCCAGGTGCCGATCAGCAGCCACCACGACAGGCCGATCCAGAACAGGATCAGGCCGGTCTCCATGCCGGCGGTGGCGAAGTCCCACACGGAGGGGACGGCGATGAACACGAGTACGCCGGCGGGCAGCAGCAGCCGGGTGACCGCCAGGCCGCGGAAGAGCCGGCGGGTGCCGTCCAGGGACAACCACAGGCCGACGACCGACAGGATCAGGCCGGTGTAGACGGCGGTGGGCGCGTAGTCGAACGGGGTGATGCCGCCGAGCAGCGCGAGCAGCCATTGCCACAGCGTGCTGGTGGAGGTCTCCACACGTTCGCCGGCGCTGTAGACGGGACCGTTGCCGGCCAGGATCTCGCGGACCGCGCGGGTGAAGATGAGGCCGTCGTCGGTGATCCAGCGCTGGTGCCAGCCCATGATCGCGAAGACCAGCGTGGGCAGGCCCAGGGCGAGCAGGTCCGGCAGTGGGACGCGGGCGCGCCTGCGCTCGGCAGTGGGCCGGGTCGGCGCGGCGGTGGTGTCCGCGGTGCCCGCCTCGGGAGCCGATGGGGGCTCGCCGGTCGGGGACTGTAGGTCCGGGTCGGCGACGCGTGCGGCGTCGGCGGGCCCGGAGGTGCCGGGGGGAGGGGTCACGTGGTCTCGTTCGTTTCCTGGGCGGGGGCGCCCGCCGTCTGCTGCACGTCGTTGCCGTCCCGCCGGCCGTCGACCGCCCGCCGGGGGCGCGTATCCGAAGTCCGCTGATCCTAACGCACCGGCATGCGCCCTATTGGGTGACCCGGGGACGGGGAAGGCTTGTCCGGAGCGGTCTCGGGCGGGTCTTCGGGCCCCTGCCGGGCATCACGACGCGCGGCGCCGTACCTGGGCGCACCGGAGAAACGGGCGAATGGGGCCACTGTGCGCCTGCTTCTGCGCTGCGCCGACGCACGGCATCCGCCCGTCGGGCTCCTCGTGGCGCTCACGCCGAACGGAGCCCGGCGGGGCACCGGCGGGACGCCAAAGGGGGCTCGAAGACACGGTCGGGGGAGGGCGGTCACCCAACGTACTTGCATAGTGATTCGACCATCCGTATAGTCATGCTCCTGACAAGGAGGCGGTAATGGGGGCCAAGGCGGCACTGGCGGGGGCGAGTGGATACGCGGGCGGGGAGATCCTGCGCCTGCTGCTCGCACACCCGGAGATCGAGATCGGCACGCTCACGGCGGGGTCCAACGCGGGCCGACGCCTGGGCGAGCTGCAGCCGCACCTGCTGCCGTTGGCCGACCGCGTCCTCGTCGAGACCACGGCCGAGAACCTGGCGGGGCACGACGTGGTCTTCCTGGCCCTGCCGCACGGACAGTCCGGCGCGCTGGCCGCGCAACTGGGCGCCGACGTGCTCGTGGTGGACTGCGGCGCCGACTACCGGCTGCGCGACGGCGCCGACTGGGAGGAGTTCTACGGATCCCCCCACGCCGGGACGTGGCCGTACGGACTGCCCGAGCTGCCGGGCGGGCGCGCCGCGCTCGTCGGCACCCGGCGGATCGCGGTGCCGGGCTGCTACCCGACCGTCTCGCTGCTGTGCACGGTGCCCGCCACCGCCGCCGACCTGGTCGAGCCCGACTGGGTCGTGGTCGCCGCGTCCGGCACCTCCGGGGCGGGCAAGGCGCCCAAGCCGCACCTGCTGGGGAGCGAGGTGATGGGCTCCGTGAGCGCCTACGGCGTCGGCGGGGTGCACCGGCACACCCCGGAGATCCTCCAGGGGCTGCGCGCGGTCACCGACGCGCCGGTCACGGTGTCCTTCACCCCGACGCTGGTGCCCATGTCGCGCGGCATCCTGGCCACCTGCACCGCCCGGCTGCGGCCGGGCGTCACCGCCGAGGCGGTCCGCGCGGCCTACACCGCGGCCTACGCCGACGAGGGCTTCGTCCACCTGCTCGCCGAGGGCCAGTGGCCCGCGACCGCGATGGTCTACGGCGCCAACACGGCCGTCGTACAGGTCACCGTCGACGAGCGCGCGGGCCGCGTCGTGGTGGTCGGCGCGATCGACAACCTCGCCAAGGGCACCGCCGGCGGCGCCATCCAGAGCACCAACATCGCCCTCGGCCTCGCCGAGGACCTGGGACTGAGCAAGACGGGGGTAGCGCCGTGAGCGTCACCGCAGCACAGGGCTTTCGCGCCGCGGGCGTGGCCGCGGGCCTCAAGAGCACGGGCGCGCCCGACGTGGCGCTGATCGTCAACGACGGCCCCTCGATCGCCGGGGCGGCGGTGTTCACCGCCAACCGGATCAAGGCCGCGCCGGTGGTGTGGTCCGAACAGGTGGTCAAGGCCGGCCTCGTGCAGGCGGTCGTGCTCAACTCCGGCGGCGCCAACGCCTGCACCGGCACCGAGGGCTTTCGCAACACGCACGCCACCGCCGAGCGGGTCGCCGAGGCGCTGGGGCTGAACGCCGGCGAGATCGTGGTGGCCTCCACCGGCCTGATCGGTGTGCAACTGCCGATGGAGCGGCTGCTGCCGGGCGTCGACAAGGCGGCGGCGGCACTGAGCGCCGACGGTGGCGAGGCCGCTGCGATCGCGATCAAGACCACCGACACCGTGCACAAGCAGTCCGTGGTCACCGACCCCGCCGGGTGGACCGTCGGCGGCATGGCCAAGGGCGCGGGCATGCTCGCCCCCGGCCTGGCCACCATGCTCGTCGTGCTCACCACCGACGCCGCGGTCGACGCCGAGACGCTGGACGCGGTGCTGCGCGGCGCCACGCACACCACGTTCGACCGGATCGACTCCGACGGCTGCATGTCCACCAACGACACCGTGCTGCTGATGGCCTCCGGCGCCTCCGGTGTCGAGCCCGACCTCGCCGCGTTCGCCGAGGCGGTGCGCACCGTCTGCGGCGACCTCGCCCGGCAGCTGATCGGCGACGCCGAGGGCGCGAGCAAGGACATCCGGATCGACGTGACGGGCGCCGCGACCGAGGCCGACGCGCTGGAGGTGGCCCGCTCGATCGCCCGGAACAACCTGTTCAAGTGCGCCGTGCACGGCGAGGACGCCAACTGGGGCCGCGTGCTCGCCGCGATCGGCACCACCGCCGCGACCTTCGATCCCGACCGGCTCGACGTCGCCTTCAACGGCGTGTGGGTGTGCCGGGACGGTTTCGTCGGCGAGGACCGCGAGCTGGTCGACATGACCCCGCGCGAGACGCACATCGTGGCCGACCTCAACGCCGGCGAGGCCGCCGTGACGGTGTGGACCAACGACCTCACCGCCGAATACGTCCACGAGAACTCGGCCTACTCGTCGTGACCGGTACCGACAGCCAGACGAGGGGGAGCGGGATGCGGACGGAATCGGCCGACAAACAGGGGCGCAACAACGCGGCACTGGCCAAGGCGCACACGCTGATCGAGGCGTTGCCGTGGTTGGAGCGCTTCTACGGCAAGACCGTGGTGATCAAGTTCGGCGGCAACGCCATGGTCGACGACGCGCTCAAGCAGGCGTTCGCCCAAGACCTGGTGTTCCTGCGGTTCGCCGGGCTGCGCCCGGTGATCGTGCACGGCGGCGGCCCGCAGATCAGCGCGCAGCTCGACCGGCTCGGCATCGAGTCCTCCTTCGCCGGCGGCCTTCGGGTGACCACGCCCGAGGCGATGGACGTGGTGCGCATGGTCCTCGCCGGCCAGGTGCAGCGCGAGATCGTCGGCCTGATCAACCGGCACGGGCCGTTCGCCGTCGGGATGACCGGCGAGGACGCGCACACGATGACCGCGGAGAAGCGGCTCGCGGTCGTGGACGGCGAGTCGGTCGACATCGGCCTGGTCGGCGACATCGTCGAGGTCGACCCCGGCGCGATCCGGGCGCTGCTCGACGACAACCGGATACCGGTGATCTCCTCGATCGCGCGCGGCGCCGACGGGCACGTCTACAACGTCAACGCCGACACCGCGGCCTCGGCGCTCGCGGTGGCGCTCGGCGCGGAGAAGCTGGTCGTGCTCACCGACGTCGAGGGGCTGTACGCCGACTGGCCCGTCAGTGACGAGGTGATATCGCGCCTGGACGCCGACGAGTTGGCCACGCTGATGCCGAGCCTGTCCACCGGCATGCTGCCCAAGATGGAGGCGTGCCTGCGAGCCGTGCAGGCCGGGGTGCCGGCCGCGCACGTGCTCGACGGGCGTGTCGCGCACTCGCTGCTCCTGGAGGTGTTCACCGACGAGGGCATCGGGACCATGGTGGTGCCCGCCCGGGACAAGCACGCGGGGGCCGCGGCCGACATCGAGCACGTGGACAACGACGACGAAGACTCCGAGGGGGCGGCGTGACCATCACCGAGAGCGGTGCCGCCGGTGCGTTGACGCAGCGGTGGAACCAGGCGCTGATGCACAACTACGGCACACCCGCGATCGAGCTGATCAGCGGCTCGGGCGCGCGCGTCGTGGACGGCGCGGGCAACACCTACGTCGACTTCCTCGGCGGCATCGCGGTCAACGCGCTCGGCCACGCGCACCCGGCGATCGCCGCCGCGGTGAGCGCGCAGCTGGGCCGACTGGGCCACGTGTCCAACCTCTACATCGCCGAACCGCCCGTGGCGCTCGCCGAGCGGCTGCTCGCGCTGTTCGGCCGCCCCGGCCGGGTCTACTTCGGCAATTCGGGCGCCGAGGCCAACGAGGCCGCGTTCAAGATCGCCCGGCGCACCGGCCGGCCGCAGATCATCGCCGCCGAGGGCGGCTTCCACGGCCGCACCATGGGCGCGCTGGCGATGACCGGCCAGCCCGCCAAGCGCGAACCGTTCGCCCCGCTGCCCGGCGGCGTCGACTTCGTGCCCTACGGCGACGTCGACGCGTTGCGCGCCGCCGTCGGTCCGCAGACCGCCGCGGTGATCCTGGAGCCCATCCAGGGCGAGAACGGCGTGGTCATGCCCGGCGAGGGCTACCTGGCCGCGGCCCGGGAGATCACCGCCGCGCACGGCGCGCTGCTGATCCTGGACGAGATCCAGACCGGCATAGCCCGTACCGGCGCCTGGTTCGCCCACCAGCCGCTCGGCATCGAGCCCGACGTGGTCACGCTGGCCAAGGGGCTGGGCGGCGGGTTGCCGATCGGCGCCTGTGTCGCCTTCGGGCCGGCGGCGGAGTTGTTGCGGCCGGGCCAGCACGGCACCACGTTCGGCGGCAACCCGATCTGCTGCGCCGCCGCGCTCGCGGTGCTCGACACGATCGAGAACGACGACCTGTGCACCCGTTCGGCGCAACTCGGCGAGCGGCTGCGGGCGGGAATCGACAAGATCGCCCATCCGCTGGTCGACGAGGTGAGCGGAGCGGGCCTGTTGATCGGTATCGTGCTCACCGCACCGGTGGCGCAGACCGTGCAACAGGCGGCGCAGGACGCGGGTTTCCTCGTCAACGCCGCCGTGCCCACCCGGGTCCGGCTCGCCCCGCCGCTCGTCGTCGACGACGCGGACGTGGACGCGCTGCTCGGGGCGCTGCCCGCAATCCTGGACGCCGGCCTCGCCGCCGCACCCGCCGGAGGAACTTCGTGAACACCGTCCGACGACGACGCGTGCGGCGCTAGGCGGGGTCGGCCCATGAGCAGCGAGCCCGGCGCCGGCGAGCCCGGCACCGACGCGACCCCGGTCGAGGGCGTATATGCGGTGCCCAGCACCCGGATCGCCCGCCACCGGCGGATCGTCGACATCCTGACCCGACACCCGGTCCGGTCGCAGAACCAACTCGCCCGGCTGCTCGCCGAGGACGGCCTCGCCGTCACCCAGGCCACGCTGTCGCGGGATCTCGACGAACTGGGCGCGGTGAAGATCCGCGACGCGGAGGGATCGCTGATCTACGCCGTGCCGGCGGAGGGTGGTGATCGCACTCCGCGGGCACCGCTGGAGGAGTCCGCGGTCGAGGGACGGCTGTCCCGGCTGGCCGGCGAACTGCTGGTGTCGGCCGAGGCATCGGGCAACCTCGTGGTGGTGCGCACACCGCCCGGGGCGGCCCAGTTCCTGGCCTCCGCGATGGACCACGCCGAGTCCCGGCTGATCCTGGGCACCATCGCCGGCGACGACACCATCCTGATGGTCTCGCGCGACCCGGAGGGCGGCGCGGCGCTCGCCGCGCACCTCCTGGCGCTCGCCGAGCACAAGGGATAGCCGGGCCCGGTCCGCCCGCGACCATCGACTTCCGCACACCGCCCGATCGCTCGGCTCGGGCCGAAGCCGGCACCACATCTGCCGAATCGCTCATTCGTAAGGAGAAATCGCTCGTGACCGAGCGCGTCGTACTCGCCTATTCCGGAGGTCTAGACACCTCCGTCTGTATCCCATGGATCGCCGAGGAGACCGGCGCCGAGGTCATCGCGGTGGCCGTCGACGTCGGCCAGAACGGCGAGGACCTGGACATCATCCGCAAGCGGGCACTGGCCTGCGGCGCGGTCGAGGCCGAGGTCGCGGACGCCCGCGACGAGTTCGCCGACGGCTACTGCCTGCCGGCCATCCGGGCCAACGCGCTCTACATGGACCGCTACCCGCTGGTCTCCGCGCTGTCTCGACCGGTGATCGTCAAGCACCTGGTCGCCGCCGCGCGGAAGCACGGAGCGACCACGGTCGCGCACGGCTGCACCGGCAAGGGCAACGACCAGGTCCGCTTCGAGGTGGGCATCTCCTCGCTCGCCCCGGACCTGACGTGCATCGCCCCGGTTCGCGACTACGCGATGACCCGGGACAAGGCGATCGCCTTCGCCGAGGCGAAGAACCTGCCGATCGTCACCACGAAGAAGTCGCCGTACTCGATCGACCAGAACGTCTTCGGGCGGGCCGTGGAGACCGGCTTCCTGGAGGACATCTGGAACGCGCCGATCGAGGACGTGTACGAATACACGCAGAATCCGGCCGACGCGCGGGACGCCGACGAGGTGGTGATCACCTTCGAGCACGGCGCGCCGGTGGCCGTCGACGGCCGCGAGGTCACCGTGCTCCAGGCGATCGAGGAGCTGAACCGGCGGGCCGGCGCGCAGGGCGTGGGCCGGATCGACATGGTCGAGGACCGGCTGGTCGGCATCAAGAGCCGCGAGGTCTACGAGGCCCCGGGCGCGATCGCGCTGATCACCGCGCACCAGGAGCTGGAGAACGTCACCGTCGAGCGCGAGCTGGCCCGCTACAAGCGCACGGTCGAGCAGCGCTGGGCCGAACTGGTCTACGACGGCCTGTGGTTCTCCCCGCTCAAGCGGGCCCTCGACGGCTTCGTCGCCGAGGCCAACCGGCACGTGTCCGGCGACATCCGGATGACCCTGCACGGCGGGCGGGCCGTGGTCACCGGTCGGCGCAGCGACCAGTCGCTCTACGACTTCAACCTCGCCACCTACGACACCGGCGACACGTTCGACCAATCGCAGGCCAAGGGCTTCATCGAGCTGTTCGGGCTCTCCGGCAAGATCGCGGCGCGTCGGGACGGTGCATCGTGACCGAGAACACCGACCGGGTGAGCCTGTGGGGCGGCCGTTTCTCCGGCGGCCCCTCCGAGGCTTTGGCCCTGCTCTCCGCCAGCGTGCACTTCGACTGGCGGCTCGCGCCGTACGACATCGCCGGCTCCCGGGCGCACGCCCGGGTCCTGCACGCGGCCGGACTGCTCACCGACGACGAGCTGACCCGCATGCTGGCCGGCCTGGACACGCTGCAAGAGCATGTCGAGTCCGGTGTCCTGGTCGCCACGATCGCCGACGAGGACGTGCACACCGCGCTGGAGCGCGGCCTGCTCGACATCCTCGGCCCCGACCTGGGCGGCAAGCTGCGCGCGGGCCGCTCGCGCAACGACCAGATCGCCACCCTGGGCCGGATGTACCTGCGCGACCACGCGCGGATCCTGGGCCGGCTGCTCGCCGACCTCCAGGAGGCGCTGATCGAGCAGGCCGCCGCGCATCCCGACGCGGTGATGCCGGGTCGCACCCACCTCCAGCACGCCCAGCCGGTGCTGCTCGCGCACCACCTGCTCGCGCACGTGCAGGCCTTCGCGCGCGACGCCGACCGGCTGCGCGACTGGGACCGGCGCGCCGACGTGTCGGCGTACGGGTCCGGCGCGCTCGCCGGGTCCTCCCTCGGGCTCGACCCCGAGTCGGTGGCCCGCGACCTCGGCTTCTCCGCTTCCGCGGCGAACTCGATCGACGGCACCGCCTCGCGCGACTTCGCCGCCGAGTTCGCGTTCGTCACCGCGATGCTCGGGGTGAACCTGTCCCGGCTGGCCGAGGAGATCATCGTGTGGAACACGAAGGAGTTCTCCTTCGTGACGCTGGACGACGCCTTCTCCACCGGTTCCTCGATCATGCCGCAGAAGAAGAACCCCGACATCGCGGAGCTGGCGCGCGGCAAGTCGGGCCGGCTGATCGGCAACCTGACCGGGTTGATGGCCACCCTGAAGGCGCTGCCGCTGGCCTACAACCGCGACCTCCAGGAGGACAAGGAGCCGGTCTTCGATTCGTGCGACACGCTCGAAGTCCTGCTTCCGGCGTTCACCGGGATGATCGCCACGCTCACCTTCCACCGCGAGCGGCTGGCCGAACTGGCGCCGGCCGGCTTCTCGTTGGCCACCGACATCGCCGAGTGGCTGGTCCGCCGCGGCACTCCGTTCCGGGTGGCGCACGAGGTGGCCGGCGCGTGTGTGAAGTATTGCGAGCCGCGCGGGATCGAGCTGTGGGACCTGACCGACGATCAACTCGCGGAGATCTCGCCGGAGTTGACCCCGGAGGTGCGCTCGGTACTGACCGTGTCCGGCTCGGTCGCCTCGCGTGACGGACGCGGGGGCACCGCCCCGGTCCGGGTCGCCGAGCAACTCGGCGAGCTTCGGGCGGACCTGGCCGGCCAGCGCAAGTGGGCCGGCGGGTAACGCCGTACGGCACCGGGATCGACCTGAGACGATGGGCCCGCAACCTCCGGGGGGAGGTGGCGGGCCCATCGTCGTGTCCGCATGTCGTGGGGCGTCCGGTTTCTGGATGGTTGCACGAGTGTGAGCGGAAGTTGCGGTTCCAGTCCCAATTGTGAAATCGCGGTTACCAAAAGCGATTGCACGTGTTCGCTCCGTTGACTCCGTACTAGGGTCGGTTCACATCGAGGGGAGGGATCGGCATGCTCGATCACCTGCGTCGAATACGTTCCCAGGGGGAGAAGTCCGCCGCCATGCTGGCGGATCTCCCGGTCGGCGCGCTGCTGCGCAGTGTTCCCCCCTCGGTGGGCTTCGGAGTGCGCTCTTATGTGCGGTCGTTGCGCGCCGAGCGGCGCCGATATCCCGAGATGCCCACCGTGTTCCCCACCCCGGGACTGGTCTCCGCGGCCTTTCTGGACGAACTCGTGGTGGCCGTCCTGGCCGGCGGCCGGCTGTCCCCCGACCCCGAGGACGCCCAGCGGATCCGGACCGAGATCGCCGACGCGCTGGCCAAGTTCCGCGCCGAGGGCTACCTCGACGATCCGACCCGCTTCCATCCCGAACCGCCCGCCCCGGAGGACCCGGTGCTCCGGGACCGGCTCTACGGCACCATCGGCTACGAGCAACTGACCTTCGACAGCGGATACATGCCCCGCGCCGGGGTGCCGGGGGCCACCCGGTGGCAGGGCGCGGGAGCGAATCAGCGGGTGTGGGCGTACGTACTGCGCCACCCCGGAGCGCCGCGACCGTGGCTGGTGAACCTGCACGGCTTCGGCATGGGCCGACCCGGCGACCTGGCCGCTTTCCGCTCGCCGCGGCTGCACCGCGAACTCGGCGTCAACGTGATCCACCCGGTGCTGCCCATGCACGGGCCGCGCAAGAGCACGCGCACCCACGACGGCACGTTCATCTCGTTCGACTACCTCGGCAACGTGCACGGCCTGGGACAGGCCGTGTGGGACGTGCGCCGCTGCCTGGACTGGGTGCGCGCGCAGGGCGACGGCGACACCCCCGTCGCCGTGCACGGGCTCTCGCTGGGCGCCTACGTCGCCGCCCTGGTCGCGGGCCTGGAGGAGCTGGACTGCGTGGTCGTCGGCGTGCCCTCGGTCGACATGGCGTGGGTGATGTCGCACCACGTACCCGAGGACATCGAGCGCGAGGTGCGCGCGGCGGGCCTGCTCGGCGCGGACGCCGAGACGGTCCACCGCGTGGTCTCGCCGCTGGCGGTGACGCCCCGGGTGCCGCTGGAGCGGCGCTTCGTCTACGCCGGCCTGGCCGATCGTATGGCCACGCCGCAGCAGGCGTATCGGCTCTGGAAGCACTGGGAGGAACCATCCGTCTGCTGGTACCGCGGCTCGCACATCGGAGCCGTGTGGAACCGGCAGGCGCACCGCTTCATCGAGGATGCCCTGACCTCGTCGGGCATCGGGAGGAGGAATACCTGGTGAAGCTCTCCGGTCTGGATTCGGCATTCCTGGCCCTGGAGTCGCAGGAGTGGCCGGCGCACGTCGTCTGCCTGACCATCGTCGACGCCTCGGACACCGGGGGCCGCGTCGACCGCGCCGCGTTCGCGCGCACGCTGGCCGCCCGGCTGCCCCGACTGCCGCTGCTGCGCCGCAAACTGGTCCGCGGCCCGTGGGGGCTGGCCCGGCCGCACTGGGTCGAGGACCCCGACTTCGAGCTGGGCAACCATCTGCGTCGGGCCACCCTGGCGGCGCCCGGCGGCCGGCGTGAACTGACCGCCATGGCCGAGGAGATCTACCGCCACCGCCTGGACCGTGACCGCCCGCTGTGGGAATGGTGGATCGTCGACGGCCTGGAGAACGGGCGGGTCGCGCACCTGTGGAAGGTGCATCACGCGTGCATCGACGGGCGTTCCGGCGCCGCGATGCAGGAGATCTTCTTCGACGCCGTCCCGAACCCGCCGGCCGAGCAGGCGCCCGCGCCGGTGCCCGGGCCGAGCGAGCCGGGAGCCGTGCCCGAGGGGTGGGAGGCGATCCGCGAGGGCGCACTCTCGCTTGCCGGCACGCCCGTACGGGTGGGCCGGCAACTCGGCCGCCTGGGACAGGGCGTGCTGCAGGCCGCGCTGACCGGGCGGCTGAGTCGGGCGCTGCCGCTGAACGTGCCCAGGACCCGGTTCAACGCGCCGATCGGCCCGCGGCGGGCGTACGGCTTCTGCAGCGTCTCGCTCTCCGACGTCAAGCTGGTCAAGAACGCCTTCGGGGTCAAGGTCAACGACGTGGTACTCGCGATGGTGGCCGGCGCGCTGCGCGAACACCTGGATGCCCTGGGCGAGTTGCCCGAGCGGGAACTGGTCGCCACGGTGCCGGTGGACGCCACGCACGGCGGCGAGCGGGCCGGCGGCAACCTGATCACCGGGATGCTGGTGGGACTGGCCACCGACGTGACCGAGCCCGGTGAGCGACTGCTGTGCGTGCACGAGAACTCCGACGCGGCCAAGGCCGTACAGAGCGCGATGGGCAGCGAGTTGCTCACGGGTCTGGCCGAGGCGCCGCCGCCGGCGCTGCTCGGTGCGCTCGGCGGGCTCTACCGCGAGGCCCGACTCGCGTCCGTGCTGCCGGCGTTGTGCAACGTCACGGTGTCGAACGTGCCCGGTCCGCGCAGGCCGCTGTATGCCCACGGGCAGCGAGTGGAGGCGTTTCATTCGATGGGGATCATCGCCGACGGCTTCGGACTGTTCATCGGTGGCATGAGCTACGACGACCGGATCGACATCGGTGTGCTGGCCGACCGGGACGCGCTGCCGGACCCGTTCGCCCTGGCGGACGCCATCGTCGAGCAGTTGAACCACCTGCTGAAGGCGGCGGACGAGGTCGCGCCGCCGCGCCCGACGCGGGATCTGCCGCCCGAGCCCTACGGCGCGGCTGACCCGGAGGGTGGGGCCGGGGCCGTGTCCAAGGTGCCCGGTCCGCGACGGGTCGAGGAGGATCGTGCGGTCGATGCCGCCGGGTTCGAGGCGGGTCGCGCGTGAGCAGGACGGCACTGGTCACCGGCGCCAACTCCGGACTCGGCCTGGCCACCGTGCTGGCGCTGGCCCGGGCGGGCGTGGACACCGTCGGCAGCGTGCGCACGGCGGCCAAGGCCGAGTCGGTCCTGGCCGCGGCGGACGCGGCCGGGGTCGAGGTGCGCACCGTGCTCCTGGACGTCACCGACGCGGCCGGCGGCAAGGACGTGATCGAGCAGGTCCGTCCCGACATCCTGGTCAACAACGCCGGCGGCACCTCGTTCGCCCCCGTGCTCGACGTGTCGGAGGAGGACGCCCGCCACCAGCTGGAGACCGCGCTGTTCGGCCCGATGCGGCTGGCCCGCTTCGCCGTTCCGCACATGCGCGAGCGCGGGTGGGGCCGGGTGGTGCAGATCTCCTCGCTGGCCGGACGGGTCACGTATCCGCTGCTCGGCTGGTATCAGGCCGGGAAGCACGCGATGGAGGCGGCTTCCGAAGCGCTTCGGGTGGAGCTGGCCGGGGCCGGGATCGACGTCGTGGTGGTCTCGCCCGGCGGCTTCCGCAGCGGCGCCACCGAGGAGATGGCCGACGCGGTCGAGCGCCATCGCGGCACCGCGTTCGCGACCGCGTTCCGCCGGATGGACCTGGGCTTTTCGATCATGAAGCCGCTGTGGAGCGAGCCGGAGACGATCGCCGACACGATCGCCCTGGCCGCCACCACGAAGTCGCCGAGATCGCGCTACGTGGTCGGGGCCGACGCACACCTGACGCTGCTCGTACACCAGGCCACCGAACCGTTCGCGATGGTGCGCGCGCTCAAGGAGGGAGTCGTCCGGCGCGTCACGGGTCTGTAGCCGGCCGGGCCGCGGCCGGCCGGATCGATCGGCCGGGTCGCTCCGGAGCGGGCGTGAACGCCGCGCGTAGTGGCCACAGCGCGCGTTCCGCGACACGCATTTTTCCGGCGATTCACCCCATCGGGGGGCACTTCGTCGAACACGCTGCCTGAACGCCGGATTGCGCGTAGGTGAGGGCCGGGTAGAAGTCCGGGAAAAGCCGTGTGGAACAGTGACGAACGCAGTGTTCACGCGCGTGTTCGAGAAGGGGACAACCCTCCCCCTTCGCATCGGGCACGGGGCTCGACGCTGCGGCACACACATCCGCGCGGTGATCAGGGCGATCAGGGGAGCAATCCGATGGGGCAGAACGTGGGTATCGGCACGGCGGACGTATCCGACGCCGAGCAGATTCTCAAGCTTCAGTACCTCTGTTACCAGGGCGAGGCCGCCCTCTACAACGACTACGGCATCGAGCCGCTGACGCAGAGCCTGGAGAGCCTGCGCGCCGAGTTCGAGACGCACACCGTGCTGGTGGCGCGCCTGGGCGAGGAGGTCGTCGGCTCGGTGCGCGGCACCATCGACGACGGCGTGGCCCGGATCGGCAAACTGATCGTGCACCCCCGGCTGCAGCGGCACATGCTCGGCACCCGGCTGCTGCGCGCGATCGAGGCGAAACTCGCCGACGCCGCCGAGTACGAGCTGTTCACCGGCCACCGCAGCGAGAACAATCTGCGGCTGTACGAACGCCTCGGCTACGTCTCCGGCCGGATCGAGAAGGTCAGCCCCCGACTGAGCCTGGTCTACCTGCGCAAGACCGCCGTCCTCGCGGCCTGATCGACGCCCGCGAGGCGAGCAGCACCCCCGAAGCCCCGGCAACCATGGAATCCATGGCCGTCGGGGCTTCGTCGGCTCCGGTCGCAGGTGCTCGGCGGGATGACATTTCCTTTGCGAGGCGTGTGTCTGCTTTAATCGGATCATGTTCACGACGGCTCACATCTCCGGCACCGCGGCTACCGCCACGGGTTGTCGTTGCATGCGCCGTTCGTGTCAGATGTGTCGAATGTGTGGCTGTTGAGGATTTGAGGGCCTGATCCCTCTCCCGGGCCGAGCGCTCCGCGCCCCCGGTGCAACCCCCGCCACGCCCCCTGTGTGATCGAGTCGCGCGGCCCTTCGTCGGGCCCGATTCGGCGCGCACATCCACCCGAGGACTTCACGGTGATCCGTACCACTGCCCTGAGCAAGGTCTATCGCAGCCGAGAACGGCAGGTGACCGCGCTCGACGGGGTCGACCTGCACGTGCGCGAAGGCGAGATCTTCGGTGTGCTCGGCCGCAGCGGCGCCGGCAAGAGCACCCTGATCCGCTGCGTCAACCTCCTGGAGCGCCCCACGTCGGGCACCGTCGAGGTGGGCGGGCGCGAGCTGACCTCGCTGTCGGCGAGCGCGCTGCGTGCCGAGCGGCGCGGCATCGGGATGATCTTCCAGCACTTCAACCTCCTCTCCAGCCGCACCGTCGCCGGGAACGTCGCGGTACCGCTGGAGATCGCTGGGGTGCCGCGCCGGGACCGGGCCCGCCGGGTCGCCGAACTGCTCGACCTGGTCGGCCTCGCCGAGCACGCCAAGGCGTACCCCGCGCAGTTGTCCGGCGGGCAGAAGCAGCGGGTGGGCATCGCCCGCGCGCTCGCCGCCGAACCGCGCGTACTGCTGTCCGACGAGGCCACCTCGGCGCTCGACCCGGAGACCACCCGCTCGATCCTGGCCCTGCTGCGCGACCTGCGCGACCGACTCGGCCTGACCATCCTGCTGATCACCCACGAGATGGACGTGGTCAAGAACATCTGCGACTCGGCCGCGCTGATGGAGGGCGGCCGGATCGTCGAGTCGGGAACGGTGCCCGAGCTGCTCGGCCGCTCCGACTCGCGGCTGGCCCGGGAGATGTTCCCGCTGGGTACGCCCGCCGTGCTCGCGGGCCGCACGCTGGTCGACATCACCTTCCGCGGCGAGGAGACGGCGCAGCCGTTCATCTCCACCCTCGCGCGCACCTACAACGTCGACGTCAACGTGCTCGGCGCGGCCGTGGAGAGCGTCGGCGGGCGGCAGATCGGCCGGATGCGGATCTCGCTCGACGGCACCTTCGAGCGCAACGTGGTGCCGATCGGCTACCTGCGCGAGCAGGGCCTCCAGGTCGACGTGATCGACGAGGCCGAAGCCGAGTCGGGGACCGACCACACCACATCGGACGCCGACGTCGCCGCCGCCGACGGCGTGGCGCTCGCGGGCAAGGAGCTCTGACGATGACCTGGTCCGAGATGCGGCCCCTGCTGGAGACGGCCACCCAGGAGACGTTGTACATGGTCGGCGTCGCGACGCTGATCACCGTAGTGATCGGCCTGCCGATCGGGCTCCTGCTCGTGCTCACCGACCGCGGCGGGCCGTTGTCCTTCGCGCCGGCGAACAAGCTGCTCGGCCTGGTGGTCAACGTGGGGCGGTCGATCCCGTTCCTGATCCTGCTCGTCGCGCTGATCCCGTTCACCCGCTGGGTGACCGGGACCACCATCGGCACCGACGCCGCGATCGTGCCGCTGACCGTGGGCGCCATCCCGTTCTTCGCGCGCCTGGTGGAGACCGCGGTGCGTGAGGTGGATCGGGGCCTGATCGAGGCCGCCCAGTCGATGGGCGCGGGCACGTTCACCGTCGTGCGCAAGGTGCTCGTGCGCGAGGCGGTGCCGTCGATCATCTCCGCGATCACCGTGACCGTCGTTGCGATCGTCGGCTACTCCGCGATGGCGGGTGTGGTCGGCGGCGGCGGCCTCGGCGACCTCGCCATCCGCTACGGCTACCAACGCTTCGAGACGAACCTGATGCTCGTCACCATCGCGGTGCTCGTCGTCCTGGTTCAACTCGTGCAATTCCTCGGCGACCTGCTCTCCCGCAGGCTCGCCCACCGCTAGACACGCGGCACTTCGCCCGCGCCACCGTACGACGCGAGGCATTCCGCCCGCGTACACCGCACCACCAGGAAAGGCACTCTTCGTGCGTATCGACAAGTTTGTCGCCATCTCCGCCGTCGCCGCCCTCGGACTCGGTCTCGCCGCCTGCGGCAGCGACGACAAGAAGGGCTCGTCCGCCTCCGACCCGCTCAAGGTCGCCGCCTCCGCCGTCCCGCACGCGCAGATCCTGAAGTACATCAAGGACAACCTCGCCGCGAAGGAGGGCCTGAAGCTGGAGATCAAGGAGTTCTCGGACTACACCCAGCAGAATCCGGCCCTGGACGAGGGCGCGGTCGACGCCAACTTCTTCCAGCACAAGCCGTATCTGGCGGAGTACAACAAGGAGAAGGGCAAGAGCCTGACCCCGGTGGTGCCGGTGCACCTGGAGCCGCTCGCGCTCTACTCCAAGAACGTCAAGTCGCTCGCCGAGCTGAAGGAGGGCGCGACGATCGCGTTCCCGAACGACGCCACCAACGGCGGTCGTGCGCTCAAGTTGCTCGCCGACAACGGTGTGATCAAGCTCAAGGAGGGCGCGACCACCACGGCGACCGAGAAGGACATCGCCGACAACCCGAAGAAGCTGAAGTTCAAGGCGATCGAGGCGGCGCAGCTGCCCCGCGCGCTGGACGACGTGGACGGCGCGGTGATCAACGGCAACTACGCGCTGGACGCGGGGCTGACCCCGGGCAAGAACGGCATCGCGGTGGAGAAGGCCGACAACAACCCCTACGCGAACGTCCTGGTGGTCAAGAAGGGCAAGGACACCGACCCGCGCGTGCAGAAGCTGGCGAAGCTGCTGAACTCGCCCGAGGTGAAGAAGTACATCGCCGACGAGTACAAGGGCAACGTGCTCGCCGCGTTCTGATCCCGGCGGCGTGACCCCGCCGCCCGCACCGCGGCGCACACCCACCACGGCCCCCGCCCGATTCATCCGGCGGGGGCCGTGGCATGTTTCGGGGCATGTGAGAGGGTGTGGCCGACAGCAGGGAAGGAATCCGGCGGATCGCGCGGAGCACCTTCGGGCCCGGTGTCGAGGTGTGTTGCGGCCGTACCGGACGCGGACCACACCTCGATGCCGGTACATCCGGAGGCGACGGCGCGATGCGGCAACCCGGAGCGGTCCCGCCACTGTGAACGCACGCCCTCGGGCGGGCGTGAGCCAGAGACTTGCCGCTGTCCGGGACCCCGAACGCGGGTCCCGCCACCGACCAGGGCGTGGACACCCGAGGGAGGCCGACGGCGCATGCCTGCGTGCTTGATACCGATGTTCCCGGCGATCGTCGTACCGATGGGTACGGTACGGACATCCGACGGCGGATCGACGATGCCGGGCCGGCGCCGATGAGCGCCGCCTATCCGTTCTCCGCCATCGTCGGACTGGCCGACCTGCGCCTGGCTCTGGTGTTGAACGCGGTCTCGCCCGCGGTCGGCGGGGTGCTGGTGCGGGGCGAGAAGGGCACCGCCAAGTCGACCATGGTGCGCGCGCTGGCGAGCCAGCTGCCCGAGGTCGCGGTGGTGCCGGGTTGCCGCTTCTCCTGCGAACCGGTTCGGCCGGACGAGCACTGCCCCGACGGGCCGCACGATCCGGCGGTCGGCGGCGCCTCGCGCGCCGCGCGTCTGGTGGAACTGCCGGTCGGCGCCAGCGAGGACCGGCTGGCCGGCTCGCTGGACATCGAACGTGCGCTCACCGAGGGCGTCAAGGCGTACGAACCCGGGCTGCTGGCCGCCGCGCACCGGGGCGTGTTGTACGTCGACGAGGTCAACCTGCTGCACGATCACCTCGTCGACCTGCTCCTGGACGCGGCGGCGATGGGTACCTCGCACGTGGAGCGCGAGGGGGTGTCCGTGCGGCACGCCGCGCGGTTCCTGCTCGTGGGCACGATGAACCCGGAAGAGGGCGAGCTGCGGCCGCAGTTGCTGGACCGGTTCGGGCTGACCGTGGAGGTGGCGGCGAGCCGAGAGCCGCGCGAGCGGGCAGAGGTGGTGCGCCGCCGGTTGGCCTACGAGGCCGATCCGGACGGGTTCGCGGCGCGGTGGGCGGACGAGGACGCGGCGTTGGCCGGGCGGATCCTGGCGGCCCGGAAGGTGCTGGCCGATGTGCGGTTGCCGGACGCCGAGCTGGAGCGGATCGCCCGGGTGTGCGCGTCGTTCGAGGTGGACGGGATGCGGGCGGACCTGGTCACGGCGCGTACCTCGATCGCGCTGGCCGCCTGGCACGGGCGGACCGAGGTCACGGCGGAGGACGTGCGGCAGGCCGCGCTGTTGGCGCTGCCGCACCGGCGGCGACGCAATCCGTTCGATGCGCCCGGGTTGGATGAGGCGCTGCTCGATGAGGCGTTGCGGGATCCGGAGGAGCCGGAGCCCGAGCCGGACCCGGAGCCTGAAGGGGATGGGCCGGACGGGGGCGGGGAGCCGCCGGCGGGGGCGGACGGGTCGGAGCGGACGGACGGTGCGGACCGGTCGGATGCCTCGGATGGGGCGGACGGCTCGGATCGGGCGGACGGGTCGGCGGGCGACGGGTCGAAGTCGACCGAGGCGGCGCCGAGTTCGGCGCCCGGTACCGAGGATGCTCCGGTGGCGGGGACGCCGGCCGGTTCGGACGGTGGGCGGGAGCAGGCCGCGGTGGCAGCGGCCGAGCCGTATCGCACCCGGCTGTTCGCGGTGCCCGGGGTCGGGCAGGGCGCGGCCGGGCGCCGTTCCCGCGCGCGGACCGCGAGCGGGCGTACCACCGGCGCGCAGGTCGCCGCGGGCCGGGTGACCCGGCTGCATGTGGCCGCCACGGTGCGGGCGGCGGCGCTGCACCAGAAGGCGCGCGGACGTACCGGCGCGGGGCTGCTGCTGCGGCGCACCGATCTGCGCGAGGCGGTCCGCGAGGGGCGCGAGGGCAACCTGGTGCTGTTCGTGGTGGACGCGTCCGGGTCGATGGCGGCGCGCAAGCGCATGCAGGCGGTCAAGGGCGCGGTGTTGTCCCTGTTGCTGGACGCCTATCAGCGGCGGGACAAGGTCGGGCTGGTCACCTTCCGGGGCGCGGGTGCGTCGTTGGCGTTGCCGCCGACGTCGTCGGTGGAGATCGGCGCGGCGCGGCTGGCGGCGTTGCCGACCGGGGGGCGGACGCCCGTGGGGGCCGGGTTGTTGCGTGCGCACGAGACGTTGCGGGTGGAGCGGCTGCGTGATCCGCTGCGTCGGCCGCTGCTCGTGGTGGTCACCGACGGGCGGGCCACGGGTGGGCGGGACGCGCTGGGGGAGAGCCGGCGGGCGGCTCGGCTGTTGGCGGCCGGGGGTGTTGCGACGTTGGTGGTGGACTGCGAGAGCGGTCCGGTGCGGTTGGGCCTGGCGGCCCGGCTTGCCGGGGATCTGGGTGGGCCGGTGGTGACGTTGGACGAACTCGCGGCGGAGGGGCTGGCGGGGCTGGTGCGGGATGTGCGCTCGGTGGCGTGACGTGGTTGGTCCTCATGCGCCGGACGGGCTGGAATCGGTCGGTCCTGGGCGGTGGGTCGGCCGGGGTGTGGTTGGCCGGCCGGCGGCCCGCCGGTCCTCAAGCGCCGGACGGGCTGGGATTGGTGCGTTAGGCGGTTGGGTTGCGGTTGTCGGGTGCCTGCGGCGAGCGTCCTCATGCGCCGGACGGGCTGGGATTGGTGCGTTGGGCGGTTGGGTTGCGGTTGTCGGGTGCCTCTGGTGGGTGTCCTCAAGCGTCGGACGGGGTGGGGTTGGGACTACTGGGTCGGGCTTCGGGAGCCGGGCTGCGCCCCGTTTTGTCCTCATGCGCCGGACGGGCTGGGATTGGTGCTTTGGGCGGTTGGGTTGCGGTTTTCGGGCGCCTGCGGCGAGCGTCCTCATGCGCCGGACGGGCTGGGATTGGTGCGTTGGGCGGTTCGGTTGCGGTTGTCGGGTGCCTGCGGCGAGCGTCCTCAAGCGTCGGACGGGCTGGGGTTGGGACTGGGTCGGGCTTCGGGAGCCGGGCTGCGCTTCGCTTTGTCCTCATGCGCCGGACGGGCTGGGGTTGGTGCGTTGGGCGGTTCGGTTGCGGTTGTCGGGTGCCTGCGGCGAGCGTCCTCAAGCGCCGGACGGGCTGAATTTGGTTGCGTCGGGCGGGTTGGGGTGGGGTTTTCGGGTGCTTGCGGCGAGCGTCCTCGAACGCCGGACGGGCTGAAGTTGGTTGGCTTGAGGCTTTGGGTGTTTGCTGCGGGTGTTTTTTAGTGCCGGCTGGGTTGGATTGGTTGGCCTGGGGCTTTGTCCTGGGTCTTTGGGTTGAAGGAGGTTGTTGTGCCGCAGGGTGTTCCCGTGCATGTGCCTGCTGATGGGCTGACTACGCGTCAGCGGCGGAATCGGGCGTTGGTTGTCGTGCATACCGGGGTCGGCAAGGGGAAGTCGACCGCCGCCTTCGGGCTCGCCCTGCGGGGGTGGAATCAGGGGTGGGCGGTCGGGGTGTTCCAGTTTGTGAAGTCGGCCAAGTGGAAGGTCGGCGAGGAGAGTGTGTTGCGCACCCTCGGGCGCCTGCACGACGAGACGGGGGAGGGTGGGCCGGTCACCTGGCACAAGATGGGTGAGGGCTGGTCCTGGATCCAGCGCGAGGGTACGCAGGAGGACCACGCGGAGGCGGCTCGGCAGGGCTGGGAGCAGATCAAGCGGGACCTGGCCGCGGAGACGTATCGGGTGTACGTGCTCGACGAGTTCACCTATCCGATGAAGTGGGGCTGGGTGGACGTGGACGAGGTGGTCGCGGTGTTGCGGGATCGGCCGGGCAGCCAGCACGTGGTGATCACCGGCCGCGACGCCGATCCGCGCCTGATCGAGGCCGCCGACCTGGTCACCGAGATGACCAAGATCAAGCACCCGATGGACGCCGGGCAAAAGGGCCAGCGGGGTATCGAGTGGTGAGTGCTCCGCCGCGGGTGGTGATCGCCGCGCCCGCCTCGGGGCATGGGAAGACCACCGTCGCCACCGGGCTGATCGCCGCGTTCACCCGGCGCGGGGATGTCGTGTCGCCGCACAAGGTGGGGCCGGATTACATCGATCCCGGGTATCACGCGTTGGCGGCCGGCCGGGTCGGGCGCAATCTCGATCCGTTCCTGGTCGGGGAGGATCGGATCGGGTCGCTGTTCGCGCATGGCGCGCGCGGGGCCGATCTGGCCGTGATCGAGGGTGTGATGGGGCTGTTCGACGGCGCGGCCGGGCGTGGTGGATACGCCTCCACCGCGCACGTCGCGCGGTTGCTCGGGGCGCCGGTGGTGCTGGTCGTGGACGCGCGGGCGCAGAGCCGTTCGGTGGCCGCGCTCGTGCGCGGGTTCGACACTTTCGAGCCGGCCGTGGGCGTGGCCGGGGTGATCCTGAACCGGGTCGGCTCGGACCGGCACGAGAGCATGCTGCGCGAGGCACTGGACGAGATCGGCATGCCCGTCCTGGGCGTGCTGCGCCGGCACGACACAATCGCCAAACCCGCCCGGCACCTGGGCCTGGTCCCGGTCGCCGAGCGGCATGCGGACGCGGTGCGCACGGTGGAGGCGCTCGGCGAACTGATCGCGCGCAGTGTGGACTTGGCCGCCGTACGACGGATCGCGGCGGGTGCGGGGGCGCTGCCGGACGCGCCGTGGGACGCGGCCCGGGAGGTCGGCGGCCCGGTTGCCGGCCGGCCGAGAATCGCCCTCGCGGGCGGCTCGGCGTTCACCTTCGCCTACGCCGAGACCGCCGAACTGCTGAGCGCGGCCGGGGCCGAGGTGGTCACCGTCGATCCGCTGCGCGACGAGCGCTTGCCCGAGCGGACCGCGGGCCTGGTGGTGGGCGGCGGGTTTCCCGAGGTGTACGCGGCCGAGTTGGCGGCGAACGCGACGCTGCGCGCGGACGTGGTGGCGCTGGCCGGGCGCGGCGGGCCGATCGCGGCGGAGTGCGCGGGGCTGCTGTACCTGGCCCGGAGCCTGGACGGGGCGCCGATGTGCGGGGTGTTGCCCGCCGAGGCGCGGATGACCGAGCGGCTGACCCTGGGCTATCGCGAGGCGACGGCGGCGCACGACTCGGTGCTCGCGGCGACCGGACGGGTGGTGCGCGGACACGAGTTCCATCGCACCACGCTCACCCCGAGAGCGGGCGGCCGGCCGGCGTGGAGCCTGGGGGAGACGGGCTTCGAGGGGCATGTCGCGGGGTCGGTGCACGCGTCGTACCTGCATACCCATTGGGCGGGCGCGCCGGACCTGGCCCGGCGGTTCGTCGACGCGTGTGCGGCGGGTGCGGGGACGGGTGTGACCTCGGGGACCGGGGAGGGAGTAACTCTCGGTGCGTGATCGGCGCAACCTCGGGTGGGGGAGCCGACGTCGTGTCGGGTACAGGTGCCCGGCCACGGGCGCCGTCGCGGATCCGCGCGGAACCTCCCCCGGGGTTCGGCGCGGTGAGGGGGGATGGCCATGGCTGATCGGGTGACCGTGATCGGGTACGACGGCGGGCCGCTGTCGGCGCCGGCCGTCCAGGCGCTGCGGGCGGCGACGTTGGTCGCCGGGCCGGAGCGGGTGTTGGCGGCCGTCGAGGTGCCCGACGGGGCCGAGCGGGTGGTGTTGGGCAACGTACACGTGGCCGCGCAGCGGATCGGCGCGCATCGCGGCATCGCGGTGGTGCTCGCGATCGGCGATCCCGGCTTCTTCGGGATCGTGCGGTTGTTGCGCCGGCCCGAGTACGGCCTGGAGTTGGAGATCGTGCCCGCCGTGTCCTCGGTCGCCCTGGCGTTCGCCCGGGCCTCGATGGCGTGGGACGACGCCCGCGTGGTCAGCGCGTTGGGCCGGGACGTGCGTCGGGCGGCGAACCTGTGCCGGGCGTTCGGCAAGGTCGCGGTGCTGACCGGTTCGGGTGCGGGGCCGGCCGAACTGGCCGCGCTGCTCACCGACGTGCCGCGCACGTTCGTGGTCTGCGAGCGGCTGGGCACCGAGGACGAGGAGATCTCGATGGTCTCCGCGGAGCATGCGATCGGGCACGAGTGGTCCGACGTGGACGTGGTGATCGTGATCGGTCCGGCGCCGCGCGCGGGCGCCGCGGCGGGCTGGCTGGCGGGCGAACGGCCGGGGTTTCCGGGGCCGGTGCGCGGCTGGGCGCTGGCCGAGGAGTCGTACGCGCATCGTGCGGGCGCGATCACCCGCGCCGAGGTGCGTGCGCTCGCGGTGGCCCGAATCGGGCCGCGGCTCGGCGATCTGGTCTGGGACGTCGGCGCGGGCAGCGGTTCGGTCGGCGTGGAGTGCGCCCGGCACGGCGCAGCGGTGGTCGCGATCGAGCAGGACGCGTTCCGGTGCGACCTGATCGCGGAGAACGCCTCCCGGTTCGGTGTCGAGGTCCAGGTGGTGCACGGCAAGGCGCCCGAGGTGCTGGCCCGACTGCCGCTGCCCGACGTGGTGTTCGTCGGCGGGGGCGGGCCCTCGACGCTGGCGGCGTGCGCGGCGCGGCGTCCGGAGCGGATCGTCGCCGGGTTCTCCGAGGTGGACCGGGTGGCCGAGGCGCGTGCGGTGCTGGAGCGGGCGGGTTACACGGTGGACGGCTGCCTGTTGCAGGCCTCGCGGTTGTCGGCGCCGAGCGGTGGGGCGCTGGGGTTGGAGCCGGCGCACCCGGTGTTCGTGGTGTGGGGGGATCGTTCTTGACGGGTGAGCGGCGGGCGGATGATCCGCGGGCGAGTGACGCCCGCGGATCGTCCGAGTCCGGGGCGGACGCCCGGGTGTGGGTGGTCGGGATCGGGGCGGCGCGCGGGGTCGGCGCGGAGGAGGTGCGCGCGAGCGTGTGCGCCGCGTTGGCGCGGGCCGGTGCGGCGCGCTCGGCGGTGCGCGCGTTGGTGACCGTGGCGGCGCGGGCGGACGAGCCGGGCCTGGTGGCCGGCGCGGCGCTGCTCGGACTGCCGCTGTACGCGCGGCAGGCGGCGGAATTGGCCCAGGTGCCGGTTCCCCATCCGTCCGAGCGGGTGCGGGCGGCGGTCGGCACGTCGAGCGTCGCGGAGGCCGCGGCTCGGCTCGGGCCGGTACCGGGCGCGCCGCCGGGCGAGTTGGTGGTGGGGAAGACGCGCGGCGTGGGGGCGCGTCCGCGCTGTACGGTGGCGATTGCCCGTCACGTGGGGTCGACGGGTGGTGAAGTGGACCGACAAACGTCGTGATCGGTGCAGAATCGAGCCGACTCGGCGCCGTGGCGATCGAATTCGTATGGTGAATCGATCGGGAAGTGCTCGCTCGCGATCAACGCCGGGACCCCGGCCGTCGGAGCGGGCACCATCACCACCATCATGGACACGAACGACACGGGCGGGGCAGGGGCACCGGGCGATGACGCCGGGCAGGGGCACGGGAAGCCGGGAAAGCACGAGCATGGGCAATGACGCGATGACGGACCCGGACGGGCCCACTCCCGACGATCGGGACGGCACGTCGGGCGCGCGCGTGAGCCCGGACGTGGACCTGCGCCATCACGGCGACGCGGAGATCGGGCCCGGCCTGGTCGACCTCGCGGTCAACGTGCGGCTCGCGGAACCGCCGTCGTGGCTGGTGCACCGACTCACCGCGAGCCTGCGCGACCTGGCCGCCTACCCCGACACCACCCGCGCCCGCGCCGCGATCGCCGCCCGACACCGGCGCCCGATCGCCGAGGTGTTGCCCACGGCGGGCGCCGCCGAGGCGTTCGTCCTGCTCGCCCGCACCCTGACCCCCCGGCACGCGGTGGTCGTACACCCGCAGTTCACCGAGCCCGAGGCGGCACTCCGCGCCGCCGGGCACACCGTGGACCGGGTACTGCTCGACGAGCGCGACGGCTTCGCGCTCGACCCGGCGCGGATCCCCGCATCGGCCGACCTGGTCGTGCTCGGTAACCCCACCAACCCCACCTCGGTGCTGCACCCGGCGGCCACGATCGCCGCGCTCGCGCGCCCCGGCCGAATCCTCGTGGTCGACGAGGCGTTCGCCGACACCGTCCCCGGTGAACCCGAAAGCGTGGCCGATCGGCGCGACCTGCCCGGGCTCGTCGTTGTGCGAAGTCTCACGAAAACCTGGGCGTTGGCCGGACTTCGGATCGGTTACGTCCTGGCTTCCCCGGATCTGGTGCGCATCCTCACGGACGCTCAGCCGTTGTGGTCGGTGTCGACACCGGCGCTGATCGCCGCCGAGGCGTGCTGCACGCCGGAGGCGCTGGCGCAGGCGGAGGCGTTGGCCGTTACGCTCGCGGCTGACCGTTCGTACCTCGTGGAGAGATTGCGCACGGTTGCGGGGATGCGGCTACCGGTCGTTCCCCGATCCTCGTTCGTGCTCGCGCGGACCGAGGGGGGCCCAGAGATCCGCGAGCAGCTGAGGGAGCGAGGCTACGCGGTTCGGCGGGCCGACACCTTTCCGGGCCTGGGCCCGGATTGGCTTCGGATCGCGGTGCGGGATCGTGCCACGACGCTGGCCTTCGCGGCTGCCCTGGAAGGAGTAGTTCGATGAGCGAAGCCGACGAGCGCCGACCTGCCGGGGAGGGCGCGGGCCCTGCCCCCGCCGGGCACGCCGCCGGCACCGGTCCGGTCGGGGAACCGGCCGGTCCGTATCCGTACGACGATCTGGACGACGAGGACTCGCTGTTGATGCCCGGCCCGCAGGCCGGTTGGGCCGATCCGAACGTACCGACGGCCCCCGGGATGTCGCTGGCCGACCGCATGGTCGCCGCCGGTGAGGACGCCTCGGGACAGGCCCCGGTACCGCCGGTCGAGCAGGCGTACGACGCCGTGCCCGGCCCGCAGTCCGGCATGTTCGCCGCGATGATCATCGACGAGCCCGAACTGCCGGAGACCTACGTCGAGCCGGCCGCGCCCATGACGGCCGGTCAGATTCCGTATCCGCCCGGTCCCATGACGCCGCATCAGGAAGTTCCGCAGCCGGTGCAGGGGTTCGGCGCGGGTGCGTACGGGGTGGCGCCGGGCGTTGCCGAGCCTTATCCGGCGCCGGCGCAGGCTCCGGGTGGGGCGATGCCGGGCGCGGCCGAGGCGGCCGCGGGCGGGCCGGGCGCGGGTGCGCCGGTGCCGGTTCCGCCGCAGGCGGTGCCCGTGGTGCCGCCGCCGCTCGCACCGCAGTTCGTGCCGCCGGGTGCGGTCGTGGGCGAGTACGGTCCGGCCGACGGCGCGGTGCCGGTGGGCCGGGGTGTGGTCGGGCAGGCGCCCGAGCATGCGTCCGGGGGAGCCGAAGCGGCGCCCGCCGTCAATGGTGGTCGGTTGCGGCAGCGGGTGCGCGCGGCGCAGAGCGCGGAGCCGGTGCCGGGGCAGCCGGTGCAGCCGGAACCGGAGTCGGTACAGGTGCCTGCGGCGCCGGATCGGTCGCAGGCGCAACCGGTGGTTCAGGCCCAGGCGCCGGCGCCCGAGCAGCCCATGGGTGGGAATCCGGTCGACACACCGCCGTTCCCGGTGGCCGCCGCCGTGCCGCAGCGCACCACGCTGCCGCCGCGCCGGCAGCGTCGGGTGGGCCGTGGGCCGGTGCCGCAGCAGGCGGGGCCGCACAGCGGTGCGCATCCCGTGGGCGACGCGGTGAACACCGGCATCCCCGCCCAGGGTCCGGCGGCGCAGCCGCCGTCGGCGGTGCCGGTGGTGCCGCAGCAGGCCGCGCCGCAGCAGGCCGCCGCGGCGGGGACGCCGCCGGTCGAGCAGGGTGCGCCGGTCGCAGCCGAGGGTGCCGCGGCGTCGAGTGCGCCCGTCGAGCAGGTCGAGCAGAGCGTGGTGGTCGAGCCCGCGGCGCCGGTCGCGCCGGCCGCTCCCGTGCAGGGGGTGACCGCGCCGGCCATACCGCAACCGTTGCCCGGCGTGCCGACGCGGGCGGTGCCGCCGAGGTTCGTACAGGCCGCGCCGGACGCGGTCGCGAGCGTGCCGGCGGGGGCCGCTCCGGCGGTCGCCCCGACGCCGACCGCCGAGCCGGTTCCGGTTCCGGTGCCCGCTGTCGCGCCGACGCCGGATGCCGGGGTCGCGGCGCCGGCGGCGGGTGTCGAATCGCCCGTGCCCGAGCAGGCCGCGGTCGCGCAGCCGGTGGCCCCCGTCGTGCCCGAGGGCACCGGTGGGCGTCGGCGGCGTCCGGAGCGGGCGGCGGAGGCCGAGCAGGGGGCGACTCCCGCTGCCGCCACGCCGATCGGGCCGGTGGCGCCGCCGGAGCCGGTGGCCGTGAACGAGGGCCCGGCGGAGGCGGCGGTCGCCGCTGCGCCGAGCCCGGACGAGGCCGTGGCCGTGGCCGCGCAGCCGGTTTCGGCTCCTGTCGGGCCGGTGGTGACGCCCGCGGAGGCGGCGCCGGCCGAGACCGTGGTTTTGCCCGCGGGTGGTGTGGCCGGTGGACAGCCGGCCGCGGTGGCGCAGGTGCCGGTACCGGTGCCGGCGCAGGAGTCGTTGCCCGCCGTGGTTTCGACGCCCGACGTGCCCGGGCCGGTGGAGCAGCCGGCCGAGTCGGCAACGGTGGTTGCGGAAGCGCCGGTTGTGGAGAACGTGCCGGCTTCGGAGGTGGCGCAGGCGGCACCCGCCGCGAGTGCGCCGGTCGAGCCCGCCGCACCGGCGGAGCCGGTCGCCGGGGCTGTGGCGGACGCGCCGGATGCGCCGGTGGTGGCTGTCGCCGCGCCGGACGCGCAGGTTGTCGCGGCTGCGGCTGCGGCTGCGGATGTGCCCGCGACGGTGCCTGCCGGGTCGGATGCGCAGGCGGCACCGGCGGATGTCACGGCCGGGGCGACCGAGGCGCAGGCGGTGCCCGATTCGGGTGCCGTCGCGACGGTGCCCGCCGCTCCCGACGTGCAGGCGGTGCCGGCTGCCGAGACGCCGGCGGATGTGCCGGTGTCGGCCCCCGTCGCGGAGGCGGAGGTCGTCGAGGCTTCGGCGAGTGTGTCCGCGGTGCCGCAGGCCGGGCCCGAGGGCGCCGAGGCAGCGGCCGGGCCGGCCGCGGGGAATGCGGCGGCCGATGCGGCCGCCGTGCCCGTGGTGCAGGCGTCGGTCGGTGCGGATGGGGCGGCTGCGCCGGTCGCGGCCGCCGGTTCCGAGGCGCAGGCGGTGGCGGCTGCGGTCGCCGAGGCGGCGCCTGTCGGGGCGGATGCGGCGCAGGCCGTGCCGGCTCCCGAGGTTCCGGCGAGTGCGCCCGTCGGGTCGGAGGTTTCGGCTCCTGCGGCGAACGTGCCGGACGCGCAGGCGGCTTCCGCCGTCGGGCCCGAGGCTTCCGGGGGTCCGGCGAGTGCGTCGGACGTACCCGGCGCAGATGGCGCGGCGGCGCCCGTGGCCGCGAATGCGCCCGCCGAGACGGCCGGTGCCGACGTGCCCGCCGCTGCGGAGGTGCCGGTCGAGGTGCCGGCCGCCGCTCCGGTGCGTGCGGCCGGGCCGACCACGCGGGCCATCGCGGCGGAACTCCTCGCCGAGGAGGTACCCGTCGAACAGCCGCCCGCGCCGGCCCCCGAGCCCGTCGCGGGGCCGGCCGAGGCCGACTCCGGCGCCGGCGTCACGCCGGCGGTTCCCCGTACGTCCGACGAAGGCACCGCCATGCACGGCCCCCAGGTCACCCCCACCGCCGACGCCGAACAGCGGCCGCAGCCCGCGGCCGCCGCCGGGACCGGCGAGATCCCCAGGATTCCGCCGCCGCCGGCCGAGCCGGTCGGCGTGGTCGCCGACGGCGCGGTCGACGCCCCGGAGGCGACCCCGCAGCCGGACGCGGCCGTCGGGGCCGCGGGCGCGCCGGAGCCGGTGATCGCGGGCGCGCAGGCGTCGGCGACCGCCGAGACCGTGCTGCTGCCCACCACTCCCGCGGAGCCGGCGACCGCCGAGGCGGCGCAGCAGGCCGAGCCGGTGCAGGCGCAGGCCGCGGCGACCCCGGTGGCGGCCGAGGGCGCCCAGGGCACAGAGGGTGCCGAGGGTGCGGAAGGTGCCGAGGGCGCCCAGGGCACGGAGGGCGCGGAGGCGGAGGTCGTCGAGGAGGAGGCGCCCGAGGTCGATCGTGGCCCCGCCGCCCCCGGCTACGACGATGCGGCGCGCGAGGCGGTGCACCGCGTCATGCGCGAGCGGCGCGACGTGCGGGCCGGGTTCCGGCCCGACCCGGTGCCGGACGACGTACTGGTCCGGGTCCTCGAGGCGGCGCACGCGGCGCCCAGCGTGGGCTACTCGCAGCCGTGGGACTTCGTGGTGATCCGCTCCGAGGAGACCCGGGTCACCGTCCAGGAACTGGCCCAGCGCCAGCGCGAGGCGTACGCCACCTCGCTGCCCAAGGCCCGGGCCAAGCAGTTCCTGGAGATCAAGGTCGAGGCGATCCTGGAGACCCCGGTCAACATCGTGGTGACCGTGGACGCCACGCGTGGCGGTCGGCACACCCTCGGTCGGCACACCCAGCCGCAGATGGGCCCCTACTCCAGCGCGCTCGCGGTGGAGAACCTGTGGCTCGCCGCCCGGGCCGAGGGTCTGGGGGTCGGCTGGGTGAGCTTCTTCGACGAGCGCGAGCTGGCCACGGCGCTCGGGTTGCCGGAGCACATCGACGTGGTGGCGTACCTGTGCGTCGGCTACGTGGACGCGTTCCCCGACGAGCCGGAGCTGGCCACCTCGGGCTGGGCCAAGGCCCGCCCGCTGTCGTGGGTGGTGCACGAGGAGACCTACGGTCGCCGCGGCCTGCCCGGCGAGGACCCGGTCAGCCTGCTCGACGAGACGCTCCAGTCGGTGCGTCCGCTCGACGCCAAGGCGCTCGGCGCGGCCTGGGAGCACCAGCGGAACATGACCAAGCCGCCGGGCTCGCTGGGCATCCTGGAGACGATCGGCGCGCAGCTGTCCGGCCTGGCCCGGACGTTCCCGCCGCCGATCCCGGAGCCCGCGGCCGTCGCGGTATTCGCCGGCGACCACGGGGTGCACGCGCAGGGCGTGTCGCCGTGGCCGCAGGAGGTCACCGCCCAGATGGTGGGCAACTTCCTCGCGGGCGGCGCGGTGGTCAACGCGTTCGCCAAGCAGATCGGCGTCGAGGTGTGCGTCGTCGACATCGGCGTCGCCACCGAGCTGCCGGACGCCACCGGACTGCTCCCGCGCCGGATCCGGCCGGGCACCGCCGACATGACCCAGGGCCCCGCGATGACCCGCGAGGAGGCGATCGCCGCCATCGAGGTCGGCATCGAAACCGCGCGGGACCTGGTCACCGCGGGCAACCGGGGCCTGCTCACCGGCGACATGGGGATCGCGAACACGACCGCCTCCGCCGCGCTGATCTCGGTGTTCACCGGGGCCGACGTGGCCGAGGTGACGGGTCGCGGCACCGGGATCGACGACGCCACGCACCGGCGCAAGATCGAGGTGGTCAAGGCGGCGCTCGCGCGGCACGAACCGGACCCGGGTGACCCGATCGGCGTACTGGCCGCGATCGGCGGCCTGGAGCACGCGGCGATCGCCGGCTACATCATCGGCGCGGCGGCGCTGCGCGTCCCGGTCGTGCTCGACGGCGTGATCGCGGGCGCGGCGGCGCTGGTCGCGCAGGCGATCGCGCCGGAGGCGGTACAGGCGTGCGTCGCCGGGCACCGGTCGGCCGAGCCGGGGCATGCGGCGGCGTTGGCGAAGTTGTCGCTGCGTCCGCTGGTCGAGTTGGAGATGCGGCTCGGCGAGGGCACCGGCGCGGTGTTGGCCCTGCCCCTGGTGCAGAGCGCGGTGCGCGTGCTGCACGATGTGGCCACGTTCGACTCGGCGGGAGTCAGTGGCAAGACCGACTGATATCGACTGATACCGACTGGTTCGGCTATTTTTCGAGTCCCGCCCGCAGCAGCAGAAGGGCACCTCGGCCACGATGGAGTGGCCGAGGTGCCCTTTCCGCGCGGTGAAACGTGGTGACCCGGAGCGGGCCGGAACCAGCCGGCCGGCTCCCGGGACACCGCGGAGCACCACAGACCCACCGAGCACCGCGTACGCGGAGCGCCCCGCCCCACCCGGAAAAGTGAGAACGATGTCCCGACTTCCTGGTCCCCCCGCCTACCCCGCCGGCCTGCGCCTGGAGGGCCGGCGTGTCGTCGTGGTCGGCGCCGGTACGGTCGCCCAGCGTCGCCTGCCCGCGCTGCTCGACGCCGGCGCGGACGTGCTCGTGGTCGCCCCCGAGGCGACGCCCGCGGTCGAGGGCATGGCGAGCGGCGGCGAACTGCGCTGGGCGCGGCGGGCCTATGCGCCCGGCGACCTGGACGGGGCGTGGTACGCGCTGGCCGCGACCGATGTCGCCGCGGTCAACGAGGCGGTGGCGGCCGACGCCGAGGCGCGACGGGTGTTCTGCGTGCGTTGTGACGACGCCTCGCACGCGAGCGCTTGGACGCCGGCCAGTGGGCGGCACGACGGGCTGACCGTGGCGGTGCTGGCGGGAGGCGATCCGCGGCGGGCGGCGGGAGTGCGGGATCGCATCGTCGAGGGTCTGCACGACGGGTCGCTGGCCGCGCGCAAGGAACGCCCGAGCGGGGTGCTGCCGGGGGTGGCGCTGGTCGGTGGCGGTCCGGGCGACCCGGACCTGATCACCGTGCGTGGGCGGCGGCTGCTGGCCGAGGCCGATGTGGTGATCGCGGACCGGCTCGGGCCGCGGGCGCTGCTCGGCGAGTTGCCGCCGCATGTCGAGGTGGTCGACGCGGCGAAGATCCCGTACGGGCGGGCGATGGCCCAGGAGGCGATCAACGACGCGATGATCACGCACGCGAAGGCGGGGCGCTTCGTGGTGCGGCTCAAGGGCGGCGACAACTATGTCTTCGGACGGGGCTTCGAGGAGGCGCTGGCCTGCGCGGAGGCGGGCGTGCCGTGTCAGGTGGTGCCGGGGATCACCAGTGCGATCTCGGTTCCGGCGATAGCCGGCATCCCGGTCACCCACCGGGGTGTGGCGCACGAGTTCGCGGTGGTCTCGGGGCATGTCGCGCCGGAGGACCCGCGGTCGCTGGTGGACTGGGCGGCGTTGGCGCGGCTGCGCGGGACGCTGGTGTTGCTGATGGCGGTGGAGCGGCTGGGGCCGATCACGGCGGCGCTGGTGGCGCATGGCCGAGCGGCCTCGACTCCCGTCGCGGTGATCCAGGAGGGCACGATGGCCACGCAGCGGGTCCTGCGCACGTCGCTGGGCGCGGCGGCGGGGGACGTGGCCGCGGCGGGGATTCGCCCACCGGCGATCGTGGTCATCGGCGAGGTGGCCGCGCTCTCGGGTTGACGGGCCGGCCCGGTCCTCAAACGCCGGACGGGCTGGGGGGTTCGACCTGGGCCAGGATCGCCTGCCGGCGCGCCTGGCCTTGCGGCCGGCTTGTCCTCAAGCGCCGGACGGGCTGAGGGGGTGGTCTTGGTTCCCGGGTTGGCTTGGCGTTCCGGTTTGGTGGTGCCGGGTCTGTGGCCGGCTTGTTCTCAAGCGCCGGACGGGCTGAGGGTTTGGTCTTGGTTCCCGGGTTGGCTTGGCGTTCCGGTTTGGTGGTGCTGGGTCTGTGGCCGGCTTGTTCTCAAGCGCTGGACGGGCTGAGGGGGTGGTTTGGGTTCCCGGGTTGACTTGGCGCTGCGGTTTCGGTGAGGCCGGGCCTGTGGCCGGATGGTTCTCAAGGGCCGGGCGGGCTGCGGGGTTCGTTTTGTGTTGTGGGGTTGGGTGACGGGCTGTTGGGGTGTGGGGGCTGGGAGACTGGGGGGATGTCCGTGATTTTGGTTGATGATCCTGGGGATCCGCGGCTTGTCGACTACACCGATTTGACCGATGTCGAGCTGCGTCGTCGTCGTGAACCGGCCGAGGGGCTGTTCATGGCGGAGGGGGAGAAGGTGATTCGGCGGGCGTTGGGGGCGGGGTATCCGATGCGGTCGATGTTGCTTTCGGAGCGGTGGCTCGAGGTCATGGCGGAGGTGATCGAGCGGGCCGACGTGCCGGTGTACGTGGGCAGTCCCGAGGTCGTCGAGCGGGTGACGGGGTATCAGGTGCATCGGGGGGCGCTGGCCTCGATGGGGCGCAAGGTGTTGCCGGCGGCGGGTGAGCTGGTGGCCGGTGCGCGGCGGGTCGCGGTGCTGGAGGGGGTCAACGATCACACCAACGTCGGGGCGATCTTCCGTGGCGCGGCGGCGCTGGGCATGGATGCGGTGTTGTTGTCGCCGGACTGCGCGGATCCGCTGTACCGGCGGTCGGTGAAGGTTTCGATGGGCGCGGTGTTCTCGGTGCCGTACGCGCGCCTGGACCCGTGGCCCGGCGGCCTCGACGTGCTGCGTGGGGCGGGGTTGACGCTGCTGGCGCTGACTCCGGGCGAAGGGTCGGTGGCGTTGAACGAGCTGCCCACCGCGGACACCGACCGATGTGCGTTGATGCTGGGCGCGGAGGGGCCGGGGCTGACGGCGAAGGCGTTGGCCGCGGCGGATCGGCTGGTGCGGATCCCGATGTCGCATGGGGTGGACTCGCTGAATGTCGGTGCTGCCGCGGCGGTCGCCTTCTATGCGGTGGCGTTCGGCTGAGTGGGGGACGGCCGAACGGGGGAATCGTGCACGATGGGCATGGCGGGCTCAGGTATTCGACGGGGCATCGTAGTGGCGTTCGCGGGCGGCTTCGCCCGAGCGTTGAATGTCGTTGATCGATCGGGTGTGGTATAGGTCCGGGCGGGCGTGTACCCGGCGTCCTCGCATCCGGTCCTTCCGGATCTCGGTGCCCCGGTCCCAGATGTGCAGGCGGGGCGCGTCGGTGTCGGGATACCTCCAGGGAGCGAACCGGTTCGGCGGTAGCGGCAGGGCCTCGATCTCGCGCCGCGCGGTCCGGGCCGCGCTCACCCGGCGCCGGTAGTCGTGGAAGATTTGGAACCGGTAGCGGCGCAGGTACTCGTAGGCCGTCGGCGTGCCGGCGGACACCTCCATGCCCGCGATGCAGACGGCTTCGCGGCGTAGCGTGTCGGCGTTTGCGGGCAGCACGAACAGGCCCTCGCGCACGGTGTCTTCCGGCTTGCGCTTGTGCCGGCGCTCGCGCTCCCAGTCCCACATGGGCTCCGGGTGCCGCCGCATCCAGGTGTCGCGGTCGGCGAGCGCGGCGTCCAAGCCGTGGGTGCGCCAGTACACGGTGCCGTCCGGTCGGCCGAGCGTGGGCAGCAGTCGGCGCAGGTCGCGGGCGGCCCGGCCGCCGAAGGGGGTACGCTCGCCGGCGAACAGCACGATGGGCGGCGAGGGTTCGGCGTCGAACGGGTTCGGGTCGAGGTGGCGGCGGTCGATCACCACGAGGGTGTTGGGGCATCGCTCGTGTGCCAGGCCCCACATCAGCCGGGCGAACAGCAGGGCTCCGGCGCGATCGGACACCACGTGCCAATGGTCGTGGAAGTGGTTGACCGCGAACCGGGTCGTGTTCGACGGCCGCGGGGTGATCAGGCGGTAGGGCCGTCCGTCCAGGTAGGCGGTGATCCGATGCATTTTGATCCGATCACCTGCGTCCCGATTGACGCCCGATTGCTTTCGTTTGTGTACTTGGTTGGTAGTGATCCGCTTCTCTCTTCCTTGCGTTCGATGAGATGTTTCTTCCGATCGCCCCGGAATCCGAGGCAACGGCCTTCCCTGATTTGTCTCATGACATGCCGATCGCGTCATGCCAATTTCGATCGAATGTGATCTTGGACTAGCGTGTGCGCGGAAGTGCAGTACGGTCGAGCGTCGCCCAAAATGGCGCAGTGGCCTGTTCGGGTCGCACGGGCGGCCGAAAAAGTGGATGTGCGGGGGAATGTCCCGTCACCCACACGCGGGATATTCGGTGGATTCGACCCGCACCAGGCGAAATTCCGCCAGTATGGGGCGCCGCGCAATCGGATCAGGAACGGGAAGCGAGGCAAAGCTCGTTGGAGATCATGGGTGTACCCCTGGCCTGGGCCCTCGTCGGCTTGGCGGAACTGGTCGCCCTTATGGCGCTTGTGGCGTATCTGGTCGTCCGACGCCGCAAGGCCGATGCGACGGATACCGGGGAAGGATCCGACAACTGGGAGCGTGAGCAGGATCGCCGACGGCGCAAGGAGCTGATGTACGGAGTCGCCTCGTACACCCTGCTGTTCGTCTGCGCCGGCGTCGCGGCCGCGCTGTCGTTCCACGGCCTTGTCGGCTTCGGCCGGGAGAACCTCGGGCTTGCCAACGGCTGGGAGTACCTGGTGCCGTTCGGGCTCGACGGGGCGGCGATGTTCTGCTCCGTGCTCGCGGTGCGCGAGGCCAGCCACGGTGACGCGGCGCTCGGCTCGCGGATACTGGTCTGGACGTTCGCGGGTGCCTCGGCCTGGTTCAACTGGGTGCACGCGCCGCGCGGCGACATGCACGCCGGTGCGCCGCAGTTCTTCGCCGGCATGTCGCTCTCCGCTGCCGTCCTGTTCGACCGCGCGCTGAAGCAGACCCGTCGGGCCGCGTTGCGCGAACAGGGCTTGGTGCCACGTCCGTTGCCGCAGATCCGGATCGTGCGGTGGCTGCGCGCCCCGCACGAGACGTTCAACGCCTGGTCGCTCATGCTGCTCGAAGGCGTGCGCACCCTCGACGAGGCGGTCGAGGAGGTCCGCGAGGACAAGCGGGCCAAGCAGGACGACCGCGAGCGTCGGCGGATCGACGGCAAGCGCGAGCGGGCGCAGCTCAAGGCGCTCAGCCGCGGCGAGGGCACCGGCCACTTCGGCCGGCGCGGCGCCGCACGTCAGGAAATGGCTGCTCTGCCGGGAGGTGGCGGCTCCGAAGCACTCTCGGAGCCTGCTATAGCCGGAAACGACGTTTCCGGCCACGGCGGCTCAGCCGATGCGAACGGCCCTTCCGGCCGTCCGGCTCTTGCATCCCCCACGCGAGCGAGCGAACTCCCGGCGGCGACGGGCACTTCCGCCGATGCCGAGCGGCGCGACGTCATCGACCTCACCGCCGAGGACGACACCATGACGCTGCCCCGGCTCGACTCGCTGGAGCGCAAACTGAAGGACCTGGAACGCCAGTTCGGCTGAGGCCGGACACCGCGTGATCCGACGCGGCGCGCGAGGCAGTGCGGTACACGAACGAGGGGCATCCGGCTCGGGCCGGGTGCCCCTCGTCGTAGTTGTGGTGGGTGGTGGGTACGCGGGCCGAGCGCTCGGTGGCGCATCGGGCGGAGGCGGGTCGGCCGGAGTCGGGGCGCGTGGAGCCGGGCCGGGTCGGCCGAGGGGCATGGCGCGGGTCGGTCCGAGTCGGGCCGCGGCACGAGGCGGCTCGCCCGGACGCGGCCCGGCACGATGCGCGAGGGCACGGGGCCGGGGGCCGGGTGTCCGGTCGGCGCGGAGCGGACGGCGGGCGGGCGGAGCACGCGGTCCGGTACGAGCCCCGGCGGGGCGACGCCGGGCGCTACGAGTCGGCCCGGCACGAGACGCGCCCCGACGGGGGCCGGCACGACACGGGGCGGCCCGATGCCGGTCGGCGGCGAACGCTCCGAGGCGTCACGCGGCTCGACCACGGAGCGCCTCGACCGGGCCGAGCGCGCGGAGTGGCCGAATCACTCGGATCGTTCGCATCACCCGGACCGCCCCGACGGGGATCGTGCTCGCGCGATGGAGGCCGTGTTCGGGCGGTGGGCGCCGTGTTCAGGCCGTGGGGACCAGGACGCCGGAGGGGCCGACCACGTAGCGGGTGGTCACGTCGGGGACGTCCAGGTAGGACTGGATGCGCGAGATGCCGCCCTCGACCACCGTCCAGCGGGTGGCGACGGCTTGCGGATCCGCGCCCGCGGCGAGCGCGGCCACCGTGGTCGGCGCGCCGTTGGCGAAGCGGAAGAGTTCCACCAGGTGCGTCGCCGGGCCGCCCGCGCCGGGGGTACGGGTGAGCACCACGACCACCGCCGGGGCGCCGTCCAGGCTCGCCGGGACCACGTCGCCGAGGGTGACCCGGTCGCTGCCGACCACGGCCGTGCCGTCGGTCAGGGTGACCGTGGCGCCGCTCACCGACGGGTCGGAGTAGGTGCGGTCCGACCAGTCCGCGATCGGGATCGAGCCGTGCGCCGGGCCGATCCGGAACGGCCCCGGGGCCTGCGGCGGGGCCGGGTCGGCGGCTGCGGGCACCTTCGGCCCGTCGTCGCCGCCGTCGCTCTGGAACGCGGCGATCGCGAACGCGGCGATCGCGGTGACGACCACGAAGACGATCAACTGCTGGATGAGCAACCGCCGTCGCTCCTCGGGCCGGCGGCGGCGCGGAGTGCCGGACGCGGTTCCCGTGCCGGAGCCGGTGCCGGACCCCGCGCGGGAGCGTGGGCCGTGGTCGAGCCGGCCGGGCCGCTTGCCATCCGGGCGATCCGGGTGATGCGAACGATCCGAATGGTTCGGCCGCTCCGTGCGCTCGGCCCGTTCCGCCCGGTCGCGTTCCGCGGTCGAGCCGCGCGACGCCTCGGAGCGTTCGCCGCGGCCGGCGTCGGGCCGCCCCGTGTCGTGCCGGCCTCCGTCGGGGCGCGTGTCGTGCCGGGCCGACTCCTGCCGCGGCTCGTGCCGCCCGGCGTCGCCCCGGCCGGGCTCGTGCCGGACCGCGTGGTCCGCCCGCCCGCCGTCCGCACTGCGCCGATCGGATCCCTGGCCCTCGGACCCGTGCGCCCGTGCGTCGTGCCGCGCCGCGTCCGGACGCGTCGCCTCGTGCCGCGCCCCGTCCTGCCGACCCGACTCCGACCGACCCGCGCCGTGCCCCTCCGCCGACCCCCGACCGGGCTCCACGCGCCCCGACTCCGGCCGCCCCGTCTCCGCCCGCTGCGCCGCGGAGCGCTCGGCCCGCGTGTCCTCGTCCCGCCGTGCCCCCTCGCGCCGCGCCGCCTCGCGCCTGGCCCGTTCCCGCTCCCGCTCGCGGTCTCGCTCCCTCGGCCCCGCCGCGAGCGTCGCGCCGCCCTTCATCGCGGCAGGAGCCGCGGTCGACGGCGCCGCCGCCGTGCCGCGCGCCGGCGTACCCCGTTCGGCCTCGCGCCGCCGGGCGATCGCGGCCAGCCGCTCACGGACCTGCTCGGCGGTCGGCCGCATCCGCGGATCCTTGGACAGGCACGCCGAGATCAACGGCACCACCTGCTCCGGCACACCCTCCAGGTCGGGTTCCTCGTGCACGACCCGATACAGCAGCGCGTCCACCGGCCCCGACCCGAACGGCGGTGCCCCGCGCCCCGCGTAGGCCAGCGTGACACCGAGCGCGAAGATGTCGGTGGCCGGCGTCACGGTCTGCCCGCGCACCTGCTCGGGGGCCAGAAATCCCGGTGAGCCGACGGCCGTTCCGGTGACGGTCAGGGTGCCGGCGCCGTCCGCGTAGGCGATGCCGAAGTCGATGATCTGCGGCCCGTCGGGGGACAGCAGGATGTTGGACGGTTTCACGTCGCGATGCACGACGCCGACCGCGTGTACGGACACCAGGCCGTCGGCCACCGCCGAGCCGATCCGGGCCAGGTCCAGACAACCCATCGGGCCACGTTCGCCGACTCGGCGCTGGAGGGACGGGCCGGGCACGTACACGGTGGCCAACCAGGGCCGGTCGGCGCCCGCGTCGGCGTCCACGAGGGCGGCCGTACGGTTGCCGCGCACCATCGCCGCCGCGGCCACCTCGCGCGCGAAGCGGGAGCGGAACTCCGGGTTCCCGGCCAGCTCTTGGCGGATCAGCTTGAGCGCGACCCGGGTGCCGTGCCGGTCCACCCCGAGGTAGACCACGCCCATGCCGCCGGCCCCGAGACGACGCAGCAACCGATACGAACCGACGATGCGCGGATCCTGCCGTCGCAGCCGCACCATCGTCATGTGTGCCCGATCCCCTCGCGTGGTGCCGTCGTCCGGGTTTCGTCTGCCCGAATTCCCTGTGCGAGACACGTTAGAGGAACCCCGGCGCCCGGCGCGGTAAGGCGCCCCGGAGTCGGTGCCGGACCACCCCGCCGCAGCGCCCGCCGATGTCGGACCTGTGGGAGAAGATGGAGGTAATCGGTCGAAGGGGGCACGAATGAAGGGCGATCGGGTCGAGATAGTGGTCGACGCGGGCGACAGCACCAAAACCTACGAGATGACCGCGACCCGCGCGGGGCGCCGGCTCGACGTCGCGGTCCGGCGCGGCGTGGTCGAGGTGAGCGAGCTGACCCGGACGGGCACGGTGGTGCGCACGGCACGGTTCATGGCCAGCCGCGTACTGGCCCTGGTCGAACAGCCGTTGGACCGCCCCGACACCGACTGACCATACGGCGACGGCAGCCGAACCACCCGACTGCCGTCGCCCACAGTCGGCAACCACAGGCCATCACGTCCCGCGCAGGCGGCCCAAGTCCGCGCGGCAACCGCAGCCCGGTCTGCGTGCGGCGAAGAACGCGGCCCAAACTCGCGCGTCCATCGCGGCCGGCCCAAGCGGCGCAGCCACCACAAGCTGCCGAAGTCCGCGCGTGGGGCAACCGAGCGTGGCCCAAGCTCGCGCGCACCAACCGCAGGCAGCCCAAGCCGCGTAGAGCAACCACGGGCTGCCAAAGCCCGCGTGCGGCAACCGAGCGTGGCCCAAGCTCGCGCGCACCGACCGCCCAACCCCGCATGCGCCAACGGCTGCCGAAGCCTGTGCGCCGCAACCGCAGGACCGCTCAAGCCCGGCATGCGCCGACGGCGGCTGCCGAAGCCTGCGCGCACCAACCGCGGGCGGCCCGGGTCCGCGCGTGCCAACGGCTGCCGAAGGCTGCGTGCGGCAACCACCCGCTCCCGAAGCCTGTGTGTCGCAACCGCAGGACCGCTCAAGCCCGACACGCGCCAACTGCTGCTGCCCAAGCCTGCGCGCACCAACCACAGACCGCCCAAGCCTGCGCGCACCAACGGCAGGCGGCCCGGGTCCGCGCGCGCCAACGGCCGCCGAAGGCTGCGTGGGGCAACCGAGCACGGCCCAGGTCCGCGCGCGGCAACCGCCGGCAGCCCGAGGCGCGTGTGGCAGGCGCTGGGCGGACGGGCCTGCCTGGGTATCGATCGTGCGCCGTCCAAACCCCCGCGTGCCGAGTGGGCCGGGCGTGGGGGCGTGGGCGTTTCGGTAGTCTGTTCGGTCGAAGATCGACACGGGTCGGTGCGGGGGACGAGACGGGGTGGCACCGAGGTGACGAGTCGTCAGGGCGGCCTGGGAGCGGTCGCGCGCCGACTCGCCGACGCGTTCACCTGGCGGGAGACCCCGTGGGGCACCTTCGCCGACGCGTCCGAGTGGTGGCACGACCCCGAACTGCTCGCGATGCTCGGTCCCGGGCTCGGCGCCCTGCACGCCGACGCGCGGCCGACGCTGATCGTCGGCATCGAGACGCGCGGCCTCGTCCTCGGTCCGATCACCGCGCTGCATCTGGGCGTCGGCTTCGTGGAGATCCGCAAGGATCGACGGATCGTGGGCGAGCACCGGGGGCTCGCCGCCGATCCCATGCTGCGTGCCGCGACCCCGCCCGAATACCAGGACGGCGGCCTCACCCTCGTGGTCCCGGGCCGGTTGTTTCGCCCGGGCGACCGGGTGTTGCTCGTCGACGAGTGGATCGAGACCGGCGCACAGGCGAGCGCGGTGCGCCGCATGGTCACCGAGGCCGGCGCCGAATGGATCGGCGCGGCGGTCGTGGTGGACGCCTGCGCACCGCACGTGCGGGCCCGACTGGACGTGCGTGGTCTGCTCACCGAGGACGATCTGCCGGCGTGACCCCCCGGTCACCGGCGTCCGCGGCGGGACCCGACGGTCGGCCCGGTCAGGCCGCCGTCGTGGTCTCCTCCCGGTCGTGTCCCTGCTCCTGCTCCTGCTCGCGCAACAGTGCCGCGCGTTCGGTCTCGCCGAGACCCGCCCACACACCTCGGCGTTCCGGGACCGACATCGCGTGCTCGTGGCAGCGCCGCCGCACGGGGCAGGAGATGCAGACCTTCTTGGCGACCCGCTCGCGCGCCCGGCGCTCGCCGGGTCGCTCCTGGTCGTCGCCGAAGAAGAGGCCGGCGTCCAGGCCCCTGCATGCCGCGTCCTCCTGCCACCCGTAACGCGGTGGTGTCGGTATGGCGATCCGTGTGGTCCCCATCGCCCCGTTCTCCTCCTGCTCGACGGTGCCAACGGTCAATGCGGGGCCCCCGTCCCGGCTGACCCTCTTGCTCCTACCGACGCATCGGATGAGAGACCGGTTTCCTCCCGCGGGGAATTCGGCTCCCGTTCGCGCAGGGTTGAGGGCGATCCCTCACTCCCTCGTTCGGAGCACCTCAACAACCAGGTCACAAGTGGGTCGTACACCTGCCCGATGACCGATTCGCCCCGACGGCCCCGGTAGCGTGACCGGAGGCCGCCGGCGGTTGTCGGGGGTTCGCGGAACGTACGGGAGGAATCTGGTGGGCAGCAGGATGCGACGGTTGCCGTCGGCCGTGCCGTTGATGGTGTCGGTCGTCGTGGTCGCCGGGCTGACCTCGTGCAGCGGCGGAGAAGACAAGAAGGACACATCGGAGACGACGGGCAGGGACTTCCTGACCGCGTGGCAGAGCGGCGACCTGACCAAGGCGGCGTCCTTCACGGACAACCCCGCCACGGCCAAGCAGGGTCTCGACACCACGAGCAAGCAACTGGGGATCGTCAAGGCCGAGTACAAGGCCGGCACCTACACCAAGGGCAAGGACAACGCGCCGGCCACGCTCGCGTACAACGCGACGTTGACCCTCAAGGGGGTGGCGGACCCGGTCAAGATCGCGTCCACGGTCCCGATCGTCACCGCGAACGGCAAGACGACCGTGCACTGGACCCAGACCATCGTGCACCCGCAACTGGCGGACAGCGGGAAGATCAAGCGGGATCGTACGCTGCCCAAGCGCGGCGAGATCCTGGACCGCTCGGGCAAGTCGCTGGCCACCACGACGCCCGTGGTGGCGTTGTCCCTGTGGCCGGCCAAGATCACCAACGCGGACGCGCTGTACGCGGCGCTGTCGGACCCGATGTTCGACCTGGACATCCCCAAGCTCAAGGGCCGGGTCGCGGCGGCGGATCCGAACCAGTCGCTGCCCCTGGTGACGCTGCGCAAGGACAAGTGGGACGGCGGCGGCCAGGTCAAGCTGGCCGGTCTGGGCGGGATCCAGGTCAAGGAGGGGGCGACCCAATCCGGCGACGTGGCGAAGCAGATCGTCGGCACGGTCGCCTCGGGTGACAACGCCGACCTGCTCAAGAACGCCGATCCGAGCGCCTCGTCGGCGGACCAGGTGGGCGCCTCCGGTCTGCAGTACCGCTACGAGAAGAAGCTGGCCGGCGTCGCCGACCTGAAGATCACCGTCGTGGACGCGGGCGGCGCGGAGAAGGCGACCCTGGTCGACGTCAAGGGCAAGCCGGCGGAGTCGCTGAAGACGACCCTCGACCCGGGCGTGCAGGATCAGGCCGAGAAGGCGCTCAAGTCGGTGACCGGCGGCAACAACGCCTCGATCGTGGTGCTCGACGCCAAGTCGGGCGGGATCCTGGCCGCCGCGAACACCCCGTCCAACGGCGACAATCGTGCCTTCACCGGGCGCTACCCACCGGGCTCGACCTTCAAGACCGTCTCCTCGGGCGCGCTGTTGCAGGCCGGCATCAAGCCGACCGACAAGGTGCCGTGTGAGAACACGCTGGTGGTCAACGGGCAGACGTTCAAGAACTACGACGGCCTCAAGCCGATGCCCGACGCGCTGTTCCAGGACGACTTCGCGCAGTCCTGCAACACGGCCTTCATCGGCAACCGCGCCAAGATCCAGAACGACACGCTGAGCAAGCTGGCCGGCGACCAGTTCGGGATCGGCGCCAAGTGGGACGTCGGCACGGTCACCTTCGACGGCTCGGTGCCGACGGCCAACGGCGAGAACGACAAGGCCGCGTCGATGATCGGTCAGGGCCGGGTGCTGGCCAGCCCGCTGGTGATGGCCTCGGTCGCCGCGACGATCGCCTCCGGCAAGTTCAACCAGCCGGTGCTCGCGCCCGACGACGTGCCGGGCCGGGTGCCCTCGCATCCCCTGGACCCGTCGATCGCCGGCCAGCTCAAGGCGCTGATGCAGGGCGTGGTGGCGAACGGCTCGGGCAAGATTTTGCAGGGCATCCCGGGCACGGTGGGCGCCAAGACCGGTACTGCCGAGTTCGACGAGAAGGGCGAGACCCTGACCCACGGCTGGATGATCGCGTTCAAGGACGACGTCGCGGTCGCGGTGCTCGTGGAGAAGGGCAAGTCCGGTGGTTCGGCGGCGGGTCCGGTGGTGAAGGCCTTCTTCGGCTAGCCGACCTCCGACCGATGCGGGCCCTCCTCCCGGGGTCCGTGTGGGCCGTTCTCCCGGGTCCCCCACACGACCGGTCGACCGAAGCGAAGCCCCGGCGCGCGATGCGCGCCGGGGCTTTTCGGTGCGTCGAGGCGCGCCCGGCACGCTCCTTGTGACACCGGGATGCACCTGGACACCGTCCGTGTCCGATGCGAGCGTGAGGAGTGACCGGCAATGACAGCGGCGATCGTTTTCGCTCTCCGAAGGGAGTCGACGTCATGTCGAACAATGTCACCCTGGTGGCCCGGGTTCCGGTGCTGCCGTCCGCCGACGCCGAACGTCCGATCGAGCTGAGATTCGGCCCGCACACCGACGAGCACGGTCGGCCCACCGACGAGTGGACGGTGGAACGACTGACTCCGGACCAGGCCGCGAACCTCGTCGAGGACCTGGCCGCGGTGCTCGGGCTGAGCGTGGTCGGTCCGGCCGAACTCCGGGTGGTCTCCTGACCGGACGCACCCCCCACACGTCCCATCCGCGTGGCGCCCCCGTGCGCCGTACGGGTGGGACGCGTGTGTGCGGCGACGCGTTTCGGGCCGGCGGATCGTTCCGGCGCCGCACAATGGCCGCGTGAGCAGCCAGACCGCAGCAGTACGGAATTTGGCCGTCGGCGGCGACTCGCCCATGCCGGCCACGGAACCGCTCGGCGTCCGCGAGCCGCGGCCGAGCCGGGTCGGCGAGCGCCGCAAGGAGGCCGATGCGCACCCGACCGGCCCCCGGGTGCGCATGGTCCTCCCGGACGGGCAGCATCTCGAGGTCACCCTGGTGAGTTGGCACCAGTACCGGGACGGCAGTTGGCGCGCCCGCGTGCGCTGGCCCGTCTGGGGGGCGTACGGCTTCGCCGCCGACGTGGAGACGCGGGCGTGGGCGATGGAGTCCTTCGTACCCGCGAGTGTGCTCGGCGCGCTCGACGGCGAGGACTACGGCACCGTCCGCCGCGACCGCCCCCGCATCCCGGTCCCCAAACAACCCTGACCGCCCCGGGCCCGCCCTCGCGGCCCCTGCCGGCGGCTCCCCACACCCACGTGGTCGCCCCCCGCACCCGTCCGGCCCCCCTTGCATGCCCGGGCGGCCGGGGGGCCAACGGAGGCGGTACAGTTCATGGCTTCGGGTGACGAAAGGGTGACAACGGCGCCCGGTGGTTCGTCGAAACAACGGGCAACGGGTACATGTGTCCTAAATCCTGTTGCTCCAGGGTTGCCGGCCACCGATGCTTGCGGCATGTTCGATCCGGTCATCACCTCGCATGACGCCCTCCTCGGCCTGCTTCGCAGCGGCCACGGACAGGGCGCCCGGCGGGCCCTCGTCGCCGACCGCGTCGCCGTGCTCGACGCGCTCGACGGTTGCGTGGTCCGCGATCCCCGTGCCGTTCCGGCCACCGAGTCCCGCTCGCTCTATTACGCGCGCCTGTACGCGGACCTCGACGCCGGCCTCGACGGCCTCGCCCGACATCTGCTGTGCGAGGAGGACTGGACCGACGAGGACGCGGACCGCACCGCGCTCCCGCTCGCCGTCCTCGGCACGCTCGCCCGCCTCGGCCGCACCGACGCGACCGAGTTGTTGCGCGCCTACGTGGAGGAGGGCCGCGACTGGCCGGAGGCGCTGGACCGGCTCGCCGCCATCGGACAGGACGCGGCGCTGACCGGCATGCTCGACGTCGTGCTGGAGCGCGGCGAGGACGACGAACTCTACGACTGCGTCAAGCGCTCCACCGGCATGCGCCCGTGGCGGATCTGGGCGGCCGAGGACGAGCGGGTGCGCGCCGTGGTCGAACAGGTCGACCTGGACTGGTGGCGCTGGGAGTTGACCCGCTCCGTGCGTACCGGCACACCGCCGACCGCGCCTGCGCAGACCGTCGACCAGGTGCTCGCCGAGGCCGCCGACGGCCCACGCCAAGCGCTCGCCTGCGGCAGACGGCTCGCCGCCGTCGCCGGTCCGGAGCACCGCGGCGCGATCCTGGCGGCGGCCTGGGCCGGACCCGACGGCGCCAGAGCCGCCGCGCTGCGCTACCTCGGCGAACAGGGTGACGGCGCGCTGCTCGACCTGGCCGAGGGCGCGCTCGCACCCGACGCGCCCACCGGGGTGCGGCTCGCCGCCGCACACGCCATCGGCGGCCTGCGCACCCCCGCCGCGGTCGCCCGGGCCCGCACCTGGGCCGCCCGCGAGGACCTGCTCGGCGAGGTGGCCGTGCGGATACTGGCCGGTGCCGGGGAACCCGCCGACGGACCGATTCTGCTGCACGCGTTGCGCGCCAGGGTGGCCGCGGTGCCCCCGGTCGGCGCGGCGGATGCCGACCAGGCCGACCACTTCCGGCTGCGCGACCTCGTCACCGGCATAGGGCGCCTCGCCCTCGTCGACGCGCTCGACCTGATCCGCGACGTCTACCGCGACGCCGCCTCCGCCGGCCTGCGCGCCTGCGCCGTGGAGACCCTCGCCCGGATAGAGCCCTCCTTCGCCGCCGAGACGGCCGTGGAAGCCCTCTGGGACTGCCAGGCCGACACCCGACTGATCGCCGCGCGCCATGTGGACGCGCGCCGCCCCGAGGCCGTGACGCGACTGCGCCGTCTCGCGGGCGACCCGGCCGAACACGCCGAGGTGCGCACCGCCGCCAAGGCCAGGCTGAGCGAGATGTGAGCGAGATGTAGCCGGCCCGCGGTCGACCCCGCCCCCGTTCGGCCCCATCCGGGGTGGGCGGGCGCCGAAGCTGTCGGCCGAACGTCCTAGGCTCTACTCCCATGACCGTTTCCGCCCGAGCCGTCCGGCCCGGGGAGCTGCCGCCGCCCGCCGGCCCGGCGCTGCCCCCGGGCGCGGCGCACCCCCGCTCCGGGGTGACCGAGGAGGGCCTGGCCCGCCGCCTCAAGGCCCTCGCCTGCACCGCGCCGCTGCACGACCTGGAGGCGCGCAAGGCCAACCTGGCGGGCGAGTACACCGTCTACGCGATGGCCGAACTCGGCCTCGCCGCGATCGACCTGGTCACGGTCACGATGGACTTCGACACCGGGGCCGACCACGACGAGATCGTGAGCCGGCTCCGCCCGCGCGTGGCCGCCCAGGCCCCCGGGCGCGACCCGGCCGAATACGAGCGCGTCGCCCGCTGGGTCCTGGAGAACCTGATCAACGTCGGCAGCGTCGACCGGGGCTTTCGCGCCGTCTACGGCATGTGGACCCGTGAGGGTGAATACATCCGGCGCGACTACGACTTCAAGCTCCTCGAAGAGGTCCCCGGCCCCGACGGGCACATCTTCCTGCGCGCCACCGACGAGGCGATCAACGTCCTGGTCGGCGCCCTCGACACCGACGTGACCAGCGCGCAGATCGCCGCCGACGTCAAACTCGACCACCTGATCCGGCGCGGCCGGCTCGCCGAGGCCAGGTTCGCCGCCGAGCAGGCCCGCTACCGCACCGTGCAGTACGCCGAATCGCTGCGCCGCGCGCTTGACGCCACCCGGCGCAACGTGCGCGCGGTGGACTGGCTCCAGGCCGTACCGGACCTGATCGACGAGGCGTTCGACCACGTCGCGGACCGCTACCGGCACGAGAACGCGATCCTGATCAACATCCGCCGAGCCCGGGACGAGGCCGAGGAGAGCGAGCGCAAGCGCGGCGCGGCCGAGCTGGTCGACATCGTGCAGGACTGCATCCGCCGGCACACCCAGTTGCAGACCCGGCTGATGGAGGCCGGACCGCTGTTCCGGGCCGAGCAGGACCGGCAGGCGTTCGCCGCGCCGAGCACCCGCACCGGGCTCGACCTGTACGGGCAACTGCTGCGCCCGCTCCTGGAGTTGCCCGTCGGCGACGCACGCCGGGTGACCGACCGGTTCTTCGCCGCCGGCACCGGCCTGCGCACCCCCGTCGCGGTGCGCCTGCACGATCTGACCGAGATGTTGCTCACCCCGCCCGCGCCGCGCGACCACCTCGGCGCCGAACTGCCCGAGCCCGACGTGTCGCTCACCCCCGACGACAGCCGGTACAGCGAGCGCCAGCACGACGCGGCGGCGCTGCTCCTGGACATCCCGCCGGAGACTCCGCGCCGGTTGTCCGGGCTGCTCGCCGAGGCCCGCGAGGCCGATCCCGACCTCGGCTACCTGGTCGCGCTGCTCGCGTTCCACGCGGCCTCGCCGCCGGTGGGCACCGCGCTGCGCCAGGGCGATCGCACTCTGCTCGTGGCCGTCGACGACGGCACCGAACTCGACGACCCCGAGGTCGGCGGCGCCGACCTGATCATCGGCACGGCGGTTCTGACCGGCGCGCGACCCGAGCCGGAAGGGCCCACCCCCGGATGACCCACGACACGGCGGCCGACGCCGCCCCGATCACCTCCGCCGACGTCGGCGACGCGGCCCGCCTGGTCGCCTTCGGCCTCCAGCCCAAACTGCTGCCGGCGCGCGACGCGGAATACGCCGACCTGATCCGCCGACACCGCGAGGATCCGCGCTTCGCGGCGCTGGCCGCGGCCGTCGCGGCGGGTCTGGGCCTGGTCGTCCTGGAGGTGTCGCCGCGCGCCGGAATGGCGGTCACCGCCGGTGAGGACTCGGTGTTCGCGGTCCGGATGGGCGACTACGCGCGCCGGGCCGGTACCGAGTCGGCCGACCGCTTCCTGCACGGCCTGGCCCACCTGGCGGTGGCCGCGATGGCCTTCCCCCGCCCGGAAGACCTGGCCGACGACGCCTACGTGGGCCGGCTCAGCGTGCACGGCGTGGACGCCTTCGTCCGCCAGGCCTGCCGGCGCCTGGAGGAACGCGCCGAACTGCGCGGCGAGATCAGCGACCCCGAGGTGGACGGGCCGAGCCTGGAGGCGGCCTGGCGGGTCTACGCCAGACGCAGCGCCACCGGCGCGACCAAGGACGCCCGCCGGCTCGCCGCCTCCACCGTGGGCATCGTGGCCAAGGCGGTGGCGTTCCTGGTCGACTCCGGCTTCCTGCAGCGGGTCTCCGACGACGGCGGCGGCACCTACCGCACCACGGCGCGCTACCAGCTCCAGGTCCGCGACACGGCCGGCTCGGCGGCGATGTCGGAGCTGCTGGAGCTGGGCGTGGTGGCGGTCACCGACGGCAGCCCGAGCCTGCTGGCCGCCGCGGTCGACGGCGAACTGGTGCCGGGGGCCGGGTTGCCCTTCCACGGCGTCTGACCGCGTGCCGGGGCGGCGGCGAGCGGTGCGGCACGGGCCCCGATCGTCCGGGCGTGCCGCGCCGGGTGTGCCTCGCACCCTCCGTTCGCCCCCCGCCCGGCCGTCCGTCCGCGCGTGCGTTGTTCCGGTGGCGCGCGACGTGCGTGTTTCGCCCTGTTTGTTCGACCTGTTCCGTCCTGTGCTTCGATCAGAGAGATTTGACCGCCGATGTACGAGCTGTCCCGGGTCCGCCTGTTCTCCATCGGGCCCGCCGGTGCGCGTTACGCCGACACCGTGCTCGACCTGCGCGGGGTGGGTGCGCCCGTGCCCGACCCGGCGCCCAGGCAGGCGCAGTTGTTCGAGGGCGAGCCGGTCGGGCCGCCGCGCCGACCCGCGCCCGCGGGCGTGTTGTTCCTGGAGAACGGCGGCGGCAAGTCGGTCCTGCTCAAGCTGATCTTCTCGGTGATGTTGCCCGGACACCGCAACACCCTCGGCGGGGCCAGCTCGGGTGTGCTGCGCAAGTTCCTGCTCGCCGACGACTGCGGGCACGTTGCGCTGGAATGGCAGCACGTGCTCACCGGCGAGACGGTCGTGGTCGGCAAGGTCAGCGAGTGGCGCGGCCGACAGGTCTCCTCCGACCCGCGCAAGTTCGCGGAGAGCTGGTACTCCTTCCGACCCGGGCCCGGGCTCACCCTGGACGGGCTGCCGGTGCAGGTCGGCGGGCGGCGGCGGACCATGCGCGGCTTCCGCGACGCGATGACCGAACTGCACAAGGTCTACCCGGACGTGGACGTGGTCTGGGAGGAGATCCACGACCGCTGGATCGAGCACCTGAACGTGCTCGGCCTGGACCCGGAACTGTTCCGCTACCAGCGCGAGATGAACGCCGACGAGGGCGAGGCGGCGGGCCTGTTCGCGGTCAAGAACGACGCGGACTTCGTCGACCTGCTGCTTCGCGCGGTCTCCGACCCGGCCGACACCGACGGACTCGCCGACCTGGTCGACGGGTTCGCGGTCAAGCTCGCCCAGCGCGCCGAGCTGACCGCCGAGCGGGACTTCGTCGAGGGCGCGGTGGAACTCCTGGACGCGGTCGGCGAGGCCGCCTCGCGGCGCACCCGGGTACGGGCGGTGCACCGCAACGCCGAGGACGCCGCGCGCGGGCTCGGCCGCGAACTGGGCGCCCGGGCCGAACGGGAGCGCGAGCGGGCGGCCGAACTGGCCCGGCGGGTGGCCGACTCCGCCGCGGCCGTGGACGCCGCCGAGCGGGCCCGGGCACACGCGGCGCTCGTCACCGCCGAGATCACCCACCGGCACGCGGGCATGCGACTGACCGCGGCGGAGAAGGACGCCGCCCGGATCAAGCGCGAACTCGGCGACGCGCGCGGGCTGCACGCGGCCTGGCTGGCCACCGAGGCGGTGTTGCGGCACCGGGCCGCGGTGGACCGGGCCGAGCGGGTGGACGTGGCGATCCGGGCCGCCGAGCGGGACGCCGCGCCGGCCCTCGCCGCCCGCCAGGACGCCGCCTCGGCGCTGGTACGTGCGCTGCACGCGGCCGCCGCCGGGGCGGAGGGGCGGGCGGACACCGAGGAGCGGCGCGCGGCCGAACTCCAGGAGCGGGGCGAGCGGGCGCAGCGGGCCGCCACCACCGCCGCCACCGAGGCGCAGCGCACCCGCAGCGAGGCGGCGCATCTGCGCGCCCGGCTCGTGGAGGTGGGCGCCGAACTCGATCTCGCGGTCGAGGCGGGCTGGATCGACGACGACGGCGACCCGGCCGAGTCCGCCGCGCGCGCCTCGGACGAGGAGCAGGCGGCCTCCGCCGCCTGGACCGAGGCCCGGGCGGCGGCCGAACAGGCGGCGGCGCGGGTGCGCGAGGCCGAATCCGCGCGCGGCCGGGCCGAGTTGGCCGCGGCCCGGGCGGCGGACCGGCTGGGCGTGGCCGAGGCCGACCTGACCGCCGTGCACGACAACGCGACGGCGCTGGCCGCCGAGCCGAGGGTGCGCGAACTGCTGGGCCCCGACGCCGAAACGGCGATCGGCGAGCAGGCCGCGCGCACCTTCGACCGGGCCGCCGACGTGCTGCGCGAACTGCTCGCCGAGGCGGTCGGCGACGGCGAGCGCACCCTGTTCCACCTGCGCACCGACGCCGCCGACGACTCGCGGATCCTGGCCGCGCTGGGCGACGGCGGCCTGCTGCCCGCCGGCTCCGACGTGCTGGCCGCGGTCGAACTCCTGGGCGAGCACGGCATTCCGGCCCTGCCGGGCTGGCGCTACCTGGCCCAGTCGGTGCCCGCCGAGCGGCACGCCGCGGTGCTCGCGGCCCGCCCGCAGCTGGTCGACGGCGTGATCGTCACCATGCACAACGCGATGGACCGGGCCCGGGACGTGCTGGCCGAGGCCGCGCTGCTGCCGCGCTCGGCGGTGGCGGTGGGCACCCCGCAGGCGCTGTTGGAGCCGGGCGAGGAGCGGGCGGACACGTTCCTGGTGCCGCCGAACCCGGCGATGCACGACGAGCGGGCCGCCGACACCGAGCGGGACGCGCTGCGCAGGCGGGCGGGCGAGCGGCAGGAGGCGATCCGCGAGCGGGCCGCGCGCCTGGAGGCCGATCGGGCGCTGGCCGGACGCCTGGCGACGTGGCGGGCGGCGTGCCCGGCGGGCCGGCTCGACGAACTGTTCGAGGCGGTCGCCGACGCGCGGGTCGAATTGGCCGCCGCGCAGGCCGCGGGGGAGGCCGCCGAGATCGCCGCGGTGACCGCCGAGCAGGACCGGGCGCAGGCGGTGGATCGGCGCGATCGGCGGATGGACGCCGCGCAGACCGCGCGCCGCCGCGCCGACGCGCTGGCCGGACTCGCCTTCCGGCTGCGCGAGCGGGCCGGGTGGGCGCGCCGGATCCGCGAGCTGGAGCAGGAGACCACCGAACACGAGGCCGGCGCCGAGGCGGACCGGCTGCTGGCCCGCACCGCCGACGAGGACCGCCGGCAGGCGCAGCGCTCGGCCGACGACGCGCGCCGCACCGCCCGCGCGCTGCGCGAGGAACGTGCCGAGATCACCGGCGCGTCCGAGGAGCCGGGTGCCGACGAGGCGGCCGACGAGGCCGCAGCGCGGGCGTCGTTGCCCGCGCTGCGCGAGGCGTACCGCACCGCCCGCGCGCTGTACGAGAAGGTGGGCGTGGGCGCCGACCTGCGGGCCGAGCAGGCCCGCGCGGAGAGCGAGGAGTCGGCCGCGCAGGGCACCCTGGACCGGCTCACCGCCAAGGTGCGCCGACAGGCCGCCGAGCTGCTTGACGGATTCGACGGCTCCGACGGCCCCTCGCGCCTGGCCGCCGCCGGCCGCGCCGAGGACCACGTACGCACCCTGGAGGGGCGCGCCGACGCGGCCAGCGAACTGCTCGGCCGACTGCGCGGCGAGGTGGAGCGGCACGCGCCCGCCGAGGGCCACGAGCACCACCTGGACCTGCCCGAGGAGCAGCGACCCCGCGACGGCGCACACGCACACGAGTTGTTGCGGGCCGCCGGCGCCGAACACGCGACCCGGACCGAGGAGGTCGCGTCGGCCCGCGAGACGCACGGGCGCCTGGTGCGCGAGCACACCGAGGCGGAGCACGCGGCCGGCGCGTTCGGCGAGGTGGCGGGCTCCCTTACGGACACGCTGCCGGCGGTGCCGGTGGACCCCGAGCAGCCGGCCGCGACGCCGTTCGCGGGTCCGGTCGCCGACGCGCGGGACGCGGCGACCACGTGCCGGCGCGCGCTGCGGGCCGCCGCGGCCGACCTGTCCGCCGCCGAGGCCCAGGTCCGCGAGCGCACCGAGACGCTGGTGCGGCACGCGGGCGCGACCCGGTTCGAGCAGGTCCGGATGCCCGCGCGGCAGCAGATCCGGGAACTGCCGCCGGCCGCGCTCGCGGAGCATGCGCCCGCCTGGTCGGCGGCGTTCGCGCCGCGCCTGCGGGTGCTCACCGACGAGCTGCGCCAGATCGAACGCAACCGGGACAGCATCGTGGACCGGATGCGCGGGATGGTCGAGGCCGCGCTGACCACGCTGCGCGCCGCGCAGCGGTTGTCCCGGCTGCCGGAGGAGCTGGGCGAGTGGTCCGGGCAGGAGTTCCTGCGGATCCGCTTCGACGAGCCGGACGCGGCGGCCCTGGTCGAGGCGCTCGGCGAGGTGGTCGACGAGGCGACCCGGACGATTCGGCGCGGTCGCGACGGCACGGTCGGCGGGGTGCGGCGGGACGGGATGACGCTGCTGCTGCGCGGGGTGCACGCGGCGCTGCGCCCGCGCGGGGTGCAGGTGGAGATCCTGAAGCCGGACTCGGTGTTGCGGGCCGAACGGGTGCCGGTGGGGCAGATGGGCGACGTGTTCTCCGGCGGCCAGCTGCTGACCGCCGCGATCGCGCTCTACTGCACGATGGCGGCGCTGCGCAGCAACGACCGCGGCCGGGCCCGGCACCGGCACGCCGGGACGTTGTTCCTGGACAACCCGATCGGGCGGGCCAACGCGTCGTATCTGCTGGAGCTCCAGCGCGCGGTGGCGGATGCGCTCGGAGTGCAACTGGTGTACACCACGGGGCTGTTCGACACCACGGCGCTGGCGGAGTTCCCGCTGGTGGTGCGGTTGCGCAACGACGCCGACCTGCGGGCGGGGCTGAAGTACATCTCGGTCGAGGAGCACCTGCGGCCCGGGCTGCCGGTGCCGCAGGAGCCGGACGCGCCGCAGATCGTCGGCGAGATCCACGCGACCCGGGTGTTCCGCAAGCCGGTGGAGCAGGTGGCTCCGGTGGAGCCGGTCGAGGCGATGGAGGCGGCGGAGCCGATCGGCTGAGGCCGATCAGGCCGGCGGGCCCGGGTCGGCGGGGAACGGCGCGTACACCGCGTCGGTGCGATCGCGTCGGCCCGTGCGCAGCCCCTCGGGCACCGGCCACTGCCCGGCCGCGTCGTCCACCCGGACCCACTCGGTGGTGGCCACCCGGCGGGCGATCCGCCACACGCCGTCGCGCCGGGCGAAGTCGTCGATGTAGCGGAAGCCGGTGGTCAGGTTGCCGCGCGGCGCCGGGTCGGCACTGCGGTGGAAGGCGATCCCGTACGTCTCCGAACGGGCGAGATCGGGCGTGTCGTCGCGGAAGTCCACCAGGTGGTTGCCGGTCAGATGCATGGTCGAGGTGTATCGGGGGAGCAATCGCCCGATCCATGCGAGGTATTCGTCCACCGTCCCGGTGAAGGCGCCGTGTTCGTCGGTGGCGTCGGGGTGGTAGCACGCGCGGACGGCGTCGAGGTCCATCCGGTCGATGCCCCGGCAGTACCGCGACACCACGTCGCGGATCGCCTGACGGTCGATGAGTCTGCGCAGCTCCACGTCCCCGCCGAAGTCGTCCATGACGCACGACACTACGGTCGGGAGGCATACATCTCCTCGGCCGGGGGACACCGAACACCTCCGGGCAGCGACGACGTGGCGACGACAAGGGTGATCAGATGGAACCGGCTCTGCGCGAACACGCGGGCGCCGTACGGGAGCTGGCCTCGCGTCTGCTCGACGCGATGCTGAGCGACGCCGGGGTGCGGGCGGCCGGTGGCGACGTGGTGTGCTCGCCGACCGGCCTGTGGCTGGCGCTCGCGGTGCCGGCCGTCGGCGCGGACGGGGACACCGCCGAGGAGTTGGCCGACGTGGTCGGTCTCGCCTGGCCGGAGGCGGCGCCCGCGGTGGACGCGGTGGCGCGTGAGCTGGCCGGGATCGAGGCGCTCGCGGTGGCCACCGGGGTGTGGAGCGCGGCGCCGCTGCGGGCGGAGTTCCGGGCCGCGCTGGCGGAGGTCGAATTCGGGTCGCCGGTGGATCCGGCCGCGCTGGACCGGTGGGTCGCGCGGGCCACGGATGGGCTGATCGAGCGGATACCCGTGCGGATTTCCGAGGCGACGCGGCTGCTCGTGGTCGGCGCGCTCGCGCTGCGCGCCCGCTGGCGGGACGGGTTCGATCCCGCGCGCACGCGCGATCGGCCGTTCCACGCCGCCGACGGCACCCGGGCGCCGGTCCCGATGATGCACCGGGAGGTGCCCGCCGCCGACGTGTGGACGATCGACGGCCGCGACGGCGAGGTCACCGTGGTGGAACTGCCGTGTGTGGGGGAGCGGCCCGCACGGGTGCGCTTCGCGCTGGGCCCGGCGCAGGCCCCGCCCGCGTCGGTGATCACCGCCGGGTGGGCGCCGCGCGAGACGGGGACGCCGTACGAGGGCGCGGCGGTGGAGGTGGCCGTACCGCGCTTCGAGCTGCGCACCCGGCTCGACGTGGTGCCCCGGCTGCGGGCGCTGGGCGTGACGGCGCCGCTGGGCGACGCCGCGGACTTTCGCTGGGCGACCGACGAGCCGGTGCGGATCGACGCGATGGTCCAGGAGTCGCTGCTGCGGGTCACCGAGGAGGGCGTCGAGGCGGCGGCGGTGAGCGCCGTCACGCTCACTCCCGTGAGCTTTACGCCCAAGCCGCGTCCGGTGTGCTTCGACCGGCCGTTCGCGTGTGTGGTGACGGATCCCACCGGCTACGTGCCGCTGTTCGCCGGCTACCAGGCCACGGTGCCTCGGGAGGCGGCGGCGCCGACCTCCCGGTAGCGGGGGTCGGGCACACCCGCGTAGACCACGGTCATGGTCAGCCGGACCGGCTCGGCGCGGGTGTTGCGGTACACGTGCGGCCGATCGCCGCGCATCCGCAGCGCGTCGCCGGGGCCGACGGTGAACGTCGCGCCGCCCACCTCGACGGTCACCGTGCCCTCGTGCACGTGCAAAAGCTCACGCGTACCGGTCGGGTGCGCGTCGGCGGACACCTCGTCGTGTGCCGCCAGGCGCAGTTCCCACAGCTCGGTGAACGGCGCGGTGGTGTCGTTGATCAGCAGGCGGAAGACGCTCTCCCGGCCGCCGGGGCGGGTCGGCGCGTCGTCGCGGCGGGCCACGTGGCCCAGTTCCTCGGGCGGCTCGACCAGCCGGCCCATCGGGATGCCGAGGGTGGCCGAGATCCGGGCCAGGGTGGCGATGCTCGGGTTGGTCCGGCAGGTCTCGATCTGCTGGAGCATGTTGCGGCTCACCCCGGAGCGGCCGGCGAGTTCGTCCAGCCGCCAGCCCCGGGCCTGCCGGGCGGCGCGCAGATTGGCGGCGAGGGTGTAGCCGACGGCTTCGGCGGGATCGGTCATGGCGCGATTGTGTCCTTGGGTCCAAAATACTGTGTCCATGACACAGAATAATGTGCACGGACCGGAAGTCGGGCAGGACACGACCGAAGTCGAGGCCGCGGGGGGCCGCGCCGAAGTCCGGGTCCGGCGTCCGGTGCGGCGGTTGCTCGGGGTGGGGCTGGTCGACTACCTGGGCGTGGGGTTGTTCGTTGCGTTCTCCGCCGTCTACTTCACCCGAATCGTCGGTCTGTCCACCGGCGGTGTGGGTCTCGGCCTCGGGCTGGCCGGACTGATCGCGCTCGGTACGGCGGTGCCGATCGGCCGGCTCGCCGACCTCGTGGGGGTACGCAACACCCTGGTCGCCCTGCACCTGGCCCGCGCGGCCGGCACCGCCGGCTACGCGGCCGTGGGCGAGTGGTGGAGCTTCCTCGTCGCGGTCGCCGTGGTCACCACGGCCGACCAGAGCGTGTCCGCGCTCACCCAGGCGTTCGTGGCCGAACTCGCCGACGGCGCCGACCGGGTGCGCACCCTGGCCGCCTACCGCACGGTGGCCAACCTCGGGATCAGCCTCGGCGCCCCGCTCGGCGGCCTGGCCATCGGCCTGGACGACGCGGCGGCGTTTCGCGCGGTCGTGCTGGTCAACGCCGCCGCTTTCGTCCTCGTGGCCGCACTGCTCGCGACCATCCCGGTGCCGCCGGCCCGAGGCGCGGCGACGCGGGTGTCCGGGTGGGGCGCGCTGCGCGATCGGCGGGTGTGGGGACTGGCCTCGATCGACACGCTGCTCCAACTGTGGCTGCCCGTGCTCAATCTGGGCATCCCGCTGTGGCTGACCACCCGCGGCGGGTTGTCCGCGTCCTGGCTCGGCGCGCTGTACGCGGTCAACACCGTCTTCGGCGTGGTGTGCCAGATGCCGGCCGCCCGGCTCGCGATGTCGGTCCGCGCCGCGCGGCGCTGCCAGGTGGCGGCCGGCGCGCTGCTCGCGGCGGCGTGCGTGCTGCTGTGGTCGGCCGAACGGGCCCCCGCCGCCGTGGTGTTTCCGATCGGCGTACTGCTGCTGTCCTGCGGCGAGGTGATCGCGGTGTCCGCCGCCTGGACGTTGTCCTACGCCGTCGCACCGGACGACCGCCGGGCCGAATACCTGGCCGCGTTCGGCATGGGCCGCTCGGTCGGGCGCCACGTACTCGGCCCGATCCTGATCACCGGACTGCTCCAGGCCGTGGGCGGCATCGGGTGGGGCGTCCTGGCGGCCCTGTTCGCGAGCGCGGGCGTCGGCACGCTGTTCGTCCGCCTCCCGCCCGATCGCCCGGCTGCCGACGCACGCGAAGCCTGAGCGGCGCGTCGTGCGCACGCCCGCGCTGTGGTAGTCCTGATCGACCACCACGACCGTCTTCGGGAGTACGCGGAGGAGCACGCATGGATCAGGCCCGCTTCGGGATCACCGTTCCGCTCGACGCCCCGCTCACCGAACACCCGCGCCTGATCCGCGAGTTGCGCAGGGCCGGCTACACCGACGTCTGGTCGGCCGAGGTGGACGGCTCGGACGGCTTCACCCCGCTCACCGTGGCGGCCCTCGCCGACCCGGACGTGCGCCTGGGCACCGCGATCGTCTCGCCGTACACACGCGGCCCGGCCACCCTGGCGATGAGCGCGGCGGCGCTCGCCGAGGTGGCCCCCGGCCGCTTCCACCTGGGCCTGGGCGCCGGCTCCGCGCCGATCGTCGAGGGCTGGAACGGGGCCGCGTTCGACCGGCCCTATCAGCGGGTGCGGGACACCGTGCGGTTCCTGCGCGCGGCGTTCGCGGGGGAGAAGGTCACCGAGGAGTACGAGACCTTCGCGGTGCGCGGCTTCCGGCTGTCCCGGCCGCCGCAGAGCCCGCCGCCGATCCTGGTCGCCGCGCTGCGCCCGGGCATGTTGCGGCTCGCCGGCCGGGAGGCCGACGGCGCGATCCTGAACTGGCTCTCCGCGAAGGACGTCGAACGTGTGGTGCCGTACGTGCGCGAGGGCGGCCCGGACAAGGAGATCGTCGCGCGGATCTTCGTCGTGCCGACAGGGGACCGGGACACCGCGCGGGCGATCGGCCGAAGGATGATCACCGCCTACCTCACCGTCCCGGTCTACGCCGACTTCCACCGATGGCTCGGGCGCGAGGAGCAGTTGGCGCCGATGTGGGAGGCGTGGGCCGAGGGCGACCGCAAGCGGGCCCTCGACCTGGTCCCGGACGCGGTGCTCGACGACCTGATCGTGCACGGCGAACCGGCCGAGTGCCGGGCGCGGATCGCCCGCTACGTCGCGGCGGGCGTCACCGTCCCGGTCCTGGCCGTCATCGACCCCCGCCCCGGCGCCGACCCGATCGAGGCGGCACTCGCCCTGGCCCCGACGACGGCCGGCTGAGCGCCGGCCGGCCGATCAGAGCCCGAGCACCCGCAGGGCGTTGGTCCGCAGGAACTTCGGCCACACCTCGTCCTTGAAGCCGACCCCGGGCAACTCGGCGAAGATCCGGTCCAGGGTCAGCCCGTACGGGAAGTAGCCCGCGTACATGACCTTGTCCGCCCCGCGCGTGTTCGCGTAGTCGACGATCGCGCGCGGGTAGTGCTTGGGCGCGAACGCCGACGAGGACCAGTGCAGGCCCGGCCACTTGAGCATCAGCTTGACCGCCAGGTCGCACCACGGCTCGCCGCCGTGACGCAGCACCACGGTCAGCTCCGGGAAGTCGTAGCAGACCCGGTCGAAGCGCATCACCTCCTGCGCGGCGGCCGGTACCCGGGGCCCGGGGATGCCCGCGTTCACGAACACCGGCAGGCCCAGCTCCACACAGGTCGCGTAGAGCGGATACGCCAGCCGGTCGTCGATCGGCACCGGGGGTGTGCAGCCGCACGGGAAGAAGGTCGCGGCCAGGATGCCCGCCTCCTCGCGTGCCCGGCGCAATGCCCGCACGCCCGCCATCACGTCGGTCGGATCCACCTGGAAGCTGCCGAGCAGCCGATCCGGGTGCCGGCGCACCGCGTCGAGCGTGTCCGGGTCCTCGAACGAGACCGGGATCAGCGCCTTCTCCACCCCGAACCGGTCCATCTCGCGCAGCAGATCCTCGGCCGAGGAATCGGTGCGCTCCATGTCGGGCAGATCCTTGAACATGTAGCCGGCCGGGTGGGTCATCCCGGTCCGGCTGTCCTCGTCCCGCAGGGTGCCCGCCATCGCGGTCGCCCACCAGCGCCGGTCCCGATTCGGCAGACCCATCAGCAGGTCGACCACGCCGATGCCGTCCGGAATACCCATGCACACCTCCGTACAACGGAAACGATCCCGGAGCCGGTCCCGGCCGTGGCGCGGCCGGAACTCCGGGATCGTTTCGGTGACTTGTCGGTTCGTCGCCGCGCGGACGCTAGCGGGTGACCACGATCGACGAACCGTGCCCGAACAGGCCCTGGTTGGCGGTGATGCCCACCCGGGCGCCCGCCACCTGGCGAGCGCCGGCCTCGCCGCGCAGTTGCCAGGTCAACTCGCAGACCTGGGCGATCGCCTGCGCGGGCACCGCCTCGCCGAACGAGGCCAGGCCGCCGGAGGCGTTGACCGGGATCCGGCCGCCGATCTCCGTCGCGCCGTCGCGCAGCAGCTTCTCCGCCTCGCCGGGCGCGCAGATGCCCAGGTCCTCGATCCAGTCCAACTCCAGGGCGGTGGACAGGTCGTAGACCTCGGCCAGGCTCAGATCCTCGGGCCCGATGCCGGCCTCCTCGTACGCGGCGTGCGCGAGCGAGGCGCGGAAGGACAACTCCTGCGGGGCGACCGCCGCCGACGAGTCGGTCGCGATGTCGGGCAGCTCGATCAGCGCGCTCGGGAAGGTCGGGGTGACCGTGGAGACCGCCGAGATGCGCACCGGGGCGGTGGTGTGCCGGGCGGCGAACTCCTTGCTGCACAACACCACGGCCGCCGCGCCGTCGGAGGTGGCGCAGATGTCCATCAGCCGCAGCGGGTCGCACACGATCGGCGAGGCGGCCACGTCCTCGGCGGTGAACGCCTTGCGGTAACGGGCGTTCGGGTTGCCCAGGCCGTTGCGCGCGTTCTTGACCTTGACCCTGGCGAAGTCCTCGACCGAGGCGCCGTACAGGTCGATCCGACGCCGGGCGTACATCCCGAAGTAGGCCGGGTTGGTGGCGCCGAGCAGGTGGAAGCGCACCCAGTCCGGGTCGTCGGGACGGTCCCCGCCGACCGGCGCGAAGAAGCCCTTGGGGGCCGCGTCGGCGCCGACCACGAGGGCCACGTCGCACAGGCCGGCGAGGATCTGCGCGCGAGCGCTCGCGATGGCGTGCGAGCCGGACGCGCAGGCCGCGTACGAGCTGGAGATGCGCGCCCCGGTCCAGCCCAGCGCCTGGGCGAAGGTGGCGCCGGCGACGAAGCCCGGGTAGCCGTTGCGGATGGTGTCCGCGCCCGCCACGAACTGGATGTCCTGCCACGCCAGTCCGGCGTCCTTCAACGCGTCCTGGGCGGCCTTGACGCCGTACTCGACGAAGTTGCGGCCCCACTTGCCCCACGGGTGCATGCCCGCGCCCAGGACGACGATCTCGCGGTCGTTGCTCATGCCCGAACCTCCACCGGCCGTACGTTCCACGTGGTGTGCACGTACTCGTCGTCCTCGTACAGCACGCCGGGCACGATCTCCACCGGGTCGCCGACCTTCAGGTCGTCCACGCCCACCCCGGGCGCGCCCTGGCTGAGCACGATCAGGCCCTCGGCCTCCAGGCGCACCGCGACGATGGTGTACGGCCGCCATTCGACGTCCGGATCGGACACGAACGGCGCCGGCGGGCGGTAGCCGGCGTTCGTGTACGACCACACGGTGCCGCGCTTGGACAGCGGCACCTCGGCGAACTCGGTGCCGGAGCACGCCGGGTTGCCGCAGAACGTCTCCCGGCGCGGGAAGAACACGGTCCCACAGGCGGTACACCGGGTGCCGAGGAGGGAGAAATCCTCCCCGGACGTGGTGAACCAACCGGGGACCACGGGCTTGTGGTCCTTCGTCACGGGGCCCTCCAACTCGTCTGGCCGTCTCGTCCGATGTGTGTACGGACCACAGTCTGACGGATCGTCAGTTCCGCGCGCCAACCCGGCCGGGGGTATTTACGGTCACACCCGCCGCCGTGCCGGGGTGGGTATTCCACGTCCCATCAGACCCGACGCCCGCCACAGTCGCAGGCCCGGCCCGCCGAGCAGGCCCTGCTCGGCGTAGAAGGCGATCAGCCGCCGCGACCAGTGGGCGAGCGTGTCCAACCGGTGCGGATTGGCCCGCGCGGTGCGATACGCCTCGGCCGGATCCAGACCCACCGCCGCGTACACCCCGGGGTGCACCAGACGGGTGGCGATGATGTGCGCGGCGCGGGCCAGCGCGAGCCGGGTGATCGCCCGCTCCGCCCGGGACAGGTGCGGCGCGCCCCGAGCCACCTCGTCGCGCGCGTAGCGCACGTGCCGGGCCTCCTCGACCACGTGGATCCGGGCGGTCCGCCGGGTGATCGGCTGCAGCGACTCGTCGGCCATCATCTCGCGCTGCATCGTGTCCAGGACCTCCTCGGCGATCAGTGCCATCGCGAAGGCCTGCACGCCCGAGCCGAACGTCTTCATCGCCCGCGCCGCCATGTGCGCGTACGGGCCGGGTCCGTACTCCGGGCACTCCAGCTTGTCGATCAATCGGCCGAACATGGTCGAGTGCCGGCACTCCTCGGCGATCTCCATGAACGCGTACTGCACGTGTCGCGAGGTCAGCGGCCGGTCGTAGACGTGCCGGATGAGCAGTTGCATCAGCACGACCTCGAACCAGATGCCGACACTGGCCATCGAGGCGACCTCGTGCCGGGACAGGTCGACGCGCTGCCGCTCGCTCATCCGCTCCCACAGCGGCGTGCCGTACAAAGTGACCCGATGCGCGGGCAGGAAGTAGGCGCCGTCGACCAGTGGGGCGTCCCAGTCGACGTCGGCGATCGGGTCGAACGCGTGCGCGTGGGACGCGGCCAGCAGCCGTTCCGCGACGCGTTCGCGGTCGGTGCCGCAGTCGCTGACGATGGGGTGTGGGCCGGGCATGCGGGGCCTCCTTCGCCGGATGTGCCGCCGGACTTGTTTCCCGTCGGTAACATCCCGCGTTCGCTCCGCCGCGTCCAGAGTCCCCACGAAGATCCTTTCCGACTCGCCCGGGGGATGCGCGCGCGGGCGCGAGATGGCAGGGTCGGGGGGCACACCGCGTGGAGGGGGCAACAAAGATGACGGAATCGAGCGAGCGGGCCGAGTTGCTGTGGCAACCGTCGGCCGAGCGGGTCGCCGCCGCGGCGGTCACCCGCTATCGCGCGTGGCTCGCCGCCGAACGCGGCGTCCACGCCGAGGACTACGCCCGCTTGTGGGAATGGTCGACCACCGAACCCGAGGCGTTCTGGGCCTCGCTGTGCGATTGGTTCGACCTCGACCTGGGCGATCGTGAGGTGGTACTGGCGGACCGGACCATGCCCGGTGCCCGCTGGTTCCCGAACGCCCGGCTGAACTACGCCCGGCAGGCGCTGCGGCACACCGAGGACGGCGACCCGGAGCGCCCGGCGATCGTCCACCTGGACGAGGAGCTGATCCCGCGCGAGATCTCCTGGGCCGAGCTGCGCCGCCAGGTGGCGTCCTGTGCGGCCACCCTGCGCGAGCTGGGCGTGCGCCCCGGCGACCGGGTCGCGGCCTACGTGCCGAACACCCCGCACGCGGTGATCGGGCTGCTCGCCTGCGCCTCGATCGGCGCGGTGTGGTCGGCCTGCGCGCCCGACTTCGGCGCGCGCAGCGTGCTCGACCGGTTCCAGCAGATCGAGCCGGTGGTGCTGCTCGCGGTGGACGGCTACCGCTACGGCGGCAAGGAGGTCCGCCGCGCCGACGTGGTCGCCGAACTGCGCGAGGGCCTGCCGACCGTGCGACACGTGTTGCATGTACCGCTGCTCGACGAGCCGACGCCCGACGGCGTGCTGCCCTGGGCCGAGGTGATCGGGCGCGACCTGCCCGCCGACGGGCTCGACTTCGAGTCGGTCGGCTTCGATCACCCGCTGTGGATCCTGTACTCGTCCGGCACCACCGGTCTGCCCAAGGCGATCGTCCAGGGCCACGGCGGGATCGTGCTCGAACACCTGAAGGAGGCCGCGCTCCAACTCGACCTGGGCCCGAACGACCGCTTCTTCTGGTACACCTCCACCGGCTGGATGATGTGGAACATGCTGGTCGGCGGCCTGCTCGCGGGCACCACGATCGTGCTCTACGACGGCAGCCCCGGCTACCCGGGCCCCGAGGCCCAGTGGACCGTGGTGGAGCGGGCCGGGGTGACCTGGTTCGGCACCTCCGCCGCCTACGTGATGGCCTGCCGCAAGAAGGGGCTGACCCCGCGCGTCTCGCACGACCTGAGCCGGGTGCGGGCGCTGGGCACCACCGGCTCGCCGCTCCCGCCCGACGGCTTCCGCTGGGTCTACGACGCGGTGGGCGCCGACATGTGGCTGGCCTCGGTCAGCGGCGGCACCGACGTGTGCAGCGCCTTCGTCGGTGGCAGCCCGGACCTGCCGGTGTATCTCGGCGAGATCCAGTGCCGGGCCCTGGGCTGTGCGGTCGAGGCGTGGGACGAGCAGGGCCGGCCGGTGGTCGACGAGGTCGGCGAGCTGGTGATCACCCAGCCGATGCCCTCGATGCCGATCCACTTCTGGAACGACCCCGGCGACGCGCGCTACCGGGCCAGCTACTTCGACACCTACCCGGGCGTGTGGCGGCACGGCGACTGGATCACGCTCACCGAGCGCGGCACGGTCGTCGTGCACGGCCGCTCCGACTCGACGCTGAACCGGCAGGGCGTGCGGATGGGGTCGAGCGACATCTACGAGGCCGTCGAACGCCTCCCCGAGGTGCGCGAGTCGCTGGTGGTGGGCCTGGAACTGCCCGACGGTGGCTACTGGATGCCGCTGTTCGTGGTCCCCGCGCCCGGCCACACGCTCGACGAGGCGCTCCAGGCCCGGATCCGCGCGGTGATCCGCGAGGAGGTCTCGCCCCGGCACGTCCCGGACGAGATCATCGCCGCGCCGGGCGTGCCGCACACCCTCACCGGGAAGCGGATCGAGATCCCGGTGAAGAAGCTGCTCCAGGGGCGCGCCCTGGAGGACGCGGTCAACCCCGGCTCGGTCGACGACCTCGACGTGCTGCGCTTCTACGCCGAGGTGGGCCGCTCGCGGGCCCGGGCGCAGGAGAGCAGGCAGGCGGACAAGCCGGCCGACAAGCCCGAGGACAAGCCCGTGGACAAGCCTCTGGACAAGTAGGTCGAGAATCCGACGTAGGCGGTGGAACGGGCTGGACCGGTGCGGAACGGCCCGCAACATCCGATGAACACAACACTGTGACGCGTACGGAGTAGTGCGGAGCAAACGGGCGTCGGCGGTGGCACGATCAGGTGCATGCCCGAGACGTCACGTCGCACCCAGCGCTTCCTCGGACGTCTCCCGGTGTTGGCCGCGGTCCTGATCGCGGGGTCGGTCACCGCCTACGTCGCGCTCGCGCTGACCCGACCGGCGACCATGTGGTGGCTCGGCGACCTGCGGGTCTACCAGGCCGGCGGGCGGGCCATCCTGGACGGTCGGGGGCGGCTCTACTCGATGTCGGTCGGGATGGCCCACCTGCCGTTCACCTACACCCCGTGCGCCGCGCTGCTGTTCACCCCGCTGGCCTGGTTGCCGTGGGGCGTGCTGCGCTGGGTGTCGGTCGCGGGCAACCTCGCGTTGCTCACCCTAGCCGCGCACCTGGCCTGGGGCATGGTCGGCGTGCGCCGCCCGCGCCGACTGCCCGCGGCGGCGATCACCGCCGCCGTGCTGCTGTGGAGCGAACCCGTCCAGGAGACGCTGCGGTTCGGCCAGATCAACCTGCTCCTGCTGGTGGTGATCCTGGCCGACCTCTCCCGGGCGCCCGATGCCCGGCTGCGCGGCTGCGGGGTGGGCCTGGCGGCCGGGCTCAAGCTCACCCCGGCGATCCTGATCCCCTACCTGTTCCTGACCGGCCGCATGCGCGAGGGGCGCAACGCCGTCCTCGCGCTCGGGACCGGGCTGTTCGTCGCCTTCGCTGTGCTGCCGCGCGAGTCGCTGCGCTACTGGGGCGGCCTGTTCCTCGACGACACCCGGGTCGGCCCGGTCCAGGTACCGGGTAACCAGTCGCTGCGCGGGATACTGATCCGCCTCACCCACGAGGCACCCCCGCCGGGGCCGCTGTGGTTCGCGATCGCGGTCGCGGTCGGCGTCGGCGGCCTCGCCCTGGCCGCGGTGATCGGCCGCAGCCGACCCGACGACCCGCGACGCGACCTGGCCGGACTGTGCGTCACCGCGCTGACCGGACTGTTGGTGTCGCCGATCTCGTGGACCCACCACTGGGTGTGGATCGTGCCGGGTGGTGTGCTCCTGGTCGACGCCGCCCGCCGGGCCGGTCCGTTCCGGACCCGGGCCGGGCTCGCCGCGCTCGCCCTGGTCGTGCTCACCGCCGCGGTGCCGGGACGCCGGGTGGAGCTGCCGGTGCCGGTGCCGACCGGGCTGATCTGGCAGGTGCCCTACCGCGACGGCCGCGAACTGCGGCTCGCCGGGTGGGATCTGGTGCTGGCCGACGCGTACACTCTCGCCGGGCTGGCCGCGCTGCTCACGATCGCGGTGGGTCTGGCCGCGAGCCGGCGAAAGTGCGCGAGCGCGTCGGTGGAAGCCGTTACGCTCGATCCGCCGGAACCGGTGGGCCGACCGTCCCCGGGGAGTTCCACGCCCACCCCGGCCGGGGTGTAGCCCCCGTCCGGACGGACGTGGGGTCACGGTCCGCGGTTCCCGTCCGCGGCACTGGACGCCGGGCCGTTTCGACCGTGTGGATATCCTGACCCGGCGCCACCCGGACTGGCGCCCATTGAACCGTGCAGTTGTGGAGTCCCCGACCGACATGTCCTTGCCCCGCGTGCTCGTCACCTCCTGCCGCGAGTTGTTGACGCTCGCGCCCCGCGTCCCGTTCGGGCACGAGCACAGCCGGGAACCCCGTCGGCCGGGACGCGTCGCGCTCGTCGGCGGCGCCCTGATGGTGCTCTCGCTCGGCCTGTGGGCGCTGTGGACCTACCTCAACCGCCGCGACATGTGGCACATGCTCGACCTGAGCGTCTACCACGACGCCGTGCACAGGTTGCGCGACGGCGACCGGATCTACACCGAGAACTACGGCAAGTGGGAACTGCCCTTCATCTACCCGCCGATTTCCGGGCTGCTCTTCTACATCGTGCTGCCGCTGGGCTTCGCCGGCCTCAAGTGGTTCATGGCGTGCCTCAGCCTGCTGTCGCTGTTCGCCGTGGTCTGGGCCTCGTGGGGGATGCTCGGCTACCGGCGCGGCGCGGGCCGGTTCGGGGTCAGCGCGGCCACCTTCGCCGTGGTCCTGTGGCTGGAGCCGGTGGAATGGACGCTCGTGTGGGGGCAGATCAACCTGCTGCTCCTGGCGCTGATCGTGCTCGACCTGGCGCTGCCCGACGATCGCCGCTACAAGGGCATCGGGGTCGGCGTCGCGGCCGGCCTCAAGCTCACCCCCGCGATCTTCGTGGTGTACCTGCTGATCACCCGCCGGTTCCGGGCCGCCGCGGTGGCCTCCGGCGCGTTCGTAGGCACCGTCCTGGTGGGTCTGGTCGCCGCGCCGTCGGCGTCCGCGTACTACTGGGCGAACCTGGTGTCGATCAGCGGCAAGGTCAATTCCAAGCTCAGCGTCGGCACCCTCAACAACCAGTCGGTGCAGGGCATGTTCACCCGTATGCTCGGCGACGGCGGGCCGGCCAAGGGGCTGTGGTTGCTGCTCTGCCTGGTCATCGGGGCGCTGGGCCTGCTGGCCGCGGCCCGCGCCTCGCTGTACGGCAACGAACTGGTCGGCGTGGTGATCACCGGCGGCCTGTCGCTGTTCGTCTCGCCCATCTCGTGGTCGCACCACTGGGTGTGGGTGGTGCCCGTGTTCGTCCTGCTCACGCACACCGCGCTGACCCGGGCGAGACCGCTGTGGTGGTGGCTGACCGGCGCCTTCTTCGCGTTCTTCGCGGCCTGGCCGATGCGACTGAACGTCCTCGGCGACTGGGACGGCACGCAGACGCTCCAGCCGTGGGGCCTGATCTGGCTCGCCCCCCGGGACGGCGACCGCGAACGGCACTGGACGCCGCTCGAGTTCGTGCTCGGCAACGGCTACCTGTTCGCCGGCATCGGGCTCACCCTGATCCTGGTCCTGCGCATCCTGCGCGACCGCGGCCCGCTGCCGACGCTTCCCGGGCCGGCCGCCGAGAGCACGACCACGACCGCCACGCCCGACAGCCCCGCCCCGGACCCGGTCTCCGGCGGCTCCGGGCGTCGCTGAGCCCGTCCGGCGCGACATAGGCTGACCTCGAACGAAGACCCACCGGAAGAAAGCAGAGGACCCGTGGACGCCCACGTGGACGCGGCCCCGCCGCCTACCCGGGAGGGCGGCGTCGACGCTCCCAGCGACCGGATCGTGACGATCCCCAACCTGCTCAGCTTCGCCCGCCTGCTCGGTGTCCCGGTCTTCCTGTGGCTCATCCTGGCGCCCGAGTTCGGCGGCCCCAAACACGACCTGTGGGCGCTCGCGCTGCTCATGCTCAGCGGGATCAGCGACTACCTGGACGGCAAACTGGCCCGCCGCTGGAACCAGGTCAGCAAGGTCGGCGCGATCCTGGACCCGGCCGCCGACCGGCTCTACATCCTCGCCACCCTGGTCGGCCTGACCTGGCGCGAGATCCTGCCGATCTGGCTGACCGCGATCATCCTGGGTCGCGAGTTGTTCATGGGCGTGGTGCTGTTGATTCTGCGCCGGCACCGCTACGGCGCGCTCTCGGTCAGCTTCGTCGGCAAGGCCGCGACCTTCAATCTCATGTACGCCTTCCCGCTCCTGCTGCTCAGCGACGGCACCGGACGTGTCGCAACTCTCGCCGCGATCTTCGGATGGGCGTTCGCGTGGTGGGGTACTGCGCTGTACTGGTGGGCAGGAGTCCTCTACGCAGCCCAGGCCAAACGGCTCGTGGCCGCGGACAAGGCGAGTCGCACAGCGACCGCCGGGTAGCGAAGGGATCGCCGGACAACGCGGCGATCACGAGATACTCAAACCACGCCACCCGGCCCCGGCAATTCAGCCGTGGGTGCGGGTGGTGTGACGCGATAGGAGGACGAGACCGATGAAGGCCGTCGTCATGGCCGGAGGCGAAGGCACCCGCCTGCGCCCGATGACCTCCAGCATGCCCAAGCCGCTGCTGCCGGTGGTCAACCGACCGATCATGGAGCACGTGCTACGGCTCCTCAAGCGCCACGGGCTTTCCGAGACCGTCGTCACCGTCCAGTTCCTCGCGTCGCTCGTACGCAACTACTTCGGCGACGGCGAAGAACTCGGCATGAGCCTGACGTACGCGAACGAGGAGACTCCGCTCGGCACCGCGGGCAGCGTCAAGAACGCCGAGGAGGCGCTCAAGGACGACACGTTCCTGGTCATCTCCGGCGACGCACTCACCGACTTCGACCTCACGGCACTGGTCGAGTACCACCGTGCCAAGGGGGCCCTGGTCACCGTCTGTCTGACCCGGGTGCCCGACCCCCTCGAATTCGGCATCACGATCATCGACGACGAGGGGCGGGTGGACCGGTTCCTGGAGAAGCCGACCTGGGGTCAGGTCTTCTCGGACACCGTCAACACCGGCATCTACGTGATGGAACCCGAGGTCTTCGACTACGTCGCCGCGGGTGTGTCCGTGGACTGGTCGGGTGACGTGTTCCCCAAGCTGCTCAAGGAGGGCAAGCCGATCTACGGCTATGTCGCCGAGGGCTACTGGGAGGACGTCGGCACCCACGAGAGCTACCTCAAGGCCCAGGCCGACGTGCTCACCGGCAAGGTCGACGTGGACATCGACGGCTTCGAGCTGTCCCCGGGCGTATGGGTCGCCGAGGGCGCCGAGGTGGACCGCGAGGCGATCCTCAAGGGCCCGCTCTACATCGGCGACTACGCCAAGGTCGAGGGCGGCGTGGAACTGCGCGAGCACACCGTGCTCGGCTCCAACGTGGTGGTCAAGCGCGGCGCGTTCCTGCACAAGGCGGTGGTGCACGACAACGTCTACGTCGGCCCGCAGACCAATCTGCGCGGCTGTGTGATCGGCAAGAACACCGATGTGATGCGCGCCGCCCGGATCGAGGAGGGCGCGGTCATCGGTGACGAGTGCCTGATCGAGGAGGAGTCGCTGGTCGCCGGCGACGTGCGGATCTACCCGTTCAAGACGATCGAGGCCGGCGCGGTCGTCAACACCTCGGTGATCTGGGAGTCGCGCGGTCAGAAGTACCTGTTCGGCCCGCGCGGGGTCTCCGGCATCCTCAACGTCGAGATCACCCCCGAACTCGCCGTCCGGCTGGCCGGGGCCTACGCCACCACGCTCAAGAAGGGCGCCACCGTCACCACCGCGCGCGACCACTCGCGCGGTGCCCGGGCGCTCAAGCGCGCGGTGATCTCCGCGCTCCAGGCCAGCGCGATCAACGTGCGCGACCTGGAGAACGTGCCGATGCCGGTGGCCCGTCAGGAGACCGCGCGCGGCTCGGCCGGCGGGATCATGATCCGCACCACGCCCGGGGTGCCGGACTCGGTGGACATCATGTTCTTCGACGAGCGCGGGGCGGACCTCTCGCAGGCCGCGCAGCGCAAGCTCGACCGGGTCTTCTCACGCCAGGAGTATCGCCGGGCCTTCCCCGGCGAGATCGGTGAACTCACGTTCCCCGCGCGGCCGTTCGACAGCTACTCCGGATCACTGCTGAAGGCCCTGGACATCACCGGGGTGCCCGAGTCCGGGCTCAAGGTGGTGGTGGACGCCGCGCACGGCAACGCCGCGCTGCTGTTGCCCAGCATCCTGGGCCGGCTGGGCATCGACGCGCTCACCGTCAACTCCGGGCTCGACGACGCCCGGCCCACCGAGACCGTCGACGAGCGGCACGAGGGGCTGCTGCGGCTCGGTGAGATCGTGGCCTCCTCGAAGTCCGGGTTCGGCGTGCGCTTCGACCCGGTCGGCGAGCGCATGTCGCTGGTGGACGAGCGCGGGCGGATCATCGACGACCACCGCGCGCTGCTCGTACTGCTCGACTGCGTGGCGGCCGAACGCGGCGGCGGCAAGATCGCGCTGCCGGTGACCACGACCCGGATCGCCGAGCAGGTCGCGGCCTATCACGGTGTCCAGGTGCAGTGGACCACCACCTCGCCCGACGACCTGGCGCGGGCCGCCCAGGCCGAGGACACGATCTTCGGCGGCGACGGGCGCGGCGGGTTCGTCATTCCCGAGTTCAGCACCGTCTTCGACGGCACCGCCGCGTTCGTCCGGCTGATCGGCCTGGTCGCGCGCACCCAACTGACGCTGAGCCAGATCGACGCGCGCATTCCGCGCGCACACGTGCGCCGGCGGGACGTGGCCACGCCGTGGGCGGCCAAGGGCATGGTGATGCGCCGCGTGGTCGAGGCCGCGGGCGACCGGGAGATCGACACCACCGACGGCGTGCGCGTGGTGGAGACCGACGGCCGCTGGGCGCTGGTACTGCCGGACCCGGCCGAGGCGGTCACGCACGTGTGGGCCGAGGGTCCCGACGACGACGCCGCGGACGAACTCCTCGACGAGTGGAGCCGGGTGGTGGAGCACGCGGGCGACTGACGCCCGCTCACCCTCGCTCCGATCCCGCTCGCCGGCCGCCGCCGTCGGCGGTGGCCGGGAGTGTCTTGTAGGGTCTCTTCCGGCCGTGGATCGCCGCACGCGATCCGCGGCCGGATCCCGTATCGGACCCTGCAACGGGCACTCCGACCGGCATGGAACGATGGGGCGCATGTCAACGCGGGAGACACCGGGAACAAGCCGGTACAGGCGGCCGGACGCCTCGATGTCCCTGCTCGTGGACATGATGACCAACAGCCTCGACGCCGGCTACGCGGAGGCCACCGCGCGGCGTGCGGTGCGCGGCGACACCGGCATGAACAAGGGCCCGCTGGCCCGGATACTCGCGGTCGTCGGGGTCGCGCTGATCGCGATGATCCTGATGGTCGCCGCGATGAAGGTGCACGCCGCCGCGCCGCAGGCCGAGCGTGAGCGGCACCAGCTGGTCGACCGCATCCACGCCGACGAGGCCGAGGTGGACGGCCTCCAGTCCACCGTGGAACGGTTGCGCGACGAGGTGGACGCGATCCAGGAGGTTTCCCTGCCCAAGGGAGCCAAGGACCGCGTCGAACTGCTCGCGCTGCTCACCGGATCCGAACCGGTCGAGGGGCCGGGGCTGAAGGTGGTCGCCGACGACGCCAAGGGCTCGGACAACAGCAACGGCACCAGCGACCCGCGCCAGGCCGAGGCCGCGGCCAACGGCCGGATCCTGGACCGGGACCTCCAGCGGCTGGTCAACGGCCTGTGGAAGGCCGGCGCCGAGGCCATCTCGATCAACAACCAGCGGCTGACCGCGCTGTCCGCGATCCGCGCCGCCGGCGCCTCGATCCTGGTCGACAACCGCCCGCTGGCGCCGCCCTATACGATCCTGGCGATCGGCAACGCGAAGCCGATGCAGGTGGAGTTCATGGTCGGCGCGGACGGGCGGTATCTGCGCCAGTTGCAGGAGAACTACGGGATCCGGGTCAACCTGAGCGCGCAGAAGAAGATGAAGCTGCCCGCCGCCCTGGGTACCTCGCTGCGCTACGCGAACCCGGCGGGCGCACCGCCGCCGGCCCCGCCGCCGAGCACCCCGGCCAAACCGACCCCGAGCCCACCGCCCGCCACGCCCACGGGCACCGGCGGACCGCCGAGCGGTTCGGCCCGGCCGACCGGCGCGCCGACAACGTCGCAAAAGGCGACCGAACGAAAGGGTAAACAGTGATCGCGGTCCTCGGCCTGGTCCTCGGGGTCGTGGTCGGGTATCTCGCCCGACCCGTGATCCCGCACGAGCTGGAGCCGTACCTGCCCATCGCGGTCGTGGCCGCCCTCGACGCGGTCTTCGGCGGCCTGCGCGCACTGCTCGACGGCATCTTCGACGACAAGGTCTTCGTGGTCTCGTTCCTGTCGAACGTGGTCGTGGCGGCCCTGATCGTCTTCCTCGGCGACAAGCTGGGCGTCGGCGCGCAGCTGTCCACCGGCGTGGTGGTCGTGCTCGGCATCCGGATCTTCTCCAACGCGGCGGCCATCCGGCGGCACGTCTTCCGGGCCTGACGGGGAGTCACACATGGCCGACGAAACGGACGAGACGCGCGGGCGACACGCCCGCCATGACGAGGACCCCCGTGAATTGGGGCTCCCGCGCCCGCCGGAGGAGCCGCAACGCCCGCCGGCGCGGGAACCTGCTCCGGCTCCGGCTCCGATTCCGGATCCGGACCCCGATCCGGAACCGGTGCCGGCCCCCGGGATCGAACCGGAGCCGGAGGCGCCGTCCGCCCGCAAACCCACGATCGAGACCCGGCGCCCGGTCGACCTCTACCACGAGGGCCGGCACATCCGGGAGCGGATCCGCGAGCAGGCCGCCGAGGTGACCTCGGAGATCGCGCCGATCACCGCGCCGGTGCGTGAGTCCGCACACGAGATCCGGCACAAGCTCCCGGCGCGCGAACCACGTGAAACGCCCGAACCGGGCGACCCGTCCGAACTCCCGCACGCGGGGGCGCGCGCCGAAGCGCGCGACACGCCCGGGCCGGAATCGGATTCGGTCGGGGCCGCGCCGCCCGACGGGGCGGACCGGGTCGATCCGCATCCGGTCGCGTCGCACGCCGCCGAGCCGGTCGACGACCAGCCGGGTCGGCGCCGGCTGATCGAGGCGTTCTGGCCGCCGCGCGTGAGCCGGGCCCAACTCGTGGGCGCCGTGCTGCTGTTCGCGCTCGGCGCCGGGCTGGCCATCCAGGTCAGATCGAACAACGAGTCGAACCCGCTGCGCGGCGCGCGGCAGGAGGACCTGGTCCGGGTGCTGGACGAACTCAACGCGCGCACACGGCGGTTGGAGGACGAGAAGCACCGCTTGGAGAACAGCCGCACACAGCTGCAGAGCAGCAACGACCGGGTCCAGGAGGCCCGGCAGCAGAACGCGGCCAAGGCGGACGCCCTGGGCGTGCTGGCGGGCACCGTCAAGGCGAGCGGGCCCGGCATCACACTGACGATCACCGATCCGCAGCGGCAGGTCACCGGCGACGTGCTGCTCGACACGCTCCAGGAACTGCGTGCGGCGGGCGCCGAGGTGATCCAGATCAACGATGTCCGCGTGGTGGCCGGTACCTGGTTCAATGGCACGCCGCCGGGTGACATCGTGATCGACGACGTCAAGGTGCTGCCGCCGTACGTGTTCAAGGTGATCGGCAATCCGCAGGATCTCCAGCCCGCGCTGAACATCCCCGGAGGCGTGGTGAAGACGCTGGAGAAGAAGCAGGCGGGGGCCATCGTCACCCCCTCGCAGGACGTGCAGATCGACGCCTTGCGGCCTGCGAACAAGCCTGGTTACGCTCGCTCGGCACCGGGCGCCGGTAACGGGTGAGCACACCTGACAGAATCAGTCCGCCGGTCGCCGTCGGTGCATCACTCATCAGGCAAGAAGGGCAGGCTGTCCGCATGTACCCCGCAGATCTCGCGTACACGACGGAGCACGAATGGGTGCGCGTCATGGAAGAGATCTCCGGGACGGTGCGGATCGGCATCACCGAATTCGCGCAGGACGCGCTCGGTGACATCGTCTACGTCACGCTGCCGCCGGTCGGCACCCGCGTCGTGGCCGGAGAGCCCTGCGGCGAACTGGAATCGACCAAGAGTGTCAGCGACCTCTTCGCGCCGCTCGACGGCGTCGTGACCACCGTCAACGACGCGCTCGACGGTGCACCGGAGTTGGTCAACTCCGATCCCTACGGCGATGGTTGGATGTTCGAGGTGCGCCTCGACGACCCCGCCGCCCCGGCCGCGCTCTTGGACGCGGCCGCCTACCAGAACAGCCTGGGCTCCTGACGGCCCGGCGAAGCGGTAGGCAGTCCATCACCACGACCCACTCCTCCTGCCCCACGGGCGGGCCAGGTTCTCTCGGGGAGGTTCGCCCGTGAAGTTGTTCGCGAAATTGTTCGGTCGTTCCCGTCGCTCCGGCGACGCGCCGGCTGCCGATGCGGGAAGGTCCGGCAATCCGCCGGCCGCCCCGCCGACGATGCCGCCGGGTTCCCCTTACGGGGCCTCCACCGGCGCGTCGCCCGCTCCCGCCCCCGCCCCCCGGATGGGCGAATCCGACGCCACCGCCGGGCATGTCGCTGTTGACCAGGAACACACGGCGCGCATAAGTTTCGGACAACTCTCGACCGAAGGTCGAGGTTCGACCGGGACAGGTCAGGAGGCCGACGTGGTCGTGTGCGGCACCTGTGGGCATCACAACCCGCCCGGCGGCCGGTTCTGCTCCAACTGCGGCGCGCGCCTGGGCGCCGGCGCCGAGCGGGCGTCGGAGCAGACCTCGACCATCTCGATCAGCGGCATCGAGGCGCTGGACGCGGAACCCGCGCCCCGCGAGATCCTGACCCCCGAGGCGCAGGCCGCGGTGGACGCGCTGCCGCCGGGGACCGCGCTCCTCGTGGTGCGTCGGGGCCCCAACTCCGGCAGCCGCTTCCTGCTCGACTCGGACCGCACCACGGCCGGTCGGCACCCGCAGAGCGACATCTTCCTCGACGACGTGACGGTCTCGCGCAAGCACGCCGAGTTCCGCCGCACCGCCGGGGGCTTCGCGGTCGCCGACGTGGGCAGCCTGAACGGCACCTACGTGGGCCGCGAGCGCATCGACGAGGTCCCGCTGGCGCCGGGCGACGAGGTCCAGATCGGCAAGTACCGGCTGGTCTTCTTCCCGAGCAGGCAGGGGCTGATGGGGTGAGTCCGGCGGCGGCCGGATCGGTCTCCTCGAGCATCGGCGGGGTGTTGACCCTGCTGCGTCCCGAGTTCCCGGACATCAGCATCTCCAAGATCCGGTTCCTCGAGGCGGAAGGGCTCATCGAGCCGCAGCGGAGCCCGTCGGGCTACCGCAAGTTCGGCCCCGCCGACATCGAACGACTGCGCTACGTGCTGCGTGTGCAGCGCGACCGCTACCTGCCGCTACGGGTGATCAAGGACCAGCTCGACGCGATGGATCGTGGGCTCGAACCGGCCGGCCCGACCCCGGCCGAATCCGAGCACCCCCAAAACGGGGGCGGCGATCCCGGAGCGGCCGGCCGGGACGGGGGCACGGTGCTCCTGGACCGGCCGGGGCTGATCGCCGCGGCCGGCATCCAGGACGCGGACCTGGCCCGCCTGGAGGAGTTCGGCCTGATCCAGCCGCACCGGCCGCGCCCCGACGAGGCCGGTGCGGACGCGGCCCAGGAGGGTGTGGTCTACGACGGGGACGCGCTCGTGGTGGCCCGCCTGGTGGCCGCGCTCGGCCGCTACGGCGTCGAGCCGCGCCACCTGCGCCAGGCCAAGGCCGCGGCGGACCGCGAGGCCGCCCTGGTCGAGCAGATCGTCGCGCCGCTCCTGCACCGCAGGGGCGCCCGCGCCAAGGCGGGCGCCGAGGAGACCGTCCGCGACCTGCTGGCGCTCACCTCGCGCCTGCACACCGTCCTGGTCACCTCCGCGCTTGCGCCACGCCTGGGCCGCTGACCGGCGCGCCCGCTCGGCGCCCTACCCCGGCGTACGGTCGCCGCCGGGCCCCGGACCCGCGCCGGCCCCCGGCGGCGCCACGAAGAAAAAACGACGAATCCCCGACCTATTCGGCCCCCGGGGATCGGTCACCGACAGTCGGGCGCGCTAGTGTGGCGATGTGAACGAGCTAGAGGTTGTGGGCGTCCGGGTGGAGATGCCCTCTAACCAGCCGATCGTGCTCCTACGGGAGACGGGGGGCGATCGTTATCTCCCCATCTGGATCGGCCCGGTAGAGGCGACGGCCATCGCGTTCGCCCAACAGGGCGTGGTACCCGCGCGTCCTCTGACGCACGATCTCTTCCGGGACGTGCTGGAGGCGTTGGGGCAGGAATTGACCCAGATCCGGATCACCGACCTGCGCGAGGGCGTGTTCTACGCCGAGCTGGTCTTCTCCGGCGGCGTGGAGGTCAGCGCGCGCCCGTCGGACGCGATCGCGCTCGCGCTACGCACCGGGACGTCGATCGTGGGCAGCGACGCGGTCCTGGACGAGGCCGGCATCGTGATCCCCAACGAGCAGGAGGACGAGATCGAGAAGTTCAGGGAGTTCCTGAACGACATCTCGCCCGAGGACTTCGGCACCACGAGCCAATAGCCGGCCCCCGGCCCGGCGCATCCTCGGAACCGTCGACCGACCCCCTCGCCTCCTCGGCGACCGGGTCCCGGTCGGCGGTTCTTCGCGTCTCGGACCGATCAGGGTCGATCGGTTCCGGGCAGAAGCGATCAGTGGCAAAGCCGGCAGACCTACCCGTGTGCGCCGGGATCAAACCACTCGTGCGAGCAGCGTCACTCGGCGTGCCGAACGGCCCGGTCGTTGACGCGCTGTTGGTGACTGCCTACCGTCGAAATCGACAGTTCCGGGATGACCCCTGCGCGTTGCACCTCGCCGCCTGCGGCCCGGGACTGAAAGAGACTCCTCGCGCCGTACCCGGGCGCGCGGGGACGAAAGGGAGGTCGGCGTGAGCAGCACCGGCGACATCACGGCGGCGGAGCGCGCCCGCACGGCACGTCCTCTGCCGGCGACCGACCCCGGTGCGGGCCTCCGGCGGCCGGACGTCGTCCCACCCGGCACTCCGTCGGAGGACGTGGGCTACCGCGGCCCGACCGCCTGTGCGGCGGCCGGCATCACCTACCGGCAACTCGACTACTGGGCCCGCACCGGCCTGGTCGAGCCCACGGTCCGCTCGGCCCACGGCCCGGGCACGCAGCGGCTGTACGGCTTCCGCGACATCCTCGTGCTGAAGATCGTCAAGCGGCTCCTGGACACCGGCGTCTCGCTGCAGAACATCCGGATCGCGGTCGCCCACCTGCGCGGACGCGGCATCGGCGACCTGGCCGGGATGACCCTGATGAGCGACGGGGCGAGCGTGTACGAGTGCACGTCCTACGACGAGGTCATCGACCTGGTCCAGGGCGGCCAGGGGGTCTTCGGCATCGCGGTGGGGGCGGTGTGGCGCGAGGTCGAGGGCTCGCTCGCGCAGCTCCAGGGCGAGCACACCGGCACCGGGGAGCCGACCCCGCAGGTTCATCCGGGTGACGAATTGGCCCGCAGGCGTCGAGATCGCGCGGTCTGAGCGGCGACACCGCCGATGGGAACCGGCGCGCGGGGCGGGACGTCCACGTGGATGTGCCCCTTCGTCGCCCCACCCTGCCCCGCTCACGGCGTGCCCAACGGCGCGGCTACCAGGCCGTCGTCCTGCTCACGGCGGCCGGACTGGCCCCGATGACGGGGCTGCATCTGTACGCCGGGGACCGGGTGCGCTCGGTGGAACGGGTGCCCGCGCGCGACGTCACGATGGTGCTCGGCGCGGGCGTGCGGGGGGATCGGCCGTCGGATCTGCTGGCCCGCCGCCTCGACGTGGCGTTGCGGCTGTACCGGGCCGGCAAGACCCGGGTGATCCTGGTCAGCGGCGACGGCGGCGGCAACCGCTACGACGAGACCGGGGTGATGCGGCGCTACCTCGTCGAGCGCGGAGTCCCGGACAAACGTGTCGTGAGCGACGATTCGGGATTCTCCACCTGGGAGTCCTGCACCCGGGCGAAGCGGATCTACGGCATCGAGCGGATGATCGTGGTCACGCAGAGCTTCCATCTGCGGCGTGCGCTGGCGCTGTGCAAGGCCGCCGGTATCGATGCCTACGGTGTTCCGGACCGATCCCTGACGTGGGGCCACATCGGGCCCACCGTGTACGGAACCGGTCGTGAGGTGCTCGCCGCGATCAAGGCGACCGGAACGATCGTGTTCAAGCCGGACCCCCGGGTGACCGCCGGCCCCAGCGACGCGATCCGGCGCGCGCTGGAGGACTGACCGCCGGGACGACCGGCCGCCGCCCGGTGTCTCGCTTCGGCGCGTCCGAACGACCGTTCACCGAAGATGTCGGAGCGGTGCGTCATGATTGCGCGGTGTGAGACAGGCGCCGGGCATCCTCCACCTCGACATGGACGCGTTCTACGCGTCGGTCGAGCAGGTCGCCAAGCCCAGCCTGGCCGGCAAGGCGGTGATCGTGGGCGGCATCGGCGCCCGGGGTGTGGTGGCCACGGCCTCCTACGAGGCCCGGGTCTTCGGCGTACGCTCCGCGATGTCCATCGGCGAGGCCCGTCGGCGCTGCCCCAACGCGGCCTTCCTCAGCCCCCGCTTCGGCCTGTACCGGCAGGTCAGCGACACCGTGATGGAGCTGCTGCACCGGCTGTCCCCGCTGGTCGAACCGCTCAGCCTGGACGAGGCGTTCATCGACCTGGACGCGGGCCCGCACGGCGACGCCCTGGACACCGCCCGGGTCACCGAGATCGCCGTGTGCCTGCGCGCCGACATCCACGCCGCCACCGGCCTGACCTGCTCGGTCGGCGCGGCGACCTCCAAACTGCTGGCCAAGATCGCCTCCGAGGCGGACAAGCCCGACGGGTTGTGCGTGGTGGTGCCCGGCACCGAACGGGCGATGCTCGACCCGCTCCCGGTGCGCGCGCTGCCCGGGGTCGGCCCGGCCACCGGCGACGTGCTGCGCCGGGCCGGCCTGGACACCGTTGCCGACCTGGCCGCGGTGGACGAGAGCGAACTGGTGCGCCTGCTGGGCCAGGCGCACGGACACGGCCTGCACGTCCTGGCCGCGGGCCTGGACGCGCGCCCGGTGGTGGCCGACCGGGACGCCAAGTCGGTGTCGGTCGAGGACACCTTCGCCACCGACCTGGTCGACCGTGAGCGGATCACCAGGGAGTTGGACCGGCTCTCGATCCGCTGCGTGGAGCGGTTGCGCGCGGCCGGCCGCTCCGGCCGCACCATCGTGTTGAAGCTGCGTCGCTACGACTTCAGCACGCTCACCCGCTCGGAGACGTTGCGCGGCCCCACCGACGACCCGGGCGTGGTGCGCGAGACGATCCGTCGCCTGGCCGCCCAGGTGGACGTCACGGGCGGGGTGCGGCTGCTCGGGGTGGGTGTCAGCGGCCTGGCCGACTTCGCCCAGCAGGACCTGTTCGGCGTCGCCGACACGCCGGCGGAGGGGCCGGAGGACGACGACGCGGGGCCGACGGGGGAGGAGCCCGCCGAGGCCGGCCCCGAGCGGGTCTCCTGGTCCCCCGGCCAGGACGTGGTCCACGAGGACTTCGGCCCCGGCTGGGTCCAGGGCAGCGGCATCGGCCGCGTCACGGTGCGCTTCGAGGTCCCGGGCGGAAAACCGGGCCGGGTGCGTACGTTCGCCCTCGCCGACCCGGCGCTGCGACCGGGGGAGCCGCTGCCCCTGCCGGGCACGGGCGCCGAGCCCGCCGAGCCCGCCGACCCCGGCCCACCGCCCCCGTCACTCCCGTCGACCTGACAACCCGCACCCCTCCGGCCTGGCGTCCCGTCCGCATCCGATGCCACGCTGATACCGTTGAAGCCGCCCATTACGTTCGCGCGGGAGAGTCCTCGTGTCGTCCGCACGAGGCGCCGAAGGAGCAACTCCTCCCCGGAATCTCTCAGGCACCCGTACCGCGTGGTCGTGGGCACTCTGGAAAGCAGGATCCGCACGTGGCTCGCCGAGTCGGGTCGGATCCTCGCCGACGGTGCAAATCGCGTTCGTGGGACCGGCCCCGCCGGTGTTCCGGGCGGGGTGAAGCTCTCAGGTACCGATGACAGAGGGGGAGGCCGGTGGGCGCGCGACCCGCGTGTCCGTCCAGGAGCGATCCAGGAGGCCTTTCGCGATGACACCGCGCACCCCTGCCCCGACGCGTGCTCACGCCGTACTCCCCTCCGGCCCCGGCTCGTTGACCGGCCTGGAGGCCGCGTCGCCGTTCACCGGCCGGCACATCGGTCCGGACACCGACGAACAGGCGAAGATGCTCGCCGCGATCGGCTACGGGTCCCTGGACGAGCTGACCGACGCGGCGGTGCCCGCCGCGATCCGCGCGCTCGCGGGCTTCGAGTTGCCGGCCGCGCGCACCGAGGCCGAGGTGCTGGCCGAACTGCGCGAGCTGGCCTCCCGCAACACCGTGCTGACCTCGATGATCGGGCTCGGCTACCACGGCACCTTCACCCCGCCGGTGATCACCCGCAACGTGCTGGAGAACCCGGCCTGGTACACCGCCTACACGCCCTACCAGCCGGAGATTTCCCAGGGCCGGTTGGAGGCGCTGCTCAACTTCCAGACCGTGGTCACCGACCTGACCGGCCTGGACGTGGCCGGCGCCTCGCTGCTCGACGAGTCCACCGCCGCCGCCGAGGCGATGACGCTGGCCCGCCGGGCGGGCCGGGCCAAGAGCGACGTGTTCGTCGTGGACGCGGCCACGCTGCCGCAGACCATCGCCGTGGTGCGCACGCGCGCGCAGGCGCTGGGCATCGAGGTCGTGGTCGCCGACACCGCCGACGGGTTGCCCGAGGGCGGCTGCTTCGGGGTGCTGCTCCAGTACCCGGGCACCGACGGTCTGGTCCGCGACCTGACCCCGGTGATCGAGGCCGCGCACGCGCAGGGTGCCCTGGTGGCGGTCGCCGCCGACCTGCTCGCGCTCACCGTGCTGCGCGCGCCCGGCGCGATGGGCGCCGACATCGCGGTCGGCACCACCCAGCGGTTCGGGGTGCCGATGGCCTTCGGCGGCCCGCACGCGGGCTACCTGGCGGTCCGCGAGAAGCTGACCCGCAGCATGCCGGGCCGCCTGGTGGGGGTGTCGGTGGACGCCGACGGCGCGCCCGCGTACCGGCTCGCGCTGCAGACACGCGAGCAGCACATCCGCCGGGAGAAGGCGACCAGCAACATCTGCACCGCACAGGTGCTGCTCGCGGTGATGGCCGGGATGTACGCGGTCTACCACGGGCCGGACGGGCTCGCCTCGATCGCGCGCCGCACGCACCGCTACGCGGCGGTGCTGGCGGGCGGGCTGCGGGCCGGCGGCGTCGAGGTGGTGCACGGCGACTTCTTCGACACGGTCACCGCCCGGGTGCCGGGTCGGGCCGAGCAGGTGCTCGCCGCGGCCCGCGCGGCCGGCGTCAACCTGCGGCCGGTGGATGCGGACCACGTGGCGATCACGTGTGACGAGACCACGCTGCGGGCGCACGTCGAGGCGGTATGGGGTGCGTTCGGGGTGAGCGGCGACGTGGCCGCGCTCGACGCCGAGACCGCCGACGCGCTGCCCTCGGGGCTGCTGCGCGACACCGAGTTCCTGACCCACCCGGTCTTCCACACGCACCGCTCCGAGACCGACATGCTGCGCTACCTGCGCCGGCTCGCGGACAAGGACTACGCGCTGGACCGGGGCATGATCCCGCTCGGCTCGTGCACGATGAAGCTCAACGCCACGGTCGAGATGGAGCCGATCACCTGGCCCGAGTTCGCGAACATGCACCCCTTCGCGCCGGTCGACCAGGCGGCGGGCTACCTGGAGTTGATCGACGGGCTGGCCGACTCGCTGGCCCGGATCACCGGCTACGCCAAGGTCTCGCTCCAGCCCAACGCCGGATCCCAGGGCGAACTCGCCGGGCTGCTGGCGGTCCGCGCGTACCACCACGCCAACGGCGACACCGCGCGCGACGTGTGCCTGATCCCCTCCTCCGCGCACGGCACCAACGCGGCCAGCGCGGTGATGGCGGGGATGCGCGTGGTGGTGGTCAAGACCGGTGAGAACGGCGACGTGGACCTGGCCGACCTGCACGCGAAGATCGAGCAGTACCGGGACACCCTCGCGGTGCTGATGGTGACCTACCCGTCCACGCACGGCGTGTTCGAGGAGGGCATCGAGCAGGTGTGCGCGGCGATCCACGAGGCCGGCGGCCAGGTGTACGTGGACGGGGCGAACCTGAACGCGCTGGTCGGCCTGGCCCAGCCCGGCGGCGCGATCGGCGCCGACGTGTCGCACCTGAACCTGCACAAGACCTTCTGCATCCCGCACGGCGGCGGCGGTCCCGGCGTCGGCCCGGTCGCGGTGCGCGCGCACCTGGCGCCGTACCTGCCCAACCACCCGCTCCAGCCCACCGCGGGCCCGGAGACGGGCGTGGGACCGATCTCGGCGGCCCCCTGGGGCTCCGCGGCGATCCTGCCGATCCCGTGGACCTACCTGCGCCTGATGGGCCCGGAGGGGCTCAAGGAGGCCACCCAGGTGGCCGTGCTCGGCGCCAACTACATCGCCAGGCGGCTCGCGCCGCACTTCCCGGTGCTCTACACCGGCCCGAACGACCTGGTCGCCCACGAGTGCATCATCGACCTGCGCGGGATCACCAAGGCCACCGGCGTCAGCGTGGACGACGTGGCCAAGCGGCTGATCGACTACGGGTTCCACGCGCCGACGATGTCCTTCCCGGTGCCGGGCACGCTGATGATCGAGCCGACCGAGAGCGAGAACCTGCACGAGATCGACCGGTTCTGCGACGCGATGATCGCGATCAAGGGCGAAATCGACCGGGTCGCCTCGGGTGACCTGCCGGCCGACGACAACCCGCTGGCGAACGCCCCGCACACCGCCGCGCTGCTGGCCGGCGAATGGGCGCACGCCTACACGCGCGAGGAGGCGGTCTTCCCCGCCGGCGTGGTGCCGGCCGAGAAGTACTGGCCGCCGGTGCGTCGGATCGACGGCGCCCAGGGCGACCGCAACCTGGTCTGCTCGTGCCCGCCGATCGAGGCGTACGGCGCCAACTGATCCGCAGCGCCCGCGCGGCCCGTCCCCGAGCCACCGCTCAGGGGCGGGCCGCGCCGTATGTCAGCAGCCGGGCCACCGAGGTGGCGAAGCCGGGCTTGGCGGCCAGGTCGCTGCCCAGGACGCCGAACATCAACGCGCCGCTGAGCGATTCGAACAGCAGATCCGCGTCCAGGTCCGGGCGGGCCTGACCACGCGCGATCGCGTCCGCGACGAAGGCCCGGAAGATTGCCCGGACCGGATCCATCCGGGCCACGAGCAGATCCTTCAGCTCGGGCTGGTCGCGGTACTCGGCGAGCAGCCCGGGCACCGCCGCCGCGGTCTCCGGGCGGCGGAAGGAGTCGAGCGCGGCCTCGGCGAAGCGCGACACGCCGGTGGCGAAGTCCTCGTGCGGCAGCGGCCGAAAGCTCATCTCGCGGGCCGGGTACACCGCCTCGTGCACCAGGTGCGCCTTCGACGGCCAGCGGCGGTACACGGTCGGCCTGGTCACCCCCGCGCGGCGGGCGACCGCGTCGATACTGACCCGGTTGTACCCCTGCTCGGCGACCAGTTCGCGGGCCGCGGCCAGGATCGACTCGTCGGTGCGCGGGTCACGCGGGCGACCGGGCCGAGGGGTGTCGCCAGTGTCGCCAATGCCCATGGGGACAAAACTCCGAGTCGTCGCGCGTAGCCGGTGCCGCTCGGACTGTATCGGGACCGCGGGCGCGGGGATGCCGGGTCGACCCGGGCTCCGGCCACGAGCCGCCGTCGGACCGGGTTGCGGGCAGACGAGAGCCGGAGGTCGTTCCGAGGGACCTCCGGCTCGTCAGGGCCGTGCGAACGGTTCAGGCCGCCGAAACCAACCCCACGCGGGGTCGGTGCGGGGCGATGGTGCGTCCGTCCGGCAGCAGTTCGCCCGTGTCCTCGAACAGGACGACGCCGTTGCACAGCAGGCTCCATCCCTGTTCGAAATGAGCGGCCACGACGACGGCGGCCTCACGATCGGGGCTGTCCGCCGGGGGGCAATGCGGTCGGTGCTGGCACATCCTCGTACCTTCTCTGTCTGCGCGGAGCGCGCCGGGCCCCATTGCCCGGCAGATCACAGTCTCCGCCTTGAAACCGCCTCGCGCAGGACTTATCGCGGTTCTCACCCGACTGCGCCCAAGATGTGACCACACGTGTGAACGGTCGGGTGTGATCAGCTGTCCGGAGCCCCCACGGCGGCCGGCCGGCGGGTACGCGCGGCCAGGACTTCGGCCAGTTCGGCCGCGGTGTATCCGCGCAGCGCCTGCACCCCGCAGGGCGCCGGGGCGAGCGGGATGAGCAGGTCGACACCGCCCGCCTCGTCCGCCAGCCAGAGCGCGACCATGTACATCCCGGGGACGTTCAGCAGGCGCGCCTCGTCGCGGCGCAGCAGGGTCCCCGGCAGTGCGCGGGCCGCTGCGGCGGCGGGCGCGGTGGCGACGGTGAACGGGCCCTCGACGAATCGGCCGACGCCGTGGCCGGTCGGGCCGGTGCGGACCTCGATGCCGCCGACGACCGTGTCGCCGGACCACATGAGCCAGCGCCAACCCACCTGCCGAGCGCTGCGGACACCGCGCTCGGAGACCAGGTCGAGCAGGTCGATCTCGAAGACGCGGTGCGGGAATCCGGCCGTGAGCGCGGCTTGATCGGCGCGGCAGTCGACGGGAAGCGATTCACGGGAATCGAGCACGGCTCGCGCCGCTCGTCGGGCCGATTCGGGAGCCTCGGGCACACGCAGGACCATGAGACCGCCTCATTTCGATGCAGAGTCCAAGAAACCCGGAAAATCCGGGGAGGGGAAAGCGGCGCTGTGCTGTGGGGAACCGGGTATCCGACCGGGGGACGACCCGGCGGCGTACAAAGGGACCCGGCAGGGCCGGTCAGCGCATTGTACCGAAACAGCTGCGAAAAGTAACGGTGTATTGCGAACTGACACCCGATTGAAGACCTTTTGGAACAGTCTCGATCAGGGGAAAAGTGAGGACATCACGTCGTCGAGGGTGACCAGGCCCAGCGGCGCGGAGTCCGGCGCCAGTACCAGGGCCAGATGGGTGCGGGAGCCGCGCATGCGGGCCAACAGGCCGGTCAGCGCGGTGTCCGGGGTGACGGTGACAAGCGGATAGACCGGTACCGAACCGTCCGTTTCGGGCGCCAGTACATCGAGCACGTGGACGTAGCCCTCGGGGTGCCCGGCGGGGTCCAGGACGGGGAAGCGGGACAGGCCGGTGCGTACCGCGACCTCTTCGAGGGCGGCCGCCGACACCGGAGCGGGCAGCGCCACCACGTCGGACCACGGGCGCAGCACCTCGGCGGCCGTACCGGAGTGCAGCGCGAGCGCGCCGGCGAGCCGGTCGTGCTCGTCCACGTCGAGCAGGTCGTGCTCGCGCGACTCGGCGAGCAGCGCCGGAAGTTCCTCGACCGTGTACACGCTGCGCACCTCGTCCACCTGCCGCACCCCGAAGACGCGCAGGCACAGGTTGGCGGCGTGGTTGAACAGCCACAGGATCGGCGCGGTCACCCGGGCGAACACCAACAGCGGCGGGGTCAGCCACATCGCGCACTCCTCGGGCCCGGCCAGCGCGATGTTCTTGGGCACCATCTCGCCGAGCACCATGTGGCAGAACACCACCACGGCGAGGCCCACCACGAAGGCGATCGGGTGCACCGCGCCGGCGGGCAGGCCCAGCGCCTCGATCGGGGCGCCGAGCAGGTGCGCGAGCGCGGGTTCGGCCACGGCGCCCAGGCCGAGCGAGGCCACCGTGATGCCGAGTTGGGCGGCGGCGAGCATGGTGGACAGCCGGCCCATCGCGGTGAGCACCATGGTCGCCCGGCGCGAGCCGGCCTCGGCCCGGGGCGCGATCCGGGTGCGGCGGGCGGAGATCACCGAGAACTCGGCGCCGACGAAGAACGCGTTGGCCGCGAGCAGGACCAGCGACAGCAGCAGGTCGCCCATCACCCGTCGGTCTCCGTCCGCAGTTCCACCTCGTCGATCCGGTGCCGGTCCATCCGGACCACGGTGAGCCGTCGGCCGGCCACGTCCACGTGGTCGCCCACCTGTGGCAGCCGACCCAGTTCGGCCAGGACCAGGCCGGCCAGCGTGTTGTAGTCGCCGACCGGCATGCGCCAGCCGCCGGCCTCCTCGACCTCGTCGGCGCGCAGCAGGCCGGACAGGCGCAGCACGTGGGTGCTCGGGGGGCGCTGCGGCGGCGCGTCCGGCTCGTCGGCCGGGTCGTGTTCGTCGGCGAGGTCGCCGACCAGTTCCTCGGCCAGGTCCTCCGCAGTCAGCACGCCGGCGGTGCCGCCGTATTCGTCGACCACGACGGCCAACTGGGTGCGGCCCTCGCGCAGGCGCTCGACCGCGCGTTGGAGGTCGAGCGAGGTGGGCACCAGGACCGGGGCGCGGGCGATCCGGGTGAGCGGGGTGTGTGGGCGCTCCGCGGCGGGCACGCGCAGCGCGTCGCGGACCACGGCCACGCCGACGATCTCGTCCAGGTCCTGGCCGCGCACCGGGATGCGGCTGTGGCCGCACGCCCGGGCGGTGTCGAGGAGTTCGGTCACCGATGCGGTCGCGGGCAGGGTGACCAGTTCGGTGCGCGGGGTCATCGCCTCGGCGGCCTGTTTGCCGGCGAAGCGAAGGGCGCGGTTCAGGATCCGGGCGGTGCCGACGGGCAGCGCGCCGGCGCGGGCCGAATGCCGGACCAGTTGGGCGAGTTCGTCGGGGGAGCGGGCCGAGCCGAGTTCCTCCTGCGGCTCGATCCCGAGCTTGCGTACGAGGACGTTGGCGGAGCCGTTGAGGAAGACGATCAGCGGGCGGCAGAGCCGGGAGAAGCCGATCTGGAACGGGCCGGCGACGCGGGCGACGCCCAAGGGGCGGGCGATCGCGGCGTTCTTGGGCACGAGTTCGCCCAGCACCATCTGCAACGCGGAGGCCAGCACGAGGGCGGCGAACCTGGGGAGGCGGAACGCGGCCTCGGCGAGGTAGCCGGCGATCAGCGAGGTCAGCGTGATGCCGAGTTGGGCGCCGGAGAGTTGGAAGGAGAGGGTGCGCAGGCCGTGGAGTACCCGACGGGCGCCGCGGTCGCCGGCTTCGGCTCGGGCGGCGACGTCGCTGCGCTCGACGGTGACGAGGGAGAACTCGGCGGCGACGAACATGCCGTTGCCGGCGATGAGGACTAGGAGGAGGCCGATGGCGAGGGGGGTGTCGATGGGGGCCTCCGGGGGAGCGAGCGCTTGTGCGCTCCTGCCCGGTGGGCGCGGGAGTATGCGTTCGGCCGCCCATCCGGGGGCCTTGTCCTCAAACGCCGGACGGGCTGGGTTTGGTGGCGCCGTGCGTGGAGGTTGCGGCTGCGGGTTGCTTTGTCCTCAAACGCCGGACGGGCTGGATTGGTGGTGCCGTGTGCGGAGGTTGCGGCTGGGTGGTGCGTTGTCCTCAAGCGCCGGACGGGCTGGGTTTGGTGGCGGCGTGTGTGGGGTTGCGGTTGTGGGGTGCGTTGTTCGGGGGGCTACGGGGTTACGAAGGTGTAGCCGTTGGACTTTAGTTCGGGGATTATTTGTTCGAGCATTGTCATGGTTTGGCTGCGTTCGCCGCCGCCGTCGTGGCACAGGATGATGCCTCGGGGGCCGAGTTGGCCGTGGACGTTCTGGAGCATCTTGGGGACGCCGGCCTTCTGCCAGTCGTTGGTGTCCACCGTCCAGTGCAGTGAGCCCATGCCGAGCGACGCGGCGGTCTGGCGGACCTCTTCGGACCAGTTGCCGCCCGGGGCGCGGAACCAGCGCACGGGCGTGCCGGGGGAGGCCTTGTGGATCCACTCCAGGGTCTCCTGCATCTGGCCGTGCATCTCCTGCGGCGTGCGCTTCTTCAGGTTGATGTCGTGCGTCATGCTGTGGTTGCACAGCGTGTGGCCGGCCGCGACCACCTTGCGGACCAGGTCCGGGTGGTCCTTGGCCTGCTGGCCGACCATGCAGAAGGTGGCCTTGACGTCGTTGCGGGCGAGGATCGACAGGGCCTTGTCGGTCCACTCGGGCCACGGCCCGTCGTCCAGGGTCAGGGCGACCACCTTGCCCTCGCCCTTGACCTTGCTCACCAGGGTGGAGTCGACCGGCGGCTGCTGCGCGGCCGGCGGTGTGGCCGGCTCCTGTGCGTTCGGGCTGCCCGGTTGCAGCGGTGCCTGTATCTCCTTGGGCGCGTTGCCGGCCTGGGGCGAGGCCGCCGCCGAAGACCAGCGACCGTCGCCGGCGACATTCCACACGAGTGCGCCACAGACGAGGATCGCGATGACCGTGACCACTGCCTGGAATCGCAGACCCTGTATCGGCAGTGCCCGAATCAACCCCCGCACGACAACCCCCAAAAAGATCTCGCTTCGGCGCCTTGGGAAGAGGCCACCCTAGGTGATCGCCGACAAGGCTTGAAGATCGACCACCGGATGCATCCTCGATGTGATCAGTGACGTGGTTGTCGGCCTCGTGGTTCCCCTGTGATTCGTCACGGTCGATCGGTAATGTTCCCAATGTCGGCCCGATGCATCGGTTGAGGCGAACGTCGGCGGGAACGTTCGGCACGTCCCGATCCGACAGGTACCGGATTGCGACCACTCGACCGGCTCCGTACCGGAGTCGGGTTCCTGGGGAGGGGCATTCATGGGCGAAAAGGTCGAGGTCACCGAGTTCGGCCGGTCCGACCGGCAGCGCTACCGGCACAAATTGCGTCGATGTCTGGAAACACTCCAACGCATGCTCGACGAGAACCGCTTCGAGAGCGCTCGAAAGCTCATGGGTGTCGAGATCGAACTCAACCTGGCCGATGCCGCGGGGCGGCCTCGGATGAGCAATGCCGAAGTGCTGCGCCGGATAGCCAGCCCCGATTTCCAGACCGAACTCGGCCTCTTCAACATCGAGGTCAACATTCCGCCGCACCGGCTGACCGGACCGGTGTTCTCCGAATTGGTGGAGGAACTGCGCACGAGCCTGGACTACGCGGATCGCAAGGCCGCCGAACTCGACGCGCGGATCGTGATGATCGGAATTCTGCCGACCCTCACCGACGCGCACATGGCGTTCGAGACGATATCCGACAACGCGCGCTACACGCTGCTCAACGACCAGATCCTGAACGCCCGGGGCGAGGACATCCGGCTGCGCATCGACGGCGTCGAGCGGCTGGACACCACCTCCACCACGATCGTCTCCGAGGCCGCGTGCACGTCCGTGCAGTTCCACCTCCAGGTCACGCCACGCAATTTCGCCCCGTTGTGGAACGCGGCGCAGTCCATCACCGGCGTGCAGTGCGGCATCGGCGCGAACTCGCCGTTCCTGTTCGGTCGTGAGTTGTGGTGCGAGACCCGGCCGATCCTGTTCGAGCAGGCGTGCGACACCCGGCCGGAGGAATTGATCGCGCAGGGTGTTCGGCCGCTGACCTGGTTCGGCGAACGCTGGATCGATTCGGTGGTCGACCTGTTCGAGGAGAACCTGCGGTATTTCCCGTCGCTGTTGCCGATCTGCGACGACGAGGATCCGATCGAGGCGCTGGATCGGGGCGACGTGCCGCATCTGCGTGAACTCAAGCTGCACAACGGCACCATCTACCGGTGGAACCGCCCGGTGTACGACGTCGCGCGCGGAAAGCCGCATCTGCGGGTGGAGAACCGGGTGTTGCCGGCCGGGCCGACCGTGGTCGACATCATGGCCAACGCGGCGTTCTATTACGGCCTGGTGCGCTCGCTGGTGGACGACGAGCATCCGGTGTGGGAGCGGATGCCGTTCGAGGTGGCCACCGCGAACTTCCACGCGGGTGCCCGCTTCGGCATCGACGCCGAGTTGAACTGGCCCGGCCACGGCACCGTTCCGGTCACCCGACTGGTCCTGGACGACCTGCTGCCGCGCGCGTACGAGGGGCTGGATCGGTGGGGCATCGACCCGCGCGAGCGGGACGAGTACCTGGGCATCATCGAGCAGCGCTGCCTGCTGCGGGTCAACGGGGCCGGCTGGCAGAGCGCGCAGTACCACCACTACCGCGACGCCAAGGGCATGGACCGGCTGGAGGCGCTGCGTGCGATGACCCTGCGCTATGCCGAGCACATGCGCGGCGGGGACCCGGTGCACACATGGCCCGTGGGCTGACGGCGGGCTTATCCGCGCTCGATACCGTGTGCCTGTGATCACCGAGCCCGCGTCCGAGACCGTCGAGACGCCCACCGAGCCCCGGCGCCGCGTGCTGCGCTCCGAGGTGGTGCTGGTGCTGGCCCTGTCCCTGGGGGCGTCCGGGGTCTCCTCGCTGATCTCCTTCCTGGGTTCGCTGACCGCGCCGGGCGGGCTCGGCCACAAGGCCGCGGTGTTGAACGGTTCGCGCGCGGTGGATCGGCCCTGGTTGGACCTGGCCTGGCAGCTGTTCGGGATCGCCACCGCCCTGGTGCCGGTCTTCCTGGTCGCGCACCTGCTGGTGCGCGAGGACTCCTCGCTGCGCGGCCTGGGGGTGGACCGGACCCGTCCGTGGTGGGACCTGGGGCGCGGGACGGCGGTCGCCGCGGCGATCGGCGGGTCCGGCCTGGCGCTGTACCTGGGCGCGCACGCGGCCGGGGCGAACCTGACCGTGGTGCCCACCACGCTGCCCGACGTGTGGTGGCGGATCCCGGTCCTGGTCCTGTCCGCGATCCAGAACGCGGCCCTGGAGGAGGTGATCGTCCTCGGCTATCTGCTGCGCCGGCTCGACCAGTTGCGGGTGCCATGGGTCAAGGCGGTGGCGATCAGTGCGGTCGTGCGCGGCTCCTACCACCTGTACCAGGGCATCGGCGGGTTCTTCGGCAACGTGGTGATGGGCGTGCTGTTCTGTCTGCTCTACCGGCGCTGGGGACGGGTGATGCCGCTGCTCGTGGCGCACGCGCTGATCGACATCGTGGCGTTCGTGGGATACGTGCTGCTGGCGGGCCGAGTGGACTGGCTGCCGACGGCCTGACCCGGCGGCCGGCCCGGCCCGACTCCGGGGCCGGGCGGCCTTGTCGTGGTCGGTCGCGACGATCGATTTGTGGACTCGTGGGTACGTCTTGTGGGCGTCGTTGGTGTCTGATGGGCATTGTGGGCAGACCTCCATCGAGCGGGGTTCGCCGGCGGACAGGCGCATATCGGGCGACGCGGGGACGCAGGGGGTCGTATGGACAACCGGAGGCGGGCGGAGTTCTTCTCCACACCGAACCCCATCGGCGGGCGGCCGCGCGGGCGGTTCGGGTTGAACGCGCTGAGTCGACACCCGGTGCGGATCCTGATGGTGGCCGGCGGGTTGATCCTGCTGGTGATCGTCTTCTTCGTGGCGCTGCTCACGGTGGACGGCGGCGGATCCGACGACAAGAAGAAGTCGGCGGACGCGACCGGCGGCAAGAGTTCGTCGGCGTCGGCGAGTGCGAGCAAGTCCGGTACGGGCAAGGCCACCACCGGGCCCGGGCAGAGCGCGGCGGGACCCAAGCCGGGCTCGGTCGCGGCCACCGTGCACACCGGCGGCCAGTTGGTGCTGTACAAGGGCACGTCGTACCAGTCGGACAAGGTCGTGCAGATCAAGACCGGCACCGAGGTGCGCGCGAACTGCCACACGGAGGGCTCGATCGCCTACTACGCGGGCTCCTCCAGCAAGACCTGGGCGCAGATCGACGTGGAGGGCAGGACCGGCTTCGTGCCCGCGATATTCCTGGACACCGGTGGCGACGTGAGCAAACAGATCCCCGCCTGCACACATTGAGCGATCGCGGGGGCGCCTCGGAACACACTCCATCGGGTCGGTTGGATCACTAGCGTACGGCGGGCGGGGCGGATCGAGATCGACTCCGGGGGAGAGCCCATGACCACGCTCGTCTTCGTGCACGGAACCGGGGTGCGCGATGTGACCGACTCGGCTGCGGTCCGCACCATCACCGCCAGGGTCGCCGCGCGGCTGCCGGGGGTGCGGGTGGAACCGGTTGACTGGGGCGCGGCGTTCGGCGTCGAGGTCTCGCCCGCACTGCGCGCGCTGATCGGGATCGCCGACCCCGCCGAGGGCGGACCGGCCGCCGAGGTCGACCCCGAGGAGGCCGAACTGCGGTTGTGGGCGGTGTTGGAACGACACCCCCGCCACGAACTGCGCGAAGTGGCCGCGGGCGCGGTGCCCGGCGGGCGACGGACCGAGGCGGCGGAGGACCTGCGCTGGGCGGTGGAGCACGACGTGGTCGGGATCGACCTCGCCGCGGTGTTGCCCGGCGTGCCGCCCGAGTGGCCGGACGTCTTCGCCGCGGCGGCGCGGGACGTCGCCGACTCGGCCGAATTCACCGCCGCCGTCGAGGCGTTGGCCGCGAGCGCCGACTACGACGTGATCGGCCGGGCGGTGGTGGCCGGCTTCGAGCAGGCGCTCGCCGCGCGGTCCAAGGCGCCGACCGCGTGGTCGCCGGAGTGGCGCGACACCCTCGTCGCCGCCGTGCGCGACGCGTGCGGCGGTACCACCGCCGGCGGCACCTGGGTCGGCCGGACCTTCAAGAGCGGCCTGATGTACGCGAGTTGGCCGCTGCAGAACACGCTGCGCGGCGGCACTCTGGGCGGCAGCGTGCCCGCGATCGGCGACATCCTCCACTACCAGGCGCACGGCGCGACGCTGCGCGCCTACCTCGCGGCGCGGATCGCCCGGATCGAGGGGCCGGTGGTGCTGCTCGCGCACTCCCTGGGCGGGATCGCCTCGTTCGAGACGCTGGCCGAGGCGGCCGGGCCGGACACGCCCGAGCGGCGGCGCCATCCGCTCCCGGGCGTGCGGGCGCTGATCACCGTCGGCTCGCAGATCGGCTACCTCGGCGCGGTCGGCGCGCTCGCGACCCATCCGGCGCAGGCGGACCCGCCGAGCCGGTTGAGCATTCCGTGGACCAACGTGTGGAACGCCCGCGACTGGTTGTCGTTCCGCGCCGCGCCCGTCTTCGGGACGGCGGTGCGCGACGTCGAGGTCCGGGTGCGCCGACCCTTCCCCCGGTCCCATGGCGCCTACTGGCGCTGCCCGCGGCTCTACGACGAGATCGCGCGCGCGGTGGAGGGCGCTCGGTGACGGTGCACGCCCTGTTCGTCTGCGTCGAGCACTATCCGGCGCACGAGGGCGGGCCGGGCGATCTGCCGGGCGCGCTCGCGCAGACCCTGGAACTGGTCGAATGGCTGCACACGAGCGGCGCCTCCGGTGCCGAGCGGATCACCGTACTCGCGTCGGTGCGGGCCGCGTCCGAGCCGACCGCCGAGCGGCTGCGCGAGCTGATCGCGGCGGATTCGATCCTGGTCGGACCCGGCGCCGGGCCCGGTGAGCTGCAACACGTCGATTTCGAGCGGGTGCTCGGCGGGATCGGGGAGCACTGGCGGGACGGCGACCGGTTCCTGCTGCACTGGACCGGCCACGGCCGGCTGGACGCGCACGGGCGGTGGCTGGAACTGCCCGCGTTCCATCTGGCGGGTGACTCCCGGCTCGCGGTCCGGGCGATCGCCGTCGACGAACTCCTGGCCCGTTGCGGCGAGGTGCCGCGCCGGGTCGACCAGTTCCTGGTCTTCGAGACCTGCGCCGACCGCCGGGGTGAACCCGGGGCCATCCCGCTGAACCTGACCGCGGCCGGCCCGAGCGAGAAGTCGGCCAAGGCCCGTATCTCCGCCGTCTTCGCCGCCGACGACGGCCAGTTCGCCTACCGCCCGGCGGATCGGCCCGCGTTCACCACGGCCCTGATCGAACACCTGACCCTGCGGGGACCGGACGCGCTGACCGTGCCGGCCTTTCGCGAGATGTTCGACGAGATCGACACCCGGCTCGCCGCGAGCGGTCCCGCGGGCCGACCGCTGCGCCAGTCGCCGATGTACCGCGGGCCCGGCACCGCCGACTGGCGCGAGGGCGAGCGCGACCCCGAGAACCAGTTCGGCCTGTACCGACACCGCCTGCTCGCGCTCCTCGCCGACCTGGACATCGGCGCCGGCGAACCCGCCGTGCTGCGCACCTACCTGCGCGAACGAGGCGTCCCCGAGTGGGTCTTCGCCGGCGCCGACCTCCCTGCGTGGGGAGCGGCGCTGATGTCGCTGCCCGGGCCGCCGGGCCGGCATCCGATCCGGCACCTCCTGGAGTGGCTGTACGCCGGATGCCACCAGACGCATGTCGCCGACTGGGCCGAGCAGTTACGCGAAGCCGGACACATCGACGCGTTCCGCCCGGCCGAGGTACGCGAACGGCAACCGCTGACGCTCGTGGTGTTCATCAGGGAGAACGCATATTCGTCCGACGGGCCTGATCGGGTGCGCTACGACGCCGAACCGCGGTTCTACGTCGGCCTCGAACATTTCGAGGCACCACCGGGCCTGCCCTCGGGCACCGGCCTGCCCCGGGAGCGACTCGCCGACCACCTCGCCGACTTCTACCTGACGATCCGCACCGGCTGGACCTCCCTGGCCAAGGCCCGGGTGCAACTGGTGCTGCCGACCGAGTTGTTCAACGAACCCTTCGAGGCGGTCCGGATCGGCGGCGCCGACGACCACATCGTGCTCGGCGAACACCACGAGGTGGTGCTGCGGCCGATCGTGCGGCACGGCGTGGCCCGGCCGATGCACTACGACACCTGGGCCGAATCCGCGAACCTGCGCGCCAATCCGGCGGTGCGGCACCTGAATCGGCACCTGTGCGGGGGCGGCAGCCACGACTGCGAGGACGAGGCCGTCGGCTTCCTCCAGGACTACCGGTGGGAGCACCGACCGGACCGACCCGGCGCGGTCGAGAGCGCGGTCGGCCGCGGCGACTGGGCCCTGCTGTGGACGCACGGGACCACCTGTACCGACGCGTGCGCCGGCACGAACGGCGCGCACGGCGGTTGCTCCGGTGCCGCGGTGGGGCGGACCCTGTACCGGATGCTGGAGCAAAAGAACCGAAACCTGACCCAACTGCCTTCCGCCGTGACCCTCCTGCGGCGCACCCTGGGGCGCAGGGCCACGCCGCCGGAGCGGGTCGTGCTGGTGTTCGACGATCCCGGTTGGCGTCCGTGGCAGGGTGCGGGACTGCTGCGCGGCGCCCCGGCGGGCAGGGGGGACGAGCGATGAGCCAGGCCACGACGAGCACCGTCGGGGACCACGATCCGGGTGAGCCCGCCGCGCCGTGGTGGATCTACCGCGGCGACGCCGGCGGCACGACCGGGGCCCAGGCCGGGACCGGTCCGGTCGAACTCCCGCCTCCACCGCCGTGGCGGCTGTTCGGCACCGACGACGTCGGGGACCACGTGCCGGAGCCCGCCGCGCTGCCCGGCGAACGCGCCGGCGAGCCGTACTCGGGCGAATTCCACGGCGACCGCCGCGTCTACGACCTCGTCAACGCCGCGATCCACCTGCGCCGGCCGCTCCTGGTCACCGGCCGCCCCGGCACCGGCAAGACCACCCTGGCCCGCAGCATCGCGACCCGGCTGCGCCTGGGCCCGGTGCTGCGCTGGGGGATCACCAGCCGCTCCACCCTCCGCGAGGGGCTGTACGGATACGACGTGCTCGCCCGCCTGCACGACATGAACCTGCGCGCCAAGGGCGCGGCGGGCCCGGCCGGCGCCGACGTCGACGACATCGGTGCCTACATCACCCTCGGCCCGCTCGGCGACGCCCTGCTGCGCCGCCCACACCCGAGGGTGCTGCTGATCGACGAGATCGACAAGAGCGACGTCGACCTCCCCAACGACCTGCTGCACGTGTTCGAGACCGGCGGCTTCGAGATCCCCGAACTGCGCCGGGCCCGGCTGCGCAGCGCGAAGGTGACACCGTACGACGGCGACTTCGGAGCCCGGGTCGAGGTGCGCGACGGCACCGTGCGCTGCGCCGCGTTCCCGATCGTCGTCCTCACCAGCAACGGCGAACGCGCCTTCCCGGCCGCGTTTCGGCGGCGCTGCGTGCCGCTGGAACTGCGCGCCCCGGAGCGCGACGTGCTCAAGCGCATCGTGCGCAGCCGCCTGCCCGAGGGAGTGCCCCTCGACGAGTCGTTGCTCGACCACTACCTGGAGTTGGCGAACGGCGTCGACGGGCCGCTGCTCTCCCCCGACCAGCTGCTCAACGCGATGCAGTTCCGCGACGGGATCCGCGAGCGCGCCGGACATGCCGACCACCTGCCCACCAACGACACGCTGGCCACCCTCCTGTTCCACGACCTGAACGGGGGATGAGCGATGGCGGAGGAGGACCCCGCCGGGGTCACCGTCGACGCGGTCCTGGACTGGGCGTGGTTGACCGCCGTGATCGACACGAGCGGCGGCCCGCCCGCCGCGGCGGCCGAGATCGCGACGCCGGCCGGCCCGGCGCCCGCGGCCCCCGGGCCCGCGCCGCCGAGCGTGCCCGGACCGGAGCCCCCGCCCGCGCCGATCGCCCGTCGCCCGCCGCCGGCGGTGCGCGGCCCCCGCCCGGAGACCTCCCTCGCCTTCACCGCCGTTCCCGACTCCGTCGAGTCGATCGAGCAGATCGGCACCGGCCGGGCGGCCGCGACCGCACCGCGCCTGCCCGCATGGCTCGACGAGGCCCGGCCACCGGCCGCCTCGATCCTGCCCGACCGGCTCGAACTCGCCCGCCTGCTGCGCCGGTTGCGCCGGCACGGCGCCGCGCCCGACGCGGTGGTCCTGGACGAGGAGGCCACCGCGGAACACGCGGCGCTGACCGACCTGATCGTGCCGGTGCTCGAACCGGCCAGGGAGCGCTGGTTCGAACTCGCCCTCGTCGTGGACACCGCGCCCTCGATCGCCCCGTGGCGGCGCCTGCTCGCCGAGTTCACCCGACTCGTGAGCGGGAACGGCACGTTCCGCGCGGTGCGTTCCTGGTCCCTCGACACCGACGTGCCCGGCCGCGCGGTATTGCGCACGCCGTTCGGCACGCCGGCCCAACCCGCCGCACCGGCCGGCCCCACCGGACGGCGGATCATCATGGTGATCACCGACGGGGTCGGCCGCGCCTGGTCCCACCCGCAGACCGCGGCCATGCTCGCCTCGTGGGGGAGGCAGTGTCCCGTGGTGCTGCTGAACCTGCTGCCCAAGCGCTGGTGGGATCGCGCGCGGATCCCGTCCACCCCGGTCGTCTTCCGCGGCCGAGGCGCGGGCGCCGCCCGCCGATCGGCCTTTCGGCTCCGGCACGACCCCCACTGGACGGGCCCGCCCGAACGGGTCGCCGTCCCGCTGATCGGCCTGCACCCCGAGGGCCTGTGGGCGGACGACCCGGCGGATCGCCGAGCCGGCCGATGGAGCGAACTCTCCCGCTGGGCCCGGATGATCACCGACGAGCGCGGTCGCGAGTTCGCGGGCCCCGCGTGGGTGCTCGATCCGCGCGGGGCGGCGGCCGGGCCCGCGCCGACCCCGGTATCGGCCGAGGACCGGCGCACACCGGCGGTACGGCTCGCCGAGTTCCGCGCCGGTGCCTCCCCGGACGCCGTCGAACTGCTCGGGAAACTCGCCGCCGCGCCGATCAGCCCGGCCACGATGCGCGTCGTGCAATCGGCGGTGCTCGCGCGGGAGGACCCCGCGTTCGTTGCCGAGGTGATGCTGAGCGGCCTGCTGGTCGAGTCGCCGGATCGGGACGAGGCGGCGCGACCGGACGACGTGGTGTACGACCTGGACGAGCAGGTCCGGGAGACGTTGCTGACCGCGATGAGCCGACGGTCGGCCCTGGAGGTGTACTTCCGGGTCGCCGAGTTCCTGCACGATCGAAACGGCCACGCCGAGTTCGACTTCCAGGACCTGCTCACCGCGCGCGAGCCCGCCGCGGTCGGCCTGCTCGGCCCGCACAGCCGCCCGCTCGCCCGGGTGGGCGCGACGCTGCTGGATCGCCTCGGACCCGACTACCGGCCCCGGGCCCGACGCCTGGAGGCCCGGGCGAACGGCCCGATGTTGCGCCGGCGCGAGCTGACCCGGGCGTGGACCACGCGGATGAGCCACTGGATCCGGGCGCGGCCGGTGGTCACGGACGGGCTGATCGTGGTGCAGGACGTGGCGGGGACGCTGGTGGTCCTCGATCCGCTGACGGGGATGGCTCGGTGGACGGTGCACCTGAGCGCGCCGTCGCGCTGTGCGCCGGTGGTGGCATCGGGACGGGTGTGGGCGGGGCATGACGACGGTGGGCTGTATCGGTACGACCCGACGAGGAGGTCCGCGCCGGACACCGTGGTGAGGGTCGGCGACGCCGCCGTGGTGGCGCTGGTGCCGGGGCCGATTGGTACGGACGGGTTGTTCGTCGCCACTTTGGACGGCCGCGTCGTGTGGCTCGACGGCGCGAACGACACGACGGAACTCGGGGGGACGCGCTCGGGCATACCTGCCGGATTGTGTGTCTCGGCGGATCGGACCGCGGCGGTGGATCGGGCGGGCGGGGTCGGGGCGTGGCACGCGGGCTCGGAATCCGCCTCGTGGTCGCAGGACCTGTCCGAGGCCGTGCACGCCGCCCCGGTGGCCGACGAAGAGCACGTGTACGTCCCGCTCGCCACCGCCGGGATCGCGGCGCTGCGCTGGGCAGACGGGGAGGTCGTCTGGCGGGCGCGGTTGCCGGGTGGGGTGTTGAGCACACCGGGGGTCGGCGCCGGGTTGGTGGTGGCGGTGACCACCGACGGTTTCCTACACGCGTTCGACGCCGGGTCGGGACGTCGGGTATGGCGCACCGCCGATGTGCCGCAACCCGGGCTGCGGGTGACCCTGGCGGACGGGCTGGTCCATGTGGCCGGGGAGGCCGGCGGCATCCGTACCCACGACCTGGCCACCGGTCGCCGAGTGGCCGAAATCCGTTCCGACGTGGGGGTGTCCGTGGCGGTCGCCGCCCGGGGGCGGCTGATCCTCGCCGGGCTCGACGGCACGGTGACGTCGCTGGAAGGGCCCGTGGTGGTCGACTGACCGACGCTCGGATCACGGGCCGGCGGACGACTGATCACAACCCATGGGAAACGCTTCGAGTCGGCCATGCGCGGGACTACGATCGGCCACTGCGGGTAAGTGGTCGTCACCGCGTGCAGGGTCGTTCGCCGACCCGCGAGGTCGACATACCCGGGGCTCCACGACCGGTGAGGCGTCGGCGGGGTGCTCCGGAGGGGACGAACGGGGGGATTCGTGCCGGGAGTTCAGCGACGGGTCGGTGAGCGGTGAGCACGGCGTCGACGGGTCCGCGCGCGCCGGGCGAGCGGGACACGATCCCGGAGGCGGTGTGCCCCGTCTGCTGGGGGCCGGCTCCGGTCGTGGGCCCTTGCCGGACCTGCGCGTGGCCGCCGGTCGATCCCGGGCCCACCGCCTACCAGGACGCGGCGCGGGCCTTCGATTACGCGGCCGTGCTCCGGATCGCGCATGCGCGCGGGTTGACCGAGGTGCCCCGGGCGCCGGCCGATCTGGTCAGGTTCGGCCCGGTGGTCCCCGAGGCTCCGTTGGCCGTCGCCGCATCGGTCCCGGGGACCGGACGGGCCGCGGTGCTCACCCTGCTCACCGCGCTGACCGCCGGCGAACTGGACCTGGTGTTGTTCGTGGACATCGGGACCCGGTACCTGGCCGCGCAGTGGGTGACGCTCGACGAACGCGGCTTCCTCGGCGCGCCCTCGGCCAACCGGACGCGCCACGACTGGCGCGAGGTGGTGCCCTGGCTGCCCGAGGACGACGCGGCCCGCGACCTGACCCTGGCCGGCGGGGTGGGTCGGCGACCGGCCGTGGGCACGGCCGAGGCTCCCGAGGCGCTGGCTTCCCGGGCCCGGTCGACGCTGCGGGACAACTGGGCCGATCCCAGTGGTTGGCGCGCGCTGCCGGGTGGCCCCTGGGAGCGGGCCTGGGCCCTGGTGCTGGTGGAACGCCGCCCGGAGTGGACCTGGTGCGCGCTCGCGGCCGAGGTGGTGCGGGAGCAGGTGCGGCCGGCCGCCGTGCTCGGCGGCGCTCCCCTCGACGACGAGAGCATCGAACTCCCCGACCTGATCGAACTGTTGGCCCTCGACGTGCCCGCCCGCCACCCGCTGCACCTGGTCGGCGTCGACCCGGGATCGGAGGACTCGGATCGAACCCTGCTCCTCGATCGAGGCGCGACGCCGGGTGCGGCCGACGGCCCCCCGCTTGCCGAGATCACCCTCGGCCTGCGCGGCGAAGGCCCGGACGGGCACGACGTCGCGGTGGCGGTCGCCGACGTGGCCGACCCCGGCGCGTGGTCCGAGCTGGAACGGGTCACCGTGTTCGCGCCACCCGGTGAAGTCCGGCTCACCGTGCGGATGATCGGGCCGGGACGGGTCGACGTCACCGCCTCCGGCGGGGCCGCCTGGGTGCTGGGCGCCGGCCGCACCGATCTTCGGCCGGCGGGGCCGCAGGCCGCCGTGGCCGCGCTGCCCCGTCCCTTCTGGCGGCCGGACCCGTCGACCGTCTACGACCTCCTGTGCGTGGTCGAATTGGGCGGCACCCCCGAACAGAGCGCCGCCCGGCTCGACTTCGTTCGCGCGCTGCTGGCGAAGGCGGCCCTCGGGGATCGGTCCGTGTGCTGGGAGCGGGCCGCCGTGCTCGGCTACGACGACCACCCCCGACCCCGGCGCAGCCGCCACGACCCGCTGCGCCGGGTCGACTTCGCCCCGCCCGACACGACCCGGGCGGCGATCGCCGACTGGGTCGGGACACCCGCGGTGGACCCGTACGCCGCACCCCTGGAGCGGGTGTGCGCACTGCTGCGCACGAGCACGCTCGGCCGGCGGGTGCATCGACCCACCCTCGTGGTGACCGTCGGCCTGCGCGGCCCGCACCCCTACGTGCAGGGCCTGGACCCGGCGCAGGCGTACGGCGGTGGCCGATGGGACGCGGACCTGGCGGCCCGACGGGCGGCCCGGCCGGACGATCGGTACCTGCTGGTGACCGACGACCCCGGATATGCGGGCGCGGCGGACCCCCGGGTCCACGATCGCACCCTGAAGGCGTGGCGGCTGCTGGGCGCGGACGGGTGTTTCACGCTCGGCCGCACCACGCCCGCCGACCTGCTGCGATTCGGTCGCGCCGCGCTCACCGGCACGACCGGCGCGCCGCTGCTGCTCGACGTGGTCACCAGGGCCTCGACCGGCGAGTCGGGTGGGAAAGGGGTGCGCCGATGACGCGGTCGTACGGTACCCGGGACGGGGAGCCGACCGGTGGCGCGGTCCTGGAGAAGCGGATAGCCCTGTGGGGCGCGCCGGAATCGGGCCGCACCACGTTCGTCGCGATGATCCCCGAGGCCGCCGAGGAGCGCTCGCGCGCACTCGGGCACGGCGGCGGCCGAAACCACGTGCGCCGGTGGAAGGTGTTCGGAACGGACGACGCCACCCAGCGCTTGCTCCGGCACACCGACCAGGCGCTGCTGCACGAACACCGGTTCCCGGACGAGCCCGACGGGAGCGTCGATACCGCCGAGCCGACGCGATACCGCTTCCTCTTCCGGCGCGACCCGCGCGTCGTGCCGCTGCACCGGCTCACCGACCACTGCCGATTCGTGGCCACGATCACCGAGCTGCCGGATCCGAGCACCCGGCGCGACGCGGTCAAGCAGACCCTGGCCGACTGCACCGGCCTGATCGTGCTGTTCGACCCCACCGACGCGAGCGGCGCGGGCGAGGACGCGATACACGCGCTGGACCGCGTGCTCACCGAAGCCGCCGCCGACCTCCAGCCGCGCACCGACCCCCGCGGCCTGTTGCCCTTCGAACCGGCCGTGTGCGTCACCAAGATCGACGACATGACGCTGTATCGGGAGGCCCGCCTGGGCGCCTGGGCCGAGTTGGGCCGCGACGGGCGGGTCCGGGTGCGCGACCCCGAGGCGTACTTCCGCCGGTTGTGCGAGCGCGACGGCCCGTGCCCGAACCCCGCCGCCGCCGAACTGCCCGGCATCCTGGAGCGACACTTCGGCCGGATCCGCTACTACGCCACCTCGGCGGCGGGCTTTCGCCGCTCCGCGGGCCGGATCGACCCGGAGAATTGCCGCAACGTCGACCCGCACGGCAACCGCCTCGACGGACCGCCCCACCCCCAGGGTGTGCTGGAACCCATTCTCGGCATGCGCGCGGTGCGCATCGCGAAGAGGGGATGACCGATGTCCCGAATCGCCCTCAACCCCCGCCGGCCCCGGGCCCGTACCCGGCTCGTGGTCCCCGTGCTGTCGCTGATCCTCGCGCTGTGCGCGGCCGCGTCCCCGGCGCACGCCATCGCCCGGGCCGACGGCGAGCCGCCCGCCGATTCGACCGCACGACTGCTGGACGAGTTGGGTACCGACGCCCAACCGGCCGACTTCTACATGGTGCTCGACGTGTCGACGTCGATGCGGGAGAACGGCGGCTACGACGAGGCGAAGACGGCGCTGCGCAACCTGTTGACCGCGATGCAGCCCGGGGACCGGATCTCGGTGATCCGATTCGGCGCGACCACCACCGTCTTTCGGCCACTGGACGCGGCGCCCCGGGGCGAGGCCGCGGTCTCCGCGTTCCTCGCGGGGTTGCCCAAGCCGAACGACGTGGAGAGCGACTTCGGCGCGGCCATGGTGTCGGTGTCCGGGATCGTCGCCGCGGCCCAACCGTCGGCGGGCGGATATCGGCCGCCCACCGCGATCGTGGTGCTCACCGACGCCGATCTGTACGCGCCGAACAACCCCCGCTTCGCCGACGAATCGGCTCCGGGGTGGGAGGCGTTGCGGCAGGAGTACGCCAACGCGGTCGCCGAACGCGGCCCGATCGCCGCGTACGCGATGCCGCTCGGCGACAACGGGCGCGGGGTCAACCTGATCGCGAAGGTGCTGCCCAGGGCCGAGACGCTCAGCGGCTCGGTCGCCGAGCAGGCGGCCCGGGTGCGCGCCCTCGAACAGGACGCACGCGTGCGCAAGGGGGTCGCGGTGGTGCAGGCGGACCGGGACGCGACGGTCCGGGCCCGGTTCGCCCCGGCGCCCGCACACCCGCGAGGCGCCCGCCCCACCGACGCCGACTGCGCCGGCGCCGAGCCGCCGGTCGACCCGATCGACCTGTCCGCCCGCGGCACGCTCTGTCTGACCCTGGTCTCCACCGCGCACCGCATCCGGTTGACCGTCGCCGACCTGCACACCGGCGATCCGGCGATCGATCGGGCGCTGCCGCGCGACCCGATCACCCTGGAACCCGGGGTGCCGCGACACTTCCCGATCGAGGTGCGGGCGCACGAGCGCACCCGCACCGACCTGTTCGCCCGATCGCGGACCTACGCCGCGTCGACGACCGTGCAGGGCACCGTGACCGCCACCCGGGCCGCCGAGTTCGCCGACCTGCTGCGGGTGCCGGGCCCGTACGCCGCCGCCGGCCTGCGCGACGGCCGACTGGCCTACACCGGCCGGGTGCGCGGATCGGTCATGTGGTCGGTGTGGGCCCTCCTGGTGGCGGCGATGGCACTGGTCGCGGCGGGGGGAACGGCGGCGTGGCGCTGGTTCCCGGCCGGTGTGTACATCGAACTGAGCATGGAGGAGGAACGATCGGAGTTCCCCGAGGGCACGGCACATCCGGCCCTGGGAATGCGCCACCGCTGGACCCACGAGCACGATCCGGCGGCCGGCGCGATCACGTCCTTCCTGGCCCGGGGCCGTCGGCCGCGCTCCGGACGCGGTGTGACGTTGACGGCGCGCCACGAGCGCGACGGGCGCGTGCACACGTCCCGACGGCGGCTGGGCGTCGACGACGCCACCATGCTGTACGGCGTCCGCGCCCGGGTGTTGCGCCGGCCGCCCGCACCGCGGCCCGGCGGCGCCGACCCGGAGTCGACCACCGCGGAGCCGGCTCCGATCGACACCCCCGCGCAGAACGGCCGGTACTCGGGGATCACCCGGCCCGATCCCGGGGAACAACACACACCGGTAGCACCGGCAGGATTGATCCCCCCGACCCCGACCCCCCGGCCGCCTCGCTGACATCGTGTGCGGGCACCGGACCCGACCTCGACCGGCATCCCGCACGGAAAGGTTCACGTGGACGCGACCGACCGACACGACCGCCCCCGCGAGACCGCGGGCACGTTGCGGGCGCATTGGGCCTGGTACCACGACGGCGCGGTGCCGGCGTGCAGCGCGGGACCCGAACGGCGGGAGCATTTCGAGCGGTTGGTGCGACCCACGCTGGACGAGTACGCGCCGCCCGGCTGGGTCGGGGTGACCGGCGCCGGGCGCGAGGACTCGTTCGTCGCGATGACGCTGCGCGATCCGGAGGGGGTGCGCTACTTCACCGCGCCCTACGCCGAGATCGCCGCCGCCGGTGCCACGTACACCGCACTGTGGCTGGCCTTTCGCGGCATCGACCTGCCCACCGACCGGGAACGGCCGCTCCGGGTACGGCTGCCCGGGCCGCCGCCGGCCGTCGGCTTGCACCCGGCCGACTTCGAATGGCTCGCGGGGGTCGCGGCGGCGGTCCTGGCCGGCCCAGTGGTGATCACCGGCGCCGACCGCCTGGACAGCCGGGCCCGGCTCGAACTCCTGGACCGGATCACCGCGTTGCTCCCGTACGGCTGCCGTGCCGGACTGCGCTTCGCCACCTCGCTCGGCCCCACCGGCCGACTGCGCCCCCGACTCGCCTTCGGCCGGGTGCCCACGCCGGGGACGGTCCGGGTCGCCCTGGACGGCGTGCCGGCCGTGCCCGACCTCCCCGCCGCCCGTGCCTACCTGGGCGAACTGACCATGCTGCGCCGCCGCATCGGGCTCGACGCGCTGGTGGCCGCGCTCGCGACGCTGCGCGAGGCGGGCACGCCGGTGGCCGGGGACCGCCTGCTCGGGCTGCTCGCCGAGGTGGGCGCTCGGTTCGGGCCGGACGCGGGAGCGGGGGGCGCGAGCGGGTCGGGCGTGCGGGTCGGGTCGGCCCCGGGGGCGGAACCGGGCCGTGCAGCCGCCCGGTTCGCCGCCGGCGATCCGGCCGGGCCGAGTTCGCGTGCGCCGGGCGTGGAGGCGCGGGCGGCATCGGCACGCCCGTCGCCGTCGCCCGCCCGGCCGGCGTCCCCGCCACCGGCACGTCCGTCGCCCCCGTCGCCGATGGAGCGGCTGCTCGGCGGCGACGTCGCGCTGGCCGCGCCGATCGCCGAGCGCTGGCGGGCCGAGGACGGCGACGAGGTGACTCGGGACATGGCCGCCGCGCTGCGCGCCCGCCCGGCGAGCCTGGCGCTGGGGTGGAATACGGCGGTGGCGGCCGGGCGCGGGGATCGGCTCGTGCACGTCCTGCTCGGCCCGGTGCCGCCGCTCCTGGCCGGCTCCACCCCGCCCGCCGGCCTCGACGCGCGGGCCCTGCGCGTGCCCGAACCCTCGGTCAACGGCGCGGGTAAGGCCGACGCGGACGTGGTCTCCCCGGAGGCGCTGGTCGCCGATCTGTGCCGACTGCTGGGGCCCACCCCGACCACCGAGGTGCCCGCGCTCTACGACGCGTTGTGGAACCACCCCGTGGTGCTGCGCCGCCTCCTGGACACCGCGGGCGCCGACCTGGGCGCGTGGTTGGAAGTGATCCGCCCGTGGGACGACCGGGCGCCGGAGTGGTTGGCGCCGTACGCGCTGCTCGCGGGCGAGCGGTTGCGGCCGGCCGAGATCCCGCCCGCCGAGGCGGTGTTCACCCTGCGCGTGGCCGGACACACCGACACCGCCACGATCGCGGCGGTGCTGCACGACCTGTGGCCGACCCTGGTCCCGCTCACCGAGCAGCGCGCCGACCCCGCCGCGCGCGGACTGGCCGCGCTCCTGGAGAAGCCGCTGGGCCCCGGGGCGCCGGTCGCCGCGCGCGTGCGGGCCGACGTACTGCGGCTGGCGCTCGGCGGTGCGCCGACGGACGGACCCTATGTGGCCGCCGATCTGCTGGCGCTGCGGCACGAGCCGGTCGCCGAGGGGCGGTTCGCCGGGTGGATCGCGGCGCTGCTGCGCGCGGTGGCGGTCACCCCCGAACTGCTCGGCGAACTGGTGCGCGCCGGCGATCCGGCGGTCACCGCCGCGGTCGCGGACGCGGTGCTCGCCGATGCGCGGCTCGCCGAACTGCCCGGCCTGGACGACGCGTGGTGGGCGGCGATCGCCCGGGCCCGCCCGGAGTTGGCCGGGCGCGCCGCGAGCGGCTGGTTCCGCAACGCGCTGCGCGGGGTGGACGCGGTGGCGGCGGCCGGGGTGTGGGCGGGCGAGATCGTGGACGGCGCGGGCCGCCCGCGGCGCGACCTGTACGTGCACGAGGTCGGTCGCTGGTGGCATGCCGCGCCCGACCGCGAACGCGACCTGCTGCTGCCGAGCCTGGAACGGGAGTTGATCGTGCGCGGCGGCACCCCGGCGCAGGCCCGGGAGGAGCTGCGCGCGATCCGGGTGTCGATCGCCGCGCACGCGTGGGGGCCGGAGGCCGCGGCGTCGATCGTCGAACGCGAGCAGGAGGAGTTCGAGACGTTCCGCCGCCACCTCAAGCAGTTGCGGACCGCGCTCAAGCACGGCGACGCGCTGCGGGTGCTGGCGATACCGGCGATCCTCGCGCTGATCGCCCTTTTGGCCGCGGTGCCGCCGGGTGGTGCCGCGGCCGCCGCGCGCCCCACGACCGCGAGGACCGAACCGCCCGACCCCTACGGCGCCGAGCGCCTGATCACCACCCTGGGCGCGGACCGGGAGCGGGTGAACTACGTGATCCTCGTGGACACCTCGGCCTCGATGCAGCGCACCGGGCGTTATGCCACGGCCAGGTCCGCGCTTACCGCTTTCCTGGCCCGGCTGTCCGCGCGCGACCGGGTCGCGCTGGTCACCTTCGACGGTGTGGCGACCGAGCATGGCAACGGCCTGGAGCCGGTCACCGACCCGGCGGCGATGGCCGCGCGCCTGCCCCCGCCGCGCCCGAGCGAGCCGGCCGACGGGATCCCGGCGGGCGGTGCGCCGTCGATCAGGGCCGAGCCGCCGAGCGATGTGCACGCGGCGCTGGAGCGGGCCCTTGTGGTGTTGCGCACCTCCGCGCCGGATTCGGTCGACGGGGTCGTGCTGATCTCGGACGCGGCCCGCGACGCGGTGGGCCCGGACCTGCGCAAGGACTTCGACCGGCTCGGCGAGGAGGGCCGTGCGGTGTCCGGCTTCGCCGTCCCGCTGGCCAGTGACAGCAGTGCGGGGCCGGCCCTGCAGCGGGTGTTGCCGAACACGCGGGTGTTGCGCGACGATCCGGCCGACCCGGGCGTCGCGCTGGCCCAGGTGCGGACCGGCCTGTACCTGCGGCACGCGGCCCGGTTCGTCGACGCGGATCGGGACAAGGGTGTGCAGGCGACCTGGCTGATGCCGCCGCCGGAGCAGCCGGACGCGGTGGACTGCCGTGCCTTCCGGCCGGTTCCGCCGGACCGGCGACTCGATCTGTCCTCGGGGCGCGAGATGTGCCTGCGCCTGGTGGCCGGCACCACTCGGGTGCCGCTCCAGGTGACCCGGTTGCGGGTGGACGGGGTGGGTGTGGTCGGTCTCAAGGACGGCGCGCCGCTGCTGGCTCCCGGGCAGCCGGTGTACTTCTCGGTCAATCTGGCCGCGCGTACGCACCGCACGGACGGCATGTGGGCGGACGCCGGTCACTACGACGCGCGGGCGCGCGTGGTGGGGGAGGTGCACAGTCCGCTGGCCGAGACGATCAAGGAGCAACTTCCCGACGCGCGGCTCGCGCCGCGCACGGACGTCGCGGGCGACGAACTGCTCTACCGGGGCGACGAGCGGGTGGACCTGAGCTGGTGGCCGTGGCTGCTCGCGGGCCTGGGCACGCTCGCCGTCGCCGGGGTGGCGTGGTTCGGATGGTCCTGGGTACGCCCGCGTGTTCGACGTCGTTGGGTACGGTGAGCGGCATGCGCATTTACGTCGTGGACGCGTTCACCGACCGGCCGTTCCGGGGCAATCCGGCGGGGGTGTGCCTGCCCGACGCGGCACATGCCGACGACGTCGCCTGGATGCAGTCGGTGGCGGCCGAACTGGGCTACTCGGAGACCGCGTTCGCGGTGCCGGCCACGGGCGACGCGGCGGACTTCGGGCTGCGCTGGTTCACCCCGCAGACCGAGGTGGACCTGTGCGGGCACGCGACGCTGGCCACCGCGCATGTGTTGTTCGGGCAGGGGTCGGCGCCGGCGTCGCGAATCCGCTTCGCCACCCGCAGCGGGGTGCTGACCGCGTCGCTCGACAGCGCCGGCGTGGTCCTGGACTTCCCGGCGCTGCCGCCGCGCGAGGTGCCGATCCCGACCGAACTGGGCCTGGCGCTCGGGGTGGAGCCGATCCTGGTCGCGGCCGGCGGTGACGACCTGCTGGTGGAGGTGGCGTCGGCGGCGGCGGTGCGTACGGTGGCGCCGGACCTGGCGATGCTGGCCACGCTGCCGTATCGGGCGGTGATCGTCACCGCCGCGGGGGAGGGGCGGGTCGACTTCGTCTCGCGGGTGTTCGCGCCCTCGGTCGGCGTCGCCGAGGACCCGGTCACCGGCTCGGCGCACTGCGTGCTCGGCCCCTACTGGGCCCCGCGCCTGGATCGCCGCCGGATGACCGGCGGGCAACTGTCCGCGCGTGGCGGCACGGTCGGGGTGGAGCTGGTCGGCGACCGGGTACGGCTGTCCGGCGCGGCGGTCACCGTGCTCGAAGGCGACCTGATCACCGACTGAGCCCGGGGGCGACCGGCGGGTTCTCCGCCCGACACGGTGGTGGATCATTGCGCCCGTCGTTGCTAGCGTGCGGGCACCACTGGACCTGACGCACCGTCAGCAACCTCGGGAGTCGCGCCGTGTCCGACGCCGTCAGCTATACCCCGTCCCACCTCGGCGTGTGCGTCACCGACCTGGATCGGGCGCTGCGGTTCTACCGCGACGGCCTGGGCTTCGCCCCCGTGGCCCGCTACGACGTGGGCAACGAGGTCGCACACACCCTGGAGGTCGAGGGTGACGTACGCCTGGTCTCCCAGCTGATCGCCAAGGAGGGCATGGTCGTCGAGCTGCTGTACTACGCCTCGCCCGAACCGCAGGGCGAACCCTCGCGGCGGCGCAATCAAATCGGGCTGACCCACCTGTCCTTCCTGGTCGAGGACGTGGACGCCGCCGCCGCCCGGTTGGTCGAACACGGCGGCACGCTGCTGGCCGGGACCCGGGCGAGCCTGCCGAGCGAGACCGGATCGACCGAACTGGTGTTCCTGGCCGACCCGGACGGTACCCGGATCGAACTCATGCGCCTCGACGGCTGACCCGACCGCCCCGCGCGCCGTCACGTCCTGCCCGCCGTCAACACGTCGCGCACACACCCCCGCAGCCACGCGTGCCCCGGATCGGCGTCGTGGCGCGGATGCCAGGCCAGTCCCATCGGCAGCGGTGGCAACGACAGCGGAACCTCGAAGGTGCGCAACCCCCGAGCCTCGGTCAGGCCGATCAACTGCGCCGCGACCAGGCCGACCAGGTCGCCTTCCAGCAGGATGAACAGCGAGGACGGGTAGGTCGGCACGGCGCCCACCACCCGCCGGGTGAGCCCGAGTTCGGCCAGCGCGGTGTCGACCGGGCCGTGCAGCTTGCCGCGTCGGGACACGATCAGATGCTCGGCCGCGGCGAATCGCTCCGGCGTACACCGGCCGCGCAGGAGCGGGTGCCCGGCCCGGACGCAGCCGACCATACGGTCGTGGAACAGATGCTCGGTCAGCACCTCCGGCGCGGTGGCGTCGATCACGCCCACCTCCAGGTCGGCGATCCCGTCGCGGAGCGCCTGGGTGTCGGTGTGACTCTCCGCCAGGAACTTCAGCCGTACCCCCGGGGCTTCCCGCGCCGCGCGCGTGAACAGCTCCGCGGCGCAGGCCGCGGTGAACGCGTCGTGCGACAGCACGGTGAAGGTGCGGGACATCGTCCGCAGGTCCACCTCGCCGGCCGCGGTGAACAACGTCCGGGCGCGCTCCAGTACCACCCGCACCTCGGATCGGATGGCCAGCGCGTGCGGCGTGGGTACCATCGTGCGCCCGGCCCGGACCAGGACCGGGTCGCCCAGCGCCTTGCGGATCCGGCCCAGTGTGCGGCTCATGGCCGGCTCGGACAGGTGCATCCGCTGCGCCGCGCCGGAGACGCTGCACTCCTCCAGGAGCGCGTCGAGCGCGGTGAGCAGGTTGAGGTCCATCCCGGATTGCGTCACACGCATCCTTTCCATGCGATACATGCATTGGAGTAAATCGGTGCCCCAGCCTACGGTGAAGGAGTCCGGACACGCAGTTCCCCGCACCACCCGTGCTTCCTTTCCTTCGCAGACAGTCAGTTCCTGGGGGACCCATGTCCACGCCCGTCCTGGGCACGTCGGCGCGGCGCGCCGACGGTGCCGAAACCGAACGCGCCGGTTCCTCGCGCGCCGTGCTGATCGCGATGTGCGCCTGTGTGCTGGTCGCGCAGAGCATGGTCGCCGCGATCAACCTGGCCATTCCGCAACTGGCCGCGTCCCGGCTGCATCCGTCCGCCGACAGCATCCTGTGGATCGTCGACGCCTACGTGATCGTCTTCGCCGGCCTGCTGATCCCCGCCGGCGCGCTCGGCGACCGCTACGGCCGCAAGGGCGCGCTGCTCGCCGGGCTCGGCGTGTTCGCCGCCGGGGCCGCGGTCAGTGCGCTCGCCACGAACTCCGCGACGCTGATCGCCGGTCGCGGCATCTCCGGCGCGGGCGCCGCGCTGATCATGCCCGCGACCATGTCCATCCTGATGCACGTCTTCCCGGCCGAACGCCGCCCGCAGGCGATGGCCTCCTGGACGCTCGCGGTCGGACTGGGCGGCCTGCTCGGCAACGTCGGCGGCGGTCTGGTCCAGGAGTACCTGCCCTGGCAGGGCCTGTTCTGGATCATGGTCCCGCTCGCCCTGGTGCTCGCCGCGGTCGTGCAGTGGGTCACCCCCCGCACCGAGACGCATCCGGCCGCGCTCGACCCGATCGGCGCCGCGCTGCTGATCGCCGGTCTGGTCGCGGTGTTGTACGGGATCATCGAGGGCCCGGAGTTCGGCTGGGGCTCCACGCACGTGATCGGCGGCTTCGCGCTGGGCGGCGTGCTCTTGCTCGGCTTCGTGCTGTACGCGCTGCGGGCGAGGAACCCCCTGCTCGACCCGCGCGTGTTCAAGTCCGCCAAGTTGCGGGCCGGCGTGCTCGGGATCGGCGCGAGCTTCTTCGGACTGTTCGCGCTGTTCTTCATCAACGCCCAGTACCTGCAATACGTCAAGGGCTACTCGGCCATGCGCACGGGCTTTGCGATCGTCCCGCTCACGGTCGGCATGGCGCTCGCGCCCAAGGTCGCGGTCAAGGCGCAACAACGCTTCGGCGCCCGGCCGTTGGTGGTGCTGGGCCTGGGCCTGATCGGGGTCGGGTTGTTGTGCATGGCGACGGTGGACGCCCGCACCCCGTACGCGATCTACGCCGCCTACCTGCTGATCCTGTCCGCGGGCATGGGACTGTGCGCGCCCGCGCTCTCCTTCGGCGTGGTCTCCGAACTGCCCAGGCACCAGGCGGGGTTGGGCTCCGGTCTGAACACCGCCGCCCGTGAGATCGGCGCCGCGCTCGGGGTCGCGGTGTTCGGCACCATCCTGGCCGTGCGGTTCGACGGTCAGCCGGCGGTGGAACTGTCCAGGGCCCGCGGCGCGGAACACGCCCGCGTGGTGGACTCGTTCACCGACGCGATGTCGATGGGCCTGCTGGTGGTCGGCGTCCTGGTCCTGGTGGCCACCGCCGCGGTCGCGGTGGGCTATCGCGACCGGGCCGGCACCTCGGCCGTCCGGGTGTCCTCCGGGAGCGCCGCATGAGCCCTGAGACGAGTCGGCGCCGGGGGCCGATGAACCGACTGCTCGACCGGGTGTTCCTGTCCGGCACGATCGTCGAGACCGAGTCGATCGCGGCCCGGATGCGCCGGATCCGGATCGAGGACGCGGGGTTGCGCGGGGTGGCCTGCCGGCCCGGCCAACAGGTCCGGGTGCACGTGAACGACGTGCTCTCGATGACGGGTTGGCGCAAGGGGATGGGCAACCTGCTGCGCACCTACTCGGTCTGGGCCCACGACCCGGCGGCCGGGACGCTGGATCTGTGCGTACTGGACCACGACGGCGGCACGGGGCCGGGAGCCGCGTGGGGTCGGGCGGCGCGGTGCGGTGACCGGGTCCGGTTCGGCCGACCCGAGGGCGGCTTCGTGCTGCGTCCCGACGCGCCGTACCACGTGTTCGTCGGCGAGGAGACCGCGTCGGTGGCACTGGGCGCGATGCTGGCGGCGGTGGGCTCCGGGGCGCATGTGTACGGGGTGATCGAGACCGCGGGCGCGGCCGATCGGCTGCCGATGCCGCACGCCGAACGGCTCACCTGGCTCGAACGCGGCGACGCGTCGGCGGCGTCCTCGGCGACCCTGGCCGCGGCGGTGGGCCGACTGGCGCTGCCCGCGACGCCCGGGGTGGCGTATGTGGCGGGCGAGGCGAGGACGGTCAAGCTGGTTCGGGACCGCCTGGTCGCCGACCACGGCTGGGACCGCAGATCGGTGCTCACCAAGCCCTTCTGGTCGCCGGGACGCACCGGCATGGAGTAGCGGGCCGGGCGTGAACGGGCGCCGGTCGAGCCGTCGACGGCTCGACCGGCGCCCAACCGCCTTTCCGGGCGTCGCCCTACAGCGTGAGCAACGCGCGGATCGGTCGGGTCGAGTCGGTCAGCGGGCGCAGCGCGAGCCGCAGGAGGGCGAGCGGATTGTCGTCGCCCGCGATCCGGTTCGCGCCCAGCTCACCGCAGGACTGGCACTGATGGATCAGCTGCCACTCCCCGTCCGCCCGAACGGACATGCTCAGCACGGTCATCCGTCCCCGGCACTCGGCCGCGCGGTCGCCCGGGACGCGGCGGTCGAGATGCAGGCTGGTCAGACAGTGCGGACAGTGATTGCGATGGGCCGTGCCGGGAGCCGCCAGCGGTACGTCGAGCCGGCACGCCACGCACCGGAATGCGTCGCCGCGCCCGGACCGGCCGTGCGTGACGTCCTTGTACCGCTGGGGGCGCCGGCCGCTCGACCTGTGTCGGCCCATGCTCACAGCTCCCCGAACACTTCGAGCGGGAACGGTGGTTGGGCCAGCGGTCGCACGGCCATCCGGATCAGGATCAGCTGGTTGTCGTCCGGCGCGATGGCACTGGAGGTCAGCTCGTCGCAGCGGATGCACCGATGCACGAGCATCCAGTCGCCGTTGCGCAGCACCGCGATCGAGATCGGCGACATGCGCGCACCGCACTCGGACGGGCCGCCCTCGACGTGGTCCACCACGTGCCGCGAGTGCAGGCAACTCGGGCAGTGGTTGCGCCGGTCGCCGGCGGGGTCGACGGTGGTCACGGTGAGGCCGCAGCGCACGCACCCGAAGGTGTCGACGCGCGGTGACGTGGGGTGATTCCGGCCGGAATCGGTGGTGCCGGTGGACACTCGGAAATCTCCTTGCCGGGAGGTGGGATCACTGGCAGCAAGGAAGCGCCGAGCGGTCTCGGAAGGGTCGTCGCCGCTGTCCTTCACGCGCCGCGCGGTGCGCTGCGGGTGGGGACGGGCGAGCCCACCGGGGGATCAGTGCGGCCCGGGAGGTTTCCCGGTGTCGGATCCGACCGCGGTCGTACGAGGCGCGCTCGGCGCGGGCACGGGCATCAACACCTGATTTCGGTGGAAGGGGGCCGCGCGGGTCGGCGCGGGCAGGACGCGGCGAAGGTAACAGCGGGCGCGGAGCCGGGGCCAACGATTTTCCACACGGGGGCGCGGCGGTGCGGCGGGTGCGGACGGGCCGCGGGCCGGGCGACGGGGTCGCCGGCCGGGCGATCGTTCCTGGCAGACTCGGCGGATGATCGTCAGACTCGCGCAGCAGGCCGATCGGCCCGGATTCCTGACCCTGGCCGCCGAGGTCGAGCACTGGTTCGGGCCGATGGTCGCGGAACCCGGCTTCCACGCGGCCCTGGACGAGCACGTGCGCGACCATCGGGCGCTGGTGGTGCCCGACGACGGGGATCCCGCCGGCGGGCTCCTGGGCGGCCTGCTGTTCGGCACCGAGGCGCCGGTGTACCGGGTGCACTGGCTGGTGGTGTCGGAACTCGCCCGGGGGCGCGGGGTGGGTCGTGCGCTGATGGCCGAGGCGATGCGCCGATTCGGTCCCGGCACCGTCGAACTGGTCACCTTCGGGGCCGACCACCCGGGCGCGGGCGAGGGCGGCTCCCGCGCCTTCTACACGTCCCTGGGCTTCACCCCCGCCGAACCCGCCGCACCGGGCCCCGAGGGCGGCTCCCGGCAGGTGTTCCGCCGCACCGTGGAGCGGGACGTGTCCGTGCGCCCCGAGTAAGTCGGGCCCGCCGCCCGTACGTGGACGGCGGGCCCGGTGGGTCACACCACGCCGAAGGCGGTCATCGCCTCGGCGACCCGCAGGAAGCCGGCCACGTTGGCGCCCAGGACGTAGTCGCCCTCGCGGTCGTGCTCGGCGGCGGTGGCCAGGCACGTGGCGTGGATGTCGCGCATGATCGCGCCGAGCCGGGCGTCGGTGTCGGCGAAGCTCCACGAGGTGCGGGCCGCGTTCTGCGCCATCTCCAGCGCCGAGGTGGCCACCCCGCCGGCGTTCGCCGCCTTGCCCGGCGCGAACGGCACGCCCGCCGCCTTGAACACGTGCACCGCCTCCGGTGTGCACGGCATGTTGGCACCCTCCGCGACCGCCATCAGACCGTGCTTGACCAGGTGCGCCGCGGCGGCCCCGTCCAGTTCGTTCTGCGTCGCGCAGGGCAGCGCGACGTCGCACGGGACCTCCCAGACGGAGCCGCCGTCGACGTAGCGCGCGTGCGCCACCCGGTCGGCGTACTCCGCGATCCGCCCGCGTCGGGTCAGTTTGATCTCCTTGAGCAGGTCCAGGTCGATGCCCTTGTCGTCGACGATGTAGCCCGCCGAGTCGGAGGCGGCGACCACCCGCGCGCCGAGTTCGCGGGCCTTCTCGATCGCGAAGACGGACACGTTGCCCGAACCGGAGACCACCGCCCGCCGGTCCATCAGGTCGTCGCCGCGCACCCGCAACATCTCGGCCAGGAAGTAGACGCAGCCGTAGCCGGTGGCCTCGGTACGCACCTGCGACCCGCCCCAGCCGAGCCCCTTGCCGGTGAGCACCCCGGCCTCGTAGCGGTTGGTGATCCGCCGGTACTGGCCGAACAGGTAGCCGATCTCCCGGCCGCCGACCCCGATGTCGCCGGCCGGCACGTCGGTGTGCTCGCCCAGGTGCCGGTACAGCTCGGTCATGAACGACTGGCAAAAGCGCATCACCTCGGCGTCGGAACGACCCTTCGGGTCGAAGTCCGAGCCGCCCTTGCCGCCGCCGATGCCCAGGCCGGTGAGCGCGTTCTTGAAGATCTGCTCGAAGCCGAGGAACTTCACCACGCTCAGGTTCACCGACGGGTGGAAGCGCAACCCGCCCTTGTACGGGCCGAGCGCGCCGTTGAACTCGACGCGGAAACCCCGGTTGACCCGCACCCGACCGGAGTCGTCGGTCCACGGCACCCGGAACATCAGCTGCCGCTCCGGCTCCACCAATCGCTCCAGGAGCGCAGCGTCGGCCAGCTCGGGACGCCGGGCCAGCACCGCGCCGAGGCTTTCCAGCACCTCGTGCGCGGCCTGGTGGAACTCGGGCTCGCCGGGGTTGCGGCGCAGCACTTCGTCGAAGGTCGCCGCGGCCGGTCCGGTCAGCTCGGCGAATGCCTGGTGGCTCATGGGTGGTTGTCCTTTCGTCGAACGGGCCCGTCGCGCGCGATCGGGTGCGGTTACGCTATCCGCCGCGCGGCCCGTTCCGATCCGCGCCGGACCGCGGCGCCGGTCAGAGGGAACGCCCTCAGTGATCGCGAACCGCGACCTGGGATGCTGCATTCCGTGTGGCCCAAAAGACTTGATGCAGCGTCACTTCCCGTGGCGGCCCTGGCGACGGTGCTCCTCGCGTCCGGATGCGGATCCGGCGGCGGGGGCGACTCCGGCGCGTCGTCCGCGCCGCCTGCCCGATATGCACCGATCGAGGTGGGGGTGCCGGATCCCAAGCTCGCGTCCCCGGTTCCGGCGCCGCCGTGCGACCCGAGTCGGAGCCTGACCCCCGCCGGCCCGCCCCGGGCGGGCGCGATGCCGACCGGCTCGACGATGCGCGCGATCCAGGACCGGGGTCGGCTGGTGGTCGGCGTCGACCAGAACACCCGGATGTTCGCCGCGCCCAACGAGGACACCGGAAAGCTGGAGGGCTTCGACATCGACCTGGCCCGGAAGGTGGCCGAGGCGATCTTCGGCGACGTGGACCGCGTCCAGTTCAAGACCATCCCGCCGGGTCGACGGATCGACGTATTGCTCAAGAACGAAGTGGACATGGTGGTGGACGCGATGACCATCACCTGCGAGCGCCGGCAACAGGTGGACTTCTCCGCGGTCTACCTCGAGGACGCGCTGCGTTTCCTGGTGCCGAAGCACTCGAAGGTGCAGAGCCTGGACGACCTGGCCGGGAAGTACGTGTGCGTGTCCTCGAACACCACGCCGGAGCGCCGGGTGGCCGAGTCCAAGGCCAAGGTCTACGCGGTGTCCGACCGGACCGACTGCCTGGTCGCACTCCAGGAGGGCCGGGTCGCCGCGGCCTACACCAACGCCTCGCTCCTGGAGAGTCTGCGTGAGCAGGATCCGAAGCTGGAGGTGACGGGACCGAAAACCGTCGAGGAGGTCAAGGGCATCGCGATACCCAGGGGCCAGGAGGATTTCGTGCGTTTTCTCAACGCGGTGATGGAACGCATGAAGACCGACGGCACCTGGCAGCGGCTCTACGACACCTGGCTCGCTCCGTCGCTGGGCGCGGCCAAGCCGCCGGCGACCACCTATCGCGACTGAGCGGGGCAGGCGCCGATCGTGGTGCCGCGATCGGGGCGGACGGCCGCTGTGGCAGCGGTTACTGACGATGCGTCAGGTCGCTGCTACGTTGCCGCCCATGTTCCTTTCCCTCGGACTGCCCACGCACCTGGTCGAGGCCGGCGCCGATCTGATTGGCGCCGAGGCCGTGATGGAGATGTCCCGCGCGGCCGAGTCCGCCGGGTTCGACGCGGTCTTCACCACCGACCACCCGTTTCCCGGCGACCGCTGGCTCGCCCACGGCGGCCACCACACGCTGGACCCGATGGTCACGCTGTCCTTCGCGGCGGCGGCCACCACCCGGCTGCGCCTGCATACCAACCTGTTCGTCCCGGCGTACCGCAATCCGTACCTGTCCGCGAAGATGATCTCCTCACTGGACGCGCTCTCCGGGGGCCGGCTGATCCTGGGCGTGGGCGCGGGCTACCTGGAGCCGGAGTTCGCCGCGCTCGGCGCCGACTACGCGAATCGCAACGACGTGTTGGACGACGCGCTGCGGGCGATGCGCGCGGCCTGGACCGGGGAGAGCGTCGGGGGGAACACGATGCGGCCGCGGCCCGCGCAGGACCGCATCCCGGTGTGGGTGGGCGGCAACAGCAAGCGGGCGATCCGCCGGGTGGTGGACCTGGGCGACGGCTGGCTGCCGATGCCCGCCCCGGCCGGTGCGTCCCGGCACCTGAAGACCCCCGGCCTGGAGACGCTGGCCGATCTGGCCGCCCGGCTCGACTACGCCCGGGAGTACGCCGCCTCGGTCGGCCGCACCGATCCGATCGACGTCACCTTCATGCCGCGCGGGATGAGCATGTTCGACGGCGACGGGTTCGACCCCGAGGCGATCGTGGCCGACCTGACCGAGCAGGCCGAGGTCGGGGTCACCGGGGTGACGCTGACCGTGCCGGCCACGACGCGGGCGCAATACCTGGAGCAGACCTCGGCGCTCGGCGAGTCGGTGGTGCCGAGGGTGAAGGCGCTGACGGTGCGCCCGCTGCTCGGCTAGCGCGGGCGCAGAGCGCCCCCGCCGGGCGCGGCCGGGCGCCCCACGACACGCGGACCGGCGTCGCGACGACGACGCCGGCCCGCGCGCTCGCCGACCGGCGCCCGATCACTGCCGGTAGGACCCGATGAACTCGCCGATCCGGGTGATCGCGTCGGTCAGGTCGTCGACCTGGGGGAGGGTCACCACGCGGAAATGGTCCGGCTGGTGCCAGTTGAATCCGGTGCCCTGCACGACCAGGATCCGCTGGCTCTGCAGCAGGTCGAAGACGAACTTCTCGTCGTCGACGATCTTGCACACGTCCGGATCGATCCGGGGGAACGCGTAGAGCGCGCCCTTGGGCTTGACGCAGGTCACACCGGGGATCGAGGTCAGCGCCTCGTACGCGGCGTCGCGCTGGGCGTGCAGCCGGCCGCCCGGCAGGATCAGGTCGTTGATGCTCTGGTAGCCGCCGAGCGCGGTGGCGATCGCGTGCTGCGAGGGCACGTTCGCGCACAGGCGCATGTTGGCCAGGATGTTCAGGCCCTCGATGTAGCTGGTCGCGTGCCGCTTGGGGCCGGACAACATCAGCCAGCCGGATCGGAAGCCGGCCACCCGGTACGCCTTGGACAGGCCGTTGAAGGTCAGGCACAGCAGATCGGGCGCGAGGGAGGCGATCGGGACGTGCACCGCGTCGTCGTAGAGGATCTTGTCGTAGATCTCGTCGGCGAGGAGGAGGAGTCCGTGCCGGCGGGCCAGGTCGACGATGCCCTCGAGGATCGGCTTCGGGTAGACCGAGCCGGTCGGGTTGTTCGGATTGATCACCACGATCGCCCGGGTGCGGTCGGTGATCTTGGCCGCGATGTCGTCGAGGTCGGGATACCAGTCGGCGCCCTCGTCGCACAGATAGTGCACCGGGGTGCCGCCGGACAGGCTCACCGCCGCCGTCCACAGCGGGTAGTCCGGCATCGGCACCAGTACCTCGTCGCCGTTGTTCAACAGCGCTTGGAGTGCCATCACGATCAGCTCGGAGACGCCGTTGCCCAGGTAGACGTCGTCGACGTCGACACCCTCGATGCCGCGCGTCTGGTAATGCTGGACCACGGCCCGGCGGGCGGAGAGCACACCCTTGGAGTCCGAGTAGCCCTGCGCGGCCGGGAGGCTGCGGATCATGTCATGCAGGATCTCGTCGGGTGCCTCGAAACCGAACGGCGCGGGGTTGCCGATGTTCAGCTTGAGAATCCGGTGCCCCTCGTCCTCGAGGCGTTTCGCCTCGTCGAGAACCGGGCCCCGGATGTCGTAACAGACGTCCGCGAGCTTGCCCGACTGGCGCAGCTCGGGCATCGGACGATTCTGTGGCTGCGACAACTCTTCGACGCTCACCTGGATATCTCCTCCTCGCAGGGCGGTCGCCCGCGCGACCTCGAACACACGGCGAGCGGGCGATCCTGCGAGTCTTCCACGCCGGCGGTGCGGAACGCAGTGGGATATCTGCCACGTGGGCGGCTCGGAGCCCGCTCGTGACCGGTCCGGCACCCCCTCGTGATCGGTCCGGCACCCCTTCGCGACCGGTCCGGTGTCCCCTCGTGACGCCGTCGATCGGCCGCCAAGTGTTCATCCGAGCGTTGCCCGCGTGGCAGATCCAAATCACTCCGTGGCGCCCTCGTGGTGTCACCCTGCCGCACATGGACGTGTCGTACTTCTACGGAACAGCGGGCGAAATCGACGCCGCGAGTCTGTACCGGCTGCTCACGCTGCGCAGCCGGGTCTTCGTGGTCGCACGCCGGCAGCCCTGGCTCGATCCCGACGGCCGCGACATCGAGCCCGGGACCGCGCACCTGTGGGCGGAAGCGGACGGCGTGGTGGTGTCCACGCTGCGACTGACCGAGGAGGGGGACGGCCTGTTGCGGATGGGCCGCGTCTGTACGCTCCTGTCCCATCGACGCCAGGGGCACGCGACGGTATTGGTTCGGCACGCCCTGGTCCTGGCCGGTCCGCGACCGGTGATCGCCGACGTGTACGCGCGCAGCGCCGACTGGTTCACCCGGCGCGGCTTCGAGCCGCGCGGCGGGCGCACGGTGGTGGAGGGCGAGGCGCACACCTCGATCCAGCACGTGCCGGCGGCCCGGCGCGCGGCGGCGGTACAGGCCGGCGGGAGCGGGGCCGGGCAGCGCGGCGGCGGGTACGTGCCGGCCTGGGCGTCGACCTGAGCCGAGGCCGGCTTCGGGAGACCGGAAAACCGGCGGCCGCGGCGGCCCCACGGCGCGGCCTCGACGTGTTTGGATGGGTCCTCGCGTCGGGGAGGGATCGGCCATGCGATTTGTGGTTCTGGGGGCCGGAGCGATCGGCAGCGTCCTCGGCGCCCGCCTCGCCCGGGCGGGGCACGACGTGCACCTGGTCGGTCGGCGGGCGCACGTCGACACGATTCGCGCCCACGGCCTGCGGGTCCGCACGCCCGACGGCGAGGACGTGGTCCGCCTCGACGCGGTGACCACGATCGCGGCCCTCGCGGCGCGGCCGATCTGGTCCGAGGTGGACGCGGTCGTGTTGTGCGTCAAGTCGCAGGACACCGCCGGCACGCTGCGCGAGCTGGCCCGACACGCCGAGCCGGAGCTGCCGATCCTGTGCGCCCAAAACGGTGTGGCCAACGAGGACACCGCGCTGCGCCTGTTCGCCAACGTGTACGGCGTGCTGGTCGCCTGCCCGACCGCGTATCTGGAACCGGGCGTGGTGCACGCCTACTCCGCGCCGGTGACCGGGGTGCTGGACATCGGGCGGTATCCGCACGGTCGGGACGCCTTCGCGGCCCAGGTGTCACGTGTCCTGTCCGGCGCCGGATACGGCTCCGAGGTGTACGCGGACATCACCGCGTACAAGTACGGCAAACTCGTCACCAACCTCGGCAATGCGGTCGAGGCGCTGTGCGGCCCGAACGCGCGCGGTGGGAATCTGGACCGGCTGGCCATGGACGAGGCCCGCACGGTGCTCTTCTCGGCCGAGATCCACGCCGAGTTCGCCCCGGTCAGCCCGCTCGTCCAAGTGCGCCCGGTGGGCGGCGAGCGGCGGCCCGGCGGCTCGTCCTGGCAGAGCCTGTACCGCCGCACCGGCGGCATCGAGACCGACTACCTCAACGGCGAGATCGTGCGCCTCGGCCGACTGCACGGGGTGCCGACACCGGTCAACGCCGAACTCCAGCGGGCGGCCAATCACCTGGTGGTGTCGGGGGGCGAGCCCGGCTCGGTGTCCGAATTGGAACTGCTGCGAGCGGTGGTGGACGGGAGGGGGCCGGGCCCGGGGCATCGAGAGGCGGACTGAGCGACCGGGCCGGGCGGGTCGGGCGCGGCCGACCCGTGGCATGTCCGCCGGGGAAAAACCGGTGACCCCCGGCGCGTGGGATCGCTAGCCTGACGGTCCGTCGGCGGTGTGCCGACGTGCCGACCGGTGTCTCGGGCGGCGCCGTGCCCACGACGCGTGCGCGAAGGAGTGAGCCCATGGGAGAGCAGCCGACACCTTCGCCCGCCGTCCCCCTGGCGGCCGGCTCCGAGCCATAGGGCCGGTCGCCGGAGCCACCGCAATGCCCTCGGGGGACCCCATCATGACCGACGCGGACACACTGCCCACCACCCCGTCCCTCGAGGATTGCCTCGCCGTGCTCGGCGCGCTGTCCGACCTCGCGCCGGACGCCCCGGAGCGGCGCGCGATCGAGCGGGCCCTGGCCTCCTTCAACCGCTCGGGCCGCCATCGTCGCCGCGCGGAGCAGCGCGAACTGCGTACCCGGGAGCGGACCGAGGTGACCGAGCGAACCGCGCTCGGCGCCGCCGACCGGGTCGAGGACGTCGCCCTGGACGACACCGGGCTGCCCACCTGCGTCGGCGTGGTCGAGAGGGGCCTGCGCTGCTACATCTGCAAGCAGCCCTATCGACGCGTCGACGGCTTCTACCACCGGCTGTGCCCGTCGTGCGCCGCGGAGAACCGGGAGCGCCGACACGCGCGCACCGACCTGAGCGGCCGGCTGGCGCTGGTCACCGGCGGGCGGGTGAAGGTCGGCCACGAACTGGTGCTCAAACTGCTGCGCGACGGCGCGGAGGTGATCGTCACCTCCCGGTTCCCGCACGACACGCGTCGACGATTCGCCGCCGCGCCCGACCACGACCGCTGGGCGCACCGGCTGCGGGTGCACGCGATCGACCTGCGCGATCTGGGCGGGCTCGTCGCGTGGTGCGATCGCCTGGTGGCCGAGGGGCGCCCCCTGGACATCCTGGTCAACAACGCCGCGCAGACGATCCGTCGACCCGCGTCGGCGTACGGGCCGCTGCTCGCAGCCGAGCGGGCGGCGTTGGGCGCGGGCGCGTTCGTCCCCCGGTTCGAGCTCGGCGCGGCGCCGGGGGCGCTCGTGCCCGGGTACGAGCCGGGGTCGGATCCCGTTTTGGTGGACCCGGCCGGGCTGATCCCGGACCGCGCCCCGGCCAACTCCTGGTCCAAGCAGGTGGACGAGGTGGATCCGGTGGAACTGCTCGAGGTGCAGCTCGTCAATGTGACCGCGCCGTTCGTGCTGGTGGGTCGGCTGTTGCCGCTACTGCGCGCGGCCCCGGCCGAGCGGCGCTACATCGTCAACGTGTCGGCGGTGGAGGGCCAGTTCGGGCGCGCGTACAAGTCGCCCGGGCACCCGCACACCAACATGGCCAAGGCCGCGCTGAACATGCTCACCCGCACCAGCGCCGAGGAACTCGCCGCGCAGGGCGTGTACATGACGAGCGTCGACACGGGGTGGATCACCGACGAGAAGCCGGCCCCGGACAAGGAGCGGGTCGCCGCGGCCGGGTTCCGCACGCCCCTGGACATCGTGGACGGCGCGGCCCGGGTGTACGACCCGATCGTGCGCGGGGAGCGGGGGCAGGCGCCGTTCGGCTGCTTCCTCAAGGATTATCGAGTCGCGCCCTGGTGATTCGGGTCACCCCGGTGATCGTTCACCGAGCCGGGTGTAGTGCCCCGCAGCGCGCCGCGGCGGTCGGTCGTGACCGCCGGGACGCGCTGCGGGGGATCGCCGGGATCGGCGATCGGGGCCGGGCGCCGGGGGCGGCGCCCGGTGGTTCGGGCGGCCGACATCAGTCGGCTTCGGCCAGGATCAGGTAGAGCCGCTTGCGGGTGTCGGTGATCACTTCGAGTGCCTTGGCCCGCTGGGCCTCGGTGCCGTTGGACATCAACTGGCGCAGTGCGTCGCCGATGCCGTGCATGGCCGAGCGCATGTCGTGGACGGCCTCGAAGTCGACGCCCTGGCTGGCCTCGTCCCACGGCTTGGAGTCCTCGGGCAGGGCGGCGGCCTCCTGGCGGCCGGCGTCGGTCAGCGTGAACAGCTTGCGGCCGCTGCCCTCGACGCCCTCGATCACGCCCTCGTCCTCGAGGAGCTGCAGGGTCGGGTAGACCGAGCCGGGGCTGGGCTTCCACACGCCGCCGGTGCGTTCGCCGATCTCCTGGATCATTTCGTAGCCGTGCATCGGCCGTTCGGTGAGCAGGGCCAGGATCGAGGCCCGCACGTCGCCGCGGCGGGCACGACCGCCGCGCCCGCGGCCTCGCCCGCGCCCCTCCGGTCCGCCACGCCCACCGTGACCGTGCCCGCGCCCCCACGGGCCCTGGGGCGGCGGGCCCCACGATCCGAAGGCCGGGCGGTTGTGCTCTTCGTCGCCCCAACGGGAGCGTCCTTTGTTGCGGTGCATGAGTTTTTCTCCTTGATTCGACGCGGATGATCCGATGGTCCTCCGCGATCTTGTGAACGTATCGCGATCGTTCGCGATGGCTCAACGATATATCGGTACTGCTCGTTACGCAAGCATGGACCGCGGGCCGGTCGTCCGCTCTCGTAGAGTCGCCGGCGTGACCGAGCCCTCCTACCTCGCCGCCGTCCGGGAGTCGTACGACACCGTCGCCGCCGACTACGCCGAACGGGTCAAGAGCCCGGCCGACCTGGATCCGTTGTCCCGCGCGATGCTCACCACGTTCGCCGAGATCGTGCGCACGGCCGACCGCGGGCCGGTCGCGGACCTGGGCTGCGGGCCAGGCAAGGTCACGGCGCATCTGGCGGACCTGGGGGTGCCCGTATTCGGCATCGACCTGTCCCCGAAGATGATCGATCTGGCCCGGCGGGCCCACCCGAGCCTGCGCTTCACCGTGGGCTCGATGACCGCGCTCGCGATCCGGGACGACGAACTCGGCGGCATCCTGGCCTACTACTCCACGCACCACACGCCGCCGGAGCTGTTGCCCGTCGTGTTCGCCGAATTCCATCGCACGCTCGCACCCGGCGGCTCCGTGATGGTGGCCGGCCACGTGGGAGACGGTGTGCGTCTGCGACCGACGCGGGCATATGGCGGCCATCCGGTGTCGTACGAGTCCCACCTGCAACCGCCGGATCGCATCGTCGCGCTCCTGGAGCAGGCCGGCCTCGTCGTCACCTCGCGACTGCTGCAGGAACCGGACGAAGGAACGACCAGGACGATCGCCACCCTTTTGGCCCACAAACCCGAACCGTCCTCGCTGCCATAGGGTGATTGGGGCGGGGGATTCGGGGCAGGACGCTGCGGCGGTGGGGAATCGAGTCCGTTGTGCGCGAGGGGAACTTCGCCCGGGTGTCGGGCGTCCTTCGAAGGCATGGGTTCGTCGTGATCGATCCGCGCGGCGAGCCTTCGCAGGTTCTCCACGGAATCCGCACGAGCCGGGCGCACAAGACGCGTTGGGCGAGCCTCGCTTACGGGTAGATTTCGGTTGATTGCTCTTGGTGAGCGGCTGACGTGGGGAGAGGGCTGTGTGGACCTGGTTGGCGGTGGGGTCGGCCGCATACCTCGCGTTCCTCGCGTGCGTGATCGTGGTGCTGCGCGCGGCCAAGGCCCGCGCGCGGGCGGAACGGGCGGTGGACGCCCGGGAGTTCGGGTCACCCTCGCCGTCGCCGCCCGCGGTGGAGCGGGCGGGGCCGGCTGCGGATGGTCGGCCGGCGGAGGCTTCCGTCGAGGACGAGGCGGCGCGGGCGCACCCGGACCCGGAGCCGGGCGAGTCCGGCGAGCCGGTGCGGGGATGTGTACCCGGGCCGGTGGCACCGCCGAATCCGCCCACGTCTCGGTTGCGGGGCTGAGGTCGAGCCGTTTCCCCCGACCCGCTCGGGGTAGGGGCGGCGCATGGTCGACCCGACGCCCGCCGCCGCGCCCGATGACGAGGACCGACGTCCGCTGGGCGAACTGGTGCCAGCACCCGATCGGGTGATGCGCATCGCCGAGATGGTTCGCCGACTCATGGAGGAGCTGCGCGACGCGCCGCTGGACGAACCGGGGCGCGGCCGGGTCCGGGCGGTCTACGAACGTTCGTTGCCCGAGCTGCGCCGTTCGCTCGCGCCCGACCTGTACGCCGAACTGGAACGCCTCGCCGCGCCGTTCGCCGGCCCGGACGCCCCGAGCATGGCCGAACTGCGGATCGTGCACGCGCAGTTGGTCGGCTGGCTGGAAGGGTTGTGGGGCGGCATCCGGCTGACCCTGACGATGGGGCCCGGAGGCGGCGAGATCGGCCCGCTGCGGCCGGTTTCGGACGACGGTGACGACGGCTCGTATCTGTGACGGTTGCCTGACTGTGTCAAGCTGATGGTGGGTCAGCCGAGTGCTGACGATACGTCAGCCGAGCACCGTGGAGTGGCCACCATGACCGAGCAGGCAGCCGCCGAGACCGCGCCGACCCCGGAGGACGGGACGCGCTACGAACTCGACCGGGACACCACGTGTGTGGCCCGCCCGGACGCCCCAGGCGCCTTCGACACCACACTCTCCGCGGACTGGGCGTTCGGCATGGGCGTCAACGGCGGCTACCTGCTCGCCCTCGCCGCCCGCGCGCTCGGCACGAGCCTGCCGCAACCGGATCCGTTCACGATCACCGCCCACTACCTGACGGCCTCGCGCCCCGGACCGGCACAGGTGCACACCGAGGTGCTGCGCGCGGGACGCACGCTGGCCACCGGCACCGCGCGGATCGTCCAGGACGGCGAGACCCGGGTACACGTGACCGGCACCTACGGCGACCTCGCCGCGCTGGATCCCGAGGTGCGCACCAGCGCCCGGCCGCCGGAGTTCCCCTCGTTGGCCGAGTGCGCGGCGGGCGGCGCCCTCCCGGCCGCGTTCCGACGCAACGCCTTCATGCACCGCAGCGAGCAGTTGCTCGATCCCGCGACGGTGCGCTGGGCGGCCGGCGAGCCGTCCGGGCGCGGCGAGATCCGGGCCTGGTGGCGCCTGGCCGACGGGCGCGACCCGGATCCGCTCGCGCTGCTGCTCGCGGTCGACTCGCTCGCGCCGACCGCGTTCGACCTGGGCCTGCGGGGTTGGGTGCCCACGGTGGAGTTGACCGTGCATGTGCGGGCCAGGCCGGTGCCGGGGTGGTTGCGGGTGTCGTTGCGCACGCGCAACCTGGCCGGCGGCTTCCTGGAGGAGGACGGCGAGGTGTGGGACGCGGCGGGGCGACTGGTCGCCCAGTCCCGGCAGTTGGCCCGGGCGCCGCGGCAGCGGGAAGTGTAGGTCCGGTCCGGCGCGGGGGTCCGGATGCCCCGCCTCGGTCAGCGCGGCGGTCCGTACGGTCCCGGTGGGCCGTAGGGTCCCTGTGGGCCGGGCGGACCGTACTGGCCGGGCGGGGGGCCGTACGGGCCCGGTTGTTGCGGCGGCGGGGGCGCGGTGCCGTGCGGGCCGCCGGGGCCGGCCCAGTTGTTGTTCTGGAAGCCGTCCCGCCCCATGCCGAAGTAGCGGTTGCCGTCCGTCGCGGTCAGGTTCGCGGGCAGGATCTCGCTGGGCTGCACCACCACGTAGCCCTCGCCCATGAAGGCCATCGTCCAGCCCTCGCCGGTCTGCCGACGGCGCCGCCAGATGCGCTGGGACGTGGTCTGCGCCTGGAGGCTGGTCTGCAGGCCGGCGGTCCACGCGATCACCGCGTCGGCGTCCGCGAACACCTCACGATCGTGCGAGGCGCGCAGCACGAGCGGTGCGCCGGAGGTGGTGATCACGATTTTGCCGGTGCCGCCGATCTGCATCGAATACGCGCCCATGCCGCCGACGTTGTAGGCGGCGTCGATCTGGATCACGCTCCAGTTGAGCGTGCCGTCCAGGGCCAGCACGTTCTCGTCCTCGACGATCAGCGCCTCGTTGTTCAGGTTCAGGATGTGGATGCTCTGCGCCTGGTTGGCGAGGTAGACCGTGCCGTGCCCGTGGCAGCGCATCAGGTCGAGCATGTCGCCGGTGAGCGCGCCGGTGCGCAGTTCGGCGGCGGTCTGGAAGGCGCCCTCGAACTGCACATTGCCCTGGTAGGCCACCATCGCGCCCTTGCGGGCCAGCACCTCCGTGCCGACCTCCGGGGCCAGCAGGACCCGGAGCATGTGCGCACTCTGCAGGCTGTAGCGCTCTGCGGACTGGCTCACCGTGTGGTTGAACAGCGGACTCTGCACGAGGTCTCCGACGGATCCGGCAACGGCGTTGGCGTGGTGGATGTGGCGGGCGTGGTGGGTCGACGGCGCGGGCGGGCGGCCGAACCGGTGAACGCCCGTTCACAGCACAGGACTCATGATTCCCCGTCGACGGTTCCGGCGGAAACCAAGGGCTGTCCATGTCGGGTGGCGGGGTGTGGGAAAGGGTCTCTGTTACAGCGTTACAGTGCGCCGGTACAGTGCGGTGGCGCGGCGTCGCGTCGTGTCGCGGCGCCGCGTCGGGGCCTCGCGACGCAGGCCGCGTCGTGTTGGTGCCGCCTCTTCGTTCCACGACCTCTCGGGGGTTCCCATGACCACGCCATCGCCCGGTGTACCGGCCGCGCATCGACCCGTTCCGGAGCTGGGGCGGATCGGCCTGTGGACCGCCGCGCTCGACCACATGCCGGTGTCGCGACTGCGCGAGACGGTGGCCGAACTCGACGAACTCGGCTACGGCACGCTGTGGTGGGGCGAGGCGGTGGGCCGCGAGGCGTTCACGCAGGCGCTGCTCGTGCTCGGCGCCGCGCCCCGGATCGCCGCCGCGACGGGGATCGCGAACGTCTGGGCGCGGGACGCGATGGCGGCGAACGCGGCGGCGCGGACCGTCGACGACGCGTACCCGGGTCGGTTCCTGACCGGGCTCGGGATCAGCCACGACGGCCTGGTCGAGGGCCTGCGGCCGGGCGGGCGCCGATACGAGAAGCCGCTGGCACACCTGCGCGAGTACCTGGACGCGATGGACTCCGCCCTGTACCTGGCGGCCGGCGCCGACACCCCGCGTCCGGCGCGGGTGCTGGCCGCGCTCGGACCGCGCATGCTCGACCTCGCGCGCGAGCGGGCCGAGGGCGCGCACACGTACCTGGTCACCCCCGAGCACACTGCGAAGGCGCGCGCGGCACTGGGCCCGGACCGCCTGCTCGCGGTGGAACAGGCGGTGGTGCTCTCCGACGATCGGGAAACCGTGCTGCGCCGCGCCCGCAGCCACCTGGGCATGTATCTGACCCTGCCGAACTACCGCCGCAACCTGCTGCGCCTGGGCCTGACCGAGGCCGACTTCGAGGCCGGCGGCAGCGCGCGGCTGATCGACCGCCTGATCCTGTCCGGGTCGGAATCCGCCGTCGAGGAAGGTGTCCGGGCCCACGTCGCGGCCGGCGCCGACCACGTGTGCCTGCAGGTACTCGGCGACACCCTGGGGGAGGCCCCGACCGCGGACTGGCGGCGGTTGGCGGCGGCGCTGATCTGAAGGCAGGCGGGTGGGCCGGGCCGGGACCGCGGTCGGTGCCCGGCCCACCCGTCGGTCACGCGGTGAGCGCGCGAATCGCGTCGTCCACCTCGGCCTCGGTGTTGTACACGTGGAACGCCAACCGGGTACGGCCCGCGCGGGCGGAGAAGCGGATGCCGGCGGCGGTCAGCCGGGCCTGGGCGTCGGATTGCTCGATGGCCACGATCGCACTGTCCCCGGCGGGCAGGCCCAGGTCGGTCAGGAACCGGTTGGCCAGGGCGACGTTGTGGGCCCGGATGTGCTCGACGCCGATCCGCTCGACCACCTCGAGCGCGGGCGCGGCGCCCACCTGGCAGAACCAGGCCGGCGAGGTGTCGAAGCGGCGGGCGCCGGCGGCCAGGCGCAGCGGCGGGCCGTAGTAGGGATCCCCGTCGGGCGAGCCCGCGTACCAGTTGGCGGCGTGCGCGAGGGTGCGCTCGGTCAGGTCCGGGTCCACGTAGCCGTACGCCGCGCCGCGCGGGGTCATCAGCCACTTGTACGCGCTGACCACGAACAGGTCGTAGCGGGTCACGTCCACAGGCAGCCAGCCGCACGCCTGCGTGCCGTCCACGTAGACGCGCGCGCCGTATGCGCGGGCCGCCGCGACGATGTCCGCCTCGGGGGCGATCGTTCCGTCGGCGGACTGGACCAGGCTGAACGCGACCGCCGTGGTGCGCTCGTCGATCGACTCGACCAGCTTGGACACCGGCACGGTGACCACCTCGACGCCCCGCGCCTCCTGGACCAGCCACGGGAAGAGGTTGGAGGTGAACTCCACCTCGGGCACCACCAGTCGCCCGCCGACGGGCAGGCCGGCGGCGAACGGGGCGAGCAGGGCCGAGGTGGTGCCGCTCGCCATGATCGTCGCGGCCGGCGCGCCCACGAGGCGCCCGAAGGTCGCCCGGGCCCGCTCGCCGGCCGCGTGGAACTCGTCCATGTCGGTGCGACCCAGGCGCCACGACTCCTGGGCCAGGGTCATCGCCTCGTATGCGACGTCCGGCGGTAGACCGTGACTCGCGGTGTTGAGCCAACCGGGCTCCGCACTCCACCGTGCGTGCCCGCGGATCGGATTCTGGTCCGGGTTCGAGTCCATACGTTCGAGGCTAGGCGGCGAGCGGATCGCCGGGACAGGGCCAATGAGAGCCGAGTGGCCTGACTTTTGCGCGGTCCGCGCGACTCGACGGCGTGTGGGCGGGCCACCCGGCGAGGTGGCCCGCCGTGTGGCCTGTCGGGGTGCGGGCGGGTGGGCCGCCTACGTCGCCGCGCCCTCCGCCGCCGGGTTGCCGTCCGTCCGGGCGGCGAGCCAGTCGGGCCACGGGACCGGGGGATTGGGCAGGGGAGTGATGTCGCGTTCGGCGCACAGGCGTTCGAAGCCCTCGCGATCGGCGGGGACCGCCCTCGGGTCGCCGCACATGATCTCGTACAACGTCGCGCCCTCGGGACCGGCGATCAACGGGCCGAACGCGGCGCCCTGTTCGAGGGTGATGTGGGTGCCCGCGGGGCAGGGGCGGTCGCCGATCAGGACCTCGCCCGCCAGGACGAAGACGTAGTGCTCGGACATGTGGCCGTGGCGTTCGACCACGACCCCGGCGTCGTAGCGGGCGTAGATGACCAGGCGCTCGGGGGACCACTCCAGGAATTTCTCCCAGACCGACGTGCGCCGTCCGCCGTGCGACTGGGCCTTGACCTCGTGCCACGGGGTCTCGGAGATGTGGGTGATGCGCAGTTCCGGTTCTCGATCCGTCACGGGGTTGCCTTCCCAGAAGGTGACGATGCGTCAGATCGATCTTGGCATACGACGCGATGCCGAGCTTTGCCCACTATTTGGCCGATTTCGGTGCTTCGAGCGGCAAATACTTACGGGGAATTTACCCCCGGGTCTCTTTTCCCGGTGTCCTCATGTCGGATCGGGCGCATACAGTCGGTTGATACACCCAACCAAAAACCCCCGCCGCGGGCCGTCGTGTGATCCAGCCGGTGCCCCGTACATGTAAGGAACCAGCTTTGAAGAGCGCGCAGCAGGCGCCGGCCGCCACTGTCCCGCCCACCGCCCCCAAAACCCCGACCGCCTCCGATGCCCCCGGCACCGACCGAGGGGGGATGAACCGGACCGGATTCGTCCTGCTCGTCCTGATCATGGGCGCGCTCACCTACTCGCTGCTCCAGTCGATGCTGGCGCCGGCTCTTCCGCAGATCCAGACCGAGATCGGCGCGAGCGCGGACGCGACCTCGTGGCTGATGACCGGCTACCTGCTGTGCGCGTCGGTGACCACGCCCATCCTCGGGCGGCTCGGCGACATGTACGGCAAGAAGCGCCTGTTCGTGTTCACCATCGGGATGCTCGCGGTCGGCTCGCTGGTCTGCGCGCTCGCCGACTCCGTCGGGCTGATGATCATCGGTCGGGTGATCCAGGGCTTCGGCGGCGCGGTTTTCCCGCTGTCCTTCGGCATCGTGCGCGACGAGTTCCCGCCGGAGCGCCGGGCCGGTGCGATCGGGCTGATGTCGGCGATCATGGGTATCGGCGGCGGCATAGGCATCGTGGTGACCGGGCCGATCATGGACCACCTGTCCTACCACTGGCTGTTCTGGATTCCGATGGTCACCTGCCTGGTCACCGCGGTCGCGTCGTGGTTCCTGATTCCCGAATCGCCGATCCGGGTCAAGGCGAGAATCCACTGGCTCGGCGGCGCACTGATGTCGCTCGGACTGGTCGGCGTGATGCTCGCGCTGAGCAAGGGCGAGTCGTGGGGCTGGGGTTCGGTGAACACGATCGGGCTGTTCGTGGCCGGATTCGTCTTCCTCGGGCTGTGGGTGTTCGCCGAGTCGCGCGCCGCGGAACCGCTCGTGGACATGCGGGTGATGCGACTGCGCGGGGTGTGGGCGACCAACCTCGGCGGACTGCTCGTCGGCTTCTCGATGATGGCGGGGATGCTCCTCGTACCGCGCTTTCTGCAGATGCCGGAGAGCACCGGATACGGCTTCGGCACGACCGTGACCGTATCCGGGCTGTACGTGCTGCCGCAGGCGTTCGCGATGTTGCTGATCGGGCCGATGGCGGGCGTGATCGACAAGCGCTTCGGGTCCAGGCTCGCGATGGTGGCCGGGTGTGTGCTGATGGCCGCCGGGTTCGTCTTCCTGGCGACGCTGCACACCAGCGGATGGCACATCCTGGTGGCGATGTTCGTGTTCGGCATCGGCATCGGGCTCGCCATGTCGGCGATGGCCAACCTGATCGTCGGCGCCGTGCCGGTCGAGCAGACCGGCATCGCCACCGGCATCAACACCATCGCCCGCACCGTCGGCATGTCCTGCGCCAGCGCGATTTCCACCACGCTGCTCACCGCCAACCCCGGTCCGGGCGGGCTGCCCGCCGAACGCGGCTTCGTACTGACCTTCGTCTGCGCGGCCGGCGCCGCGATCGTCGCACTCGGCGTCACCTTCGTGGTGCCCAGCCGGGCCAAGCCGGGCGCCCGTCCCGTCGCCTGACCGACGCGCCCTCGCCCCGAACCTCGGGGGTGGTGCTGACACCACCCCCGATTCGCGTGGTCGCCCCATCGTGCCCGACCCCTCGCGATCCGTAGCTTCGAACCGTTGGTTTCGACAGCGGTACCGGGCAGCGAGCGGTACAGGACACGGGAGGCAGCATGTTCGGGCGAGGCGGTCGTGGGACTCGGCAGGCGAAGCGGGATGCCGAGTACCCCCCGCAGCACGGGTCGCCCGTGTCGATGGGCAGCGAGTCGCCCGTGCCGGTGGGGTCGCCGGTGTCGATGGGGTCGCCCGTGCCGACGGACAGCGCGGTGCGGCTGGAGGCGGTGGCCAAGGCCTACGGGCGCGGCAGTTCGGCCGTGCACGCACTGCGCGGTATCGATCTGGTCATCCCCCGGGGCACCTTCACCGCGGTGATGGGCCCCTCCGGTTCCGGGAAGAGCACGTTCCTGCACTGCGCCGCCGGCCTGGACCGGCCGGACTCCGGGCGGGTCCTGCTCGGCACCGACGACCTGACCGCGATGAAGGAGAACCAGCTCACCCGGCTGCGCCGGACCCGGCTCGGCTTCGTGTTCCAGGCGTTCAACCTGCTGCCGTCGCTGACCGTGGAGAAGAACGTACTGCTCCCGCTGCGCCTCGCGGGGCAGCGGCCGGAACGCGGCCGGGCCGCCGAGGTGTTGGCGATGGTCGGCCTGGACCGGCACACCCGGCGGCGGCCCGCGCAGCTGTCCGGCGGCCAGCAGCAGCGGGTGGCGATCGCTCGCGCGCTGGTCACCCGGCCCGACGTGCTGTTCGCCGACGAGCCGACCGGCGCGCTCGACACCACGACCGCCGCCGAGGTGCTGGCGCTGCTGCGCCGGGCCGTCGACGACACCGGCGCCACCGTCGTGATGGTCACCCACGACCCGGTCGCCGCCTCCTACGCGGACCGGGTCGTCTTCCTGGCCGAGGGCAACCTCGCCGGGGAGCTGTACCGGCCCACCCCCGAGGCGATCGCGGCCCGGATGGTGGACCTGTCCCAGGGCAACACGCGGCAGCGACAGGCGGCCTGATCATGTCGCTGCCACGACCCAACGGTCTCGCGCGCACCTCCGTGCGCTTTCGGCCCGCGTCCTTCGCGGGCTCCTTCGTGGCGCTGGTGTTCGCCGCGATGCTGGTCACCATGTGCGGCGTGCTCCTGGAGAGCGGGGTCCGCGCGCACTCCACGCCCGAACGGTACGCCGACACGCCGGTCCTGGTCACCGGGCCCGCCAAGGTGAGCAAACAACTGGGCAAGGGCGAGGGCAAGTACACCGAGTCCGCGCCGCTGCCCGAGCGCACCCGGATCGACGCCGGGCTCGCCGGTCGGATCGCCGCCGTGCCGGGGGTGCGTGGGGTGATTCCCGACGTGACCTTCCCGGCGCAGACGGGGCGCGCCGTGGTGGACGGGCACGGCTGGTCCTCGGCGACGCTGGCGGGTACCCGCGAGGGCGCCGCGCCGGGCGCCGGGGAGGTCGTGCTGACGAGCGCGGCGGCCGGTGCGTCCGGTGGCGCCGCCAAGGTCGGCGACACCGTGTCGCTGACCACGCCCGGCGGTGAGGTCGCGCTGCGGGTGAGCGCGGTGGTGCCGGGGCGGGGCGCGCACTTGTACGTGTCCGACGTCGACGCGCAGCGGCTGGCCGGGCATCCCGGCACGGTCACCGCGATCGGCGTACTGACCGCCGCCGGCGCGGACCCGGGCGCGGTGGCCCGCGACGTCCGCGCCGCGGTGGCCGGCACCGACGTCAAGGTGTCCACGGGGGACGGCCGCGGCGCGGCCGAGTACATCGAGTTCGGCGACACCCAGGAGATGCTGACCTCGATCGGCGGCACCCTCGGCGGCATCGTGCTCCTGGTGGCGGTCTTCGTGGTCGCCGGGGCCACCGCACTGTCCGTGGGTCAGCGCCGGCGCGACATCGCGCTGCTGCGCGCGGTCGGGGCCACGCCGTGGCAGATCCGGCGGATGATCGCCACCGAGACCGGCCTGGTGGCGCTCGCGGCGGGCGTGGTCGGGGTGCTGCCCGGCACGCTCCTTGCCCGCTGGTGGTTCGGCGCGATGGACAGCCGGGGCCTGATCGCGCACGGCGTCACCGTGTCGGTGAGCTGGATCCCGATGGTGGTGGCGGTCGGGGCGGGCGCGCTGACCGCGCTGGGCGCGGGACTGCTCGCGGCCCGACGCAGCGCGAAGATCAAGCCGACCGAGGCGCTGGGCGACGCGGCCTCCGAGCGGGTGTTCGTCGGCTGGTTCCGGCTGCTGCTCGGACTCGGCACGCTCGGCGGCGCGATCGCGGTGACCCGGATCGCGCTGCGCGCGACCGGTGAGGACGCGGTCGCCGCGTCCGGCGGCGTGATCATGCTGTTCATGGTCGCGATCGGGCTGCTCGGGCCGATCCTGGCGCACGTACTGGTCTCGGTGATCGGCTGGTTCGGGAGCCGGTTCGGCGCCATGGGGCAACTCGCGTTCGACAACGCCCGGGCCAACTCGCGGCGCCTGGCGTCGGCGATCACCCCGATCACCCTGGCCGTCGCCTTCGCGGCCACGCTGACCTTCATGTTCGCGGCCGAGGACCACCACGCGAGCGTGCAGTCCCGGGACGCGGTCACCGCCGATCGGGTCCTGGCCGGGCCGGGCTTCGTGCCGCAGACCACCCAGCGGGTGGCCGCCGCGCCCGGCGTCGCGTCGGTGACGTCGGTGCTGAACACCTCCGTGGTGGTCGTGCGCGACGGCGGTCTCCAGAAGGAGAGCGCCCAGGCCGTCGGCGGCACCACGCGGGACCTGGCGACCACCCTGGACCTCGGGGTGCGCGAGGGCAGCACCGACGCGTTGCGGGCCGGTGCGCCGCAACCCGAGGGCGGGGCCATCGCGTTGGACCGGCAGTTGGCGTCGGCGCTGCACGGCAAGGTGGGCAGGCCGGTGTCGTTGTGGCTGGGCGACGGTACGCCGATCACGCCGGTCCTGGTGGCGATCTACGACCGTGGCCTGGGTACCGCGGCGGCGACCCTGCCGCGCGCCGCGGTGGAGCGGCACGTGGAGACGCCGTGGGACGCGCGGCTCCTGGTGCGGTTCGCCCCCGGCGCCGACGTACGGGCCGCGGACGCCGCGCTGACCGGGTTGACCCGGGAACACCCGGGGACGTCGGTCGACGACCGGGAGGGCTACGCGGCCCGGATGGACAAGGACCGCGAGGTGAACAAGTGGCTGAACTACATCATGCTGGTCATCCTCGCGGGGTTCGCGACGATCGCGGCGATCAACACGATGGTGGTCACGACGGCGGCCCGCAGTCGGGAACTGGGCCTGATGCGGATGATCGGCAGCACCCACGGCCAGGTCCGTGCAGTGATCCGGCGTGAGGCGATCCTGGTCGGGGTGATCGGCCTGGGCCTGGGCCTGTCGGTGGCGATGGCCAGCCTGGTGCCGTTCAACAAGGGCGCGTTCGACACCACGACCCCCTACATCCCGCTCCCCCTGTGCCTGGCCATCAGCGCGGCAGCCCTACTCCTGGCTCCCCTGACCGTAGCCCCGGTAACCCGCAGACTCCTACGAGTCACCCCCATCGACGCGGTAGGCGCAAAGGAATAACCCACCGAAGCCCGGAAGGGCGAGGCGGCGGCCCCAAGCCCCCACCTCGCCCTTCCGGTCGTACCCCCACCCCACCAAACACCCCACCCACCCACACACTTACGCCCCACGCCCTACCCACCCGCACCGCCTACCCGCCCACCCGCAGGCTTGATTGTCCGCCCGCTCATCCGGCTGCTTGCGTGCTCGCCGGCCCACCTGCTTGCCCGCCCGTCTGCGGGCTTGCCTGCTTGCTTGGCCGCCCGCCGGCTTGCCTGTTCGCCGGCGCCCGCCTGTTCATCTGGCCGCTCGGCTGCCTGGGTGCCTGCTCGTCGGCACGCCGGCATGCCTGGCCGCTTGGCCGCTTGGCCGCTTGGCTGCCGGCTCGCCGGCTTGCCGCTTGCCTGGCCGCCTGCGCCTGCTCGCCGGTCCGCCCGTCGGTTCGCTCGCCGCCTGCGCCTGTTCGGCGGCTCGTCTCGCCCACCTGCTTGCGTGCTTGCCCGTTCGCGCGTTGGTGCTCTTGCGCGTCCGCCTGTGCGTGGTTGCCTGCTGTTCGGCTGGTGGGGGTTCAGGGGGTGCTGTGGCCCGGGGTTACCAGGGCGGTTTCGTAGGCGAAGACCACGAGTTGGGCTCTGTCGCGGACGGACAGTTTGGTCATTGCGCGGCTTACGTGGGTTTTGGCGGTGAGGGGGCTGAGGACCAGGCGTTCGGCGATCTCGTCGTTGGACAGGCCGCGGCCGACCAGGGCGACGATCTCCCGCTCGCGGTCGGTCAGCAGGGCGAGTTCGGCCACCGGCGCGGCGGTCGGCCGCAGTGCGCCGGCCGCGTATTCCTCGATCAGTCGGCGGGTCACGTTCGGCGACAGCAGCGCATCTCCCGCCGAGACCACCCGGACCCCGCGCAGCAGTTCGGCCGGTTCGGTGTCCTTGACCAGGAAGCCGCTCGCGCCGTTGCGAAGCGCCTCGAAGACGTACTCGTCGAGGTCGAATGTGGTCAGGATGACCACCCGCACGGCGGTGAGCGCCGGATCCGCCGCGATCAGCCGGGCCGCCTCCAAGCCGTCCATGCCCGGCATGCGGATGTCCATCAGCACCACGTCGGGGCGCAGTTCGCGGGTGAGCCGCAGCGCCTCGCCGCCCTCACCCGCCTCGCCGACGACCTCCATGTCGGGCTGTGCCGACAGCAGGGCCCGAAAACCCGCGCGCACCAGCGCCTGGTCGTCGGCCAGCACCAACCTGATCATGCGTCCCCCTCGTTGGGCTGTGCCGGACCGCCGGCGGTCGCCGCCGACTCGACCGGCGGATCCACGTCGCCATCATGCCCGTCGGCGCGCTCACCGTAGGGGAGGTGTGCCTGCACGTGGAAGCCGCGCCCCGGCACCGGCCCGGCCACGCAGCGCCCGCCGAGCGCGGCGGCCCGCTGGCGCATGCCGTGCAGACCGTTGCCGCCGGAGGTCAGTGCGTCGTCGTCGGCCGGCCGCGGCGCCCCGGCGGCGCCTCGGCCGTTGTCCCGGATGGTCAGATCCAGACCGGACTTCCCATAGCCGACCCGCACCACCGCCTCGCTCGCCGCGGCGTGCCGCAACGTGTTCGTCAGCGCCTCCTGGACGATCCGGTACGCGGCCAGATCCACCGCCGCGATCAACGGCCGCGTGGTGCCGGTGCGCTCGACCCGCACGGTCAGGCCGCCCGCCGAGGTGCGCGCGACCAGCTCGTCGAGCAAGTCCAGCCCCGCGGTGGGCGCGCGCGGGGCGCCGTCGGGGCCGGACCGGTCCACCGCGTCGCCCTTGAGAATCTCCAGCACCGAGCGCAGTTCGCCCAGCGCCTCGCGGCTGGCGTACTTGACCGCGGTCAGCGCCTCGCGCGCCTGCTCCGGGGACGAGTCCATCAACTCCAGGCCCACCGACGCCTGCACGTTCATCAGCGAGATGTGATGGGCCAGCACGTCGTGCAACTCACGGGCGATCCGCAGCCGTTCGTCACCCGCCCGGCGGCGCTCGGCCTCGGCCAACCCGAGCGACTGCACCCGGGCCCGCTGTTCCTCGGCGGCGAGGTAGGCGCGGCGCAGTCGCACAACCTCGCCGATGCCCGCGAGCACCAGCATCCACGCGGCGATACCCAGTGCGACTCCCGTGGCGGGTATCGACTCGGTGGTCACCAGCGGGGAGATCCAGACGAAACTCGTGTAGCCCACCGCGAGCACCACATACGCCAACAGACGCAGGCCGGCGGCGAAGGCGCCCCACAGCGCGATGATCATCGCGAAGAACAGCGGGCCGCGCGGATAGTCGAGCATCGTGTAGAGCAGCCCCGCGCCGACCGCCACCAGGAGTACCGCGGCCGGATACCGCCGGCGCACGATCAGCGCCAGCGGACCGAGCGCGACCAACAGCACGCCCCACACGTCCAGGCCCCGGGGGGCGTCCGACTGGTGTCGGGCCGCGAACACCATCGCGACCACCTGGATCGCACAGACCAGCAGCGCGAGCGCGACGTCGCGCACCGCGCGGGGGATCGGGCGCAGGGCGTGTGCGAGCCAGCGCGCTCCGGGGCCGGAGGCGCGCAGCCACGGCGGCCCGGGGCGAGAGCCCGGGTGCCGGGGCGAGAGGTTCGAGGGGCTCGTCATGTGATCAACGGTAGGGGGAGCCCGGGCCGCCGCGCGTCGGCTGAGCGTGGGCTTGTCGGATGCTCCCGAGGGAGCAGATCAAGCCGTGTGGACTGCTTCCCAGGGAGCAGGAAAGCACCGGCCGACCCGCCCTTCGACCTGCCGGCGCAGCAGGCCCGGTGCATCCCCCGGCTGGACGCCGGCCGCTCCGCGAAACGGAAGAGTTGAACCCGTCGCCGAGGCCGCGAATCCCACCGGATCCCACCCCTCGCCGGCACTGCCCGGGCCTACCCGCCCGACTGCGCGTCCCCAACCGTCAGCATGCCAGGAGGCTCACCGTGAACGCGTCCCCGACCACCGGGAGCAGGCGCTACTCGAAGTCCGTCCGTCGAGGCGTCAACTCCGCGCACGTCGTCTTCGCCGTCGGGCTCCTGGGCATCGAGTGGGTGATGCTGGCGATCGCGGTCGTGGGCCGTACGACCGACGACCGCGCCCTCCAACACAGCGCCTATCGGCTCATGCGCGTCTTCGTCTTCACCGGCGGCATACCGTTCGCCGTGCTCGCGCTGGTCACCGGCGTGCTGTTGTGCCTGAACACGCCGTGGGGCCTGTGGCGCCACCTGTGGATCAAGGTCAAGATCGTGCTGCTCATCGCGGTGATCGTGGCCGGAGCGGGCGTGATCAGCCAGTTCGCGCACCGGATGATCGCGTACAGCGCCCCCGACGCAAACGCGGACGCGCTGCCGCCGCTGCAGACCTGGCACATCGTCCTGGTGGTCTTCCAGGTGGTCGCGCTGATCGTCGCCACGGCGCTGTCCGTCTTCAAGCCGTCCGGCGATCGATCCCGCGGCCGGTCCGCGCCGCGTCGACGCCCCGGCGGTGCCGAGGACGCGACCGCCGCCGCGGATCGATCCGGCCCGACCTCCGCCTCCATTCCCACACGCCGGCGCGTGGCCGCCGGTTGATCCGCGCCGCGCGCCACCCGTTCCTTCCCGTCCACCCGCAATTCCTCGCGAGGATCGTCATGACCACGAACATCGACCCCACCGTCCCCGACGCGGCCCGCGCCGTGCGCGTGTCCCGCGTACACGGCGAGGGGGATACCACCGTGCGCGCCTTGGACGACGTCACCATCGGCTTCCCCCGCGGCAGATTCACCGCCGTGATGGGTCCCTCGGGATCCGGGAAGTCCACGCTGCTGCACTGCCTGGCAGGCCTCGACACCGTCACCGACGGCGCGGTCTACCTGGGCGACACCGAACTCGGCTCGTTGAGCGACCGACAGCTCACCCGGCTGCGCCGGGACCGGATCGGCTTCGTCTTCCAGGCGTTCAACCTGCTGCCGACCATGACCGCCCTGGAGAACATCGTGCTTCCCGCCTCGCTCGCCGGGCGCAGGTCCGACCCGGCCTGGCTGGATCGGGTGGTGGCCGCGGTCGGATTGGAGCAGCGGTTGCAGCACCGACCCGGCGAGTTGTCGGGTGGCCAGCAGCAGCGCGTCGCGGTGGCCCGGGCGCTCGTCGGCCGGCCGGAGATCGTGATGGCGGACGAGCCGACCGGCAACCTCGACTCGCGGGCCGGCGCCGAGGTGCTGGCGCTGCTGCGCAACGCCGTGGACGAACTCGGACAGACCGTGCTGATGGTCACCCACGACCCGGTCGCGGCGGGCTATGCGGACGGCGTGGTGTTCCTGGCCGACGGTCGCATAGCGGACCACATGGAGGCGCCCACGCCGGACCGGGTGCTGGACCGGATGAAGGCGTTCGATCGAGTCGCCGCCGGTGTCGGCGTTCGAGGGGAGTGACGTCCGATGCTGATCCGTCTCTCGCTCGCCAACCTGTGGGCCCGCAAACGCCGGCTCGTGGGACTGTCCCTCGCGGTGCTGCTCGGCACCGCGTTCCTCTCCGGCGCGCTCGTGCTCGCCGACACCATGAGCTCGTCCATCGGCGGGCTGATCCGCGACAGCGGCGCCGGTACCGATGTGGTGGTGCGCAACGCGACCGCGGTCACCGACCGGCCCGGCAGCCAGCGCGGCGGCATCGACGCGGCACTGGTGGACCGGGTCCGGGCGGTGCCGGGCGTTGCCGCCGCCGAGCCGGTCATCCAGGGCTACGGCCAGGTGGTCGGCAAGGACGGCAAGGCGCTCACCGGCAACGGCCCCCGGACGGCGGGCAATTGGGTGCCGGATCCGGCCCTGACGCCCTACCGGCTGGCCACCGGTCGCGCCCCCGCCAAGCCCGACGAGGTGGTGATCGACCGGGCCACCGCCAAGCAGGGACACCTCGCCCCCGGCGACCGGGTCACCGTGCTGACCCCGGGGCCGGTCCCGGTCACGATCGTCGGCGTCGCCACGTTCGGCGACGAGGACGCCTTCGGCGGCGGCTCGTACACCGCCTTCGACCTCGAGGGCGCGCGCCGGTACGTGCAGCGCGATCCGGGCAAGGTCGGCACGATCGCCGTGCGGGCCGTGGCCGGCACCGACCAGAAGGAGTTGGCCGCGCGGATCCAGCGGGCGCTGCCCGCCGATACCCAGGCACTGCCCGGCAAGGCGGCCACAGGGGAGGCGGTCGACGCCGTCGAGGACGGCTTTCTGAAGGTCTTCCGCACCTTCCTGACCGTGTTCGCGGCGATCGCGCTGGTGGTCGCGGCCTTCTCGATCAACCACACATTCTCCGTGGTGGCCGCGCAGCGCACCCGCGAGGTCGCGCTGATGCGGGCGTTGGGCGCGAGTCGCGGGCAGGTGTTGCGGCAGGCGCTGATCGAGGCGTTGCTGATCGGTGTGGTGGCGTCCGCCGCCGGACTGGCCGCCGGGCTCGGACTGGCCGCCGGGCTGAAGGAGTTGTTCGCCTCGATCGGCTTCACGCTGCCCGCTCGGGGGTTGGTGTTCAAGGCGGCCACGGCGCTGACCGTATTGCCGGTGGGCATCCTGGTGACGGCGTTCGCGGCGCTGGTACCGGCCGTGCGCGGGTCGCGGGTGGCGCCGGTGACGGCGCTGCGCGGTGCCGGCGCCGAGCAGGCGCGGTTGCCGCGGCGTCGGCTCGTCACGGGACTGGCGCTGCTCGCGGCCGGGCTGGGCATGGGCATTGTCGGCGGTGGCATGGTGGGCCTGGCCGTCGCGGCGCCGGCGGTGCTCGCGGGGGTCCTGCTGGTCGCCCCGGCGGGCATCCGGGCCGCGGGTGGGCCGCTGACCGCTCTGCTGCCGCGACTGCGCGGTGCGCCCGGTGCGTTGGCGCGGGGCAATCTGCTGCGCAGCCCGCGTCGGACCGCCGGTGCGGCGACGGCGATGTTGCTCGGGATCGCGATCGTGACGGTGTTCGCGGTGTTCGCGGCCTCGCTCAAGGAGGGCTCCGGGGCGGAGACCCGCAAGGTGGTGGCCGGGCAACTGGTGATCGGGGGCTCCTCGCCCGCCGGCTGGGCCGGTGGCGGACACAGCCCCGAACTCACCAGCCGGACGGCGCAGATACCGGGCGTCGAGGCGGTGAGCGGGCTGCGCAACGCGACCTCGCTCGTGGACGGGCACAGCCGGCAGATGCTCGCCGTCGACTCGGCCCGGCTGGACCGGCTGTTCAACCTCGACGTGACCGGCGGGCGGGTGACGGCACTGGGCCCGGCCGGGATGGCCGTGTCGAAGAGCGCCGCGAAGGATCGCGGCTGGGTGCTCGGCTCGACGACCGAGATCACCTTTCCCGACGGCGCCCGGCAGCGCTTCACGGTGACGGGCCTGTACGAACGCACGGCGATCGTCGGCGACTATCTGATCGATCGCACCGCGTGGGATTCGCACGCGGACGCGGCCCTGGATGCGGCGACGGTGCTGCGGCTGGCGCCGGGTGTGGCCACGGGGACGGTCAAGGCCGAGGTGCAGCGCATCGCCAAGGACTACGGCGCGCCCCCGGTGCGGGATCGGGAGGGGTTCGTGGCGGCCCGGGCGGAGATGTTGCAGACGCTGGTCGCGGTGGTCTACGTGCTCCTTGCGCTGGCGCTGCTGATTGCGCTGGGCGGGATCGCCAACACACTGTCGCTGGCGGCCCACGAACGCACCCGTGAACTGGGCCTGTTGCGCGCGATCGGGGCGGCCCGGGCCCAGGTGCGGTCGGCGCTGCGCTGGGAGTCGACGCTCGTGGCGGTGATCGGAGCCGCGGCCGGGCTCGTGGTCGGGCTGTTCCTGGGGTGGGTGGCGATTCGCGCGATCGGCGGCGCGAACACGGGGGCGGCGCTGCCGTTCGCGGTGCCCTCGGTGCAGTTGGCGGTGCTGGTCGTGGTGGGCGCGGTCGGCGGATTGGTGGCCGGAGCGCGCCCCGCGGCGCGCGCTGCGCGGCTGCCGGTGCTCCGCTCGATCGCGGCCGAGTAGACCCTGGCCTCAACCGCCGGCCGGGCTGGGAAGTGTCGGCCGGCGGTTGGGTTTCTGTTCGGCTTTGGCCTCAGGCGCCGGCCGGGTAGTCCAGCCGGCGCCGGAGCCGCCTCGCGCACCGTCGCCACCTCGGCGCATTCCTCGTTCGGCACACGCCGGTGGGCACCCGGCGGCCCGGCCGGGCGCAACGCCTCCGCCCCGCCGTCCGCCCCATGCGATGCCACACCGACACCGCCTGCGGCGACACACCCGACCTGCGCGCCACCTCCCCGAACCAGCCGGCCGCCCGCAACGGCCCGGTCAGGCCGCGCGTTTGGGGGTGGTGGTGAAGGCTGCCCATAGGGAGGCGTAGGGGCCGGACCTGGTGAGGAGTTCGGTGTGGGTGCCGAGTTCGACCAGGCGGCCGCGGTCGATCACCGCGATGCGGTCGGCTCGGGCGGCGGTGGTGAGGCGGTGGGCCACGACCAGGGTGGTGCGGCGGCCGGTGAGGGCTTCCGTGGCTCGGGTGACGGCGGCCTCCGTGGCCAGGTCGAGCGCGGCGGTGGCCTCGTCGAGCAGGAGGATGTCCGGGTCGACCAGGTAGGCCCGGGCGAGCGCGATCAACTGGCGTTGCCCGGCCGACAGGTTGCGGCCGCGTTCGCCGACGTCGTGGAGGTAGCCCCCGGGCAGGTCGGCGATCGCCGCGTGTGCGCCGACCGCGCGGGCCGCCGCCTCGACCTCGGCGTCGCCGGCGTCCGGGCGGCCGTACGCGATGGCGTCCCGGACGCTGCCCGGGGCCAGATACGCCTCCTGTGGAACGATGCCGAGCCGGTGCCGGTAGGCCGCGAGGTCGTAGTCGCGGACGTCCACCCCGTCCACCGTCACCGCGCCCGACGTCACGTCGTAGAACCGGGCCACCAGCTTGACCAGCGTCGACTTCCCCGCGCCCGTCTGCCCGACCAGCGCGAGCGTCTCACCCGGCTCGATCCGCAGCGTCACCCCCGACAACACCTCGGGCGACCCCGCCGCCACCGACGCGACACCCGCCTCCGTCTGCGCGAACGCGGGCGCGTTGTACGCGAAGTGCACGTTCTCGAAGGCGATCGCGCCCTTGAGCCCGCCGACCGGCACCGGCACCGCGGTGGCCGGCGGCGGCGTCGTGGTGGGCGTACGCAGCAGATCGCGAATCCGGCGCAGCCCCACCGCCGCCTGCTGATACCCGTCGAACACCTGCGAGAGCTGCTGGATCGGCGAGAAGAACATGTCGATGTAGAGCAGGTACGCGATCAACGCACCGGCCGACAACGTCCCGCCGCCCACCCGATGCGCCCCGACGATCAGCGCGAGCGCCGCCGCGAGGCTGGACAGGAACTGCCCGAACGGGAAGTAGAGCGCGATGTAGCGCTGCGCCCGAAGCCGGGACGCGCGGTAGTCGTCGCTGCGCTCGGCGAACCGCTCCGAGTTGCGCCCCTCGCGCCGAAACGCCTGCGACACCCGCAACCCCGCGACGTTCTCCTGGAGATCGGCGTTGACCACGCTGACCTTCTCGCGCGCCTCCGTGTACGCCTTCGACGACCGCGACCGGAACACCACCGTCGCCGCGATCAACACCGGCAACACGCTCATCACGATCAGCCCGAGCTCCCAGTCGAGCACGAGCAGCGCGACCATGATCCCGAAAAAGGTCAGCACACTGACCACCGCGCTGATCAGCCCGGTCTGCAAGAACGTGGACAACGCGTCCACGTCGGTGGTCATCCGGGTCATGATCCGCCCGGACAACTCGCGTTCGTAGTAGTCCAGACCGAGCCGTTGCAGATGCGCGAACGTCTTCACCCGCAGCGTGTACAGCAGCCGCTCGCCGGTGCGCCCCGCGACCATCGCCTGCCCGACGTTGACGAACCAGTCCGCCGTCACGATCACGACGGCGATCAGCGACACCGTCATGATCGCGTCGGTGGCCCCGTCGTCGATGCCCCGGTCGATCCCGTCCCGGATCAGCGCGGGCAATGCGAGCTGGGCCCCGGTGTCCAGGATCACCAGGACGAACCCGAGCAGCAGCGCCCAGCGGAACGGCCGCAGCAGCGACCGCAGATCGAACGCCGTGTCCGAGCGCCGCGCCGCCACGTCGTCCACGTCGGGCGTATCCGTCGCCGGGGGCAACTGCTCCACCTGCGCCAGCAGTTCGGGCGTGGCCTGGAGCATCGCCGCCCAACTCCCCGGACCACCACCGGTCTGGGTACCGGCCACCGCGCTCGCACTCCGTGCCGGGCGATCGGACGCCGTCGCGCGATCCCACAACCCGGGCGTCACCCCGTTCGCGCCACCCGAGGCCGCCCCCGCCTCGGGGAGCGCCGACGGAAGGTGCGCGTCCACCCCCTCGGCGTCGTCGCCCGGACCGGACAGCAGCAGGCCATACAGCGGACACCGCGCGGTCAATTCGTCGTGCGTGCCCACGTCCACCAGCCGGCCCCGGTCCAACACCGCGATCCGGTCGGCCAGTTCCAGCGTCGAGCGGCGGTGCGCGACCAGGATCGTGGTCCGCCCCGCCATCACCCGGTGCAGCGTGGCGTGGATCTCCGCCTCGACCTTGGGGTCCACCGCCGAGGTGGCGTCGTCGAGCAGCAGGATGCGCGGATCGGTGAGCAACGCCCGCGCCAGCGCCACCCGTTGCCGTTGCCCGCCGGACAGCGTCAGCCCCTGCTCGCCGACCACCGTGTCGTAGCCGTCGGGCAGTTCGCGGATGAACTCGTCCGCCTCGGCCGCCCGCGCCGCCGCGAGCACCTGCTCGTCGGTCGCGTCCGGCCGGCCGTAGGCGATGTTGGCGCGCACCGAGTCGGAGAACAGGAAACTGTCCTCCATCACCAGCCCGATCGCCGCGCGCAGCGAGTCGAAGGTCAGGTCCCGCACATCGCGCCCGTCCACCCGGATCGCGCCCGACTGCACGTCGTAGAACCGGGGGAGCAGCATCGACACGGTGGACTTGCCCGATCCGGACGTGCCCACGAGCGCCAAGGTCTCACCCGGCTCCACCCGCAGCGACAGCCCGTCCAGAACCGGCCGCGAGGCGACGTAGCCGAACCGCACATCCGCCAACTCGACCGAGGCGGCGACCGCCGGCAACACCTCGGCATCCGGCTTCTCGGTCACGATCGGCTGCGAGTCGATCACCTCGAAGATACGCTCCACGCTGGCCCGCGCCTGCTGGCCGAAGGTCAGCAGACCGGACAACATCCGCACCGGGCCGACCAACTGGCCCAGGTAGGCGGAGAAGGCGAGGAACGTACCGAGGGTGATCTCGCCGCGCACCGCCAACCACCCGCCGAGCGCGAGCACGCCGACCTGACCGAGCGCGGGGATCGCGGACAACGTCGGTGTGTACCGGCTGTTCAATCGCACCGAGCGCAACCGGGACGCGAACAGCGTGCGCCCGGCCGTCTCCAGCCGGGCCAACTCCTGCTCCTCCTGCCCGAAACCCTTGACCACCCGCACCCCGGTGACCGCGCTCTCCACCACCCCGGCCAGCGCGGCGGCGTCCTGTTGGGCCTGCCACGTCGCCGGAAACAGCCGCCTCCTGGACAGGTAGGCCACCGCGAACAACCCCGGACCCACCGCGAGTGAGACCACCGTGAGCAGCGGGGACAGCCAGAACATCACGCCGAGCGAGATGACGAACAGCAGTACGTTGCCGGTCATCATCGGGACCATCGCCATGAAGCCCTGGACCATGGTCACGTCGGAGATGCCCCGACTGACGATCTGCCCGGTCTGCAACTCGTCCTGCCGGGCGCCGTCCAGACGGGAGAGCGCGCCGAAGATCCGGGTGCGCAGGTCGTACTGCACGTCGAGGGACAACTTGCCGCCGACATAGCGCCGGGCGTAGGCGCACCCGAAGGTCACCAGGGCCGCGCCCACGAGCAGGATCGACAGCGGCACCAGGTTGCCCAGCTCGCCGGCGACCGCGTCGTCGACCACCCGGCGCTGGACGAGCGGTACGAGCGCGGTCACGGCCATCCCCACCAGGGAGGCGCCGAACGCGATCAGCACGCTGCTCCGATACCGCCACGAGGCCGCCATGAGTCGGCGGAGCCAGCCGTGTTCGGGGCGGCCTGGCGCGGGTCCGGTTGTCATAGCCAACCATTCTAATTGTTAACCCAGAAAACGATGTTCGGACAAGCACACCGAGCCCTGGACCCCGTACACCCACCGGGCCATCATGGGCCGCGCCCCGGCGCGCCGGGGCCGACCTTCGCCCACCGCCGTCCCACGGAGCCGCTGCGGCCACTACCACCGCCGGGCCGAGGACGTCGACCTGATGGCCGGCCTCGGCGTGGACGCCTACCGCTTCTCCATCGCCTGGCCCCGTGTACAACCCGACGGCCGGGGCCGGCCCAACCCGGCGGACCCGGACTTCCACGACCGCCTCGTCGACGCGCTGATCGCCCGCGGCGCCGCCACCCGGACCTGGCCGCCTACGGCCTCGACCGCGACGCGCTGTCGTTCGTCGAGCCCGGCGACCTCGACCCGATCGGCGACTCACCGACCGGTCTGGGCGTCAACCCGGACTCGGTACGCGCTACGGCGACGCGCTGCCGCCGATCCGGATCACCGAGAACGGATGCTCGACCGCGGAGGGCCGGGACGATCCGGAACGCATCGCGTTCCTCGACGGCCATATCGCCGCGGACGCCGCGACGGGCAAAGCGGGAATCGACGTGCGCGGCTATTACGTGTGGTCCCTGCTCGACAACTTCGAATGGGCCGAGGGCTATCACCGGCGCTTCGGCCCGATCCATGTCGACTTCGCGACCGGGACCCGCACGCCGAGGGCGTCGTATCACCGGCTGCGCGAGCGCATCGGCGTCGGGCGGCCCGGATAACGCCCGGCACGGGACATGGACACGTGTGGGAGCGCGCAGGCGCGCAATCCTCACCCTTCCGAGTGAAATTGCGTGTCCTGACCCCTGGGCCAACCGATGACGTCACCCGGGAGGGCGAACGGCGCCTTTTTCTTTGCCGACAAAACCTTAGAGTTGCCGCGCCGCCATGAAATCCCCGGGCGGTGCGGCGGAGCCGTGCCCGGAATTCCCCGGTGCGGCGGGACGCCGATTCGATTACCCCGACGTCCCCGGTGAAGGGCAATTCCATGGTCAAGCACGGATTTCGCAAGGCGGCAGTGATCGCGACCGCGGTCATCTTCGGCTCGATGGCCTCGCTCTACATTCCCGCGGCACGCGCCGCGCAGACGCCCCGAGAGCCGCTGACGCCGGACAGCTTCCTGCCCGCGCAACTGCTGTTGCCCTTCCAGAGCGCCGTCTTCAACACCCAGGGAGCGGTGCTCTTCGGCTGATCCGCGCCGGGTGGCGGAAAAGCGCGATCCGGTGTAGGGCCGATGCGGGCGGCCCAAGGACCGGAGCGGGCGGTGTACGGGCCCACGCCGGCGGCCGGTGCACGGGCCCCTGCCGGCGGCGCTGTACGAGCACCCCTGCCGGCCGGGCCGGCCACGCCCGGTGGGCGATCCCGGAGGCGGGGAGGTCGCGGCGGTGCGGGCCGCGACCTCCCCCTCCACCCCGGGATCGTCTCTGGGCGGTCTGCTACTTCAGCTGACCGGCGATCGCGGCCAAGCCCTCGGCGGCGTACTTCTCGTCCAGGTCGCCGGCGGGGGCACCGGCCACCCCGATGCCCACGATCGGGGCGCCGTCCACCGCCACCGGCACCGCGCCGGCCAGGAACAGCGTGCCGGGGATGTCCCGGAGCGAGGCGCCCGGCGCGGTCACCCGCTGGGCCAGGGCCGAGGTCGGCGCGTTCCAGGACACGGCGGTGTACGCCTTGCGCCGGGCCGACTCCTCCGACTGCGGGCCCGCGCCGTCGCCCTTGAGCACCACACGCGTCGAACCGTCGCGGGCCACCACGACCACGGTGACCTTCTGGCCGTCCTTCTCGGCGGCGTCGAGCGCGGCCTGCGCGGCCTTGCTCGCGGCATCCACGCCCAGCGTCTTGACCTGCACCACGGCCGGCGCCGGACGCGCGTCGTGCCGAGCCTCGGTCGCGCTCGGCACCTGCGCCGCCGCGACACCGGCGGTGACCGCGCCGACCGCCGCCAGCGAGAAGACTCCGGTCAGCACCCGACCACGCGTGGAAAAGTTGCTCATCGCCCTACCTCTTTCGCATCTCCCGCGACCGTCTCGCGTCGTTTCCGAGCGGTGGTCGTCGGGTGGTTTTCCCGATGCCTCCACCCTCCCGGCCGCGCGCCCGCCCGCCATCGGCAAAGCCGCCGGTTCCGGCACGCCGGTCGGGCGGTGCGAAGATCAACCGATCGGCCGATCCGCGCCCGGGCGAGCCGGCCCACGGTGGAGACGACCGTCGATCCGCGTGCGTCGCGCGTGATCGAGCCGACCGGGACAGGGAACAGGTACGTCGTGCCCCGACAGCGAACACAACCGTGGCCTGTCCGGCACGCCGGGCTGGTGATCCACGCGGGATTCCTGCTGCTGATCGCCGCGTCGCTGGGCCGCTACACGGTCCGGCACGGTACCGACGGCCGGGCCCCGTGGGTGTTCGCTCTCGCCTCGCTGCTCGCCGCGCTCTACCTGGCCGGCCTGGCGCTGCCGCCGGAGCGTTCGCCCGCCCGGCGGGCCTGGCTGGCCGCGGTGCTTGCCGCGTGGCTGGCGCTGGTCACCGCCGCGCCCAGCTTCGCGTGGTGCGCGGTGCCGCTGCTGTACACGGGCCTGCGGGTGTTGCCGACCCGCGCGGCGATCGGCACCGTGGTCCTGCTGACGACGGCCGTGGTGATCGCCCAGTATCGGCTCGCCGACACGATCGACCCCAGCCTGTTCCTCGGCCCGCCCGCGGTCGCCGCGATCGCCACGGCCGTATTCACCCGCATGCGCAGCGACCAGGAACGGCTGCGCGACACCGCCGCCGAACTGGCCGTCAGCGAGCGCCGGGCGGGCACGCTGGCCGAGCGCGAGCGGTTGTCCCGGGAGATCCACGACACCATCGCCCAGGGCACCTCCAGCCTGCGCATGTTGCTCCAGGCCGCCGACCGCGCCTGGGACACCGACCCGGCCGCGGCCCGCGCGCACGTACGCCGGGCCGAGCAGGTGGCGGCGCTCGGCGTCGAGGAGACCCGCCGCTTCGTCCGGGACCTGGCGCCCGTCGAACTGGCCGACGCACCGGGCCTCGCGGGCAGCCTGGCCCGGGTCGTCGACCGCTTCCGCGCCGACGACGGGCCCGACGTCGCGCTCGCCGTGGACGGGCGCCCCCGCCCGCTGCCCGCGCCGGTCGAGGCCGCGCTCACCCGAACCGCCCAGGGCGCGCTGGCCAACGTACGCGAGCACGCCCGGGCCCGGGCGGTGCACGTGACCCTCACCTACCTGCCGGACCGGGTCGCCCTGGACATCCGCGACGACGGCGTCGGCTTCGACCCGACCCTGCCCCGCGCCGGCGACCTGCGCGGCTACGGCCTCCCCTCGCTGCGCCGCCGACTGGCCGAGGTCGGCGGCGAACTCACCATCGAAAGCGCCCCCGACGAGGGCACCGCCCTGGCCGCCACCGTCCCCGACGCCGCGGCTCCCACGACCCACACCTCGCCCCCGCTCGCCGATCCCGACCCCGGAGCCGCCCCGTGACGCCGATCCGTCTCGTCGTCTGTGACGACCACGCCGTGGTGCGGGCCGGGCTGCTCGCCCTGTTCGCCGGTGAGGACGGGATCGAGGTGATCGGGGAGGCGGCCGACGGCGAGGAGGTGGTCCGGCTCGCCGCCGCGCTGCGCCCCGACGTGGTGCTGATGGACCTGCAACTGGTCGGCGGGATCGACGGCGTCGAGGCCACCGGGCGACTGCTCGCGCTGCCCGAGCCGCCGCACGTCCTGGTGTTGACCATGTACGACACCGACGCGGACGTCTCGCGCGCGATCGAGGCGGGCGCGGCCGGCTACCTGCTCAAGGCTGGCAGCCCGGAGGACCTGTTCCGGGCGGTGCGCGACGCCGCCGCGGGCCGCACCGTACTGGCCCCGGAGGTGGCCGCCCGCCTGTTCAGCCGGATGCGCAAGCCGGACAACACGCTCACCGCCCGCGAGGTGGAGATCCTGCAACTGCTCGCGCGCGGTGTCGGCAACGCGGAGATCGCCCGCCGGTTGTTCATCTCCCAGGCCACGGTGAAGACCCACCTGGGCCACATCTACGCGAAGCTCGGCGTGGACACCCGTACCGCCGCGGTCAGCGTCGCCACCGAGCGCCGGCTGATCCGGCTGACCTGACGGCCCGTCACCCGGGGCCTCGACAGCCTTGCCAAGGCAACCTCCACACTCCATAGTGCTAAACACAGTCAAGCATCCACTGTGCGGAGTGTGCCATGCCTTTCGGACCCGACACCACCACCGACGAGGTCCTGGCCGGCCTCGATCCGAGCGGTCGCACCGTGCTGATCACGGGCGGCACCTCCGGTCTGGGGCGGGAGAGCGCGCGGGTGCTCGCGGCGGCCGGGGCGCGCGTGGTGGTGACCGCGCGCGACGCGGACAAGGGCCGGGCGGCGCTCGCCGAACTGCCCGACGGCGTCGAGTACGCGGTGCTCGACCTGACCTCGCTCGCCTCGATCCGCGCGGGCGCCGCACAGGTGCGCGAGCGGTTTCCCCGCGTCGACGTGCTGATCAACAACGCGGGCGTGATGGCCACTCCGTTCGAGCGCACCGCCGACGGCTTCGAGCTGCAGTTCGGCACGAATCACCTGGGCCACTTCCTGTGGACCAACCTGCTCGCGCCGACCCTGGGCGCGGGCGCGCGCGTGGTCAACCTCAGCTCCGCCGGACACCTCGCCTCCGACGTGCGCTGGGCCGACCCGAACTACGAGAGCGCGCCGGAGGAGTACCACCCCTGGACGGCGTACGGCGCGTCCAAGACGGCGAACATCCTGTTCATCGTCGAACTGGACCGCCGGCTGCGCGAGCGCGGCGTGCGCTGCTACGCGGTGCACCCGGGCATGGTTGCGACCAACCTCGGTCGATACCTGACCCCCACCGCCGGGCGTGAGTTGCACAAGAAGGTCACCGCCGCCAAGATGCCGCCGCTCAAGCGGGTGGAGAGCGGCGCCGCGACCCAGGTGTGGGCGGCCACCGCGCCCGAACTCGCCGACGTCGGCGGGGTGTACCTCGCCGACTGCGCGATCAGCGCGGAGCATGCGCCGTGGGCGCTCGACGTGGCCGCGGCGGCGCGGCTGTGGACGCTGTCCGAGGCGCTGGTCGGCCAGGACTTCCCCGGGTGAGGGTCTACACCGGGATGGACCCCCGGACGCCGCTGCGCGAGGTGCCGGCCTACGCGCGGCGCGTCGAGGCGGCCGGGTTCGACGGGCTGGGCGTCGCCGAGACCGTGCACGACGCGTTCGCCGTGGCGCTGCTCGCGCTGGAGCACACCGAGCGGATCGTGGTGCGCACCTCGGTGGCCCTGGCGTTCGTGCGCTCGCCGCTGCTGAGCGCGTACGGCGCGTGGGACCTGGCCCGGTTCTCCGGCGGACGGTTCGAACTGGGCCTGGGCAGCCAGGTCCGGCAGAACATCGAGGACCGGTACGGGATGCCGTGGTCGGCGCCGGTGGAGCGGATGCGGGACTACCTGGGCGCGGTCCGGGCCGCGTTCGAGGCGTTCCGGACCGGCGAGCCGCCCGCCCACCACGGCCCGCACCACCGACTCACCCGGATGCAGCCCTACTTCAACCCCGGCCCGGACCCGGACACCGCGCCGCCGAGGATCCTGCTCGGCGGGGTCGGCCGGGGGATGTGCGCGCTGGCGGGCGAACTCGCCGACGGGCTGGTCACCCACCCCACCAACTCGAATCCGCGCTACCTGCGGACGCTGGCCCGCCCGGCCGTGGCCGAGGGGCGCGCCCGCGCGTCGGCCCCGCGCCGGTTCGAACTCGTCGCGGGCACGCAGTTGATCGCCGGTCCGGATCGGGCCGCGCTCGACGCGGAACGCGAGCGGCAGCGGCGACTGTTCGCGTTCCTGTACTCCACGCCTGCGTATCGCGGCACGCTCGATCTGTACGGCTGGGGCGAACTCCAGGACCGACTGGGGGCGATGATTCGCCGCGACGCGTGGGCGGAGACGGGTCGGCTGGTCACCGACGAGGTGCTGGACACGCTCGTCCCGATGGCCACCTACGAGGAGTTGCCGGACCTGATCACCGCGCGCTGGGCCGGTCTGGCGGACGCGGTCACCGTGCCGCTGCCGGGTGACCCGGCGCACGACGGGCGGATCCGGGACGTGGTGCGCGCGCTGCACCGGGCGTGAAACGGCGGTCCGGGCGCGGCGGTTCGCCGGGCCGCCCGGGCGGGCGGAACGGGGGCGACGGACCCGCGAGCGGGGGGAATGCCCGCGGGCCCGCCTTCCTCGGCGGCGCACTGGGGGGAGGTGCACGCCGCCGGCCACCCCGCCGGTACCGTCCCGGGCCCGGCGGGAGCTTGAGGCCACGATGCCCGGTCGACGGCCCTTCGCGCCGGAGGATCGCCAATTCCGGTCCGCAGCAATCCGCAAACCCAGTCCACCTGACGAGGATTGGACCTTTTACGGCGGTCCGATCATGCGAAGAATGGGAAGTGGCCCGTCGTTCCGCGAGCCGATTCCATCGTGTCGTCGGGAGCGTCTCGTGAACGCGTACGTCGCCTGGTTCCTCGTCCTGTTCGCGGCGGCGATCGCGCTGCTCGGGCCCCGCTACGGCGTCGATTCGCGCGACGGCGCCGACTGGTCCGCGCCCGGGGGGCGCCGCCGACCGTGAGCGCCGCCCGCGAGTGGGGCTTCGCCGACGAGATATCTGACGGATGGTCAGGTTTGCCGGGTCGCACCCGTACAGGCGGCCTACAACGGCGAATTCCATCGGGTGATCTTCCGGCGGGGGGCACTCCCGGTCCTTCCCGGCGACCGCTAGCATCCGCGCTGAGGAGCTGCCGGAAAGCCGAGCGCGCGGAATCCGCCGAACCCGGGAAAGCGGGGGTCGGGGTGGGCCGTCCGGTGCCGTCCGGTATCGAGAGCCGCAGCCCACCCGGGGGTCCATCTCCATGCACAGCGTCATTCGCCGTCGTCGCCCGCGCCCTCGGTCCCTCGGCACGGGACTGTTCGCGGCGGCGATCGTGCTCGCCGCCCTCGCCCCGGCAGCCGCCGCGGCCGCGTCGCCGGCCGGCATCCGCTCCCGACCCGCCGCCCCGACCGACCCGGGCGGCAGCACGCAGGTGCAGACCCCGGTCACCGGGGCCGGCGACCATCGGGTCACCGTGCCGGCCGGCGCGACCGCGATGACCGCCACCGTGTACGGCCGGGCGGTCGGCGGCACCCAGGGCACGTCGGTGGCCGGCTCCGCCGCGGTGTCCGCGGGCGGTCCGCTCCAGGCCGGCGCGACGCTGGTGGTGCGGATCGCCGACGGCGCCACGACGTTGATCTCGGCCTCGACCCCGATGCCCTGGCTGCACGCCCCCGCGGCGGGCGCCGGTGTGCCGTACGCCGATCCGTTCGTCTTCCCCGGCGCGCAGACGTCCGCGACCGGCGGCGTCGGCGACGGGCACGCGCTGCTGTCCTTCACCGTGCCCGCCGCGCAGGTGGGCGACGTGCTGCCGGCCATCGACTTCGGTGCCTCGCCCGTCGGGCAGAAGGCCACCCGCAACCTGCCGATCACCGCGAGCGGCGACGTGCCGTTCATGATCTCCGCCGCGACCGCGGACGGCCCGTTCGCGATCGACCCCGGCGGCACCACCTGCGCCTTCGGCCCGGACACCAACGTGCCCGGCGGGTCCTCGTGTTCGTTCGCCGTCGTGTTCACCCCGACCAAGCGCGGCGCCGCCGCCGGCAAGCTCACCCTGACCGGCAACATCCCGGGCGGCAGCCGCACGGTGACCCTGGCCGGGGTGGGCAGCGGCAAGCCGGGCGCCCCCGGCGGGTTGTCGGTGACGGCCGGACAGGGCCAGGCCGTGCTCTCCTGGATGCCCCCCGCCGACACCGGCGACAGCCCGCTCACCAACTACCTGATCCACCGCTCGACCAACGGCGAGGCCGCCGCCGACACGCCGCTCACCACCCTCGGCGCGGACACCCTGACCTACACCGACCAGGGCCTGGACAACGGCACGACCTACTCGTACACGGTGAGCGCGGTCAACGCGGTCGGCGAATCCGATCCCTCCGCCGCCGTCGACGGCGTGCCCTCGGCCGCACTGGTGCTGCCGGCCGCCGCGCTGCCGCCGGCGACCGTCGGCCGCGCCTACACCGCCAAGCTGGCCGCCCAGGGCGGCACCGCCCCGTACCACTGGATCGCCGACGACCCGCTGCCGCCCGGCCTGGCCCTGGACCCGGACAGCGGAGTGATCACCGGCACACCGACCGCGGCCGGCGAGACCGGATTCGGCGTCACCGTCTCCGACAACGCGCCGGCCAAGCACGAGGCCAAGGCCCGGTTCGGGATCACCGTGACCGCGGCGGTCGAGGCCGCCGGGCCCGCCCGCGCCGCCCTCGCGCCGGGTGACGGCGGCGGTGGCGGCAGCGCGGGACCCTCGACTTGGCTGTGGGCGATACTCGGCGGTGTCGGCCTGATCGGCGTGGTGATCGCGGTACGCCTCCTCCGAGCCCGCCGCACCTGAACGACCGCATATCCCCGCCGGCCGCACCCGACCGGCCCCGTCCCGGCCCGGGCCGGCCGCGCCCGAGCGGTCTCTCCCACCCGGGCCGATCCGCCCGATGCCCGCCCATCCCGGGGGGCCGGATCGGGGCCTTCCGTCCCCGGGGCCGGCGTGCGAGCGGCGTTCCGCCCCGGGTCGACCCGCCCGGGCGTCGCGGACGGGGGCGCGGGTCCCGAATACTGTGTCCTCTGTCCTCCGGGGGAGCACCCCCGACCCCAGCCGCAACCCCCGTGGGCGGATCGGCCCGCGGGAAGACGGCGCCGGCGACACATACGATCGTCGACGCGTCGTCCACCGTGGGCGCAGACCTGTGTCACGTCACAAGGAGCTTCTCTATGCCCGCGCCGGCAGGCGACCCCCAGGCCAAGGAACACGAGCTCGCCGCGGAACAGGGCCACGTCGACCGCTCCTACGCGCGCCTGGAACACATGCGCGACGAAGCCCAGGCACTGCTGCGGCAGGGCTACCGGCAGGCGCAGGTCGGCACCCGCGCGGCCCTGGTCGAGCGCGACGTCATGGTCTACCGCGCCGAACTGTGGGCCCGCTCACTCGACGCCGCCGACGACGGCCTCGTCTTCGGCCGGCTCGACCAGCTCGACGGCGAGACCCGGCACATCGGTCGGATCGGCATCCGCGACGAGGACAGCGAGGTGCTGGTCGTCGACTGGCGCGCCCCCGCCGCCGAGGCCTTCTACCGCGCCACCCCCGACGACCCGCGCGGGGTGATCCGCCGCCGCGTCCTGCACTGCCGGGGCCGCTCGGTCGTCGACATCGAGGACGACCTGCTCGACCCGGACGCCGCCGGCGACATGGTGATCATCGGCGACGGGGCCTTCCTGGCCGCGCTCTCCCGCACCCGCGACGGCTCGATGCACGACATCGTGGCCACCATCCAGCGCGAGCAGGACGAGGCGATCCGGGCGCCCATCGACGGCTCGGTCCTTGTCCGCGGCGGCCCGGGCACCGGCAAGACCGCCGTCGCGCTGCACCGCGTCGCGTACCTGCTCTTCCAGTACCGCCGCCGGTTCGGCTCGCGCGGCGTGCTCGTGGTCGGCCCCAACCCCCGCTTCACCGCCTACATCGAACGGGTCCTGCCCTCCCTCGGCGAGGGCGGCGCGGTGCTGCGCTCCCTCGGCGACCTCGTCGACGGGGTCGAGGCGGCCTACCACGACGACGCCGCGACGGCCCGGCTCAAGGGCGCCGCCGTGATGAGCGGGCTGCTCCGCCGCGCCGTGGCCGACGTGCCCGCGGGCGCGCCGACCGAATTCGCCATCTCGCACCGCGGCACCCGGATCGTGCTCGACCACAAGGCGCTGCGCCGGATCCGCCGCGAGGTGCTGGCCAAGAACCGCGGCGGCCCGAACACCGCCCGCCTCCAGGTGGCCCGGCAACTGCTCACCGAGCTGTGGGGCCGACTGCTCTCGCGCGGCGCCGGCCGCGGCGAGAAGGACGCCTTCCACGAGGACGTGGCCGCGCGCGACGAGTTCGCCGCGTTCCTGCGCGCGTGGTGGCCGCTGCAGCGGCCGGTGGACGTACTGGCGGGGCTGGCCGACCCCGAGCGGCTGCGCCGCTTCGAGCGCGACCTGACGCCCGAGCAGGTGGCCGTGCTGGCCGGCTCCTGGGCCCGGACCGCGCGTACCGGCGAGGTCTCCTTCCACGACGTGGCGCTGATGGACGAGCTGACCGGGCTGCTCGGGCCGCTGCCGCGCAAGCGCACGCCGGCGCACGGCAGCCCCGACGAGGACAACCCGTACGTGGTGGACGGCCGGGACATCTTCAGCGGCGAGACGGTCGGCCGGGACGTGCCCGACGAGATCACCGAGGTGACCACCTACGCCGACCGCATGTCCGGCGGGCGCGGCGCGCGCCGCGCCCGCGACGAGGACGAGGACGAGCCGGTCGAGTACGCGCACATCGTCGTCGACGAGGCGCAGGACCTGACCCCGATGCAGTGGCGGATGCTGGGCCGCCGCGGCCGGCACGCGACCTGGACCATCGTCGAGGACCCCGCGCAGAGCGCCTGGGAGGACCCGAGCGCGTCGGCCGAGGCGATGGCCGAGGCGCTGCGCGAACGCCGCCGGTACGAGTTCGAGCTGACCACCAACTACCGCAATCCGGTCGAGGTGGCCGACGTCGCGGCCCGCGTGCTGGTGCGCGCGGTGCCCGGTGCCCGACCGTCGCGGGCGGTGCGCAGCGGCGGCGAGCCGCCGACCGTGCACGCCACGGCGGGGGAGCGGACCGGTCCGGTGGTGCGCAAGCTGGTGCGCGAACTCCTCGACGCGGTCGAGGGCACCATCGGCGTGGTCACCCCGGTCGGCGCGACCGAGGACCTGGCGGCCGACCTGGCCGGCCTGGACGCGCGCGTGCAGCTGATGGACGCGCTCGACGCCAAGGGCCTGGAGTTCGACGTCGCGGTGATCGTCGACCCGCGCGGGATCGTCGAACAGTCCCCCAACGGCATGCGCACGCTCTACGTCGCGCTGACCCGGGCCACCCGGCTGCTGGCCGTGGTCACGGGGGACCCGGACTGGACCGCGGAGCTGCTTGGCGTCGAGCCGAGCTGAGCCTTCCCGGTCGCGCCCGCACGCCGGGCTCGCGGCCGGCTGTCCTCGAACGCCGGACGGGCCGGATCGCATCGGTCCGTCCGGCGTTTCGCGGGCGGACACGTCTCAGGCGGCCCTGCGCCCGCATAGATCGCGTAGGGGACCGATCACGCTGTCCGGGCGTTCGGTGCAGACCATGTGGCCGCAGTCCGCGGCGATGTGCAGTGTGGCGTCGGGCAGCTCGGCCGCCAGTGCTCGGCTGTGCGCGAGCGGGGTGAGGCGATCATGGGCGCCGACCACGATGTGCACGGGTACGGTTCCCAGCGCCGCCAGCGCGCCGGCCTTGTCGTGCCGGGCCAGCGCCGGGAAGAAGCCGCACACGGTGGTCATCGGCGTCGCGAACAACATCCGCGCGCACTCGCGCACCAGGATCGGGTCGGCGTCGGGACCGAACAGGCTCCGGCGCACGATCCGCAGGTGACCCGGCCGGTCCGGGCCCGGGAGCAGCGTGCGACCCCGGGTGAACACGCGCGGATACCGCTGTCCGAACGCGAAGAACCGGGTCTGCGCGACCGACCTGAGCCGCACCGACGCGGGAAACCCCCGGCCGGTCGGCACCAGGTCGCCCGCCGAGGTGCCGACCAGGACCACCCCGGTGATCCGCGACCCGAACAGCTCCGGCCGGGTGGCGGCCAGCGCCATGATCGTCATACCGCCCATCGAGTGCCCGCACAGCACCACCGGGCCGCCGGGCGCCACCGCGTCGATCACGTCGGCGAGATCGTCGCCGAGCAGGTCGATGGTCCACGGCGAGGCCCGCCCGGCGGTGGATCGTCCATGTCCGCGATGGTCGTACGTGACCACCCGGGCACCCGCCGCCACCAGCGCCTCGACATGGGGCCGCCATACCTCGCCGTGCAGCGTCCAGCCGTGCGCGAAGACCACCGTGACGGCCGCGTCCGGCGGCCCGGCCACCCGCGCGACGAGCGCCGCGCCGTCGCCGGTGTGGATCGTGGTGTCGTGCCGAAGGAGAGTCCCGGTGCCCCCGGTGTCCGTCGCCATGTTCGCCTCCCGCGCGTGCGCCCCTCCGCTACTTTCTACCCACCGGTAACGGGGTTCGAATACCCCTCCGCCGACAAGGCCGGCGCCGATCCCACCCCGTTCGGCGAGGAGAGCGCGGGCCCGGCCGGGATCAGTGTGCTCGACCCCCGCCGCCGGGACACCACCCGCACCAGCGGTTCGAACACCGAGCCGAGCAGCCGCGAGCCGACGTCGATCGCGGTGGCGTCGGCGCCGACGAACACGCGGGACCGGCCGCGCCGCACCCCGCTCAGGATGATCCGCGCCGCGCGCTGCGCCGAGGTGCGCGAGACCGAGTCGTGCAGGGCCACCACCCGGCCCTTGTCGTGCCCGGCGGCGGCGCGGGAGTTGCGCACGATGTTCGTCCGGATCCCGCCCGGATGCACGGTGGTCACCCCGACCCCGGAGCCGGAGACCCGCTGCTCCTGGCGCACCGATTCGGTGAAGCCGCGCACCGCGTACTTGGCCGCACAGTAGGCGCTCTGCGACGGCACGCCGAACAGGCCGAACACCGAGGAGATGTTGACCAGGTGCCCGTCGGGCGAGCGGCGCAGGTGGGGGAGGAAGGCCTTGGTGCCGTACGCCACGCCCCAGAAGTTGACGCCCATCAGCCACTCGAAGTCGTCCCAGGACATCTCCTCGACGCCCGCGGTCAGCGCCACGCCCGCGTTGTTGACCACCAGGTCCACCCCGCCGAAGCGCGCGGCGGTGGCGTCGGCCCAGGCCAGTACGGCGGCCCGGTCGGCCACGTCGAGAACTTCGGTGTGCACCTCGCGTGCGCCGAGCCGGGCGGCCCGTGCCGCGGTCTCGGCCAGTGCCTCCGCGTCCACGTCGGCGAGCGCGAGGCGCGCGTCGTGCGCGGCCAGTTCCGTCGCCAGCGCCCGGCCGATGCCCGATCCCGCGCCGGTGACGACGCACACCCGTCCGGTGAAGTCCCGTATCACGCGTACTCCCTGGGAATAATCGGATAATCCGATAACTGGCCTGTGCAGCCTGTCGAGACGCCGTCCGCGTGGGCCGGCGCCGCCATCCGGAGGCTACTGAGGGCCGTGAGCGGCACGGAAGAGCGGGTACGCGCCGGCCGGTGGGCGGGAAGCGTGCTTGGGCCAAGGCACGGATCCGGGGAGCGTCACCGAGACGCGCGACCGGGACACGTGACCGAGGCGCATGATCGCGGCGCGCGTGGCGGTCCGCGTGCCGGGGAAGGTCCGCGTGGTAGGCAGGGGATGATCGGGCGCACGCAAGGGGTGTCGCCCGCCGCGCCGGATGAGGAGTACGACGATGGCCCGGACGCAGTACCAGGTGGTCCAGGACGGTGCCGGACGGCCCACGGACACGCCCTGTGCGCACCTCGACACACTGCCCGAGAACGTGCGGCCGGGATCGACCGAGGGTTGCGAGGACTGCCTGCGCAACGGCACGCAGTGGGTGCATCTGCGGGAATGCCTGTCCTGTGGGCACGTCGGCTGTTGCGACAGCTCGCCGAACCGGCACGCGAGCGCGCACTGGCGCGAGGCCGGACATCCGCTGGTGCGCTCGTTCGAGCCCGGCGAGGACTGGGCGTGGTGCTACGCCGACGAACTGGTCGCGGTGCCCGTGGACTGACCCGCCGACGCCCGGGCCCGGCCGGGCCGCGTCGTGCCCGGGCGATTGTCGGTGCGGCTGCCTAGACTCTGCCGCGTGGTCGATGAAGCCCCAATCCGCGGGAGATTTCGATGAGTGACCTGGTCGCGACGGACGGCGCCGACGTGGTCGAGGAGCAGTTCGAGCCGTTTCGGGTCGAGCTCACCGGCTACTGCTACCGGATGCTGGGCTCGGTCTTCGAGGCGGAGGACGCGGTCCAGGACACCATGGTCCGCGCCTGGAAGAGCTTCGACCGCTTCGAGGGCCGCTCGTCGGTGCGCTCGTGGTTGTACCGGATCGCCACCAACGTGTGCCTCGACAGCCTCAACGGGCGCGAGCGCCGGGCCCGCCCGATGGACCTGTCCTCGCCGGTGCCCGCCTCCTCCGCGCTGACGCCGGCCCGACCCGAGGCCACCTGGATCGAGCCGATCCCCGACGGCCGGGTCGTGCCGAGCGTGGCCGACCCGGCCGAGGTGGCGGTCGCGCGCGAGAGCGTACGACTGGCCTTCGTCGCCGCGCTCCAGCACCTGCCTCCGCGCCAGCGCGCGGTGCTGATCCTGCGCGAGGTGCTGGCCTGGAAGGCGAGCGAGGTGGCCGAACTGCTCGGCAGCTCCGTCGCCTCGGTCAACAGCGCGTTGCAGCGCGCCCGGGCCGCGCTCGCCGAGAACGAGGTCACTGCGACCGACCCGGTGCGGCCGATGGACGAGGAGCAGCAGTCGCTGCTCGCCCGCTATGTGGACGCCTTCGAGCGCTACGACCTCGACTCGCTCACCGCCCTGCTGCGCGAGGACGCGACCTTGTCGATGCCGCCGTACGAGCTGTGGCTGCGCGGGCACGCCGACATCCGCGAGTGGTTCCTGGGCACCGGTATAGGTTGCCGGGGTTCGCGCCTGGTCCCGATCGTGGCCAACGGCACGCCCGGCTTCGGCCAGTATCGCCCCAGCGGTCCCGGCGGCAGCTTCGAGCCGTGGGCGCTGCAGGTCATCGAGATCTCAGAGGGGCAGATCATCGGCCTCAACTCGTTCCTGGACGTGCCACACCTGTTCCCGCTGTTCGGCCTCCCGGCGACACTCGACGCGTAGCCCCGCCGCCCTCGGACCGGCCGGGACGATCTCGTCCAGGCCGGTCAGGGTGAGCAGGTCGCGCAACTCGCCCGACGCGCCGCGCAGATGGATGCATCGGCCGAGTCCGCGCGCGGTCAACTGGAGGCGGGCCAGCGCCTCGATCACGGCCAGGTCCGGGCGGACCAGGGCGCTCACGTCACACGGGAAGGGGTCGGCCCGCTCGCGGTGGAGCAACTCGACCAGGCGCGCACACAGGCCGGGCACATCCGCGCGGGTGAGCGGGGCGTACACGGTCAGTGCGGCGACGGGCTGCGAGGCGGCTGGTTCGGCTGATTCGGGTGGTGCGGGTGGTTCGACCATCGACGACCTCCTGTGACGACGCTGTACCCGGTTATGACCGTTGCGCCGGCCAAAACTCATCACGGGCCGTGGGCCCGGGGCCGTGCGGCGAGTGCGAAGGTTCGGTCAAATCCCTTGTGAAGTGGTCGGTTTCGGTGTCGTAGGCTGACGCCGTACCGACTTCGAGGGGATGACACGTTGTCCGAGCAGGACTGGGCGCCCACCGGGATCGACATCAGTCGTCCCCATCCCGCCCGTGTGTACGACTACCACATCGGCGGCAAGACCAACTACCCGGTCGATCGTGAGCTGGCGGAACGGTTCATCGCGGTCGCCCCTCAGACCTCGGTCACCGCCCTCGACAACCGGGCCTTCCTCGGGCGCGCGGTCCGCTACGCGGCAGAGCAGGGCATCGACCAGTTCCTCGACATCGGCACCGGGATCCCCGCGCCGGGCAATACGCACGAGGTGGCCCAGGAGATCGTGCCCTCGGCCCGGGTGGCCTACGTGGACAACGACCCGATCGTGCTCGCGCACGCCCGCGCGTTGATGCCCGCCACCGATCGGGGCCGAACCACGTTCACCATGGGCGACGTGCGCGAGCCGGAAAAGATCCTGGCCGCCCCCGAGGTGCGCGAGGTGATCGACTTCGACCGCCCGGTGGGGCTGCTCCTGGTGGCGATCCTGCACTACGTGGCGGACGCCGAGGACCCGGCGGGCATCGTGAACCGACTGCTCGACGCGGTGCCTTCGGGCAGCCTGCTGATCGCCTCGCACACCACGTCGGACTTCCTGCCGCCGATCTCGGCGGAGCGAGTGCTGGAAATCAACGACGACGCCGAGTTCATGCTGCCACGCCCACACGCCACGATCGCCGGCTACCTGACCGGCGTCGACCTGGTCGAACCCGGCCTGGTCCAGGCCCCGTTGTGGCGCCCGGAGGAAGGCACCGACCTCTCGCCCGAACGCCTGTCCCAGTCCTGGATCTACACCGCGGTCGGCCGCAAGGCCTGACCATCGGGCACTTCGCGCCGGCCCGCGGGATGCCGAAGCCCCGCCCGAACCGGCCGACCTTCCCCAACCCTGACGCCACGTGGCGAGGGCACCACCATGGCCCCGAGCGTCGGTACGACACCGGCGGGTAACGCCCTGCGCCGGTGCCGGCGGAGGCCGAGCCGCCGCGTGTCAACCTCCCCATGTGTAGGTACCGCGGGTCGCCTGCCACTGGTGAGGCTGGGTTCGACCGGTGCAAGGCGACGCTCGCGAGGCCACCAGGCGGTCCGCGTCCGCTCGTCGCGGATGTCCGGCACAGCCGAACATCCGAAATGCCGGCACGAACCGACCCGAAGGAGACCTGTCATGTTCGTCAGGAAGCTCGCGCTGTTGGCCACCGCGTGTGCCACGACGCTGAGCGTGGGGCTCGCCGTCGCGCCGTCGTCGAGTGCTGTGGCGGCGACGCCGACCACGGCCGTTGCCGAGTCGGCGCGGCCGGCGGCAGCGGCTTACCCCTGCTGGGCCTACACGTTCGTCGACTGGGGGGTACCCACCGCCGGTTCGCAGTGCAAGTCCGGCACGGTGAGCTGGCAGCACCGTGTGGTTGCGACGTTCCACAAGGCCGGGGTGGGCACCGAAACACATGCGGGTCCGTGGGTGGGCGGGAACTCGAAGTCCTATGTGAGTGTCGGCTACAACTGGTTCGTCACAGACCTCCACGTCGAACAGGAACTCGGCAGCAACTGACCGGCCGCGGTGGAAAACTCCGGTCTCCGAGACCTGTTCTCGGGGCCGGAGTTCGCCGTTACGGGCGGCGTGCGAGCAACGCCGCCGCGCTGTTCCGTTTCGCGCTGCGCGATCGGTGACCGGCTTCGGGCCCGCGAACACGGCGGTACGCAGACGCCGACGGCGCCGAACGACTGTGGGCGGTGAACGTGCCCGCCCACCACGGCGGTGGGCGGGCGGGCGGTGCGGTGGGTTGGATGTGGTTCCGGCGTCGGGGAGTTACCGCGACGGGGCCGGTGGGAGGGCGTCCGCGACTGCGGCGATCAGGGCGCGGAGGAGGGGGGTTTCGTCGATCCAGGCGACCGCGTCGCCGCGGCGGCGGGGGTCGGCGTCGGCGCGGATCGCCGCCGCGTTGCGCTGAAGCCAGACGGCGGCGTTGGCGCAGTGGTACGGGTGCATGTCGGCGATCTCCAGCACGTCGCCGCCCGCGGTGGTCCAGGTCAGCTCCTGGTCCAGGAGCGCGGCCCACGCGCCCTTGCGGTGCCGGCCGCGGGCGATCAGCGCCTGACGTCCGGCGCGGGTGATGCCCATGTTCCGGCCGCGCAGCGGTACTTCGGTGCCGAGGCGGACCAGTCGGCCGCGCTGGAGGGTGGCCAGGGTGCGCAGCGAGATGCCGGGTGCGCCGGGCCGCCCGCCGTCGGGGTGGGTGCGCACGGTCCTGGTGTCGATCCGGGTCAGGGCCCGGCGCACGGTCGCGGGTTTCACGGGGGTCAGCCGGGTCATGGTGTTGATCGTGGACATGGAGGATCCTCCTCTGCGTCGAGCCGCGGCGGGTCGGCCGCGGTGGCGCTCAACCCATGCGTCAAGCATCCCATCCGGCACCGACACCGGGCCCGCCGCGACCTGCCCGTATGTGTGACCAAGTCCGGCTCTCGGGACGGGAGTTGCCGCCGGGTCAGGTGGGTCGCCAGACCGGTTCGGCACCGCCCCACGGGGTCGGCGGGTGCGGCCACGCGGCGGGCAGGCCCGGGAGTTCGAACGGCGGTCGCGCGTGGGCGAGTCGGCCGATCGCGGTGTCGGTCTCGCCGAGGTGCGGCGCCGGGTCGAAGGGTTCGGCGACCTCGGGTTCGCCGGGCGTGTACCCGGACATCAGCCAGTGCGCGGTCCGGGCGAGGGCGAGGTCGATCCGGCTGCCCCGCCGGCTCGCCCGGCGTTGGCTCAGCGCGCGCAGTACGGCCGCGGCGAGCAGGTAGCCGGTGGCCCGGTCGAGCACCTGGGTGGGCAGCGCGCCCGGGTTCGGGTCCGCGCCGGCCTCGATCCGGGCGATCCCGCACGCGCCTTGGACCAGGCTGTCGAAGCCGCGCCGGTTCACCCACGGGCCGGGCCCCCAGGCGTTGAACGCGGCGGTGATCAGGCCGGGGTGTCGGGCGGCCAGGGTGTCGTGGTCCAGGCCGAGCGCGGCCATCGCGTCGGTGCGGTATCCGGTGATCACCACGTGTGCGCCGGCGAGCAGTTCGTCGAAGCGGGCCCGGTCGCCGTGCTCGCGCAGGTCGAGCAGCGTGGAGCGTTTGCCGAACGCGTTGTCCCAGTATTCGCCGGGGTTCTCCGGCAGGTGCGGGGAGTCCACGCGCAGGACGTCGGCGCCGAGGTGGGCAAGGGTGCGGGTGCCGGTGGGGCCGGCGAGGACCCGGGTGAGGTCGAGGATGCGGACCCCGGCGGCGGGCGCGACCGCGGGCCCGGCATGCCACGGGTCGCCGACGTCGGTGGGGGCGAGGTCGAGCAGCGGCAGGGCGGCGACGGCGGCGCCCTGCGGGTGGGCGGCCCATTCGGCGGGTTCGCGAACCGCGAAGCCCAACGCGCCGTGTGCCGCGAGCAGGTCCTCGATCTCGGCGCCGGTGCGCTTGGCCAGGGCGTCGATCGCCGCGGCCGGGGTGTCCACGCCGAGCGCGGTGAACGCGGCGGCGCGGTGGTGCGGGTAGTTCCCGTGCAGGCGCACCCAGCCGTCGGCGCAGCGGTGGAAGCGGGAGAGCGGGTGCATCGACACCAACGGTTGCCCGGCCAGGCGCAGCCGGCGGTCGCTGCTCACCGCGACGGCCGCGGCCCGGCTGTCCACGACCACCGGCGCGGGGTCGGATCCGCCTCGGGCGAGGCCGAGTTCGCGGGCGGCCAGGGCGGCGGCGCCGATCGACGCCTGGGCGAGCGCGGTCACCGGCAGGGCGGAGGACAGCGTGTGGGCGGGGCCGGTGAAGGTGATGTGCGCGCGGTCGGCGGGATCGCCGCCGAGGGCGCGCCAGGCCTGGTCGAGGAATTGCGCGGGGGTGCTACGCATCGAGACCTCACAGTTCGGCGAACTTCAAAGCCTTGGGTTGCCTGTTCGAGGCGTCCCGAGGGCAAACTAGCGGGTCGACCGTCTCCGAGCGTGGCCGCGTCCGCACTGTGGGCGGCCGGGCAAACCTTTGGTCACTCGTTTGTGTAGGGGTTGTGCGGTTTGCCCCCTGGGGGTGGACCGTATTCGAGACTCGGGGCATGAGGCGGATCTGGGGTGGCGACGGCGATTCGGGGCTCGGGCCCCACGACGCCCTGCTCAAGGACGCCCGGTTGAGTGTGTCGGCCCGCGGCCTGGCCGTGTATCTGTTGCTGCTGCCCGACGGGGCCCGGCCCGATCCCCGGGTGCTGGGTTCGCGCCCGGGAGAGAGCGTGGCGTCGATCGCGGGCCGTCTGGACGAGTTGGCGGAGGCGGGCTATCTGACCCGCACCGCCGCGGGGCGCGACGCGCGTGGCGTGGTACTGGAGCAGGTGCGGCTCGCGGCGAATCCGGGCGAGCACGCGGCGGCGGCCGGCCGGGTGTTCCGGTGGCCGGTGCCGGGCCCGCCCTGGTGAGGTGCGAGTCGCCGCTCGCGGCTCACATGTCTCGCCACACGGGCGCGCGGCGTTCGCGGAAGGCGACGGCGGCCTCGGTCATGTTGCCGGTGAAGGTGCCCAGGACCTGGGTGCGGTTCTCCAGTTCGATCTGTTGGCGCAGCGAGGCGGCGCCGATCCCGGACCACAGGCCCTTCTTGGTCATCCAGACGCCGTATTCGCTGTTGGCCGCGATCGCGCGGGCCAGGTCGAGGGCGGCGGACACGTGTGCGCCCGCCTCGGTGCGGGCGTTGAGCAGGCCGTACCGGTCGGCTTCGGCGGCGTCGAAGTGGCGTCCGGTGAGCATCAGTTCGGCGGCCCGGGTGGGGCCGACCAGGCGCGGGAGCAGGTAGCTGGTGCCGACGTCGGCGGAGGACAGGCCGACCTTGATGAACACCGAGCCGAAGCGGGCGCTCTCGTCGGCCACGCGCAGGTCGCAGGCCAGCGCCAGGGCCAGTCCGCCGCCCACCGCCGCGCCGTGTACGGCCGCGATCACCGGCTTCTCGCATTCGTGGACGGCCAGGATCATCTCGGACAGGTGTTCCTGCGAGCGGTAGACGTGTCCGACCGGGCCGCGGTCCTCGGCGTCGGGCGCGTGGTCGGGGTCGCCGGACAGGTCGGCGCCCGAGCAGAAGCCGCGCCCCTCGCCGGTCAGTACGATCGCGCGGATCCCGCGCTCGCGGTGCAGTGCGCCGAAGGCCGTCTTCACGTCCGCGACCATGGTTGCGGACAGGGCGTTGAGGCGGTCCGGGCGATTGAGGCGGACCACGGCGAGGCGGGGTTCGGGGTATTCGACGCGCACGTATTTCATGTGACTCAGTCAAGCAGATCGGCCCGGCCGAGGAAACGGTCGCGCATCGGGTGCGAGGTGCCGTCCCCGACGAAGTTACCTGCGGGTAGCATCGCGCCCATGAGCGAATCGACGATCGACTTCGATGCCGTCGCCGAGGGCCTGCGCGCCTCGGTGCCCTTCGTACGCACCCTCGGCCTGGAGTTCGTGGAACTCGCCGCCGACCGGGCGGTGCTGCGCCTGCCGGACGAGCCCGCGCACCACAACCACATCGGCGGCCCGCACGCGGGCGCGATGTTCACCCTCGCCGAGTCCGCCTCCGGCGCCATCGTGATCGCCGCGTTCGGCGACCAACTGGGCCGGGCCACCCCGCTCGCGGTGGACTCCACCATCCGCTACCTCAAGGTCGCGCGCGGCCCGGTGCTGGCCGAGGCCCGGCTCGGCCGCCCCGCCGCCGAGGTGATCGCCGAACTGGACGCGGGCACCCGACCGGAGTTCGTGGTGGCGATCACCATTCGGGACGAGGCGGGCGTGACCACCGCGGAGATGACCGTCACCTGGACGCTGCGCCCGCACCGCGCGTAAGTCCCGCACACTCGGGCAGGCAAGGCCCCGTACCCGGTCGGGAAGATCCCGATCACGTGCTTGCTTCGGGTTGGTGATGATTTCCTATCGTACTGAGACGACCGGTCCCATCGTGGTGGGCAAGGTGTCCCGTCGAGTCCGGGCCCGCGACGCCTGGCTGCGGTGGCGCCGGGTGTGGCGGGCCCTGCTGACCGCGCTGGTGGTGCTGTCCGTCACGGTGATCACCGGGCTCGGGGTCGCCCGGACCACCGTGCTCTCCGCGGACTGGTACGACGGCGTGTTCGAACGCGAACACGCGTACGACCGGCTCTACGACGAGGTCCTGGTCGACCCGCGGCTCGCCGGCGTGCGCAACGACCTGCTCGGCCGGTTGCCGATACCGCCCAACCAGGTCACCGCCAACCTGCGCCTGGCGCTGCCGCCGTCCACGCTGCGCGGCATGGTCCGGGTGCAGGTCGGCCACATCGTCGGCTACCTGCGCGGCGACGAGCGCGAGTTGCGGCTGAGCGTCGACCTCAAACCGGTGATCAACAACCTCGGCAAGGCCGCCGACGTCTACGTCGGCGACCTCACCGGCGACGTGCCCCGGGTGACCCAGGACAATGCGCCCGCGCTCGTGGACAACGTCTCCAAGGCCCTGGACGCGCTGGCCCAGGGCCGACCGCCCGAGGCGCTGCCCGCGCTGAACCTGGACCCCGCGGCGGCCCCCGAGGTGGCCGACCTGATCCTGGCCCGGCTGCCGGTCGAGGCGCGCGAGCCGATCCGCGGGCAGGTGGTGGCCTCGCTGCGCGCCGACGACCTCGGCGGGGTGCTGGTCGCCGTCGTCCCGGTGATCTTCGGCGAGAAGGTGCGCCAGGCCCAGCTGGGCCTGACCGGCCTGTCGCACGGCGGCAACTGGGACCTGACCCTGGACCTGCGCGCGGACCGGGCCAAGCAGAGCGAGATGCGGCTGGGCCAGCTCGAACAACTGCGCGCGATGACCGTGTTCGGGCTGGGCCGGCTGCTGATCGCGGCCGCCGTCACCGCGCTGCTCGGCCTGGTGCTGCTGTGGTGGACCGGCCCCACGCGCGGCGCGGCCCGGTTGCGGCTGCCGGCCCTGGCGTTGGCGGGCGGCGGGCTGCTCGCGGGGGTGGGTTGCCTGATCGGCTGGGGCCTGCTGCCGCACGTGGTGCCGGAGAACCGCGACGGGTGGGCGCCCTCGGTCACCCGGCTCACCGGCGACCTCCAGGAGGCGGCGGCGCGGGACCTGGTCGGGGTGTGGCTGGCCGCCGCCGCGGTGCCGCTGGTGTTCGGCGGGGTCACCTTCGGCGCGGTCGCACTGTGGGAGCGGCACCGGCACCGGCGGGCCGCGCCGGTGCGCCACACCACCCGCCGCGTGCTCACCACCGGCGCGGCGGTGGCCGCGGCCGGGGCGCTGGCGCTGACCGTCTTCGTCCCGGTGCCCACCTCCGGCTCGAAGTCGCACGCCAAACGCTGCAACGGGATGACCGAGCTGTGCAATCGGCGCTACGACCAGGTCGCCTACCTGGCCACGCACAACTCGATGTCCTCGACCGCGGCGCGCTTCCTCAGCCCGCTCCAGGACGCGGACATCGTCACCCAACTCGACGCGGGCGTGCGGGGCCTGCTGGTGGACTCCTACACCTGGGAGGCGCCCGAGGAGGTGGCGGGCCGGCTTGCCGAGTCGGACCTGGACCCCGACTCGCGCCGGATCATCGCCGGGGTGGTCAACGACGTCGCCCCGGCCCGACCCGGGTTGTGGTTCTGCCACTCGGTGTGCCGGGGCGGCGCGCTGCCGATGGTGGAGACGTTGCGCGCGGTGGGGCAGTGGATGGATCGCAACCCGCAGGAAGTGGTCACCCTGATCGTGCAGGACGCGATCAGCGCCCAGGCGACCGAATGGGCCTTCCACGAGGCCGGGTTGGACCGACTGCTGTACACCCCGGCCGCGGATCCGAGCGAACCGTGGCCCACCCTCGGCACGATGATCGACCGCGGCCGACGCCTGGTGGTCTTCGCCGAGCGTGCCGACGGACCCGCCCCGTGGTACCGCAACTTCTACCGCTACGGCATGGAGACGCCCTACGAGTACGCGAGCCCGACCGAGATGAACTGCCTGCCCAACCGCGGCGGTACCGACAAGCGGCTGTTCCTGCTGAACAACTTCGTCACCGCGACCGGCGGCAGCCGCACCGACGCCGCACAGGTCAACGCCCGCCCGTTCCTGCTGGATCGGGCCCGGCGGTGCGAGCGCGAACGCGGCGCGCCGGTGAACTTCGTCGCGGTCGACTTCGCCGGTATCGGCGACGCGAAGGGCGCGGTGGACGTGTTGAACATCACCCGGAAATCACACTGATGAACCGTCAATTTATCGACAGTCGGCGGTCAATAGGACAGGCCGTGCCCGGTCTCGAAGAGTGGTTCCGCGTCGGCCGGCAGCGCGTCGACCAGCCGGCCGGCCGGCGCGTAGCGGCCGAACACCACGTCGAGCACGCCCACGTCGTCGGCGCCCCTGGTGCCCAGCAACGCCGCGCAGTAGCCGACCAGATCGGCCACCGCGGCGGGGCGGTACAGGTCGATCACGGCCACCGTGGGCACCGATGCGGCGATGTCCACGATCCGGTCGAGTTCGCCGTCGGCGTGGTCCTCGGGCAGCCGCAGCAGGGCCACGTCTGCGTCGGCGACATCGCTCACCACGGTCGCGTAGCGGGCCGCGACGCCGATGTCCAGGTGCTCGGTGTACACGCGCAGTGCGTCGCGCAGCGGCAGAGCCGGGCCGCCGCTGGTGCTGATCCGCGAGCTGGTGCGGTTCGTGAGCAGCACGACGGCGTGCGGGTCCCGATCCGGCATGGGTGAGCCCTCCTCCTGGCCGCGGCACGCGCCGCCCTGACCCCGGACCCTACGCGGCGGGGACGACGCCTCGGGCACCAGGTTGCCGGCGCCTACCCAGATTCGGCCCGCTCAGCCCGCCGTCTCGAGCGCGGCCGCGGCGGTGCGGGCCAGTGCGACCAGGCGCTCGCGGTCGGCGGCGGGGACGGTGAGGTCGACCGCGACGACCAGGTCGCCGCGGGCCCGGGCGAAGGCCAGGCCCAGACCGCGGACGGGGTCCTGGTACAGCACCGCGGCCTCGGCGATCCCGGGCAGCGTCTCGCGCGGGCCGCCGCCGGTGGCCGACGAGCGCGCGGCGTCGACCGGTCCGCCGACCATCGCCTGGGGCAACTGCCCGACGGTGACGGTCAGTACCCGCCGCTCGCGCCCGTCCAGGTAGTCGCAGGTGCGGCCCGCGTCCGCGGGACGGGTGTGCACGGGGCCGATCGCCAGCACCTCCTCGACCCGGGTGAGCGAGAGCAGGTCGCAGCCGCTGCTCGGCGGCGCGTTGCCGGCCGACGCCGCCCGGGTGGGCCGGGGTGGGGCGCCCGCGGGATCGCCCGGTGTGGGGGTGGCCGAGGCCGCGTGTCGCGGCGCCGGATCGTCGCCGTCGCAACCGCCGAGCAGGCACGCCAGACCCACCACGGCCACCAGGCCGGCAGTGGATCCGACGCGCCCGGTCACACCCGGCCGATCATCGTCCGGGCGATCGTGGCCAGCACATCGGGCGGGACGTCCTTGTCGCTGCGGGTGACGTAGACGTCGGCGTTCAGGTAGGTGTCGCCCATGCGCTTCGTCCACACGACGCCGTTGGCGGTTGAGCCGCGGTAGGTGAAGGCCGCCTCGCCCACGCCGGCGAGCGCCACGGGGTTGTCGCTCGCGCCGATCGTGCCCTGCGCGGCCTGCTCGGCGGTGCTGTACCGGGGATCGCTGGTCGACATCATCACCGTCATCATGGACAGATCGCGCGCATCGCGGTAGTGGCAGAACGAACTGCTCGAACTGCGGGTTTTCTCGTTCACTTCGGCCTTGACCACCGGAAGCCCGATGAACGAGGCCACCTCCGCGACGGTGAGCAGCTTGCACGGGTCGTTCAGATAGGGCGCCGCGGGCCCGGTCGCGGGCGCGGCGGTGCTGCTCGACGACGAACTCGCGGACGCGCTCGGCGAGGACGACGTGCCGCCGGTGGGCGGCGCGGTGGTGCGGCGCGGCGGGCGGGTGGCGCTCTCGCTGGGGCGATCCGTGGGCCGCTCGCTCGCCCGGGGGCTCGACGCGGGCGGGCTCTCCAGCGCGCGCACGGTGTCCAGCGGGGATCGATTGTCGGTACCGCAGCCGGCCACCGCGCCGGCCGCGGCCAGGCCGAGGAATACCGCGACGCCTGCGCGGACGGTCCTGATGCGCACTTTGGTGTTCCCCCCGATATTCGAAGTGCAGTCGTCCATGAGATGAACCTAGGCCCCCGAGGGTTCCCGAACGAGCGGTACCTCCCTTGGCCGTGCCCGCGGACCCTGAGGCGACTCCCGCACGGGATAATGCGCCCATGACTTCCGCTCCACACTCGACCACCCATCCGGGGGCCCGCGCGGTGACGCAGGCCGTGATCCTCGCCGGCGGGCAGGGTTCACGGTTGCGCCCCTACACCGACGATCGGCCCAAGCCGATGGTGGAGATCCCGGGCACCGGTACCCCGATCATCGGGCATCAGTTGCGCTGGCTGGCCGCCGAGGGCGTGACCGACGTGGTGGTCTCCTGCGGACACCTCGCCGAAGTGCTGCAGGACTGGCTGAAGAGCGCCGAGTTGCCGGTGCGCGTGGTGACCGTGGTGGAGACCGAACCGCTGGGCCGGGGCGGCGGGTTGAAGTTCGCCGCCGCGGCGCTGCCGCGTCCGGACGAGCCGTGGTACGCCACCAACGGCGACATCTGGACCAGGTTCTCGCTCACCGAGATGGCCGCCTTCCACCACGAGCGCACCGCGCTGGCCACGCTCGCGCTGGCTCGGCCCAGGATTCCGTGGGGGGTGGTGGAGACCGACAAGTACGGGCACGTCCTGGACTTCATCGAGGCGCCGCCCTCGCCCTACCTGATCAACGCCGGCGTGTACGTGTTCGCGCCCGAGTTCACCGCACTGCTGCCCGACGTGGGCGACCACGAGCGCACCACGTTCCCGGGCCTGGCGCGGGCGCAGAAGCTGGCCGGGTTCCCGATTCCGCAGGGTGCCTACTGGCGGGCGATCGACACCGCCAAGGATCTGTCGGAGGCGGCCCGGGAGTTGCGCGCCGAGGGCTGAGCCGGCGCGCGGTACTGCGTCGGAACGGGTCCGGCCCCGGTCGCGATGGCGACCGGGGCCGGACTCTTCTCCCCGGCAATGTCGGCGGTTTCCTCCGGTGGTGAGTGTGTGGTTCGGGATCTCGTCGCGCTTCCCGTGACCCCCGCGGCCACGGGTTTGGGCGGTTTCGAGTTACCGCTTCAAGGCCGCGGAATCAGGACGTGATGCCCGCTCGCGCACCCGGGTTGGCGGTGTCGCGCACCACCCGGAGGCCGTCGAGGAGGCCGTCGAGCTGACCGTCGGCCAGCGGATCCAGTAGCCAGGTCTGGATCAGTTCGACGTGTCCGGGCAGGACACCGCCGATCCGGTCGGCGCCGTCGCGGGTGAGCACCGCGAACAGGGCCCGGCGGTCGGTGGGACAGTTCTCGCGGGCGACCAGTCCTTCCTTTTCCAGGCGGTCCACCACTCGGGTCACCCCTGAGGTGGACAGCGACGTCTGTGCGGCGAGATCGCTCATCCGCAGGCGCTGCTCCGAGGACCGGGCCAGGCGGACCAACACGTTGAAGTCCACCGTGGACAGACCGTGCTCGCCCAGTTGCGGGCTGAGACGGTCCATCAGGCCGGTGTAGACCTCCACGAGCAGGCCCATCGCGGTGATGCGGGGGTCGTCGAAGGGTGTGGTCGTCGAAGGGGTGGGGGATGCGGCTCTCGGGGGAGTGTGCATCCGTCCATCATAGCCAGTAGTTGACAAGTGGAATATGTCAGCTAAATATGTTGTTCAGGTCGATATCCTCAGAACAACTAAACCGTCCACGAGGGCGAGGCGATCCGGCAGGAGGGCCGAGGCCCGGATGCCGGCACACGCGAGGGCGGGGCCGGGTGCGACGCGCACCCGGCCCCGCCCTTCGCCGCGCTGTTTCAGCGGCTCGCCAGGAACGCGTCGACCTGCTCGTGGATGTAGGCCACGTCGCCGGCGTCCATCCGGTGGTTCATCGGCACGATCAGCGCGCGCTCCATCACCCGGTCCGCGTGGGGGTAGCCGGCCGGGTCGGCGCGGTGCACGATGTCCTTGAAGCCGGGCTGGCGCAGGATGTTGCCCGACCACACGGTGCGCGTGGACACCCCGCGCCGCTCCAGCCAGGACTGCATCTCGCCCCGGCTGAACGGGACGTCGTCGTTCAGCAGGATCGGGAAGTTGAGCCAGCCCGTCTCCAGGCCCTCGGTCTGCCTCGGCGCGGTGAACTCAGGCCGGGCGTCGAAGTAGGCGTGATGGGCCGCGAAATGCTCCCGACGGGTGGCCAGGAAGCGGGGCAGCTTGGCGAGTTGGGCCAGACCGAATGCGGCGCCGAGCTCGGACGGCTCGAAGTTCCAGCCGATCTCGTCGAAGATGAACAGGTTGTCGTACAGGACGCCGTCGATCTCCTCGAAGAAGTCGCGATTGCCGCGCTTGGAGCCGAACAGCTGCACCTCGCTGCGCCGACCCCAGCGGCGCAGCAGCAGGCCGCGGTCGCGCAGCTCCTCGTCGTCGGTGAGCACCATGCCGCCGTTGCCGGCGCAGGTGATGATGTGCGACATCGCGAAACTGGTCACCGAGATGTCCGAGCGGGTGCCGGTGGGCGTGCCGCGCAGGGTGGCGCCGAGAGCGTCGCAGGAGTCCTCGACCACCTTGAGGCCGTGCCGGTCGGCGATCGCCCGGATGGTGTCCCAGTCGGGGGCGTTGCCCGCGAGGTTGGGGGTCAGGATGGCCCGGGTGCGCGGGCCGATCAGCGCTTCGATCCGGGCCGGGTCGATCTGGTAGGTGTCCGGCTCGACGTCGACGAGCACGGGCACCAGGCCCGCCTTGACCATCGGCGCGATGTCCGTGGAGAAGGTCAGCGTGGAGGTGATGATCTCGTCGCCGGGCGACAGGCGCAGCAGTTCGATCGCCAGATACAGCGCGGAGGAACCCGAGTTGCACATCAGGCCGTTGCGCTTGCCGAACAATTCCGCGACGCGCGACTCCATGGCCGCGACGTTGGCGCCGATGCCCATCGCCGAGGGGGGTCCGTTCAGAACCGCCAGCATGGCGTCGATCTCGGCTTGGTCGTGCACGCTGCCGGCGTACGGGATCTTGCGCATGAGTGTGCCTACCCTCGTGGTGGTGCCGCGATCGCGGGCGTGACTGACGGTGTGTCAGATAGCGAGGTGTCATAGCTATCATGGCTATGATGGGCGGACAAGACGACGGGAGCAGAGCGTGCGATACACCACGGTGGGCAAGTCGGGTCTGAAGGTCTCCGCGATCGGCCTGGGCTGCAACAACTTCGGCATGCGCATCGATCAGGGCGGCGCCGACAAGGTGGTCGGCGCGGCGATCGAGGCGGGCGTGACCCTGTTCGACACCGCCGACGTCTACGGCGGGGGGCAGTCGGAGGTGCTGCTCGGCAAGGCGCTGGGCAGTCGCCGCGACGACGTGGTGGTGGCCACCAAGTTCGGCGCCAAGGTGGCCGAGGGGCCGTACGGTCGGGGCTCCTCGCGCCGGCACGTGGTGCGCAGTTGCGAGGCGAGCCTGCGGCGTCTGGGCACCGACCACATCGACCTGTACTACCAGCACTACGCCGACCCCGACACCCCGATCGAGGAGACGCTGGGCGCGCTCGACGACCTGGTCCGGGCGGGCAAGGTGCGCTACGCGGGTACGTCCAACCTGACCGCGTGGCAACTCGCCGACGCCGCGCACCTGGCCGGCGGTACCCGGTTCGTCGCCGCGCAACTGGAGTGGAGCCTGCTCGAGCGCACCATCGAGCGGGAACTGGTGCCCGCCGCACGGCACTTCGGCGTCGGCGTGATCCCCTACTTCCCGCTCGCCTCCGGTCTGCTGACCGGCAAGTACCGGCGCGGCGAGGCGTTTCCCGAGGACAGCCGGTTCGGCGCCATCCCGCGCTTCGCGCAGGCGGTGGCCACGGACGAGAACTTCGCCGTCGTGGAACGGCTCACCGACTACGCCGAGGGGCAGGGGCTGACCCTGCTCGAACTCGCCCTGTCCTGGCTCGCCGCGCAGCCCGAGGTGGCCTCGGTCCTGGTCGGCGCGACCCGCCCCGAACAGATCGCGGCCAACGCGGCGGCGGTCCGCGAGCTGACCCCGACCCAGGTCGCGAAGGCGGCCGAACTGGCCGTGGCGGTACCGGCGTGAACCCCGCGGCGCAGCCGGTCCGCGCCGGCACCGAACGGTCCCTGCACAATGCCGGCATCGCGGACGAACTGGCCCGCCGGCTGCGCCGCCGGATCCTGGACGGCCCGCTCCGGGACGGCGACATGCTGCCCAAACAGGACGACCTGATCGCCGAGTTCGGCGTCGGGCGCACCACGCTGCGCCAGGCGTTTCGGATCCTGGAGACCGAGGGTCTGATCACCGTCAAGCGCGGCAACACCGGCGGGGCGGTGGTACACGTCCCGCAACCGGCCGACGCCGCGCACATGTTCGGCATGGTCATGCACGCGCGCCAGGTCCGGCTGGACGACCTGGCGCAGGCGCTGCGGCGACTGGAGCCGGTGTGCGCGGCGCTGTGCGCGGCACGGCCGGATCGGGCCACCGAGGTGGTGCCGTGGCTGCGCGAGGTGCACGCGCGGATGGAGCGGGCCGTGGCGGACGGGCCGGCGTTCATCCGGGCGGCGCGCGACTTCCACGAGGCGCTGGTGCTGCTGTGCGGGAACGAGACGATGAAGATCCTGCTGGGCGCGGTCGAGGTGTTGTGGGCGCAGCAGGAACAGGAGTGGGCCCGGGACGCGTTGGCCGACACGGGTGAGCGGGTGCGACGCGCGGGACTTCGCGAACACGAGCACCTGATCGCGCTGATCGAGGCCGGCGACGAAACCGAGGTCTACCGCGAATCGGTCCGCCACCTGGAAGCCGCCCAGGACTACCCCCTCAAATCCCACTCCGCGACCCCGATCACGTCCCCGTAACCGACCGGGCGCATCCCCCGCGACCCCTCGGCGCCCTCATACACCGGCGGGCCCGGTCACCTCGAACGCCGGCCGGGCCAAGCCGGGTTGTGGTCGGGACCGAAGTACCGCTGCGCGGCCGGACATGCGCATCCTCCGCGCCGGCCGCCAGGCACTGATCGCCTGCGGCCGGCGCCGCAAGGACCGAACCCACCGCCTGCTCAACACCCCGGTGGGCGGGCACCTGCGACGTGGTCGAACATCGCCACCTCGCCGTGGAACAACCAGAAATCGGTTCCCGGCAACGTCAGTACGGCGGCCTGGTCCCGCGCCGGCGAGGCCGGCAACCTGCGCGAACACACACGCGAGTGCCGGCCCGAGCCCGACGCCGGTCAGCGGCCCCGCCACGTGGCGCCGAGGACGTCGGCGTTGAAGCGGCCGATGACGCCCAGGGGGATGCCCTTCGGACAGACCGCCGTGCATTCGCCCGTGTTCGTGCAGCCGCCGAAGTCCGCCTCGTCGTGGGCGTGGATCATCGCGTCGACCCGGGTGTCCTGTTCGACCTTTCCCTGGGGGAGCAGGCCCAGGTGGGTGGCCTTGGCCGCGGTGAACAACATCGCCGAGCCGTTCGGGCACGCCGCCACGCAGGCCCCGCAACCGATGCAGGTCGCGGCCTCGAACGCGGCGTCCGCGTCCGCTTTGGGGATCGGCGTGGCGTGGGCCTCGGGCGCCGATCCGGTGGGCGCGGTGACGTAGCCGCCCGCCTCGATGATCCGGTCCAGGCCGCTGCGGTCCACCACCAGGTCCTTGACCACCGGGAAGGCCGCGGCGCGCCACGGTTCGACGTCGATGCTCTGTCCGTCCCGGAAGTGGCGCAGGTGCAACTGGCAGGTCGTGGTGGCCTTCTGTGGCCCGTGCGGTACCCCGTCGATGACCAGGCTGCACGCCCCGCAGATGCCCTCGCGGCAGTCGTGGTCGAACGCCACCGGCTCCTCGCCCGACTCGGTGAGCCGTTCGTTGAGCACGTCGAGCAGTTCCAGGAACGACATGTCGGCCGACGCGTCGGGCACGTCGTAGGCGACCATGCCGCCCCGGTCCTCGGGACCCTTTTGGCGCCAGATGCGCAGGGTGAGCTTCATGCGTAGTTCCTCGTGGCCAGGGTGACGTTGTCGAAGGCGAGTCGTTCGCGGTGCAGGACCGGCGGGCCGTCCGTGTACTCCCAGGCGGCGACGTAGGCGAACAAGTCGTCGTCCCGCGCCGCCTCCCCGCCCGGGCTCTGGTGCTCGGCGCGGAAGTGGCCGCCGCAGGACTCCTCGCGGTGCAGCGCGTCCAGGCACATCAGTTCGGCCAACTCCAGGAAGTCGGCCACCCGGCCGGCCTTCTCCAGCGACTGGTTCAACCCCGCCCCGCTGCCCGGCACCCGCAACCGCGCCCAGAACTCGGCCCGCAACTCGGGGATCCGCGCCAGCGCCTCGCGCAGCCCGGCCGCGTCGCGCTCCATCCCGCACTTCTCCCACATCAGCAGGCCCAACTCGCGGTGGAAGTGGTCGGCGGACAGGTCGCCGTCGACCGCGAGCAACCGCTTGACCCGGTCCTGGACGCCCTGTTCGGTCGCCACCACCTCCGGATCGTCCGCGTCCACCGCCCCGAACGGCCCCGCCGCCAGGTAGTGGGTGAGCGTGGTCGGCAGCACGAAGTAGCCGTCGGCCAGCCCCTGCATCAGCGCCGAGGCGCCCAGTCGGTTCGCGCCGTGGTCGGAGAAGTTGGCCTCGCCGACCACGAACAGCCCCGGGATCGTGGACTGGAGGTCGTAGTCGACCCACAGGCCGCCCATCGTGTAGTGCACGGCCGGGAAGATCCGCATCGGCACGGTGTAGGGGTCCTCGCCGGTGATCCGCTCGTACATCGCGAAGAGGTTGCCGTACTTCTCCTCGACCGTCGCCGCGCCCAAACGCTCGATGGCGTCGGCGAAGTCGAGGTAGACACCGAGTCCGCCCGGACCCACCCCGCGCCCCTCATCACAGACCCGCTTGGCCGCGCGCGAGGCGATGTCGCGCGGGACGAGGTTGCCGAACGCCGGATACATGCGCTCCAGGAAGTAGTCCCGCTCCGCCGCCGGGATCGCGCCCGGCGCGCGGGTGTCGCCGCCGGCCACCGGCACCCACACCCGACCGTCGTTGCGCAGCGACTCGCTCATCAGGGTGAGCTTGGACTGGTGCGCGCCGGAGACCGGGATGCAGGTCGGGTGGATCTGGGTGAAGCACGGGTTGGCGAACAGCGCGCCGCGCCGATGCGCCCGCCAGATCGCGCTCGCGTTGCACCCCATCGCGTTCGTGGACAGGAAGTACGCGTTGCCGTAGCCGCCGGTGGCCAGCACCACGGCCTCGGCCAGGTGGGTGGACACCTCGCCGGTGGCCAGGTCGCGCACCACCACGCCGCGCGCCCGCCCGTCGACCACCACCAGGTCCAGCATCTCGGTGCGTGCATGCACGGTGACATTGCCAGCCGCGACCTGGCGTGACATCGCCTGATACGCGCCGAGCAACAACTGCTGACCGGTCTGCCCACGCGCGTAGAACGTCCGGGAGACCTGGGCCCCGCCGAACGAGCGGGTGTCGAGCAGACCGCCGTAGTCGCGCGCGAACGGCACACCCTGGGCCACGCACTGGTCGATGATCTGCGTACTCAACTCCGCCAGCCGGTGCACGTTGGACTCGCGGGCGCGGAAGTCGCCGCCCTTGATCGTGTCCTTGAACAGCCGGGCCACGCTGTCCCCGTCGCCCCGGTAGTTCTTCGCGGCGTTGATCCCACCCTGCGCGGCGATGCTGTGCGCCCGGCGCGGCGAGTCCTGGTAGCAGAACGAGACGACCGGGTGGCCGAGTTCGGCCAGCGTTGCGGCGGCGGAGGCACCGGCCAGGCCGGTACCGACCACGATCACCGGCAGTCGGCGCCGGTTGGCCGGGTTGATCAGCCGCGCGCCCAACCTGCGCTGCTCCCAGCGTTCGGCCAACGGGCCCTCGGGCGCGGCGTGGTCGGCGATCTCGGCGCCGACGGTGTACCGCGCGTACTCGCCGGGCCCGGTGTGCTCGCTGCCTTCGATGTGCTCGGTCATCTCGTTCACCCCACGATTCCGACGGTCACGGCGAACGGCACGGACAGGAATCCGGCCGTCATCAACACGGCGTAGCCGGTCGCGACGCAACCCATCAGCCGTTCGGTGCCCGGCCGTTGCCGGCCGAGGGTGCGGGTCATGCTCCACACGCCGTGGCGCAGGTGGAATCCGACCGCCACCACGGCGACCGTGTAGATCGCGGTGATGTACCAGTGTTCGAAGTCGGCGGTGACGTTGGTGTACGGCTTGCCGGCGGCGCCGGTCGGGTTGGCCACCCCGACGGTCAGGTCGAGCAGGTGGTAGACCACGAACAGGGCGATGATCACGCCGCCCCAGCGCATCGTGCGGGCGGCGTAGGAGCCCTGCACGGGCGGGCGGTGTACGTACTTGACCGGCCGGGCCCGCCTGGCCCGGCGGGTGAGCAGGATCGCCATCGCCATGTGCACGACCACGCTCACGGTCAACCCGACGCGAATGATCCACAGGGTGCCCTCGTGCGGCACCAGCGGCTCGCCGATGGTGCGCAGCCAGTGCGCGTAGTGGTCGAAGCTCGACTCGCCGAAGAAGATCTTCAGATTGCCCAGCATGTGGGCGGTCAGGTAGGCAAGGAGCACGGCACCGCTGAGCGCCATCGCGATCTTCATCGTCACGGTGGAGCGGTGCGACGCTCCCTGCCTGCGCCGTCCGGCGGAGCCGGGAGCGCGGGTCAGGGTCGCCATGTCGTCGACGGTAGGGGGATTGAGGTCATGCCGTCCAAGATCGGAAATGCCTTGTTTCGATAGCCGCAGGCTATGCAAGGCTTGATCCATGCAGTTCCAGCAGCTCGTCTATTTCGTCGCAGTCGCCGAGACCCGGCACTTCACCCGCGCGGCGGCCCGTACGCACGTCGCGCAGCCGTCGTTGTCCAAGCAGATCCGGGCCCTGGAGCACGAGTTGGGGGCCGAGTTGTTCACCCGGGTGCGGGGCAACATCGCGCTCACCCCGGCGGGGGAGCGGCTGCTGCCGATCGCGCGGCGGATCCTGGCGGATGTGGACGTGGCCCACCTGGAGGTGGCCGAGCTGGTCGGGCTGCGCTCGGGGCGGGTCCGGATCGGGGCCACGCCGTCGTTGTCGGCGAGTCTGCTGGCCGAGGTACTGCGCAGTTTCCAGGACCGCTACGCCGGGATCCGGCTGCTCGTCGACGAGAACGGCTCGCGCGATCTGGTGCGCGCGCTGCTGCGCGGCGATCTGGACCTGGCGCTGATCGTGGTGCCGCCGCAGGGGGTCGGCGCGGCGCTGACCACCGAACCGCTGCTGCGCGAGGACCTGGTGCTCGCGGGCCGCCCGCCGGTGGCCGGCCCGGCCGTGCCGATCGCGGCGCTGCGGGGGGTGCGCCTGGTGATGTTCCGGGACGGCTACGACCTGCGCGAGGCGACCCTGACGGCGTGTCACGAGGCGGGGTTCGAGCCGGAGTTCGCGATCGAGGGCGGCGAGATGGACGCGGTCCTGCGGTTCGTCGAGGTGGGGTTGGGGCCGGCCATCGTGCCGAGCATGGTGCTGGCCGGGCGGCCCGGCCTGACCGCGACGCCGCTGGCCCCGCCGGGCCTGTCCCGCACCATCGCGCTCGCGCATCGCAGCGACGCCGCGCTCACCCACGCCGCGCGGGCGTTTCGGGAGGAGCTGGTGGCGTTCCTGACCCCCGAGCGACTGCCGGCGGGGGTCGAGCGGATCGGGCGGGCGACCCCGGGCGGGTGACGCCCGCCGAAGGCGGTCTCAGTCGAGCGCCATGACCAGGCACGTCGTGGTCGCCGTCGCGAGCACCCGGCCCCGGTCGTCGGTGAGTTCGGCCTCGGCGGTGCGGATGGTGCGCCCCCGGTGTACGACCCGGCCCTCGGCGCGCAGCGTGCTGCCGTCCAGCGGGCCCGGGCGCAGGTAGCGCACGGAGATGTCGAGCGAGGTGTAGCCGGTCGCGGGCGGCAGCGTGGTGTGCACCGCGCAGGCCATCGCCGAGTCGAGCAGCGTGGCGGCGATGCCGCCGTGCATGGTGCCGATCGGGTTGGCGAACTCGGGTCGCGCGCTCGCGCTGAAGACGACCCGGCCGTCCTCGACCTCCTCGGGCGTCATCCCGATGAACGGGCCGATCCCCGTGGGCATGCCGTGGTCCCGCAGGGCCAGCAGCTGTTCCAGACCGGTCGGTCCCGTGGTCGACGACATAGTGCTCATCCCGAACCCCTCACCTGAGTTGACGTTGTCAAGTTGACAACGTCAACTCGCCGGCTGTCAACTGGGGGCGTGCCCGACACCCGGCGATCCCGCGCCCGCGCCCGACCCGGCGACGGGGCGCTGCTGCGCGGCGAGATCCTGGCGGCCGCCACCGCCCTGCTCGACGAGGCCGGCGACGAGTCCGCGCTGACGCTGCGCGCGGTGGCCGCCCGCGCCGGGGTGACCACGCCCTCGGTGTACCTGCACTTCGCGAACAAGCGGGAGCTGGTCGACGCGGTGTGCCTGGCGGTCTGGGAGGACCTGGGGCGGCGGATGCGCGACGCGGGCGCGGGGATCGAGGATCCCTACCAGGCGATGCGTCGGCACGGCGCCGCGTTCGTCCGCTTCGGGCTCGAACACCCGGTGCAGTACCGCCTGTTGATGATGCGTCCGCGTTCGGGCGAGGAAGCCGAGTGGAGCGCGGCCGACGCGTGCCTGGACTGGGTCGGCGAGGCGATCCGGCCGTGTCTGGAGGCGGGCGTGCTGGTCGGCGACCCGACCCGGCTGGCGCTGCAGATGCTGGCCGCGCTGCACGGCCTGGTGGCGCTGTATCTGACCCGGCCCGACTATCCGTGGCCGGACGATGTGGAGACCATGGCCGACGAGGTGACCCGGATGGCGGGGCTCGGCTCGGCGCTGGCCGGGCGGCTGCGCGGCCCCGGACCGGCGCCCACCACCGGCGCGTTCACGGTGGCGTTCGATGCGCTCGCCGACCGGCTGCGGCGGCCGGATCCGGCCGCCGGGCCCGACGCGACGGCGTGAGGGCGGCGGGCCGCTCCCGAGGGGCAGGAGGGGAGACGGCCGCGCGTGCGACGGTCGAGGGTCAGCGACCCTTGCGCTTGTCCGCCTGCTTCTTCACCTTGTCGACGATCGACTTGACCTTGTCCGGGTTCTGCTTGGCGTAGTCGGTCGCCTTCTTGATCAGCTTGTCGAGACCGGCCATGACGCCCACTCCTTGTTCGTCGCGGGGCGATCGGGTCGCCCCGCCGTGGTTCGATGTTGCTCTGGTTCAGGATCAACCGCGGACCGGGGCGAATCGTTCCCTCGGGTCGATGCGTACCCCGAGCCCACGGCAGGGTCGCACCGAAAATCGGTGCGACCCTGCCGCGCGGCGTGTCCGCGGGCCGTGCCCGAGCGGATCCCCGGACGGGGAGCCGGCTCAGACGTTGACGCCGAAGTCCTTCGCGATGCCCGCGAGACCGGAGGCGTAGCCCTGGCCGACGGCGCGGAACTTCCACTCGTTGCCGTTGCGGTACAGCTCACCGAAGACCATCGCGGTCTCGGTGGACGCGTCCTCGGTGAGGTCGTAGCGCGCCAGTTCGTTGTTGTCGGCGCGGTTGACCACGCGGATGTACGCGTTGCGGACCTGGCCGAACGACTGGTCCCGGGCCACCGCGTCGTGGATGGAGACCGGGAAGACGACCCGCTGCACGTCGGCCGGCACCGAGGCCAGGTCGACGTTGACGGTCTCGTCGTCGCCTTCGCCCTCACCGGTGAGGTTGTCACCGGTGTGCTGGACCGAGCCGTCGGGGCTGGTCAGGTTGTTGTAGAAGACGAAGTGCAGATCGGACAGCACCCGACCGTCGTTGCCGAGCAGCAGCGCGCTCGCGTCGAGGTCGAAGTCCGCACCGGTCGTGCTGCGCGCATCCCATCCGAGACCCACCGCGACGGCGGTGAGGCCGGGCGCGGCCTTGGACAGGGATACGTTGCCGCCCTTGGCGAGACTGACTCCCATGGCAGTGCTTCCTTCCCTCGTGCATATTCGGGTACGGGCGGATCGGGTGATCACCGCGACGGCCGCCCACCGGGGTAAATCTACAGGAATGTAGAAGTCCGATGTGCGCCGCCGTGACGCGCGCATGACGCGCATCGTGCGATCGCCCATGCAGTGATACCCCATCCCACCACGGGTGGACGACAACGGGCTGCCGAACTGTGGGTGCGGTTCCGTCGATTCCGCCACATCCGCCGTTGTCGTGGGGGTTCGCGCGCCCGCGCATCACCCGCGCACGGGCTCCGTCGGCTCCTCGCCGGGTACGCGTCCGGGCGTCCGGCCCGGTATTCGCGCGGCCAGTCGAAAGCCCCCGTCGACCACCCCGGCGGACAACGTGCCCCCCTCGGCCGCCAGTCTGCGACCGAGCGAGCCCAGCCCCATGCCCGCCGCGGTCGGCGCCGGACCCACCGGGGCGCGGACCCCGTCGTTGGTCAGCACCAACACCACCTCGCCGCACGGGTCCACCGCCGCGGTGATCGCACACCGCCTCGCGTCGCTGTGCCGCAGCACGTTGGTGGTGCCCTCGCGCAACACGGTGGCCAGCGCGGTGTCCACGCCGACCGGCAACGCGCCGACCTCGATCGAGACCTCCACCGCCATCCCGGCCGCCGCCAGCACGTCGCGGGCGGAGCGCGCCTCCACGGCCAGCGACATCCCGCGATACCCGCCCGCGACCGTGCCCACGTCCGCCAGCGCCTGCCGGGCCATGGTCAGCCCCTGGGCGACCCGCTCCGCCGCCGACTCCGGGTCCCGATCGGCCAGCCGCAGCGCCAGCTGACTCTCCAACACCAGCGCGGACAGGCTGAATCCGAGCAGGTCGTGCAGATCGTGCCCGAACCGCAGCCGCTCCCGGGCCACCCGCACGGCCGCCAATTCGGCGCGCGCCGCGTTCAGCGCCCGCGCCACGTCGGCCATCCGCACCAGCCCGTACACCAGCGCGGCCCGCTCCAGGATCCACACCACGTGGTAGACGTGGTCGAGCGCGGTCGGACTCCACGTCCCGAAGTACAGGTCGTGGCAGGCGAACCCGATCACCGCGAGCACCCGCCACGGCCCGCGCAGCAGCACAAGCGCGATGCCGGCCAGGAACAACCCGAGCGACCACGTCTTCGCGTCGAACACCACCAGCGGGACGTACGCGAGCGCGACCTGCGCCGCGAACGTCCACCGCCACCCCCGAGGCCGACCGGCCGCGGCCGGCGTGCAGTTGCGGATGTACAGCGCGACGAAGCCGGCGAGCAGCAGCAGGAACAGCGCCTGCCGCGCGGGGGAGTAGTGGCTCGCCGCCAACATCCGCACCGGCAGCGGCACCACGATCAGCACCAGGATCACCACCCGCAGCACCGACACCGCCCGCGGCGTCGGCTCGACCGCGATGGCCGGCGGCGGCGTGCCCGCGACGCTCTTGTGCGCGTGCGCGTAGGCGCGCACCTCGGTCATCGCGCCCCGGGCCTCGGCCAGCGCCTCGGTCAGCGCCGCCCGGGCCCGCTCCGGACACTCGCGCAGCTCGGCGACCAGCGCCTCGCCGCGCTCGACGATGCGGGTCAGACTCGCCCCGACCCCGTCGGTCAGGTGCCGGGTGAAGCGCAGCCGCTCGCGGGCCACCTCGGCGTCGGCGAGCGCGGTGCGCGTCGCGGCCAGCGCGGCCACCAGATCGGTGAGCCCGGCCAGCGCGTACACCGCGAGCCCGACCAGCGCGGCCTGGCCGAAGACCAGGTACAGCGCCTCGACCACGGTGGGCCGCACCGCGAGACCCACCGGCACCTGTACGGCCACCACCGCCGCGAACCCGACCCAGCCCGCCCACGCGGGCCGGAGCAGCAGCAGCGCGGCGCCGGCCAGGAAGCCCGGGTTGCCGTACCAGGTGTCGTGGAACCAGGTCATCGGCAGATAGGTGAGCACCGCCTGCGCGCCCAGCGTCCACACCCAACCGCGCGGCCGGGAGCCGTCGGCCGGCCGTACGCAGTTGCGCATGTGCAGGGCGACCAGGGTGAGCAGCATGGCCAGCGCGGCGCCCTTGGCCGTCGTGGACAGCCGGGTCGACTGGACCAGGCCGACGAAGCCGCCGAAGAAGAAGCCGCAGGTCACGGTCGCGACCACGACGCGCGCGAGCAGCGGCGCCCACGCGGCGTCGTCCCGGGGACCGGCGGCGATCCGCGGCACGCTGCGACGACCCCTCGACGCCATGACTCTCCCGTGCTGACAACCGGTGCGCTCTACGGACGCGATGTCGGGCCGCCCGTACACCCGGCCGCTCCCGCAACGGCAGGGCAAACCGTACCGACCGGACATCCGACCGTCACCCCGGGGCCCGGTTCCACCGCCGATCACGCGGCGTCACCCGCACGGATCACCCCGCCGGCGGGGCCGACCGGCCCGTTCGATGGTGACGAGAGGTGATCGGGATCCGGCACGAGCAGGAAGCGAGGCGCCCATGTTCGCGGCCCTGGGCGGATTTGTCGTACGCAGGCCCTGGTGGGTCATCCTCGCGTGGGTGATCGCCGCCGGTGTGGTGATCGGTCTGGCGCCGAAGCTGACCTCCTCCACCGACGAGAAGAGCTTCCTCCCCAAGTCCTACGAGTCGGTCCGCGCGTCCGACCTGCGCGAGCGGGCGTTCCCGCAGCAGGAGAACGTGGGCGCGGTGATCGTCTTCCAGCGGGCCGACGGCAAGCCGCTGATCCCGGCGGACAGCGCCGTGGTGGCGCGGGTCTCCACCGCGGTGGAGGCGCGGAAGATCAAGGACGTACTGGGGGTCACGCCCGGCCAGGTCTCGCCGAACGGGCTGGTGCAGACCGCGATGGTGGCCATGCCGGAGGTCAAGGACCCCAACGACGAGACCCCGCAGGACGCGGTCGAGGCGATGCGCAAGGAGGTCAAGGCACAGGTCGCCGGGACCGACCTGACCGCCGGGATCACCGGCTCCGCCGCGCAGGCGCTGGACGAACGGGACTCGTCCGAGACCGCCGGAACCCTGGTCGCGGTGGGCACGATCGTGATCATCGTGCTGCTGTTGCTGATCATCTTCCGCAGCCCGATCATCGCGCTGCTTCCGGTGGTGATCATCGGACTGATCTCGCCGATGGCCACCGGACTGATCGCGTCGGCCAACAAGGTCTTCGACATGAAGGCCGACAGCTCGATCGAACAGTTGCTCACCGTGGTGCTGTTCGGCGTCGGTACCGACTACGTGCTGTTCCTGCTGTTCCGCTATCGCGAGGTGCTGCGCGAGGGGGTCGACCCGAAGAACGGCATGGTGCGCGCGGTCTCCCGGGTGGGCGAGGCGATCGCCTCCGCCGCGGCGGCGGTGATCGTCGCGTTCGCCGCGCTGACCCTGTCCACCCTGGGCATGTTGCGCTCGATGGGGCCGGCGCTCGCGATCGCCGTGTTCGTGACGCTGCTGGCCGGACTGACCCTGGTGCCGGCCGTGGTCTCGCTGCTCGGCACGCGCGTGTTCTGGCCGTCCAAGTCCTGGCGGGTGGCCCCGCACGGCACCGGCTTCGCCCGACTCGGGCGCGGCATCGGCCGGCGGCCGGTGGTGTTCGCGGTGGCCTCCGCGCTGGTGATGGGGGTGCTCGCGATCGGCGCGCTGGGTTACAAGGCCAACTTCGACCTCGCCGGCTCCTCGCTGCCGTCGGACAAGGAGTCGGTCAAGGCGATGAAGAGCCTGGAGAAGGGCTTCCCGCCGGGGACCACCGACCCGACCGAGGTCTACCTCGAGTCCACCACCGGCCGGCCGCTGACCCCGCAGGAGCGGGCCGCCTTCGAGGCGGAGCTGCGCGGGGTGAAGGGAGTCGGCTCGGTGGCCGAGCCGGTGCTCACCCCCGACCTGGCGACCGCGTTCTACTCGGTGGTGCTGTCCGACTCGCCGGCCACCGACGCGGCGCTGTCCACGGTGAAGGACCGGCTGCGGCCGACCATGCACCGGGCCGCGCCGGAGGGCACCGAGGCGCTGGTGGGCGGGATCACCGCGGTCTATGTGGACATCAACCGCGCGGTGGACCGGGACTACTCGGTGGTCTTCCCGGTCGCGGCGGTGTGCATCATGATCATCCTGGGACTGCTGCTGCGCAGCCTGGTCGCGCCGTGGTACCTGATGGCCTCGGTGGCGCTCGGATTCGGCGCCACCCTCGGGGCGACCTCGGTGTTGTTCCAAAAGATCGGGGACCAGCCCGGGCTGATGTTCATGCTGCCGGTGATCATGTATCTGTTCGTGGTCGCGCTGGGCACCGACTACAACATCCTGATGGTGTCCCGACTGCGCGAGGAGGCCCGAGAGGGGCACAACCCGCACGACGCGGCGGCCGTGGCGGTCAAGCACTCCGGGCCCACCATCGCCGCCGCCGGCGTGATCCTGGCGGGCACCTTCGCCACGCTGATGCTGGCGGGCAACTCGACGCTGTCCCAGATGGGCTTCGCGCTCTCCAGCGGGATCGCGATCGCGGCCTTCATCATGGCGCTGATCTTCACGCCGAGCCTGACCGCGCTGATCGGCCATACGGCGTGGTGGCCGGGGCACGGGGACACCAAGCCGGCGGGGGAGAAGGAGCGGGCGAGCGCGCCGGTGGGCTGAGGGGCCGGGTGGGGCGGGACGGGCGTGCGGGGCGCCCCTCCGGGTCTCAGGGCAGCAGCACCCGGAACGCCGCGCCCTCGCCCGGGGCGGTGCGTACCTCTACCCGGCCGCCGTGTGCGTTCACCAGGGCGGCGACGATGGCCAAGCCGAGGCCGGAACCGCCGCCGGCGGCGCGGCTGCGCGAGGAGTCGACCCGGTAGAAACGCTCGAACACCCGCTGGGCGTGTGCCGGGGTCAGGCCGGGGCCGGCGTCGGCGACCTCGAGGGCCGCGCACCGTTCCGGCGGCCCGGTCCGGCCCACCGCGATCCGGATCGTGGTCCCGGCCGGGGTGTGGGTCAGTGCGTTGGAGACCAGGTTGGCCACCACCTGGCGCAGCCGGGACTCGTCGCCGAAGACCGTCACCGGATGCGCCGGGCCGCCGTCCAGGCCGGTCAGCGTCACCGCGCGGTCCGGGGCCAGGGTCTTGATGTCGTGCACCGCGTCGGCGGCCAGGATGCGCAGGTCCACCGGTTCGTTGCACAGCGGTCGCTGCTCGTCCAGGCGCGCCAGTTGCAGCAGGTCCTCGACCAGGCCGCCCATCCGGATCGCCTCGTCCTCGATGCGGCGCATCGTGCGGGCCACCTCGGCAGGATCGGTGAGCGCGCCCATCCGGTACAACTCGGCGAAGCCCCGCACGCTGGCCAGCGGGGTGCGCAACTCGTGCCCGGCGTCGGCGACGAACCGGCGCATCCGGGTCTCCGACTCGGCGCGGGCCGCGAACGCGGTCTCGATCTGCGCCAGCATGCCGTTGATCGACGTGGACAACCGGCCGATCTCGGTGCCGGGCGCGGGTACCGGGACCCGGTGGGACAGGTCGCCCGCCGCGATCGCCGCCGCCGTCTCCTCGATCCGGCGCAGCGGACGCAGCCCGCCGCGCAGCGCGAACCAGCCGGCCGCGGCCAGTACGGTCAGGCAGGTCAGGCCGATCAGCAGGCACACCGTGCGCATGCGGTCGACCGCCGCCCGGACGTCGTTCAGCGGCTGGGCCAGCACCACGCTGCCCTCGCCGCCCGCCGTCGGCACCGCGAGCACCCGCCAGCGGGTGTCGCCGGACACCGAGTCGGTCTCGAACGGATGCCGGCCAAGGGCCGTCACGGTGACCGTGTCCAGGCGGGGCAGCCGCGGGCCCAACTCCTCCTCGGCGCCGGGCGAGCGCACCCGTTGGCGGGTGGTGCCGTCGGGGTTCAGGTACTCGGCCACGATCCGGCTCGGCAACACGCCGAATGCCCGTCCACGACCGCCGGGCGGCGGCCCGTTGCCGCGCGGCTCGCCGGGGGGTTCGGGCGGGCGGTACGCCATCCCCCGTGCGGCCTGGTGCAGTTGCCGGTCCACCTGGTCGGTGAGGTAGCCGCGCAGCGAGCCCACCACGACGGTCTGGCTGACCAGCAGGGCGACGGCGACCAGGGTCATCGCGATGACCAGCACGCGGATGCGCAGCGACGATCGGCTCGGGTGCGGGAGGCGCATCCCGGCGCCGTCAGGCCGACGGCTGCGGGCGTCGCAGCACGTATCCGACCCCGCGCACGGTGTGGATCAACTTGCCGCCGCCGACGTCGAGTTCGATCTTGCGGCGCAGGTAGCTGATGTACGACTCGACGATGCTCAGATCGCCGCCGAAGTCGTACTGCCAGACGTGGTCCAGGATCTGCGTCTTGGACACCACGCGGCCGGTGTTGAGCATCAGGTAGCGCAGCAGCTTGAACTCGGTGGGCGACAACGACACCGGCCGTCCGCCGCGCAGCACCTCGTGGCCGTCCGGGTCGAGTTCGAGATCGGCGACCACGATCCGGTTGGAGGACGTCGGCACCCCCTCGCCGCCGTGCACCCGGCGCAGCACCGCGTGGATCCGGGCGATCAACTCCTCGAGGCTGAACGGCTTGGTGACGTAGTCGTCCCCGCCCAGGGTCAATCCGGTGATCTTGTCCTTCGTGGTGTCCTTCGCGGTCAGGAACAACACCGGCAGCCGGGTGCCGTCGGCGCGCAGTCGGCGGACCACCTCGAAGCCGTCCAGGTCGGGGAGCATCACGTCGAGCACGACCAGGTTCGGCCGACACCGCGCGACGGCGGCCAGCGCGTCGGCGCCGTCGGCCGCCGAGTCGACCTCGAATCCGGCGAAACGCAGGCTTGCGGAGAGCAGTTCGCGGATGTTCGGCTCGTCGTCGACGACGAGCAGGCGGGTGCGGGCGCCCTCGGCGGGCGTGGCCATCTAGCCCGCCCCGCCGGTCGCGCCGGCGGTGCCGCCCGCGCCGGCCGCCGTGCCCGGGTTGCCCGCGCCGCCGCGACCGAGGGCAGTGGTGCCCTGGGCGACGGAGGTCGCGGTCACCGCGCCGTCGGCGCCGGTCGCGCCGCGCACCACGACGGTGTCGCCCGGCTTCAGGTCGACGGTGCGCCCGTCGCGGGTCACCTGGATCTTCGTTCCGGCGTCGGTCTTCACCTTCACGATGTTGCCGGCCGAATCTGAGACGTAGATGAAAGAGTCGTCGACGACCTTCACCGTCCCGGTGGTCAGGTCCGAGCCGGAGCCGGAGCCGGAGCCCGCGCCGGACGTGGTGCCGCCGGCCGGGCGGGCGCCCGGTTGGGTGCCGCTGCCGCCGGCGGTGCGGGTGGTGAAGGGGTTCGCGCCCTGCTGCGCTGCGCTCTGCCCGGTGCCGCCGCCCGCGTGGTCCTTCTGTACCTCGACGCCGGCCAGGAAGCCGGCGGACAGGAGCACACCCGCGCCCAGGGCCAGGGTCAGTGCGGGCAGGCGGCGGCGGGGCGGCGCGGCCAACTCGTCGGCGACGTCGCGGGCGGCGGGCGGTCGGGCGAGGATGTCCTCCGGCGACTCGTCCGGCGCCTCGGCGGCGGCCGGTTCGGTGTGGAAGCCGCCGACGAAGCCGGGCGGCTCGGGATCCGTGGGCTCGTGCGTGGTCTCGTGGGCGGGAGATCCGGGCATGCCGGGGTCGGGCGCCGGCTCTCCCGGTGCGGGGTCGAGTGGGCGGGTGTCGTGCGGGTCGAGGCCGGGCTTCGGCGTCATGGTCGGGATTCTCCTCCGGAACGGCGGTGGGTGGTCGGGCTATTCGTGCCGCAGTGCTTCGATCGGCCGCAGCGCGGCGGCGCGCGCGGCCGGGTAGCCGCCGAAGAACAGGCCGATGGCGACCGACACGGCGAACGAGCCGACCACCGAACTCGGCACCACGACAGGCGTGATCCCGACCACCTCGAAGCGGGCCGCGAACAGCCCGGCGGCCACACCGAGGCCGCCGCCGATCACCGACAACAGCGTGGACTCGGCGAGGAATTGGCCCAGGATCGCCCCGCGCGGCGCGCCGATCGCCTTGCGGATGCCGATTTCGCGGGTGCGTTCGGCGACCGTCACCAGCATGATGTTGGTGATGCCGATCCCGCCGACCAGGAGCGAGATCGCGGCCACCGCGGCGAGCAGCACGGTGAACGTCTTGTTGGTCTCGTCGTTGGCGCTCAGCAACGACTGCTGGTTGGTGATCCGGAAGTCGCTCTGTGTCGAATCGGTGATCCGGTGCCGGTTGTTCAGGATCGAGGTGACCTCGTCCTGGGCGAGCGTGGTGTCGTCGGAGGAGGTGGCCTGTACGGCGATCGCGGACAACGAACCGTAGCCGGTCAGGCTGTCGCGCATGGTGGTCACCGGCAGCACGATGGTGTCGTCGGAGTCGGTCGCGCCGTTGCCGCCCTTGGTGCGCAGGACGCCCGCGACGCGGAACGGCACGCCGCCGACCAGGATTTCCTTGTCGATCGGGTTCTCCGTGCCGAACACGTTCTCCACCGTGGTGCTGCCGAGTATCGCCACCCTGCGCCGGGAGTTCACGTCGTCGGCGCCGAACAGCGCGCCCTGTCCCAGGTCGTGGTTGGTGGTGGCGAACCAGTCCGGCGTGGTGCCGACGATCTGGGACACGGTGACCGATTGGCCGGCGTAGGTGACGCTCTGGGACGTGGTCTGCACCGGGGCGGCCGACTTCACATGCGGGGCCAGGGTCTGGTCGACCAGGGCCCGGGCGTCGTCGGGGGTGAGGTCCTTGAGCGTGCCGCCCTGTCCGGCCGCGCCGAATCGGCCGCCGCCCGCGGTGTGCGAGACGGTGAGCAGGTTGGTGCCGAGGCGCTGGATGGAGGCCTGTACCGACTTGGACGAGCCGTTGCCGACGGCCACGAGCAGGATCACCGCGCCGACCCCGATCAGTACGCCGAGCATGGTCAGCGCGGTCCGGATCTTGTTCGCGGCCAGGCCCAGGACGGCGAATCGGAGCACTTCGACGGGGTTCACCGGCGGGGACCTTCCACGAGCGGACCGGCCGCGACGGGCTCGGAGGCGGTCGGCGCGGATGCGGGGGAGCGCTGCCGATCGGATACCACCAGGCCGTCGACCAGGCGCAGGACCCGTTCGGCGCGGGCGGCGACTTCGTCCTCGTGAGTGATGATCACGATCGTGCGGCCGGCCTCGTGCAGCCGGTCCAGGATGCCCAGTACCTCGCGGGTGCTGTGGCTGTCCAGGTTGCCCGTGGGCTCGTCGGCGAGCAGCAGCGCCGGGGCGGTGACCAGGGCCCGGGCCAGCGCGACACGTTGCTGCTGGCCGCCGGAGAGTTCGTTGGGTGCGTGGTCGGTGCGGTCGGACAGGCCGACCAGGTCGAGCGCGGCACGGGCGCGGCGGCGGCGTTCCCGGGCGCGCACCCCCGCGTAGGAGAGCGGGAGTTCGACCTGGGCGAGCGCGGTGGTGCGCGGGATCAGGTTGAACGATTGGAAGACGAAGCCGATGCGGCGGTTGCGGACCAGGGCGAGTTGGTGCTCGTCGAGCCGACCGACGTCGAGGCCGTCGAGCAGGTAGCGGCCCGAGGACGGGATGTCCAGGCAGCCCAGGACATTCATCAGGGTGGACTTGCCCGAGCCCGAACTGCCCATGATGGCCACGTATTCGCCGACCTCGATGGTCAGGTCGACGCCGCGCAGCGCCTGCACGGCGGCGGCGCCGTGGCCGTACGACTTGGTCACCGCTCGGACGTCGATCACGGGCGCGGGGCGGCCCGCGTGCGGCCCGCTCACCGTGAGCCGCCGCGCGGGAAGCCGCCGCCGGTCGCGCCGCCGTTGCCACCGCCGGGGAAGACCGCGCCGCCGCCCGGGATTGCGCCGCCGCCGGTGCCGCCGCGGGTGGATTGGCCGGAGCGGCCCGACGTGGAGCCGGTGCCGGCGGCGACGGTGCCGATCACGATCTCGTCGCCCTCGGCCAGGCCGGAGAGGACCTGCGTGGTCTGGTCGCCCACCACGCCGATGGTCACCGTGCGGCGCTGTTCGACGCCGTCGACGAGGACGCGTACCGAGGCGCCGGAGCCGCCCGTGCCGCCGGGGCCGCTCGTGCCGCCGCCGGTCACGGCCGCCGAGGGCACCTGGAGCGCGTTGTCCGCCTGGGCGACGATCACCGAGATGTTCGCGGTCTGGCCGGTGCGCAGCGTGGACACGTCGCCCTGGAGCGCGATGGTGGCGCCGTACTTGACCGAACCGGCCGACCCGCCGCTGTCCGGGAGCGGATTGACGCTCACCACCTTGGCGTTCAGCCGGATCGCGGAGTTCACGTTGAGGGTGACCGTGGCCGGCTGTCCCGCCTTGACCTTGGCCGCGTCGGCCTCCGAGAAGGACACCCGGCTCTCCATGCCGGTCGGATTCGCGAGCACCACGAATCCGCTCGCCGTGCTGTTCGAGGCCGCGGACGAGCCGCCCTGGCCGCCGGAACCGCCGGAACCGCCCGAGCCGGTGGAAGCGCCGGAACCGCCCGAGCCGCCGGCGGAGACGTTGTCGCCGACCTTGCCCGACACCGAGGCCACCACGCCGTCGGAGGGGGCGATCAGGGTGCAGCCGTCCAGGGCCCGTTGCGCGTCGGCGACCTTGTTGTTCGCGGTGACCAGGGCCGATTCGGCCTGGGTGACCGCGGCGGCGTCCACCGTCGTGCTCGGCGACGGGGTGGCCGTCGCGGTTTTGGTGACGGTGACGGTGACGGTCGGGTGCGGCTGGGCGACAGGGGTGGACGCGGACCCGGGCGGCGCCGTCGTGGGCGTGGCGGCGGGCACATCGCGGGAGGCGGTACCGCCGGTGCCGCCGCGTACGGCCGTGTTCTCGATGCCGGAACTCTGGTTGCCACTGCCCTGGTTGCCGCCACCACCGCCGTTGCTGCCGCCTCCGTTGCCGCCCCCGACCGGGGTGCCCGCGCGGGCCTTGGTCAGATTTGCCTGGGCCACGCTCACGGCCGACTTCGCCGCGTCCAGCGCCTCCTGGGCCTGGGCCGGATCGATCCGGGCCAGCACCTGGCCGGCGGTGACCCGGTCGCCCACCTTGACCGCGACCGCGGTGACCTTGCCCGCGGCGGTGAAGGCCACCCCCGTGTCGGAGGGCGAACTCAACGACCCGGACGCGGACACCGTGGCCATCACCGTGCCCTTGGTGACCTTGCCCGTACGCACCCGGCCGGCGCGCGTCGATCCGCCCCCGTCGTCCACCGCCGCGTAGGCGAAGCCGGCGCCGGTGACCAACGCGGCGGCCAGGGTCAGGTTGAGCAGGACCGACTTGCGTCGTAGTCGTACACGCCTCATGGCGGCCAAGCCTGAACCGGACACGTACCCGAAGGCTGTCGGCCGTCTGGGAATTGGCCGGCAACGCGACAGCGGATCGAGGCCGTGAGCCGGGCGCGTATCGGTTGAAAGTACTGTGATCGCGACAAGTCGTCCGCCCGATGGGGTCCGGGCTCCCAGCGAACTCCCAGGCGGCGCGCGGACAACCACCATCCCGCCGTGCTTGAGTCCGGGGCGGATGGGTGGTGCGCCGTCCGGCGGCCGTTCCCGAGTCGCGTGGGAAGGACGTCATGACGAGGTACCCGGGTCGACCGGCGTGGACCACGGCGGTGGTGCCGGTCGCCGCCTCGGCACTCGTGTTGCTGCTGGCCGGATGTGGTGGGGGGAACGGCGGCAAGAGCACGAGAGTCGCGGGTCCGTCGAGCGCGCCGAGCGCCGGTGCCGACGCCACGAAGGCGTACACCGACTGTCTGCGCGCGAACGGGGTCACGGTGCCGACCGGACGGCCGGGTGGGGGAGCCCGCCCGTCGGGTCGGCCCGATGGCACCGCCCGCCCATCCGATCGCCCGAGCCGCCCGGCCGGCGAACGCCCCTCGGGCTTCCCCGGCCGCCCACGCGCGACCGATCCCGCGCTCCGCAAGGCCGAGGAAACCTGCGCGACGCTGCGCCCCACCCGCACCCCGGGCAGCCGAGGCACAGCCGCCCCGAACGACTCCGGCATCCGGGCATTCGCAAGCTGCCTCCACGACCACAGGGTCGACCTGCCCCCGGGCGGCCCGTCGGCCCTCGACCGCACGGATCCCGCGGTCGCCGAAGCCCTGAAGATCTGCGAGGCACTCCTGCCGACGACACACCCGAGCCCGGCGACTTCGTCGTAGCCGACCCGGACGACGCGGCCCGATCCACCAGGATCCGCCGGACAGGACCTAGCGCAGCAGGCGGAAGAAGCGGCGGATCTCCTCCACGAACAGCTGCGGTTGTTCGAAGGCGGCGAAGTGGCCGCCTCGGGGAAGCTCGTTCCAGTAGCGCAGGTCGCGGAAGCGGTTGGCCGCCCAGCGGCGCGAAGCGCGGATGATCTCGTGCGGGAAGACCGAGCATCCGGTCGGCACGTCGACCGCGGCCAGGTCGGGATCGCGATAGCTCTCCCAATACAGGCGGGCGGAGGACGTGGCGGTGCCGGTCAACCAGTACAGCATCACGTTGTCGAGCATGTGGTCGCGCGGCAGCGCGTTCTCCGGGTGCCCGTCGCAGTCGGTCCACTGCCGGAACTTCTCCACGATCCAGGCGAGTTGGCCCACCGGGGAATCGGTCAGGCCGTAGCCGAGGGTCTGCGGCCGGGTGGACTGGATCTTGCTGTAGCCGGAGTCCCATTCGGAGTGCGTGGCCAGGTCGGCCAGCGCCTGGCGCTCCTCGGGCGTCGGGTCTTGCATCGCCTCGGCGTCCGGCATCGCCACCGGCATGTTCAGGTGGATCCCGAGCACGTGCTCCGGGTCCTGGCGACCGAGTGACGCGGTGATCATCGATCCCCAGTCGCCGCCCTGCGCGCCGTAGCGCTCGTAGCCCAGGTCGGCCATCAGCCGCGCCCAGGTCCGGGCGATCCGGTCGACCCCCCACCCGGTTTCGGTCGGCCGATCGCTGAAGCCATATCCGGGCAGCGAGGGCAGCACCACGTGGAACGCGTCCGCCGCGTCCCCGCCGTGGGCGACGGGATCGGTCAACGGGCCGATCACGTCCAGGAATTCGATGACCGAACCGGGCCAGCCGTGGGTCAGGATCAGCGGTATCGCGTCCGGGTACGGCGAGCGCACATGCAGGAAGTGGATGCCCACACCGTCGAGTTCGGCCCTGAACTGTGGATGGGCGTTCAACCTCGCCTCGGTCTTGCGCCAGTCGTACGTGGTGCGCCAGTACTCGGCCAACTCCCGCGTGTACCCGAGCGGAATGCCCTGCGACCAGTCGGCCACGGGCTCCGCCTCGGGCCATCGGGTGCGCGCCAGGCGCTCCCGCAGATCGACCAGCTCGGCCTCGGGTATCTCGATCCGGAACGGCGTGAGGTGCGACGGGGTGGTCATCGGCCGGCAACTCCATCCATGTGGACGTCAGGGCGAATCTCCGGGGCGGGTCTCCAGGGCGGTACTCAACCCGAACACCCGAGCGCATACCAGAGCGGGCCGCCCCCGTTCGGCCCGAATCTCGAACACCGCCGGCGCCGCGTCCGCACCGTCCTCCGTATGGGTGAAGTCAGGCCCCGACGCGCCCGATCGGCTTTCGTCGGGGCCGCCGAAGTCGCCAGGTTGGTGATTTCGTCCCGCTCCCGGAAGGCCCCTGATGAACCGTCACCTCCGCGGCGGAGTCGGCGTCGTCGCCGCTCTCCTGTCCGCCTGCTCACTCGCCGCCGGCGCCCCCGTGGCCGCCGACGCCCGGCCCCCGCTGCCCCAGCCGAAGGCGTCCGCCAACGCCGAGTTGCCGCCCTGGCCGGTGCCCGTCGACAGCGCGCAGCGCGGGGCCGACGTGGGGCTGGCCCTGGACACGATGGAGGGCGCGAAGCAGCACTTCCACGTGCATCTGGACATCTTCGTCGGCCTGGAGCGCGTCGAGGTCGCCCCCGAGCTGGGCATCGACCACAGGTCCGGACTGCTGGCCGACCTGCACACCCACGACAACAGCGGCGTCCTGCACGTGGAGAGCCACGACGCGAACGCCCGCTTCGTCCTGGGGCAGTTGTTCGCGATGTGGAACGTCAGGTTCGACGACACCCACCTGGGCGCGCTCACCCCTGATGCCACGCACACCTACCGCACCTACCTCAACGGCGAGTTGGTGACCGGCGATCCGGCCCGGATCGAGCTGCGTCCGCACGACCAGATCTCGGTGATGTTCCAGGGCGATCAGGTGCGGATCAAGCCGCCGGCCTCGTACGACTTCCCGATGGGCCTTTAGGGTCGCGCTCGTTCACGACAGTATGGGGGTGGGTGTCGGGCCGTTACGAGGAGACAGGGGTTGCCGCCATGACCGATCTGGAAACCGCGGCCCCGGCCTTCGTCGCCATGGCCCACTCGATCGTGTGGGCCTCGATCGCCACCGTGGACAGCGCCGGCCGCCCCCGCACCCGGATCCTGCACCCCTACTGGGTGTGGGAACACGGTCGGCTCACCGGTTGGGTGGCCACCGCGCCGACCGCGACCAAGCGCGCGCACATCGCCCGCAACCCGTTCGTGTCCTGCAACTACTGGTCGCCCACGCACGACACGTGCGCCGCCGAATGCCGCGCGGACCTGCTCTTCGACGAGGAGGTCCGCGAGCGGGTGTGGCACCTGTTTCGGGACACTCCGGAGCCGCTGGGCTACGACCCGGCCGGGGTGCCCGGGTGGGAGAAGCCCTCCTCGCCCGACTTCGCGGTGATGCGCCTGTCGCCGTGGCGGCTGCGGGTGTTTCCGGGCGCCGGACGGGGGGCCGGGCTCGGCAGCGCGGTGCTGACCTGGCAGGAGCCCCGCCCGGAGCTGACCCCACAGGGCGCGGGCTGACCCGACGCCACGACGCGCCGCCCGACGCCACGGCGTGCCCCTGACGCCATGGCATGCCGCCTGAGTCCGTCGCGTAATTCCTGAGACAGAGTTGTCTCATCTGGGCTAGAGTTGATCCATGCCCACCGACAACGAGCAGGTGCTGCGCGCCGCCGTCACCCTGCTGCTCCGGCGCCCCGCCTCGTCCATGGACGAGATCGCCCGCGCCGCCGGGATCAGCCGGGCCACGCTGCACCGGATGTTCCCCGGCCGCCCGGCGCTGATCACCGCGCTCGGCGCGGAGGCATCCGCCCGGATCGGGCGCGCGATCGACACCGCCGACCTGAGCGCCGACGACGTACCGCGGGCGCTGCGCGACCTGGTCGAGCAGCTGATGCCCTGCGCCGACTACCTGGCGTTCCTGTACGGCGAGAGCTCGCTGGTCGGTGACCCGGACCTGGAGCGGGCCTGGAGCGTGATGGACGAGCAGGTGGCCGCCGTGGTCCGGCGCGGCCAGGAGAACGGCTCGATGCGGGTCGACCTGACCGCGCAGTGGGTCACCGAGGCGCTGTTCTCCTTCGTCGCCGCCGCCGGCTGGGCCGTGCACGAGGGCCGACTCGCCGGCCGCGACGCGGCCCGCTCGGTCACCGAACTCCTGCTCGGCGGCGCCCGGCGCACCCCGGGCAAGCCCGACTGACCCCCCGGGGCGACGCGACACCCGATCCCTCGCCCCACCCCTGGTTCCATCTCTTTTTTGGACTTTCGATCATGGCAGCTCCCACTTCCTCGGTTCCTGCTCATACCGGCACCGGCAACCCCGCCAAGGGTGCGCCGGGCCGCTGGATCGCGCTCGGCGTACTGACCCTGTCGGTACTGCTCGTGGCGATCGACGCCACCGTGCTCGGCCTGGCCATCCCCTTCCTCAGCGAGGACTTGGAGCCGACCGGCACCCAGCTGTTGTGGATCGGCGACGTCTACTCCTTCGTCATCGCCGGTCTGCTGGTCACCGCCGGCACCCTCGGCGACCGGATCGGCCGCAAGAAGCTGCTGCTCTTCGGCTCGGCCGCGTTCGGCGCGCTGTCCGTGGCCGCCGCCTACGCGCCCAGCGCCGAGGCGCTGATCGCGGCCCGGGTCGCGATGGGCGTCGCCGGCGCGTCGCTGATGCCCTCCACCCTCGCCCTGGTCCGCAACATCTTCCCCGACGCGCGCGAGCGCAGCTTCGCGATCGGCGTGTGGGGCGCGATGTCGATGGCCGGCGCCGCGTTCGGCCCGGTCGTCGGCGGCTTCCTGCTCGAACACTTCTGGTGGGGCTCGGTCTTCCTGATCAACCTGCCGGTGATGGCCGTACTGATCGTCGTCGGCGTCAAGATGCTCCCCGAGTCGCGCAACCCGAACCCGGGTCCGTGGGACATGCTCAGCGCCGCACTGTCCCTGATCGGCATGATCGCGACCGTATACGCGGTCAAGGAGGCCGCGACTCACGGCCTGTTTCGCCCCGACGTGTGGGCGGCGCTCGCGATCGGGGTGGGCGCGCTGGTGTGGTTCGGCCGCCGGCAGTTGTCGCTGCCGGTTCCACTGCTCGACATGCGCCTGTTCCGCAACCGGGCGTTCTCCGGATCGGTACTGGCCGACCTGCTCACCGTGCTCGGCATGTCCGGGTTGATCTTCTTCCTGTCCCAGTTCCTCCAACTGGTCCAGGGGCGCAGCCCGTTGCAGGCGGGCCTGGCCGAGCTGCCGGCCACCGTCGGGGCGATCGTGTCGGGTCTGCTCGCGGGCGCGGCGGCCCGCCGGCTCACCCCGCGCGTGGTGGTGACGTCGGGCCTGACCGCGATCGGACTGGCCCTGGGCGCGCTCACCGTGCTCGCCGAGGACACGCCGTACCTCTACCTGGGCGGCGTGCTGCTCCTGGTCGGTGTCGGCGCGGGTTTCTCGTTCACGGTCACCGCCGACCTGATCCTGGGCAGCGCGCCGAAGGAGAACGCGGGCGCGGCCTCGGCGGTCTCGGAGACCGCGTACGAACTGGGCGCGGCGCTGGGCATCGCGCTGCTCGGCTCGGTGGTCACCGGGATCTACCGGGGCCATCTGACGGTGCCGGAGGGGGTGTCCGGCTCGGCAGCCGACGGTGCGCGCGAGTCGCTCGCGGGCGCCGCCGAGGCGGCCGACACGGTGTCCGGGCAGGTCGCCGCCGACCTCACCCACTCGGCGAACGACGCGTTCCTTGAGGGACTGCGGATCGCGGCCGGCGCGGGCGCGGTGGTGCTGCTGGCCGCCGCCGTCGCGGCCTGGTTCATGCTGCGCGGCGCGCAGACCGCCGGGTCCGACGTGGAGCACTGACGACCGGTCCGCCGGCGGGGTCGCCCCCGCCGGCGGACCTCAGAGCGCCTTCGCGAAGCACATGCTGCTCGGGTAGTCCTTGTAGTAGCCGAACCCGGGTATGCGCTCGTATCCGGAGGACCGGTACAGCGCGATCGCCTCGGGCTGCTTCGCTCCGGTTTCCAGGACCACCCGCAGCCGGCCCGCCGCGCGGGCGGTCTCCTCCAGGTGCGCGAGGATCACTCGGGACAGACCGCGCCCGCGGGCATGCGGCACCACGTACATCCGCTTGAGCTCGGCGTCGCCGTCGTTCAGGCTCGGATCCTCCGGCGACGCGCCGCGGGCCCGCCAGCCCCCGCAGGCGATCGGGGCGCCGTTGTCGTACGCCACGCAGAACAGGCCCTGGGGCGGCAAAAATTCGGCCGGGTCGACCGCCGTCTCGTCGGGGTCGCCGTAGCGGTGCACGTACTCCTGCTGCACATCCGCCACCAGCTTGCGCACATCGGGGTGGTCGTACCCCAGAGTCTCGATCTCCACGGAATGACGCTAGCCCGTGGGGATGACGCGATCATCGGCGGGCCCGGGCCCGGGCCCGGTCGCGCACCGGCCCGCCGACGCACGCGGGCTCAGACCTTCGGGCGGTAGCTGCCGAAGCTCCAGAGGTTGCCCTCGGGGTCGCGGACGGTGTAGTCGCGACCGCCGTAGTCCTGGTCCGTCGGCTCCAGCACCACGGTCGCGCCCGCCGCCACCGCCCGCGCGCAGTGCGCGTCCACGTCGCCGTCGATCACGCCATAGAGCGCGGAGCCGCCGACGGGCCACCGCAGCAACGCTTCGGACCCCTCCGGCGGGTTGCTGCCGAGCATCACCATGGCGTTGCCGAACGTCAGTTCGGCGTGTGCGACGGTGTCGTCGTCGCCCGGGACCACCATGACCGCGGTCATCCCGAACGCCTCCCGGAGAAAGGTGATCGCCGCCGTCGCGTCGTTGTAGCGCAGGGTCGGGACGAGGTCGGCGATCAGCGTGTTGTCGCTCATGGTGCGCTCCTTGCGGCCGGGTGTGGCGGCCTGTTCCGGTGGGTCCGGCGGGTGCCGGGTGGGTCGAGACCAGCCTCCCGCGGGTGACCCTTCGCGGTATTGGACAAACGGGAACGAGCGCCGTCGGCCGGCGCGGGTCAGGCCGCGAAGCCGCCGGTGGGCAGCCGGGAGCCCAGGTGGGCACCGGGCGTGCAGCCCGCGAGCACCTTGAAATCACGATTGAAGTGCGCCTGGTCGTAGTAGCCGGCCTCCGCCGCGACCTCCGCCCACGAGCGCGGCGTCCCCTCCAGCAGCGCGATCGCGTGCCGGAAGCGCAACACCCGGGCCACCTTCTTGGGCGGCAGGCCGACGGTCTCCCGAAAGCGGGCGCCGAGCCGGCGCCGGCTCCATCCGATCTCCCGGGCCAGCGTGGTGACGTCGATCCGACCGGCGCTCGCCGTCAGCAGGTCCCAGGAGCGGATCACCTCGGGCAGCGGCTCGGGGCCGATCGCCAGGCGGCGGAGCAGGATCTCGTCGAGGTGGGTGAAGCGGGTCGACCAGTCGGGCGCGGACATCAGCCGGTCGACCAGCGCGTCGCCGTCCCACCCGGGCAGGTCGTCGAGGTGCACCACCCGGTCGGCGATCTCGGCGAGCGGCAGGCCGAGCAGCGTATAGGCGCCCAGCGGAGTCAGGTCGAGTTGGATGCCGGCCTGTCGGCCGTCGTGCTCGACGAGCGTGGGCCCGTCGTGCAGCCCGGCCACGAACGAGCGGGTGGTGCCCGGCGTGGCCGGCCCCGCGTGCGGGGAGTGGACCCGGATCGGCACGAATCCGATGATCACGGTGATCGAACCGGTGGCCGGCTCGCGGCGGCGCAGCGGCGCGTGGGTGTGCTCGTCGTAGCCGAGGTAGGCGCCGAACAGGGGCGCGAGCGCGGGATGCGCGGGCGCGGACACGGTCGCGATGGACCCGAGCGCTGAGGTGTGTCGGGTCACGTGCAGAGTGTCCGTGGGGACCATGCTGTCCAGTCTCACACCCGGTGCCGACACGGTGCCGACCAGCGACCAGACGAAGCACCGACCAGGGAGTATTCGATGCGCATCGCGATCTCGGCCGACCAGATCAAGGGCTGCGGCCTGTACCTCGCCGACGAACTGCGCAAGCGTGGCCACGAAGTGTTGCCGTTCGGCGCCTTCGACCCGGCGCACACGCCCGAGTTCGCCGACGACTGGGCGCCGGTGAGCGCCGCGGCCGCGCGCGAGGTGGCGGCGGGGCGGGCCGATCAGGCGATCGTGTGTTGCTGGACCGGTACCGGTGCGTCGATCGCGGCGAACAAGGTGGACGGGATTCGGGCGGCGCTGTGCTCGGACGCGGAGACGGCGGCCGGCGCGCGGCGCTGGAACCACGCGAACGTACTGGCGCTGAGCATGCGGCTGACCTCGGGGCCGGTGTTGATGGAGATCCTGGACGCGTGGTTCGCGACCGCGCCGAGCCGCGAGGTCGCGGATGTGCTCAACGTGGAGCACGTGGCGGAGATCCGCCGCTGAGCGTGGGCCGGTCGGCGGCGGTGCGATCGAGGTGGTCGGGCAGCTCGGCGAAGTGCCCGATCACCCCGATCGCGGCGGCCAGGCCCGGCGGGCGCCCGGTCGGCGCGATCAACACGGCGCGCATCCCGTACACGTGCGGCGCGGTGGCGTCCTTGCTCGGGGTGTTGCCGACGAACATGATCGCCTCGCGCGGGACGCCGCAGGCGCGTTCGACCTCGGCATAGAAGTCCGGGTGCGGCTTGCGCAGGCCGATCGCGCAGGAGAGTACGACGGCGTCGAAGCAGTCCTCGATGCCCGCCGCGGCCAGGGTGCGCCGGCGTACCGACTCGGGTCGCTGGGTGTCGCACGCGAGGACGCAGACCAGGTCGCCGCGGGCCCGGATGCGCAGCAGCGCCTCGGCGGCCCGGCGGATCACCCGGGAGTCGGGGACCCGCTCGAAGACCGGTTCGAGGGCCGCCTCGGGGTCCGGGACGCGCGCCCCGCACAACCGGGCGGCCCAGTGGATCTCGGTGGCGAAGGAGGTGTGTGTGTCCCGGACCCGGTCGCCCTCGCGGGTGATCCGGTGCACGTGGTCGTAGGCGGCCACGAAGGTGTCCGGGACGTGTGTGCCCGGCAACTCGCGCAGCACCTCCAGGACGACGCGGCCGTCGGGGTTGGGCCCGGGGATCGCCAGGGTGTCCCCGAAGTCGACGGCCAGCGCGCGTACGTTCATGCCCGGCCGGTCCCCGATCCGCAGGCGGCCTACACCGTCCTATCCTGCGGACGCGTCGGCCGCGCGTGACGGGGCGGGCCCGAGGCGGTCCTCGGGCTCGGACAAGGTGCGGCCGAGGTACCAGGCGAGCGCGCACAGCGCGATCAGCGGGGTGAGCGCGATCCGCAGGGTGCTCGCCTCCGCGAGCGCGCCGATGGCGGGGGTGGCCACGCCGCCGATACTGACCGCCAAGCCCAGGGTGACGCCACTGGCGGTGCCGATGCGGTGCGGCAGGTAGTCCTGGCCGAGGGTGACGTGCAGCGAGAACGGGACGTAGAGCGCGATCGAGGTGGCGGCGGCGAACAGGTACAGGGTCGGACCCGGGATCAGCACCAGGCCGGCGGTGGCCGGCACGGACGCGGCGTAGGCGCGGCGCAGGGTGCGGGTACGACCCCAGCGGGCGGCCAGCCGACCGCCGAGCACGGTCCCGACGGCGCCGCCGGCGAACAGGCAGAACAGCGCGATCGAGCCGGCCGTGGCGCCGCCGGCGAGGTGCCGTTCGGCGAACAGCGCGACGAAGGTGCTCAGGCCGACGAAGACGATCGAGCGGCACACGATGACGGCGGTCAGCCGGGTGAAGGCGGGCCAGTCGTCCGGGCGGGTGGGGGCGGAGGCGGCTCGGGTGGCGGCGGCATATCGGGCCAGCCGGCGGATCACGGAGGCGGTGACGGCGACTCCGGCGAGGGCCGGCAGCAGCAGCCACGGGGTCGCGTCGAGGCCGCCGGCGGACAGGATCGGGGAGGCGATGATCGGGGCGAGGGCGAAGCCCACGTTGCCGCCGAGCGAGTACCAGCCCATCGCGACGTGACTGCCTCGGCAGGCCACCCGGGCCAGTCGCGCGGACTCGGGATGGTAGGCGGCCACGCCCATCCCGGACAGCGCGATGGCCAGCCAGGTCAGCGGATACGAGTCGGCCGGTCCGGCCAGCGCGATGCCCAGGCCCGCGCCGGTGGTGCTGAGCGGGATCAGCCAGGGCATCGTCCAGCGGTCGGTGAGGGCGCCGAACAACGGCTGCACGATCGAGGACAGCAGGGTCGCGGCCAGCACGATCCCGGACGCCGCCACGTAGCCGTAGTGTCGCTCGGCCACCAGGAACGGCACCAGGCAGGGCACGACCCCCTGGTAGAAGTCCACGGTCGCGTGCCCGATGGCCATCATCGGGATGGCCCGTCGGTCGGCGGAGGTGGGCGACGCGTCGGCAGTGGAGGCGGCGTCGCGTGTCGGTCGAAGCCCGGTGGGCGGTGGATTGGTCACTCGTCGATCGTCGACTCGGACACCGTCGGCGGGCTTCCGATAATCTGCCAAGTAATGTCGGTCTCCCGCCAATCCCTCGCCGAGCCGCCGACCGGCCTCAGCACGACCACCCGTCACCTGCCGGCCGGGGGTGGGGTGACGGCGCACCGGCACGAGGTGCACCAGGTCGTCTACGCGGGTCGGGGCGTGTTGTCGGTGAGCACCGACGCCGGCACCTGGGTTGCGCCCGCCACCCGCGCGTTGTGGATCCCGGCCGGCACCCTGCACCGGCATCGCGCGCACGGGCGGACCGTGCTGCACGCGGTGGGCATCCCCGCCGGCGCCGACCCGTTGGACCCGGCCCGCCCCGCGGTGCTCGCGGTCGGCCCGCTGCTGCGCGAGCTGATCATCGCCTACAGCCGCCCCGGCCTCGTGGACGTCGACGAGGGGCGACGCATCCTCGCAGTCCTGCTGGACCAGCTCCGGCACAGCCCCCGGCAGGCGCTGCACCTGCCCACCGGTCGGGATCCGCGCCTGGTGGCGGTCTGCGCGCTGCTGCGGGCCGATCCCGCCGATCAGCGCACACTGGCCGCCCTGGGCGCGGCGGTGGGCGCGGGCGAGCGCACGCTGACCCGGCTGTTCGCGGCCGAGGTGGGCATGACGTTCCCGCAGTGGCGCACCCAGGCGCGCCTGCACCACGCGCTGGTACTGCTCGCCGAGGACGTACCGGTGACCACCGTGGCGCACCGCTGCGGGTGGTCCTCGGCGAGCGCGTTCATCGACGTCTTCCGGCGCGCCTTCGGCCACACCCCGGGGGCGCACCGCGTGTCGGGATGAGCCGGCACGGGTTGCCGTCGCTCGGTTGCGTCGCCCGGCAGACCGGCGACGAACGACGCGAACGTGATGGTCGGCGCGTAGGCGACCACCTGGCCGGTGTCGATCACGACCTGCTCGCCCGCCTCCAGGTCCAGCACGTCCGGCGCGCCGTAGCAGCCCATGATCACCTCGCCCTGCCCCGACGCGTGCACGAGGAAGCCGCCCTCGACCTTGGCGGAGATCTCCACGCCCGCGCTGTGCGCCATCATCGCGCCGGATTCGGCCCGCATCGCCTCGCCCGGATCGAGCAGACAGCGCGCGGCGGCGAAGGCAGGGCTGTGTCCGACTTCGACTCTCATGCGGCGAACGTGACACGCCCCACCCCCGGCCGCGGACCAAGGCAACCCGACCGGCCGACCGGTGTCACCCGATCGGGGCCGGCCGGGGCGCGGTCACGCGGCTCTGGCGCCCAGCACGCTGCCGAGGAGGTCGTCCAGGCCGACGAGGCCCAGGAGGGTGCCGTCGGCGGCGTGGACCAGGGCCAGGGACGCGCGGCGTTCCTGGAGGGCGGCCACCGCGCGCTGGATCGGGGTGTCCACGGTGAGGGTGAGCACCGCGGTGGCCAGTTCGCCGGCGGTGTTCCCGGACGCCTGGGTACGCGAGGTGAGCACCTTGCGGATGTGCACCACCCCGAACAGCGTGCCGTCCTCGCCGCGCACGAGCAGCCGGTTGCGGCCGTTGCGGCGGGAGACCGCGGCGATCTCCTCCGGTCCCGCGTCGGCCGGCACCGAGTCGATCTCGGCGGTCGGCACGATCAGCCGGGCCAGCGGCTCGGTGTGCGTGCGCAGCGTGCCCGAGAGCACGTCGTGCGAGGCGTTGTCGATCAGGCCCAGCCGGCGGGACTCGCCCACCAGGCGGCGCAGCCCCTCGGCGTCCTTGGGGTGCGACAACTCGTCCTTGGGGTCGATCCGGGCCAGCCGCAGGATCGCGTTGCTGACCCCGTTCATCGCGCGCAGCAGCGGTCGCACCACGCGGGTGTAGCCGCGGAAGGACGGGGCCAGCACGAGCGCGACCTTCTCGGGGCCGGCGATCGCCCACGACTTGGGCGCCATCTCGCCCAGCACCATGTGCAGGATCACCACGACCACCAGCGCGATCGCGAACGCCACCGCGTGCCCCGCCGCGGCCGGCATGCCGACGGCGTCGAAGAGCGGGTCGAGCATGGTGGCGATGGCCGGCTCGGACACGATGCCCAGGCCCAGCGAACACATGGTGATGCCCAACTGGGCACCGGCCAGCATCAGGGACAACTCCCGTACGCCCGCCAGCGCCGACTTGGCGCCGCGCTTGCGCTCGGCGGCCAGCGCCTCCAGGCGGTGTCGCCGCGCGGCGACCATCGCGAACTCGGCGGCGACGAAGAACGCGTTGCCCACGAGCAGCGCGACCGTGACGGCCAGGGCGGGCCACAGGCCCAGCTCCATCGAGCCCAGGCCACCACCGGAGGCCAGGGACGGGGTCATGCGGTCACCTCTGTGGTGCGTGTGGGCTGTCCGGAGCGCCGATCGGCGCTCCATTCGGGAATGTCGCGGGGGAACGCGGGCTCGGAGGTCAGCACCCGGAGCCGGACCAGGGCCGGCACGTGCCGCTCGACCGCCAGCACCTCGATCTCGGTGTACCGGATCGGCTCGTCGTCCTCCTCGGCCGAGCGCCCGGCCCGGACCTCGTCGGGGTCGGGGACCCGGATCCGATCGCCCACCTCGGGCAGCCGACCCAGGTGCGCGATGACCAGACCGCCGAGGGTGTCGTACGGCCCGTCGGGCAACTCGGCGCCGACGATCCGCTCGGCCTCGTCCACCCGCAGTCCGGCGTCCAGGCGCCACCAGCCGTCCTCCGGCTCGGTGTCGACGGGGTCCTCGTCGTCGCTCTCGTCGGCGATCTCGCCGACCAGTTCCTCGGCCACGTCCTCGTAGGTGACGATCCCGGCGAGTCCGCCGTGCTCGTCCAGGACGACCGCGAACTCCTCGTTGGCGGCCCGCAGTTGTTCGAGCAGCGAGGCCAGCCCGGCGGTGTCGGGGACGAGCAGCGCGGGGCGGGCGATGGATCCGGCGGTGACGTGCGCGGCGTCCTCGGGGGCCACCTCGAGCAGGCAGGCCACGCCGACCACGCCCAGTACGTCGTCGACCCGCTCGCCGACCACCGGGTAGTGCGAGTGGCCGCGCTCGGCGACCAATTCGATCAGCTCGGCGGCGGTGGTCTCGGCGCGGACCCGGACCACGTCCGGTCGCGGCACCATCACCTGGTCCACGGTCAGGTCGCCGAACGCGATCGCGCGGCGCAGGATCCCGGACAGACCGGGATCGAGGTCGCCGTCCCGGCCGGCCTCGTCGACGATGTGCGCCAGCTCCTCGGTGGTGGCCCCGCCGTGCAACTCCTCGACCGGTTCGATTCCGATCGAGCGCACGATGCGGTTGGCCAGGGTGTCGAACAGCCGGATCAGCGGGCCGGCGACCTTCAGGTACACGATGGTCGGCCGGCCCAGCAGGACGGCGACCCGCTCCGGCTCGGCGATGCCCCAGTTCTTCGGGACCAGCTCGCCCAGCACCATCTGGATCGCGGTGGCGACCGCGAAGCCCAGGACGAGGGCGATCACCGGGACGGCGCCGTCGGGCACCGAGACCAGTTCGAGGAGGGGGGAGATCACGGCGGCCAGCGCGGGCTCGGCGATGAAACCGACCAGCAGGGCCGTCACGGTGATGCCCAGCTGGGCACCCGACAACATGAACGACAGTCGCCCCATCACGGTCATCGCCCGGGCGGCGGCCTTGTCACCGGCCTCCGCGCGACGACGCAGCAGGCTCCGGTCGGCCGCCACGTAGGCGAATTCCTGGGCGACGAAGAAACCGGTACCGAGGGTCAGCACGACGATCGCGGCTATGCCCAGAGCCGCGGTCATGAGACCGCCTCCCGGACGTCGCGGCTTCGATCACAGTCTCGGGAGGGACCGGTACTAGGGGGGTCCGTCTCTTGGGCGGACACACACGCTCCTTGCTCAACGGGCAATTCAGGGTCAAACACTTACCACGCCGAACGTATCATCGCGCGCCCTTGTTCCCCCGAGCCGGGCGATGATGCGGACGAGAGGGGTCGGATTCGGACCAGTATCAAAAGATGCTTGGCTTTCCACCCCGCGTCATGACAATCTGTGCGTCCTCGAACACCGTGAGGTGATGAGGGCCCGTCGGGGGTGTGCGACGCACACACCGCGGCGGGGGAAGTAGCGAAAACCCGCGCCTCCTGCCACAGGCGTCGCGAAGTTCATCCGTACGGGGGAGCGACCCACGCCCTCCCGTCCGGAAGATTGGTACCGGGAACCCGCACCGCCGCAATGACGTTGACAACATCAGACGGGGGCAGCGTGTACGACAGCAGCCCTGATCCGGCCCACGCCGGCTCGCCCGAGGCGCCCGGATCGGACCTCTCAGCGCGCGAGAAGGAGACCATGCCTCGGACACTCGACGACTACGCCGTGTCGCTCGCCGCGTTGAAGGCCTACGACATCACCGGCGTTCGTCCACGCGACCTCCGCCGATTCCGCGACTTCGGCGAGCTGCCCGAAGGGGTGCCCGAGGCCGTCGTCCTCCGGGCCCAACGCATCGTCGAGGAGGAGCGGGACCGCCTGCTGCGCCTGACCACCGGCTCCTGATCGCCGAGCGCGCCACGACGAGGGCGCCGGCCCACCGGGCCTGCCGTCCGTCGCGGCCCGTCCGTACGGCACGGGTGAGTCGCCCCTGCGCCGTCCCGGGCCGAGCGGGTGCGACCACCGTGGGGTGATCGCCCGCTCGTGATGTCGCCGGCCGGTCGGCGGTTCGTGGGGGTCGGCCTAGTAGTGCTTTGTCAGGTCGGTGTTGGTTTTGGTCTTCGTGGTGGGCGTTGGCGGGGCAGGGTCCGGTGGCAGGTGGGGCAGGTTCCGGTCCAACAGCCGAGGAGGTCCTGGAGGGTGTCGAGGACCCGGTAGAGCGTCAGGCCGGCGTGAGGGCTTTTGGGTCGGTCCGGTGGAGCGCGAGGAAGGCGTGGGCGGCGGTGACCAGGGTGACGTGGTGGTGCCATCCGCGCCAGGTCCGGCCCTCGTAGTGGTCCAGCCCGAGACCGTGTTTCAGCTCGCGGTAGTCGTGCTCGACGCGCCAACGCATCTTCGCGAGCCGGACCAGTTTCGCGACGGGTGTGTCCGGGGGCAGGTTCGTCAGCCAGTGGTCGGTCGGCGCGTCGGCGTCGGCCGGCCACTCGGTGAGCATGGTGAACACGGGCAGCACCCCGTCCCAGGCGATGTCGGCGTCCCCGGCGGCGGCCCGGGCGAGCCGCCGGGGGGCCTTGCCGGCCGGTCGCACCGCGGTCGTGGCGAACCGTGACCGCATCGCGCCGCGCGAGCCCCGCCGCCACCCGACCTCGACGAACGCCTCCCGCCCCGCGGCAACCGCCTGCTCCACCAGGGAGCGGGCCCGGTCCCGGTATCGGGGCAGCGGACGCGGGCCCAGGCCCGAGTACGCGATCGTCGACGGGGCGGCGTCGCCGGTGTGGGCGATCTCGTCGCCGCGCACCGCGACCACGAAATCGAGCCCCCGCGCGGCGAGTTCGTGCCGGAACTCGCCGATCTGCCCGTATCCGGCGTCCGCCACGATCACCGGCGGGACCAGTCCCCACCCGATCAGGGTGTCGATCGCGTCCAGGGCCAGGCGCCACTTCTCGACGTGCCCGACATCGTCGGGAACCCCGGCCCGACTGCGTCGCTCCGGGTCCTGCGCCCACTCCTCGGGCAGGAACAGTCGCCACTGCAACGGGCACGACATCGCGTCCGTCGCCGCGTGGACGCTCACCCCCACCTGGCAGTTCGCCCGTTTGCCCAGCGCGCCGCAGTACTGCCGGGCGACCCCGACCGACGCCCTCCCGCACTTGGGGAACGACGTGTCGTCCACCACCCACACCCGCGGATCGATCACCGCGCACATCCGTTCCGCGACCCGCCGCAGCACCCGTTGGTGGTCCCACGGCGAGTCCGCCACGAACTGCTGCAACGCCTGCGCGTTCCCGTCCGGCAGCCGCTCGGCCATCGGCACGATCGACTTCCGCCGACCGTCCACCATCAACCCACGCACATAACAGTCGCCCTGACGTCGCTGATCCGTCCTCGACAGCGACCCGAACATCTCACCCACGAACGCCGCGAGTTCCTCCCGCAGACGCTCCACATCCCCGAGATCCACCCTCCCACCATGCACCCAAAACAGCACACATGGGAACCTCACCTAACAAAGCACTACTAGGCCCTGTCCGGCGGATCTTGGCGGGTCCGCGCCGCCCGGCACCGCACCTCGCCGCACCGGAGAAACAGCCGAATGGAACCACTATGCGGCTGCTTCTCCGGCACGCCGATGCACGGCACCGGACGACGCGGCCTGCTCCACCAAGATCCGCCGGACAGGGCCTAGTTGGTTCCGTTGAGGTAGGCCAGAACCGCCAGGACACGACGGTTGGTTTCGTCCGATGTGTCGATCGACAGCTTGGCGAAGATGTTCGTGGTGTGCTTGCTCACCGCGCCCTCCGAGACGAACAGGCGGCCCGCGATGGCCGCGTTGGAGCATCCCTCCGCCATCAGCTCCAAGACCTCGCGTTCGCGCGGCGTCAGCTGGGCCAGGGGTTTGTCCCGCACGTTGCGGGCGAGCAGCTTCGAGATCACTTCGGGGTCCATCGCGGTGCCTCCCGACGCGACCCGGCGGACCGCGTCCACGAACTCGTCGGTGTTGAACACGCGGTCCTTGAGCAGATACCCCACCGCGCCGGTGCCGTCCGCGAGCAGTTCGCGGGCGTAGAGCTGTTCGACGTACTGCGACAACACCAGGATCGGCAGTCCCGGGACCTGTCGGCGGGCCTCCAGGGCGGCCTGGAGGCCCTCGTCGGTGAAGGTCGGCGGGAGCCGGACGTCGACCACCGCGACGTCCGGCTTGTGCTGCACCAGGGCCCGGAGCAGTTCGGGCCCGTTGTCCACGGCCGCGACGATCTCGAAGCCGTGCGCCTGGAGCAGGCGGACCAGCCCGTCCCTCAGGAGGGCGAGGTCTTCCGCGAGGACAAGTCGCACGGCAGCTCCATGATTACAGTCGTCGGGCCGCCCACCGGGGAGTGCAGGGCGAGCGTCCCGTCGAATGTATCGAGTCGGCGCTGGATGCCGCGCAGTCCCGTGCCCTTCATCAGATCGGCGCCGCCTTCGCCGTCGTCGGTGACCGTGATCCGCAACGAGCCGTCCGTGTACGTGAGATCGATCTCCACGTGCCGGCCGCCGGAGTGTTTGGCCGCGTTGGTCAGCACCTCGGTGACCGCGAAGTAGGCGGCGGACTCCAGCGGGAGTTCGGGCCGGCCCGGCAGCGAGACGTTGACGTTGACGTCGAGCGGGCTCTCCAGGGCCACCGCGCGCACCGCGTCGGCCAGGCCCCGGTCCGACAACACCGGCGGGTGGATGCCCCGGACCAGGTCGCGCAGTTCGTGCAGCGCCTTCGCGGACGCCTCGCGGGTCTCGGCGAGCAGTACGCGGGCCGCGTCGGGGTCGGTCTTCATCAGCGCCTCCGCGGCGCCCAGGTTCATCCCCATCGCGACCAGGCGGGCCTGTGCGCCGTCGTGCAGGTCACGCTCGATCCGGCGCAGCTCGGCCGCCGAGGCGTCCACCGCGTCGGTCCGACTCTCGGTCAGGTGCTGGACCCGCAGCGCCAACTCGGCCTGCTTGGTGGGGGCGAGCAGGGACCGGTTCCACAGACCGTTGACCCGGGCGAACCACGGCGCGAGGGCCAGGCCGGCGGCCACCTGGACCAGGCCCCACGGCACCGCGAGGCCGGCCCGCTGCACGCTGTTCACCTTGATGAACGTGTACCACTGCGCGTCGTCGACGTGCCGGTAGGCCACCTCCCACAGGAACGGCATCAGCACGCCGTGCAGGCCGTTGACGATCAGCATCATCGGGAAACACGCGATGAGCAGGCTCGACGGCAGGTAGAGCAGCGCCCACAGCAGGTCCCGCCAGGTGGCCGCCTCGGTGATCATGCGCTTGGTGCGCGCCCACAGCCCGGTCACGCCGCCACCCGTGGGCAACCGCCGGTACGGGGTGTCGATCGGGACGTGCGCCCACGAGCGCATCGCCTTGCGGGTCACGTTGGCGGTGGCGCGCAACAGCAACATCAGGGGGAAGAAGAACAGCAGGCCGACGCCTATCGGCAGCAGCGCCATGAACACCACGCACGTGATGAACAGCGCGAGGGCGGGGACCGAGAGGAAGACCAGAGCGAAGCCTCGCCAGGCGCACAGCAGCGCCCAGCCGAGCCGCCACCGGGTGGCCGGCGGGTCGGCTCTGTCTGGCGTGAGCGTGCTCATGGGGTCCTCCCGTGGATCTGCCTGACTGCTGGTGTCATCAGTGTGTCGGGCGCCGACCGGGCAGGTCACGGGGGAGGCACCCCGAACCGGGGTGGGCCTGGGCCCACCCCGGAGCAGGGGTCAGCCGGCGATGTCCGACAACAATTCGGCCAGGTCCTTCGGGCGCGAGAACATCGGCCAGTGACCGGTCGGCAGGCTGTGCACCGTGCGCTGCTCGGCCGCCGCGAACTCGGCCATGAACGGGTGCCCGGCGGCGGTCATGGCCTCGACCTGCTCGGCCGGGAACAGGCAGGTGATCAGGTGGGCCGGCACCCGCAGCCGGGCCGGGTCGGCGACCTGCTGCGGGCTCGCGGCCACGGCGTACGGCTGGGGCATCGCGCGGGCGCGCAATTCGGCGAGGTCGGTGTCGGACAGGCCGTCGAGCATCACCGGGTCGGCGGCCGGGTCCCAGGGGTAGACGTAGCGGCCGTCGCCGCGGGCGGCGACCTCGGCCTCGATCCGGGCCCGCTCCTCGGGCTCCTGGAGGTCGGCGAACGAGATACCCGCGGCCACCGGGCCGGCGTCCACATAGACGATCCGGGCGATCCGCTCCGGGATCCGGTCCAGCGCCTCGTACGCGGCGAACGCGCCGCCCGAGTGGGCGGCCAGGACCACGTCGGTGAGGTCGCGCGTGGTGATCTCGTCGACCAGGGCCCGGGACTGGGCGGCCAGGTCGACGCCCGCCCCGTCGGTGCGGTCGGGCTCCAGGCCGGGCAGGGTGACCGCGACGACCTCGTGGCCGGCGGCGCGCAGCGGTTCGGCGACCCGGTCCCAGGCCCACGCGCCGAGCCAGTAGCCGGGCACGAGAACGATGTTCGCCATGGTGATGCTCCTCGATCGTGGTTCGGTGTTCGTCCTGCGATCAGGATCCTGTCGCGTATACCTGACAGATCACGACAGGTTTGATGTCGGGAATGGCACGCGTCGGTGGTTTCCGGTGCCTCAGAGCCAGTTCCGGCGCTTGAAGATCAGGTAGAGGACGGCGCAGACCACGAGCATCAGGCCGATCGCGTACGGGTAGCCGTACGCCCAGTGCAGTTCGGGCATGTGGTCGAAGTTCATCCCGTACACGGTGCCGATCAGGGTCGGTGCGAACAGGATGGCCGCCCATGCGGAGATCTTCTTGACCTCCTCGTTCTGCGCGTTGCTGGCCGCGGTGAGCTGCTTCATCTCCTCGTTCTGGGCCTGGGTCACCACCACCGCGTTGACCCGCATGATGCCTTCGAGCAGTTGGCGAAAGCCCACCACGCGCTCCACCGCGATGGTCGCGTGGTCCTGGACGTCGCGCAGGTAGCGGCGCAGCTCCTCGTCCACGTGGTACTTGTCGAAGCCGGTGGACAGGTCGGCGAGCATGAGCAGCAGCGGGCGGGTCGCGCGTTGGAACTCGATCACCTCGCGGGAGAGTTCGTAGATGCGCCGGGAGACGTTCGGGGCGCCGAGGAAGGCCTCCGCCTCGATCTCGTCGATGTCGTTCTGCAATCCGCCGACGACCGGGGCGTAGGCGTCCACGACGCTGTCCAGGATCGCGTAGAGCACCGCCTCGGGGCCCTGGCGCAGGAGTTCGGGCCGCTCCTCCGCCCAGCGGCGCACCGCGGACAGGTCGGGGGACTCGGAGTGGCGGACGGTGACCACGAAGTTGCGGCCGAGGAAGACGTGCAGCTCGCCGAAGTCGACCTCCTCGACGTCGTCGAGGTAGCGGGCGGCGCGCAGGACGACGAACAGGGTCTCGCCGTAGCGTTCGAGCTTGGGGCGCTGGTGGGCCACGATCGCGTCCTCGACGGCCAGCGCGTGCAGGTCGAACTCCTCGGCGGCGGAGAGGAGTTGGCTTTCGGAGGGGCGGTACAGGCCGATCCAGGCCATGGCACCCGGGCGGGCGTGCAGTTCGCGGTAGGTGTCGGCGAGGGTGGTCGGCGAGGCGACGCGTACCCCCTCCACGTAGATCGCCGTGTCGATCAGGCTGTGCTCGACGGGCGGGGGCTCGGGAATGTCCGCCGCGCGAGGGTCCATCGAGCGCTCGGGCGGTTCGGGCGTGCCGTGCCTGCGGGCGCGGAAGGGCAGACGCCGATCGGACATGCGGGGCTCCGGGACACTGGGCGGCGACGAGCACGGACACCACATCGGGCCGCTCGCGCCGGGAGTCGCGGTCGGCTCTTCTTCGTATTGTCCATATTTCCGCGCAGATATCGCGTATGTATGCCATTCAGGGCATCGCTCGGTGCGGGCCCGTGGGGATCCGTCGGGGATGTGCCGGGTGGGCCCGGCGGAAACCGGCCGGGTCGGGGCGGATCGAGGTGCCCCGGCCCGGCCGGAGTGGGCTACGGCAGCACGAACGGCCCCTTGCCCATCTGCTGCCGCACGGTGACCACCGGCGGGTTGACCAGGCCGCGGCGCTGCCAGTTGGCGCCGTCCACGACCAGGGTGTGCCCGGAGACGAAGCGGGCGTAGGGCGAGGCCAGGAACGTCGCGGCCCAGCCCAGTTCGCGCAGCCGGCCGACCCGCATGGCGGGCTGGCACGGGTCCTTGTCGTGGGTGCCGGCGAGGTTGCCCTTGATGTCGGCGGTCATGTCCTCGTGCGGGAACAGGCCCGGGACCAGTCCGTTGACCTGGATCCCGTAAGGGCCCCACTCCACCGCGAGCGTCTCGACCATGTTCTTCACGCCAGCCTTGGCCGCCGCGCTGTGCGCGAAGCCGGGGCCGCCGGTCCAGGCGTAGGACGCGCCGATGTTGACGATCGAGCCGGGGGTGCCCGCTGCCAGGTGTCGGCGGGCGAATTCGCGGGCGCAGAAGTAGGTGCCGTTGAGGGTGATGTCCACGACCGTGCGCCAGGCGTTGGGTGACATCTCCTCGGCGGGTACGGGGAAGTTGGCCGCGGCGTTGTTGATCAGCACGTCGGGCGGTCCGAAGGACTCGACCGCCGCGTCGAAGGCGGCGGTGATCTGCTCGGGTTCGCGGATGTCGCAGCTCACGGTGCGGACCTTCGCGCCGGTTTCGGCCAGCGTCTCGCGGGCCGCCGCCAGGTGTTCCTCCTTGCGACTGGCGACGACGAGGTTCGCGCCGAGGCGGGCGAATTCGAGGGCGATCGCCCGGCCCAGGCCGGTGCCGCCGCCGGTGACGAGGACCGTACGGCCCGCGTAGGTGCCCGCGGGCAGCGCGCTCGCGCCGAGGGCGGGCGGCTCGGGCAGGCCGATGATGCCGTCGGACGCCCCGCTCGTTCCGGTCGTCCCGCTCGTTCCGCTCGTCTCGGTCATGGGTCAGCTCCCCGTGTAGTGGGCGGGCCGCCGTTCGGCGCGCGCGGCGCGGAACTCGGCGTAGTCGTCCGACTTGTTGACGAAGGTCTGGGCGATCAACTCGTCGGCCATCGAGGCCCGCACCGCGGGTTCGGCGAGCCGGGCGAGCGTCCGGCGGGCGGTCTTGATCGTCACGGTCGGCGCGGCGGCGATGCGCTCGGCCATCTCGCGCACGGTGGCGTCCAGCGCGTCGGCGGGCACCACGCGTGAGACGATGCCGTGCGCGTACGCCTCGGCGGCGTCCATCGGCCGCCCGGTCAGCACCAGGTCGGCCGCCACCCCGTGGCCGCAGATCTGGAACAGCCGGGCCACCCCGCCGGTGTCCGGGATCACCCCATGGGTGGTCTCCGGGAGCATGAACCGGGCGCCCTCGGCGGCGACCCGGATGTCGCACAGCAGCGCGCGCTGGAACGACGCGCCGATCGACCAGCCTTGGCAGGCGACCAGCACCGGCGCGTCCAGGTCGAACAGCTGCTGGATGCCGCGATGGCCGCGCGTCATCAACTCGTGGTGCGTGTCCTCGACCCGGTGACCGCCGATCGAGGACACGTCGCGGCCGGAGGAGAAGGACTTGCCCTCCCCGCGCCAGATCACCGCCCGGATCTCGGGGCGTTGCCGCAGTTCGCCGAGGATGCACCAGAGCAGCGCGTCCATCTCGTCGTCGAACGCGTTGTGCCGGTCCGGGTTGTTGTTGGTGATCGTCGCGATCGGACCGTCGTGGTCGAGGAGCAGCTTGTCCGCCATGACACCCGGGATATCCCAACGGTGCACAGGAATCGAGAGGCGTGGGCCCGGGGGCCGCGCAAGCGGTCAAGATCACAGTCGGCCGCGCGGGCCACGGCCGGGACCGGTTGCCGGGTCGGCCGTGCACGGCCCGGGGGCGCGCCGGGTCGGCGGCGGCGCCCGGTCAGGGGTTGCGCTGGGTCAGGCCGTAGAAGTTGCCCTCGTTGTCGCGGAAGGTGGCCCACCAACCCCATTCCTGCTGTGCGGGCTTGTCCGGGAAGTCGATGCCCCTCGCGCTCAGCTCGGCGTAGGTGCGCTGCAGGTCGTCGCAGGTGAACAGGACGTTGTTCAGGCTGCCGACCTTCTCCATGTCGAAGCGCTGACTGAACAGGATCAGCGTGATGCCGTCGCCCGGCGCGCGGACCTCGATCCAGCGCGGGCTGCCGGCCTCGCCCATGGGGGTGTCCAGCACCTCCTCGAAGCCCATCTTCTCGACCCAGAAACGTTTGGCCGCGTCCTGGTCGCTGACGTTGAGCGAGACCTTTCCGACCTGCAATCCGAGCTGCGACATGCGAACTCCCTCGGCTGGGGCCACCGGCCGTCGGCGGCCCGGCTACCGGTGTTCGACCGGCTCGCCGAACAGTGCCTCCTGACCGACCGTCGCAAACAGCCTTCCCGCCGCGTCGAACAATCGACCGTGCACCGTGCCGTGCGTGCCGTGCAGCGTGGTGCCCTCCTGGTCGAACAACCACCATTCGTCGGCGCGGAACGGGCGGTGGAAGCGGATCGTGTGGTCCAGGCTGGCCCGTGGCATCCAGCGTCCGGCCAGGGTGTTCGCGTGCGGCAGCACCAGCGCGTCGAGGAAGGTCAGGTCGGTCGCGTAGGCGACGGCGCACGCGTGCAGCAGCGGGTCGTCCGGGAGTTCGCCGTCGGTGCGACACCACAGCGCGTTGTGCGGCGGGCGGGCGGTGAACGTCTCGTCCGCCCAGGTCGGCGGGTCGACGAAGCGCATGTCGATCGGGTTGTACCGGACCAGGCCCGGCCTGCGCAGCGGACCGCGCAGCGTGTCCAGGAGCCGTTCCAGGGTGGGCAGCGTGTGTGGGTCGGGCGCGGCGGGCGCGCTTGGGGCGTGGTCGAACGGGCTCTCGGGGCGGGTCACCCGGAAGGACGCGACCAGGTGTACGACGATCCTGTCGCCCTGGAGCACGTCGACCCGACGGTGGCTCAGCGTGCGTCCCTGGAGGGTCCGGGTGATCCGGTAGGTCAGCGGCAGCGTCGCGTCGGCCGGCCGCAGGAACGAGGCGTGCAGCGAGTGCGGCACGCGGTCCGCATCGACGGTGGCCCCGGCAGCGGCCAGGGCCTGGGCGACGAGCCAACCGCCGAACACTCGGAACGCGTCCGGATCGGGACTTTTACCTTCGAAAAGGTCGAACTTGAGCCCGCTGGACTCAAGTTTCTCGGGATTGAGTGCGGAAGGCTCAACTTCGGCTGCCCCCGGTCCACTACGCTCGACCTCCTCGGGCCTGAGTCTGGTGGGCTCAACTTCTGCGACGAATCGGCTGACGGCGCTGCTCATGGCTGCAAGTAGAGCAATGACGGCCGCGACACCGACGACGAGGGGCGTGGTGAAGCGTGGCGTGGAGTGGGATGAACGTGCTCCGGGACCGCAACGCGGGCCTGTATCTGAGCGGGGTGGTGATCTCCGGTTTCGGCAGCAGCGCGATGACCCTGGTCGCCGGGATCTGGGCCAAGACGCTCACCGGATCGGACAGCATCGCCGCACTGATGGCGCTCGGCGTGTTCGCGCCGACCCTGCTCGGCCCGGTGCTCGGCGCGTTCGCGGACCGATGGCCGGCCAAACGGCTGCTCGTGGTGGTCAACACGATGCTCGCCGTACTGCTCACCGCGACCCTCACCGTGCGGTCCGAGGCACAGGTGTGGATCCTGTTCGCGGTGATGCTCGGCTACGGCTTCGGCTTCGTGCTGATCGACGCGGGGGAGTCGACCGCGCTCTCCGCGGCGGTCGCGCCCGGCATCCTGGGCGATCTGAACGGGCTGCGGCTCAGCGCCTCCGAGGGCATGAAACTGATCGCCCCGCTCGCGGGCGCGGGCCTGTTCGCGTGGTCGGGCGGACACACCGTCGCACTGCTGGACGCGGGCACGTTCGTGCTCGCGGCGGGGGTGTTCACGCTGATGCGCTTCGAACAGCCCGTGCGGGAACGCCCGGCGAGCGGATGGGTGGCGGAGACCTCGGAAGGGGTGCGCTACCTGTGGGCGCACCGTCCGCTGCGCCGCCTTGTGGTCGCCGGCGGGCTGGCGATGGTGGTGTCGGGGATCAGCGGTGGGGCGGTCTACGCGGTGGTCGACGAGGGGCTCGGCCGCTCGCCCGAGTTCGCCGGGGTGCTGTACATGGCCCAGGGCGCGGGCTCGGTGGCGGCCGGGTTGGCCGCCGGCGCGCTGATCCGGCGGCTGGGCGCGAAGGGGTTCGCGGTGCTCGGCCTGGTGTTGTTCGCGATCGCCGTGGGGCTGCGGGCGCTGCCGTGGTTGCCCGCGGTGGCGACCGGCAGCGTGCTGAACGGGTTCGGGTTGCCGGCGGTGCACGTGGCGGCGATGACCGTGTTGCAGCGGGAGACGCCGACGCATCTGGTGGGCCGGGTCGCGGCGACGGCCGGGACGATCATGTTCGCGCCCACGGCGTTCGCCGTGCTCGGCGTGGCGGGTCTGTTGGTCGTGGTGGACTATCGGCTCATCCTGCTCGGGACCGCGGCGCTCGGTGTGGCGGTCGCGCTGTACTGCGCGGCGGGGCGCGGGGAGACGGGGCCGCCGGCGGAGGCGACGCCGGCGACCACCCCGGAGGATTCGCGGCATATGTGATGTACGCATGTCCTAGGTGTCGGGCATTCGGCCACCTACGATGATCCGCATGTATGAAGCGGCGGAAATCCCGGCGGAGCTGATTGCCCTTCAGCGGGACCGCGACCACGCGGCCGAGGTGGTCACCACCTTCGCGCGCGAGAACCCCGGGCGACTGGACGCCGAACTGACCCGGCAGTGGTCGGCGGCGGTGCGCGCGGAACGCAACGCCATACACGCGCTGCACGCGCACCCGATGATGGTGCTGGGGCCGAACCGGTTCAAGGTCATGCGCGCGCTGCGGGCCGCGGCCCGGCTGTCCTGACGACGGTCCGGGCCGGACAGGGGCAAGAGGGTGCCGGACCGGACCGTCGAACCTCGAAGGCTACGCGCCCGGTCCGACATCCAGGCTCCGCTCGAACCGCATCCGGTCCCGACCGGGCCCGTCCAGGTCCGTAACCGGTCCGTGCACGGTGAAGCCCATCGTCGTGTGGAAGCGGATCGAACCGGTGTTGCCCGGACCGGTGATCGCCCGCACCCGGACCCGCCCGGCCGCCCGCGCGAGCGCGAAGAAGCGCTCGTACAACTCGGCCGCCAGGCCCGATCGGCGCAGGTCCGGGCGGACGGCGACGAAGTGGATGTACGCCTCGTCGACACGCGCGGGCGAGAGGAGGCCGATCAGGAAGCCGCCGAGCCCGTCGACGTCCTCGGCGACCAGGCTCGTGGTGTGGAAGTGGTCCAGGAACAGTCGGGGCAGGGCGGGGGTCATCGGCCGGCCCCACCAGTCGTCGACGACCGCGACGATGGCGTCGTAGTCGTCGGCGCGGGCGGCGCGGATCGTCGGTGCGGTCATGCGGTGGCGCTCCCTGGACAAAAGGTTCGGCGATAGTTCTGCGGCGTGGTGCCGCGGCGGCGCAGGAAATGGTGGCGCAGCGTCGCCGCGCTGCCGAAACCGGAGCGCTCCGCGACCGCGTCGATCGACAGTGCGGTCTCCTCCAGCAACTCCTGGGCGAGCAGCACGCGTTGCGCGACGAGCCAGTCGTAGGGCGTGGTGCCGGTCTCCTGCTGGAAGCGGCGGGCGAAGGTACGCGGGGACATCAGCGCGTGCTCGGCCATGCGCTCGACGGTCAGGTCCCGGGCCAGGCGCTCGGTCATCCAGGCGAGCGTGGCCTGGAGCGGGCTGCCGGTCGGCCCGGGCAGCGGGCGGGCGATGTACTGCGCCTGGCCGCCCTCGCGGTGCGGCGGTACGACCATGCGGCGGGCGATCGTGTTGGCGACCCGGCTGCCGTCCTCCAGTCGGACCAGGTGCAGGCAGGCGTCGATGCCGGCGGCGGTGCCGGCGCTGGTGATCACCCGGCGGTCCTCGACGTAGAGCACGTCCGGCTCGACCACGGCCCGGGGGAACAGCCGGGCCAGGCGGTCGGTGTACTTCCAGTGCGAGGTGCAGCGGCGGCCGTCGAGCAGGCCCGCCCGGGCCAGGGTGAACGCGCCGGTGCACACGCTCATGATCCACGCGCCCCGGGCCTCGGCCGCCCGCAACGCGTCCAGGAGCACCGGGTCGGAGGCCACCCGTTCGTCGTGCTCGACGGCGGCCGGGATGGCGATCAGGTCGGCGTCGGCGACCCGGTCGAGGCCGTGTTCGGCGTACAGGTCGTAGCCGGCCTTGGTGCGCACCCGGCCGGGGGTGACCGCGCAGACCGCGAAGTCGTAGACCGGGCAGCCCTCCTCGCTTCGGTCGATGCCGAACACCTCGCACAGCACCCCGAGTTCGAAGGGTGCGACCCCGTCCTGGACGATCACGACCACATTGCGCAGCATGCGACCAGCATGCCGGCGCGATGATCGCGAGGACAGAGTGCGAGTGGCAGGATGTTGCGGTAATCAGGCAGTCCAGCCACTCGATGCATGTGCAAGCAAATGGCATGCTCGGGGTATGACGGTTCTGGCGATTTTCCTGGTGATCACGGTGATTCTCGGTGTGCTGTCCGCCCTGGGGCGGTCGGCCGATACGCGCGATGGGGGCAAGTCCCCGTCGTGGCACCACTGATGCGGTCCGGCGCGGAGCCGGACACGCGAAACGCGCGCCCGGCCGGGGGGACCCGGCCGGGCGCGCGTGGTGTTTCGTGAGGCGGATCGGTCGACGACCGCCGGCGGATGGCGTGGCGGTGGTCGACCGGCAGTCGATCAGCTACGGCGCTTGAGGGCGCGCCAGACGAAGAAGATGATGATCGCGAGCACGATGATGCCGATGATCCCGAAGATGAACTTCCCGGCCTTCTTGAAGAAGCTCTTCTTCTTCTTTTTCTTCTTCGTCTTGGCCGGGTGCAGCTGCGGAACCGAGGCGCGCTGGGCGGTGGTTCGAGCAGAGGTGTCCGCGAGTGTCTGCACACCGGTCGACACGCCGGTCGAGGTGAGCGAGGTCTGCGTCGAGGCGGACGAGACCTGACGCACCTGCGCCCGGTCGGGCGCGGCCTGCGCGGGCGCCGCGGTCAGGACCGCCGCGAACACGGCGAGCAGGATCGGACCGGCGAGACGCCGAAGAAAACGTTGAACCATCTGGACAAGCCCCCATTTCGAACCCCGCGGAACACGCGCCTCGCGGTGTCGCCCCGGCCCCGTGGTGGGCCGACAGCGGGACGAAGCTACCCGACACGCCAGTGTCCACGTGCAGAAAAGAGTCAAGATTTGGTTCGGACGCCCCCCATGCGACACGTGTCAACGCGGCTTCCGCTACGCTCACGCTTCATCAGGTTGTGGTGGCTCGGGCGCCGGTGAGGGGTGCCCGAGCCTCCCAATTTCCGCTGTGTGGCGTTTGTGGGCGGTTCAGCCCGAGACCACCGCGCGCAGGCTCTCCTTGAGTGAACCCATCGTGGCCAGCACGGCCGTCGGCTCGTAGCCGCAGTGCGCCATGCAGTTGTCGCAGCGCGGGTCCTTGCCCCGACCGTAGTTCTCCCACTCGGTGTCGGTGAGCAGCTCCTTGTAGCTCTGCACGTAGCCGTCGCCCATCAGGTAGCACGGCTGCTGCCAACCGAGCAACGAGTAGGACGGGATCGCCCACGGCGTGCACTCGAAATCGCGCTTGCCCTCGAGGAAGTCGAGGAACAGCGCGGAGTGGTTGAGCCGCCACTTCTTGCGCTTGCCGCCGGAGAAGGCCGCCTTGAACAACGCGCGGGTCTGCTCGACGCCGAGGAAGCGGTTCTGTACCGGAGCCTTCTCGTAGGCGTATCCGGGGGAGATCTGAATCCGGTCGACCTTGAGGTCGTCGTTGAGGAAGTCCAGCACGTCGACGATGGTCTCGGGGGAGTCCGTGTTGAAGAACGTGCTGTTCGTGTAGACCTGGAATCCGGCCGCCTTGGCCATCCGGATCGCGGCCACGGCCTCGTCGAAGACGCCGTCCTTGGCCACCGCCTGGTCGTGCTTCTCGCGCAGGCCGTCGATGTGCACCATCCACGCGAAGTTCTTGTTCGGCTTGAACTTGTGCAGGTGCTTGGGCAGCAGCACCGCGTTGGTGCAGATGATCACGAACTTCTTGCGCTTGAGCAGTTCCTCGACGATCAGGTCGATCTGCTTGTGCATCAGCGGTTCGCCGCCGGCCAGCGAGACCATCGGGGCGCCGCACTCCTCGACCGCCGCCACCGCCTGTTCCACCGACATGCGCTTGCGCAGCACGTCGTGCGGCTGCTGGATCTTGCCGCACCCGCCGCACTTGAGGTTGCACGCGAAGAGCGGCTCGACCTCCACGATCATCGCGAACTTGTCCACGCGCTTGATCTTCTGCTTGACCAGATGCGTACCGATTTTCACAGCCAGGTTCAGCGGCAGGCCCATGACCGTCGCACCTCTCTATCCCCGTACCCGGGGGCGTCGGCGTCCGCTGAAACCGTGCTCGGCGTGGCGTCGTTGCCCGGGGGTGCCCGATGATGACAACATCTTCAACATACAGGCTGTACGTCACGTGGGGGTTGTATGGCGGTCACGCGTCGGGCACAACATGTCGCAGACACCCGTGCGGCCCTGCTGGCCGCCGCCCGTGAGTTGTTCGCGACCCGGGGCTACGCACAGACCGGCACCGAGGAGATCGTGGCGCAGGCCCGGGTGACCCGGGGTGCGCTCTATCACCACTTCAAGGACAAGGCCGACCTGTTCCGCGCCGTGATGGAGACCGTCGCGGCCGAGGCGGCAGAGGCGCTCGTAGCCCACGAGATGAGTCATGCCCAGGACCATCCGAGTGAACCTTGGGATCAGTTGCGACACGGGTTCCAGTCGTTCCTGGATGTGTGTACGACCGGGGACTTCCAGCGGATCGTGCTGGTGGACGGCCCGGCGGTGCTGGGGCCCGGGTCGTGGGACGCGCTGGTGGACGAGCACGGGCACGGGTTGCTCGCGGCGTGGTTGCGGCAGGCGATGGACAACGGCGAGATCGACGAGTTGCCGGTGCCGCCGCTGGCTCGATTGCTGGCCTCGTTGATCTCGGAGGCGAGCCTGTACACCGCGCGTGCCGCCGATCCGGCGGTGGCGCGGCGCGAGGTGGGGGAGGTCATCGACCGGGTGTTGGCGGGGTTGCGGAAGAGCTGAGCGGGGGCGGGTCCGCCGCGGCCGGGGCGTGGGGTGCGGGGCGGTCATCGGGACAGGGTGGCGGTCATCACGGCCTTGGCGATCGGGGCGGCGAGGCCGCCGCCGGTGATGTCGGCGCGGTCGGCGGCGCCGTCCTCCACGACGACCGCGACGGCGACGGAGGGCTTCGCGTCGGGGCTCGGCTTGGCGTATGCGATGAACCACGCGTAGGGCACGGCGCGGTTGTGCTCGCCGTGCTGGGCGGTGCCGGTCTTGCCGCCGACGATCGCGCCGTCGATCCGGGCGTTGCCGCCGGTGCCGGTGGTGACCACGTCCTGCATCATGCGCTGGAGTCGGCGGGCCACCGGCGCGGGGACGGCACGGGCCAGGGTCTGCCGTTCGGTGCCGCGTACGGTGCTGCCGTCGTCGCGGGTGAGCCGTTCGACCAGGTACGGGCGCATCACCTCGCCGTCGTTGGCGATGCCGGCGGCGACCATCGCCATCTGGAGCGGGGTGGCGCGGGTGTCGAACTGGCCGATCGAGGACAGCGCGGTCTGCGGTCGGTCGGGGCTCTTGGGGAACACGCTCCGGGTGACCGCGACCGGGATCCGCAACTTCGGGTCGTCGAAGCCGAACGCGGTGGCCTGACGGCGCATCACCTCGGCGCCCATGTCCACCCCGAGCTTGGCGAAGACCGTGTTGCAGGACACGGTCAGCGCGTAGCGCAGCGAGGCGTTGCGGCAACCGTCGGCCTCGTTGCCGAGCAGGGTGTGGGTCTCCGGCAGCGGGTAGGGGTCGGGGGTGGTGGTCGGCTCGTCGGGATCGGCGACCGTGCCGGAGGCGAGCGCGGCGGCGGCGGTGACCACCTTGAACGTGGAGCCGGGGGGATAGGTCTCGCGCAGCGCGCGGTTGAGCATCGGCCGGTCGGGATCGCCGTCGAGCGCGGCCCACGCGGCGCGGGCGGCCTTGTTCGCGCCGGCCACCGTGCCCGGGTCGTAGGACGGGGTGCTGACCAGGGCCAGGATCGCGCCGGTGGTGGGGTCGAGAGCGACCACCGCGCCCTTGTTGCCGGTGCTCGCGAGGCCGTTGAACGCGGCCTGTTGGGCGGCGGGCAGGATGGTGGTGGCCACGTTGCCGGCGGCGGCGCGTCTGCGGGTGACGGCGGTGATCACCGGCCAGGCGCCCAGGCGCGGATCGGTGCCCGCGAGGATGTCGTCCTCGACGCCCTCCAGGAGCGAGGTGCCGTAGAGCTGCGAGGCGTAGCCGGTGACCGGGGCGTAGAGCGGTCCGTCGGTGTAGCTGCGTCCGTAGGCCAGGTCGAAGGATTCGGCCGTGTGTGGAGATCCGGTGATCGGCGCGTCGGCCACCAGGATGTCGCCGCGCGGTTGTTGGTAACGGATGATCTGCGGACGGCGGTTGCCCTCCATGTGGTCGTAGGCGTCGGCCTTGTGGGCCTGCACCCAGGTCGCGTTGCCGAGCAGCGCGAGGAGCAGCAGCAGGCAGAATCCGGCGGCGCGTCGGGCGGTGACGATCACGCGCGCACCTCCTCGGGCAGGGGTACGGGTTCCTCGATCGGCGTGAGCGGGCGGCGGCCCCGGTCGCTGATCTTCATCAGCAGGGCGATCAGGGCCCAGTTGGTGACCACGGACGAGCCGCCCTGGGCGAGGAAGGGCATGGTCATGCCGGTCAGCGGGATCAGCGCGGTCACCCCGCCGGCGACCACGAACACCTGGATCGCCAGCACGGCGGACAGTCCGTAGGCCAGCAGCGAGCCGAACGCGTCCGGCGCGGTCAGCCCGGCCCGGAAGCCGCGGGCGATCAGGAGCGCGTAGAGCACCAACAGCGCGGCGATCCCGGTGAGTCCCAACTCCTCGCCGACGGTGGCCAGGATGAAGTCGCTCTTGGCGGCGAACCCGACCAGGATCGAGTGGCCCAGGCCGAGACCGGCGCCGAGCAGACCGCCGGCGGCGAAACAGAACAGCGACTGGGCGAGTTGCCCCGGGCCCAGGCCCGCGTGGATGCTCGCGAACGGGTCCAGCCAGTTCTGTACGCGGCTGTGCACGTGAGGTTCGGCGGAGCCGACCACGAACGCGCCCAGGGCGATCAGGATCAGGCCGACCAGGATCCAGCCGATTCGGGCGGTGGCCACGTAGAGCATCACCACGAACGCGCCGAAGTAGAGGACGGACGTGCCCAGATCGCGCTCCAGGACCAGGATGCCGACCGAGGCCAGCCACACCGCGAGCACCGGTCCCAGGTCGCGGCCGCGGGGCAGGTTCACACCGCAGAACCGGTGCCCGATCATCATCAGCGTTTCGCGGGTGCCGGCGAGGTAGGACGCGAAGAAGACAACCAGGATGATCTTGGCGAACTCGCCGGGCTGCAACGAGAACGCGCCCAGTCGGATCCACACCTTCGCGCCGTTGATCGCGGGGAAGAAGACCGGGACGATCATCAGGAACAGCGCGACGGCGGCGGCGAGATAGGCGTATTTGCCCAGGGAGCGGTGATCGCGCACGGCGATCATCACGGCCGCGAACAGGATCACCCCGATGGCCGACCACACCAGTTGCGAGGACGCGGCCTGCACCTTCGGCGTCTCCAGGTCGAGTCGGTAGATCAACACCAGTCCCAGGCCGTTGAGCAGGGCGGCGATCGGCAGCAGCACCGGATCGGCGTAGGGCGCGAAGAAGCGGACCAGGATGTGCGCGATCAGGACCAGCAGGCCCAGCCCCAGGCCGTATTTCGCGGTGTCCGGGGGGATCGAGCCGTGCCTGGCCAGGCCGACGTTCGCGTAGGCGAAGACCGGGACCAAAACCGCGAACACGAGCAGCAGGAATTCGGTGTTGCGCCGCGTCGGCGGCAGGGGCTCGCCTGCCGCCGTCTTGCGTCGCCGCCATCTGGACATGCGCTCTGGAGTTCCCACAAGTGACCGTGGGTAACCGGAGTGTCGCGGTGGTGGCGGTATCGCGGTGGTGACAGCGTGGTGATGGCTACAGCGCTGTCGCGCCTACACGTCGCGCCGGCGGAACACCGTCACCGCCGCGACCACCGCCGCGATCGCCCACAACGCCATCACCAGCACGCCCGGCCACGGGGCGAGTTCGTAGGCGTTGAACTCGCGCAGTCGCATGATGCGTTGCCCGGCCTTGTCCGGTAGGAACCTGGCCACCTCGCGCACCCCGGGTATCGCTGTGAGCGCGGCCGTGCCGAGGAAGATCAGCGGGATCAGCAGGCCCATCGAGGCCATCGGGGTGCGCAGCACGAAGGTGACGCCCGCGCAGATCACCGCGAGCAGCACCAGATAGACCACCTGACCGAATGCCGTGCGCCAGGTGGCTGCGGCGGTCAACGAGATGTCGCCGGCGGGCAGCAACAACCTCGCCGCCAGGATGCAGGTCAGACTCGAGGCGATCGCCGTGACCAGGGCCACGGCGGTGATCACGGTCAGCTTGGCGGCGGCGAAGAGCCGCCGGTCGGGCACCGCGGCCAGCGAGGCGCGGATGGTGCCCGCGCCGTATTCGCCCGCCACCGCCAGCACCGCGAAGGCCACCAGGGCCAGTTGGCCGAAGTTGACGCCGTAGTGCACGAGGGCGAACGCGTCGTATTCGGCGCCGTCCTCGCGGCGTTGGCCCTCGGCGATGAACGCGTCGACCAGGGCGCTCACCCCGGTGATGGAAAGCACCGTGGTCAGGGGCAGCCAGCGGGTGGACGGCACCGAGCGGAGCTTGATCCACTCGGCCTCCAGGGCCGCCGCGAAGCTCGTCCTGGGCACACGCGTTGCCCTGGGTTTCCGCGTTTTCGTGGTTTCCTGCGTCGCCGTGGTCATCACCGGCCACCTCCCGCGTATTGCTCGTGTCCGGCGGTCAGCCGGAGATAGACGTCTTCCAGGGACGGGCCGTCGCCGACGAAGTCGGTCAGTGTGGCGTCGGCCAGCAGTCGCCCGCCGGCGATCACCACCAAGTGGTCGGCGGTCAGCGCCATCTCGCTCATCAGATGGCTGGACACGAACACCGTGCGGCCCTCGGCGGCCAGCGAGCGGATCAGCTCGCGGATCCACCGGATGCCCTCCGGATCCAGGCCGTTGACCGGCTCGTCGAAGATCAGCACGCCGGGGTCGCCGAGCAGCGCGGCGGCGATGCCCAGGCGCTGGCGCATCCCCAGCGAGTAGGTGCCGGCGCGGCGGTGGGCCGCGTCGGTCATCCCCACCTGCGCCAGCACCTCGTCGACCCGCGACCTCGGTATGCGGTTGGACCGGGCCAGGTAGAGCAGGTGGTCGTAGCCGCGCCGGCGCCGGTGTACCGCCCCCGCGTCCAGCAGGGCGCCCACGTGACGCAGCGGGTCGGGCAGCTCGCCGTAGGCCCGGCTGTCGATGGTGATCCCGCCCGAGGTCGGGCGGTCCAGGCCCAGCGCGATCCGCATCGTGGTCGACTTGCCCGAGCCGTTGGGGCCGAGGAAACCGGTCACGGTGCCGGCCGCGATCTCGACGTCGAGGTCGTCGACGGCGAGGACGTCGCCGTAGCGCTTCGTCAGGTTTCGGATGCGGATCATCTGTGGTGCTCCCCGGGCCGGTTCGGCCGAGTCGATGCGGAGGGTGTCGGGCCCGAAGATCTCGCCGACACCCGGTGGTGGTTGCCGCCCGGTTGCTGCGGTGCCTCAAGACTGCGACTCGGGGACGTTGGGCCGGATCCCCCAACCGTGGGGACGGTCTCCCCCGGGCGGGGGAGGCCGGCGCCGGGGCGACCCTGGAGGATGGCGGGGTGTTCCGCATCGTTTCGTCCCGCAGCTCGCCGCGCGCCCGGCTCCGTCGCCTCGCCCGGCCCCTGGTCACGGCCGCCACCTACACGCGTGGCTTCCACCTGTTCACGGGCCTGCTCCTGGGCGTCGCGGTGGCCATGGTCTATCCCGGTCTGGAGGGCGACGGCGGGCTCGGCCATCGCGTCGCGCTGCTGGCCATGCCCGTCCCGATCCTGACCGCGTTCGGGCTGATCGCCGAGGCGCGCCGGTTCGAGGGGTTCCAGGCCCGGCTGCTGCTGCGCCCCGGCGACGAGAGCGACATCGCGGTCACCCGGTCGCAGACCTGGCCCGACCGCTGGCGCACGGCGCTGTGGCTGGTGTTGCGGGTCGAACTGGGCTGGCTCGGGCTCGCGCCGGCGGCGTCCGCGATCTTCACCGGCGTGGCGATGATCGGGTCGCCCGCCACCGGCGACGGCCTGGCGTTCGACGGGGCGAGCTTCCCGGGCGGCGCCGCACACTGGTGGCTGGTCCCGCTGGGCCTCGCCGTCATCGTCGCGGCACTGGCCTACCTGGTCGGCGCGGGCCTGCTGCTCACCGTGCTGGCCAAGCGGCTGCTCGGGCCGTCCGCGAGCGAGAAGCTGGCCGCCCTCGAACGGCGCACCGAGCAGCTGCTCGAACACAACCGGCTCGCGCGCGAACTGCACGACTCGATCGGCCACGCGCTGTCGGTGACCGTGCTCCAGGCGGGCGCGGCACGGCAACTGCTCGACACCGACCCGGCCTTCGCCGACCGGGCACTGGACGCCATCGAGGTGACCGGGCGGCAGGCCCTGGAGGACCTGGAGCGCATGCTGCTGCTGTTGCGCGACGCGCCGGAGCCGGCCGCGCCCCGACCCGGGCTGGCCGAGCTGAAGGTGCTCGCCGACACCACGCGATGCGCGGGCGCCGCGGTCGAGGTGCGGGTGCTCGGCTCGCTCGACGCGGTGCCGGCGGTGATCTCGCGCGAGGGCTACCGGATCGTGCAGGAATCGCTGACCAACGTGCTGCGGCACGCCGGTCCGGTGCCGGTCGAGGTCACGGTGGCGGTGCACGGCCACGAGGTCGAGCTGACCGTGCGCAACGACACACCCTCGGCGGAGGTGGGGCGGCGGGGGGCCGGCGGGGGCAGCGGCAGCGGGCTGCGCGGCATCCGCGAGCGGGCCGCGCTGCTGGGCGGCGAGGCCACCGCGGGGCCGCACGACGGCTACTGGCGGGTGCATGCCCGGCTGCCCCTACGGTGGGCGTCGTGACGATCCGGGTTCTGCTGGTGGACGACAACGAACTGGTGCGGGCCGGCCTGCGCGCCGTCCTGGCCGCACAGCCCGACTTCGAGGTGGTGGGCGAGGCCGACGACGGCGCGGGGGTGCTCGCGCTGGTCCGCTCGCTGCGCCCGGACGTGGTCGCAATGGATGTACGCATGCCCCGGGTGGACGGCATCCAGGCCACCCGCGACCTCCTCGCGCACCTCGATCAGCCGCCCAAGATCCTGATCATCACCACGTTCGAGAACGACGAATACGTCTACGAGGCGCTTCGGGTCGGCGCGCACGGTTTCCTGCTCAAGCGGGCCCGTCCGGCGGAGATCACCGACGCGGTGCGGACGCTGGCCACGGGGGACTCGCTGCTGTTCCCGGCCAAGCTGCGCGCGTTGGCCGAGCGATTCGGGAAGACCGCGCGCAGCGACGCGGTGGCCCGGGCCAAGCTGACCGATCGTGAGGCCGACGTGTTGCGGGCGATGGCCCGGGGATTGAACAACGCCGAGATCGCCGCGGAGTTGTACCTGGGCACCGAGACGGTCAAGACTCATGTGAGCGCGCTGCTGGCCAAGTTGAGCGCGCGTGATCGCACCCAGGCGGTGATCGCGGCCTACGAGTCGGGGTTCGTCGCGCCGGGCTGACCCCGGGGTGGGGCCGTCGGCCGGCGCGTGGCGCGTCGGGAGGTTGCCGATCGCGACTCGGGAGGCAGGCGGGGCGATCGAAAAGAGTCACACAAGACGGATTTTCGTACCATGTGTGACCCCTTCCGAGGGCGCTCGTTGGCCACCGTGCGCACGGCCCCGCACCCAGTCGCGGGCGTCGACCACGGCGCGGCGAGAGGGGACCCATCACATGCCACGCGGCGGTCACGAGAGCGCGTCCGAACCGGCGGCCGAGCCCGTCCGGGACCTCGGAAGCGACCCGGGCATCGGGGGTCCGGTGCGCCGGGCCCGGGCGGGCCTGGCCGACCTGGCCGACCTGTGTCGGCGGCGGCTCGACGGGCGCGCGGTGCACCGGACCGAGGCCCTGGTGGTCGGCCGATACCCCGAACTGGTGCGGCTCGCCTACCTGATCCTGCCGGCCGGGCTCGAGCGGCACCGTCGGGTGCTCATGGCCCACGCCCTGGTCCAGGACGCACTGCCCGGTCGGTGGCGCGACCTCGGGCGTCCACCGGGTGCGGCGGGGATGGGCGACGCGGAACTCGTTCGGCTGCGGATCGTGCGCGGCGCGCTGCTGCGATGTCGATCCACCCGGCGGTGGGCGGCCCGGCCGGCGGCGCTGCCGCAGGTCTGGGGGCTGCGCCTGTTCCCGCCGACCGGCGGCGCCGACGAGCCGGCGATCGAACAGGCGCTGGGCCGGCTGTCCGGGCCGGGGCGGGCCGCCTACGTATTGCGGGTGCTCGAAGGTCTCGACCCGGTCGGGGTGGTCGAACTGCTGCTGATCGCCGGCGTCGAGGACATCGCGAGCGCCGAGGCGGAGGCCGACGCACTCGCGGCCGGCCCGCCGGCCCGCGCCGACGGGCCCGGATCGGCGGCGGAGCGAGTGCTGCACGCCGCCCACTTCGACCCGTGCACGCTCCGGGCAACCCCGTCGGACCTGCTGCGCCGACGGCGCCGGAGGCGTACCGCGCTGGGTGCGGTCGCCGTCGCGGCGGTGCTCGCCGCCGTCGTTTCGTATGCCGGCGACGCGACCGAGTCCGGCACCCGCGTCGCGCCCGCCGCTCGGGTCGTGGTCGGGCCGCCCCGGGTGGTCCCGGCCGGCGCCTGGACCACCACCACCCGGCTGGACTTCGACGTCTGGTCCACCCGGGGCGCGCGTGCCGGCGACCGGGCGCTGACCCGGCGTGCGGTCCGGGCCTGGGTCGAGCCCGAGGCCGGCACCATCGTCGCGTTCGGCCCGGGCGCCGCCGCCGGCCCGCCGATCGGCCCGCCGCGCCTGCTGTATGCGGGCGACGTCGAGGGGGCTGCGGTGGTCCTGGTCACCGACGGCACGCGCCTGGCCCGCTACACCGAGGAGCACGGCCGCCGTCACCTCGACGTGGCCGCGGCCGACGACTCGGACGCCCGCTCCGCTTCGGCGGTGGTGCTGCACCGGGGCGTGGCGGGCGTGCGGATGTTGCTCGCGCCATGGGTGGACGAGGCGGCGATGCGGGATCTGCGCCGGCCCGACGACAAGAGCAGGCCGCTGCCGGTCACCGACGGAACCACCGCCCCGATGCCGGATCCGGGCACGGTGGCCAAGGGCTGCGCGACGGTGCCGGTGCTCGAACTGGTGTCCAGGCGGGCCGCCGACGGCCACCCGTACCTGCTCGCAGACCTGGGCGAGGTGTCCGCGACCCACCTCACCTACATGCCGCCGCCGGAGTTCGCGCACACCGGCCGGCCGGCGGAGGCGGCCTCGACCGAGCGCGCGCTGACCGTCTGGTCGCGCACGGCCTGCGTGCTGGAGACGCTGCGCGGGCGGGGGCTGCGGCTGGTGGACAACTGGGAGTTCGCGCACTTCGATCTGCCGGAGGCGGCCGGGGAGGGCATGTGGTCGTGCGTGCACGCGTTCGACCGTCGGGGCGGCGGCGACGTCGTGGTCCAGTTCCTGCCGCCCGGGGCCGACGCGGCCGGGGCGCAGACCGTCGAGCGGCTCGCCGATTCGCCCGCGTGCAGCCGTTCGGCCAACGACATCGTCACCGCCACGTGGTGGCGCGCCCGATCCGGTACCTGGTACCTGGTCGCGGCCGGCAGCCGGGACGTGGTCAAGCTGACCGCCTCTGCCCCCCTCGCCGGCTCGGCGGACGCCCGCCAACTGATCCTCAAGTCCCCCGGCCCCACCCCGAACACCACGGCCCGCCCCCAGGTGATGGCCACGCTCAAGTCCGGCGGCACCATCAAACCCCTGACCTGACCCGAAGCGACACACCGGCACCCGGCCCCGCCTGAACCGGGTGTCCGCCCGCTCCGCGCTGGGTCGCCGGCGCAACCGACACGACGACGCCCCGGGGGCACGGTCACGGCCCCCGGGCACCAGGCACCGGTGCCGCCGTTCGCCACGTTGTCCGCTGCCCGGCCGCCTGCCGCCCGCCCGCGCGCAAGGAACGCGCGGCGGCGGCCGGGTGCCGAGTGGGGGCCATGCCGCTGTCGGCCGTCTGCGTCTTGCGGGGCCGGCCGGTCGTGCGTGCCGTCACGCCGTTTGCTTGCCGAGTGCCCGTGCGGGAGGAACGCCGTCGGCGGCCGGGCGTCGGCTCGGCGCGCGGTCCGGATGCGGACCGGCTCGATGCCGGTGTCGAGGCCGTGGTCGGGGTGGGGGTTGTCCGCGCTCACCTGCCGGTGGTCCGTGTCCTGGTGCTGTGATCGTCGGTGGTGCGTGTCGTCGCGCCGCCTGTTCGTCGGCCGGCGCGCGTGGCGGGCCGCTGTTGGCCGCGGTTGGGCCGCTGTGCCACGCCTTGGGGCTGCGGGTTGTTCCTTCGTGGTTCCGTGCCGCTCGTTTCGGCGTTGTCCGTCCGTGCGGGCCGCCTGCCGCTGTCCGGCCGCTCGGGGCGGAGGTTTGGGGATTGCGGAAAAGTGATATCACTTTGCTATGGTGGTGATGACAAGTTGGTCGAGTGGGGAGTGGGCGTCGTGAGTGATTTCGGGTCCGGGACTGTCGTGGAGATGCCGGCGCCTCAGGTGCGGGAGCGGGTGGTGACGGGGGCGGCCGGGTTGCCCGCGTTGGTCGTGGGGGTGCTTTGTGTTGCCGGGGGCATCGGGTTGACCGTGGTGGGCGCGCTCCTGGACGACGGGGAGAAGGTGGCCGCCGTCACGAGTGGGATCGTGATCATCGTCCTGGCGCTGTTCGGGCTGTGTGGGCTGACCACCGTCGCGCCCGGCGAGGCGCGGGTGCTTCAGCTGTTCGGGCACTACAAGGGCACGTTGCGCAAGGACGGGCTGCGGTGGGTGAACCCGTTCACCGACCGCACCAAGGTCTCCACCCGGATCCGCAACCACGAGACGCAGACCGCCAAGGTCAACGACAACGACGGCAATCCGATCGAGATCGCCGCGGTCGTGGTCTGGCAGGTCGAGGACACCGCGCAGGCCAAGTTCGAGGTGGACGACTTCGAGGAGTTCGTCGCCATCCAGACCGAGACCGCCGTGCGACACATCGCCAACAGCTACCCGTACGACGACCACGGCCAGGGCGGCATGTCCCTGCGCGACAACGCCGACGAGATCACCGGCAAGTTGTCCGCCGAGATCGGTGCCCGGGTCGCCTCGGCCGGGGTCAGCGTGGTCGAGTCGCGGATCACCCGGCTCGCCTACGCGCCGGAGATTGCCCAGGCGATGTTGCGTCGCCAGCAGGCGGGTGCGGTGGTCGCGGCCCGGCAGCGGATCGTCGAGGGCGCGGTGGGCATGGTCGAACTGGCGCTGAACCGGCTCGAGGAAGGCGACCTGGTGGAACTCGACGACGACCGTCGGGCGGCCATGGTCAGCAACCTGCTCGTGGTCCTGTGCAGCGACCAGGCCACCCAGCCCGTGGTCAACACGGGTTCCCTGTACGCATAGTCGGTCCCCGTGACCGAACGCAAGAAGATCCTGCTCCGGCTGGACCCGGCCGTGCACGACGCGATCGCCAAATGGGCGGCCGACGAACTGCGCAGCACCAACGCCCAGATCGAGTTTCTGCTGCGCCGTGCGCTGGGCGACGCGGGCCGGATGCCGGGTAATGCCGGGCGACCGGCCCGGCGGGGTCGCCCGCCCAAGTCGGCTCCGCCGGCAGGCTCGGCCGCCGATTCCGATTCCGATTCCGATACCGAGGCCGGTGGAGGCGACGGTGGCGATCGAGGCGACCCTGGCACTGCTGGTCGGCGCGGCGGCGACGGTGGCGACCCTGGCGACGTCGAGACCGCGCCGTGACGACCACCTCGCGGGCCATCTCGCAGGCCACCGCACAGGCGGACCGAACCATCATTCCGAAGACGATCCGACGCCCCGGCGCCGAGGAGGTCGATGTGCACGCGACACTGCCCCAGCGAGTGTTCCTGCTGGCCTACAGCCCCGAACGGCAACTCATGCTGAGCCGCACCCACCTAGGGGCGACGCTGCAGGCGGCGGCCCTGTACGAGCTCCACGAGCTGGGCCTGATCCACGACGACGCCGGCAAGGTCCGGGCGACGTCGGGGCGGACGGGGCGGGCCCGAGCGGCCGTGCCGCCGTGTGAGCTGGCGGCCGATTTGCTGGCCCGGATCGAGGCGAGCGAACGGGCGTACCGCTGGCGGTACTGGGTGAAGAAGCGTGACGGCAAGGCCGTCGACCTCGTCGCGGACGCGCTGGTGCGGCACCGGGTGATCCGGTACGAGACGCACCGCCTGTTCGGGCTCATCCCCTACCGCCGGTTCGTACTGCGGCAGGCACCGATGCGCGTCGCGGCGATCAACGCGATGCGCGCCGCGCTCCGGGGCCGGGTTGCCGAGGTGCCCACCCCGGACGCGGCCCTGGCCGTACTCGCCTACCACGGCGAACTGCGCACCGTGCTCGGCGGCCGGGAGCGCCGGGAGGCGAAGGACCGGATCCGCGCGTTGTCGGCCGATCTCGGCCCCGTCCCCGGCGCGTTGCGCGAGGCGGTGCGCAATACGAAGGCCGAGTTGTCCGCCGCCGGCTGAACCGGCTTGACGGTGTCCGTACTGTCGAGGAATGACCCCCCGCACCACCCACGCCCCCGCACGCCCGCATCCCGCCCTCACCGACCGGCTGTTGCCGGGGCCGCGAGGGCGTGCGGTGTTGCTGGTGCTCGCGAGTGCGTGCTCGATCCAGTTCGGCGCCGCGTTCGCGGCCCGGCTCTTTCCCCAGGTGGGGCCCGCGGGTGCGGTCACGCTGCGCCTGGTCATCGCCGCCGCGCTGCTGCTCGCCTTCTCCCGGCCGCGGGTGCGCGGGCGCTCGCGCGGCGACTGGCTGGTGGTCGGCGGCCTGGGCGTGATGTTCGCGGGCATGAACATGTGCTTCTACGAGGCCATCGACCGGCTCCCGCTGGGACCGGCGGTCACGCTGGAGTTCCTGGGCCCGCTCGGCCTGGCCGTGGTGTTGTCCCGCCGACTGCGCGACATGGTGTGGATCGTGCTCGCGGCCGGCGGCGTGCTGCTGCTCGGCGGCGGCGGATTCGGCGGTCTCGACCCGGTCGGGGTGGTGTTCATCCTGGCCGCGGCGGCCTGCTGGGCGGGCTACATCGTGGTCGCCTCGAAGATCTCCGCGCGCTTCGACGGCATCGAGGGCCTGGCCCTGGGCTTCGTGGTGGCCGCGGTGCTGGTGACCCCGCTGGGTGTGGCGACGGCCGGCTCCGCGCTGGTCGAGCCGAAGATGCTGGGGTTGGGCGCGTGTGTCGCGCTGCTGTCCTCGGCGCTGCCGTACAGCTTCGAGATGCTGGCGATGAAGCACCTGCCGCCGGCCACGTTCGGCCTGCTGGCCAGCCTGGAACCGGCGGTGGCCGGGATGGCCGGCTTCCTGGTGCTGCACCAGTCGCTGGTGCTCGTGCAGATCGCGGGCATCGCGCTGGTGGTGATCGCCAGCGCGGGCGTCACCCTCGCCCAGTCGCCCCGGGAGACCCGGCGGACCCGGCAGGCGCGGCGGTCTCGGTCGACTCCGGGAATGTCCGATACACCCGGGCCCGGGCCCGATCCACGAGCAATTCCCGATGCAGGTGCCACCCCCACTCCGGCCGCAGCACCGGACGCTTGTGCGGAGTCACCACAACGAACGCCGTCGTGACCTCGGTCAGCGCGTAGGCCAGCGCCGGCAGCCGCGACTCGGCGAGCAGGTGCAGCGCGTAACTGCACACCACGAGCGAATACGTGCGCCCGGCCAGCGCGCCCGCCGCGATCTGCTCGAACCGCAACGGCTCGGCCGGCCGCCCGGTCCGCTCCAGGTAGGCATCGCCGGTGTACGGATCGACGCCGGTCACCTCCCGCGCGCCCAGGTCGCGCAGCGCCAGGGTGGCCTCGCCGCTGCCGCAGGCCAGGTCGAGGACCGAGGCCGCCAACCCGGGCTCGGCCGCGAACGGCCCGGTCAGCACCTCGGCCAGCACCGCCCGCACCCGCGGTTCGTGCGGGTTGCGGTACTCCGCCCCGTGGCGGGCGTAGAAACCCTCGGCGCCCAGTTCCTCGTAGGCGGGCCGGATCTTGTCCATGCCGTCGATTGTCCCCTCGCCGCCGGCCGCGCCGTCGACCGCACCGGTGGTGCGGGGCGTCAGCGGCGCGGCGCGTACATGATCAGCGCCACGCCGACCAGGCACACGCTCGCGCCGGCCACGTCCCAGCGGTCCGGGCGGAAGCCGTCCACGACCATGCCCCAAGCCAGCGAGCCCGCGACGAACACCCCGCCGTAGGCGGCCAGGATCCGACCGAAATTCGCGTCGGGCTGGAGGGTCGCGACGAACCCGTACATGCCCAGCGCGATCACCCCGAGGCCGGCCACCCACCACGGCCGGTGTTCGCGCACGGACTGCCAGACCAGCCACGCGCCGCCGATCTCGGCGAGCGCGGCGAGGGCGAACAGGACCAGGGAGCGCGCGACGATCATGGACGTACCGTAGAGGCGAAGCGCGGCGCGGCCGAACACCCGGCGCACGCGCACCGGGCCCGCCGGGCGTCCACGATCGTGGACGGCCGGTGAGAGCGGGGTCGGCGGCTCGGTAAACTCCCCGGTCGTGACGTCCCAGCCTGTGCGCAAGCCCCGCATTCCGAACGTTCTGGCCAACCGCTACGCCTCCCCGGCGCTGGCCACGCTGTGGTCCCCCGAGTACAAGGTGGTGCTCGAGCGCCGACTGTGGCTCGCGGTGCTGCGTGCCCAGGCCGACCTGGGCATCGACGTGCCCGAGGGCGCGGTCGCCGACTACGAGCGGGTGGTGGAGCAGGTCGACCTGGCCTCGATCGCCGAGCGCGAGCGGGTCACCCGGCACGACGTCAAGGCCCGGATCGAGGAGTTCAACGCCCTCGCCGGCCACGAGCACGTGCACAAGGGCATGACCTCGCGCGATCTGACCGAGAACGTCGAGCAGTTGCAGATCCGCTCCTCGCTCGAACTGGTCCGCGACCGGGTGGTGGCGCTGCTGGTCCGGCTCGCCGAGCTGTCCGCGCAGTACGCCGAGCTGGTCATGGCCGGCCGCTCGCACAACGTCGCCGCGCAGGCGACCACGCTGGGCAAGCGGTTCGCGTCGGCGACCGACGAGCTGCTGGTGGCCTACCACCGCCTCGAGGACCTGATCGCCCGCTACCCGCTGCGTGGGATCAAGGGCCCGGTCGGCACCGCGCAGGACATGCTCGACCTGCTCGGCGGCGACGAGGACCGGTTGGCCGAGCTGGAGGGGCGGGTCGCCGCGCACCTGGGCTTCGAGCACGCGTTCGTGTCCGTCGGTCAGGTCTACCCGCGCTCGCTCGACTACGACGTGGTGACCGCGCTGGTCCAGCTGGCCGCCGCGCCGTCGTCGTTGGCCAAGACGATCCGGCTGATGGCCGGGCACGAGCTGGTCACCGAGGGCTTCCAGCCCGGGCAGGTCGGGTCGTCGGCGATGCCGCACAAGATGAACACACGTTCGTGCGAGCGGGTCAACGGCTTCACGGTGATCCTGCGCGGCTACGCCTCGATGGTCGGCGAGTTGGCGGGCGACCAGTGGAACGAGGGCGACGTGTCCTGCTCGGTGGTGCGGCGCGTGGCGCTGCCGGACGCGTTCTTCGCGTTCGACGGGCTGGTCGAGACGTTCCTGACCGTGCTGGAGGAGTTCGGCGCATTCCCGGCCGTGGTCGCGCGCGAACTCGACCGCTACCTGCCGTTCCTGGCCACGACCAAGGTGCTGATGGCCGCGATCCGCGGTGGGGTGGGGCGCGAAGCCGGGCACGAGGTGATCAAGGAGCACGCGGTCGCCTCGGCGCTGGCGCTGCGGGAGGGCGTCGAGCGCAACGAACTGCTCGACCGCCTGGCCGCCGACGAGCGGCTGCCGCTGGACCGGGCCGCGCTCGACACGCTGCTCGCCGATCGGCTGTCGTTCACCGGCGCCGCGGCGGCCCAGGTGGCCGAGGTGGTCCGCCGGGTCGAGGCGGTCGCGGAGAAGCACCCGGAGGCGGCGAAGTACCGCCCGGGCGCGATCCTGTAGACAAATCGCACCTGCCGCCGAACGGGCCGGGCCATGCGGGAATCCCCGGCATGCCCCGGCCCGTTCGGCGTTCGATGTCCCGGGTTCCTCGGCGCCCCGGCGTCACCGAGGCCGACTCGGGTGCTGCGGTGGCGGCAGGACCGGCGGGCCGCCGGTCGAGCCGGGTTCCACGGCCCGGTGCCGCCGGCCGGTGGGACGGAATCGGTCGCCCGCCCGGCGGGCGACCCGGGGTCGGGGATTGAAATGTGGTCTCGGCGGTCATGGTGGGGGGAGTCGTCGGGAGGAGTGGTGGGTGTGGGGTCGCTGTTGTTTCGGGAGGTGGCCGTCGTGTCCGGGGAGATCGCGGGGGAGTCCGGGCGGACCGCGAAGGCGGAGTTGGTGGCCGACTGCCTGCGGCGGGCGGATCCGGACGAGGCGACCGTGGTGGTCGCCTACCTCGCGGGCACGCTCACCCAGCGGCAGATCGGTGTGGGGCCCGCCATGCTGCGTGCGGTGCCGCCGCCCGCGGCCGAGCCGTCGTTGACCCTCCTGGAGGTGGACGCCGCGTTGGCCGCGATCGGGGCCACCACCGGCACCGGCTCGCAGGCCGCCCGACGGGCCGCGCTCGACGCGCTGTTCGCCCGCGCGACCGAGGTCGAACAGCGCTTCCTGATCGGGCTGTTGGTCGGCGAGGTACGCCAGGGCGCACTGGACGGGGTGATGGCGGACGCGATCGCCCGCGCGGCCGAGGTACCGGCTACGGCGGTACGGCGGGCGTTGATGTTGCGCGGCGCCGCCGGACCGGTGGCCGCCGCCGCGCTGCACGGCGGCCGGGCCGCGCTCGACGCGCTCACCCTCGACGTCGGCCGCCCGGTGCGCCCGATGCTCGCCGCCGCCGCGCCGGACGTGGCCGGCGCGTTGGCCAAGCTGCGGGCCAAGGACCCCGCCGCCGAGGTCGCGTCGGAGTGGAAGATCGACGGCATCCGGGTGCAGATCCACCGCGACGGCGATCGTGTCGCGGTGTTCACCCGCAGCCTGGACGACATCACCCCGCGTGTGCCCGAACTGGTCGAGGCGGTACGGGCGTTGCCGGTGCGTACCGCCGTGCTCGACGGCGAGGCGATCGCGCTGCGCGCGGACGGCAGGCCGCACCCGTTCCAGATCACCGCCTCCCGGACCGGGACCCGCGACGCCGCGCGGCTGCGGGCCGAGACGCCGCTGACGGTGTACCTGTTCGACGTGCTGCACGTGGACGGCGAGGACCTGATCGACCGCCCCGGCGCGCACCGCTGGGCCGCGCTCGCGGACCTGGCGCCGCCCGAACTCCTGGTGCCCCGGCTGGTCACCGGGGACGACGCGGCGGCGCAGGCGTTCTTCGCCGACGCGGTCGCGCGCGGGCACGAAGGGGTGGTGGTCAAGTCCCTGGACACCCCCTACACGGCGGGTCGGCGCGGCGCCGGCTGGGTCAAGGTCAAACCGCGGCACACCCTCGACCTGGTGGTGCTGGCCGCCGAGTGGGGCCACGGCCGCCGGCGCGGCACGCTGAGCAATCTGCACCTGGGCGCGCGGGATCCGGGCGGGGACGGGTTCGTGATACTCGGCAAGACGTTCAAGGGGCTCACCGACGAACTGCTCGCGTGGGCAGACCGAGCGGTTGCGGGAGCTCGAGGTGCGCCGGGACGACTGGACCGTGTGGGTGCGACCCGAACTCGTCGTGGAGATCGCCTTCGACGGGTTGCAGACCAGCACCCGCTATCCGGGCGGCCTCGCACTGCGCTTCGCGCGGGTGTTGCGCTACCGGAAGGACAAGACGGCCGCGGAGGCGGACGACATGGACACGGTCCGGGCGCTCGCGGCCCGGGAGTGAGGGGCGCCGACCGGCCCGCCGGCGAGGGCCTACCCGCGCGGACGGTAGAAGGCGTGCGCGTTGTCGTACCGGACGGCGGCGGCCAGGTCCGGCCCGACCGCGTCGGCGATCAGGTCGAGATCGGCGTCCCGGAACGGGCGGGGCGCGCGGGTCGAGGGCAGGTCGGTGCCGGCGAGCAGGGCCCGCGGGTCCACGGCGGCGACGGCGCGCAGCGTCGCGGATACGTCCGCGTCGAACCGGCCGAAACCGGTGGCCTTGACCCTGGCGCCGTGTTCGACCAGCCGCAACAGATGCGGCAGCCCCTCCCGGGACAGGCCCAGGTGGTCGATGCCCACCCTCGGCAGCGCGGTCAACACCGGCAGCAGGTCGGGCAGATCGCGGGCGTCGAGGTACAGCTCGGCATGCCGGCCGGCGATCGCGTGGACCCGGCGGGCGAGCCGGTCCAGGTGGTCGAGCGTCGCCGAGCCGCCGCGCCGGACATTGAACCGGATCGCCCGCACCCCGGCCGCGTCCAGCTCGGCGATCCGCCGGTCGGGGACGTCGGGCGGCAGCTGGGTCACCCCGACGAAGGTGGGGCCGAGTCGGGCCGGCGCGTCGAGGAGGTAGGTCTGGTCGAAGCCCTGGAACGAGCCGGACACCACCGCGCCGCCGGTCACGCCGAGTGGGACGGCGCGGGCCAGGTAGTCGGCGGTGGTGAAGGTCGGCGGCAGGTAGCCGTGATCGGCCACGAGCGGGAAGCGCGGGTCGACGATGTGCAGATGCGCGTCGAACACGCGACGAGCGGGCGATCCGGACACGGCGGTGCCTCCGTCGGCTGCGGGAACGCCGCATACCGTACCCGGGCGCCGGCCGGGCGTGGCGGATTCGCCGCCGGAGAAGTTGTCAAATGCAACTAATTTCTTCTATGGTTGTGACAGGCAACGAAGTCGCCGCGCGGGCGTACGACCGCCCGGGCACAGGAAGGAGCGAGCCGCCATGGCCACCAGGGAAGCCTGTCGGCACCTGCTCACCGAGCTGGAGGGCATCGTCGGCGTACGCCGCGGCCTCGCCAAGGCCGTCCCGCCCGGCAGCCTGCCGCCCGGCTCCGCAGTCCTGTTCGTGCTCGGCCGCAGTGCCGAACCGCTGCGCGCCGGGCGCGTGGCCGAACTCCTCGACCTGGACATGTCCGTGGTCAGCCGACACCTCGCGCACCTGGTCGAACACGGCTGGGTGGCCCGCCGCCCGGACCCGCGCGACGGCCGGTCGGTACTGCTCGGACTCACCCCGGAGGGGCGCGCCGTGGTCGACCGGGCCACCGAGAGCTGCCTCGCGGTGATCGCCGAGCGGCTGGCCGACTGGCCGGACGAGGACGCCGAGCGACTGTCCGAACTCCTGGGCCGGTTGAAGGCGGGCTTCGGGGTGCACGCGGGCTTCGGAGGGAAAGCGGGCTTCGGACACCGGGCCGAACCGGTGCCGACGGCCGTGTCACACTGACCCGCATGCCGAAGTCCGCCGCGGAACTGCGCGCGCATTTGGAGATCTTCTACGACGCGGTGCCCCGCCGGTTCACCCGCACCGAGGCGATCGGCGCGCTGACGCTGTTCGTCCGGGAGGGCGAAGGGTGGCCCTACTATGCCCGACCCACGCTCGGCGGCCTCGCCGAGCCCACCGTCGCGGACGTGCGCGCGGTCCGGGCGCGGCAGAGAGAGTTGAAAGTGCCCGAGACGTTCGAATGGGTCCACGAGAGCACCCCCGCGTTGCGGGCGGCCGCGATCGAGGCCGAACTGCATGTACACGAGCACCCGCTGATGGTGCTCGACCCGGACGAACATCCGGCCGAGCGCCCGGATCTGCCGGACCTGGTGACGCTGCGGCGAATCCGCGCGGACGCCACCGACTTGGCGATCGTGCACAGCGTCGCGGCGATCGGCTTCGCCAATCCCGGCACCGCGCCCGGCTCCGACGGGCCCGCCGAGCGGGACACCGCAGCGCTGGGCCAGGATCCGGGCCTGCTGTCCTACCTCAACGAGCGGTTGCGCAGCGGCGAGACGGTGATGTTCGCGGCGTACAGCCCGGCCGGACCGCTGTGCGTGGGCAGTTACCAGCACCTGTACGACACGACCGAGATCGTCGGTGTGGCCACCCTGCCCGCGGCCCGGCGCAGCGGCCTCGCGGCGGCGGTGACCTGGGAGTTGGCCCGGCACGCGCTGGAGGGCGGGAGCGAGACGGTGTTCCTGAGCGCGGGGGACGAGGACGTCGCGCGGGTGTACGACCGGATCGGCTTCCGCTCGGTGGGGACGGCGATGATCGCGGAGGCGCCGTGAGCCGGCGGGACGAGGCGCGGACTGCCGAGGCGGGCGCGGAGCAGGCGGGCGCGGCGGGTACGAAGACCGATGCCGCCGCGTCGATCGTGCTGCCGATCCCGCCCGGACGCAATCCCACCGCCGAGGAGTTGGCCGCCGCGCACGGTCGGAGCATCCCGGACGTGATCGCGCCGAACCTGCGGGTGCTGTTCTGCGGGATCAACCCGGGGCTCTGGTCGGGCGCCACCGGGCGGCACTTCGCCCGTCCCGGCAACCGGTTCTGGCCGGCCCTGTACGCCTCGGGCTTCACCCCGCGCCTGATCGAGCCCGCCGCGCAGCGCGAGTTGACCACGCTCGGCCTCGGCATCACCAACGTGGTGGCCCGAACCACCGCGCGCGCCGACGAGTTGACGAAGGAGGAGTACCGGGCCGGCGGCCTGGCGCTCACCGCGAAGGTACGCCGGTACCGACCGGCCTGGTTGGCGGTGCTTGGCATCGGTGCGTACCGCACCGGCTTCGGCCGCCCCAGGGCGGTGGTCGGCCGCCAGTCGGAGACGATCGACGACACCGGAATCTGGGTACTCCCCAACCCCAGCGGCCTGAACGCCCACTGGACGGCCGCGGCCCTCGCCGAAGCCTTCACCGCCCTGCGCACCACGGCCTACCCGCCCGAATAGGAGGGCCGCGCGCGCGGGGCGCCATCCGTGCCGCCCACCATGTGCGGCGGCGACCGGGGGTCGTCGTGGGCGACCCGACCCGGGGCGGGGCCGTCAATCGACCGGGTGGCATCACCCGGTTGGTGGTTACTTCGCGCCTCCTCGTGAGGTTGGGCCGGCATGAAGATCCTGCGGGCCCCGTATGGGCCGTGGCCCACCGAGACGTTCGAGACTCCCGTCTACGAGGCGTTGGTCGCCGAATGGCGCGACTCGGGCCGGGAGGTACCCCGGCCGACGGACCGACCGCAAGGCAGCCCGCCCCGACCCGCCCGCCCACCCGGACCGGGCCCGCGCACGCGTCGCCCGTGAGCCGGCCACGCGGCGCGATCCGGGCCCGGAGGCGACGCGGCTCGTCCCGACCCGAGGGCCGGAGCCGCTGATCCGCTCCGCGTGAATCGGCCGGCCGCGGCGCGATGTGCTTCTTGTCACGCGCCCTCCGACACGCCCGGCGAGGAAGGAATTTGCCGGCCGATCGGTGCGGCGGCCGACGCGCGATCCACCGTCGATCCGGTCCGCCCCCCGCCGTGCTCCCGCCGACCCCGGCCCCGTCCCACGCGGCCCGCGCAGGCCCGGTGGGGCCGGACGGGCGCCGGGGGAGCGGGCGTTCGGGGCGCTCGACGCGCGTCGCATTGCTCGCCGGTCGTACCACCCGGGCACGTCTCCGGCGAACCGTGACACGCCGGGAATCGGGACGCGACACAACACCTGGGGGTGCAACGACCACCCCGCCACTACATATATGCTCTGCGACGCAGCTGGTTCGCCCGACCGAAGTTTCCGGGAAGGCGAGGCAAGAGGGAATCCGGTGCGAGGCCGGAACTGCCCCCGCAGCGGTGAGCGGGAACGAAAGTCGTCATAGAGCGCCGGACGCCGAAAGGCGCACGGGAAGCGACGACCGCTAGGCACTCCGCGGACCACCGAGCACACGCCGTGCCCGGCGGTGCCCCGGCATGCCCGCGAGTCCGAATACCTGCCGGCTGCCCGCGCCTTCGGGCGTGGGGTCACCTGTACGTACGAGCTCGCGAGGAGAGAGCACGTGACCGTTGTGGACAGCGTGGGCGCGACCCGGATGCGGGTCGACGAGAGCCCCGAGGACCGCCTTGCCACCCTGGTGCGCACCCAGGCGCGCGATCTGCCGGAGGTCGATCCGGATCGGGTCGTCCGCCGGGTCGTCGCGGGTCTGAACGAGGGTGCGGACCGCGGCGCGGCGGCCGACCTGGCCGTGCGAACCGCCGCCGAGCTGATCGCCGAGGAGCCCGCCTACTCGCGGCTCGCCGCACGGCTGCTGGCCGGCCGGATCGCCGACGAGGCCGCCGAGGCCGGCGTCGCCTCCTTCAGCGCCGGCATCGCGCTCGGTCACCGCGAGGGCATCATCGGCGCGGAGACCGCGGCGTTCGTCGCCGCGCACGCCGCCGAGTTGGACACCGCCGTCGACGCCGACGGCGACCGCCGCTTCGAGTACTTCGGTCTGCGCACCGTCTACGACCGCTACCTGCTGCGCCACCCCGTCTCGCGCAAGGTGGTCGAGACCCCGCAGCACTTCCTGCTGCGCGTGGCGTGCGGTCTGTCCAAGGAGCCCGGCGAGGCGATCGGCTTCTACCGGCTGATGTCCTCGCTGGCCTACCTGCCCAGCTCGCCGACGTTGTTCAACTCCGGCACCGTGCACACCCAGATGTCCTCGTGCTACCTGCTCGACTCGCCCAAGGACGAGCTGGAGTCGATCTACGACATGTACGGGCGCATCGCCCGGCTGTCGAAGTTCGCCGGCGGCATCGGCGTGGCCTGGTCGCGGGTGCGTTCGCGCGGCTCGCTGATCCGGGGCACCAACGGGCACTCCAACGGCATCGTGCCGTGGTTGAAGACCCTCGACTCGTCGGTGGCCGCGGTCAACCAGGGCGGCCGGCGCAAGGGCGCGGCCTGCGTGTACCTGGAGACCTGGCACCCCGACATCCTGGAGTTCCTCGAACTGCGGGAGAACACCGGTGAGGACGCGCGTCGCGCGCACAACCTCAACCTGGCCAACTGGGTGCCGGACCTGTTCATGCGGCGCGTCGAGGAGGACGGCGTCTGGTCGCTGTTCGACCCGAACGAGCTGCCCGAGCTGCCCGACCTGTGGGGCGCCGAGTTCGACAAGGTGTACGAAGCCGCCGAGCGGGACGGCCGGTTCGTCCGGCAGATGCCCGCGCGCGACCTGTACGCCCGGATGATGCGCACGCTCGCGCAGACCGGCAACGGCTGGATGACCTTCAAGGACGCCGCCAACCGGACCTGCAACCAGGCCGCCGAGCCGGGCAACGTGGTGCACCTGTCCAACCTGTGCACCGAGATCCTGGAGGTCACCAGCGACGGCGAGACCGCCGTGTGCAACCTCGGCTCGGTCAACCTCGGCGCGCACGTGGTCGCCGGCGAGGGTATGGACTGGGACAAGCTGCGCGCCACCGTGCGCACCGCGGTGATCTTCCTCGACCGCGTGATCGACATCAACTACTACCCGACCGACCAGGCCGCCGCGTCCAACCCGCGCTGGCGCCCGGTGGGCCTGGGACTGATGGGCCTGCAGGACGTGTTCTTCACGCTGGGCCTGCCGTTCGACTCGGCCGAGGCGCGCGAGTTGTCCACGCTGATCTCCGAGGAGATCTACCTCACCGCCCTGGAGACCTCCTCGGCGCTCGCCGAGGTACACGGCCCGCACCCGGCCTACGCCGAGACGCACGCCGCGCGGGGCCGGCTCCAGCCGGACCTGTGGGAGGGCGTGTACCCGACGCAGACCAAGCGCTGGGATGCGCTGCGCACCCGCGTGGCCGCGCACGGGCTGCGCAACTCGCTGCTCGTGGCGATCGCGCCGACCGCGACCATCGCCTCCATCGCGGGCGCCTACGAGTGCATCGAGCCGCAGGTGTCCAACCTGTTCAAGCGCGAGACGCTGTCCGGCGAGTTCCTGCAGATCAACGGCTACCTGGTGCGCGAGCTCAAGGCCCGCGGCCTGTGGACCCCCGAGGTGCGCGACCGGATCAAGCGCGCCGAGGGCTCGGTTCAGGGCATCGCCGAACTCCCGGAGGACGTACGGGAGTTGTACCGCACCGCGTGGGAGCTGCCGCAGCGTGCGCTGATCGACCTGGCGGCGGCCCGCTCGCCGTACATCGACCAGTCGCAGTCGCTGAACCTGTTCATGGCCGACCCGACCATCGGCAAGCTGTCCTCGATGTACCGCTACGCGTGGTCCACCGGTCTCAAGACCACGTACTACCTGCGCTCGCGCCCCGCGACGCGGATCCAGCAGGCGACCGTGCCCGCGCAGGCGTCCGCCGCGCCGGTCGAGGAGATCTCGGACCTCGAGGTCATCGCCTGCTCGCTGGAGAACCCCGAAGCATGTGAGGCGTGCACGTGAGCCTGCTCGATCCCGGAATGAACCTCACGCTGCGCCCGATGCGGTATCCGGACTTCTACGAGAAGTACCGGGCGGCGATCCGCAACACCTGGACGGTCGAAGAGGTCGACCTGCACAGCGACCTCGCCGACCTGGACAAGCTCAGCCCGGCGGAGCGGCACCTCGTGCAGCGCCTGGTCGCGTTCTTCGCGACCGGCGACACGATCGTGGCGAACAACCTGGTGCTGAACCTGTACCGGCACATCAACTCGCCCGAGGGCCGGCTGTACCTGTCGCGGCAGCTCTTCGAAGAGGCCGTCCATGTGCAGTTCTACCTGACGCTGCTCGACACCTACATGCCCGACCACGAGGAGCGCGAGCAGGCGTTCGCCGCGGTCGAGCACATCCCGTCGATCCGGCGCAAGGCGGAGTTCTGCTTCCGCTGGATCGACTCGGCGATGGGCCTGGACCGGCTCGAATCGCGGGACGACCGGCGGCAGTTCCTGCTCAACCTGATCTGCTTCGCGGCGTGCATCGAGGGGCTGTTCTTCTACGGCGCCTTCGCCTACGTCTACTTCCTGCGCTCGCGCGGGCTGCTCAACGGCCTCGCCTCGGGGACCAACTGGGTCTTCCGCGACGAGTCCGCGCACATGGACTTCGCGTTCTCCGTGGTCGAGACGGTGCGGGCCGAGGAGCCCGACCTGTTCGACGACGAACTCGCCGAGGACGTACGGCGGATGCTGGCCGAGGCGGTGGACGCGGAGACGGCGTTCGCCGAGGACCTGCTCCAGGGCGGGGTGTCCGGGATGACCGTCGCCGACATGCGCTCCTACCTGGAGCACGTGGCCGACCGGCGGCTGGCCCAGCTGGGCATGGCGCCGGTGTACGGCTCGGCGAACCCGTTCGGCTTCATGGAACTCCAGGACGTGCAGGAGCTGTCCAACTTCTTCGAGCGGCGGGTGTCGGCCTACCAGGTCGCGGTCACCGGATCGGTCTCCTTCGACGAGGACTTCTGACCCGGGTCCGCGTGCCCGGGTACACACCACCGCCGTGCCGTCCCGATTCCGGGGCGGCACGGCGGTTTCGTGCGTTTCGGGGCCGGCCGGCCGCGCCGGTTCCGCTCGGCCCGCCCGGGCTCACGAGCGTTCGGCGGCGCGGCGGCGCAAAGCGGTCGCGGTCGCCTCGTCGGCGGGCAGGAACGCCTCCAGGTGGAGTTCGGACACGGTGACGTCGGTCGCCGTCGCGAACGAGGTGAGGGTGGTGAGCAGGCGCAACTCGCCCCCGCTCGCCGGGTCCCGCAACCGCAGCGGCACCGCGAAGCCGAGGTGGTCGGGGCCCGGTTCCACGTTCGGGACGTAGCCGCGCAGCTCCTCGATGAACGTGTCGAGCAGCGGATCGGGGCTGCGCAGCGCCCGGGCCCGCATGTTCTCGATGACGTGATGGCCCCACGCGGCCAGGTTCTCCACCCGTGTCGCCATGCCCCGCGGATGCAGCATCAGCCGCAACATGTTCATCGGCTGCCCGAGCAGTTCCGGGGCCGCGCCGTCGGTGAGCACGTCGATCGCCGCGTTGGCCGCCACGATCTGCCCGTACGGCCGCAGCACCATCGCCGGATAGGGCAGATGGCCCTCGATCACCGCGCTCAGCGCCTCCTGGACCGGCCGCATCATCGGGGCGTCCCAATCGGACTCGGGGAACACCGGCGCGAAGCCGGCGGTGTGCAACAGCGCGTTGCGCTCGCGCAGCGACAGTTCCAGGGATTCGGCGAGCCGGATGATCATGGTCCGGCCGGGTCGGGACCGACCGCTCTCGATGAAGCTCAGGTGCCGCTGGGAGGTTTCCGCGCGCGCGGCCAGCTCCAGCTGGCTCAGCCGCCGAGCGGTACGCCAGCGCCGCAGTTCGGCGGGGAAATCCGGGCCGTGGGTGATCGTGCTCATGGGGCAGTTCTAGGCAGTGCGAGCACCGCGGGCAATTCCCTTGCGGGAATTGTCCTGTCGGCGGCTCGCTCGCAGGATCGTCACCACGGCCCGCCGAGTGGCGGGCCGGACACAGCGGATCGTCGCACCATCGTCGCAACGTGGAAGAGGCACCACCATGAAGAGCTACCACCTGCAGCCGGGCGCCGGAATCGACGGACTCACCCTGCGGGACCACGACGAGCCCGCGCCGGGTCCGGGTCGGGTGCTGGTCCGGGTCCGGGCCTCCTCGATCAGCCTACGCGAGCTGCTCGTCCTGGCCGGCGACTATCCGCTGCCCGTGCGGCCGGACGTCGTCCCGGGCTGCGCCGGGGTCGGCGAGGTGGTCGCGGTCGGCGCCGGGGTGACCCGGGTGGCGCCGGGGGACCGGGTCGCCGTCACCGTCTTCCCGGACTGGATCGACGGGCCGTTCGGCCTGGACTACGCGGCCCAGCTGGGCAGTTCGCGCGACGGCATGTTCACCGAGTACACGCTCGCGGACGAGCGGGCGCTGGTGCACATCCCCGCGCACCTGTCCTTCACCGAGGCCGCCACCCTGCCGCTGACCGCGGTGACGGCGTGGAACGCGCTGACCGGCGGCCGGGCGCCGATGCCGGGGGAGACCGTGCTCACCCTCGGCACCGGGGGTGTGTCGTTGTTCGCCGTGCAGTTCGCCAAGCGGTCCGGCGCCCGGGTGATCGCCACCACGTCCAGCCCGGACAAGGCGGAGCAACTGCGGGCGCTCGGGGCCGACGAGGTGGTCGACTACCGGCACCATCCCCGGTGGGGCGAGGAGGTGCGGCGGCGTACCGGCGGACGCGGAGTGGACCGCGTCGTCGACGTCGTGGGGGACCTGTCCCAGTCGCTCGCGGCGACCGCGCTCGGCGGCGAGATCGCCTTCGTCGGGCACTGGTTGGGCACGGACGCCCCGGGTCGTACGCCGTCCCCGACCGACTTCTTCAACGCCGGCGCGGTGCTGCGTCCGCTCGCGGTGGGCAACCGGGCGGCGTTCGAGACGATGAACCGCGCGGTGGACGCGTGGGGGGTGCGGCCGACGATCCACCGCGAGTTCGGCTTCGACGAGATCCCGGACGCGCTGCGCCACCACGCCAAGGGCGGCTTCGTGGGCACCGTGGTGGTGAACCACGGCTGACCGACGATCCGTCGGGTACGGCCGGCCGGCCGGTGCGCGGCGGTGGGCGAAACCCGGTTGGTCCGGCCGACCGCTGCGCGCACAATGGCGCGCATGGCCATCTCCTTGCATCACATCGTCATCGACGCACACGATCTGCCCGGACTCGCGCGTTTCTGGGCCGAAGTGCTGGGCTGGCAGGTGTTGTCCGAGCGCGAGCGCGAGGTGGTCATCGGCACCGAGCCGGGAGCGCCGGTCGGTATCTGCTTCATGCCGGTGACGGACGTGAAGACGGTCAAGAACCGACTGCACCTCGACCTGACCCCCGGCGCCGGTCCCGGCGAGCGGGACGCGGAGATCGAGCGGGTGATCGCGCTCGGCGCCCGCCGCGTCGACGTCGGCCAGACCGGCACCGAGTCGTGGACGGTGCTTGCCGACCCGGAGGGCAACGAGTTCTGCGTGGTACGGGCGAAGGCGACGCTGATCGGTTGAGTGGTCGGTCGGCCGGCCGATCGGCCGGTCGGCCTCGGTCGAGGGGGAATTGGCGCTCGGTGTCGCGGAGGAGGGCCGTGAGACGGTCGGTGGCGGGGCGCGGAGGGGGTGACTGCCCGGGGCGTTCGCGAGCGGTGCGCGGGTGCGGCCGATGCGTTCGCCCCGGCTCGGTGGGTCAGGCCAAGGCCCGCCGGACAGGGCCTAGGTGGTCGGCGGGTTGCCGGAGCCGCTGTTGCCGCCGCGACGGCGGGTGAGTCGGTCGCGCAGGTGCCGCTTGCCCTGCTCGACCTGGCGCGGATTGCGGCGGATGTACCCCTGGATTTTCTTCACGGTCTTCGACAGCGCGCTCATGTCGTGGTCCCTCCCTGATGCCCGGAAACGCGGGCGTCGGCGTCCCCGAGGGCGCCGATAACAGGTGTTTGCCCCGTTCTGGACCGGGATACGCGGTTCGACCTGGCCGAATCCCCCGGAACTCCCCCGGAAAACCGCCGAATCGGCCCGCCGAGGCCCGCCGAGAGGGAGCGGGTAGCCTGCCGGTATGTCTCACGTCCTCTCCGTGAACCTGGCCCACCCGCGCGCCAACCCGGTGAAGGCCGGGATCGACCTGACCGGGATCGACAAGCGGCCGGTCGACCACGCGGTCGCCGTGCGACCCCCGGGGCCCAAATACGGCGGCCACGGCAGCGGACTGGTCGGCGACGAGATCTACGACCGACAAAACCACGGTGGCAACGACCAGGCGGTATACGCCTATGCCCGGGAAAACCTGGACATGTGGGCGGCCGACCTGGGCCGCGAACTCGCCAACGGCAGCTTCGGCGAGAACCTGACCACGACCGACCTCGACGTCGAGGCGGCCCTGATCGGCGAGCGCTGGCGGGTGGGCGGCGCGGCGGGTCCGCTGTTGGAGGTCTCCGTCCCGCGTATCCCGTGCTCGACCTTCGCACACTGGCTGGACGAGCGGCGCTGGGTCCGCCGATTCACCCAACGCGCCCTTCCCGGGACCTACTTGCGGGTGCTGGAACCGGGCGAGGTGCGCGCGGGGGATGCGATCACCGTGGTCTCCCGGCCCGACCACGACCTCACGGTCGGGGTGTGCTTTCGGGCGCTGACCATCGAGCCCGATCTGCTGCCCCGGTTGATCGACGTCGAGGAACTGCCGGGCGAGGCACGCGAGGTGGCCCGGAAGCGCACCGGGGTGATCCCGGTGCAGTTCGTCTCCGACGACGAGTAGCCGCTATCGGCCGCCGACGAACGTCGGCGGGACGCGGTCGTGCCAGGGCAGGGCCTGTTCGAGCAGCGCGGCGACCCGAAGGAGGGTGTCCTCGCGACCGAACGGGGCCACCAGTTGCACGCCGATCGGCAGGCCGTCGGCGCTGTGCCCCAGCGGAAGGCTGATCGCGGGCTGGCCGGTGACGTTGAAGAGCGCGGTGAACGGGCCGTAGGCGAAGATCGTCTCCAGCCAGCCTCGAACCGAGTGCTTCGGGTCGTCGAAGTCCAACGTGCCGTGCGGCGCCGGGAGTTGCCCCAGCGTCGGGGTGATCAGCAGGTCGTGATCGGCGAAGAAGGCCCCGACCGAGCGGGACACCCGGTTGTGCGCGTCGAACGCGGCGATCAGGTCGAGCGCGGTCACCGCGTGCACGTCGTGCAGGATCTGCCGGGTGACCGCCTCCAGCTTGGCCGGGTCGGGCGGGCGGGGCGCGCCGAGCAGTGGTGCGGCGACGAACGACACCACCTCCGGCACCAGCCCGTCGAGCACGCTCTCCCAGTCGACCACCGGGCTCGCCTCGTCGACCCGATGGCCGAGTTCGCCCAGCAGCCCGGCGACCGCCGTGGCCGCCCCCGCCGCCTCGGGGTCGACGGCGACGCCGGACCACGCCCGGGTGGTGACGCCGATCCGCAACGGCGGTACGTCGGCGCCCAGTTCGGCGGCGTAGGGCCGCAGCGGGGTGGGCGCGCCGTACTTGTCGCCCGGTGCCGGACCGGAAACCGCGTCGAGCAGATGCGCGGTGTCGCGCACGGTGCGGGTGAGCGCGAAGTTGTACGAGATCCCGAAGAACGACTCGCCCAGGTCGGGGCCGCACGGGGTACGCCCCCGGGTGGGTTTGAGCCCGACCAGGCCGCAGGCCGAGGCGGGCACGCGGATCGAGCCCGCGCCGTCGGTGGCGTGCGCGATCGGGACCGCGCCGGCGGCGACCAGGGCCGCCGCGCCGCCGCTGGAGCCGCCGACGCCGCGCTCCGGATCCCACGGGTTGCGGGTGATGCCGTATTTGACCGACTCGGTCGCGAAGCTGATCGCCATCTCCGGCGCGGTGGTCAGCCCGAGGGTGACGAGACCGGCGGCCCGGAAGCGGGTCATCAGCTCGCTGTCGTGCGGCATGACCACCCCGGGCACCGCGCGGCTGCCCAGGAAGAACGGGACACCGGCCGCGACCGGCCCGGAGTCCTTGATCAGGAACGGCACGCCGGCGAACGGCGCGTCCGGGTCGGCGGAGCGGTCCAGGGCCGGTTCGAACACGGGCAGCGCGAGCCCGTTCAGCTCGGCGTTCACGGCCTCGATCGCCTCCCGGGCGGCCTGCTCGACCTCGGCCGCGGTGACCTCGCCGCTCCGGATCAGGTCACGCAGGCCGACCGCGTCGTACCGGGCGTACTCGTCGAGCCGCATACCGCTCCGCTCCTGGGGGGATGTCGATGGGTCAGGCCGTGGCGGGGTGGCTCCGGTCGGTGGCCAGCTTGACCGCGAGGCCGCCGAGCACGGTGCCCATGACATAGCGCTGGATGCGCAGCCACGACGGCCGCTTGGTCAGGAAGATCGCGATCGAGCCGGCCGCGAGGACCAGGACGCCGTTCACCGTCAGACTGATCAGGATCTGGATGGTGCCGAGCACGAACCCCTGAAGCAGCACGTGCCCGGCCTTCGGGTCGACGAACTGCGGGATCAGCGAGAGGTACATGATCGCGGCCTTGGGATTCAGCAGGTTGGTCAGCAGCCCCATGGTGAACAGCCGCCGGTTGGAGTCGGGCGCCAGTTCCTGCGGGGCGAACGCCGAGACGCCACCGGGCCGCAGCGCCTGCCAGGCGAGCCAGCCGAGGTAGGCGGCACCGGCCAGCTTGACCGCGAGGTAGAGCTCCGGCACGACGAGGAACACGGCGGACAGGCCGAGGTTGGCCATCGACATGTAGATCATGAACCCGAGCGCCACACCGAGCAGCGACACCATGCCGGCGCGGCGGCCCTGGGTGATGCTGCGCGAGGTCACGTACATCATGTTGGGCCCGGGAGTGAGCACCATCCCCAGCGCCACGGCGCTGACCCCGATTATTGCGCTTGTCTCGATCACACGTGCCCCCGCTGTCGCACCACCGGCCGTCTGTCGCTTGCAATCCGCAATTCTGTCGCCTTCACCCTTTTCCCGGCAACCGAGTTGTCCCGCGACCGCGACGGCCGCGCTCACCCCCGCCCAAGCCCGAGCCGCCGCCGCCACGCAGCGGAGATCCGCGGCCGGACCAGGACGACCCCCTGCTGGGTCGCGAGCGCGATGTCGACGTCGGCGAGGAGCGTGGCGCCATTGATCCGGGCGGGCAGGGGTGTGCGCCAGATCGGGTTGCCGTCAGGGAGATGACAGAGGGTGATGCCGTGTTCGTCGTCGACCAACACGAGAGCTTCGCCGTCAGGGGAGTTGCCGGTCCAGAGGAGGCGCTTGGCAGGGACGGCAAGGCGGCCGACGTCGTTCGGGGAGGCGGAATTCCAGATGTGGACCGAATCGGCGCCCGACAGGTCGTCGTCGCGACCCGTGGCGAGCAACAACGCGTCGTTCGAGGGCAGACGGACCCAGGCCATGTCGTGTTCGTCGGCGTAGTCCACCTGCGTCCACCACGCGGCGGGGAGGCGACGCGCCATGCCGACCCGGTACATGCGCCTGTCGGTCAGGTCGAGAACGGCGTAGCCACCCCGGTAGTCGACGCAGGAGACGTGACGGGTACCGGTCCGGGTATGGAACGGCAGCATGCTCATCACCGGATGCGGTGTCTCGAAGCGACCGTGCGCAAGCTCGTTGCCGGTCACCGCGTCTCGGATGCGGATCGCCGTGCCCGAGAGTTGCCTGGGGTCCGGTGGCCCGACTCCCTGGGAGAGCAGGAGTAGCGCCCGGCCGGTCGATGTGGCCAGGGCGGTCGAACTGCACCAGGCCCCGTGGTTGTCCACGGCGGACAGCGGCCAGACCGTTCCGGGATGGTGGCCGGGCGCGGTGAACTCGACGGTGTCCAGGATGGGATCGACGGAGACGAGCCGTGCGCGCGGGTGGCTCACGGACGGCGGAATCAGGTGGAGTTTCGTCATCCTGGACATGTGTCTCGGGAAGGCGAATCGGGTGGTTCGCACCCCTCCGTCGGGGCTCAACCGGTGCCAGACGGTCGAGCCGGACGAATCCGCGCCCAGCGCACCCTCCTTCGCGTTGTGGGAGGCCTGGAAGATGGAGACCACACCGTCGTCGTCTTCGTGGCGTCGTGTGATGGCAAGTCTGTCCGAACCCGGAAGCACGTCGGCGCTCATCGCGCTGTCGGGGCGGTCCCACGGCTCGCGGTCGAGCGTTCGCAGTCCCAGACGGGATGTGACCAGGATCCGGTCCGGTCGTGCTCTCCAACTCCGTACGGACCGCGCCTCGACGGACACGGGCGTCGGCCGACGCGCGGTGCCCGGGTCGGGAACGGTGGTTGTCGGGGGTTGCCAATTCCACAGCCGAACCGTGCCGTCGGCACCGGCCGCGAGGATGTTCAAGCCGTCGGACGAAGACGAAGCGAGTATCCGAAGGGCGCAAACCGCGCTTTCGTGGCCGAGGAGGGGGTCTCCGAGCGGGGTGCCGTCGGTGGCGTCGACGACGTGCACCGCGCCCTTCCACCCGGCCCGGACGACGACGACGCGACCATCGTTTCCCATGGCGACGGCCGAGAGCGGTTTCCTGTCGAGCTGCGTGGAAGACATGGGAAGACCGGACATCGGCAGCGTGTGGATCGTGTGCGTACCACCCACGATGTAGGTGGGGTCGTCGTCCAGCCGCACGAAGCCACCCCATCGCCCGTCGGCCGTCTCCTCCGGTAGATCGAACGAAAGAGATCGGCCGGCGACCCGGACCAGGGTCACCGTCGTCGTGGTCCCTGTCTCCTCTACGAGTGCGAGGAAGGTCTCTCCCCTCGAATTCTCGGCGATGTCGAGGTCGGGTCGGGTACGGAGGCCATCGACCAGAACTTCGGGAGAGGCCGACGGATCTCCCTCCGGGTCGTACAGCACGATCGCGCCGGACTCCTTCCGGAACAAGGGCAACCGCACCGGGAAACCAGGGGTGCGGATCAGCCGACATCCGGTCAGCGGGGCGTTCCCGGCGAGGCGGTGCTCGACCCGCAGGACGACCTGCCCGGTCGTCACGTCCAAAACCTCGACGCCGTCCCATTCTTGGCAGGCGACAACCGCCCTTCCGCTGCTCAGGACACCGGCCGTGACGATCGACCGGTAGCCGGGGTTGTCCGCGCACGGACGCCATGTCGCGTCGTCGACGTTCCATGTCCGCATTTGGCCCTGGTCGTCGAGAGTGACCGCCGTGGGTCGATCGTGCGCGTCCACGAAAGCCGCGGCGGCGAGTATCTCGTTCGGGTGCGGCAGAGTCCTGGCCGCGGACGGGTCGCCCGGGACCCATACATGCAGGCACGTCGCCGCGGGCGGGAGCGCCAACACCAAGGAGCGATTCCGGGGCCGCAGTTCCTCGATCCACCAGTTGTCGTCGATCTCGTCGACCGAGAAGCCCCCTGTGCCGTGGTGCCCGATCACCTGATGCGGTGTCACCGACCGCGGCTCCATCCACACCCGCTCCACGGACGTCGACAAAGCCAGGGCCCGGTCCGCGAATTCGTGCTCGCCGGTCGCCCGGGCCACGAACGCCAGATGGGCGGCCCGATCCCGCTCCCGCTTCCGCAACACCTCCGCGCACCGCTCCACCACCAGCGGCACCATCGACTTCCCCCGGGCGCGTCGAACGGCTCGCAGCAGATCCAGAGGGCCGGCGGCCAGGACGAACGCCGGATCCGTGATCAGTTCACCGATGGTGCCCGCCGCTCCCGCGTGCGTTGCCAGGTGGTAGCGGACATAGGGCTCCGCCTTGTCCCAGTTCGGGCCCATGCCGTCCGGCAAGGGAGGCACCAGGCCCAACAGCGCGGCGACGAAGCACGCCTGGATGTCCACCATGCTCCGGGCGGCCAGCGCCCTTTCGCGCAGGTGGTCCGTCAACTCCTGGTGATAGAGGCGGAAGTACCGATGCTCGCCCACGTCGACCATCGTGAGATAGGAACCCTCCTCGTCCACCAATTCGTCGATGTCGCGCTCGCATACCGCCGCGCCCGACAGCCTGGACGCCACCGCCGTCCATGCGCCCGCGCGGGGCAGGCCGTGGCCCTCGGCGAAGGCCAGGGTCGTGAGCAGGGTGAACGCCGTGGCGCGGCGGGTCGCGGGTAGGCGCTCCAGGTAGGAGCGGAACGCGCCGTCGACGTCGGAGGGGAGTGCGTCGGCCCAGCCCGACGCCGTTACCTTCACCGGCTCCTGCCGCAGCAGGGCGCTTGCCGTCATCCGGGCGACCAGGAAGCAGCGTCCCGCCCGTCGGGCCACCGCCTGTGCGATGACGCGCGCCGTGTCCGGGGCGTCCGCGTACGGCGACCGCACGTCGGCGAGGATGCGCTCGACGTAGTCGGCGACGCTCGTGTCGTCCGCGTAGGCGTCGGTGTCCAGGTCCACGATCGGGGCGTGCTTGCACCAGTCGCTCAGCAGTTCGCGCCGCGACCCCACCACCAACCGCACACACGGCACGTCGCCCAGTGGCCGCAGCAATTCCCACGCGATCCGGCGCGCCTCGACGATGTCGTGGCCCGGGCCCGCCTCGTCCAGCGAGTCCACCACCACGCGATACGGCGCCCGCCGGCCCGCCAGCGCCGCCAACAGCGCGTCCACGCTCGACGCGCGCACGTCCGCCGCGCCGGCGAGGCGGCCGATCAGCGCGTCGATGGTCTGGTGCCGGGCGTTGATCGACACGTCGATCGGCGGTGTGCCGCCGGCGGTGTCGCCTTCGAGGACGATCCGGCCGAGCAGCGCCGATTTGCCCGAGCCGGGCGCGCCGGTGACGGCCAGCGGTCCGCGTCCGCCCGGGCCGGCCAGGCGGGTGCGGACCACGTCGAGGGCGTGTGCGCGGCCGGTGAAGTACGAGCCCGGGTCGTGGACGTGCTCCACGCCGCGTCCGCGTGGCTCGAAGTGGGCGGTCAGGTCGGAGGCTTCGCCCTCCGCCCGGCCGTCCGGTCCGATCTCCGCCGCCGGGTCGAAGGCCGGGTTCGGGAAGAACGGGGGCTGGATCGACTGGTCGGTGACGGAGCATACGGCGCGTTGCGCGTGCCCGGCGGTGACGAAGGCCCGGTTGATCCGGTCGGCGAGCAGCGCGGGGGACAGCCGGCGCTGCGAGGCTCCGTCGCCCGCCGTGTGGGCGCGGGCGAGCTCGGTCACGAAGTGGCCCTCGTCGCTCGCGAGTTCCCGACGACGGGCCGACGCGAGTACCCACGTCCCCGAACCGGGTTCCTCGCCACGTCCCCGGGTCGCTGCGAACGCCGCCGTCACCGCGCCGAGTTCGTCCGCGCCGAGTCCGGCATGGCACGCGTCGACAATGAACAGCACGTCACGGACCGGCGATTCGGCCAGGATCGCCGCCAGGTTCTCCAACGACAACCATGTGCGCGGTCGGGTCGCCACCGAGCCCGCGCAGGCCAGCCGATACGGGCCGGCGATCGGCGGGTCGCCGTGGCCGGCGTAGTACACGACCACGACATCACCCGCCGTCAACCCGCCACCCGCACACCAGTCCGCCAGCGCGTTCTCGAACTCGTCGGCGTCCGGGTCGCGGGACACCTCGGCCGGCACCCGTTCGTAGCCCATCGCCCCGAACAGGTCCACGATCCGCCCGACATCGCGGTGCGCGCCGCGCAGTTCGCCGAGTTCGCGATAGTGCCGCGTCCCGGCCGCGACCAGATATCGGCGCGGTTCGCTCACTCGCCCGACCCGGTGCCGCCCGCCGCCCACCGCAGCGCCTCGGCCCGTGCGTCGAACCGGTCCGACTCGTCCGCGCGCAACCCGGCCACGATCGCCGTCCCCGTCTCCACCGCCGTCAGGTAGCGCGTCGCGTCGTGCATGTGGCTGCCGTTGTCGACCACCACGTCCCGCACCCGCTCGCCGAAGGTGTGCCGCAACTCGCGCACCACGGCGACGACATCGCCCGAGTCGGCGATGTTGGTCCAGGCCCGCAGCCCCTGCGGCCACCACCCCATGCCCTCGATCGGGGCCGGTCGCAGCCGATCGTGTACCAAGGCGCGCATCCCCAGCGGCGAGCCCAGGGTGACCAGGGTGTCCACCCGGTGCGAGGTGTTGCACAACGTCTCGTAGGCCACCACCGACCCGAGCGAATGGGCCACCACCACCCGGGTCTTAGGGGTGAGCCGCGCCGCGACCCGGGCCCGGGCCCGCGCCCGGATGTCCTCGTCGGTGAGATAGCGGACCATCTGCTTCAGGTCGCCGATCAGCGCCCGGTCCAGCACGCCGGTCAGGAAGCGCGCGCCGGTCAACGCGTCCAGGGCCGCCCGCACCGCCCTCAGCCGTACCGCCCGCGAGCCGACCGCGCCGACCGCACCGCGCGTACCGCCGCAGTCCGGGCCCGGCACCCCCGGATCCACCCGCGCGGCCTGCGCCCACCACGCCATCAGCAGGTCGTACTCGTCGTCGTCCACCACGTCGGCCGCGTCGAAGGGCTCGTCCGCCGCCGACCGGCTCCCCGCCGGCCGGAACAGGTCGCCGTAGAAGGCGACCCCGACCTCCTCGGCCGTCGGCACCGGCCCGTCGGCCAGGCGGGTCCCGCCCCGCAGTTCGGGCACCACGTCACGAGCGAGCGAGTCCTCGCTCAGGTACTGCTTGCCGACGCCGTGTACAAAGACGACCTTGGTCACGGACCCCTCCCCCTGATGTCTGCGGCAAGCCTAGCCGGCGGCGTGCGGGCCGGGGGTCCGAAAGCCGGGGCTACGCTGGGCGGATGATCCGCACCGACCCTCCCGAGGAAGGCTTCGTCTTCGTGCGCGAGGCGCGCCCCGGGCCGATGGCCGGCGCGGCCGTCGGGCGCCGGATCGCCAAGGCGGACTTCGAGCCGCCGTGCATCGTGGTCGACCGGGAATTGTCGAGCGTGATCGTCGGCGGGTGGCCGGGCCGGCTGTACCGGGTCGCGGTGACCCCGCCCGAGACGGACGCCGAGCGCGCGGCGCTGACGCAGGCCAACGAGGCGCTGCGCCAACCCGCCAAGTACATCCGGGCGTTCACGGTGGACGTGCTCGCCGAACTGCCCGCGTCCGCGCTGTTCGGCCCGCACGGCGCAGCGGTGGTGGACGTCCTCGACGCGGCCCGCGCGCTCACCACGCAGACCGCCGCCCGGCTCGCCGCGGCCTCGATCCCGGGCGCCGCCGCCCGCTACGGCGCGGCCTGGAATCGTTGGCTCGCCGGTGAGCCGAACGCCGCGCCCCACCTCGACCGCGACCACTCCGCCACCCTCGCCATCCCCGGCGACGGACCGGCCGAGTCGCCGATCGGCAAGGGGTTCCTGGCGGTGTCCGCCGCGATTCGGGCCGCGGCGCGCGAACGCGGCGGCCCGACGGCGTTCGAGACGGTGTACGACGAGGAGGACGGGGAGAGCGAGGAGGTGATGGCCGAGCCGTGGTCGCACGCGTCGGCCCCGCTGCTGCACGCCGCCATGGCGCTCGGCGCGCCCCACCTGATGTCCGCCGCCGACCGGGACGCGCTGACCGCCCCCTGGCGCGCGACCACCGCCGACCGCCCGGCCCGCTGACGCGCACGAAGGCGAACCCGCGCCAAGCCCCCTCACCGACCGCCCCAACGCCCACCGCGCCAAGCCCACCGCCCTACCCCACCCGCGCCCCGACCGCCGCCACGAAGGCGTTTGCCTCCGCGACCGGGCCCGGGCCGAGGTTGAGATGGGTGTCCGCGTTCCAGGCGCCGAGCACCGTGACCCGCGCCCGGGTGAACATGTCGAGGCTCTCCTCCAAGACGAAGTAGCGCGGCTCGCCCACCACATCCGGCCCCAGGAGCAGGGCGAAGTGCGCCTCCGGCGGATGCAGCGCGGGCGGGAAGCGCACCAGCAGGGCGGTCCCCGTGCCCAGCGGCACGTGCGACAGGGCCAGTCCGTCGGCGGGCAGCCGCTGCTCCTCGGGCAGTTCGCCGCCGACGCCGACCCACAGGTCCGCGGTGCGCGCGTTCAGTTCGTCGAGCGGCGCGGCCAGCAGCCCGGCTGCGTTGCGCAGCGCGATCGAGCGAAAGACCACGTGGGCGAATCGGTAGTGGTGCGGTCGGGAGCTCATCCGTGGCCTTTCGGGTGGGTCGTCGAGGGTTGGTTCGTCGGGCCGGCCGGCGGGCGAAAAAAACCCGTGGCCGGTTCGGCGTTCATCCGTCATCCTGTTCCGCGATGGGAATGATGGACAGCATGGCCGCCAAGGTGGCGCGCGGCGCCACCGTCGAGTTTCGCCCGCGCGGGACCTCCATGGCCCCGCTTATTCGCAGTCGCCAACTCGTGACCGTCGCGCCGGTGGACCCGGCCCGTCTCGCTCTCGGGGACATCGTCTTGGCCAGGGTCGCGGGAAAGATGTACCTGCACCTGGTCTCCGCGCTGGATGTCACCCGTTCGCGCGTCCAGATCAGCAACAATCGTGGCCGGACCAACGGCTGGACCTCGTACGCCCGCGTCTACGGAATCTGTGTGTCCGTGGACGGCGTACCGCGTCCGGGCGCCGGCCGCAAGATCCGCGAGTCGGTGCCGGCGGACGGGTGAGTGCCGCCGCACCGACCGGAGTCCGGCTCGTGGCGGAAGTCCTGAGGAGGAACCACTCCCGCCACGGGCCGGGCGGTACGACCGCCGGACGGCGATCCACCGCGCCCCGGGACCTTCGGTCCCGATGATCGACACGCGTGTACCGCCCGTCCGGTTGCCCGTGATTCGGGACGACCCGGTGGATTCGTCCGCGGCGCGGCCAGGTAGAGATGCAGCCATGAAGAAGCTGATCAATTCCGCCCGCGACGTCGTCCCCGAGATGTTGGAGGGGCTGGCGCTGGCCAACCCCGGCATCGCCCTGCTCGACGGCGCGAACGTCGCGTTGCGCGCGGACGCGCGGGCGTACGCGCAGAGCGGCCGGGTCGCGGTGATCTCCGGCGGCGGCGCCGGCCACGAGCCCGCGCACGCGGGATACGTCGGGCCCGGGATGTTGACCGCCGCCGTGTCGGGGGACGTGTTCACCTCGCCGGCCACCGACACGATCCTGGCCGCGATCCGCACCGTCGCCGGCCCCGCCGGGGTGCTGCTCGTGGTCAAGTCGTATACCGGCGACCGGCTCAACTTCGGCCTTGCCGCCGAGTTGGCCCGGGCCGAGGGGATCGCGGTCGAGGTGGTGGTGGTCGCCGACGACGTGGCGCTGGCCGCGGGGGAGGGCACCGCCGGCCGGCGCGGTATCGCCGGCACCGTGTTCGTGCACAAGGTCGCGGGAGCGGCGGCGGACGCGGGCGCGACGCTGGCCGAGGTCCGGGCGGAGGCCGAGGCGGCGGCCCGCGCGATCGGCACGATGGGCGTCGCGCTCAGCCCGTGCACGGTGCCGGCCGCCGGGCAGCCGGGCTTCGAACTCGGCGAGGACGAGGTCGAATTGGGCCTGGGCATTCACGGCGAGGCGGGGGTACGCCGGGACAAGATCGCGCCCGCCGACACGTTCGTGGCCGAACTCCTGGACCGGATCGTGACGGAGACCGGCCTCGAAGCCGGCGACCGGGTCGCGCTGCTGGTCAACAACCTCGGCGGCACCCCGACCATGGAACTGGACATCGTGCTGCGCGGCGCGGTGCGGGACCTGGCCGGCCGGGGTCTGGTCCTGGAGCGGGCCTGGCGCGGCTCGTTCCTGACCGCCCTGGAGATGGCCGGCGTCTCGCTGTCCCTGCTCCGGGTCGACGACGCCCGGCTCGCCCGCCTCGACGCGGCGACCTCCGCGCCCGCGTGGCCGACGCCGGTGGCGGGCCGGGTGGGCGAGGTCACCGTGCTGCCGGCGGCCCCCGCTCCCGGCACCGCCGACGCCGGCACCGCGCTGACCGAGCCGACCCCGCTCACCCGCGCCGTCGAGGCCGCGTGCGCGGCTCTGACCGAGGCCGAGCCGCACCTGACCGAGCTGGACCGGATCGTCGGCGACGGCGACCTGGGCATCAGCCTGGCCCGCGGCGCCGAGGCCGTCCGGCGCGAGCTGCCCGGCTACGGCGGCGGCCATCCGGCCGCCGTGCTGCGCGGGCTCGCCGACACCGTACGACGCGCCCTCGGCGGCACCTCAGGGCCGCTGTACTCGGTGCTCCTGCTGCGCGCGGCGGGCGCGGTGGAGGCCGACCCGTCACCGCACGGGTGGCGCGAGGCGCTGGCCGCCGGCGCTCGGGCGGTCGGCGAACTCGGCGGCGCCCGGGTCGGCGACCGCACCATGCTGGACGCCCTCGTGCCCGCCGGCGAGGCGCTGGTCGGCGGCGCGAGCCTGGCCGAGGCGATCGACGCGGCCGCCGCCGGCACCGAGGAGACGGCGACCCACAGCGCCCGCCGGGGCCGCAGCAGCTACCTCGGCGACCGGGCGATCGGCACGGTCGACCCGGGCGCGGAGGCCGTGGTGATCTGGCTCCGCGCGGTCGCCGACGCCCTGGACGCGGAGGACGAGAGGGCATGACGCACGACCGCCGCGGCCCGGATCCGGGCCGCGGCGGTCGACGTATCGGCTCGCCCCGGTGTGGGGGAGGGTTCAGCGTGGGGGAGGGTTCAGCCCGCTCCGGCGTCGTCCGCGAGCGCCCGCAACGTGTCGTACGCGACCTGGATGAAGACTCCGCGAGCCCCCGCCGACCGGTTCACCAGCGCGGCGAGCCCCACTCCGGTCTGCGGGCTGAAGCCCAGGAACGAGGTGAACCCGCGCGTCGTGCCGGCGTGGAAGATCAGATCGTGCCCCCGGCGCACCCGCAGGTTCCACACCAGGCACAACCGATCACCGCCGTCGGGGCAGATCAGCCGGGGCCGCCGCACGTCGACCAACGCGCGGGCGAGCGAGGCGGGTTGCACCCCGGAGGGATCCAGGTGCGCGGCCAGATACCGGGTCACGTCCGTCCCGCTGCTGCGCAGCGCCCCCGCCGCGGGCAGTCCCGGCATGTCCCACGGCGGCCGGGGCCGACCGCGCAGATACCCCGTCACCTGCGGCCCGTTCGGGTCGCACGTGGTCATCGTCAGCCCCAGCGGCACCCCGAGCCGAGCCACCACCAGGTCCGGGTAGGGCATGCCGGCGGCGCGCGCGAGCGCGTGTCCCAGCAGTGCCACACCCAGGTTGGAGTAGTGCACCCGGGTGCCCGGCCGGGCGTGCGGTCGGGTCCGGCCGAGCAGGGCGAACAGGCGCTGCTCGGTGTAGCCCGCGTACGGGTTCGAATACCACGCGGGCACCGCCGTGCGCAGTGTGCCGGGCGGCAGCCGGGGCAACCCGGAGGTGTGCGTGGCCAGATGCAGCAGTGTGACGTCCGAGGACCAGCGCGGCCGGGCGCCGAGCGGCAGGTAGGTGATCAGCGGATCATCGAGCCGGGCCTCACCGCGCGCCACGGCGTCGGCCAGCAACAGCGCGGTGAACGTCTTGGTCACCGAGCCCAGTTCGAACCGGGAGTCGGCGTCCACCGCGGGCCCCCGGCACGCCACCGACGACTCGCCCGCCCGGACCGTGCCCAGGACCAGCGCGCCTGCTGCGGGCACGGCCCGCAGCAGCGGCGCCAACAACCGTGCGGGGGACTCGCTCACGCGGGTACGGGGGCCGGCGCGGTGCCCAGGGAGCGCGCCAGCGTGATGGTGCCGGCCACGATCGCCACCACGGCGGTGTGCTCGTGGTCCTTGAACGCCTGCTTCGGGTCCTCGTCGATCGGGTCCGCGTCGCGCGGCAGCAGCCCGTCCTCACGCTGCGCCGCCGCGAGCCGCTCCCAGCCCTGCGCGTCGCAGACCGGCTCGGTCAGACACGCGTCGACCGCCAACAACTCGCCGACCAGGTCGAACTGCGCGACCTCGGCCCAGATGTCCACCCACACCGGCAGCCAGATCCGCAGATAGTCACGGATGTCGGCGGGCAGCAGTTCGGGATGCGCGCCCCAGTCGGTGAGGTGGAACACCGTGTGGGTCATGCAGTACGCGGTCATCCAGTCGATCACCCACGGCTCGGGCGTCATGCCCAGCCAGGTGTCGGCGGCGAGCGCGGGCCAGTCGAAGCGGCGGTTCACTCCGGCGACGCGGCTTGCGTTGGCCACCGCGAGCCGTCGGTTGGGCATCAGTTCGATGCCGTGTACCGAGCGCAACTCGGCCAGGTGCTCCTGCAACCGGTCCATCTGCTCGTGCCGCAGGCCGGCTCGGGTGAAGTGCGCGTACGTCTCCAGCGGATCGGTGATCAGCGGATGCCGCACTTGGCGCTCGTAGAGGAAGTTCCCGGACTGGAACTGCTCCCAGGCGAAGTCGATCAGGCTGCGCGCGGTGGCCAGGTCGCCGGGTCCGGCGACCCCCTCGCGCAACATCAGGGAGGTGGCCAGCGCGGTCTCGCCGAGCGGTTTGTACGCGCCGTCGCGGTCGTTGAAGTCGACGATGGTGTGCGTGGGCAGGGTGCCGAACTCGGCGTTGTCGTGCAGCCAGCGCAACGCCCGCGAGCCGATGGTGTGCGCGGTCTTGAGCACGTCGGCGTTCATGAGCCCTCCAGCCCGGTCACGTGTTGGGCGATGCGGGTGTCGAGCACGGTACGGGTGCTGCCGCCGCCGAACAGCCGGACGTGGCGCAGCAGCGGCGCGAGGTCCAGCGGTACGGCGATGCCGTCGGCGGCCACCCACGCGAGCCAGCGGGCGATCCGGGCGGCGGTGCGGTAGTCGCGGCGCAACATCGCCCGTACCAGCCCCCGGGACAGGGCCTCGGCGCCCTCGCGGGCGGCGGTGTGGATGGGGCCGTCCAGGCCGGGCAGGGCCAGGGAGGACAGTTGGGCCATGCGTACCGACCAGGTCTGCCACGACGACGCGTCGGCGACCTGGGCCCCGTCGCCGGGGACGGGCACGTCCACGGTCAGGCCGAAGCGGGTCAGGGTGCGGGCGGTCGCCCAGTCGCGCCAGGTGACGATCCACGCGGTGTCGGACGAGGCGCCCACCGCGTCGGGCGGGAAGACGGCGAACGCCCTGGCGGCGGCCTCGGCCCGATCGGTCGGGACGGGGGTGTCGCGCAGGACGTGGGGGGCGAGCGCGTCCGAACCCAGGACTCGCAGGCCGGGCAAGTCGGCGTCGGCGTCGCGGGTTTGCGCCGCGTGCAGGTCGTCGGCGGCGAATCCGGCGGGGACGACCGCGCCCCCGGCGTCCATGAGGACGCCGAGGGCCTGGCCTGCCACTCGCTCGACCGCCGCCGTGTAGTCCTCGTGTGGCGAGGTGCCGGCGAAGGGCATGGTGGAGATCAACTTTCCGTCGGAACCGGTGGTGTCACGGACAACTCGTCCGGGTCACCGCTCCTTCGGGGGCTTCGGGGACAGCAGAAGGCCGGCCAGCAGCACGCCGACGCCGAAGTCTTCCGGCACGAACAGCGGGGCGTCGCTGATGGTCGTCTCCTCCTCGATCATGAGCGTCGCGACAGTGCCGGCGTGGACCGGCGTGGCCTGACGAACGTGCTGAGTAAGCATCGGGTGCTCCCTCTTCGTGACTTCATCGCCGGGCTCGGCGATGCCCCGTGCTCATCGACCATAGGCACTTTTTGTGAGGCTTTGCACCATTTCGTGATTGGTGTCGGCTGCGGTTCATTTAGCGTGCGCGGGCGCGTGTAGGGGCGCACGGGGGCGTGTTCGGCGTCGGGTCGGATCCGGGAGGGGGCGGCGGATCGGGCCGGTGAATCGGCGTTCACCAGCGGTTTTCGGGTGATTCAGGGCTCGATGCGGGCCAGGCTGCCGGTCTCCAGGGCGACCCAGATCGCGCCGTCGGGGCCCTGGGTGAGGCCGTGCGGTTCGGCGGCGACGCCGGGCAAGTCGTACTCCGTCAGAGTGCCCTCCCGGGCGAGTCGGCCGACCCGGTTCGCGGCCCATTCGGTGAACCAGCAGTGGCCGGTCGCGTCCAGCGCCACCGCGTGCGGGCGAGACTCCCGGTCCGGCAGCGGGAATTCGGTGAACTCGCCGGTCGCCGTGCGGCGACCGATCGCGCCCGCGCCGATCTCGGTGAACCACACCGAGCCGTCGGGGTCGGCCGCGATCCCGACCGGGGCCGCGCCCGGGGTGGGCAGCGGGTATACGGTCACCGCGCCGGTCGTGGTGATCCGGCCGAGCGCGTTGGCGGCGTTGAGGGTGAACCACAGCGCGCCGTCGGCGCCGGTGGTGATCGCCGACGGGAACGCGGCCGGGATCGGCAGGTCGAACGTGGTGACCGCGCCGGTCGGGTCGATCCGGCCGATGCGGTTCGCGGCGGTCTCGGTGAACCACAGCGCGCCGTCGGGGCCGCGGGTGATCCCGTACGGCCCGGAATCCGCGGTGAGCAGGTCGAAGTGGGTCACCGCGCCGGTCGGGGTGATGCGGCCGATGCGGTGGGCCTTGTACTCGGTGAACCACAGCGCGTCGTCGGGGCCCGCGACCAGCACGGTCGGGCCGCAGGTCGGGTCGCCGAGATCGTGGATCGTGGTCTGCCCGTCGGCGGGGTTCAGTCGGCCGATGCGACCGGCGTGCACCAGGGTGAACCACAGGGCGCCGTCCGGGCCGACGGCGATCGAGTACGGGCCGGACTCGCGGTCGGTGACCGCGAGTCCGGTGATCGCGGCGGGGGTGGTCATCCGGGCCTTCTCTCGTTCGGTGCGACGCGGGCGGATGCTTGCCGGCGGGTGCCGGCCGGCGGGTAAATGCAACCTTGTTGCGTTAGTATGAGTATGACGGATGGAGCGTTGCTAATGCAACCGGGTTGCTTTTGGGGTGTCGGGTGAGTGGTGTGGGTGAGGCGCGACCCGGGGGGCGCACCGCGCGGACCCGGGACGCGGTGCGGCGGGCGACGCTGGCCGAATTGGCGGACAAGGGCTTCGACGGATTGACCATGGAGGCGGTCGCCGTGCGCTCGGGGGTGCACAAGACGACGGTGTACCGGCGCTGGCGCAACGCGGCCGGGCTGGCCGCCGACGCGCTCGACCTCGCGGCGGAGGAGCCGTGGCCGCTGCCCGACACCGGTGTGCTCCGCGACGATCTGCGGGCGATCACCGCGATGGTGGTGTCGGGTTTCGAGGACCCCGGGCGCGGGCCGATCGCCCGGGCCCTCGTGGGAGCGGCGGTGCGGGATCCGACCACGGGCGCGGCGCTGCACGGCTTTTTGGTCGGTCGACTCGCCCAGGCCGAGGTGGTGGTGCAACGGGCGGTCGGGCGCGGGGAGTTGCCGGTGGGCACCGATGCGGGCGAGGTGGTGCGCACGGCCGTCGGCGCGCTGTACTACCGCCTGTTCATCACGCGCGAACCGGTCGACGCCGGCCAGGCCCGCCGCGCGGCCGACGCAGCCGAGGCAGCGGCCCGCGCCGGAGTCTTCGTCCGAAACCCCCCGGCCACCGAACCCACCGACCCGCCCTGATGTCGGCACCGACGGTCACAGTGCTGCCGCGCCATGGACACGGACGAATTCCGGACCCTCGTGGAGACCGCCCGGGCGGCCGACGGGCCGTATGCGCCGGCACTGGTCGACATACTCGCCGCGCACCCGCCGGAGCGGATCCTCGACTACGACGATCGGTTTCGCGAGGCGCGCGAAGCGCTCTACCGATGGGACCTGTGGGCCGCGGCCTACCTGATCGGGGGCGGCTGCTGCGACGACGCCTTCATGGACTTCCGTGCGGGGCTGATCGCCCAGGGGCGGGAGACGTACGAGGCCGCGCTGCTCGACCCGGACGGCCTGGCCGGGCTCCCTGTCGTGCTCGCCGAGGTGCGCGCCGGGGGCGACGAGGCGATTTTCGGCGAGGACGCCAACTACTGCGCCGTGAGGGCGTTCGGGCGGTTGACCGGTGACGAGGAGGCGTTTTGGCGGGCGAGTGCGCTGCGGCCCTCGACCTGCCCCGACGGCATCGGGACGGGTCCGGTGGGGGAGGGCTTCGACTTCGACGACGGTGCGGAGATGCGCCGCCGCCTGCCGCGTCCGGCCGCGCTGTTCTGGGGTGGTGGTGGAAGCTGAGCGGTTGGGGGCGGGTCAGCAGAACTCGTCGAGTAGGCGGTAGAAGCGCAAGCGTTGTGGGTCGAGGGTGTTGTCGGGGTCGTAGCGGGCGAGGAAGCGGGCCGTGTGCTCGGGCGAGTACTGGCCGTGGTCGTCGTCGAGGAGGCTGCGGGTGAGCAGAGCCGGGTCGGCGTGGCGGTCGGTGCGACCCAGGCGGCCGAGGTCGATCAGGCCGGTGACCCGCGCGGTGTCCGGGTCGAGGAGCACATTGGGCGGGCAGTAGTCGCCGTGGCCGACCACCAGGTCTTCGGTGGGTGGGACTGTCGCGAGCAGTTCGGCGAGCAGTTCGGGACCGGTGCGGCCCGCCCGTTCCTCGTCGACGTCGTCGAGATCGACCAGGCCGGCCGCGATCGCCTGCTCGGCGGCCGGCACGGTGACCGCGAGTGTGCGGTCGAACGGGCAGTCGGCGACGGGCAGTCGATGCAGGTCGCGGGCCAGGTCGGCGAGCGCGTCCACGACCGCGTCGCGCTGCTCGGCGGGCCACGGGTCGGCGGCCGAGCGGCCGGACACGGCCCGGGTGAGCAGCCAACCCCCGGCGTCGTCCACGTCGTGGTCCAGGATCTCGGCGACCGGCAGCCCCTGTTTCGCCGCCCAGGTGCCCCGGGCCACCTCAGCGGACACGTGGAAGCCGGAATCCGGGTGCCCGTTGGGCGTGCCGATCTTGAGATACAGCTCCTCGCCGCCACGGCCGCGCAGTCGGTACACCCCCGCCCCGGACATGCCGTCGGTGACCGGTTCCCGGGTGTACGCCGCGAAGCGACGTCGAAGATCGTCCCTCATCCCGGCATCCTCGCCCGGAACGTCGGTCGCGCGCCGGCGGATTTTTCCGGATGCGAGAGGGTCACAACGTGAACCAGCCGGTGCGTACGTGCCAGTGGCGGCCGGTGTGTAGGTGGTCGGCGATTGCGCGTTGTAGGGATGTGTTCCGGGGGAGGGATGTGGTGGGTAGGTCGGGGTTGCCGAAGACGAAGCCGATCGGGGCGGTGTCGTCCGGCTGGGGGCCGGTCGGGTCCGAGTACAGGTGGAAGCGGCTTTGGAAGCGGATGATGTTGGACTCGGGCGGCAGGTACTCGCGCAACTGCGGGTCGAGCAGCCACGAACCGCAGACCGCGACCGTGTAGCGCTCGCCGGGGTAGTGGCGCGGGAAGAACGCGCGGGCGAGGTCCAACGACTCGTCGCACGCCGCCGGGGACATCGGGCCGAGGAAATCCGGGATGTGCAGCTCCAGCGCGGGGTCCTCGGGCCCGTGGTCGAGCCCGAGCGCCCTGGCGCTCGCCGCCGCTCTCTCGCGCATCGTCGAACGTTGGAACTGGAGCCGGCCGAGCTGGTACAGCTCGCCGCGGAAGTGGTAACCCGGCCAGTGCCGCGCGCTCAGCCCGCCCGAGCCGTGCCTGCGCCGATGCAGCGCCATGTGCCGGCCCAGGTCGGCGAGGGTGCGGCGGGACACCTCGGGCGGGATGCCGAGCCCGTGGTGGTGGGCCAGTACGTGCGGGAGCGCGGCCACGTACACGTACACGTGGAACCACCGGCCCGCCACGCCCGACGCCGCCGGCAGCGGCGGAAAGGGGCGGCGCCGCGTCGGCGTGCCCATGTCGGCCACCAGCACCCGGACGGCCCGTTCGAACAGCTCGCGCAGCGCCGGATCGGCGAGCAGCACGGACCGGGCGGAGAGCAGTTCGTTGACGTCCTCGTGCGGGACGGACAGGTCCAGGAGCACCGCGGCGAGCCGCTCGCCGGCGGGCAACTCGACCTCGATCCGGCCGTCGGCCTCGGCCGCGGTCAACGCCGCGACCCAGGCCGCCGCCGGCGCGTCCGCGCGCAGCAGCGCCGCGGTGTCCGGCACCGCCGTGGGCGCGGCCGGTGGTGATTGCGGATGCGGGCGAACCGGCTTTGCGCCGGCCGCGGCCCGGCGACCCCGCGGGCGGCCGATCACGCGACGGAGGCGCGCAGGTCGATCGAGTAGAAGTACTTGTCGTAGCGGCGCGCGCCGACCGCGACGAAGTCGTGCAGCCGGCCGTACTCGACGAAGCCGAGCGAGCGATACAGCCGCAGCGCGCCGACGTTGTCGCCCCGGGCATCGAGGGTGAGGATCTCGACCGCCGCGGCCCGCGCGTCGTCGAGCAACGCCTCGGTGAGCCGCCGGCCGATGCCGCGGCCGTGCGCGGGCAGCGCCACCGCGAGCTTCTCCAGGTCGGCGTTGGGCCGATGGGTCGGCCGGGTGTAGCGCCGCCAGTAGCCGAACCCGAGCAGTTCCTCGCCCGCGTACGCGAACCGCAGCGCGGCGTCGCCCGACCGCTGCGCCTCGGCGAGGCCGGTGAGCAGGTCGCCCACCTCTGCGAGGTCCGGCGGATCCACCCAGCCGAGTGCGGCGCCGGCGCGGATCAGCTCGGCCAGGATCGCCCGCAGCGGTTCGGCCGCGGACGCGGCGGCCTCGGCTCCGCGCAGCACGACGGGTCGGGGGTCCGGGGCCGGGTCGGTGCGCGCGGCCTGGTTCGGGTTCGGGTTCGGCGTCACGCGGACAAGGCTATTGAGTCGGCGCCGAGTACGGGGAGCGGGCCCGGGCCGGGAATCCGGCAGACTGTGCCCGTGAGTGGAACCGTTTTGGTCCTCGGAGGCCGCAGTGAGATCGGGGTGGCGGTCGCGGAGCGGCTGATCGCTCGCGGGGCGCGCACCGTCGTGCTGGCGGCGCGGCGCAGTCACGACCTCGACGACGAGGAGGCGCGGCTGCTCGAGGCCGGCGCCCGGCGGGTGGACCGGGTCGAGTTCGACGCGGACGATCTGGCCACGCATCGGCCGATGCTGGACGACGTGATCGCCCGGCACGGGGCCCTGGACGTCGTGGTCACCGCGTTCGGCATCCTGGGCGATCAGCGCCGGGCCGAGGTCGACGCGGCGCACGCGGTCGCGGTGGTGCACACCGACTACACCGCGCATGTGAGCGTGCTGACCCATCTCGCCGCCGTGTTGCGCGCGCAGGGGCACGGCCGGCTGGTGGTCTTCTCGTCGGTGGCCGGGGTCCGAGTACGGCGGGCGAACTACGTCTACGGCTCGGCCAAGGCCGGTCTGGACGGATTCGCGAGTGGTCTGGCCGACGCGCTCGCGGGCAGCGGGGTACGGCTGTTGCTGGTCCGGCCCGGGTTCGTGGTCGGACGGATGACCCAGGGCATGTCGCCGGCGCCGCTGTCCAGCACGCCGGAACAGGTGGCGGACGCGACGGTGCGGGCGCTGGTGCGGGGCCGGGGCGAGGTGTGGGTGCCGGGCACGCTGCGGCCGGTGTTCGCCGGGATGCGGGTGTTGCCTCGGGCGCTGTGGCGGCGGTTGCCGCGCTGAGCGGGGTCAGAACAGGAGCGAGTCGGTTTCGATCGTGGTCGCGAAGTCGTCGAGGGCCTGGAAGATTTCCCACTCCGGGCGGCCCGAGGCGGTCGCGAGGAGCGTGATCAGGTCCTGTTCCAGGGCGGCTACCCGCTTCCCCTTCCAGACCTTGTCGGACAGGCTGACCAGGAGTTCGTCCGGGTCGGTCGGGTTCCAGGCCGCGTGGGTGCGGGCGAAGCGGGCCCGGGAGGGGGACACGCCCTGTGCGGTGAGCAGGTCGTAGCCGGCCTGCTCGTGACACGAACCCGGCCCGGACAACTCCTCCGGGTGCAGGGTCTTGCCGATGTCGTGGGTGGCGGCGCCGAACAGCACCGCGTCCCGGTCGAAGGCCAGTTCCGGGAAGGTCGCCGCGACCCAGTCGCACAGCCGGCACGCGACGTCGTGCACGATGCGCAGATGTTCGACCAGGCGGGGGCAGGGGGTGAGTTGATCCAGCAGGGTGATCACTTCGGCGGGCAGCGGACGGAGCTTGGCGGAGGTCACCCGGACAGGGTAAGAGCCTTGCCGCGAGGTCAGGAAGCGGGGCCGTCCTGGGCCAACGCCGGGCCGTCGCCGAGTACCACGACCGGGTGCGCGGCCGGGTCCAGGACGCGCAGCAGCGCCACCAGCGCCTCGGGCGGCAGGGTGACGCAGCCGTGGGTGGCGCCGCCGTGGTCGATGTGCAGCCAGATGTCGCCGCCGAACGCGTCGCCGCGCGGGCGGACCGGGTCCAGCGGCGAGGTCCCGGGCACCCGGTTGTAGTCGATCGCGATCACGTGGTCGAAGGTGCCGGCCAGGGGCTCGCCGGCGAAGCCGGTGCCGTCGATCGCGAAGTCGTCGGAGCGGTCGTAGGACAGCCGGGTGCCGGGATCGGGGCGCAGGCCGCCGGCGTCGGTCAGGGTGTACACGCCGATCGGCGTGCGCAGGTCGTTCTCGTGGTGGTCGAACGTCCAGCCTTCCCGGCCGTTGTGCGCGGGCCACGCGTCGCGGGCCCGCCAGCCGTCGGGCTCGCGGGTCCAGAACGAGGCGGTGCCGGAGTCCGCGTCCCGGCCGTCGCCGACGACCAGCAACAACTGGGCGGTCTCGGGCGGGATTTGCGCCGCCAGGCGGGCGCCGATGGCGGCGGGGAGGGGAACGCCGGTTCGGGCGGGGGCGGGCGGAAGCGTCGCGCCGGAATTCGGGGCGCCGGCGGCCGCGTGCCGGGCCGGGGGCAGGCCGGAGAGGGCCAGTGCGGCCGGGACGGTCAGGAACAGCGAGCGGCGGGGGATGGTCATTCCTCCACGACTACCCCCTTCGGGCGAGTCATTCCGGCAGGGCGGGCGGTGTGTTCGCCGGTGCCACCCGCTCGGTGGTGTTCGGGGTCACTCGATGGTGGGCGCGGTGCGGGTGGACGGGGCTCGGGGTGTGGGCGCGGGTGTGGTTGGGTTTTGGTGGTCCGGTTGGCCCGGGCGGTGTGGGTGTGCAAGGGGGCGGTATGCGGGTCGGAGTGGTCGGGGTCGGGCGGATCGGGGGGTTTCACGCCCGGGCGTTGAGCGGGATCGCGGCGGTCGAGCGGGTCGTGGTGGCGGATGTGGATCGGGGGCGGGCCGAGGAGTTCGCCCGGGCGGCCGGCGTTGCGGCGGTCGGGCTCGAGGAGGTGTTCGCGGCGGTGGACGCCGTGGTGGTCGCCGCGCCGACGTCGGCGCATGTCGGGCTGCTGCGGGCGGCGGCGGACGCGAAGTTGCCGATCCTGTGCGAGAAGCCGATCGCGCTCGACCCGATCGTCGCGCGCGAGGCGGTGGCGTATGTGGAGGCGCGCGGGGCCGGGCTTCAGGTGGGTTTCCAGCGCCGATTCGACCCGATGTACATCGCGGCGCGGGCGGCGGTCGAGGCCGGCGGACTCGGCACGGTGACCCGGGTGCACGCGGTGAGCGTGGATCGTCGGCCGCCGCCGGCCGCGTTCGTGCCGACCTCGGGCGGCATCTATCGGGACACGCACATCCACGACTTCGACATCGTGCCGTGGGTGACGGGTGTGCCGATCGTCGAGGTGACCGCGATCGGGGCGAACCGGGGCGCGGCGGTGTTCCGGGAGCACGACGACGTCGACGTGTCGGCGGTGCTGTTCCGGCTCGCCGACGGCACGCTCGGCACCGCGCACGCGGGGCGGCACCATGAGCCGGGCTACGACGTGCGGCTGGAACTGGCCGGCACCGCCGGGACCCATGCCTGCGGCGGCGTCACCGAGGGCGACTTCCTGACCCGATTCGGCGACGCCTACCGTGCGGAGCTGGCCGCGTTCGTGGCGATGGCCGCCGGTCGCATCGCCAGCCCCTGTCCGGGCGCCGACGCGCTCGCGGCGCAGGCCGTGGCCGAGGCGTGTGTGGTGTCCCGGCGCGAGGGGCGCACGGTTCGGGTGGGGTAGGTCCCGGTTCGGGTGGGAGCCCCCGAGCGGGGCCGAGGGCTCTGGGGGTGTGGGTTCAGGGCAGGGTCAGGATCTGTGGGCCGTCCTCGGTGATCGCGATGGTGTGTTCGATGTGCGCGGCGCGGGAGCCGTCGGAGGTGTGGAACGTCCAGCCGTCCCGGGCGGTGTAGCACGCGTCCTTGCCGCCGGCGAGCAACATCGGCTCCAAGGCCAGGGTCAGGCCGGGGCGCAGCGCCATGCCGCGTCCGGGGCGGCCCTCGTTTTGTACGTGCGGGTCCTCGTGCATCGTGCGGCCGATGCCGTGGCCGCCCCAGTCGCGCGGCATGCCGTAGCCGGCCCCGCGGGCGACCGCGCCGATCGCGGCGGAGATGTCGCTCAACCGGCCGCCGGGTACGGCCGCCGCGATGCCCGCTTCGAGTGCGAGCCGGGTGTCGGCGATCAGCGTCAGGTCCTTCGGGCGCGGCGTGCCGACGGTGAAGGTGATCGCGGCGTCGCCGGTCCAACCGCGCAGGGTCGCGCCGCAGTCGATGCTGACCAGGTCGCCGTCGCGCAGCCGGTAGTCGGTCGGGATGCCGTGCACCACGGCGTCGTTGACCGAGGCGCAGATCACGCCCGGGAACGGGACGGGCGCGAACGACGGCTGGTAGCCCAGGAACGGGGACGTGGCCCCGGCCTCGCGCAGGATCGTGTGCGCGACCTCGTCCAGTTCCTTCAGCGACACGCCGATGGCGGCGACCTTGCGGGTCGCCTCCAGGGCCTGTCCCACGACTCTCCCGGCCTCGCGCATCGCGGCTATTTCGGCTCGGGTCTTGATTTCGACCATGGGTCCCCTCCTCGACCAATTCTTATACCGGTATTAGTATCACGGTCATGGTGCGAACCCCGCTGACCCCACTGGAACGAGCGCGCGGCCTGCAACTGGGCGCGCTGCTGCGCGGCGCGCGCGGCGAACGCAGCATCGGCCACGTCGCCGTCGCGGCCGGACTGTCGCCGGAGACGCTGCGCAAGATCGAGACCGGCCGGGCGCCGACCCCCGCGTTCTTCACGATCGCGGCGCTGGCCCTGGAGCTGGGACTGTCGCTGGACGAGGTCGCGGCGGTGTGCGCGATTCCCGATCCGGACGCGCTTTCCGCCTAGGGTTTGAAGACACGCCCCAGGTTTGCTCAGGGCGCCGGGCGGAGCAGCGTTTCGATGTTCTGTACGAGCAGGTCGATCGTGAAGGCGAACTGTTCGTCGACCGAGTCCACCGGGGCCATCGCGGCGGTGTGGGCGGTGGTGGGCGGGTCGGCGGTGCGTGGTGCCACGCGTCGTTGAGTCGGACGAAGGCCGCGACGCGCAGAACCAGTTCGCGGAAGATTCGGCTCGCGGTCGCCGGATCCAGGCCGATGGCGACCAGGAAGGTCAGGATCGCCTCGGTGTTGCGCAGCGTGCACCTGGCAGGCTTGTCGTCGGGCGGCGCCGTGTCGGCGACCGCCGGCGAGTGAACCCGTCGCCGAACAGGAGCCCGATCCGTGTCCGTGGCCGTGTCCGAGTCCAAACCGATGCCGAATGCCGAAACGCTTGCCTGGTTGCGGGAGATCGTCGGCGATCTGCCGGTCGAGCCCATGGGGGTCGGCGCCAACCGGCTCTACACGGTCGGCGATCTGGTCCTGCGGGTTTTCCACAACGCGGAGCGGCTGGCCCGGGACCCGTGGTACCGCCCCGAGCAGGAGGCGCGCACGCTGCGTCTGCTCGCCGAAACCCCGGTCCCCGCGCCGGAGTTGGTCGCGGCGCGGTTGGCGGGGGCGGAGCCGGCGCTGTTGACCACGAGGGTGCCGGGTACGCCGGAGCCGCCGGCGGACCCGGCCGTACTGGTGGGCCGGGCGGCCGAGGTGTTGGCGGCGATCCACGCGGTCGACGCGAGCGGGGCGGATTTGGTGGAATACGCCACCTACTACGATCCGGCCGTCGACGGGGCGCGGGCGGTACCGGCGTGGACCACCCGGCCGCACGTGTGGCAGCGCATGTTCGCCGCGCTCGCGGAGGAACCGCCATCGGCCGTGCCGGGGTTCATCCACCGGGACTTCCACGGTGGGCAACTGCTGTGGCTGGGCGAGGAGATCGGCGGGGTGGTCGACTGGACCACGGGCTGTGTCGGTCCGCGCGGGGTGGACCTGGCTCGGATGCGGCTCAACCTGGCGCTCACCCACGGGGTGGCGGTGGCGGAGGAGTTCCTGCCCGCGTACGCGAAGGCCTCGGGGCGGATGGCGGAACACCATCCGTACTGGGACCTGCTGGACGCGGGCGACGCGTTGTTGGATTGGCCGGAGCCTCGTACGGGGGTCGAACTGGTGGAGTGGCAGCGGTTCGAGGCGTGGGTGGGGCGGGCGGTCAGGGGTGCGGTGCGGCTGCGCCTTGGTTGAGGTCGGGTTGGTGTGCCCGCGCGCTCCGCGCGTTGGGGTTTTGCAGCGTCGCCGGCGCCGATTCGGCCTCTGAGCCGAGTGGCTCCGTTGCTTCGGGCGTGGGCTTGTGGTGCCTTGGGCGTGTGTGCGGCGGTTCGTCGGCGGTGGCGTGGCCTGTTCGGGCCTGCGGCCCGGCTGCGCTGTGGCTCTGGACGCTGATGATTGCTGCGCTTGCGCCTTGGTTGGGTTGGGTTGGTGTACCCGCCCGCTCCGCCCGTTGCTTTTGGCGAACACGCTGGGGTTTTGAAGGGTCGGTGGCGCCGACTTGGCCTCTGAGCCGAGTGGCTCCGTTGCTTCGGGTGTGGGCTTGTGGTGCCTTGGGCGTGTGTGCGGCGGTTCGTCGGCGGTGGCGTGGCCTGTTCGGCTCCGTGGCCGGCTGCGGCTGCGGCTGTGGATGCTGATGGTTGTGCTTTGGTTGGGTTGGTGTGCCCGCCCGCTTCGCCCGTTGCCTTTGGTGTGCATGTTGGGGTTGTGCAGCGTCGGTGGCGCCGGCCCGGCCCCTGGGGCGAGCGCCATCCGACGCGTGCGGCCTTCGTGGTGCGTCGGCATCCGGGATCCGGGCTGCCCCGCCCGGCAGGTGCGGGTGAGGGTTCCGGGGGTTAGGCGACTGGTTGCTTTGTGAGGTTGGGGGTTGGGGCTTTGTCTTGAGTTGCTTGCTTTTGGGTGGTTTTGGTGTTGCTGGGGAGGATCAGGGCGACCAGGACTGTGCCTGTTGCCAGGATGATTCCGCCGATCAGGCTCGTGTGGGCCACCGCCTGGGTGAAGGCGTGGTCGGCGGCTTGGATCAGGGCCTGGGCCTGTTGGGGGCCGGCTACCTGGCCTACCTGTTCGGCTGCGGCCAGGGCGCCGCCGATGGAGTCCTGGGCCACGTTCATGGCCTCCGGTGGCAGCTTGCCGTCTACGGCCTTGGTCAGTTCCGACTCGTACGAGGTGGCCAGCACCGAGCCCAGGATCGCGATGCCGAGGGCGCCGCCGAGTTCCACCGCGGTGTCGTTGACGCCGCCGCCCGCGCCCAGTTCGTTCTCCGGGAACGAGCCCATGATCGCCTCCGTGCAGGGCGACACGCTCAGCCCGATCGCGAGGCCGAGCAGAAGCAGCGGGGCGAGGAAGTCGGTGTAGCCGGAGCCGTCCGAGACCCGGGTCATCAGCAGTACCCCGAGGGTGCCGAGGGCCATCCCGCCGGTCACCGTCACCCGCATGCCGAGCCGCGGGGTGAGCTGCCCGGTGGCGATCGCGCCCAGGCAGACCGCGCCGGCCAGCGGCAGCAGTCGCACGCCGGTCTCCAGCGGGCTGTAGCCGAGCACGAACTGGAGGTGCTGGGTGAGGAAGTAGATCGCGCCGAAGGTGCCCAGGAAGAACAGCAGTACGGCGAGCATCGACCCGGAGAAGACCCGCTCGCCGAACTTGCGCAGGTCGAAGATCGGGCGCGGGTGCCGCAGTTCCCAGCCGATGAACGAGCCGAGGCCCAGGACGAAGAGGACCAGCGCGGTCACCGGGCCGGTGCCCCAGCCGAAGTGCGGGCCCTCGATGATCGCGTACACCAGTGAGCCGAGCGTGACGATGGACAGCGCACCGCCGACCAGGTCGAGCCGACCGTAGTCGTGTGCCTTCGACGGCGGGACCACGAACAGCGCGGCGACCAGGGCGATCAGCGCGACGGGCACGTTGATCAGGAAGGTCGAACCCCACGCGTGGCGCTCCAGGAGCCAGCCGGCGATCAGCGGACCGAGGGCGATCGCCAGGCCCGAGGTCGCGGTCCACGCGGTGATCGCCTTGGCTCGCTCGCTGCGCGGGAAGGAGGCGACCAGCAGGGACAGGGTCGCGGGCATGATCACCGCGGCACCCAGGCCCATCACCGCGCGGGCGATGATCACGCCGCTGGTCGAGTGCACCAGGGAGCCGGCGACGGAGCCCGCGGCGAACACCACCAGACCGGTGATGAGCGCGCCGCGGCGGCTGTACTTGTCGCCGATCGCGCCGAGCACGAGCATCAGCGCCGCGTACGGGACGGTGTAGGCGTCGATCACCCATTGCAGGTCACGGCTGGACAGGCCCAGGTCGCGGGTCATGTCGGGGGCCGCCACGATCAGCGAGGTGTTGGCCATGACGATGATCAGCAGGCTCAGGCAGAGCACGCCCAGGGCCCACCAGCGGCGGGTGTATGGCCGGTCCATGCGATCGACCGGCGTGGTGGCGAAGACGGACATCGAACGCCTTTCGGGGCAGGCGGCCGGCGCAGCCGCAGTAGTTGCACAACGATGTGCAACTTAGTTGATTGCACACAGCTGTGCAAATATTGTGGAACGAGTCGGGTGAATCGGGCGGTTCGGCGCGTCGGAACGGAGTGTCGGTGCCGACGGGGCCGGATCTCTGGCAGGCTCCAGGTCACCCCAGGGAGGAACGCGCGATGGAGACGAAACCGGGCGCCGCACGGATTCCGGCCGGTGCCGCAGCGGCCGACGACGCAGCGGTCGGCGACGCGCCCGCGGGGCCCGCCGCCGCGAGTACGCCGCCGCGTCGGCGCAACGCGCAGTCGAACCGGGAACGGATCCTCGCGGTGGCCCGCAGCGAACTGATCCGCGACGCCGACGCGTCGATGGACGACATCGCGCGCGCGGCGGGAGTGGTGCGGCGCACCGTGTACGGGCACTTCCCGAGCCGGGAGGCGCTGGTCGCGGGGCTCGCGGAGGAGGCGCGGCGGGACATCCTGGCCGCGGTCGAGGGTGCGCGCCGTGCGGGCGACTCGCCCGAGGAGGCGGTGGCGCGGTTCGATCTCGCCGCGTGGGAGGGCGGGGAGCGCTATCGGCTGCTGATCAGCTTCGCCCAGCGCAACCTGGAGGACGGCGGGATCCCGGCCATGCTGGCACCGGTCCGGGAGCGTTCGATCGAGCTGATCGCGGCCGGCCAGCGCAGCGGCGTGTTCGCGGACCATCTGCCCGCGTCGGTGCTGGCGCTCGCGCTGGAGGGGATGTGCGTCGCGCTCCTCCAGGCGGCCGAGACGGACATCGTGGTGACCGCCGAGGACCAGGCGGCGGCGGCTCTGGTCGCCCTCGGCGTACCGGCCCCCCGAGCGGTCGAGGTGGTCGCCCGAGTGGTCGCGACCAACCAGGACTGACCCGCAGCGGGCAGCCGCCGCCACCGGCGGCCCCCGCCGACCGCCCCGGCGGGCCGGCCGTGTCGTGGGTCAGGGGGTGCCGGTGATCAGGGCCGGCAGGTCTCGCATCGACTTGAAGACCGTGGTGGTCGGGCCCTCCAGCAGGTGCGGGGGGATCAGGTCGCCCGCGTAGGCGAATGAGCGCATGCCTGCCGCGCGGGCGGCGCGCAGGCCGTTGAGGCTGTCCTCGACCACGACACAGTGTTCCGGGGCGACGCCCATCCGGGCCGCGGCGTGGAGGAAGACGTCGGGGGCGGGCTTGCCGTGGGCGACCTCGGTCGCGCTGAATATCCGGCCCGCGAAGCGGTCGTACAGGCCGGTTCGGCCGAGGGTGTGGGCCATCTTGTCGTGGCTGCCGCTGGAGGCCACGCACGTGGGCAGACCCAGGTCGGCGAGGGTGTCCACGGCGTACTCGATGCCCTCGACCGGACTCAGGCCCGCCTCCACCTCGTCCCGGTGCCGCGCCTCGAAGCCCCGGGTCCACTCGGCGGCCACGTCCGGCCCGACCCGCTCGGCGATCTGCTCGGCGATCGCCGTGGAGGAGCGGCCGACGAACCGCTCGATCACGTCGGCGGGGGTCAGCGGCCAGCCGTGCTCGGCGCCGAGCGCCACGTGTACCCGGATGGCGATGGGTTCGCTGTCCACGAGGACGCCGTCGCAGTCGAAAATGACAAGTCCGACAGAGTTGATCATGAACGGGAGCATAGGGCGTGTGTTCTGTTCCGGTCAGGATTCCCGTTCCCGTGCCCGCTCCCGTCCCCGTTGCGCTACGCGCCGGGGACCCGGGCCAGCAGTGGCGCCGTGTCGGTTCCGGCCGGCAGTGTGCCGAAGGCGTGCCCGCCCTCGCGGGCCAACCGCGTCGCGCAGAACGCGTCGGCCGCCGGGTTCGCGTACCGCACGAGCAACGCGCCTTGGAGCAATACCGCCATCGACTCGACAAGCCGCCGGGCCCGGAACTGCGCCTCGCTCGGATCGGCCAACTCCTTGCGCAGCGCCGCAGCCGCCGCATCGAGTCGGCGATCCGCCCCGGCGACCGCGTCGATCTCGGCGAAGTACGCGTCCACGCACGCCGGTTCGCGAGCCATCGCGCGCAACGCGTCGAGCGCGGCGACGTTGCCGGAGCCCTCCCAGATGGACACCAGCGGCGCCTCCCGGTACAGCCGAGGCAGCCCCGACTCCTCGACGTAGCCGTTGCCGCCCAGACACTCCAACGCCTCGGCCGCGTGCATCGGACCGCGCTTGCACACCCAGTACTTCGACACCGCGACCGCGATCCGGCGAAACGCCGCCTCGGCCGGATCCCCGCGCAACGCCCGGTCGGCCGCGCCCGCGAGCCGCATTGCCACCGTGGTCGCCGCCTCCGACTCGATCACCAGGTCGGCCAGCACGTTGCGCATCAGCGGTTGGTGGATCAGCGCCGCGCCGAACGCCCACCGGTGCGCCGCGTGGTGCGCCGCGCGGACCGCGCCGACCCGCATCCCGACGGCCGCGCCGATCACGCAATCGAGCCGGGTGGCGTTGACCATGGTGACGATGGTCCGAACCCCCTCGCCCTCGGCGCCGACGAGGCGGGCGTACGCGCCCTCGTACTCGATCTCGGCCGACGCGTTCGACCGGTTTCCGAGCTTGTCCTTGAGCCGCATCAGCTGGAACGTGTTGCGCGTGCCGTCCGGGAGCACCCGGGGGACCAGGAAGCAGGACAACCCGCCGGGGGCCTGGGCCAGGGTCAGGAACAGGTCGGACATCGGCGCGGAGGTGAACCACTTGTGCCCGGTCAGCCGGTACGACCCGTCCGCCGTCGGAGCCGCGAGCGTGGTGTTGGTCCGTACGTCGGAGCCGCCCTGCTTCTCGGTCATCGACATGCCGGCCAGCAGCCCGCGCTTGGCGGTCGGCTCGCGCAACCCGAAGTCGTACATCCGCGCCGCCAGCAACGGCTCGTAGCGCTCGGCCAGTTCCGGCTCGACCCGGAGCACCGGCACCGACGCGTAGGTCATCGACAGCGGGCACATGTGCCCCGCCTCGACCTGACCCCACGCGTACAACTTCGCCGCGCGCGCGACGTGCGCGCCGACGCGGTCCTCCTGCCACGGGCTCGCGTGCAGGCCGTGCTCGATCGCGACGGTCATCAACTCGTGCCAGGCCGGGTGGAACTCGACCTCGTCGATGCGGTGCCCGGTGCGGTCGTGGCTGCGCAGGATCGGCTCGTGCTCGTTGGCCAACCGGCCCCACTCCTGCGCCGGTTCGTCCCACGCGCGCAGGCCCAGCTCGCGCACCTCGGCCTCGGCCCAACCCGCCTGTTCGCGGTGCAGGGCCTCGAACAGGGCCGGGTCGGCGGCGGCCTCCCGCGCGGTCGGAGCCGGGACCTGATTGGTGACCTCGTGCGTCGACATGTCCGGTAGTCAAGCAGTGCTACGCGTCGGTAACAAGGGTCGCGCGGTCGCTCGGCGCACGTGTCGCGGCCGTCGATAGGCTCGGGCGATGATCTCCGTAGTCGAACTGATCCACTACCCCGTCAAGGGGTGCGCCGGCATCCCGGTGGAGCGCACCCTGCTCACCCCCGCCGGGCTCGCCCACGACCGGACGTTCATGGTGACCGATCCGGACGGCGTCTTCCGCACCCAGCGACGGGATCCGCGCCTGGCGTCGATCCGACCGGAGATCGACGCCGACGGTACTCGGCTGATCCTGCATCGGCCGGACGCCGACCCGGTCACGATCGAGGTGGACACCGACGGCCCGCGCCGGGACGTGGACCTGTTCGGCGATCCCTATCGGGGCATCGACCAGGGCGACGCGCCGGCCGCGTGGTTGTCGGACGCGCTCGGCGTGCCGAGCCGCCTGGTTCGGGTGCCGCCGGAGCACGACCGGGTGACCGACGGCGCGATACCCGGCACCTGCGGCTACGCGGACAGCTCGCCCCTGCACGTGCTCTCCCGCGCTGCTGCACGCGCGCCTGGCCGAGCGCGGGGAGGCGCCGCTGCCGATGAGCCGCTTCCGGCCGAACGTCGTGGTGGACGGCTGGGCCGAACCGCACACCGAGGACCGGATCCGCCGATTCACGCTCGGCGAGGCCGAACTGGGCTACGCCAAGCTCGCGATCCGGTGCGCGGTCACCCTGGTCGACCAGCGCACGGGGGCCAAGGCCGGCCCGGAACCGCTGCGCACCTTCGCCGGATACCGTCGCGCGCCGCAGGGCGGGGTGGCCTTCGGCGGCAAGTTCGCCGTGCTGCGCCCCGGCAAGGTCGCGGTGGGCGACGAACTCACGGTCACGGAGTGGGGCGAGTCGGAGATGTAGCCGGATCGGGGCCGTGCGCGAACCGGTCGGGTCCGATCCAGGCCGACGGAGGCAGTGGGCCGACGTACACCCACGCGCCCTCGTGCCGGACGAAGCGGCTGTGCTCGCGTACCTCGCCCCGGTTGCCGCGTTCGAGGTAGGTCGCGGTGAACTCGACGGTGCCCTCCTGGTGGAACGAGCCGCCGTCGGTGCTTCCGTGCACCTCCAGGCCCAGCCAGCGGGTGCGGTCGTCGAGGCCGACCCGGTCCGGCCGGGTGTCCGGGTGCCAGGTGCGCAGCAGGTACGGCTCGTCGCCGACGACGAAGGCGCTGTAGCGCGAGCGCATCAGCGACTCGGCGGTGGGCGCGGGGGATCCGGCGTGGCGGGCGCCGCAGCACTCGCCATAGGTCGCGGACAGGCCGCAGGGGCAGGGCGAGGCGGTGGTGACGGCGTCCGGTCGGGGCCGCGAGGTGCGTCGGGACATGACCCGATTCTGGCCCATCCGGCGGGCGGGGGAGCCGGCGACCACACCGCGCGTGGTCGGGCGGGCGTCAGGCGGGCGCCAGGCAGGGGCCCGGCAGCAGGTCGCGGATCATCGCCTCCCACTCGTCGGTGCTCGGCGGCGCGTCGGTGAGCAGCGCCTGGATGAGCAGCCCGTCCAGGGCGCCGACGAAGACCCGGACCCGGACCGGATCGCCGCTGAAGCGCAGCGCGAAGTCGGTGACGGCGGCCGTCCAGTGGTCGGTCGACTCGCGCAACTCCGGGCGGCGGGCGGCGAGCAGGAACAACTCGTACTCGGCGACCAGCCGGCCGGGGGCGGTGCAGATGTGCCGCAGGTGCTCGGCCAGCGCGCGCCGGGGGTCGCCCGGGGTGTCGACGAGCCCCCGGATGTGCACCGCGTCCTCGGTCATACACGTGGTGAGCGCGGCGGTGAGCAGGTCGTCGACGCCGGCGAAGTAGTACGTGGACGCGCTGGTGGGCAGGCCCGCCTCGCGCGAGACGGAGCGGTGGCTGACCCCCGCGGCGCCGTCCCGCTCGACCACCCGCAGGGTGGCCTCGATCAGTGCGCGGCGCCGGCGTTCGCCCTTGGCCCGCCGGCCGTCGACGGCTTCCTCGGTCAGTGGGACTCACCTTCTCGTACGGGTGCGGCCTGGGGCAGCGAGCCGCCGTGCGCGACGGTTGTGCCGACCACGCGCGGGGCGGTCCGCCGCAACACACGGTATCCACCGAGCGCCATCACGACCGCGACGAGGGCCGCGCCGACCGCGACTCCGAAGCCGGCCCGGGCGCCGAAGTGGTCCACGACCAGACCGGACAGCGAGGAGCCGGCGGCCACGCCGATGCCGATGCCGGTGGCGGTCCAGGTCATGCCCTCGGTCAGCCGCGCGGGCGGGACCAGGCGCTCGACCAGGCTGACCGTGAGGATCATGGTGGGCGAGATGGACATGCCCGCGACGAACACGGTCGCCGCGAGTGCGGGCAGGTTGCCCACGAGCAGCAGCGGCAGGATGGTGATCGCGGTGCAGCCCACGCTGATCAGCAACATCCGGGGCAGCGGGGCGGCGAACTTGAACGCGCCGAACGCAACCCCGGCGATGCAGGAGCCGGCCGCGTAGGTGGCCAACACGAAGCTCGCGTTGCTGCGTTGACCGTGCTCCTCGGCGAAGGCGATGGTGACCACGTCGACGGTGCCGAAGATGGCGCCGATCGCGATCAGGGTGACCACGAGCACCTGGAGCCCCCGGATCCGCATGACCGACCTGGTCGGGCCGGCGGTGCGCGGGTGCGGCGGGGGCTCGGTGCCGCGCTGCACGGTGAACAGCAGCACGCCGACGGTGAAGAAGACGATCGCGGCCAGCGGCCCCGCCTCGGGGAAGACGGACACCGAGAGCTGGACGGCGATGATCGGGCCCAGGATGAAACACAGTTCGTCGACCACGGACTCGAACGAGAACGCCGTGTGCAGGTGCGCCGAGCCGCGGTACAGGACCAGCCAGCGGGCGCGGACCATGGCCCCCATGCTGGGCATGCAGCCGGCCGGCACCGCGCACACGAACAGGGTCCACGCGGGGGCGTCGTAGCGGGCGCACAGCAGGAGGGCACCCATCGCGAACACGCTGACGGCGGTGGCAGGCGGAAGTATTCGGCCCTGCCCGTAGCGGTCCACGATCCGCGACACCTGCGGCGCGATCAGCGCGGTGGCCAGTGCGAAGGTGGCCGCCACCGCGCCGGCCAGACCGTATTCGCCGCGCAGTTCGGAGAGCATGGTGACGATGCCGATGCCGGTCATCGAGATGGGCATGCGGGCGATGAAGCCGGCCGCCGAGAATCCCTTGGCGCCGGGCGCGGTGAAGATGTCTCGGTAGGGGTTGCGCACGGGAGTTCCCGTCGATAGAAAAATAAAGTGGGACGTTCGTTCCGGTTTCTATCACGGGAGAGGCGGTCGGCAAAGTCGCTTTCCCGGGGTTGTTTCGCGCGGGAGCACGCCGAACCGGCCCGGGCGCGGCGGTGGTCGGCCGCCGCGCCCGGGATGTCGGGATCGCGCGGTCAGGCCGGGTCGACGGTCCAGTCCGGGTGGCCCGGCATCGGCGGGGTCTTGGCGCCGTACAGCCACGGGGTCAGGAATGGGGCCAGGTCGCGCTGGGCGACCTGGGAGGCCAGGTTCACGTAGTCGGCGGTGCTCGCGGCGCGGCCCTTGAAGCGGGTGGTCCAGGCCCGTTCGATCCGGGCGAAGGTGTCCGCGCCGACCTCGGCGCGCAGCGCGTAGAAGACCAGCGCCGAGCCGTCGTAGCGCATGCGCTTGAACAGGTTCGGCTCGGTGGGCTCGGCCGGCGCGCCGGTGTCCCGGCGCCAGATGTCGTGTTGCCGGTACGCCTCGCGCATCAGCGCCTCCATGTTGGCGCCGCCGTTCTCCTCGCTGTAGACGCGCTCGTAGTAGCGGGCGTGGCCCTCGCTCAGCCACAGGTCGGACCAGCGTTCGATGGCCACGCTGTCGCCGGTCCACTGGTGCACCAGCTCGTGCACCATGTTGCGTTCGGCGTTGATCTTGTCGCCGAGCAGGTCGCCCTCGGGGAGCAGGGACAACCCCTGGGTCTCCAGCGCGACGCCGAGGTCGGTGTGCGCGACGAGCAGGCCGTAGCTGTCGAACGGGTACGGGCCGAGCTTGTCCGTCACCCAGGCCAGGTGTCGCGGGGTCAGCGAGCGGTACTGCTCGACCCGGTCGACCAGGTCCGGCGGGATCGCGTCGCGCAGCCGGGTACCGTCGGCGGCCTTGCCGTCGATCAGGGTGTACTTGCCGACGGCGAGTTGGAAGAGCTGGCCGGCCACCGGTTGCCGGCTGTCGTAGGTCCAGCGGGTGCGGCCGGGAGCGGCCGGGCGCTTGTGGACGAGGGTGCCGTTGGAAAGCGCGGTGAGGTCGTCGGCCGCGGTGATCTCGACCGTGGTGCGGGCGCGCAGGCTCGGGTGGTCGTTGCTCGGGAAGATCATCTTGGCGCCGTCGGGCTGCGGGTAGATCACCGTGCCGTCGGGGGTGGGGATCCAGCCGAACGTCTCGATGGCGTCGTCGCGGTGGCGCTGCTGGGTGGGGTCGGCGGTGTACTCGACCCGGACGGTGAACGCGCGGCCCTTGCGCAGCGGGCGGGCCGGGGTGATCACCAACTCGTCGCCGTCGCGCCGGGTTTCGGCCGGGCGGCCGTCGACGGTGACCCGGCCGAGGGTGTTGCCCGCGAAGTCGAGGTCGAACCGGGACAGCGCCTGGGTGGCGGTGGCCTCGATGGTGGTGACGGCCGGGAACGCGGCGCCGGGCGCCTGCCAGTCGAAGGCGAGCGTGTAGTGGTCGGCGCGGTAGCCGCCGTTGCCGCTCAGCGGGAACAGCGGATCGCCGATGCCGGGCGCGCCCGGGGTGGGCCGGGCGTCGTCGGCGTGGGCCACGGGGGCGACGGCCGCGGTGAGGGTGAGGGCGGTCGCGAGGGCGAGGAGGGATGTGACGGTGTGTGGTGGACGTCTCATGGGCACCACCCTGTGCCGGCCCGATCGCCCGCGGTAGTGCCCCACGCGCGGTTTCACCCGGCCGGCCCGGCAGTTCGCCCGAGCGGCGTGCACCCGCGGTCGGGCCGGAGTGGGCCCGACCGCCGTGCGGCCGTCGCCGCCTCGGGAGTTGGATCCGGGTGTGGTCGGGGCGCGGCGGCGGTCCGGGGGGCGGGGCCGGACCGCCGAGGGGTGGGACGGGTTCAGGCGCGCTGTTCGGCGGCGCGTTCGGCGGCCTTTTCGGCGGCCTTGTCCGCCTGGAAGCCGTCCTCGTCACGGCCCTTGCGCCAGTAGCCGGAGAAGGAGATGTCGGCGCGGTCGACGCCGCGCTCGTCGACCAGGTGTCGGCGCAGTTCCTTGACCACGCCGGCCTCGCCGTGCACGAACGCGTGTACCCGACCGGTCGGGAACTCCAGCGCGCGCAGCGCGTCGAGCAGGCCGGGGCCGGCGTCGCGGGTGATCCAGGTGAGGTCGAGGTCCAGCTCGGGATGGGTCGCGGGCAGGATGCCGGTGGGCGTCTCGGCCGTGGTGCCCACCTCCAGGAGCGCGATCGCCCGGGCGGCGGCGGGCAGCCGCTCCATCGACGCGGCGATCGCCGGGTAGGCGCTCTCGTCGCCGACGAACAGGTGCCAGTCCGCCTCGGGGTCGGGCGCGTAGGCGCCGCCGGGACCGAGCAGGCGCAGCGTGTCGCCCGGCTTGGCGCGCGCCGCCCAGGGGCCGGCCAGGCCCTCGTCGCCGTGGTGCACGAACTCGATGGTCAGCTCGCCGGCCGCCGGGTTGTTCGCGCGCACCGTGTACGTACGGGTGCGCGGCCAGTCCTCGCGCGGGAGTTCGGCCCGGATGACCTCCATGTCGAACGGCTCCGGGTAGCTCACCCCGGGCAGCGGGAAGAGCACCTTGACGTAGGCGTCGGTGTAGCCGTTGTCGGTGAAGTTCCGGTAGCCCTCGCCGCCGGCGACGATCCGGATGAGGTGCGGGCCGACCTGTTCGGTGCTGCGCACCTCGAGTTCGATCAGCTTGCGGGGCTTGCGTACCGGGCTGTCCGCCATGGGGGTTCTCCTCGCCTGCACTGTGCGACTCGGCGCGTGTTTGTTAGGTAACCCTAACCTGACATGCGCGCCGTCGGTCGCCCGGGGCGGGAAAGATTCCGGCCGGGGGCCTGGAGACACGCGCTATCGCCACGGGGTGAGTTCGGCGCGCTTGGGGGCGCGGCCGTCGCCGGAGGAGCGGCCGGTGGCGCGGCGGGCCAGCCAGGGGCCGAGGTGGGTACGGGCCCAGCGCGCGTCGGCGCGCCTGCGGTCGCCCCACGTGCGTGGCGCGGCGGCGGGCAGCGGTGCGCGCCAGTCGTCGTCGCCGGGCAGGCCGAGTGCCTGCGCGGTGGCCTCGGCGACCCGGCGGTGTCCCTCGGTGGACAGGTGCAGCCGGTCGTCCGCCCACATCCGGGGATCGTCGAAGACGCGCGCGGTGAACAGGTCGACCACGGTGGCGTCGTGGCGGGCGCCGACGGTGTCCACGAACTCCACCAGGCGTTCGATCCGGGGCATCAGCCGGGCGGAGGAGCGCAGTCGGCGGGTGGGGTCGGTGCTGCGGAACAGCACCAGGTGTCCCCCGCCGGCGGCGAGCTTGGCCGCGGCCTGCTCGAACACCGCGCAGACCGCGCCGACGTCGCAGCGCGGGCGCAGCACGTCGTTGAGGCCGCCGGCGAGGCTGATCAGCGCGCCGTCGAGCGCGACGGCGGTGTCGACCTGCTCGTCCGCGATCTGCCGGATCAGCTTTCCGCGCACGGCCAGGTTGGCGTAGCGCAGCGTCGGCGTGTCGATGGCGAGTCGGTCGGCGAGGAGGTCGGCCCAGCCGCGGTAGTTGCCGTGGGCGTCCGGGTCGGACATGCCTTCGGTGAAGGAATCGCCTACCGCGACGAAGGTTTCGAAGGTGGGGTGTGTGTTGAGCATCGCCTGACGAGCCTAGTGCGGGCCGCGGTTGGGTGTTGGTCGGGTCGGATTCGGTGTGCCCGCCCGCTTCGCTCGTTGCGTTGTGTCCACGCGCTGGGGTTTCGAGGCGTCGGGCCGGGCCGGTCGGGCCCCTCGGCCCTGTGGCTCCCGGCGTTGGGCCACCCCGAAGAAGTAGTCGCCGAGGAGGGACTTGCTGCCGATGACGTCGAGGCCGTGTCGGGGGAGTTCGGCGAGGAAGTCGCGGGCGTCGAAGCGGTCCTCGGTGGGGTGGTCGAACAGCAGGGCCAGGGTGGGGCGGGCCAGTGCGCGGGCGGTCATCTCGGAGAAGTAGAACCGGCCGCCCGGGCGCAACACCCGGCCCACCTCGGCCAGGCAGGCGCGCCAGTCCGGGATGTGGTGCACGATCGCGAAGTCGAAGACCGCGTCGTAGCTCGCGTCCGCCGCGTCGACCGCGGTGCGCAGGTCGGTGGCCGAACCCTGGACGATGGCGACCCGGCTGTTGCCGTGCCAGCGCCGCCGGGCCCGGGCGAGCGAGTCGGGGTCGACGTCGATGCCGTCCACCCGCGCGGCGCCGAAGCGGTTCAGGATCAGCTCGATGCCCCGGCCGGTGCCGCAGCCGATCTCCAGCGCGTGTGCGCCCGGGTCGAGCCGGCCGCCCAGGCGCAGCAGCAGGGGTGTCTCGTACCAGATCTGCGGGCCCCGGCGCAGTGGACTGGCCACGACCATCTTCTCGACGGTGTTCATCCGCATGGCGGTTCCCCCCTGGTTCGCCGAGCACCGGTCTGCGCATCCGCCCGGTTGCCGAGTGTGACCGACGCCCCACGATGGGCCATCGCGTGATATGCGTCAAGGACCGGGACGGGCGGTGCCGGTGTGCTCTCCGTATCGGTGGACCGGAGGCGTTAGCCTTCGGAGGCGGGTCGGTGGTGCGTGCGCGCCGAGTTCGATGGATGGGTGTCGGTCCGGTCGAGGGTCGGCCGTGGCCGTGATCCGAAGGTGGTGCGATGAGCCAGACCGCGATGACACGAACGCTGACGGTGTTGCTGGTGGAGGACGATCCGGGCGACGCGTTGATGATCGAAGAGGCGTTGCTGGACCGGGAACGGGGGCACACCCTGTGTCGGGTCGCGGACGGCATGGAGGCGCTGGAGTGGCTGCGTACGCATGCGCGGCCGGATCTGGTGATCCTGGATCTGAACATGCCGCGGATGGACGGTCGCGAGGTGTTGTCGGCGATGAAGGCCGACGAGCGGTGGCGGACGATCCCGGTGGTGGTGCTGTCCACCTCGGCCGCGCCCGACGACGTGCGGCGCAGTTACGACCTGCACGCGAACGCGTTCGTGACCAAGCCGGTCGAGTTGGAGTCGTTCCTGGAGGCGGTGCGCCGGATCGACGAGTTCTTCCTGAGCCTGGTGACGCTGCCGCGCGGGTGAGCGCGGGCGCGCCCGCCGTTTCGGCGCGGCGCGCTCACCCGCTCGCGGGGATCAGGCAGGCGATGCCGTCCAGGAGGCGGTCCAGCCCGAAGGTGAACAACGTTTCGAGGCTCAGTTCCAGGTCGGGGTCGGTCAACGCGGCGGAGTACATCGGGAAGTCGCCGCCGGCCAGGATCAGGTCCATGGTCTCGTCCTGGGCCTGCATCCATTCCTCGCTGGACACGCCCGTGGCGCGTTCGGCCTCGGATTCCCCGGCGAGATTGATCGCGGTGCCGCGTACATAGTTGAGCATCGTCACCGCGATGTGGATCATCACGCCCGTCGGCAGCCCCTCGAACTCGGCCATCGCCCACTCCACATGCCGCATGCCGCGCACCGTCGGCAGCGGGCGGGTCATCGACATGACCTGGGCCAGCCACGGGTGGCGGCGGTACATCGCCCACTGCATCCGGCACGAGGCCTCCAGGCGGGCCCGCCAGCCGATGCGCTCCTCGGCGGGGAACGGCGCCCCGGCGAACACGCTGTCGGCCATCGCGGCGAGCAGGTCCTCCTTGCCGGGCACGTGCCGGTACAGGCTCATCGGAGCCACCCCCACCTCGGCGGCGATCTGCCGCATCGACACCGCCGCCAGGCCGCGTTCGTCGGCGATGGCGATCGCGGCCGCGATCACTCGCTCCCGGGTGAGTTCGGCGTCGGTGCGCGGCGGGTGTGTGGGCGGGACGGTGATCGCCCGGACCCGGGCGCGCGGCGCGTCGGAGCGGTCGACGACCACGGTGCCGACCCCGCGCACCGCCCGGACCAGTCCCGCATCGCGCAGCACGGTCAGCGCCTTGGTGGCGGTGGCCATGGCCACGCCCCACTCCGCGGTGATCGCCCGGGTGGAGGGCACCCGATCGCCGGGGCGCAGCTCGCCCGTCTCGATCCGCCGACGCAGCTCGTCGGCGATCCGGATCGACGGCGTGGCGTCGCGGGGCATCGGGGCCTCCCGGGCTGTCGGTACTCCCTGTCCTGGTCAGTGCACTATAGAGCACCCTTGCCGCCGGATTGGTGCACTAGTTTCTGTGCACTACTTGGTGAAGCCTTTATTCCCGCGGAATATCGAGCTGTTGTTGCGCGGCGTACGGTGTGTTTACTCTGTACGCGGCGGAGCGTACGCCGTACGGAAGCAGTGCGGTGCGACAGTGCGAACAATGGGGGAGATTCCAGTGGCGATCGACGAGACGACCGGAAAGCCGGGGGCGGCGCCGTCGGCGGGGCGGCGGGAGTGGGTCGGGCTGGCCGTCCTGCTGGTGCCGCTGCTGTTGGTGAGCATGGACGTGTCGGTGCTCTACTTCGCGGTGCCGTTCATCGGCCGGGCACTGGAGCCCACCGGCACACAGCAGTTGTGGATCCTGGACATGTACGGGTTCGTGCTCTCCGGTCTGCTGATCGTGATGGGCGCGCTCGGCGACCGGATCGGTCGGCGGCGGCTGCTCCTGGTGGGGGCGGGGCTGTTCGCCGGGGCGTCGCTGCTCGCGGCGTACGCGCAGGACGCGCAGACGCTGATCGCCGCACGGGCCCTGCTCGGGGTGGGCGGGGCGGCGCTGATGCCGTCCACGCTGGCGCTGATCCGCACCATGTTCGTCGACCCCAAACAGCGCGGGACGGCGATCGCGATCTGGACCGCGGTGATGACCGGCGGCATCTCGCTCGGGCCGATCCTGTCCGGTGTGCTCGTCGAACACTTCTGGTGGGGTTCGATCTTCCTGATCAACGTGCCGGCGATGGCGATCCTGCTGATCCTGGTCCCGGTCTTCGTCCCGCGTCATCGCGGCGTCGCACACGGGTCGTTCGACCTGATCGGCGCGGTGCTATCGCTCGGCACGCTGCTGCCGGTGGTGTACGGGATCAAGGAGATCGCCCGATCCGGGGCACAGACGTTGCCGATCGCGAGCATCGCTTTCGGGCTGATCGTCGGGGCGCTCTTCGTACGGCGCCAACTCACCGCCGAGCATCCGCTGTTGGACCTGGAACTGTTGCGGATGCGGGCGTTCGGCGGGGCGGTGTTCGCCAATGTGATGTCGATGTTCGCGATCGTCGGATTCGCCATCTTCACCACGCAGTACCTCCAGTCGGTGCTCGGGATGAGCCCGCTGCGCGCCGCGCTGTGGAGCCTGGTGCCGTCGCTGGCGGTCGCGGTGGCCACGCCCGTGGCCACCGTGCTGGCCCGGCGGATCGATCGGGCCTGGGTGATGAGCGGCGGATTCACGGTGGCCATCGGCGGCTTCGCGGTGCTGGCGACCGCTCGGCCCGACTCCTCGCTCGCGCTGCTGCTCGGCGGCGCGGCGGTGTACGCGGCCGGCGTGGTCGCGGTGATGACGCAGGTGACCGAGATGGCGATGGGCGTCGCGCCGGCCGAGCGGGCCGCCTCCGCCTCCGCCGTGTTGGAGTCGGGCAGCGAACTCGGCGGTGCGCTCGGCATGGCGCTGCTCGGCACGATCGGCGACGCGGTCTACCACCGGGCGATGGCCGACACCGGTCCCGGGGGGCCGGCGCGGGAGACCCTGGGTGGGGCGCAGGCGACCGCGGCCCGGTTGTCGGGGGACGCGGGGCGGACCCTGCTGGACACGGCCCGGGACGCGTTCTGCGACGGGATGAACGCCGCGGCGATCGGCGCGGCGGTGGTCATGGTGATCGGGGCCGGCTACTGCGCGCGGTTCCTGCGCGGGGTGCCGGTGGCCGACGCCGGGGCGGGGCAGGGGACTTCGGCGCTCGCCGAGGCGCCGGTCGCGGGCGCGCCCGCGGTCGATGTGCCGGTCGACGCCCGCTGACCCCGGCGCGCGGTCGTCGGCTCAGCGGCGCGGGCAGGCGCGCGCGGTGTGGATCGTGGTCGCGGCGAGGTAGAAGGCGTCCGGGCGCCACAGGATGCCGGTGTCCGTGTCGGGATCGAGCAGGGCGTCGAGGGTGGCCAGGTCCTCGGCGTCCAGGCGGTCGGCCAACAGGGCGCGGCGGTGCGTGAGTTCGGCGTGCAGGTGCTCGCGCGGCAGGGCGTCCAGCGGTGAGGGCAGGTCGATCAGGAACGAGTGGGTGCCGGTCGGGACCAGGCCCGCGCGGGCCAGCATGGCCGGCCGGTCCTCGACCGCCGCCCGGGCGCCGGGCAGGCTCGCCCGCAGCTCGGCGAACCAGTCCTCGTGGGCGGCGTCGAGCCGGGCCTGGAGGCCGGGGCGGCCGATGCCGATGTCGCGGGGCAGGAAGCGGGTGGACAGGCCGCGCTCGGCGATCGCGATCATCCCGCCGGGACGCAGCACCCGGGCCAGGGCGTCCAGCGCGGCTTGCTGGTCGCCGAGGTGGTGGACCACGTCGCCCGCCCAGATCAGGTCGGCGCTGCCCAGGGTGTCCAGGTCGGCGGGCAGCTCGACGTGGTGGGTGTGTACCCGGTGGCTCAGGCCCTCCCGGTGTGCGCGGGCGCCGGCGCGAGCCAGCAGGGCGGGGTTCGGCGCGACGGCGACCACGTCGGCGTTGGGGAAGTAGCGGGCCAGCAGGCAGGACGCGACCCCGGGGCCGCCGCCCAGATCGAGGATCCGGTCCACCCGGGTCAGCGTGCGGTCGCCGTACAGCGCCAGATCGCGCAGCCGTGCGGCGGCCTCCTCCAGGAAGGGGGCGTGCAGCTCGGCCTCGCGTTCGAGGAGCGGGCCTGCGTCCCGCCCCGGGGGGTCGGTGCGGGGGTCGGTGGTCATCAGGTGCGTCTCCCGAGTTCTGGGCTACCGTCGCCGCGGTTGGCCGGGTCCGTCGTCTGCCGTGTGCTGCGTGTGAGGGACACAACGTCGGCGAAGGGCCGCGGTAATCCACGATCGGCGAGCGTTCCCGGCGGCGCACCGGATCGGTGACCTGCGCCGCGGGCGCCGGCGCGCCGGGGTCGGGTGACCGGCCGCCCGGCGGCGCGGCGTTAGGGTCGGGGCATGAGCGAGGAGATCGTCTACAAGCTGGTCGGCGCCGACGAGTGGGCCCAGGCGCTGCGGGCCGGCCGGTTCGCGGGGTCCGGGATCGACCTGGTGGACGGCTACGTGCACCTGTCCACGGGCGCGCAGGTGGCGGAGACCGCCCGGCGGCACTTCGCCGGCCGCGACGATCTGGTCCTGGTGGCACTGGATCCGGCCGTCCTGGGGGCGGCGCTGCGCTGGGAACCCTCGCGTGGCGGCGCGCTCTTCCCGCACGTGTACGGCGTGGTCGACCCGGCCGCGGCGCTGTGGACCGCCCCCCTGGACCTGCCGGCGACCCCCGACGGCGACGACGTGGCCGAGGCGGTCCTCGCGGCACTCGACACCTACGGACACTGACCGCCGGGCGGCCTGTGCCGGGACGCGCGGAGACCGCGGGGCTCAGGCGCCGTCATCGGGTCGGCGTGCGCAGCAGGTCGCCGGAGATCGAGTCCTCGACGAAGGCGTTGATCCCCGGGCCGGTGAGTTCGCGGGGGGCGAAGTCGTCGAAGTAGGCCAGCGGTACGTGTACGCACAGCAATGCCGCGGCCACCAGCACCCGGTGGCGTGAGCGCACCCGGGACGGGGCCGCATCGGGCGGCTCCTGCCCCAGCCACCACCACGCCACCACGGCCGTGTTGGCCAGGAGCAGGAACGCCCAGCGGTGGGTGTCCCATCCGGCGAACGCGGCCACCAGCGGCGCGACGGCCGCCGCGATCGCCAACAGTCGGCGCGGCCCCACCACGGTGCCCCCGGCGAACGCCAGGGCCGGCGCCGCGGCGAGGAGCACCGCGAGCGGGACCAGGAACCACAACACCTCGAATGGCTCGTACATCCGCAGACTCTCCGCCTGCGTCCGGCCGAAGATCTCGAACACGTCGGCCCGGGCCGGGAATCCGCCCTCGCGCAGCCGAGCCTGCAGACCGGGCGCCGCCCCGTCGGCGGCCGGCGAGACGAGCAGCACGGTGCCGCCGACGAGCACCGCGGGCAGCAGTACGGCCGCCGCCCGGCGGATCGGCAGCCGGTCCACCACCAGCAGGGTGAACAGCGGGATCACGGTCAGCATCGCGATCTCGTGCACGCACACCGCGACCGCCATCACCAGCGCGGCGGCGATCACGCGACCCCGGGCGAGCAGCCACCACGCGCCGAACAGGGCCAGGAACAGCAGCTGTTCGAAGTAGCCGACCTCGTGGAAGAGGTAGCCGCCGGTGGGCAGCACCAGCCACCCGGCAACCAGGGCCCGCCGGGCCGGCACCCGGGTGCGCGCCGCCGCGACCACCACGACCGCGAGCAGCGCGGCCAGGATCACGAACGACGTGCCGGCGAACAGCGCGTACGGGTAGTCCGTCGCCTCCGCGACCGGATGCAGCACTGTGCCGACCACGAACCGCCGGTGGAAGCCGTCCTGGAGCGAGATCGTCTGCAATGTCGCGGTCCACGCGCTCGGTGCGCGGATCCCGGTGTACGCGGCCAGTAGCACGCACGCCACGAGGAGCAGCGTGCGGCGGGTGGGCGCCGAGAGGCGTCGTCGGGGCGGCTCGACCGACGCGCAGATGCCCGCGGACATGGCTCGGACGACCGGTTGAACAACCGGTTCGTAGCAGGTTTCGGGCATGACTGACCTCGCCGTCGGCGCCCCGACAAGAGCGCGAAGGTATCGGGAAGGAATGGAGGCTCGGGAATGGTGAACGTGGTGGGTCGGCCGAACCCACTGGTGACTAGACGGGTCGAACGTGTGGGGATGTGACGGGTGAGCCCCGGGATTTCCTGTGGCGCTGATCACAGCCACGGAGTCGGCCGCGCGCCTGCCCGGAGCGTGCGGCCGACCGTGATCAGGGGGTTTCGGTGGGAATCGGCGGGTTCGCCAGTCGGGTCGGGATCCGGTCCAGGGTGATGCCGAAGTGCTCGCGGTAGGCGGCCAGGAGGGCGGCGTCGTCGACGAGTCGCTCCTCGTGGCGGTCGGTGCCGGTGGTCCGGATCAGGGTGCGGTCGGAGATGGTGATCCGTCCGTCCGGGAGGGCGAGCGAGCACACCGGGGCGTGGGTGAAGCGCGACGCCGGCGCGGTCTGGTGCCACCAGCACCCGGTCACGAAGTCGCCCGACACGCGCGGGCGGGGCTCCAGGCGGTACGCACGCTTTCCGTCGTGCAGGATGTCGACCTCGCCGTACTCGCCGTCGACGATCCGGAACACTCCGCCCGGGTCCACCTGGTCCGTCCGCAGATCCAGCCGTATCGGGCGGTGGGTGAAGCGCCCGAAACCGACGTCGACCAGCCACGGATGCTCCAGGTCGACGCGCAGCGCCAAGTGGTCGAACGGGATCCCCACCCGCCCCGAGTCGCCGTAGGTGTACGCGGACAACAGGGTGACGCGGTAGCCGAGTTCGCGCAGCAACACGGCGAACGCACCGCAGAGTTCGTAGCACAGGCCGCCGCGCCGCCGATCCAGGATCTTCGCGAGCAGCGTGTCCTCGTCGAGCGAGAGCGGGCGACCCAGGTGGATGTCCAGGTTCTCGAACGGGACGGTCAGCAGGTGCCGCCACTGCAACTCGGCCAGTGTCCGCGGATCCGGGGACGCCGGGCGAGGGACGCCGAGCAGGGCCAGGTAGCTGTCGATGCGGTTGGGGTTCACCGTGCCTCCGGGCTGTGTGCGTGGTACCGGCCGACTGCGGCCGCGCCTCAGCATGCCCGGCGGGGACCGGCCCCGCCGGCCCGGGTCGGCCTTCCCCGCAGCGGCGCGAGCGGCCGTGCGGGGCGCGGAAATTCGCACGACAGGCCCGGCCCCGCGGCGGCATCATGCGAGGGCCGCAGCCCGACTCCGGCGCCCCCCACACCCCTCGCCGAAAGGTCGCCGTGCAGGCCGCACACACGATCACCCCCGCAGCACTGCCCGACGTCCTGCTGCATACCGCGCTGGTGCGACCGGTCTTCGTGTGGGGCGCTCCCGGGATCGGAAAGTCGTCGCTGGTACGCGACTTCGCCGCCTCGATCGGCCTGGAGTGTGTGTCGCTCCTCGGCACCCAGCTCGCCCCCGAGGACCTGATCGGCGTGCCGCAGGTCGTGGCCGGCCGCAGCCGGTTCTGCCCGCCCGAGCAGATCGCCCGGGACGAGCCGTACTGCCTGTTCCTGGACGAACTCAACGCCGCCTCCCCGGACGTGCAGAAGGCGTTCTACTCGCTGATCCTGGACCGACGGATCGGCTCGTACACGCTGCCCGCCGGGTCGGTGGTGATCGGCGCGGGCAACCGGGCGAGCGACAACGCGCTGGCCCGACCGATGTCTTCGGCGCTGATCAACCGCCTCGTGCACGTACACCTGCGCGCCTCGGTCGACGACTGGCTCGGCTGGGCCGGCGTCAACGGCATCCACCCCTGGATCCTGGAGCACATCCGGGCCCGACCCGACCACCTGTGGAGCGCGCCGCCCAAGACCGAGGAGGCGTTCTCCACGCCGCGCGCGTGGCACATGCTCTCCGACGGGCTGTACTCCTTCGGCCCCGACGTCGGCGACGAACACGTGCGACTGCTCGCCCACGGCACGCTCACCCCCACCCACGCCGCCGCGTTCCTCGGCTTCCTCAAGACCGTGCGCAACGCCTACGGCCTGGACGCCATCCTCAAGGGCGACGCGCGTTGGCCGGCCGCGCCCGCCGACCGGGACCTGCTCTACTTCCTGGTCGAGAGCTTCCGCGCGCGACTGGCCAAGGACCTCCCGGCCGACCGCCGGCACGTCTCGCCCGCGCTGCGCGACTTCGCCTTCCGGGCCAAGGGGCTCTTGACCGAACTCGCCGAGATCTCCCTGGAGATGGCCCAACTCGTGATCGCCGACGACCGGGAGGGCGCCGAGCCGCTGCCCGCGTGGTTTCTGCTCGAAGCCGCCCGCGACCTGCCGCGCCTGGTCGGCGCGCGGCGCTGAACGGGCCGCCGATGGCCGCCCGTCGGGCCGGTGGGAAGAAGCCGGCCGTCAACCACGCGGACAAGGTCGTGGCGGCGCGCGAAGCCGGCTGGTCGGCGACCGACGTGGCGCCGATCGCCTACCTCGCCCACCTGGTGCGGCACGACTACGACACCCTCGGCCCGGGCGCGCTGGGCCACATCGGCGAGCGCGGCACGCTGACCGTGGACCGGCACCGCTACGTGCCACCGCTGCTGTGGGAACGGGCCTACACCCATCTGCTGCTGCACCTGGCGCTCGGCCACCTCGACGGGCACACCCTCGCCGAGGCCGGCCTCGGCCATCCCGCCGCCGTGATCGACGACGCCTACAACACCGCGTGCTGCGTCGCGGTGCACCGCTTCGCCGACGGCCTGGGCATCGGCACCCCCCTGACGGAGTTGCCCCGACTGCCCGACGGCGACGAACGCGAACTCACCCAACGCTGGCGCCTCGAGGGTGTGCCCGAGGCGCTGCGCCGGCTCGGGACCAACGGCACCTCGCCCTGTCTGCGCCGCGAACCGCCGCCGACCCGCGACGCCCCGGCGCCGCGCGACTGGCCCGCGGTGATGGCGCGCGGACTGGTCGAGATGGTCGCCACCTCGTTGGAATCCGCAATGGCCGAACCGGGCGAGCAGGTCGGCGTCGCGGGGCGGGCCCGCACCCGGGGCCCCTGGGACCGCGCGTTGTCCTGGTTCGTCTCCTCCTACCCGCTCCTGGGCGCCCTCGCCGCCGGCCTCACCGTGGTCGCCGACGCCGAACTGGCCCGCTCGTGGGGCATCTCGATCGCCGCGGTCAGCGCCGAGCACGGCGAGATCTACGTCAACCCGCACGTGCAACTCTCGGTGGAGGAATGGCAGTTCGTGCTTGCGCACGAGATGTTGCACGCCGCACTGCGGCACGATCGGCGGCGCGAGCACCGCGACGCGCACCTGTTCAACGTGGCCTGCGACTACGTGATCAACGGGTGGCTGGTGGAGATGGGCGTCGGGGTGATGCCCGGCGGCTTGCTCTACGACGCGCGACTGACGGGACTGTCCGCGGAATCCGTGTACGACACGCTGACCACCGACCTGCGCCGGGCCCGCAAACTGCGCACCCCCGGCTCCCGCGAGCACGGCGACATGCTGGGCGAATGGCTCTCCGAACCGGCCGCGGCGGCGCGGCGGTCCAGTCGGCGCGGCACCCCCGGACCGCTGCCCGCGCGGCCCGGACCCCGGGTCTCCTCGGTTGACCTGGACGCCTTCTATCGGCGCGCGCTGACCGCCGGTCTCGCCTACCACGACGTCGGGCGCGGCCTGTTGCCCGCCGGTCTTGTCGAGGAGATCCGCACACTGGAACAGCCGCCGCCGGCCTGGGACGTGCGGCTGGCCCGCTGGTTCGACGAACACGTACGCCGGCCCGAGACCGTGCGCACCTACGCCCGGGCGGGCCGCCGCCAGGCCGCCACCCCCGACATCCCCCGGCCCGGGCGGGTGCGGCCGGAGGACGTCGACCGGCTGTGTACGTTCGGCGTGGTCCTGGACACCTCCGGATCGATGGACACCACCCTGCTCGGCAAGGCCCTGGGCGCGATCGCCTCCTACGCGAGCGCCCGGGACGTACCGGCCGCGCGGGTCGTGTACTGCGACGCCGCCGCCTACGACGCCGGCTACCTGCCGGTCGAGGACATCGCGCAGCGGGCCAAGGTGCGCGGGCGCGGCGGCACGGTTCTGCAACCGGGGATCCGACTCCTGGAGGGCGCCGCCGACTTCCCGCCCGACGGGCCGATCCTGGTGATCACCGACGGGCACTGCGACGTGTTGCGGATCCGGCGCGAACACGCCTTCCTGGTCCCGGCCGGCGCCCGGCTGCCGTTCTCCCCGCGCGGGCCGGTGTTTTGGGTCGGCTGAAGGGGCCGCCGACCTGCGCGACTACTGCGATTGCGGTGGACGGTCGTGCGGTTTCGGTAGGTCGCGGTGTCCGTAGCCGCATGACGACGCGAGGGGTCGTCCCGAACGAGGCTCGAAGGGTCATCGCTCGTGGATAGGGAGACCCTGACGTGGCGACTTTTCTGTATCGGCTCGGCCTCGCGGCCTTTCGGCGGCGCGGTCGGGTGCTCTTGGTGTGGCTGGGGGTGCTGGTCGTGGTCGCGGTGGGCGCCGCGCAGGCGTCGGGGCCCTCGGACGAGGAGTTCTCGATGCCGGGGATCGAGTCGCAAAAGGCGTTCGATCTGATGGAGCAGCGTTTTCCCGGAACCGCCGCGGACGGCGCCACCGCCCGGATCGTCTTCGTGGCCCCGGGCGGGCACACGGTGACCGACGGCGACCTGCGCAAGGCCGTCGAACAGGCGGTGAGGGCGCTGGGCGAAGGCCCGCAGGTGGCCGGTGTCGCGGACCCGTTCGCGTCGCAGGCGGTGAGCAAGGACGGTGCGACCGCGTATGCGACCGTCACCTACAAGGTGGAGGCCGACGACGTCACCGACGCCGCCCGTACGGCGGTGAACAAGGCGGCGGACCGGGCCCGTTCGGCGGGCCTGACGGTGGAGACCGGCGGATCGGCGATGGACGCCGGCGGCGGCCCCGGCGGGAGCGCGGAGCTGGTCGGCCTCTCGGCGGCGGCGATCGTACTGCTGTTCACTTTCGGGTCGTTGGCCGCCGCGGGCCTGCCGCTGCTGACCGCGATCGTGGGGGTCGCCGTGAGCCTGTTCGCGATCCTGCTCCTCGCGGGCCCTTTGGGCCTGTCCTCGGACACGCTCACCCTCGGGATGATGCTGGGCCTGGCGGTGGGCATCGACTACGCCCTGTTCGTGGTCTCGCGCTATCGGGAGGAGCGTGGGCGCGGGCGGGCGCCGCACGAGGCGGCCGGGGTGGCCGTGGGTACCGCCGGATCGGCGGTCGTGTTCGCCGGGGTCACCGTGATCATCGCGCTCGCCGGGCTGTCGGTGGTGGGGATTCCGACGCTGACGAAGATGGGCCTGGCCGCCGCCGGAGCCGTCGCGGTCGCCGTGCTGGTCGCGTTGACCGTCGTGCCCGCGCTGCTCGGCTTTTGGCCGAACGCGGTGCTCGCCCGCCGGGTACGCAAGGGCCGCGCGCGCGGCGGCCCGGCCGCCGGGCGGGACAACCTCGGCACCCGCTGGGCGCGTTTCGTACTGCGCCGTCCCGTGGCGGTGCTGGTGCTCGGCGTGGTGGGCCTGATCGCGCTCGCCGTGCCGATGGCGTCGCTGCGCCTCGGCATGCCGGGCGACGAGGCCAAGTCCACCGCGACCACCGAGCGGCGTGCCTACGACGCGCTCGCCGAGGGCTTCGGCCCGGGCTTCAACGGCCCGCTGACCATCGTCGTGGACGCGAAGGGAGCGCCCGACCCGCAGGCCGCGGTGCGCGCCGTCGGCGACCGGATCGCCCGTACCGACGGCATCGTGTCGGTCGCGCCGGCCCGCTTCAACGAGGCCGGCGACACGGCGGTCTTCCGGGCCACCCCGTCGACCAGCCCCACGGACGAGAAGACCAAGGACCTGGTGGAGACGATCCGCCGCAACCGTCCGGCCGTGGAGCGGCAGGCGTCGGCGACGTTCGAGGTCACCGGTACGACCGCGCTGAACATCGACGTCGCGGCCAAGGTGCAGTCCGCGCTGGTGCCGTACCTCGCGGTGGTGGGCGCCCTGGCGGTGGTCCTGCTGCTCGTGGTCTTTCGGTCCGTGCTGGTACCGGTCAAGGCGGCGCTGGGCTTCGTGCTGTCGGTGCTGGCGGCGCTGGGTGTACTGGTGCTGGTCTTCCAGAAGGGACACGCCGCGGACCTGTTCGGCGTGGAGCAGACCGGGCCGATCATGAGCCTGATGCCGATCTTCATGATGGGCATCGTCTTCGGACTGGCCATGGACTACGAGGTGTTCCTGGTCTCGCGGATGCGGGAGGCGTACACCCACGGGGAAGGCGCCCATCAAGCCGTCGTGTCCGGGTTCCGGCACAGCTCCCGGGTGGTGACCGCCGCCGCGCTGATCATGGTCGCGGTCTTCTCCGGATTCATCGGGGAGGACGGGTCGCTGATCAAGATGCTCGGGTTCGGTCTGGCCGCCGCGGTGCTGTTCGACGCCTTCGTGGTCCGGATGGCCATCGTGCCCGCGGTGCTGGCCCTGCTCGGCGACCGGGCCTGGTGGTTGCCGACGTGGCTGGGTCGGGTCCTGCCCCGCGTCGACGTGGAGGGCGCGGCGCTCGATCACGCGCGCTCGCACAACCCGCACCCGGATCCGGACGGGCCGGTCCAGGCGCGCGTGTGACGCCGCCGCCCGCGGATTCCGCCCGAGCACGCCCTCTCGGGCGGTCCGCGGGGCCCGCCCGCGCCGTCATCGGCGACGATGGACCTCGGCACGCCCCCTCACGGAGAGCATGATGACCGGCAACCTCGAACGGTACGCGCAACGCCACGCCCGGGTCGCGGACGTGCTGACTGCGGTGGCGTCCTGCGTGTGCACGGTCTTCGGGGCCCGGATCAGTACATCCGAGTCCGCGCCGCCGCACGCCCTGTGGCCCGCCTGGATCCTGCTGCTGTCCGGGGTGGCCGTGGTGGGCTCCCGCAGCCGGCCGCGAGCCGCCCTCGTGGTCACCGCCGCCGCGGCCGCCGTGCTGACCGCGCTGGGCTACCTGCCCAGCCCCCTGCTGCTGGCCCCCGTGATGACCGCCCTGTACTGGCTCGCCGCGCTCACCGATTCGCGGACCGTCGGCTGCTACGGCTCGGCGACCATGACCGTGCTCCTGGCCACCTCGCTGGCCGGCGCGCCGATCGGCGACGACTTCACGCTGCGGACCGTGGGCACGGTCCTGTGGCTGCTGCTGCCGGTGTCCCTGGGCAGTTGGAGCCGGTTGCGGCGCGCCTACGTCGAGTCGGTGCAGGCCCGCGCCGCGCATGCCGAGCGCACCCGCGAGGAGGAGGCCCGGCTTCGCGTCGCCGAGGAACGGATGCGCATCGCCCGCGAACTGCACGACGCCGTCGCCCACCACATGGCCGTCGCGCACGCCCAGGCCGGCACCGCCGCCCACCTCGCCGACACCCACCCGGAGCAGACCCGGAAGATCCTGACCGACCTGGTCGGCACCACCACCGCCGCGCTCCTGGAACTGCGCGTCACGGTGGGCGTGTTGCGCCGCACCGCCGATCCGGACGCCGATCCGCTGGAGCCCGCGCCGGGCCTGGACCGCCTTCCGACGCTGGTCGCGGCCTGCGCGTCGGCCGGTCTGACGGTCACCGTCGACACCGAAGGACAGGCCCGACCGCTGTCCCCGGGCGTGGACCTGACCGCCTACCGGATCATCCAGGAGGCCCTGACCAACGCCACGAAACACGCGTCGGACCACGCGGCCCGGGTCCGGCTCCGCTACGACGACGCGCGCCTGTTCATCACCGTCACCAACGACGGCACCACCGACGGCGGGCCCGTGCCGCCGGTGCCCGGCGGCGGATACGGACTGATGGGGATGCGCGAACGCGCCCACTCCGTCGGTGGCGACCTGCGCGCCGGCCCCCGACCCGAGGGCGGCTTCGAGGTCGCGGCGGCCCTCCCCTTTCAGCCCCGCACCCCGGCGGACACCCCGGCCGGACGACGACACGAGGAAACCCGTTGACCATCCGTGTCCTGCTCGCCGACGACCAGGCCCTGCTGCGCGGCACCTTCCGGCTCCTGATCGACTCCTGCGCCGACATGGAGGTGGTCGGCGAGGCCGCCGACGGCGGGCAGGCGGTGGCGGCGGCCCGCGCCCACCGGCCCGACGTCGTCCTGATGGACATCCGCATGCCCGGCACCGACGGCCTCGCCGCCACCGCCGCGATCTGCGCGGACCCCGACCTCGCCGGCACGCGCGTACTGATCCTGACCATGTTCGAGACCGAGGAATACGTCGCCCGGGCGCTACGGGTCGGGGCCAGCGGTTTCCTCGGCAAATACGTCACTACGGACGCGCTCCTCGACGGCATCCGAACCGTCGCCGGTGGCGAGGCGCTGCTGTCCCCGGGCGCCACCCAGGCACTGATCACCCGCTTCCTCACCACCCCCGCCTCCGGACCGCCGCTGGCCCCGGCCGAACGCCTCGCCGACCTGACACCCCGCGAACAGGAGGTCACCGTCCTGGCGGCGCACGGCAAGTCCAACGACCGGATCGCCGCGGAGCTGGTGCTGAGCGTGCTGACCGTCCGCACCCACATCCAACGCGCCATGACCAAACTCGGCGCGCGCGACCGCGCCCAACTCGTCGTCATCGCCTACCAGAGCGGCCTGGTGCGCCCCGAACCCCCCGGCCTGTGAGGACGGTGGGTGTCGTGTCCCAGGTGCACATCGGTACGCCCGCGGGCCCTGCCGGACGGCGGCGTACACCACGCCCATGGATGTGCCCCTCGTGGGCGTGGGCGGGCGCGGGAGGCTAGGTTGGAGCGCATGCGTGTGGCGTTGATCGATTCCGGGACGGGGTTGCTGCCGACAGCCGGGTGGTTGCGGCGGTTGCGGCCCGATCTGGACCTGTTGTTGTGCATGGACCCCGATCACATGCCCTGGGGCGACCGGAGCGAGGCGGTGATCACCGAACGGGTGCTGGCCGCCGGTGAACTGGCCGTCACGCGCGGCGTCGACGGCATGGTGGTGCCGTGCAACACGGCCACCGTCACCGCGCTCGACACGCTGCGCGCCCGACACGAACCCGCCGTGCCGGTGGTGGGCACGGTGCCCGCGATCAAGCCGGCCGCCGCGGCCGGCGCGCCGTTCGCGGTCTGGGCCACCGCGGCGACCACCGCGAGTGCCTACCAGGCCCGGCTGATCGAGGAGTTCGCCGCCGGACACACCGTGGTCCGGATCGCCTGTCCGGGCCTGGCCGAGGCGATCGACCGGGCCGACGAGCCGGCCATCGCGGTGGCGCTCGCCGACGCGGCGCGCCGCACGCCCGCCCACTGCGCGGGCGTGGTCCTGGGCTGTACGCACTACCCGCTGGTCGCCGAGCGGATCGCCGCCGCGCTGCCTGCCGAGGTGGTGCTGTACGACAGCGCCGAGGCGGTCGCGCGGCAGACGTTGCGCCGGCTGGGGCTGAGCGAGGATGCCGGGGCGACTCCGGGCGGCATCGAGGTGGTGCTCAGCGGGCGCCCCGGCGCGCTCCCGCCGAACGCGCTGGCGTACCCGCTCGGCCGGGCCCTCGCCGGTCGCCGCCCGCTGGAGGCGTCCACCGGGATCGGCGCCGGATCCGCCTGAGCCGGCCGCCGCTCAGGCGTTCCAGGTGCGGGTGCACAGCACCAGCGGGTAGCCGTCCGGGTCGGTGACGGTGACGCCGAACCTGTCCCAGTAGGGGTTGTGCGCGGCGGTGCGGGTGCCGCCCGTCGCGATCAGCCGGTCCACCAGCTCGGGGTCGATCGGGCCGCCCAGGTAGAGCACGAACAGGTCGTCGACGGTCGGTGTCGGTGGCAGCGGGTTTTCCGGGTCCCGGGTGAGTTCGAAGTGCCAGTGGCCCCCGGGCAGTCCGACCATCACCAGGTCGTGCTCGCCGGGGACCTGCTCGGTGGTGCGCCACAGGACGCTCAGGCCCAATCCCTCGACGTAGAACCGCTCGGCGGCGGCGAGGTCGAGGGAGGGGCGGGCGATACGGATGTGCGTGTCGATGTCGATCATGGCGGTGAGGCTAGCGGGCGCCCGCCGGCCGGCCGGGAGCGGACGGGCGCCCGCGACGGTGTGGGGCGGGCGCCCGGCGGTCTCAGGCGAAGTCGGCGGCGTGCTCCTTCGCCCAGTCCCGGAAGCCGCGCGGCGGTGTGCCGGTGAGGTCCTGCACCGTGGTGGTGAGCACGGCCGGCTGCGGCGGGGCGTCGGCGCCCGCCAGCAGCGCGTCCACCAGCGCCGGCGGGCGACCGTCGGCGAGCATCCGGGCCCGGGCGACGGCCGGTGGGACCGGCTCGAAGCGCAGCGGACGGCCGATCGCCGCGCCGATCAGGGCCACCTGGTCGGCCCGCCCGAGCACGTCCGGGCCGGTCAGTACGTAGCCGGCGCCCGCGTGGCCGTCCTCGGTCAGCACCCGGACCGCCACCGCGGCGATGTCCCCCGGATGCACCACCGGCTTGGCGGGCAGGTCGGGCCCGTGCACGACGCCCGTCTCGCGGATCTGCCCCGCCCAGCCCAGCGTGTTGCTCGCGATCGTCTCGGCACGCAGGAAGGTCCACGTCGCATCGGAGCCGGTGATCGTGCGCTCCAGATCGGCGTGCAGGGCGCCGATCGGGTCGTCCCGCCCGGCGAGCGCGTCGCGTACCCGCGACGAGGAGAGGTAGACGACACGGTCGGTGTGCTCGGTGACCGCCGCCAGCACCTCCGGCGCGCCCTCGGCGGTGAGGAAGGGCCAGACCAGGAACACCGATTCGACCCCGGTCAGCGCCGCGGCGAGGCCGGCCGGATCGGCCAGATCGCCGGCGACCACCTCGACGCCGGGGGGCAGGTCGGCGGTTTCGGGACGCCGGACCAGCGCCCGTACCTCGGCTCCCGCGGCGAGCAGTTCGGCCACCACATGGCGGCCGACGTTGCCGGTCGCCCCCGTTACCAGAATCATGCATCGTCCCTTTCGTGCCGTCGGGCGGAGGGGGAGGTGCCGCCCTCCGCCGTCGGACGCTCGCGCGACCGACGCGGACGAGAGGTCAAGCCCGGGTGCGGCGCGGCTTATTCCAGGACCTTGGCCAAGAACGCGGACAGGTTGCCCTTCGTGCGCTCGATCTGCTCGGGCACGGTCAGCGATTCCTCGAACCGGCCGCCGGGGGCCGGCTTCTTCAGGCCGCGGACGTAGAGCGAGCAGGCCAGGTCGGTGCACATGTACACGCCGACGGAGTTGCCGTCGCGGCCCGCGCGGCCGGTGCGGCGCGCGGTCATCAGCGAGACGCCGCTGCCCGGGTGTGTGGTCAGACACAGCGAGCACATGCTGCGGTGCAGGTAGCCACGCCGCTGGGCGGGGAAGCGCAGGGTGACGCCGACGAGGTCGCCGGCGTGTTCGGTCACCAGATAGGTGCGATCCGGTGCGCCCGGATCGCCCCAGCCCAGGAAGTCCAGCTCGGCCCATGGGCGTTCGGCCAGGTCACGGGGCATCGGCAGGCGTTGCGCCTCGCCCTTGGAACAGTTGACGAACGACGTGCGGATGTCCTGCTCGGTCAGTGGGTTCATGCGGCGGAAACTAACAGTGCCTGTGTAGTCTAGGCAAGAACCTAGAGGGACTAGGAAGTGGGAAAAACACCGGGGTGCGATGATCGGCGCCTCGACGGAGGGGGCGGGTTGGCGCGCAAGGGACTGACCGCGGAACGGGTGACCAGGGCAGCCGCGGATCTGGCCGACGAGGTCGGCTTCGAGAACATCACCCTGACCGCGCTGGCGCGCGGCTTCGGGGTGAAGGACGCGAGCCTGTACTCCCATGTGCGCAACCTCCAGGAGCTGCGCGTGGGGATCGCCCTGCTGGCCGCCGCCGAGCTGGCCGATCGCATCGGGGTGGCGGTGGCGGGCCGGGCCGGCCGGGACGCGCTGACGGCGTTCGCCCGGGCGTACCGCGACTTCGCGCTGGAGCACCCCGGTCGCTACGCGGCCACCCAGGCGCGGATCGATCCGGCCCTGCTCGCGTGCTCCGACGGCCATCGGCGCAACGTCGACTACACCTACGCGATGTTGCGCGCCTACGGCCTGGAGGAACCGGATCTGACCGACGCGGGGCGGCTGTTGCGCAGCACGTTCCACGGCTTCGCGGTCCTGGAGGCCAACGGCGGGTTCGGCCACGTGCGCCCGCCGGGGGAGTCCTTCGAGCGGGCCGTGCAGGCGCTGCACGCGGCGCTGGAGCGGTGGCCCGACTGAGCGCTTGCCGCAGCGGCCGGCGCGCGGTTCGATCATGGTGCCCGGCGGCGGGTCGCCGGCCGGGCGGCACCGGGTTCGAGGGAGGCGTGTGGTGACGAGGTACGTGGCGCTGTTGCGCGGGATCAACGTGGGCGGACACCGCAGGGTGCCGATGGCGGACCTGCGCCGGGTGCTGACCGGACTCGGCTTCACCGAGGTGCGCACGCTGCTGCAGAGCGGGAACGCGGTCTTCGCGACCGCCGAGCGGCCGACCGACGAACTCGTGGCGACGATCGAGGCGGGACTGGCCGCCGAGTTCGGGTTCGCGGTGGACGTGATGGTGCGCAGCGACGCGGAGTGGCGGGCGGTGGTGGCGGCCAATCCGCTGGAGGTGCGCGATCCGGCGAAGCTCGCGGTGGCGTTCCTGCGCGCGCCGTTCGACCCGGCGGTGCTGGTCGGGGTCGATCCGGCCGACTACGCGCCGGAGGAGTTCAGCGCCGGCGGGCGCGAGTTGTACATGTACTTCCCGGACGGCCTCGGCAAGGCGCGGCTGACCCCGATCCTGTCCCGCCGGCTCGGCGACGGGGCGACCGTGCGCAACTGGAACACGGTGATCAAACTGCTCGCGCTGCTGGAACCGGCGACCTGAGCCGGACCGGCGACTCGAACCGGCCGCCCCGGGCACCGGGCCGGCCGGAAAACGCGGTGTCGTCCGGATGACGCGGAGCCGTCCGAAAGCATTGCACAATTTTGTGTGCACAGATTAATGTGCACGCATGGGAGAGATGCCGGAACGCCGCGAGGTCACCGAACTCGAAGCGCTGAAGGCACTCGCCCATCCCCGGCGGCAACGGATCATGCGACATCTGGAGGTGGACGGTCCGGCCACCTCCGCGACGCTGGCCCGCTCGCTGGACCTGAACACCGGCGCGACCAGCTACCACCTCCGGGAACTGGCCCGACACGGCTTCGTGGAGGACTTCGACGACCCCGAGGCACACGGCCGGGAGCGGTGGTGGCGCGCGGTGCGTCGGGACCTGCGGTTCCCGCCGCGCAGCGCGCAGAGCGCCGAGGTCCGCCCGGTGGTCGACGAGATGACCCGCCTGGTCTTCGCGGCCGACCTCCAAGACTTCCTCGACGCGAATACCGCACCCGAGGCCGACGAGGAGATGGACATGCCGTATTCGCGCGGCACGATCCACGTCACCCAGGCCGAACTGGGCGAGTTCTTCGAGGAGTACATCGCCCTCCTGAACCGATACAAGCGCACCGGCCCACTGCCCGACGGGGCACGGGCGGTGCAGACCCGGTTCTTCACGTACCGGTCCCCGGCGACCGGAGCGGGAACGAACCTGCCCGGGACGGACACACCCGGGACCGGCGAGCCCGACACGGCGCGCACCACCACGACCCCCGACACCCGAGACAAGGGCGACGCCGCACCATGAGTTCCCACGAACAGATACCCGAAGCCGTGTCCCTGATCGGAGTCGGACGCGTGCACGGCAAGGGCACCGCCGCCGTCACCGCGCTGAGCGACGTCACCGTCGGCATCCCCCGCGGCGCCTTCACCGCGGTCATGGGCCCCTCCGGCTCCGGGAAGAGCACGTTCCTGCAATGCGCGGCCGGCCTGGACCGGCCGACCAGCGGCACCGTGCGGCTCGGCGAGACCGACCTGTCCGGGCTGAACGAGACCGGCCTGACCGAACTGCGCCGCGAGCGCATCGGCTTCGTCTTCCAGGCGTTCAACCTGATGCCCTCGCTGACCGTGCTGGAGAACATCACGCTGCCGCTGCGCCTGGCCGGCCGCAAGGCGGACCGCGACTGGCTCGCCGAGATCGTCCGGCGGGTGGGCTTGGCCGGGCGTACCGAACACCGCCCCGCCGAGTTGTCCGGCGGCCAGCAGCAGCGCGTCGCGATCGCCCGCGCGCTGGTCACCCGGCCCGAGGTGGTCTTCGCCGACGAACCCACCGGCGCGCTGGACACGGTCACCGCCAAGGAGGTGCTGGTCCTGCTCCGCGACACGGTGGACACGATGGGGCAGACCGTGGTGATGGTCACCCACGACCCGGTCGCCGCCTCCTACGCCGACGATGTGCTGTTCCTCGCCGACGGCCGGATCACCGACCGGCTCGCCGGCGCGAGCGCCGAGCAGATCGCGGACCGGATGACCCATCTGGGCGCGTGGGCCGCCTGATGCTCTTCCTCGCCCTGCGTACGCTGCGCGCCCGAAAAGGCGGCTTCGTCGGCGCGTTCGTCGCGCTGGTCTGCGCCGCCGCCCTGGTCACCGCGTGCGGCGCGCTCCTGGAGACCGGCCTGCGCGGGGACATCCGCGTCGAACGCTACGCCGCCACCGACACCGTGGTCACCGCCGACCAGAACCTGCACTGGACCAAGCACAAGAAGGGCAAGACCAAGGTCAAGTCCAAGCCGCTGACCGAGCATGCCTGGCTGGACGACGCCGCCGTGGACCGGCTGCGCACGATCCCCGGCGTGGAGGTGGTGCCCGAACTGACCTTCTCCGCCCACGTGCTCACCGCCGGCGGCCGGGCCCTGGACACCGACGACAACGCGTGGGGGCACGCGTGGGAGTCGGCGCGGCTGACCCCGTTCGGACTGCGCGCGGGACGCGCCCCGGCGGCGGCCGGCGAGATCGTGCTGGACGCGGACCTGGCCCGGCGGGCCCGGGTCGAGGTCGGCGGCACGGTCACCGTGCAGGCCGGATCGGCCCCCGGCGCCTACCGTGTGGTGGGCGTCGCGACGCCGCCCGGTCGGGACGCACTGGCCCGGCAGGCCACCGTGTTCTTCGGCGCCGAGGACGCCCGACGGCTGGCCGGACACCCCGGACAGGTCGCGGCGGTGGGCCTGTTCCCCGCCCCCGGCGCGGACCCGGGCACCGTGCGCAAGGCCGCGAAGACGGCCCTCGCGGGGATCGGCGCGCAGGTACGGACCGGTACCGATCGTGGCCCGGCCGAGTTTCCGGCGGCGGCCAAGGCCCGAGTCACCCTGATCAGCCTCGGCGGCGCGCTCGGCGGCACCTCGCTCCTGGTGGCCGTCCTGGTTGTGGTGGGCACGTTCGCGCTGTCCATCCAACAACGTCGGCGCGAGATCGCGCTGCTGCGCGCGATCGGGGCGACGCCCCGGCAGATCCGGCGCATGGTGGGTCGCGAGGCGCTGGTGGTCGGCCTGCTCGCGGGCGCGCTCGGCGCGTTCGCCGGACTCGGCCTGGCCCGTTGGCTGCACGGGCGATTCGTGGCGTTCGGCGCGATGCCGGATACGCTGGAACTGAGGCTCAGCCCCTTCCCGCTGATCGGCGCGGCACTGCTGACCCTGGTCGCGGCCTGGACCGCGGCCCGCGTGTCGGTTCGGCGCGCGGCGCGGGTGCGGCCCACCGAGGCCCTGGCCGACGCGGCGATCGAACGGCCCCGGGTGGGCGTCGGGAGACTGATCGGCGGACTGATCGCGGCGGCGGGCTACGCCGTGCTGCTCCTGGTGCTCAGCGGGTTGGACACCGAGCCCAAGTCAACCCCCGTCACGTTCCTCACGGTGATCCTGGCCGCCGTCGCGATCGCGCTGCTCGGTCCGATCGTGGCCCGCGCGGCGACCGCCGTGTTCGGCGCGGTGGTCGGGCGCCTGTCGCCGGTGAGCGGCTTCCTGGCCGCGCGCAACGCCCGGGCCGCGGCCGAGCGGGTGGCCGCCGTGGTCACCCCGCTGAGCCTGGCGGTGGCGATGGCCTCGACCATCCTGTTCACCCAGACCACCGCGAGCCACGCCGCGCAGGAGCAGGCGAAGGCGGGCACGTTGGCGTCGTACACGCTGGCCGCCGGCCCCGGTGTGCCCGGCCGGGCGGCCGAGGCGGCGCGTGCGGTGCCCGGGGTCGAGGTGGTTACCGAGGTACTGCACACGCTCGTGCGGGCCGGCCAGGACAAGTTCCCCGCCCAGGGCGTCACGCCCAAGGGCCTGGAGCGCACGCTCGACCCGAAGACGAAGTCCGGTTCGTTGACGGCGATGACCGACACCACGGTCGCGGTGAGCGACCTGGCCGCCAAGACCAAGGGGGTGGGGATCGGCGACGACCTGAAGGTCACCATGGGCGACGGCGTGGTGGTCACGCTCAAGGTGGTCGCGGTCTACGAACGCGGCCTCGGCTTCGGCGACCTGACCCTGCCGTACGCGGTGACGGCGGCGCACGTGGACCGGCCGGCCGCCGCGGCGGTGCTGATCTCCGGGACACCCGCGTTGTCCCGGGAGCCGCTGCGGCGCGCGATGGCCGACTTCCCCGGGGTCCGGGTGCTCGACCGCGGCGAGGTCGAACAGGCCCGGCGGGACCAGGCCGGCACCCAGGCCCAGGTCAACTATGTCGCGATGGGGCTGATCATCGCGTTCACCGGGATCGCCGTGGTGAACACGCTGGTGATGGCCACCTCGGCCCGGCGGCGCGAGTTCGCGCTGCTGCAACTGGTGGGCACCACGCGCCGACAGGTGATGCGGATGTTGCGCTGGGAGACCGGGGCGGTGGTGCTGCTTGCCGCGGGGCTTGGCTCGCTGGTCGCCTACGCGACGCTGACCGCGTACAGCATGGGCATGACCAAGAGCGCGTCGCCGTACGCGCCGCCGGTGACCTACGCGACCGTGGTGGTCGTGGCGGCGGTGTTGGCGCTGGTGTCGACGGTGGTGCCGGCGCGGGTCGCACTGCGCGGAAACCCGGCGGACACGATGGGGCTGCGCGACTGATCGCCGCATGGACGGGGGGAACGCCGGCCGGGCCTCGGGTGGCCCGGCCGGCGTCGTGTGGTGGGGGAGTCGGAACGGTCGAACGCCTCGGGCCCGCCCCTCCGCGTCCCCGATTCCCACGGGGTTTCGAACGCGGCTCCGGCCGTTCGCCGTCGGGGGGCGGGGTGGGGTTGAATGGCGGGTCTTGTCGGTCGGGTCGGGAGGCGGCGGCGTGGAGATTTGGCTCAATCCGGCGTGTTCGAAGTGTCGGGCCGCCGTGGATCTGTTGGACGCGGAAGGCGCCGCCTACACCGTGCGGCGGTACCTGGAGGAGCCGCCGTCCGCGGCGGAGATCGAGGCGGTGCTCGGGCGCCTGGGGCTGGAGCCCTGGGACCTCACCCGCCTCGGGGAGGCGGTCGCCGCGGAACTCGGCATCGCCGACTGGGGGCGGGATGCCGGGGATCGGGCACGCTGGGTCGCGGCGTTGGCAGCGCATCCGGTGTTGATCCAGCGGCCGATCATCACGGCCGACGACGGTCACGCGGTGGTGGGACGCAGCCCCGAGGCGGTGCGCTCGGCTCTCGGGTGAGGGCGGGTGCTCGTCGGGGAGAGGGGAAAATCGGGAGACATGTGTCCGATTTGAGGTGATTTAGGGTAGTCACGTCCTAACGTAGCGTCATGATCCTCTCGGTGGCCTCGTACTTCGTGGTCGCGGCGATCGCTCCATGGCTGGTTCGCCGCCTCGGGCGCAACGCCTTCGTGGTGCTCGCCGCGCTGCCGGTCGCGACCACCGGCTGGGCCCTCGCCCAGGCCGGCCCGGTCTTCGACGGCCACGCCCTGGTCGAGTCGCGGGCGTGGATTCCCCAGCAAGGCGTCGCGCTGGCCTTCCGGTGTGACGCCCTGGCGCTGCTGATGGTGTTCCTCGCGGCGGGCGTGGGCGTACTCGTCCTCGTCTATTGCGCGCGCTACTTCGACGACGACGAGCCCGGGCTCGGTGCCTTCGCCGGGGTCCTGGTCGCCTTCGCCGGCGCGATGATCGGGCTCGTCACCACCGACGACCTGATCCTGCTGTACGTGTTCTGGGAGTTGACCACGGTCTTCTCCTACCTCCTGATCGGCCACCGCAGCGAACACCGGGGCTCGCGCCGGGCCGCGATGCAGGCGCTGACCATCACCACCTTCGGCGGCCTGGCGATGCTGGTCGGGCTGATCCTGCTCGGCGAACGAGCCGGCACCTACCGGCTCTCCGAGATCTTGGCCGATCCGCCCGGCGGCACGCTCGTGACCACCTCGATCGTGCTGATCCTGGTCGGCGCGCTGGCCAAGTCGGCGATCGTGCCGTTCGGATCCTGGCTGCCCGCCGCCATGGCGGCGCCCACCCCGGTCAGCGCCTACCTGCACGCCGCCGCGATGGTCAAGGCCGGCGTGTACCTGATCGCCCGGCTCGCCCCCGGCTTCGCCGAACTCGCGCCCTGGCGGCCGATCGTGCTGATCACCGGCTGCGCCACGCTGCTCCTGGCCGGGTGGCGCGCGCTGCGCGAGAACGACCTGAAACGTGTCCTCGCCTACGGCACGGTCAGCCAACTCGGCCTGCTCACCGTGGTCACCGGCGCCGGCACCCGGGACGCGGCGCTCGCCGGCATCGCGATACTGGTCGCGCACGCCCTGTTCAAGGCCTGTCTGTTCCTCGTGGTCGGCATCATCGACCACGGTGCCGGCACCCGCGACCTGCGCCGACTGTCCGGCCTGGCCCGCGCCATGCCGGTCACGTGCCTGGTCGCGGTGGTCGCCGCGCTGTCCATGGCCGGACTGCCGCCGACGGCCGGGTTCGTCGCCAAGGAGGCGGTGTACGAGGCTTTCCTGCACCGGGGCCGGGCCGACACCGTCGTGCTCGGCGTCCTGGTCGCCGGATCGGCGCTGACCGCCGGCTACAGCCTGCGCTTCGTGTGGGGCGCCTTCGCCCGCAAGCACGGCGTGCCCACCACCACGTGCGCGCCCCTGGGGGGACTGCTCCTGGCCCCGGCCCTGCTGCTCGGCGCGAGTTGCCTCGGGCTCGGCCTGGCCGCGCCCGCGCTCGACCACTGGATCTCCTCGTACGCCGACCTGTTCCCGCCCGGCGGCACCGACTATCACCTGGCCCTGTGGCACGGCCCCGGCATCGCGCTGAACCTGTCCACCGCCGCCGTCTGCCTGGGCATCGTGCTCTTCCTGGCCCGCGAGCCGGTGGTGCGGGTACAACTGGCCACCGCGCGAGTCGAGCCCTCGCGGTTGTACGACCTGCTGGTGCGCGGCGTCGATCGGGGCGCGTTGCAGCTGACCGGTACCACCCAGCGCGGGTCGATGCCGGTGTACGTCGGGGTGATCCTGCTCAGCCTGATCGCGATCACCGCCGCCGCCGCGCTCGGCCGACTCCCGCTGCCCTTCCCGGACACGCCACGCTGGTGGGACTCCGCCGCCCAGGTCGTGGTCGCCCTCCTGGTCGTGGCCGCCGCGCTGATCGCCGCCGGCACCCGGGGCAGGCTGCCCACCGTGCTGCTCGTCGGCGTCACCGGCTACGGCTGCGCGACGTTGTTCGTCCTCCAGGGCGCCCCCGACCTCGCGCTCACCCAGGGCCTGGTGGAGACGGTCAGTCTGGTGGTGTTCCTGCTGGTCCTGCGCCGACTGCCCAGCCGCTTCCGAAATACCACCCGACCCGTGCGCCGCGCCGTGCACATCGTAATTGCGGTGCTGACCGGGGGCGTGCTCGCGAGCGTCGCGGTATCGGCGTTCGCCGCGCGGACGCGGCCCCCGGTGTCCGAGGCGTTCGCCGCCGCGGCCAAGGAGGCCGGGGGCAAGGAGATCGTCAGCGTGCTGCTCGTGGACATCCGGGCCTGGGACACGATGGGCGAGATCGCGGTGCTCGCGGTCGCCGCGATCGGGGTGACCAGCCTGATCTTCGTGCGCCGGACCCGGGAGTTGCCCCGACTCGCCGACCGCGCGCCCGACGCGCCGCCGCTGCCCGTCGACGGTGACGACGCACATCCGAGCCACGAACCCGAGCCGGCCGGCCGCCTGGTCGCCGCCCGCACGCTCGCCCCCGAGCGGCGCACGGTGCTGTTCGAGGTGGTCGCCCGGGTGGCCTTCCCGACCGTGCTCATCCTCTCCCTCTACTTCCTGTTCAGCGGCCACTCCACGCCGGGCGGCGGCTTCGCGGGCGGCATCACCGCCGGACTCGCGCTCCTGGTGCGCTACCTCGCGGGCGGCCGGTACGAACTGGCCGAAGCCGCGCCGCTGCCCGCCGGGCGGCTGCTCGGCACCGGCCTGGTGGTCGCCGCCGGCGCCGCCCTGGTCGGCCTGATCGTCGGCGGCGCACCGCTGCGCAGCACCGTGCTCGACGCCGATCTGCCGGTGTTCGGCGGCGTGCACATCGCGACGTCGGTGTTCTTCGACATCGGCGTCTACCTCCTCGTGATCGGCCTCGTGCAGGACGTGCTGAGCGCGTTGGGCGCGGAGTTGGACCGACGCATCGAACAGACCCGCGACCCCGATGCCGAACGGACGGTGATCGTATGAAAAGCCCCACCCTGATCCTGGTACTCACCGCGGCGGTCCTGGTGGGCGTCGGGGTGTACCTGATCCTCGAACGCAGCCTCACCCGCGTGCTCCTCGGCGTGGTGCTGATCGGCAACGGAGCCAACCTCATCGTGCTCTCCGGCGGTGGCTGGGCGGGTGGCGCGCCGGTGCTCGGCGTGACCCTCCCGGGCCGGATGAACGACCCGCTGCCCCAGGCGATGGTGCTGACCGCGATCGTGATCACCCTCGCGGTGACCGCGTTCGTGTTGTCGATGGTGCACCGGCACTGGGAGTTGACCGGGACCGACGAGATCCAGGACGACGCCGAGGACCTGCGCGTGGTGCGCCGCGCCGAACGCGGCGACCTGCGGGCCGAACACCGGCGGCTGCGGCGCGAGTTGCGCGAGCAGACCGCGGCCAGGCGGGCGGTGGTGCGCAGGCTCGCGGTCGAGGCGCGGGCCAACTACGCGGCCGAATGCCGGCGGCTCGGCGTGGACGAGCGCGGGCACGGCGGGCGGCCCGAGGAGCAGCGGATCGCCCGCGAGCGGCGCGCCGAGCTGCGCCTGCGGCTGCGCGGGATCAAGTCCGAACACCGGGTCCAGCAGCGCGAGTTGCGCGCCCGCTTCCGGGCCGCGCGGCGCGAGTTGAACCGGCAGGCGCGGGCCGAGCGGGCGGCCGTGGCGCGGGCGGACGGCGTGGTGGACGCGGTGCCGGACACCGAGTTTCCGCGCGAGACGACCACGATCGGGTCCGGCCACGGCGCGACGGCGTTCCGGGCGGACCGGGGCGGGAACGAGCCGCGCCGATGAATCACCTGGTCGCGCTGCCGGTACTGCTGCCGCTGTTCGGCGCGGGCCTCAAGCTGGCCATCGGCGGCCGGCTGCCGCGGGGCCAGCGGGTGATCAGTGTCGGCGTGTTGACCGCCGTACTCGGCGTGGCCGTTGCGCTGCTCGTGTCGGCCGACCGGGACGGTCCGGTGGTGGCGCGGATGGCGGGCTGGCCCGCGCCCACCGGCATCGTGCTGGTGGCGGACCGGCTCTCCGCGCTGATGCTGGTGATCTCCTGCGCGGTCACCCTGGGCGTGCTGATCTACTCGATCGGCCAGGGACGTGCGGACGAGGACGAGGCCACGCCGCTGTCGGTGTTCCACCCCACCTACCTGATCCTGGTCGCCGGCGTGGCCGACGCGTTCCTGGCGGGCGACCTGTTCAACCTGTACGTGGGCTTCGAGGTGCTGCTCGCGGCCAGCTACGTGTTGTTGACCGTCGGCGGCACCGCCGCGCGGGTGCGCGCGGGCGCGGGCTACGTGGTGGTGGGCCTGCTGTCCTCGCTGGTGTTCCTGGCCGCGATCGCGATGGTGTACGCGGCCACCGGCACGGTCAATCTGGCCCAGCTCGCGGTGCGGTTGCCCGAGGTGGACCCCGGGGTGCGGTTGATCCTGGAGTCGATGCTGCTGATCGCGTTCGGGGTCAAGGCGGCGGTGTTCCCGCTGTCCGCGTGGTTGCCCGACGCGTACCCGACCGCGCCCGCGCCGGTCACCGCGGTGTTCGCCGGGCTGCTGACCAAGGTCGGGGTGTACGCGATCATCCGAGTGCAGACGCTGCTGTTCCCGGACGGGCGGGTGCGCGAACTGCTGCTCGTGGTCGCCGCGGCGACGATGATCGTGGGCATCCTGGGCGCGATCGTGCAGCGCGACCTGAACCGGTTGTTGTCGTTCACGCTGATCAGCCACATCGGCTACATGGTGTTCGGGATCGCCCTGGCGAGCGCCGCAGGTCTGGCCGGGGCGGTGTTCTACGCGGTCCACCACATCACCGTGCAGACCTCGTTGTTCCTGGTCGCCGGGCTGATCGAGCGGCGCGGCGGAAGCACCGACCTGGGCCGGCTCGGCGGTCTGGCCCGGATGTCGCCCGTGCTCGCGGTGTTGTTCTTCGTGCCCGCGATGAACCTGGGCGGGATTCCGCCGCTGTCCGGATTCCTAGGTAAATGGCTGCTGTTGCGCGCGGGTGCGGAGTTCGGCACGGTCACCTCGTACGTGCTGATCGGCGCGGCGGTGGCGACCAGCCTGCTCACGCTGTACGCGATGGCCCGGGTGTGGGGGCAGGTGTTCGGCGGTACGGCCGACCACTCGGGGGCGACCGCCTACTCCTCGGGCGCGAGCCTGAGCGGGCGCGACATCGCGGCGACCACCAGTGTGCTGCCGCGCGCGATGACACTGGCGACCTGCGCGCTGGTCGCGGTGGGGGTGGCCTTCACCGTGTGGGCCGGCCCGCTGGTCGCGCTGGCCGATCGTACGGGGGCCGAACTGGTGGGTCGCTCCGCCTATGTCGACGCCGTCCCGTTGCCCGGCGGGGTGCACCGCAGCGGAGGCCGATGAACGCCACCCGGGTCGACGCGGCGCGCCCCCGGCGGCGCATCTCGCCGCTGCTCGTGGTGTGGCTGACCGCCGTGTGGGTGGCGCTGTGGGGCACGTTGACCGTGGCCAACGTGCTCACCGGGGTGGTGTCCGCGGTGCTCCTGCTTGCCCTGTTGCCGCTGTCGCCGGCGCGGGATCGGCTCGCCTTCCGGCCCTGGGGGCTGGTGCGCTTCGTGCTGCGCTTCGGGCTCGACCTGGTGGTGTCCTCGCTACGTGTCGCGTGGCAGGCGCTGTGGCCGGGCAGGTTGCCGCGCAACTCGGTGCTCGCGGTGGAACTTACGCCCCGCTCCGACCTGTTGCTCACCCTCACTGTGCTGGCCCTGAACGTACTGCCCGGCAGCATCGTGATCGAGATCGATCGGGGCCGCTCGACCACGCTGTTCATCCACGCGCTCGGCGCCGACACACCGGCGGCGGTGGCCGCGGCCCGCCGGGCGGTGCTGCGATTGGCCGCCCGCGCGGTCGGCGCGTTCGGGACCCGCGCGGACCGCGCCGGCCCGGAGGATCCGTCCCTGTCCGCCCGAACTCCCGGGGAGCACCCATGAATCCACTCGTCGGCGGCACCGTGATCGTGCTGCTCGGCTCGGCCGCGCTGATGGCGCTGATCCGGCTGGTGCGCGGGCCGTCCACGCTGGACCGGGCGGTGGCGGTGGACATGCTGCTCGCGGTGATGTTGGCAGCGATCGCCGCCGAAGCGACGCTGAACCGGCACACCACCACCGTTCCGGTGCTGCTCGCGCTCGGCCTGGTCGGTTTCCTGGGCTCGGTGTCGATCGTGCGCTTCTCCGCCCGGGAGGGGAGCCGACGTGCGCGCGGGTGAGTTCGCCGACGGCGCGGCGGTGGGCTGCCTGCTCGCGGGCTGCGCGCTCGCCTTCGTCGCGGGGGTGGGCGTGTTGCGCTTCCCGGACACCCTGTCGCGGATGCACACCGTGGCCAAGCCGCAGGTGCTCGGGCTGCTCCTGGTCACCCTCGGCCTCGGCCTGCGGCTGCGCAGCGGGATCGACGTCGGGATGCTGGTGATGGTGGCGTTCTTCCAACTGACCACGGTCCCGGTGGCCACCCACCTGGTGGGCCACGCGGTGTACCGCCTGCCGCACCTGCCGACGGGCGACCTCGTCGTCGACGAACTCGCGGAGCGGCCCGACCCGGCGGGTTGATCCGGATCCGGACGGTGCTCGTGGCGCCGCGCGGTCGGATGATCGGCTGATGGTCGGATTTCACTCCGATGGCCGGGGTTGGTGCGCCGGTTCGGTGGATACCCGGGACGAGACAACCATCCGAGCGCGGCCGGCCGAGAAAGGAATCCACGATGAATCCCGAACCCCGCGAGGCAGCCGGCCGGCCCGGGCGCGATCGTGCCCCGAACGGCGGTTGAGTCGTGGCGGAGCGGGTGGCCGTGGTGGCGGTCGGCGGGCACGAGAGCGCGCACGGCGCGGCGCTGCCGGGACTGCTCGGCCCCGAGGTGACCTCGGTGGCGGCCGGTCGGCAGACGCAGCGGGCGGTGTCCGCGCTGCTGGGCCGGGGGGCGGACCGGGTGTGCGTGGTGCCGATGACGCTGGGTCGGGACGCCGGGCTGCTCGCGGAGACCACGCGGACCCTGCGCGCGCTGCCGGCGGCGGAGCGCCCGCGGGTGGTGCTCGGTCGGCCGTTCGGTGCCGGCGGACAGCTGATCGGGTGGTTGCGCGCGGCGGCGGCGCGGGTGCCCGCGCGGGCCGCGATCCTGGTCACCGCGCCCGCGGCGGGACCGGACGAGGACGCGGAACTGTACCGACTGGCCCGGCTGGTGTGGCAGTACGGCACCCACCGGATCGTGGAGGTCGCGCTGATCGGCGGCGACCCGGACCTGGGCCGCGCCCTGGAGCGCTGCCGCGTGCTCGGCGCGGCCCGTACCGTCGCGATCCCCGCCTCGTTCGTGCTGCCGGCGGTGCCGGGCGTGGCCCCGTTGTTGTCGAAGGCGACCGCGGCCGGCATCCTCGCCGCCCGGGTCGGCCTGGCCGTGGACGGCTTTCGCCCCCGCGTCCGCACGGCCGAGCCCGCCTGATCCGGGCGAGCGCGCCCGAGACCCCGGCCGGCCGGGAACGACGGTGGGAGCGGCGGCGGGCCCTTGCCCCCAACCCCCACCGTCGTTCGGACGCGCTCGGGCGCCCTGGTGCCGTTCACGTTCCCCGGGGCTCACCTACGGCGGCGCCGCCGATGCCGATGAGGTGCCCGTGTGCCGCGTAGCCTGTCGTGCGCGGTGTCGCGGGCACGGGGGGTCGACGCGCGTCACCCGTCAGTACGACAGGTCCTTTTGGTCCGTGATCAGCTTCCCGGCGATGCGCAGGTTTCCGTCGGAGTCGAGGACCGCGATGATCTTCTTCGTGGAGCCGTGGTACGTCGTGAAGTAGATCTTGTCCGCCTCCTGGGAGGTGGAGTAGTTCGTGTTCACCGACAGCTCGATGCTCACCGGCGAGCTGATCAGCACGTCCTTCTTGGGCGAGGTCGGGTAGACCTGGTTCTGCCGCAGCTTGATGCGGCCGTGGGTGTCGCCCTCTTCCCAGTCCGACGCAAGTCCGAGATCGATGTCCGCCATGAGGCTTCCTCTCTTTTCCCCGGCGGGTCGTGTCTCGTCTCGGACCTCGACGCTGTTCCGTGCCCGAGGTCCGATCGTGCACGCCCGCCCTCCAGTGAAGAGCCTTGCTCGGCCGAGGTGACGCGGTACGTCACCCGGACCGAGCACGAACGTACACAGGCGGTTCGCTTGATGGCATCGGGTTCCGCATCATTGGCTTATTTACTGAATATCAACCGCTTTTCGGTCAAGCGGTGCGCATTGACACGTGTCGTATGAAGAAGGCGCCGCACGGTCAACGCGCCGAGGCGGAGTGGGTGCGGAAGAGGTCGAGGGTGGCCGCGCACTGCGAGTGCAGCGGTGCGGGCGGAGTGTCGGGGGTGAACCAGGCCAGGGCGTCGAATTTGTGGGGTTCGCCGATGGTCGCACCCTCCGGGTCGATGCGGACCGCGAAGACGACCGCGACCCAGTGCGACGCGATCGGGTCGCCGCGCAGGACGTTGCGGGCGCCGAGGGGCTCGATGGACAGCGGCTCGGTGCCGTACTCCTCGCGCACCTCGCGCGTGACCGCCTCCTCGAACGTCTCGCCCCACTCCAGCGCGCCGGCGCCGGTGTCCCACGTGCCGGGCTCGTCCCGGGCGGCGGCCGCGCGGCGGGCCAGCAGCACCCGCCCGGCGCCGTCGTGGCAGACGAAGACGCAGGACACCGAGGGCCCGGCGGGCCGGTTCGCGGCCCGGTCGGCGGCCATCAGAAGTGCCGGAGCAGGTCGGGGAACGCGGCCAGGGTGAGCACCCGTTCGTCGTGCGGGTCCAACTCGCTCTGCTCCAGGACCCACGTGTGCGCGTTCGGGATGAACACCGCGCCCAGGCCCGCGCCGCGCGCCGGCAGGATGTCCGATTTGGGGGAGTTGCCGATCATCCAGGTGGTCTCCGGCGCCAGCGCGTGCTCGCGCATCAGGTCGACGTACACGTCGACGCCCTTCTCCGGCACGATGTGCGTGCTGCGGAAGTGGTGGGCCAGCGCGGAGGCGTCGATCTTGCGCTGTTGCTCCTCGGTGTCACCCTTGGTGAGCAACATCAGGTCGTGCCGGGCGCCGAGCGCGGTGAGCGTCTCCACCACACCGGGCACCAGTTCCATCCGGTCCTCCAGGAGCGCGACCGCCAACGTGTCGATGTGCCGCAGCTCCGCCTCGGTGGCGGAGCGGGCGTACAGCCGCTCCAGCGTTTCGCCCAGGCTGCGCAGGAACATCTTGCTGCCGTAGCCGTGGGTGATCGCGTTCGCGGCCTCCACGTCGTTGAGGATCGCCCGGATCTGGGTCCGGTCCAGGGTGGGGTGGGCGACCCAGTCGAGGTAGTTGTCGATGACCCGCTCGAACAGGATGTTGTTCTCCCACAGAGTGTCGTCCGCATCGAAGATCAGGACCTGACGAGGGGAGCCCGCTGTGGTGTGCATGGTTCGGTTCATTTCTGTCCGGTCGGCGATACGGCGCCGTTCATCCTAGAGCCGAAACCCCCGCACGATCATCGGGTTATCTCTTCCGCCGGCGGATTTCGGACGGTGGCCTCGTCCCGCTCCGCGAGCAGTTCCCGGGCCCGCCGCGCCGCCGCCGCGGCCAGTCGTTCCAACTCGCCGGCCGGGATGCCCGGGGCGGGGGCGACGCGCAGCGGCGCGGCGGGTTCGTGCACCGGCGGCGGGTCGGTCGGCAGGGCGTCGACCGCACGATACGCCGCGCGCGCGTCGATCCCGGCCGCGTCGCCCGGTTTCGTGGTGGGACGCGGCTGCCGCGTGCGCAACCGCTCCAGCACGGCCGGTTCGTCCCGGCCGCGCATCAGCAACAACACGAACGGGTCCGCGTCCAGCAGCCAGGCCGTCTGATAGCCCAGTGCGGCGCCGTGTCGACACGGCAACTCCCAGTCGGGACAGTCGCATTCGTGATCCAGCTCGTCCATGCCCGGCAGCAGGGACACGTCCGCGTCCGCGGCGGCGGCCACCAGCTCGCGTGGCAACTCCCGCTCCAGGAGCGCGGCCAGGTGCCCCGCCTCGGCGGCCACCTGGTCGAGCAGGCGCTCCCAGCGCGCGTCGTCCAGCGGCTCGATCCGCACCTCGGTGCGGTACGACGTGCCGTCGGCGTCGGACACGCGCGCGGTGATCCGGCCCGGTGCGATCGTGATCGGCCCGACCCGGCCGGAGGCGGCGTATGCGCGGCCGTTGCGCAGCGGCCGGCCGTCCAGCGCGGCGTGTTCGAGGGCTTCCGTCCAGGCGCGGCCCCACCAGGTCCGACCCGCGAGGCCGTGGGCGCGGCGCGGGGCGAAGGCGGGAAAGGCGCGGGCCGACGCGGCGGCGGTCATCGGGCACTCCTCAACTGGACCAGGTCGGCGAGTTCGGTGTCGGAGAGTTCGGTCAGCGCGGTCTCGCCGTGGGCGAGCACGGAGTCGGCGAGCGCGCGCTTGTCCCGCAACATCTCGGCGATCCGGTCCTCGATGGTGCCCTCGGCGATGAACCGGTGCACCTGCACGGGTCGGGTCTGCCCGATCCGGTACGCCCGGTCGGTGGCCTGCTCCTCCACGGCGGGGTTCCACCAGCGGTCGTAGTGCACCACGTGGTCGGCGCGGGTGAGGTTGAGCCCGGTGCCCGCGGCCTTGAGCGAGAGCAGGAAGACCGGGACCGCGCCTTCCTGGAAACGGGTGACCAGCGCGTCGCGGCGGGCCACCGAGGTGCCGCCGTGCAGGAGTTGGTTGCCGATGCCGCGGGCGGTCAGGTGGGTGCGCAGCAGTCGGGCCATGGCCACGTACTGGGTGAACACCAGCACCGAGCCGTCCTCGGCCAGGATGGTGTCCAGCAACTCGTCGAGCAGTTCGAGTTTGCCGGAGCGGCCCGCGAGCCGGGGCTCGGGCTCCTTCAGATATTGCGCCGGGTGGTTGCAGATCTGCTTGAGGCCGGTGAGCAGCTTGACGATGCGCCCGCGCCGGGCCATGTCGGAGCCGGCCGCGTCGAGTTCGGCCATCGCCTCGCGCACCGCCGCCTCGTACAGTCCGACCTGCTCGCGGGTGAGCGCCACCGGCTGGTCGGTCTCGGTCTTGGCCGGCAACTCGGGCGCGATGCCCGGGTCGGACTTGCGGCGGCGGAGCAGGAACGGCGCGACCAGCCTGGCCAGTCGCTCGGCGGTGGGCCCGTCGCGGTCCGCCTCCACCGGCTTGGTCCAGCGTCGGCGGAACGTGCTCGCGGTACCGAGCAGGCCCGGGGTGGTCCAGTCCAGGATCGCCCACAGCTCGGTCAGCCGGTTCTCCACGGGTGTTCCGGTGAGCGCGATCCTGGCCCGCGCCGGGATGCGGCGCAGCGCCTTGGCGGTGGCGGAGGTGTGGTTCTTGACGTGTTGCGCCTCGTCGGCGACCACCAGGTCCCACGGCACGGCGGCCAGGCGGGCCGCGTCCAGGCGCATCGTGCCGTAGGTGGTGAGGACGAATCCGGTGGTGAGGTCGTCGAGGCTGCGGGCGCCGCCGTGGAAGCGGCGCACCGGGGTGCCCGGTGCGAAACGGGTGATCTCCCGCTCCCAGTTGCCGAGCAGCGACGCCGGACAGACCACCAGGGTCGGCGCGGCGCCGTTCGGGTCCTCGGCGTCGGCCGCGCGGTGCAGGTGCAGCGCGATCAGGGTGATCGTCTTGCCCAGGCCCATGTCGTCGGCGAGGCAACCGCCCAGGCCCAGCGAGGTCATCCGGTCCAGCCAGCGCAGTCCGCGCAGCTGGTAGTCGCGCAGCGTCGCGGCGAGCGCGGCGGGGGCGCCGATCGGCTCGCCGCCGCCGTCCGGGTCGGCGATCCGCGCGCGCAGCTCGTCCAGCCATGCCGAGGTGCCCACCTCGATGCGTTTGCCGGCCACCTCGATGCCGCCGGTCAGCGCGCCGGTCAGGGCCTCGATCGGGGTGAGCGGCTTGATCGAACGATTGCGGGCCTTGGCCATCAGGGCGGGATCGACCAGCACCCAGCGGTCGCGCAGGCGCACCACCGGGCGGTGCGACTCGGCCAGCGCGTCCAGTTCGGCGGTGGTCAACGTGTCGCCGCCGAGCGCGAGTTGCCAGTCGAAGCCGAGCGGGGTGTCGCCGCCGAGAAAGGCGCGCAGGTCCCGGGGCGCGTGGTCGTGGGCGCCGATCACGGCCCGGGCGGTGAGATCGCGGACCAGGTCGCGGGGCCAGTGCACCTCGACGCCGGCGGCGGCGAGTCGGGCGGTCGCGGCGCCGAGCAGGGTGCCCAGGTCGTCGTCGGCGACCACCACGCGGTCCGGGACGCTCGCGGTCAGCAGCGGTTCCAGGGCGGGCCAGATCCGGGCCGCCCGGCGCAGCGCGACCAGCACGTCGGGCCGGGCCCGTTCGCCGAAGCGCGCGTCGGTGCCGGTCCACAGCGTGTCGGCGTCGACCACGGCGGTCGGGTCGGCGAGCGAGTGCGCCTGGACGATCGCCACGAACGGCGCGCGCTCGACGTCGTTGCTCTCCAGCCGCAGCGAGATCCGGACACCCCGGTCGTGCCCGGCGGCCACCCGGTCCGACCACGGGCGCAGCGCGGGCAACTTCCGCGCGGCGGGAGCGGCGAACGCGCCGTCGCCCGCGTGCGGCCCGGCGGCGGTGCGCGGCATGGTGTCGGCGACCGCGTCCAGGAAGGCCCGGACCAGCGGGGTCGCCGCCGGGAGCAGGGTGCCGCCGTCGGTCGGGATCGCCCGCGCCTCGCCGGGCATCGCGTCGGCCAGCGCCCGCACCCGCTCGACGTCGGCGACGTCCAGCGGACCGGCCCGCCACGCGTCGTGGTCGGCGGCGGAGAGTCCGGGCAACATGCGCCCGCGCGCGACCAGTTGCAGGGCAAGCACGGTGGCCGCGCCCCAGAACGCGGCGGCCGGATGCGCGTCGGGGGCGCGCCGGGCCCGGGAGAGCACCCGGACCGCGTCGGCGACGGGCAGCCGTACGGCGGGATGGGTGCGGGCCACGCCGTCGGCGTCGAGCACGGTGATCGTGTCCGGGCCGTCCTCGTGCGGCCAGAACGCGACGGTGCCGGCGCGTGGCGGATCGGCGGGCGCGAAGGTGGCCGCGTGGCGGGTCAGATCGAGCGGGGGGTGCGGGGCGCGGGTGGCGATGTCCGTTACTCCTGGGGTGCCGGGGACGCGGTGGGGGAGCGCCGCGAGCGGATCAGGTTCTCGATGCCGTCCAGGACCAGGCGCAGGCCGAATTCGAAGCCCGCGTCGGGGGCCTGCTCGTAGACGCCGCCCTCCCAGATCCGGGTGAGGGTGGGGAAGCGGGTGGGCCGGATCAGTTGCTCCAGGTAGGGGGTGCTCTCCGCCCACCAGTCGTCGTAGCCGGCGCCGCCGGCGAGTGCGTCCCGACCGACGTCGACGGTCACCTGGGCGACGCCTCGCACGTAGCCGTCGACGAGGCCGACGACGTGCGCCATCTCCGCGTCGGACAGCCCGAGGTCGGCGACCGTGCGCAGCCCCGCCTCGGCCCGGGCGGTCAGTCGCGGGCCCATCAGCAGCAGGCCGGGTCCCCACAGGCGCACCACCCATGGATGCCGGCGGGCCAACTCCCGGTCGGCGCGGGCCCGTTGTTCGAGCGCCGCGCGCCAGCCGATCCCGGTCGGATCGGGCAGGGCGCACTCGCCGAGCACGGTGTCGAACATGACGTGCAGCAGCTCCGCCTTGCCCGGCACGTAGGTGTAGAGCGACATGGTGCCGACGCCGAGGCGTTCGGCGACCGCGCGCATCGACAACGCGTCGATCCCGTCGGCGTCGGCCAGCTCGATCGCGGCGCGGACGACACGATCCACGGTCAGCCCCTGCTTCGGCCCCCGGGTGGGCCCGTCGCCCGTACGCCACAACAGCGCGAGCGTCCGCGCGGGATCCGCGCGCCCACCCCGTTCCCGTGCCACTCCTACGCCCTTCGTCGGAAACTCCGTATGGCGTACCGTACGCTATGCGGAGTGGTTCCGTACAGTGTACCGAGTTCCCTTTTCGGTCGGCGGTCGGTGCGGTCGACGGCTGCCCGACCCGGGTCAGGCCGGGCCGTCACCCCGCTCGACGACGTCCCACGCGTGGGCGAACAGTTCGGGCAGGGTCAGGTGCCAGGTGTGCCGCCCCCAGACCCGGTCGCCGATCGTCTGCACGCCGAGCAGCTTCGCCTTCCACACCTCCATCGGCCACAGCCACTTGTGCGTTGCCCTGGCCCAGTCGCCCGGGAGGAAGATGCCGCGCCCGGCCCGTGCGCGCTTGTCCGCGACCACCACGCCGGCCGCCTCCAGCGCGCCGGCCGCCCGCTTGTGGCGTGCGGTGTTCCAGCCGTTCCAGCGGCGCACCCGGCGATCGCTCGGGCGTTCGAGGACGAGGATTTGCAGGTACAGGGCCGCCGCGTCGGTGTCCACCGACAGCGCCTTGGCGACCCGGGCCACCGTCTCGGGCGCGGCGACGGCCGGGTCGCACTCGTACCCGCCGACCGGCAGCGCGCCGCTCGTGATGCGCTCCGCCACCCGCCTGCTCCAGTCGCCCCGGATCAGGTCGACCACGTCGCGGGCGTACGCGCCACTGGAGGCCACCTCGCGCAGCAGCGTGGAACGTTCGTCGTCGGTGTAGTACGCGGGTCGGAAGTGCAGGCGGGTCCTCGGGTCGGGGTGGCGGTCGGTGGGCTCGGCGATCGAGGCGATGGTCAGGCCGTCGTCGAAGGTCGTCGTGGTGAGCGGGATCGGGCCGACGTAGGGGCGATCGCCGAACAACTCGCGCAGCCGGTCCGCGGAGTCGCACGTCCGCGCCGCGTAGCCGGCGGCGAGGAGCAGGCCCGGATGATCGAACCGGGCGCGCAACTCGGCCAGCAGGGCGGGCAGTCCGGCTCGGACCGGGTCCCCGGCGGGCAACTCGGCGTAGATCACGGGCAGCGCGCCGGCGAGCGACTTCAGGAACTCCTCGAACCAGCGCACCCCCTGCCCCTCGCTGGTGCAGTACACCCCGCCGACGCCCTCGGCCAACCAGGGATCGTGGTCCACGCTGCTCAGCGGGTGGGTGGCCGGGGCCAGGAACGCGGCGCAGATGTGGGCGGCGGGGGTGTGCAGCGTGACGTGGTCGAGTTCGGCCAGCACCGCCAGTGTCTCCTCCGGCACCGGGGTCGTGCGCCCGAACCGGGCCACCCACGCGGCACCGATGCGCTCGGCGAGTGCGTCGGCGCCGGTCGGCTCCCACAGGTCGGCCGGATCGTCCGGGAGCACGCCCGCGAACACCTCCAGGCGGTCGGTCTCGGTGAGGCGGCGCAACTCGTCGAAACCGGCTTCGAGTTCGGCCGGGCCGAGGCCCAACTCCCGGCGCTGGTCCGGCTCCATCCGGGGCACGGTGTTGATGCCCCCGGCGTTGCCGGTCAGCAGCAACGCCGACGCCGCCCGGGAGACCCCGGTCGCCTCGGCCAGTCGGCCGCCCGCGTCGGCACGCCACGGCATCGGCCCGCGGGCGCGCACCGTCTCGACCAACCGGCGCAACTGCCCCGCGTCGCCCCAGCCGCGCGGCGCGTCTACCCACTCGACCGGCCCGCCGAACTCGGGCGGCGCCGCGTCCCCGGTCCACACCTGGAGCACGTCGCAGCGGCCGTCCCGGGGCCACGAGGTCGCGATGGTGGCCCCCCGGTCGTCGCGCACCGCCGTCGCCTCGGCGCGTGCGTTGCCGATGCGGATCCGCGCGGCCGGGTCGGCGAACACCGTGTCCGCCCACAGGTCGAGCAGCGCGAGCAGCGCCTCGCGGTGCTCGGGTTTGGTCGACGGTGCCGCCGCGCGCAGCGCGACCGCCTCGATCCGGCCGATCAGCGCCGGCCAGGACCCGTCGCCGACACAGCCCGGCCCGTCGGACTCGGCGGGCGGGGACCAGGTGCCGCCGAGGTAGCCGCCGACTCGGGTGAAGCCCGCCAGGATCTCGCGATACCACATGCCCGAGCCGGTGACGAGGCCGCCGAGCGCGGAGGAGAACCACTGGTCACGGGGGTCGACAGTCGTATGTGCCATCCGACATGCCTATCGTGTCGCCCCGACGCCGACTCCGGCGGCCCGCGACCCCCGCCACCCCCGGCGGCCCGCCACCCCGCGGGCCCGCGCGTCCCCGGTCGTGGGTCAGCCCACCCGCGCCCGCTCGGCGGACGCGAGCGCCGCGCGCAGGAACTCGCCCGTCGCCGAATGCTCCGCCTTGACCAACTCGGCCGGGGTGCCCTCGAACACGACCGTGCCGCCGTGCTTGCCGCCGCCCGGACCCAGGTCGAGCACATGGTCGGCGCGCCGGATCACGTCCAGGTTGTGCTCGACCACCACGACCGTGTTGCCCGCGTCCACGAGCCGGTCGAGCAGTCCGACCAGGGTGTCCACGTCGGACATGTGCAGGCCGGTGGTCGGCTCGTCGAGGATGTACACGCTGCCCGTCTTGTGCAGCTCGCTCGCCAGCTTGAGTCGCTGCGCCTCGCCCCCGGACAACGAGGACAGCGGTTGGCCCAGCGTCAGATAGCCGAGTCCCACCTCGACCAGCGTGGTCACCCGGGCACGCAACTCCGGTTCGACGAACCAGTGCACCGCCTCGTCCGCGGTCAGCGCCAGCACGTCCACGATCGACTTGCCGCGCAGGGTGTACGCCAACACCTCGTTGCGGAACCGCCGTCCCTCGCACACCTCGCAGCGGGTGGTCACCGGGTCCATGAACGCCATGTCGGTACGGACCACGCCGCGCCCCTCGCACTCGGGGCACGCGCCGGTCGAGTTGAAGGTGAACCACCCCGGGTCCACGTCGTTGGCCTTGGCGAACAACCGGCGCAGCCGGTCGAGGACACCCACGTAGGTGATCGGCGTCGAGCGCGAGGTGGTGCCCACGCCCGACTGGTCGACCACCACCGCCTCCGGATGCGCGGCGACCAGGACGTCCGAGATCAGCGTGCTCTTGCCGGAGCCCGCGACGCCGGTGACCACGGTGAGCACGCCGGTGGGGATGTCCGCGTCGACGTCGCGCAGGTTGTGCAGGTTCGCGCCGCGGATGCGCAGCACGCCGGTCGCGGTGCGCACGATCGGCTTGAGTGCGGCCGGCCGACGCAGCGCCCTGCCGGTCGGCGAGTCGGCGGTGCGCAGGTCGGCGAACGGGCCCTCGAACACCACGGTGCCGCCGTGTACGCCCGCACCGGGACCGACGTCGACCACGTGGTCCGCGATCGCGATCACGTCCGGGTCGTGCTCGACCACGAGCACCGTATTGCCCTTGTCCCGCAACCGGGTGAGCAGATCGCCCAGCCGGACCACGTCGCGCGGATGCAGGCCCACGCTCGGCTCGTCGAAGATGTACGTCATCCCGGTCAGACTCGACCCGAGGTGGCGCACCATCTTCAGGCGTTGCCCCTCACCGCCGGACACCGTCGAGGTGGGCCGGTCCAGGTGCAGGTAGCCGAGCCCGATCGCGACGATCCGCTCCAACGCGGCGGCGGCCGGCTCGGCCACCCGACGGGCGACCGGATCGCTCAGCCCGGTGAGCACCGGCACCAGGTCGGCGATCTCCATCGCCGCGTAGTCCGGCAACGAGCGCCCCTCGATCAGCGACGCCCGCGCCGCCGCGTTCAACCTGGCCCCCGCGCAGTCCGGACACGCGCCCTCGGTGACGAATCGGGCCAACGTCTCGCGGCTCTTCTCGGCCAGCGCCGAGGTGTCCCGCTTGAGATAGAGCCGATTGAACCGGTCGACCAGACCCTCGTAGTCGATGTGGTGCCGGCCGTTGCTGTTGACGATCTCCACCTTGGCGCCGGTGCCGTACAGGAACAACCGCCACTGCTCGTCGGTGAACTCGCGCACGGGGACGTCGGTGGGGTACAGGCCGTGGTGCGAGTAAAGCTGCCACTGCCAGCCGCCGACGGGGAACGCGGGGTGGCGGATCGCGCCCTCCCGGATCGACCGCGACGGATCGATCAGCGCGTCCAGGTCCAGCCGTACGCTCCGGCCGAGCCCCTCGCAGGTCGGACACATGCCGCCGGGCGCGTTGAACGAATAGTGGTTGGCCGGCCCCGCCGAGGGGGTGCCGTGCCGGGAGAACAACACCCGAAGCAGCGGATGGATGTCGGTCATGGTGCCCACCGTCGACCGGGAGTTGCCGCCGATCGGGCGCTGGTCGACGACGATCGCCGTGGACAGGTGCTCGATCGAATCGGCCCGGGGCCGCTCGTGTTTGGGCAGCCGGTTGCGGACGAACGCCGGGAACGTCTCGGCGAGTTGCCGCTGCGACTCGATGGCGATGGTGTCGAACACGATCGACGACTTGCCCGACCCGGAGACCCCGGTGAACACCACGATCCGGTTCTTGGGGATGCGGAGCGAGACATTTTTGAGGTTGTGTTCCCGGGCGCCGGTGATCACGATGTCGTCGTAGTTCATGCCGCCACGGTATGAAGGGGTCCCTGACAGATGCTGTCAAGGATTCGCGCGCGATCCCGGACCGACCCGGGGAAGCGCCGCCGGTTTGTTGCAGGTGATGTGCAAATAGCTGTGGGTGGCAACTAGGCTCGGCGCATGAGTGCCTCACCCATCGTCCTCGGCATCGAATCGTCCTGCGACGAGACCGGGGTCGGTCTGGTCCGCGACGGCCGGCTGCTCGGCCACGCCGTGTCCACGAGCATCGCCGAACACGTGCGCTTCGGTGGCGTGGTGCCGGAGATCGCGGCCCGTGCGCACGTGCACGCGGTGACCCCGACGGTCCGGGCCGCGCTGGAGTCGGCGGGGCTGCGGCGCGGCGACATCGGCGCGGTGGCGGTGACCACCGGGCCGGGCCTGGCCACCGCGCTCCAGGTCGGCGTGGCCGCCGCCAAGGGCTTCGCGCTCGCCCTGGACGTGCCCCTGTACGGGGTGCACCACCTGGCCGGGCACGTCGCCGCCGACACCCTCGAACACGGGCCGCTGCCCGACCCGAGCGTGGTGCTGATCGTCTCCGGCGGACACACCTCGCTGCTCCTGGTGCGCGACCTCGCCCGCGACCCGATCGTGCACCTTGGCGACACTCTCGACGACGCGGCGGGGGAGTGCTTCGACAAGGTGGCCCGAGTGTTCGGCCTGCCCTACCCGGGCGGTCCGGCCATCGACCGGGCGGCGCGCGACGGCGACCCCGACTCGGTGGCCTTCCCTCGCGGACTTACCGGCCCGCGCGACGACCCGTACGCGTTCTCCTTCTCCGGCCTGAAGTCCGCCGCCGCCCGCTGGGCCGAGCGCGTGCGTGCGCAGGGCGCCGAACTCCCGGTCGCGGATGGCGCCGCCGCGCTCCAGGAGGCGGTGGCCGACGTGCTGACCCGCAAGGCGGTCGCGGCCTGCCGTGCCCACGACGTACGCACCCTGGTCGTGGTCGGCGGTGTCGCGGCCAACTCCCGGGTGCGCTCGCTCGCGGCGGAACGCTGCGCCGCCGCGGGCATCGAACTGCGGGTGCCGCCGCCGCGCCTGTGCACCGACAATGGCGCGATGATCGCGGCCGTCGGCGACCTGTTGATCCGCGCCGGCGTCGCCCCGGCCCCCCTCGACGTCTCGATCGACCCGTCGGCGCCGCTGGAATACGCGTCGCTGAACCCGACGGCGCCGACGGCGCGGCGGGCGGCCGGGTAGTCCCCGTCCGCCCGCCGCTCGCCTCGTCAGGGGGTGTAGCGCAGGAGCCAGTCGCGATCCGGGTCGCGGCCGAAGTCGGGGTCGTTGGGCGGGTCGGCCGGCTTCTCCTCGACCAGGTCGGCTGCTGCCACCCGCTCGGGCAGGTGGCCCCAACGTGCGGCGCGGGCGGCCTGATCGGCGTCCGGGTCGGCCGCCGTGCGTGCCGCGGTCGGCGGCTGCGGGTGGTCGTGGCCTCGCTCGGTTTCGGGCCGTTGTCCGGTGCCGGGTCGTGCTTCGTCGTTCGGCTGTGGTTCGAGGTCGGACCGTTGTTCGTTGCCCATGACTACCCCTGCCCTGTTCAGGCCGTGCCCGCTTGACGGCTCAACCGTACCTCCGGCGGCGCGGGGATAATGGGGCCGTGTACGTCGAACGTCGTTCCCACCTGGCTCCGCTGATCGTCTGGACCCGAACCGTCGAGGAGGACGGATCCGCGCGGGTACTCCCGGACGGCTGCATCGACCTGATCTGGTCCGGGGACGAGCTGGTCGTGGCCGGTCCCGACACGCTGGCCCACGTGGTGGAGGACCGGGTCGGGGCGCGCTACGCGGCGGTGCGCTGCGCCCCCGGGGTCGGGCCCGCGCTGCTCGGGACGCCCGCCGACGCGCTGCGCGATCGACGGATCCCGCTGGCCGACGTGTGGGGCGAGCGCGACGTGCGGATCCTGAGCGAACGCCTCGCCGCCGCCCCCGACCCGGCGGCGTTCCTGGAGGAACTGGCCGCCGCGCGGCTGCGCGACCGCGACCCCGAGGCGGCCCGCTTCGCCGGCACCGTGGTCGGCGAGTTGCGGGCCGGCGCCGACGTCGCGACGGTCGCCGCCGGCGTGCGACTGAGCGAGCGCCAACTGCACCGCCGCTCGCTGGCGGCCTTCGGCTACGGGCCCAAGACGCTGGCCCGGGTGTTGCGCCTGGAACGGGCGCTCGACCTGGCCCGCACCGGAATGCCACCGGCCCGGGTCGCGGCGGGCACCGGCTATGCCGACCAGGCCCACTTCGCCCGCGACGTCAAGGCGCTGGCGGGCGTGCCGCTGCGCACGCTGCTGGGCTGAGCGCGCGGCCCCGCCCGGGCTACGCGGCCTGCGACTGCGGGGCGAGCAGGTCCACGCCGTTGCCGTCCGGGTCGTGCAGGACGGCGTACCGCTGTCCCCAGAACGCGTCCCACGGCGCCCGGTATCCGGTGAACCCGGCCGCGACCAGCTCGGCGTACTTCTTGTCCACCTCCGCCGGATCGGCGAACGCGAAGGCCAGCGAGGCCCGGTGGCCACCCGTGGGCGGGGTCCAGTCCGGGGCGAACGAGCGGACCGTCGCGATCGTGTCGAGGACCAGCAACGGGCCGTCCGGCAGCGGCACTTCGACATGCGGCTCGGCATCGGCGTCGGCCGGGACGGGCAGACCCAGGGCCCGGTAGAACGCGAGCGAGGCGGCCATGTCGGCGACCACGAGCCCGATGAAGTGGAAGCGGGGTGTAGGAGAAGTCATGCCCGCACGCTAGCCGGCCGCGGCGCTCGTGGTCTTGAACGAATCGGACGTGTCGCCGGGATGGCCCCGGGTCCACCTCAGCGCCCGGCACGCCGGCCCCACACCAGCGCGAGCAGCGTGGTCGCCGCGGCCAGGGCGGCGCCGAACCACAACACGCTCGACGTGGCCACCGCGTCCACCGCGACCCCGCCGAGCAGCGAACCCAGCGAGATGGCCAGCTGGAACCCGGTGACGAAGACGGCCGAGCCCGCCTCGGGCGCGTCCGGCGCCACCCGCAACATCCACCCCTGCAACGCGACCGGTACCGCGCCGTACGCCAGCCCCCACACGAGCATCGCCGCCGCGGTCCCCGGCGTCCACGTCCCCGACGCCGCGAGCACCACGACCGCCGCGGTGAGCAGCCCGGCCGCGAGGGCCAGTGTGCGGTGCGGCGGGCGGGCGGAATACGCCCCGGCCAGTACGTTCCCGACCACCCCGGCCACGCCGTAGCCCAGCAGCAGCGCGCCGATCGGCCCCGGTCCCAGGCCGGCCGACTCCTCCAGGACCGGTCGTACGTAGGTGTACGCGCCGAAGTGCCCGGCGATCACCAGGACCAGCGCCGACGCGCCGGCCACCACCCCGCCGCGCCGCAGCAGCGCCGGGATCTCGCGCAGCCGCACCGCCCGTTCGGCGGGCAGCGGCGGGAGCAGGACGAGCAGGGCGACCAGCACCGCCGCGCTGAGCCCGGCCATCGCGGCGAAGGCGGCCCGCCAGCCCGCCCACTCGCCGATCATCGTGCCCACCGGCACGCCGACCACCGAGGCCACCGACACGCCGCCGAAGATCACCGCCGAGGCCCGACCGACCGAACCGGCCGGCACCAGTCGTACCGGCAGGCTCGCGCCGATCGCCCAGAAGCCGCCGATGCTGACGCCGACCAGGACGCGAGCCACCAAAAGCGTGGCGAAGTTCTGCGCGAGGGCGGCGATCGTATTGGCGGCGAGCAGCACGATCATCATCGCGGCGAGCACGATCCGCCGATCCACCCGCCCGGCGGCCACCAACACCGTCGGGGCGGCGAACCCGGCGACCACGGCGGCCAGGGTCATGGCCAGGCCAGTGGTGCCGTCGGAGACGTGCAGGCCGTGCGAGATCGGGGTGAGCAGGCCGACCGGCATCATCTCGGTGCTGACCACCGCGAAGGTGCCGACGGCGATCGCCGCCACGGCGAGCCAGGAACGCAACGACGCGGTCCCGGGCGCCGGATCGGCGGGAGTGGATCGGGCAGGGTCGGGCAGGTGCGCGTCGGTGTCGACGACCGGGTCGGACATGCCCTCCACCCTGGACACGGCCCCGATCCCGAACAACGGCGAAGATCGCATGCGAGCATAGGGGCCGCTTATGCTCGCAGGTCGGAACGTGGGAGACGGCCCACCCGGGCCCGGCGCCCGGTGCCCGGGGCCGAGCGCGGGAGGGGAACGGGATGAGTGTGGAGTTCCGGGAGCTGGAGTGCTTCGTCGTGCTGAGCGAGGAGCTGCACTTCACCCGTACCGCCGCCAGGCTCTACACCTCGCAGGCCCGGGTCAGCCAGTTGCTGCGGCAACTGGAGGACCGGATCGGCGCACGACTGTTCGAGCGCAGCAGTCGCCGGGTCCGGCTCACTTCGCAGGGCGAGCTGTTCCTGGCCGAGGTACGACCCGCCTACGTCACTCTCACCGGCGCGGTCGACCGGGCCAAGGCCCGCGCCCGGGGCATCGAGGGCGTGCTGCGGATCGGCTTCGTCGGCACCCCGTACGGCGCCCTCCTCGACCTGGTCGGCGACTTCCGCGCCCGGCACCCGCAGGCCCGCGCCGACCTGGTCGAGACGCCGCTGTCGGACCCGTTCGGCCCGGTGCTGCGCGGCGAGATCGACGCCGCCTTCGTGACCCTGCCCGTGGGCGATCCCACGCTGCGCACCGGCCCGGTGATCGCCGCCGACCCGCTGGTGCTCGGCGTCTCGACGCGGCACCCGTTCGCGCGGCGTGCGCGGGTGGACGCGGAGGAGCTGGCCGACTGCGTGTTCGTGGAGATCACCGGACCCGCGCCCGCGCCCTGGCGTGAGCTGCAGTCGCCGACGGTGACCCCGGGTGGGCGGCCGATCCCGCGTGGACCCGGCGCCGGCACCCTCCAGGAGGTGCTGTCGCTGATCGCGGGCGACCACGGCGTGCTGCTGTTCTGCGCCCAGTTCGCCGCGTACAACGGCCGCCCCGACGTGGCCTTCGTGCCGGTGACCGGGCTGACCGAGTCGGCGGTGACGCTCACCTGGCGGCGCGGGGACGAGACCACCCTGCTGCGCGCGTTCGTGGCCGCCTCGGGGCGGCAGATCGTACCGGCGTAGCCGCGCACGGTGAGCCCGGGCCCGGGTCCGGCGCCGTCGGGCCCTACCGTGGGGGCGTCCGTCGATCCCGTACCGAAGGCCCCGGTCATGCCGCTGCTCACGATCAAGTCCGAAGGTGAGGTCGAGGTCGAGGTTCGGCGTTCCCGCTTCGTGTGCGCCCTCGCCCGGGTGTCCGACGACGCGCAGGCGCAGGCGTTCCTGGCCCGCCGCCGGGCGCTGCACGCGTCCGCGCGGCACAACTGCTCCGCCTGGATCGCGGGCGGGCAGGAGAGGGCGTACGACGACGGCGAACCGTCGGGCACGGCCGGTGCGCCGATGCTCCAGGTGTTGCGGCGCCGCGAGCTGACCGAGACGGTCGCGGTGGTGACCCGGTACTTCGGCGGCATCATGCTCGGCGCCGGCGGCCTGATCCGCGCCTACGGCTCGGCGGTGACCGAGGCGGTGGACGCGGTCGGCGTGGTCGAGCTGCGCCCGATGCTGGTGCTGACCGTGGATGTCGACCACGCGCACGCCGGGCGGCTGGAAAACGACCTGCGCGGGCTCGGCCACGAGGTGCGCGACATCCGCTACGGCGCCGAGGTGGCGATCGACGTGTGCGTTCCGGAGCCGGATCGGGACCGCTTCGTGGCGCGGTTGACCGACCTGACCGGCGGCCGGGCGAGCGCCCGCGAGACCGGGCGCACGTTCGTCGAGGTGGACGCCTCCCCAAACAATTCCTGACGTACTTCTCGCGCCCGTACGCCCCATGCCGGTTGAAACCCGCCTCAGGTCGGAACACCAATGGGTGTACGGGTACTCGCGCGGGGGCTGCGGGAAATGAGGAAGTGATGACGGCTGGATACGACGAGAAGTCGGCCATCGACCAGGCCGAGGTCGTCCGGGCGGTACGCGAGCGGGTGATCCGGGCCCGTTCCGTGCTGGCGGAGGCGAGTGACGCGCACGACACGAACGCCTTGCCGCCGGCGCTCGACGAGCTGGAGGACGCGCTGCACGAGGCGCGGGAATATGGCGTGAGCGTTCCACCGGCGGGCGAGACCTGAGCGGTCGCCGACCGGCTTCGAGGGTGGTTGATTCAGAGGTGCCTGTTTCAGGGGCGCTTGTTTCGCGGGTGCCTTTTTCGAGGGTGCCTGCTTCAGGGGTTTTTCAGGGGTTTTCGTGCAGGCCCGCGTCGGCGGGACCGAGGACGAAGCGGGTGAAACGCACCCGCAGGCCCGCGCGCTCCGGTGAGCAGCAGAACGGCCCGGCAGCGGCCGACGCGTCCGGGGACAGTGGGGCGAGTCGGATGGTCCGCCAGGGCTCGTCGCCGTGCCGTGCCCGGATGGTGAGCGCGTCGCCGGCTCGGCTGACCCGGACGGTGATCGGGCCGCCGGCCCACTCGGGTACCGGAGCGATCGACCAGTCGGAGACACCGCGCGTGACCACGGCTCCGACGTGCAGCGCGCCGTCGGTGACCTCGACGCCCGCCTTGACCCAGGTTTGCTCGTCCACCCGGACGAACACCCCGGCCTGGTCGTAGAGCTCGTCGAAGTCCGCCTCGAAGGTGACCTCCACCGCCGTGCCCGGCGGCAGGTCGGTGAGCAGCGCACTCCCGGTGTCGCGGGTGAAGCCGTAGGACGTCTGTCGCCAGAAGTCGGCGCCCGGCACCGGGGTGACCACCAGTGCGTCGCCGTCGCGCTCGGCGCCGGCCGGCGGGTTGAGCCAGTGTGCGTCGTCCCAGTCCACCGCCACGGAATGCATCCGCCGACCCTATCCGGGCGCCGGTCCGGACCGGTCCCGGTACTCGCCCCCCGGCTCCGGTGCGGCCGGGTGGAAGATCGTGGCGAGGCCGGCAAGTGCCGTGTCGAGGTCGGTGAGCGGGCTTCCCGGGGTTCGGTGGGTGATGGGCAGCGGGCGGTACGGCGTGCCGGGTCGACGGCCGATTGCGCGGCGCACGGCGCCGATGTTGGCCGCCACGGCGGTCCTGGCCTCGGTTGTCGGGGTGTGTCCGGGGGCGGGTTCGGCGAGGCGGTGAGCCGGTTCTACGCAGGCGCGTACGGCGTCGATCGCCTGGACGGGGTGCGGGCCCGGGCGGTGTCGGCGGACCAGTCGGTGGTGGGCGCGCAGGGCCGGTTCGAGCGGATGCAGCGCGGCGACGGCGGCGTCGAAACGGTGCACCGGGTGGTCGGTGGACGACGGTGCGCCGGTGGGGCCGGCGAGGAGCGGGGTGAGTGCGGCCAGGGCGTCGGCGACCCGGCGGCGCAGGATGTCGACGGTGCGGATCGGCAGGATCAGCCAGGTGCCGGCCACGCCGAGCGCGGCTCCGAGCAGGATTGCAGCGAGGCGATCCACCAGCAGGTCGCCGGCGGGTTGGCCGAAGTAGCCATAGAGCAGGGACAGTACGGCGGTCACGCAGGCGGCCCAGTAGGCGTAGTCGATCGTGCGAAGCCAGGAGCCGAGGGCGAGCAGGGCGAACATGACCGGTACGGCGCCGGCGTCGTGGGCGGCGAACGCGCCGCCGAGCACGCCGGCGAAGGCGGTGCCGGCCGCGGCGCCGACGGTGCGCACCAGACCCCGGTGCAGCGCGTCGCCGCGGCCGCGGGTGCCGGCGCAGACGAGGTAGGTGGTGAGCACGGCCCAGGACCAGTGCGTGGGCCAGAGAAGGCGGCCGAGGGCGAAGGCCGCGCCGAGGGCGAGACCGGTCTGCAGGGCCATTCGCGTACTCGCGGGGAGGCGGCGCCGGGTGCCGGTGGGGGTGCCGTTTCGGCGTGGCTTGGGGCCGGGGCCGGGGCCGGGGATGGGGATGGCCAGGTGCACCGCGCCGACCCAGACAGCGGTGACCAGGGTGCTCAGGCCGACCCACAGGGTGTGCGTGTGATCGGTGGGGCGGGTGCCGACGGCGGGCAGGACCAGACTCGCCACCAGGGGCAGCGCCGCGACATTTGCGGCGACGGCGATCCGGGAGGCGAAGCGGCGCAGGTCGACGGTGGTTGCCATGGCGAGTGCGAACAGGGTGCCGCCGACGGCGGGATGACGCGGGATCAGGGCGCCGATCTCGGCGGCGAGCATGGCGACCGGGGGCAGGACGAGGCAGGCGAGCGCGCGGTCGAGCGGGTCGGCGTCGCGCTGGGTGCGGGCCAGGGTCAGCGCGATCACCACGGTCGCGACGACGATGTCGGCGTGTAGGTGGGCGGTGCGTTGCAGGAGGAGGGCCGAGCCGTAGGCGGCGAGCACCGAAACCATCGCGACGGTGGTCGCGCGAGGCGATTCCATGGCGGAAATCGTAAGCGCAAGCTTAGTAAATGGTAAGTGATAGCTTGGCAATATGACCGGAGCGGGAGCGAGCATGGAGTCGTCGACGGCCACCGGGCAGGGCGGCGGACGGGCCGACGCGCCGGTCGAGCCGGGCGATGTGGCCGAGATTCGGCGCGGGATCACCGCGGTCGCCGGGCGCATGCGGGCGAGTCGGTCGGCCGACGCGTTGAGCAGTAACAAGGTGGTGGTGCTGGGCCGGCTGCTGCGGCACGGGCCGTGTACGCCGGGCGAACTGGCCGCCGCCGAGCATCAGCAACCTCAGTCGCTCACCCGGGTCTTCGCGGAGCTGGCCCGGGACGGTCTGCTCACCCGGGCCAGGGACGCCCGGGACGGGCGGCAGTCGGTGCTCACGCTGACCCCGGCCGGCCGCGCGGCGCTGGTGCGCGACGCGGCGGAGCGGGACGCGTGGCTGGCCGGGGCGATGGGATCGCTCACCGAAACCGAGCGGCAGGTGTTGCGCCTCGCCGCCGACCTGATGCGGCGGATGGCCGGCGACGGGGCGAGTGGCGTGGAAGTACCACCCGAGGGTGATAAGTGACCACGTACTACATGGCTGCGGTGACACGTCAGTCCGGGCGGCTTGCCGTCAGGGCCTTGTCGAGCAGTTCGCGCGTGTCGGCGATCGCGGTGGACAGGGTGGACACGGTGAGTCGGCCGGCGATCTCGTCGACGTCGCGCAGGCCCGTACGGTCGAGCAGGGTCTTCTCGTTGGTCACCCACTCGCCGCGGCCGGCCGCCACCGCGTGTGCCGCCTCGCAGGCCGCCCGGCCGATCGCCCCCGCGACGTCGGTGACATGCCCGTGCGCGGCGTGCGCCTGGTCCGCGTAGGTCAGGGTCAGGCGCGCGTCGTCGCTCCACCGGGCGTGTGCGGCGCGGCGCAGCGCCGACGGGTAGGACGGTCGCGGCAGGTCGCCGAACAGCACCCGGTTGACCGCGAGTTCGGCGACCACGAGGTAGGTGGGCACGCCGGCGAGGTGGAACATCAACCGCTCGACCTCGAAGCGTCCCGCCCGCGCCTCGGCCAACCTCCGCTCCACGTCCGCGAGTTCGCGGTAGTGGAGGTCGATGGCCCGATCCTCCACGGTGAGCCAGGCGCCGCCGTTGAAGACCCCGCCGCCCCAGGCGCCGAACTCCGACACCTCGCCCGGCCAGCCCAGTCCCCGGATTGCGTCGGGGGTGAAGCCGTCGCGGTAGTAGACCGCGAAGTCCCAGTCGCTGTCGGGTCGGTGGGTGCCCTGGGCACGAGACCCGCCGAGCACCACGGCGGCCACTCCGGGCAGGGCGGCGAGACGTTGGGTGACGTGTGTGGTGAAGGATGCGTCACTGGTCATGTTCGGCAGCGTATCCCGGCGCCGGCGGAACGGTTGGCCGGGGCGCGTGGGTCGAGGCTCGTCGGTTGGGGTTCATCGGTCGGGGCTCGTCGGTCGGGGTTCGTCGGTCAGGGCTTGAGGTAGCCGCGTCGCACCGCCTCGTCGATCAGTTCCAGGGTGTACGCCCACAACGACGGGGAGCCGTCCTCGATCGTGCTGCCCTGCTTGGCCAGCACCTCGGTGCGGGTGAGGTCGTACTCGCGCCAGGTGCCGCCTTCGGTGTGGAAGTTGAGCAGGCACGGCTGGAACCGGTCGATCGCCTTCGCGAAGCGCGCGTCGGGCGTCTCGCGGGCCTCGAACTCCTCCCACAACGCCCGGAGTTCGTTGCCCTGCGGAGCCGGAAGCAGGCCGAATATGCGGTCCGCGCCGCGCTGTTCGCGCTCGACCTGGTCGACCTCGGCGACGCTGTCGTAGTAGAAGGTGTCGCCCGCGTCGATCTCGGCCAGGTCGTGGATCAACAACATCCGGGTCACCCGGGCCACGTCGACATCGGTCGCGGCGTGCTCGGCCAGCGTGCCGGCCAGCATGGCCAGGTGCCACGAGTGCTCGGCGGTGTTCTCGCGCCGGGAGGCGTCCGCGATCAGGTTGCGCCGCACCACGCCCTTGAGCCGGTCGATCTCCAGGATGAAGCCGACCTGCGCGGCCAGGTGCGGGTCGGTGGGCGGGAACAGGGGAACACTGGACAAGACGACTCCTGGCTAGGCCGAACGATCACGCGGTATCCAGATCGCACCACCGTTCCGCGAGCGCGGTCACCAGCAGGTGGGTATTGGTACGCGGCACGGTCGGGATCACGGACGCGTCCACGATATGCAATCCGCGCAACCCGAATACCGCCCCGGTCGGGTCGACCACGCCGGCGGCCGGGTCCTCGGCCATCCGGCAGGTACCGACGCCGTGGTAGAAGGCGTAGTGGTTGCGCCGGATCAGTTCGTCGGACTCGGCATCGCCGAGCGCGGCCGCGCGGTCGGCCTCGGTGTTGTCGAGGAGGATTCCGCTCTCGCGTGCGATGCGAGCGGCGAGGCGGCGGCCCTCGCGCAGCCGGGCCAGGTTGTCGGGGTGGGCCGGGAACGGCCAGTCGATTCGGGCGGGCGCGGCGGGATCCGTGGCGGTGGGGGTCACCGCACCGGCGCCGGCGGGGAGTTGCAGGCTCACGCTGATGTCCAGCTCGCACGTGCCGTCCGGATTGCGCCGGGCGACGGGGGTCAGCTGGAGGTCGTGGCGCCGGCGGGCGGTCGCCTTGGCGATCACCTGGAGGGTGGGCGCGTCGGCCGGGACCGCGTCGGGGTCGACCCGGGCGGCGAAGGAGACCACCGGGTGGTCGGTCAGATGCCGGCCCACGTGCGGATTCGCGGCGGCGAGCCCGGAGCGGGCGAGCAGGAGCGGGGACTGCACCACGCCGGCCGCGAGGACCACCCGACCGGCGGGCACGATGGCGCCGTCGGCGAGTTCGACGCCGACCGCACGGTCGTGTTCGACCAGCACGCGTGCCACGTGCGTGTCGGCGCGTACGGTGACCCGGTCGGCCGTGCCGACCAGGTAGGCGGCGGCGTTGGAGACCCGGGTGCGGTCCCGGCGGTTCATCGGTATCGGGCCGACGCCGGTGCCGGTGGGCGCGTTGTGGTCGGCGCAGTCCGGCATGCCGACGGCCGCGCAACCGGCGGCGAACGCGGCCTGGAGCGGGGCCCAGTCGGTGCGCGGGTGCCGGATGATCGGGATCGGCCCGTCGGTGCCGTGGTAGGGCCGGTCGCCGAAGTCGAGATCGTGCTCGATCCGGTTCAGACACGGCAACATGTCGGCCCAGGACCAGCCCTCGGGCCAGGTGTCGAAGTCCTCGGGTTCGGGGCGCATGGCCACCGCGCCGTTGGTGGCGGACGAGCCGCCGACCACCCGGCCGCGCGCGTACCGCAGGTCCCGATCGCCGGAGACGACCGTGTCGCCCCAGTCGTAGGGCGCCCGGATCGGGCGGGACAGTCGCCGCAACTCCTCGGGCAGTGCTGCGGGTCCGGCCTCCAGCAGGAGCACGTCGTAGCGCTCCGACAACCGCGCGGCGACCACACACCCGGCCGACCCGGCCCCGACCACGACAACCTCGAAACCCCGCATGTTGCCCACTTCCGCGCGAACCGACGACCCGTCATAGCTATCATGGCCATGATGGAGTGACAAGAGATCACCCGGGAGGCGGCGGACCTATCGCCGGCGGACCGTAGACCGCCGGTAGGCCCGCGTCGTAGGCGCGGGGGATCAACGCGACGACGTCGCCGCGGCGTTCGACCAGGGTGGAGGGCTGGACGGTCCCGGGGTCGGCGCGGGGGGCGGACGCGATGGTGTGCACGCGGCCCGCCCGATGTCGGTCGCGCCGTTCGAGGGTGAAGCCGTGTGGTCCCGGGCGGGGGTGTCCGGCTCCCGAGGCGTCGCGGCCGGAGTCGCCGACGACGGTGTAGACGTGGTTTTCGTCGACGCCGGCGATGAGCATCACGTCGAACATCCGGTCCGACCCGGGGCTGTCGCTGACCCATCGGGCCCTGCCGGTGTCCAGGTCCAGGGCCACCATCCGCAACGGCAGGTGCCGGTCCCGCCCGGTGTACGTGCCGGCTCGGGCCGGTGCGTAGAGCACGCCGTCGGCCACACACATCCCGGAGGATCGAGGACCGCGGTCGTCGCCCGCCCGGTACGGCAGCGCCAACGACCCCCACGGGCCCTCCGGGGGGATGCGGCGGGTGATGCGGCCGTGGTCGTCCAGGACCAGGATGCGCGGCGCGCCCTCCTCTGATGTCCGCATGTGCGCGATCAGCACGGGCGGATCCGCCGACACGATCGTGAAGAGGCCGCCGTCGCCGGTCCCGCCGCCCATCACCCGCCGGCTCCAGCGCACGGCCCCGGTGCGCGGGTCGAGGCGGGTGGCGTACGACGACTCCTCCCGCCCGGACGACGCGGAGGACCCGACCAGCAGGCCGCTCGGCCCCGAGGTCAGCGCCTGGACCCAGGTCCGGCCGGAGCCGGCGCCCGCGTCGTGCGCCGGCACGGGAAAGGACCAGCGCGCGGAGCCGTCGGCGAGGTCGTACGCCGCGACCGTCGACAGCCGCGCCCCCGTCCCCGTGTCCGCGGTCGCCGCCGCTCCCATCGCCACGACGCCGTCGGCGAGCACGATCGGAGTGCCGACGGCCGCCCATCGGGGCAGCGCGGGCACGCGCCGGGTCCACACCTCGGCGCGGGTGCGCACGTCGTACGCGGTGAGCAGGTCGCAGGCCCCGTTCGGCCCCGGGGACGACCACAACACGACACCGACCGTGCCGGCGATCCCCGAACTCATCGTGCACACGGTGGCGCCGACCTCCGGCGCCGGCAGCCGCTGCGCGGCACCGGTGCGCAGGTCGTACGCCGTCACCCCCGAGCCGACCGCCCCCATCACCAGGGTTCGCTCCCACACCCGACTCGCGCTCTCCGGGTACACGGTGTCCGCGCCCGGCGCGGGCTCGGCGCGAGCGGGCGGCGACCACAGTCGCTCCAGCGGTGCGCCCGGGGGCGGTGCCGGCCGGATCGTGTCGGCATGATCGCCGGGTGGTGTGCCGTCGTCGACGTCGACTCCGATGCCACCCAGCAGCACCAGCAACACCGTGACCACGACCGGTAATCGGCCGCGCCGCGCCACGCCCCCCGAACGCATGCGGTGGGTTATCCGTGCTGCTTCGGCGGGTCGGGGGGCGTGACGCCCTCCGGGACGATGTAGTCGCGGATCAGGCGTTCGGCGTCGCGGACCAGCGGTCGGAAGACCTTGTAGCGGGACAGGGTGATCACGCGTTCCACCATCGGGGTGGTGCGGGCCACGAAGGCGCGGGACTTGGCGCGCTCGGGGGAGCGGTCGTACACCCAAAAGAGCACGATGCCCATCAGGTGCAGCCACAACAACTCCGGGAGCAGTTCGGCGAGTTCGTCGTCGATGCGGAGCGAGGAGCCGCGCAGCACGTCGGCGAACAGCTCGGTGACCTGTTCGCGGATCGGGTACGACTCCGCGGAGAACGGGCTGAGCGGGCTCTCCGGGTCGGCGGCGTTGCGGAAGAACTGGACCGCGAACGCGTGATACGGCTCGGCCACCTCCAGCCACACCGACAACACCACCTGGAGCCGGTCGCCGAAGTCGCGGACACCGCGCAGCTCCTGCCGGCAGCGGGTGATGTGCTCGTGGGTGAGGCGGTCGTAGAAGCCGTGGATCAGGTGCTCTTTGGAGCCGAAGTAGTAGTAGGCGTTGCCGACCGAGACGCCGGACTCCTGGGCGATGGCCCGCATGGTCGTCTTGTCGTAGCCGCGCTCGCGGAAGAGCCGCAGCGCGGTCTCCAGGATCAGGGACCGCGTCTGCTCGCTCTTGCCGGGGCGCCCGACCGGGTCCGGCCTGTCGCCGCCGTCGGTCGGGTTCGCTGCGTCGGTGCCTGCCACGTGCTCCACGAGAGGCAAGGTTAGTGGGCGAGCTCGCAGTCACCGTCACACTCGACGACCGTCCAGGGTTCCCGGTAGGGGTTCGCGTCCGGGTCGGGCGGCAGTGGGCCCCGATGTGTGGCCGAGCGGATCCGGGCCGCGCCCAGGACGGCGGCCCGGGCCATCGGCATCCCGATCGGCGTGCCGAGCCGGAAGGACAGGCCGCGGTACGCGCGCAGCGCCCACAACACGGTGACCCACGCGGCGGCGCCGGACCACACCTCGCCCGAGCCGCCCACCACGGTGAGTTCGCGCAGCGTGGCCTCGTGGTCCAGGTCGGGATAGCGGTTGCGGGCGCGCGGCGAGCCGGCCGGCACCAGATCGACCGCGATCAGGGTCGGCTGCCGGGCGATCCAGCCGGACAGCGCGGTGCACAGCGGGCAGTCGGCGTCGAAGAGGATGGTGATCCGGCGGACCGGGGGAGGCGGGGCGGGGGTACCGCGCCGGGCCGTCCCCTCCGATCGGCCCGGCGCGGTGTTCCCCTGGGAGATGGTCATCGGGATCAGACCCCGGGCGCCGGGTGGGTGGAGCCCTGGGGTGCGATCGGCGGACCGTAGGCGCGACCGGACAACTTCCGGGCCCGCTGGGGCGCGTGCGTGCCCGGATCGGTCGCCTCGTCCAGGCCGCGCCGCCGGATCCGACTCAGCACGTAGACGTTGAGCAGGTGCAGCCCACCCAGGACCAGCGAGACGGTGCCGAGCTTGACGGACAGCGCCTCGACCGAGCCGCGTGCGTCGTCGACGGTGTCGCCGACCTTGAGGTAGAGCGCGACGAAGCCGAGGTTGACGAGGTAGAAGCCGACCACCAGGAGGTGGTTGACGGCGGCCGCGAGTTCTTCGCGGCCGCGCAGGACGTCCTGCAGGAAGATCTGTCCGTTGCGGCTCAGTGTGCGTGCCACCCACACGGTGAGCGCGATGCTGATGCCCAGGTAGATGGCATAGGTCAGGACGGTCATGTCCATGGACCGGCTCCTTTTTGAACGTGTTCAAACTGGCCGACGTCGGTGACTCTAGACCTGTTTTTGAACACGTTCAAGTTGTTGGCCGGGTAGGTGTGCGAGACGGGTCGGAACGCACGAAACCCGTCGATCACCCCGCAAAGGCGAGGTGATCGACGGGTGTTGGGGAGTGGGTGGGGCGGGAGGGGGCGGTCAGGCGGCGACCGGCGCGGACCAGTCGATGTGGTGGCGCTGCGCCTCGCCGAACATCCGTTCCGGGGTCAGTACGGTGCGGGTCATGATCGGCATCAGCAGAGCCATGACGGCCTTGGTGAGCGGCCCGGCGGCCTTGCTGTTGTTGGTCTTGGCGGCAGCGGCGGCGATCTTCTCGACCCGGGGTCGGCGCATCGCCTCGTACGCGGCGAACGCGGCGGTGGGGTCGGGGAAGTCGCGCAGGCAGCGGGCCAGTTGGACGCCGCTCTCCATCGCGAGTGAGGCGCCCTGGCCGGAACTGGCCGAGGGGGCGTGCGCGGAGTCGCCGACCAGGACCAGTCGTTCGCGGTGCCAGTGCGGCAGCGGGGGCATCAGTTCGAGCGGACCGGCGACCAGGAGGTCGTCGGCGGAGGCCGCACGCAGCACCGCCTCGGCGGGAACGTCGCCCGCGTGCGCCTCGCGCAGCAGGCCGAGCCACCGTTCGGCGGGGACCGCGCGGGCCTCCGCGGTGGTCATCGGCGGGTGCGGCAGATTGCTGAACAGGGCCACGCTGCCGTCGGATCGGGTCCAGTAGCCGAAGAAGGCGCGCTTGCCGAAGGCGAAGTGCATGGTGCCGGGGGCGGGCCGGGTGTCGTCGTCGCCTGAGAGGGAGGCGCCGACGCCGAAGCCGAGCAGGCCGACGTATTTTGCGGCGGGCGCGGCGGGGTCGATCAGGGTGCGGACCGTGGAGCGGATGCCGTCCGCGCCGATCAGGATGTCGGCGGTCGCGGTGCTCCCGTCGGCGAACTCGGCGGTGACACCGTCGGGTTCCTCCCGCACCCCGACGAGCCGGCGGCCGTGCTCGGTGCGGATGTCGTGGCCGAGGGCGTGCTCGCGCAACACCCCGTGCAGGTCGGCGCGCAGCACGGTGCGGCTCGGGGGCAGGCCGGGCAGACCGGTGGCGGCGCCGAGGCGTCGGCCGCGACCGTTCTCGAAGACCATGTCGGAGGTCGGCTCACCGATCGCGCACACCGCCTCCTCGGCGCCGATCGCTCGCAGTGCGTCGAGCCCGTTGGGCGCGATGCTGAGCGCGCCGCCCGCCGCGTCGCCGGGCGTGATGTCGGCATACGCCTCGTACACGGTGGCCTCGATGCCGGCCCTGCGCAGCGCGCATGCCGTCACCGGTCCGGCGATGCCGCCGCCGATGATCATCGCGGTCCTGACGCGGTTCATGTCTTTACTCCGAGGTGAGGGGGACGGGGCAGGCGGGGCCCGACCCGAGCGGATATCGGGAATTGCCTGGTCAGGGTGTGTGCGCGGGGTCGGCCACGGTGGGCGTGGTGCCGTCGCGGCGGGCGCGTCGTACGTCCTCGACGAACTCGCGGCTGAACATCGCGGACAACACCGCGACACCGCTGCGGTGGATCCGGACCTCGCCGTGGTCGATCGCACCGACCAGGCGGATCACCCGGCCCTTGGCGGCAGTCGGCGCGGCGGAGTCCTTGACCCGGCCGCGACCGGTCCAGCGCAACCCGCTCTGCTCGATCACCGCGTCGTCGGGGACCAAGAGCTTGAGCATCGCGTGGTCCAGGTCGACCCGGATCTCGATGTCGCCCTCCTCGATCCGCGGCGAGCGCAGGTCGAGCACGGCGGCGGCCCGCCGTTCGCGGACCTCGAAGGTGGTCGCGGTGGTCCAGTGGCCCAGGTGCTTGGTGGTGGCGTGGTCGGCGTGGATGCGGACCGGGGTGGTGGTGCTCATCGGGAGGCTCCTTCGGATCGGTGCGGGGCTTCGGGATCGGTGTGGGGCTTCGATGAATCAATAGTTGCATGGCGACTAGTGTTCTGGCAACTAGTGCTGCCGAGGCTAGTTGCCGGGAATCCAGTAGGGTTGGCCGTATGACGACGACTTTCCGCAGGTCACCGCTGGCGCTGGCGCTGCTGGGCCTGCTCTACCGCGACCCGATGCACCCGTATGCGATCCAGCAGCGGATCAAGCAGTGGGGCAAGGACAAGGTCGTCAACGTGGGCCAGCGCGCGTCGCTGTACAAGACGATCAATCGGCTGCGCGAGGCCGGGTTGATCGCGGTGCGCGAGACCGAGCGCGATCAGCAGTATCCGGAGCGGACCGTCTACGAGATCACCGAGGCGGGCCGCGTCGCGTGCCACGCCTGGATGGCGGAGATGGTGGGTACGCCGCGCAACGAGTTCCCCGAATTCCCGGCCGCGCTGTCCTTCCTGGCGCTGGTCACCCCGGAAACGGCACGCGAGTTGTTGACCCGGCGTCGGGAGGCGCTGGTCGCCCGGCTCGCCGATCTGGATGCGGAGGCGGCGCAGACCACGCGGATGAACCTGCCGCGTGTGGTGGTGTTGGAAGACGAATACCTGCGCGCGATGACCGACGCGGAACTGCGCTGGGTGGACGCGGTATCGGCCGATCTGGCGGCGGGTCGGCTGGCCTGGGACCAGGCGTCGTTGGCCGCCTTCGTCGACGCGACGGCGGAGTAGCCGCCGCACGCACCGTCGGCGCCTCCCCGGGGTGCTTGTGCGGCGGCCGTATCATCCACCTGATCGACAACTCGGTGACCGCGCTCGGCCCGGGCGCGCCGGGTGGCGACGACCCGGGAGCGACCTTGTCCGACGCACTGGAATACCACGTCCTGCACATCGCGGTGGAGACGGAGAGCGAGGGGCGCGCGATCCTCGACGAACTGGCCCAACACCCCGGCCGGTTCGGTGAAATCGCGCGCAAACGCTCGAAGGATCCGCTGTCCGCGGCCAAGGGCGGCGACCTGGGCTGGGGGCAGGAGGACGACTACGCCGACGCGTTCGCCGAGGCCCTGGTGGCGCTGCGCCCCGGGCAGGTGAGCGACCTGGTTCCGGCCCAGTACGGCTTTCACATCATCAAGCTGGTGAACACCCGACCGGCCCGCTACGTCGACGAGGACTGAGTCGGCGCCCGTTCGGGTGACGGATCCCGCGCGGATGCATCCGGGCGGCGACGGTGTGCGTCCATGGGGCAGGAGCGTCGTCGTGCGGCGGGAACCCCCGTTGCGCCGGCGTGCGATCGAAAGGGGTACCCGGGATGACTCGTACTCGGCACACGTCGGACACCCGCCGGCCCGGCACGGCGAAGGTGTTCGGCGCGGCGGTCGTCGCCCTGGCCGCCGTCGGACTCTGCGCGCCGTCCGCCTCGGCGGTGCGCAACGGTACCGACGCGCCGGTCGGAGCCGCGCCGTACGCCGTCGCGCTGTACACCGCCGACGGCGAACTGCTGTGCGGCGGAACGCTGGTGGCCCCGACCAAGGTGCTCACCGCGGCGCACTGCGCCACGGCGGTGGACGACCCGACCGGCATCACCGTGGTCGCCGGCAAGGTGGAGTTGACCGCGCCCGGCGGTCGGACCCGGAAGGTGACCGGCGCGCGCGTGCACTCGAAGTACACCCAGGGCACGCTCACGTACGACGCAGCCGTACTGACGCTCGACCGGTCGCTCAAGGATCCGACGCTGCCGATCGCCGGCGCCAAGGACGGCGCGCTCTACACCCTCGGCAAGTCCGCGACCGTCTACGGCTGGGGCAAGCGTGACGGCGGCGTGCCCACCACGCGGCAGCAGCGGACCACGCTGGTGTTGTCGCCGGTGGCGTCCTGCGACCCGTACACCTTCCCCGGGGACACCACCGCCACCAAGGTGTGCGGCCTGCCGCCGGCCGCCAACCCGGGAACCAGTATCTGCCGGGGCGACTCGGGCGGGCCGCTGGTGGCCGGCGGCAAGCTGATCGGCATCGTGTCGTCGGGCAACAAGTACTGCGACGGCGCCCAGCCGCGCTCGGTCTTCACCCGCGCGAGCGCGGTCACCAAGGACCTGGGGCTCTAGCGCTTTCTCCGCCCGTGGGCCCGTCACCGCATGCGGTGACGGGCCCACGGCACCCCGCTATACACACGAGGTATACCTGGTGCGTATAGTGCTCGGCATGTCCATCGGTCACACCCTGCTCGGGCTCCTGGAGTCCGGACCCTGCCACGGCTACGACCTCAAGCGCAGCTTCGACGAGCGCTTCGGACGCGACCGTACCCTCGCCTACGGCCAGGTCTACTCGACCATGTCGCGGCTGTTGAAGAACGGCCTCGTCGAGATAGACGGGCTCGAATCCGGCGGTGGTCCCGAGCGCAAGCGCTACGCGATCACCGACGCCGGTGTCACCGACGTCGAACAGTGGCTCGGCCGGCCGGAGACGCCGGAGCCCTATCTCCAGTCGACGCTCTACACGAAGGTCGTCCTCGCACTGCTGACCGGCCGCGACGCCGCGGACATCCTCGACACCCAGCGTGCCGAACACCTGACCATGATGCGCGAGCTGACCCGGCGCAAGATCGACGGCGATCTCAGTGACCGACTGATCTGCGACCACGCGCTGTTCCACCTCGAGGCGGACCTGCGCTGGCTCGAACTCACCGCCGCCCGGCTCGGCGAACTCACCCTGGAGATCCGCAAGTGACCGACTCCCTGCTCAGCGGCCACGACCTGCACAAGACCTACGGATCGACGCCCGCCCTCGCCGGCGCGGAGTTCACCATCCGCTCGGGCGAGGTGGTGGCCATCATGGGCCCGTCCGGATCGGGCAAGTCGACCCTGCTGCACTGCCTGGCCGGCATCGTGCGCCCCGACTCCGGCACCATCCGCTACGACGGCCGCGACCTGACCGCCATGTCGGACGGCGGGCGCAGCGCGCTGCGGCGCAGCGACTTGGGCTTCGTCTTCCAGTTCGGCCAACTCGTACCCGAACTGACCTGCCTGGAGAACGTCGCGCTGCCGCTGCGGCTGAATGCGGTCAAGCGCAAGGAGGCCGAGGCCCGGGCGCGGGAGTGGATGGAGCGCCTGGAGGTGGCCGACCTCGCGCGCAAGCGGCCCGGTGAGATCTCCGGCGGCCAGGGCCAGCGCATCGCGGTGGCCCGTGCGCTGGTGATCCGTCCCCGGGTGGTCTTCGCGGACGAGCCGACCGGCGCGCTGGACTCGCTCAACGGCGAACGGGTGATGCACCTGCTGATCGGGGCGGCCAGATCCACCGACGCCGCGATCGTCCTGGTCACCCACGAGTCGCGGATCGCCGCCTACTCCGACCGGGAGATCGTCGTGCGCGACGGCCGGTCCCGAGACATGGCGCGCGCCGCGTGAACGTGTTCCGTGATCTCAGGATGGGCGCCGGATTCGCGGTCACCGGCGGCCGGGAAGGCTGGATCCGCACACTGTTGACCGCGATCGGCGTGGGCCTCGGAGTGGCGCTGCTGCTGCTGACCACCGCGATTCCGAGCGCGCTGTCGGCGCGGGACGAGCGGGGCCGCGATCGCAACGAACAGAGCGGGCAGGCGGCGCAGGCCGGCGACCACACGCTGCTGATCGCCAACGCCGACACCAGCTACAAGGGCGACGAGATCCGGGGCCGGCTCCTGCGGGCGCAGGGCCCGAAGGCGCCGATCCCGCCGGGGCTGGCCAAGGTGCCGGGGCCGGGGGAGATGGTCGTCTCGCCGGCGCTGGCCGACCTGCTCGATTCGAGCCGGGGGCGGCTGCTCCGGGAACGGTTCCCGTACCGCACGGTCGGCACGATCGGCGACAAGGGCCTGATCGGCCCGGACGAACTGGCCTTCTACGCCGGGAACGACACCGTGACCGCGGGCGACCGATGGAGTTCGGTGCAGCGGATCACCGCGTTCGGCAGTTCGTTTCCCGCCGATCCGATGGATCCCCGGCTGGTGTTGCTGGTCGTGGTGATGTTCGTGGTGCTGCTGATGCCGGTCGCGGTGCTGATCGCCACCGCCGTGCGGTTCGGCGGCGAACGGCGGGACCGGCGGCTCGCGGCGCTGCGGCTGGTCGGCGCCGACGCGCGGAGGACTCGGTGGATCGCGGCGGGGGAGGCGCTCGCGGGATCACTGTTCGGCCTGCTGTTCGGGCTCGGCTTCTTTTTGATCGGGCGGCAACTGACCGGCGTGGCCTCCGCGTTCGACCTGAGCATCTTCCCGGCCGACCTGGATCCGAGCGTGCCGCTCGCGGTGCTCGTGGCGCTGGCGGTGCCGTGTTCGGCGGTCGCGGTGACGCTGTTCGCGTTGCGTGCCGTGGTGATCGAACCGCTGGGCGTGGTCCGGGCCGGCACGCCTCCTCGGCGCCGGGTGTGGTGGCGCCTGCTGCTGCCGCTCGCGGGACTGGCCGCGCTGTACCCGCTGATCCGTCAGGGATCGGAGAGCGGGGAGTTCAACCGGGGACAGGTCGTGCTCGGCGTGGTGCTGCTCCTGCTCGGGGTCAACGCGCTGCTGCCCTGGCTCGTGGAGACGGTGGTGGCCCGGCTCGGTGCCGGTCGGGTGCCGTGGCAACTGGCGGTCCGGCGGCTCCAGGTGGGCAGCACTTCGGCGGCCCGGGCGGTCAACGGCATCGCGGTCGCGGTGGCGGGGGCGATCGCGCTCCAGATGCTCTTCCTGGGGATCGAGAACGACTACACCAAGGAGACCGGCGCGGATACGACGCGGGCCCAACTCTCGGTGAGCTCCGACGCGCTGGTGAGCACCGAGGGGATCGAGCGGATCGCCGGGCAGATCCGGGAGACGACGGGGGTGCGCAGCGCGTTTTGGCGATCCTCCACCCGCCTGGCCGAGCCGGGCGACGAGCCCGGTCCGGGCGCGTCGTTGACGATCGGGACATGTGACACGTTGCGCGAGTTGGCCCGGATCGAGGGATGTGCGGACGGGGACACGTTCGTCGTCGACCCGCGCACGTCGAGTTCCGTCGGGAGCATGCGGCCGGTGCCCGGGAAGAACGTGGTCATCGACATGGGCCACGGCCCGCGTGCGACGCCCGTGCTCACGCCGTGGGTGATCCCCGCGGCCGCGCGCACGGTCCCGGGTCGGGCGGACGGGAGCGGGATCGCCCCCGACGGGGTGTTGGCGACGCCCGGCGCGGTGCCGGCGGCCGTGAGCCGGCAGCTGACGTACTCGATGACCTTGGCGCTCGACCCCGCGGTGCGGGACGCGAGCGACCTGGCGCGCAACGCCATGGCCCGGGTGGATCCGTTGGCGCAGGTGTACACGCTGAACGAGACCCACGAGTCCCGGCGGTTCGCGAATGTGCGCACCGCGCTGTTCATCGGCTCGACGGTGGTGCTGCTGATGATCGGCGCGAGCCTGCTGGTGACCATGCTGGAACAGCTGCGCGAGCGGCGGAAGTTGTTGTCGGTCCTGGTTGCGTTCGGCACCAGGCGCAGCACGTTGAGCTGGTCGATCCTGTACCAGACGGCGATCCCGGTCGTGCTCGGCCTGTTCCTCGCGGCGGGCACCGGGGTGGCGTTGGGCGCGGCGCTGCTCGGCATGGCGCAACGTCCGTTCGGGGTGGACTGGGCCGGGCTGGCGTCGATGACCGGTATCGGTGCGGGTGTGGTGCTGTTGGTCACGGCGCTGAGTCTGCCGCCGCTGTGGCGGATGATGCGGCCGGACGGGTTGCGGACGGAGTAGACGGGCGAAGTGGGCGGACGAAGCTGCGCACGGTATGGCTGAACGCGCGGCGGCGTCGGGGTCGGAGACTTCGGGCCCGACGCCGCCGTAGTGTGTTCGTCAAAGCTGCGCGTGACAGGGTCAGGGCTTGCGGGCGACCGCGCCGAACTGCGGGACAATCGGCGGGAGTTCGCCGTCGACGGGGGCGGCTCGCCAGCGGGCGCAGGAGACGATGCCCGGGTCGAGCAGGTCCAGGCCGGCGAAAAAGCGGGTGAACTCGGCGAGGCTGCGGGCGGTGATCGGCGGCGTGGCGTTCTCGTTCCAGAACCGCATGGCCTCGACGTTGCCCTCGCCGCCGAGTTCGGTGGTCGGATGGGTGATCACCAGGTGGCTGCCGGACGGTACGGCGGCCATCAACCGGCCGACGATGTCCACGGCGGTGTCGGTGTCGAGGATGAAGTTGAGGCTGCCGAGCAGCATCACCGCCACCGGGCGGTCGAAGTCCAGTGTCGCCTTCGCGTCCGCGACGATGGCGTCGGGGTGGTGCGCGTCGGCGTGGATGTAATCGGTGGCACCCTCGGGGGTGCTGGTGAGCAGCGCCCGGGCGTGCGCCAGGACGAGCGGGTCGTTGTCCACGTAGACGATCCGCGCGGCGGGATTCACCCGCTGGGCGACCTCGTGCGTGTTGTCGGCGGTGGGCAGCCCGGTACCGATGTCGAGGAACTGGTCCATCCGGGCCTCACCGGCCAGGAAGCGCACCGCGCGACCCAGGAACTCCCGGTCCGCGCGGGCGACTTCGCCGATGCTCGGGAACATGCTCGTGACGTGGTCGCCGACCTTGCGGTCGATCGGGTAGTTGTCCTTGCCGCCCAGCCAGTGATTCCAGACCCGGGCGTTGTGCGCGACGTCGGGCCCCGAGATCGGCTGGCCCTCGGACGGTCGATTCTCGCTCACGACGGTGGTCCCTTTTCCTGTCCGCCGTTCACCCGGTGCATCCCGAACGAAAGGCTGCGCGCCCAAGCGCCTTCGAACCCGTTCCCGAACCATTGTGCCAGGCGCCGACCAATCGGTTCACCGCCACCGACCGTGTCGCCACGCGTGTCGGCGACGCAGTGAGTGTTGTGCGTGCCCATGGAAGGTGGTCGAAATCTGCAAGAGGCGCCGACCTGGGCTTTTGCCCTGGCCGGCGCCTCTTGAACACCGTCGTGCCCCTTGACCCCCAGTGCTCGAACGGGCGTTCCTGCCGTGCCCGTCGGTGCAGAAACCTTGGGCTGGACGCTCTCCTGTCCGAGTGTCATGGGGATTTTCGATGCCGCGTGATTCCCAATGCGTGAGAGGGCCCTGAGAGGGGTGCTGTTGTCGCGACATGCTTGCCGCCTCGGCAGGAGGGCCCCCGGGACCGACACCCGCACCTGTCGAGGCAGCGGCTACCGTGTCGACGGTGGCCGCTGGCTCGTCCGGTCAGGGTGTGGTGGGGCAGTGCAGTGTGGGGGCGTTCCGATGAGCGCCCGCGCTGCTCAGGTCGGCGAAGCCGGCGCCGGCCAGGCCGAGAACCGCCTGAGCGGTGGCCCTGGTGGCGGTGGCGGGGTTGTACCCGCCGGTGTCGTAGGCGATCGCGCCTCGCGTGGCCGTGGATGCCGAGCAACCGACCTGACGTTCGGTCAGGAAGTGCCGGGCGGTCAGGCCCGGTATCACGCGCCAGGACGAGAGCAGGGCCTGGGCGGCCAGGCCGGTGCTGTTGGCGTTCGAGGTGGTGGCGCCCACCGTACCGAAGCCGCCGTCGGAAAGCTGGTGTGAGGCGAGCCAGTTCAGTCCGGCGGCCGCTTCCTGGTGGCGCCCGGTGGCGGCCAGCGCCTGCACGCTCATCGCGGTCGAGTCGGCGTCGCTGGTGCAGGTGGACAGACCGTAGTCGAGGGGGAATCCGCCGTCGGCGCAGTGTGCGTCGGCCAGGAAGTCCACCGCGGCGGCGGGGGCGCCGGCCGCAGTGCGGTCGAGCGCCAGGAGCGCGAGGGACTGGCTGAAGGCGTTGCTGTAGTCGCCCCACGGCGAGGTGTCGGTGAAGCGGCCGGAAGGCTTTTGCAACGAGAGCAGTCGGGCCGGGAGGTCCACGCCGCCGAACGAGGTGGGGTCGACACCGCGCACCTCGGCGGCGAGGAGGATCTTGGCGGTGGCTCCGGCGTAGGCGTTGGTGGTGCCGTCGCCGATGTACCCCGACAGGATCTCCGGGCGGGCGAGCCACGTGGTGGCCTTGGCTCCGTTGTCGTCGGCGACCCCGGCTGCGGCGAATGCGAAGATCGCGTCGATCGTCAGGCCCTGGTCGGGGTAGGTCACTCCGTCGAAGGTGGTCTCGAAGCGTTCGCCGTCGACGAGTTGCCGGGCCAGCCATCCCGCCGCGGCCTGGGTGCGGTTGCCGGAGAGTATGGACACGTTTGCCTGGGGCGTCGTGTCGGTCGTCGGTGGAGCCGCCACGGCGGTGGACGGGATCAGGGCGGCCGTACCGGCGAGGGCCAGTCCGCCGAACAGCGCGGCGATCCGGCGTCCGGGTCGGGTGAGCGTCATCACGGTGCCTTTCCGGGCCCATGGCACGGCGGACCCGGGAGACCCGGCGGCCGAGCGGGCACACCGACGGCGGCACCGTCCCGACGCACGGGTCGCTGGGGCTCCGTCCCGCGGACCACGACGGGGATGGGAGACGAACACTGCGGCGACGGGCATTCGGGCTCGCCGTCGGGAGGGACGGATCACCGCTGCGGGTCAGCGCCGGATTCACACCGGACTTCCCCCGTCGTCGGAGCTACTGCGAGTCGTCACACAAGACGATCGAAACAGATGAAGACGCCCGGAATCGGTACGTCGACTGCTCAGACCTGCAGATCCCGCACTCTACGGATCGCTCACTCCGGAAGGAACTCTCTTTCCGGCCAACAAGATCGCCGGCACCTGAAGGATGGATCCGACACGGAATCCGGAAATCCTCCTTGAGGCTTCAGTAGTCACACGCCGCCTCTTGACCGGGGTCGGTGTGGGGGCGGGCCCGAGGAAGCAGCTCAGCGACCGAGCGGTGTCAGGCGCGGCCCGTGTGTTGGTGGGTGGCGCCGTCTCGGAAACGCTGCACGTGTGTGGTGCGCCCCGGTCGAGCAGGAGTGCGGTTGCCCGTGGCAGGAGGTCCCGGGTCGGGTCTGGTGCCGGCGAGGGCCGCGTGTCATGCTATGGCCTGCTGTGCGACGGCGAAGCCGAGGAAACCGGTGTGATTCCGGTGCGGTCCCGCCACTGTGATCGGGGAGCGACTCCCGTCAAGGCCACGGCCCCGCTTCGGGGTTGGAAGGCCGGGGGAAGTGTTGATCCGAGAGCCAGGAGACTCACGTCGTCGCCACCTCGATACAACCGGGGCGGATTTCCCCGAGAGAGGCCGGTGGTTCGCCATGTCTGTGGTGCTGAGCCGTATCTACACTCGCACGGGCGACGCGGGTACGACCGCGTTGGGCGACAACTCCCGTGTCCGTAAGACCGATCCTCGGATCGTTGCCTATGCCGACACCGACGAGACCAACGCCGCCATCGGTGTGGCGCTGGCGCTGGGTTGCCTGGACGCGGAGCTGCGGAACGTCCTGGAAGGCATCCGGCACGACCTGTTCGACGTGGGCGCGGACCTGTGCGCTCCGATCCGCGACGGGGACGAGCGCCTGCGGGTCCGGGACGAGGACGTATCCCGGCTCGAGCGTTTGTGCGACACGTTCAACGAACGGCTCGAGCCCTTGCGGTCGTTCGTACTGCCGGGCGGTACGCCCGGCGCGGCGCTCCTGCACACGGCGCGGACGGCCGCCCGCCGGGCGGAGCGCTCGGCGTGGGCGCTGATCGAGACGGACACGGAGTTGTCCGGCGGGGAGGCGGCAACGGTGAACCCGGTGTGCGTCCGCTATCTGAACCGTTTGTCGGACCTGCTGTTCATTCTCGCACGGTTGGCCAACGACGGCGGGCGCGGCGACGTGCTGTGGAGTCCCGGCCGCAACCGCTGACATCGCGCCGCCACCGTTCCGCCGGCCGATATCGCACCGGTTCTCGCAGGTGTGGCGGCACGAACGACTCGCTCGGGAGACAACCCGAATTGCGTTCCCGGACTTGCCACCCGGCCGCCGCCGCGGCCGGGTGGCAAGGCTCAACGCCCGCATCGCCCGCTACCCCAAGACCTACGTCGCCGTCATGGACGGCATCGTGATGGGCGGCGGCGTCGGCATCTCCGCGCATGGGAAGGTGCGCATCGTCACCGAGCGCTCGACGATCGCCATGCCCGAGACCGGCATCGGCTTCGTCCCCGACGTCGGCGGCACCGACCTGCTCGCCCGAGCCCCCGGCGAGTCGGGTACGCCCCTGACGCTGACCGGCTCCGCCATCGGCGCGGGCGACGCGATCGCCTGCGGCCTCGCCGACCACTTCGTGCCCTCGCACCGCCTGGACGCGGTGATCGAGGCGTTGGCCACCGGGACGCCGGCCGACGTCCTCGGCCGCTTCGCAGACCCGGCGCCCTTGGGCGAACTCGCCGAGAACGCCGAGCGGTTGCCCAGCCGCCCGCCGTCCCGATCGCATGCCCGCACCGACATCTGCTGTCGATCGCTCGGGAACTGAAACATACGGGGGATGGGAAGGATCCGGAGTCGATGCAGGACGAATGCGGGGATCCCGAATGTCTGCGGTGTCGTCTGCTCCGGGCGGTGGGCGCAAGGCAGAGGCGGTAGGCGCCACATACGGAACGCAGCTATGGGGCGGGCTTCGTCGGCTTGGTGGTCGCGGTGCCGACTTGCGTAAGGCCGTTGTCGGCCGGGGCGGGTTCGAACACGATTGGTGCCTCGAAGGCCGCCTTGCGGGATGCGCGCCGTAGGGCGGCCAGCACCGCCGGGCCGACGAGGACGATCGCGAGGCAGTTGGTGATGGCGCGGCCGGTGTCCCATCCGAAGGTCGAGGTGAGCACGGTGAACACGAAGAACCGGCGCAGGTTGTCCAGGATGCCGTCGCCGGGGACGAAGGCCGGGCCGACCATGGATTCGGAGTCGGCGAGGAACGGCCAGAACCACATGTTCATGAGGAACCCGAACGCGTAGGCGGCGAAGACGCCGTAGCAGGCGAGCATGACGATCTCGCGCCGCCCGCGCACCCGCCGGGGCAACAGGCCCGCGCCGAGTCCGACCCAGGCGGAAGCCAGCATTTGAAACGGCAACCACGGGCCCACGCCGGCGGTGAGCAGGGCGGACGCGAACAGTGAGGTGCAGCCGAGCACGAATCCGAACCCGGGGCCGAACACGCGTCCGGCCAGGACGAGCATGAAGAACACCGTCTCGATCCCGGCGGTGCCGGCGCCCAGCGGACGCAGTGCCGCGTTGATCGCGGAGAGCACGCCGAGCATGGCCAGCGCCTTGGAGTCGAGCCCGCCGCTGGTGAGTTCGGCCAGCACCACCGCGACCACGAACGGCAGGGTGACGGCGAAGATGAGCGGCGCGTCGCCCGAGTGCGCGGCCGATTCGGGGGAGGGGGAGGCGAACAGCGGCCACAGGAACATGGCCAAGCCCGCGATCGAGGCGATGGTGAGCACGATCGCGGTACGCGGGGTGATTCGGATCGCGTTGGTGCGTTTGCGCGTGTCGGTGACGGTCGTCATCGGGTGGGCTCCCTGTCTGCGGCGGATGCGCGAGCGTCGCGTGCGGTCGGGACGCCTTCCTCGGAGGCGGACTCCCGGTCGCTGATGTCCGTATCCGCAAGGGCGTTGCCGACATCGGTGACGGTCAGCCATTCGGCCGGTGCGAGGATCTTGGCCACCTGGGGCGCGAACGCGGGCGAGGAGACTACGACTTCGGCGGTCGGACCGTCGGCGACGATGTCGCCTTCGGCCATCACCACCACGCGGTCGGCGACTTGGGCGACGAATTCGACGTCGTGTGTGGCCAGTACGATCGCCCGCCCGGCGTCGGCGAGTTCGCGCACCACTCGGACGAACCGCCGCTTCGCGTGGTAGTCGAGGCCGCGCGTCGGTTCGTCCAGCAGCACCACCTGTGGCGCAGCGACCAGTTGGATGGCAAGCACCAGGGCGAGGCGCTGCCCCTCGGAGACGTCGCGCGGGTGCAGGGTGCCGTCGATCCCCGGCGCGATGCGATCGAGCAGCGCCCGGCACGCACCGGCTTCGGCGCCGGATTCCCGGTCCGCCTCGACGCATTCGGCGTCCACGGTCTCCAGGTAGAGCAGGTCGCCAGGAGTCTGCGGGACCAGAGCGACCAGCGCGCGAGCCCGCTTCGGCTCGGCCCGGCCCGGATCGGTGCCCGCCACGTCCACGGTGCCGCCCTGGCGGGGACCGGAGCCCTGGAGGGCCCACAGCAGCGAGGATTTGCCGGAGCCGTTGCGGCCCATCAGGGCGGTGACCTGCCCGGCCGGCAACACCAGGTCGAGGCCGCGTACGGCGATCACGTCGCCATAGCGCACGATGATGCGCCGCGCGGTCAGCAGCGGGTCGGCCGAGGAATGGGCCGATCGTGGTCCGGGTGGGGTACAGTCCGCCAACCGCGCCCGCAGTGGTGCGGCCAGTCGGCGGGCGTCGCGGACCGACAGCGGCAGCGGCGACCAGCCGGCGAGCCGCCCGAGTTCGACCACGGGCGGGGCGATGTCGCAGGTCTCCAGGATTTCGGCGGGCGAGCCGTCGCGCACGGTGTGGTCGCCGGGCAGGTGGACGAGTCGGTCGGCGTACTGCACGACCCGTTCCATGCGGTGTTCGGCGACGATCGCGGTGATGCCGAGGTCGTGCACGAGCCGGGTGATCGCGGCCAGGACGTCCTCGGCGGCGGTCGGGTCGAGTGCCGAGGTCGGCTCGTCCAGGACCAGTACACGGGGGTGCGCGGTCAACACCGAGCCGATCGCGACCCGCTGCTGCTGGCCGCCGGAGAGCGTGCGCAGCGGGCGATGGCGCAACTCGGCGATACCGAGCAGGTCCAAGGTTTCCTCGACACGTTTGCGCATCACCGCCGACGGGATAGCCAACTGCTCCATTGCGTAAGCGAGTTCCTCCTCGACCGTATCGGTGACGAAACCGGCGAGCGGATCCTGACCGACCACGCCCACCAGGTGTGCGAACTCGCGCGGTGGCTGTGTGCGGGTGTCGATGCCGTCGACCAGCACGCTGCCGCGCAACGTGCCGCCCGTGAAGTGCGGGACCAGGCCGTTGATCGCCCCCAGCAGGGTGGACTTGCCTGCCCCGGTGCGGCCGACGACCAGACACAACTCCCCTTCGGAGATGGTCAATTGCACGTCGCGCAGGGCGGGGGCCGGTGCGTCGGCATAGGTGATGGTGACGTCGCGGAATTCGATCACCGGACGGACTTCTCCCTGATGGTGGTACCGGTACCGGCTGGACCCGCCTTCGGCGCGACGGCCGACGCATCGGGTGCGGGCACGGTGTCGCCGATGCGAGGTGCGGTGAGCGGAGGTGGCGGTGCCAGCCACGCGGGCAGCACGCCGACGAGCAGCGCGAGGACCGGGAGCGGGGCCAGTTCGGGCCAGGCGAGTGGACTCAGCGACGGGTACAGGTTGCCCGCGTCGATCCGGCTGGTCAGGTAGAGCAGCGCGCCGGTGCCCAGACCGCAGCCGGCGACCGCGAATTCGGCCGGGCGCCAGCGGTCGGGGAGGTAGATGCTCCGGTTGATCCGCCGGCCGGTGAGCACGAAGCCGATGCCGGCGATCAGGAGGCCGCCGGGCAGCATGGTGGCGCCCAAGTAGCGGGGTGTGCTTCCGTCGAGGAGCGCGTAGACGCCGACGCACACGCCGATCAGCCCGACGAGGGTCAGGACGCCGGTCAACAGTCGGATCGCGCGTGGCAGATGCCGATTGCGGCCGTATCCGCGCGAGTCCATCGCGGCAGCCAGTGCCAGTGAACGATCCAGCGCGTCCTGAAGGACCGGGATCGCGATCGACCGCAACGCCCGCATGCCCTTCTGCGCCCCGCCGCGCAGTCGGCGGGCCCGGCGCACCCGCTGCACGCTCTCGACCAACTGCGGCGCGACCGACAGCGCGACGACCACCGCCGCGCCCACCTCGTACAGCGCCGCCGGCACCGCCTTGAGCATGCGCTTGGGACTGGCCAGCGCGTTCGCCGCACCCAGGCACACGATCATCGTGGCCAGCCGCAACCCGTCGTAGAACCCGCCCAGGACGTGTTCGAGCGCGACCGGCCCGAACAGGTGGATGCCCGCCGCCCACGCGGGCAGCGGGATCTCCGGCAGGTCGACGAGCACATGCCCGCTCGCCGCGCCCGCGCCGAAGACGATCCGGAACAGCGCCCGCATCATGACGATGAACAACCCAAGGAACAGGTACATCCGAAACGCCAGGGCCCACGGGGCGTCGCTGCGCCGGTTGGCGACGACGAACCCGGCCACCGCCAGGAGCAACGCGAGCAGCAGGGGGTTGGTGGTTCGGCCGGCGGCGGTGGCCAGCCCCAGGGCCCACAACCACCACGCGCCGGGGTGCACGGTGCGGGGCAGCCGGCCGCCGCCGCGGCGGAACGCCGCGGCGGTCGGCGACGGTTTCGGGTGGGGCACGTTCATCCCGATCCGTCGGCGCGCGTCCGGCGGCGCCACGTGGTGAATCCGGCTGCCGCGCAGATGGCAACGAGCAGGGCGATGCCGACGATGGTCATGGTCGGGATGCCGTCCCGCTTCTTCGTGGCCAACTCCTCGCCGCCGGTCCAGGTCTGGCCCTGCGGGGTGACGCCGGAGGGTTGCACGGACGGCGCGGCCGAGGCGGGCTCGGGCGCCGCGGACCCGGTCGGGGCGGTGGAGGGCACCTCGCTCGCCGGAGCGGCCGGCGGGGGTTCGGGCTCCATCGGATTTCCGGAGACGCCGGGCCCGGGGGCCAGTGGGTCGGTACCCGAGGCGGCGGTCCCGCCGGCCGCGTTCGAGGCGGACCCGGTCGACGCGGTGCCGCCTCCTGTTCCGGCCGGTTTGCCTCCCGATCCCGCCGACGTCGTGCCGTTGCCGGAGTTGCCTCCGTTGCCGGCCGGCGGTTGCGGGTTGTTCGTCCTGGGCGGCGGGTCCTGGGTGGCGGGCGTGGTCGGGCGTGACGGTGCCACGCGCGGCGAGGGGTTGGTGGTCTCGGTCTTGTTCTTGGAGAACGACCAGCCCTCGAAGCTGCCGAGCGGCGGTTTGCGGTTCATCACGCCCCACTGGCTGTACGTCCACGAACCACCGTTGGGGGAGTGCCAGTACGACCAGTAAGCGCTCGCCGGCGGCGTGTCGATGCACGCCTCGGAGTTGGCCCCCGGCTTGCCCTCGATCCGGCAGATGAAGGACTCGCCCCAGCGGGCCACGCCGGCGATCTCGATGCCGGCGTTCTTGAGCGCGGCATGGCCGGTGGCCTGATCGCCACGCGCACAGCGCACGATGGTCGTACCGCCCAGCTCCTGGAAGTCGATCACGACCGTCACGCCGTTGCCGTCCGGGCAGTATCCGGGCGTGCCCTTGGACGTGTCGACCGCGCGCGCGGTCGGTGCGGCGACGGTGAGCTGGGCGGTGGCGGGCAGGGCGAGCAGGGCCAGGGCGGCGACCAGGCGGGCCATTCGGCGTCTGCGGCCGAGGCGCCTCACGTGTGCTGTCCGTTCTTGCGGCGCGCACCCGCGCGGACGGCGAAGCCGGTGCCGACCAGGCCGACCGCGAGCAGCACCAGGCCGCCGATCTCCGCACCGGTACGGGCGAGGCTGCCACCGCCCCCGTTCGCGGTGCCGCCACCGCCGACGGTGCTTCCGCCGCCTGTGCCGGCCTGGTTCGTGTTCGTCGCGGACGCGGACGAAGACGCGGAGATCGACGCGCTAGCGGTCTGGCTGAGCGAGGTGGTGGGCGTCGCCGACGTCGAGGCCGATGGGCTCTCGGACCCGGTGTGGGTGGCCGAGCCGGTGGGCGCGGGAGTGTCGGAACGGGTCGGTACGGGAGTGCTCGTCGCGGTCCCGGTCGGTTCGGTCGGCGCCTTGCCCAGGTCGCCGAGCGGGACGCCCGCGAGCACGAGCAGGGCCTGCGGGGTCGCGCGGCGCCACTGGTCGCGCTGGAAGTCGGGGATGCCCTCCGCCCGAGCCGAGGTCAGCGCCTCCTCGTTGTAGGCGATCGTGCCGACGTTCTTGGTCGCGGCGCCGGCGTCGTCGGCGGTGATCTGGTGCTTGGCCACCCACGCGGCGGCCTTGTCCGCCTCGGCCGAGTAGCCGGCCGCGTGCAGGGCCTGCCCGGCCAGGCCGGTGCTGTTGGTGTTCGAGGCCGCCGTGGGACCCGAGCCGCCGAACGAACCGTCCGCTCGCTGCCGGGACTTCAGCCAGTCCGCGCCCTTCTTCGCGGCCGCCGCAGCGCCGGTCGACCCGTTCTCCGCCGCCGCGGACAGCAGTGCCTGCACGGCCATTCCGGTGGAGTCCGGGTCGAGGACGGTGGTCGGGATGTCCTGGCAGACCGGCCCGGTGCTGCCCAATTGACCCGGGAACAGCCGGAAGCCGCCGCTGGGGCACTGCTGCTTGATCAGGAAGTCCACCGCACTCTGCGGCACTCCGCCACTGCGGGCCAGGCCCAGCACGGCGAGCGACTGCCCGAAGGCGTTGCCGGAGTCCGGGCTGCCGGTGAGCTTGTCCCGGACCCGACCCACGTCGTCGCCCGCGTCCGGGCCGGCGACCAGATCGAGGGTTTCCGCCCGCATGTCCAGCCCGCCGAACGCGGCCGGGTTGCGGCCGGCCACGACCGAGGCGAACAACACCTTCGCGGTCGCCCCGGCGATCCGCGAGCCGGGCATGCCCCACTCCTCGGCGCTGTTGTACTTGCGGATGTTGGCCGCCACGGCGTCGGTCGCGGCCTTGAGCGCCGCGGGCTCCGAACGGGTGGCCGCCAGCGCCATGACGGTGTCGATGGTCAGGCCCCAGTCCGAACCGGAGAACCCGGGTATCCCGCCGTCGACCAGCTCCCCGGCCTGCCACTTCGCCGCCGCGGCGGCCTGCGCGGCATACGGGTTCGCGGCGTCGGCCGACGCGGAGAAGACAGGGGAGACCGCCACCAAAATCGCGCCGCAGACCGCGACCGCGCCGGTCTTTCGCACAGTGAGCCAGGACATCGGTGGAACCCTTCCGAGACCGACGCGTCCCGGGGCTCGCCCACGACACGACGCCGGTCGGGCGGTCCGGGCTTCAGCGTGTAGTCCACGACAGCTGGAGCCGACAAAATTCGTACGCACCCAGGTATTCCGACTCGCGGCGGCCTTGCGGCCACCGCCTACGGTTGCGGGTCAGCGCCGGATTTCGACCGGCTTCCCCTGGGTTTCGAACTATGGAATTGGAATGCCGATACGACTCGGCGTGCGGAGCATACGGAACATTCCGACCGTCGGACAACAGGATGAGCGCGAAATCCCTCGTGCCGTTCGTCACGACGATGGACATCAGACAACGGGACGGGGGCCGGAGGGTCGGCGGCGGCTCCGTACCGGTCTGTGGCGCATCGCCGAACTGCCAACGGGGGTGGTGGTCCCGACCGGCTCACCAGCCACCCCGATGCTCAGTGACGTCGCACGTAGGCACCCTTGCGATTGCCGGGCCGCGCCGAAGACGCCGCCACCGATGCCGAGCAGGATCAGCGATATCAGGACCAGTGTCGGCGCGTTGGTGCCGGTGAAGGCCAAGCCGCCGCCACCATGTCCACGGCCCGACCCGCCGCCGGACGAACCACCCTCACTCGCCGCGGTGTTCGCCGGCGTGGTGGTGCCTCCCGGACCCGGGCCGGGGTTGGTGCGCGGGTCGCGAATCAGCGTCGCGAAGGAGACGCCCACACTGCCGACGACCGCTCGGGTGGTGCTGTGTGGGTCCGACCCGGCTTCGTCCGCCGCGACATCGAAGCCGCCGTCGGCGTTCTGCCGCGTGGCCAGGAACGAACTCCTCCGGCGTCACCAGGATCATGCGTGGCCCCTCGACGACGATCGACCGTGGTTCGTTTCGCTGTGTCATCCGCAGCCTTTCGATCGGTTTGTCGGTGGTCCCCCGCATCGATCCGGTCTGCTGTCCGAGGCTCTCATGCCGCGGCCGAGTCGGCGGGGTGGGAGCACGTGCTCCCACCCCGGCGAGCTCAGGTCAGGAGGTCGTGTTCGGCAGCGTCGCGCGCACCTCCCGGGCCGCCGCGACCAGGTTCTCCAGCGAGGTGCGAACCTCGGGCCGGCCACGGGTCTTGAGGCCGCAGTCGGGGTTGACCCAAAGACGTTCGGCGGGGATTGCGGCAAGTCCCTTGCGGAGCAGGCCCACCACCTCGTCCGTGCTCGGGACGCGTGGGGAGTGGATGTCGTACACGCCGGGGCCGGCTTCGCGCGGGTAGCCATGGGCGGCGAGTTCGCCGGCGACCTGCATGTGCGAGCGGGCCGCCTCCAGGCTGATCACGTCGGCGTCGAGGTCGTCGATGGCCTGCACGATGTCGCCGAACTCGGCGTAGCACATGTGGGTGTGGATCTGGGTGGCCGCGCGTACGCCGGACGTGCTCAGGCGGAATGCCTCGGTGGCCCAGGCCAGGTATTCGGCGTGGTCCACGGCGCGCAGCGGCAGCGTCTCGCGCAGCGCGGGTTCGTCCACCTGGATGACCGAACTCCCGCCCTCCTCCAGGTCGTTGACGCCGTCGCTTCCCGGATCCGACACGGGTCCAGTGCTGTTGACGGCGGTCGTTCCCACTCACCGCTGCGGGGCAGTCCCGGATTCGCACCGGGTTCCCTCTTGCGACGCGCCTACCCGGATGGCAGGGCGAACCGACTGCGTGCGACAGCTTTGACGCACAAGGGGCACCCGGGGGAGAGCGGTGCTCGCGCCTGACGGCGAGAGCACGCCTCGGAGATGTGGACGCAGTCGGCGTCGCTGTGATCGAGTCGGTCCCAGTGCCGCGTTCGTCCCGGGCGGCGTGCCCCCACGGGCGGTGATCCTGTCGGAACGAACGCGGCGGTCGCGACACCGAGGGCGAGGCTGCGTCGGAGTCTTCGGCGGTTCGGCCGGTGCTACGGGCGCGTCGGGGCCACGCGCGGCGGCGGGTTGGTGCTTGTCGTCTTGTCCTTGGAGAACGACCAACCCTCGAAGCTGCCCAGCGGAGGCTTGCGGGCGCTCGCGCCCCACGAACTGTAGGTCCAAGTGCCGTTGCCGGGCGCGTGCCAATAAGACCAGTAGGCGGATGCCGGCGGGGTGTTGACGCACGCTTCGGTGTCCACGCCGGGCTTGCCCTCGATCCGGCAGATGAACGCCTCTCCCCAGCGGTTGGTGCCCTGGATCCGGAAGCCGGCGTTCTTCAGCGCGGCCAAGCCCGTGGCCTGGTCGCCGGGCGCACAGCGGGTGAGCGTGGCCCCGCCGAGTTCCTGGAAGTCGACGATCACGGTCACCCCGTTGGCATCCGGGCAGACACCGGCGGAGCCCTTGGTGGGATCGATGGCGTAGGCGGGCGGGGCGTTCACGGTGATCTGGGCGGTGGCGGGCAGCACAAGCAGGGCGAGCGCCCCGACCAGCCGACCTGTTCGAGCCTTGTTTCCACGAATCTTCACGCGCGGATCCCTTCGGGCGACGGGCGTCGGCACGAGCGGCGAGAGCGACGCCGACCGGGCCGAGCGATGTTCCTCTCGGGACCGCGCACCCCCGGTATCCACCGACAAGACATCGCCTTACGTGAAATCCGGGCCTCAGCGTGCAGTCCACGACAGCTGGAGCCTCAAACTCGTACGAATCCAGGTGTTCCGACTCGCGGTGGCCTGCCGGTCACCGCCTACGGTTGCGGGTCAGCGCCGGACTTCGACCGGCTTCCCCTGGACTTCGAACCATGCGGTTGTCGCCGACTTGAAGAGAGCCGGCTTGCGGAGCGTACGAGACGCCCTGTTCGTCGGACAACGGGTCATACGATGAATCCGCGATGTCGTTCATCACCTTCTTGGGTGCTCAACGCTGGTTTGCACAACGGCGGTTTCGGTCAGCCGGGGCGCACTGGGCCCCACGACAGGGGACCTGGGAAGCACGGCCGGGAGGCGTCCTGCGAACTGCCCACCAGGGAGGTTGGGAGGTTCCCATGCATGGGGGCGTCGCTCGGGTGCCCTGACTCGCGTGATGTGTCCCGCTCGCCGAACCTCCGAACGGCCGGACGGAACACAAAGGGAACCTGAGGACCGAGGAAGCCACTGACATGGTCGCGGCGCTGCCGGTTGCCACGCCCGCGAAGCAGTGCGGCGACCTGGGCCTACCCGAGGAGGACGCCGTCGAGAGTGCGTCCTTCCTGGTTCGTGGGAATCGGGCCGCCGGGATACGTCAGTCGCGATCCCATGCGGACAGGGTGTCGGTGACCATGCGGGTGGCGAAGTCGGGGTCGTCGGTGAGGTGATTGATGTGTGCCGCGAGCAGGAAGGCGGTTGCCTCCAAGGGAGTCATCTCGTCCTCGGTCCAGCTTCCGTACTGTGCGCGCCACAGACTTGGGCTCAGGCCCGTTCCCGCGGCGACGACCAAGCCGGCCATGGTGGGGATGGCTTCGGGGCGGATGCTCACGGGCATCCTGCGCAGCGTGGCCACGAGGTTGGGCACCACACGTTCGATGGCGTCCATGCCATGCTCCGCGTAGGCGACCCGCAACCACTCCATGAACAGAAGGATGAGCGTGCATGCGCCGTCCAACACGGCCGCCGCTCCCTCGGGGCCCAGCGACGCGACGAACCGGTCCGTCAACTCCTGCTGCTCCGGATCGGTGTCGATCCGGTCGCCGTGGATGCTCTTGAGGCGAGAGTCCACCATCATGAGCGCCGCACCGACGTCGCCGACGGGGGCGTGTAAAGGATCGCAGGGTGATGACACGGAACACCTCCTCGCACAGCCATTGGACCTCGAGTGGGGTTCGGACGTCGCGAATCTCGATACCGGCACCGTGGGGAAGCGGTTTTCCGTGACGCGACGCAGGTTGCGTTCAGGTGGCGGTTCGCGGGTTCAGGTAGTCCAGGAACAACGATTGCAGATCCGGGGTCAGGGCGATGACGTCCTCGCTCGTCGGGACCAACGTCAACCCGCCTCCCTTGGGGATGCCGCGGTGAAATGCGGCGTCGACCCTGCGCGCTTCGAGCAGACGCCCATCCGGAGACAGTACGAGGCGGTGTTCGCCGGAGCCGGTCTCCGGTGCGAACGTGGCCAGTTCCCAGCCCTTCCCGACCTCCTCGAAGACCCGCACCACGTGTGTCTTGCGGCCGAACAGGCCGGCCTTCTCCGTGCGCGTGTCGACGTGCAGGAACAGTGATACGAGCTTCCGTGTCGGCAGCCGCCCGGCTACGTCGGCCACGAAGGCGGCGAGCTCGGGAGTCATCCCCACGCCCCGGCGCGACTCGATGCCCGAGAGCCTGAGGCGCTCCCGCTCTTCCGCGAACTCGATCTGTTCGATCTCGTGCTCCTGCCTTCGAGCATCGTCGACCGGCCTCATCCGCCACCCCCACGTCCTTGGTGTCCGGCACGTTAGCCCGCGATGGGCCGTCGTGACTCACGAATGACGAAGAACCACCGCGCGAAGGCGCGGAACCCGGTGGTGGTGTACGCGTGGCCCGCCCGTAGGAGGTCCTGGCCAGGCCGGCCGCGCGCGGACGATTCGCAAGCGTGGTCGGCGCGAGTTCACGGGCGCGTGGTGCCCGTTGCGCGCAGGGTGCCCTTGGCGATGGTGCCGTTTCGTATGGTGTAGGACCCCGCGAAGAGGTGGACGCTGCCGTCGGTGCGCTGTGCGGCGACTCGTACCTGCACGGTGTCGCCGCTGACGGAGTCGACGGACAGCCGGTCGCTGACGGTGTCCGAGAAGCCGGCGACGAACGTGGCGTAGGTCGATCCGAGGTTGCTGCCGCCGAGGGTCCAGGCCGTTGGGTAGTCGCCTCGGTTGATCGCGTCGTAGTAGCGGGCGATGACGGTGGCCGGGTCCGATGCCGGAGTGCTGGTCGGGGCGAGGGCGGTTGTGCCGGCCGGGGCCGGGCGCGTAGGTGAGAACGACGCGCTCGGGGACCGGCCGGTCGAGAACGAGGCGGCTGCCGTCCTCGGCACGAACACCGGGGTCGGCGGGAGTGGCGTGCGAGTTCCGGGGGCGATGGCGGCTTCGGAGGTCGTGGTTGCCGCGGTGGTGGTGTCGGAGCCGGAACCGATCTCCCGGAGCAGAAGAATCGTGACGGCGATGCCGGCCGCGCCGAGGACGGTCAGGACCGCCAGGAGGACGCGCCGATTCCCCGCGTCCGCGGGGGTGCTCGCCGGCGCGGTCGTTTCGGCGTTCCAGGGGCCTACCTCACCGCCGCAGACGGTGCAAAAGCGCAGCGCCGCCGCCGAGAGGGCGGCCCCGCAGTGGGCGCACATGATCATGATGGCTCGCCTCTCGGGGAGTCGATGCCGTGCCGTGGAAGCGGAGTTCGCCCCTCGGCGGTCGGTCAGGACGCGAACAGGGTGTTGATCGCCTGGATGACAAGCGCGATCGCTCCGCTCAATGCGGTGGCGCCGCCCACGGCGTCGCGCAATGAGGTGGCGGTTCGCTTCAGGCGCACGCGACTCGGTGGGGTCAGGGCGAGTTCGTGGCGCAGTTCCTCGGCGTCGGCGAGGGCTTGTTCACGGTCGGGCAGTGTGGTTTCGGTCGCCCGAATGCGGACGATGAGTTCGTCGACCGCCGCCCGCAGCTCCTCCGGGGTCCGGGGTGTCGACGGGGTGGCCGATCCGGTGGTCGTGGTCTGTTCCGCCCGGGCCTTGTGGCCGACGGCGATCGCGGACTCGCTGACGCTCGCGTTCTCGCCGATATCGACCTTGTTTGTTTCCTTGCTCATGTCGACTCCGCTCGTTTCGTATCGGATTTGGTTGCGGTTCGGGTCGGCCGGTTTCTAGGGTTTTCCGTTCGAGGTGGCCGAGGCTCCTCGGCCGACGCTGAATGCCGACCCGGTGACGGTGGCTCCGGCGCCCACCGTGAGGCTGTTGTTGACGATCGTCTCGGCGCGCCGCTTGAGTTCTGCGGGGTCGATGTTCTTTTCTTCGAGGAAGTCGACGAGAGTGTCGAAGATCCTCTTTTCCACGACCTTCGTATACATTTCCTGATCAAGTTTCTGGAAATATCGGTGATAGCCGATCAGGAGCCCGTCCGAGTCGAGGCCGAGTCGGAGGATTGTTCGAATGACCGGGCTCAGCATCGGGTCGAGGACGGGGCCCAGCGAGGGAAAACGGTTCGGGACACGGGAGCGCAGGTCGCTGGCTTCCTGCCGGATGCTCAACAGGGCGCCGTGGTTGAAGGTGAAGCGCCTGGCGACCATCCGCCGTTGACGAGCCTGCTTCCAACGCCGTCGAGGGCCCGCGAAGACCTGCTTGAGGGTGCGTGGGATACAGCGGAACATCAGGCCGAACCAGCGGAATCCACTGGCCACGACGAGCCGCGCGAACTCTCCGAACGTGGGATGCAGCAGCAGGTCGTCGATCTCGTAGTAGCGCCAGTCCAGAGGCGGCAGCAGGGAGTGGTTCACCTCGACGAACAGATGTGAGGAACCGACGGTCACCCGCAGGAAGAGCGTGTACACGAGCTGCCCGCCCCAGCCGACGATCTCCACCACCAGATAGGGGCGGGCCCGATCCTCGGGATGTTCGGTGAGGTATGCGACGACCGCGTCGGAGACGCGGTCGACCGGGCGCGGGTTCCGGCCGGTCAGGAACCGGCTGTCGTGGTGGATGTCGGCACCGTTGATGAACAGCCGGTCGTGCACGCTCAGCCCGGGAAGGTCGAGAAGCGCGATCCGGGATGTGAGCCTTTCGCGCAGCTCGGAGGCCGTGAAGGAGCCGACGGGATCCTCGTCGCGCGCCACCGTCGTGTCCAGGGCGAACGACCAACTGTCCAACGTCCATCCGTGACCGAGGAACGGGTCGAATCCGCTGTACGTGCTCACGTTGCCGGCCGCGTAGGTGGCGACCAGGTCGATCTGGTCCCGCGTCACCTGGAGTTGTGGATCGGGCGCTCGGGAGGCGTCGAACGTCCCGCGCCGCAGCGTTTGCGCGAGGGCTCCCCAGCGGGTGACGTACGCCTCGGCGACGACCACGGCCCAGGACGCCACGACCACGAGCATGCCCGCGACTGCTCCGACGGTCGCGAAATTCACGATGGCCAGGATCAGCAATACGGCCAGGGCCGCGTCGCGGGTCAGATGCCGGGCACGAGCGGCGATGGCGTGCTTCATGACCGCGACGAGGTCCACACCCGGGGAACGCACCACCGCACGGAGCGGCTCCTCGAGGACATCCTCGACGAGTTTCTCGGCCAGCTTGCTGTCCAGGTGAACGGCTGCGCACAGGTAGCGTGTTGCCTCATCCGCCGTTGCGCTCGGTGCGCTCGTTCCGCTCGGTGTACCGGCGGGTTGCCGGGGTCGGTGATGGACCACGCGCGCGGCCGGCGGCGGGGCCGCCTGGCGGGTGGGCATTCGCACGGACGGAGTCGCGGTGTCGTTTCGGTCCGCCGGCTGCGGTGGCACGTAGTCCGCGCGCTTTATCTGTAGACCGCAACTACCGCAGAAATCTGCTCCCTCGGGATTCTCGTGACCACACGAATTACAACGCACACCCCATCGCCCCCCACGCTCCGGATCCGGAGAATGCCCCTGGGTGCGACATTACTCGCCTGGAGCGTGCGAGGGCGGAATAGTCGGGATGTTCGTCGAAGCGATGAGAATCGTTGTCAGGAGAGAGAATCCGACCTTCCGGTTCGCTGTCATTCGATCGTTCGTGGCTTCTCGCAGGCAAACTGCGGAGAAGCGGAAGAGCGACGAGAATCCAAGCCCCGTCTCCGTCCCATGTCGGGCGCCGGCGACCACCGGCCGCGCAGTCGATGGCGAGCCTGGGCGTCGACCCTCGTCTGCACCGCAATGCCGAGCACGCTCAGCCTGTTCACGGCATCCACAGCGCATGCCGCCACGGACGTATCATCCGTGGCCGTCACCGCCGACGGTGCGGGCTACGTGGCAATGCGCAATGGTGGCAACGGAGTTCATGACTTCGGCACGGTGCCCGCGCTGGGCAGCCCGTCCGCCTGTTCAGGCTCGCCAACTCGTTGCAGCACCTTCGCGGGGCGCGATGCCCACGGCATGCCCGTCATCAACACCACCTTCGGCGGCAGCCGCTGGAGCTCGAGTTCGTCTCCTCGGCGACGAGGCCGGGGGACGCACCGCGGTTTGCGGGAAGCAGTGGTGGACACGTCCGTCGCCGTCGTTCGCCGAGATGACCGGACGTCTGGAGGAGTTTGCCCCCGTGTACGAACTCCTTGCGAGTGATGGCAGGTTGGGCGAGCGCGACCACGATCGCGCCCGATTGTGGATCGGCACGGCGCCGAGCAAGGCCGGGCGGTACGAACGCGCCATCGAGGAGATGGCCGAGGCCACGCGTCGTCCACGGCATCGCAGGCGGCCGGTACGTGGACTTCGCAGTCTTCGAGACCGAGCACGTGCCGACCCGCCCGGCTGGGCTCCACGGGCGGATCGGGTCGACGGACGAAGACCTCGGACGTCGATGTCCTGTTCGGCATCGCTGCCCGAGGTCTTCACCGGTCCGGCGCATCGTGGGGGGTCAGTTGCCTTGGCCGGCGCTGCCGATGGGGCCGACGTCGACGGGGGAGCCGGCGCCGTCGATGACGGGCAGGGTGGGGGTGCCGGGCCAGTTCAGGGTGATGGTCTTGGTTTCTCCGGGCGGGGTGACCTCGATGCCGGTGATCTTGACGCCGTAGGGGCCGGTGGCGCCGCTGGGGTAGGTGATGCCGAAGGACACGGAGGTGTCGCTCTTGAGGGTGAACGGGTCTGCCGGGGTGCCGATGCGTTTGGCGGACAGGGGTCCATTGGTGGTTTGGAGGTCGACGCCGGCGAAGCCGGACATCGTGCAGTTGTGGCCGATGTTCTTGAACGTCACGGCGACGGTGAGTGCGTCGTCGCCGCTGATGGTGGCGTCCTGGGCGGTGGCCCGCAGGTCGTCGGTGCGGTACTTGCCGATCGAGGTGTTGTCACCGGCTCCGCCGCCTCCGCCGGCGGCGGTCGTGCCCGATCCGGTGGAACTCTTCCCGGCGGAGTCCTTCGCGAGGGAGCTCTTCCCGGCGGGTTCGCTCCCGCCACCACCTCCACTGCCTCCCGGGTTGCCGCCTGCGTTGCCGCCGGTGGTCGAGGCCCCGGGCGGGGCGGCCGGCGGGGCGACGGGCGAGGGGCCCTGCGCGGCCCCCGCGTTCGAGTCCGATCCCTGGCACGCCGTCATCGACATCGCGCCGCCGAGGACGGCCGCGGAAACGAGGAGGGCGGTGCGACGGTTGCGGAACATGAACGACCCCTTGATAGCTGGTGGTTGAAGCCGAAGCACTCTCGGCTCCTCGGTGCCTGCCCAACCACCATGGCGGGGCCGCCGGGCCGGGCGATACCCCGGTCGTCGCACCACGACGCCGCTGTCGCAGACCGGTGACAAGGTCACGAGAAGGAACGAGAACCACCTCGAACCACCCCACCCGACACTCCGACGACACCACGTTTGCCCTGGTCGCAGCCATCAGAGGTTGCTCCGAAGGACAGTGTTACAACAGCCCCGTCCGCCGGTGACCCGGACGCCGCCCCGGCCCGAACGGCACCCGCATCGGATTCGACCGCGACGGCCTGGCGGACATCTGCGCCGCGTCGCTGCGCCACGTGCCGACCGCGGGCACTCCTTGGCGCGGACCCGGAGCGCGGTCCTGCGACTCCGGACGAGCCGGCCGTGTCCGGCATCGGTCGTGGCGCCGACGCCCGTGTGTTCGACAGGCCGGCCGGCGGCGACGACAACTACCCACCCGGATGACCCGACGGGCCCGGCCGTTCTCCACGTCGCGGTCTCCGCCGGGGCCGTCGTGCGGAACTCGCAGGCGTTCGCGCGTTGCATCCTGGACCTCGGCTGCGGCGTCCCCACCCGGCCCTACATCGTTGATGCGTATCGCCGACATCGCCGATCTTCTCGGCGGGGGTGCGGTCGCCGTACCGGCGACGGCGGTTCGGAAGCGCCTCCGACGTTCGGCGACCTTCATGCGCGACCTTGTCCGCCGACTGCCGGTCGGCTCGTATGTGGTCGACAGCGATCGGTCGGGTGGCCGCTGCGCGATCACCGACGCCATGCACGCCATCCGACGAGGCCGTGTGTTGTCGGCCGGGCTTGAGGTGCTGCCGCCCCGGACCGGGCGACGTTGCGTCGTGGGGGACCGACGACATCGGTTCCCCCCCGGACCGGTCACCAGGGAGGTTGGGGAGTTCGCATGTTGGCCGGTGTTCGTGCGTGATGGGGATTGTGGCGGCGGTGTCGGGCGTGCTGGTTCGGCGGGGGATTTTTTTGGTGGGGGCGATGGGTGATTCCTTTGCATATGCAATTGCATGGGTGTCACTCGCAGGGGTGGATTCGTGGTCGGGGTGGGCTTTGGGGCGGTGGATCGGAGAAATCGGGACGTTCCTTCGTGGTGACGTCTTCCGATCGGGTTGCTCCCGGTCGTGGTCGGGTTGTGCGGCGCGACCTGCGCTTCTTTGGGCACTGTGGGATCGTTGTCGGCGGATTCGACGGGGTTCGAGGGGGCTTCGCGGCGTCGGGATGCGCGGCCGTGCATTTGCATTTCTTGGGTTTCCTTGGCGTTTCGGAAACTCTAGGGGTAGCTTCCGGAGCGTCGGACGATCCGGATCGACGGTCGTCGCCCCGGGGCCGCGAGGGAACAACGATCAAGGAATCGACATGGTGGACGACTTATCCGCCGGAGGAGTTTCGGACGATCTCCGGCGATTCCCGAGAACGGCATTCCCTGCTTTCCGTTCGGGGAAAGCATTCGGCAGGCGGGGACGGCGGCCGGCCGGCTCCGGGGCCACGCCCGGGACCGGAGGGAGAGACACGGGATGAACGCCCGCAGGGGCATCACCACGTGCGCCGCGTGCGGTCGACGCTTCGCGCGGCGCGACACGGGTGACCGCAAGCGGCGCTACTGCGCCCCCGGTTGCCGGCGGCGGGCGCGCACGGCGCGGGAGCGGGAGACGCCGCCGGCTGCCGACCCTCGGGGGTTGGAGGCGGGCATCGTGGCGATTCTGCGTCGGGTGGCCTGTGCGCTGGAGGAGGCCGAACGTACGCGTGAGCCGTTGCGGGTCCGGCTGGCCTACGCGGACCGGCTGAGCGGGGAGACCCAACGATATCGCGCCGTGGTGGGGGAGGCCCGGCCAGGCACGGCGGTACGGCTGCGCCCGGAGTGGTCCGCGCAGTTGGCCGCGCGTCTGGGGGCCCGGTCGCATCCGGGCGACGACGCGCGTGGGGACGCGGACCTGTCGGCGTCCCAGCACGCCGGCGAGCGGCTGGCGGCGGCGTTGCGCGAACTGCGCCGTACCGCCGGGGTCACCGTCGCGGACCTGGCCTGGCAGGCCGGGATCAGTGAGGAGTTCCTGGCCCGGATCCTGGCCGGGGAGGTGTTCGCGTCCTGGCCGGTGGTGGAGACGTTGGCCGGGAAGCTGGGTGGCGAGGCGGCGGAGCTGCGTGCCCTGTGGGAGTGCTCGCGCGGGGTCGACCACGGCATCCGGCGCGAACTGCCGGCCCTGGCCGCGTTGTTGACCGCGATGGTGCGCGGCCTGTGGCTGGCCGCCGGGCGACCCGCGCCGGCTCGGATCGGCGGCGATCCGTTGTGCCCCGGCACGGTCGAGCGGGTCCTGGCCGGTGAACTGATCCCGGACCGGGCCGGCGCCGAGCTGCTGGTGGAGCGACTGGGCGCGCATCCGGACGTGATCCGGCGGTTGTGGAAGCAGGTGCACTACGGCGTGCTGATCCGCCTCGGCGACGCCGGATTCCCGGCCGGAGGACTGCCGCTCGCCGCCCTGCCGGGGGCCGGGTGGCGCTCGGACCCGGTGACCGGGACGCACATCGGCGACGGCGATGTCGGCTGACCGGGGCGCGCCGGCGCGCGCGGCCGTCCGGACCCGGCCGCCGGCGCCGGTATCCGCCGCGCGGCGCCCGGTGGCGCCGACGGCCGTCGAGCCGGAGCCGGATCGCGCCGATGGCGAGCCGGTCGGGCCCGGTGGATCGGTCGGGGCGCCGATCGACTTCGCCGCGTTCTGTCTGCTGCATCGGGCGCGGTGGGCGCAGTACGCCCGGCACCGCGTGGGCGATCCCGTCCGCGGTGAGCGGGCCGTGCGGTCGGCCGTGGCCGAACTCGCCGGCACCTGGGCCGACATGTTGCGCGGGCCCAACCCGACCGCCGGGGCTTGGCGCATCCTGCGCCGGGCCGTCACCGCCTCGCACACCCCCGCCCGGGGCACCCTGTACGACGCCCTGCCGTGGCCGCAGGCGGACGCGGTGGTGCTGCACTACCGGCTCGGCATGACCCTGACCGCCGCGGCCGACCTGATGGGCACCGATCCGCCCGAGGTGGCCGCCCAACTGGTCCTGGCCGAGCGCAGCCTGCCCACCGCCGTGGTCAGGACCCTCGAACGCCGTCCCGACGCCGCGCCGCGTCCGGACGGCCGCGACGCCCCGATCCACGCCCGCGGTCCCGACGGCCCGGGCGGCGGATGAGGGCGTGCGGGTCGTGCGCAACCCGTGCCGCGCGACCCGCTTTTCCCCACCGTGCCTTTTCGCGCCGCGTGCGGACCACCGACTTCCCGATCCGAGTGCCCGCCCCGGCGCACGTCACGCCCTAGCATGGTCCGCGCACGGGCGGCGACCGGAAGACCGCGGTGGGTTCCGGCGAGCGTGGACGCACGAGGGGGCGCGATGGGGAACGCGGACGGACCGATGCCCGAGATCGACGTGGACACACCGAGTGCCGCACGGATGTACGACTGGTATCTCGGCGGCACCGACAACTACCCGGCCGATCGCGCGGCTTGCGAGGAGCTGCTCAAGATCGTCCCCAGTACGCGCGAACTGGCGCTGAACAACCGGGCGTTCCTGCGCCGGGTGGTCCGGGTGCTGGCCGCCGAGTACGGCGTACGGCAGTTCCTGGACCACGGATCCGGGCTGCCCACCCGGGACAACGTTCATCAGGTGGCGCAGCGCGTGGACCCCGCGTCCCGGGTGGTCTACGTCGACAACGACCCCATCGTGCTCGCGCACGGGCGGATGTTGCTGGAGGAGAACGAGAACACCGCCGTCGTCCAGGCCGACATGACCGATACCGACGGCATCTTCGGGCGCCCCGAGGTCGAGCGGCTGATCCGGCTCGACGAACCGGTCGCGGCGCTGTTCGTCTCGGTCCTGCACTGCCTGCCCGAGTCCGCCGAGCCCGGGGCGATGATTCGCCGGGTCGCCGACCGGCTGCCCCCGGGCAGCTTCATGGTGATCTGCCAACTGGTCAGCGAGGACCCGGCGATCCGGGACGGGGTGAGCGACTTCATGGACCAGGCCACCGGCGGCAACTGGGGTCGGGTGCGCGATCGTGCCCAGGTGAACGACTACTTCACCGGGCTGACCGTGCTCGAACCCGGGCTGGTGGAGGTGTCCACCTGGCGCCCCGACTCGCAGGTCGCCGCGCGTCAACAGACCGACGAGTGGATCGAGTACGGCGGCCTGGCCCGGGTACCCTGACCCGGGTGCCCCGGCGGGGCGCGATCCGGCGGGTCAGCTCTCGGCGGCCACGGTGAAGTGGCGTTCGGCGTCGCGCAACATACGCTCGCTGGAGGCCCGATTCTCGGCCGCCGCCCACAGGCGCAGCAGGATCTCCCGATAGGCGTCGATGTCCGCGCGCCTGCTCAGGTACGTCGCGCTGTTGGCCTGCTCCAGGTAGATCATCTCGCTCGGCCCGCCCGAGGCGAAGCGGAGATACGTCATCGGCGACGGTGGGGCGACACCGGCGGCGCGATCGAAGCGCACCACGCGGATGTTGATCCGCTCCCGTGCCGACTCGGCCAACAGGTGCCGCATCTGCGCTGCCATCACCGCCGGACCCCCGACAGGTCGGCGCAGGATGCCCTCGTCCAACAGCGCGGTCAGATCCGGGCGATGCTCGTCCGCGAGCAACGCCTGGCGCTGGAGCCGCAGTTCGATGCGGCGCTCGACCTCCTCGGGCGCGGCACGGGGCAGCCCCGAGCGCACCACGGCGCGGATGTACTCGGGCACTTGGAGCAGGCCCGGCACCACGTGCACTTCGTAGGTGTCGATCTTGGTCGCCGAGTCCTCCATCCCGATCAACCGGGCCAGCCAGCCCGGCATCACGTCGCTGTAGTGGCTCCACCAGGCGCGCTCCAGCGCCTTCTTCAGCAACTCCTCTATCTCGGACAGGGATTCCTCGTCCCGGACCCCGTAGTAGCGGACCAGATCGAAGACGTCCCGGGGGCGCGGCGGGCTCTCGCCGCGCTCCAGTCGGCTGATCTTGGACATCGACGCCCGGATCGCCTCGGCCGCGTCCTTCAGCCCCCGGCCGTTGTCCAGCCGCAACTTGCGCAGCGTCGCGCCGAGCACCTTGACGGCCGCGGCCGGACTGGTCTGCTGGGTGAGGGACACCACGGGTGCGATCGACGGCGCGCGGGCCGGGTGTTCGGCGGACATGGGAACTCCAAGGGGCAGACGGACGTCCGCCATTATCCCGAGACGGGATCCCGCGTGTCCGTCGATTGGGCGACCGCGCCGCGGTCCCCGGGTCGGTTGGGCGACCGCGCCGCGGTCCGGGTCAGTCGATCGGCCCGGCGTACCCCCGGAGTCCGGGGTTCGCGACGAAGCCGGCGAGGCTCGCCCGGGAGTAGACCAGAGCCGGTCCCCGTGCCCGCCGCGAGTCGCGGACCGCGATCGCGCCGCCGGGCAGCAGCGCCACCTCCACACAATTGCCCTCGGCCGTACTCGCACTGCTCTTCACCCAGGTCACCGACCCGAACGAGTCCGCCACATCCCCGTTGCCGGCACGCATCGTCATCACCTTCCCGCTTCCGTCCGATCACTGCCCCGGATGGCGCGACCACGGACGGTTTTGCCGTTCGTGCAAAACCAGGTGCATTCGCATCATGGAACCGATGGCGGGCGCAGTCACGGGAATCGCCGAACCGAGTGGCCCCAATTCCCGGCGTCAAGGGGCGATTTCGGCCCGGATCGGCGGGTTTTACGCCGTGTCGGATCGTGTTGAAATGCGTTCAACGGACGGTCACAAGATCCTTGCGTAGAGTTGGAGATCGGGTCTTGTGGCACGCCACCGCAATGGCGTAACAAGGAACCCGCTGCTGGAGACACAGTTGATCGGCGTGCCCCACATCCCGATTTCGGGCCGCCGTGCACCGCGTCGGACCGGGGGGCCCGCGCGGCAGGAACGGAACCGCAAGCGCACGGCCGACCCCGGGGGGACGGTGGTCGAGAACGTACGTGTCCTACCGCTGCGGCCCCGCGGGGAGCCGTCGGCGGCGTTCCCGACGACAATCGGGCTGCCCGGTCTCCCCGCAGGGTGTCGCGGTGCGGGCCGCGCTGGGGGGAAGGGGTCGCTTCAGTGGAACCGGAGCGGGTATCCGAACTTTCCGATCTGCTGGCGCACGCACGCGCCTCGCGGACCGGAGCCGGCGGACGGGCCGTGATCATCCGTACCGCGTCGGGAATGTGGTGCCGCGAACTGCTCGTCGAGTTCACCGAGCGCCAACGCCGCGCGGGCGCCGCTCCCGTGCTGGTCTCGTGCCAACACCGCGACGCCCGCGAACCCTTCGCCGCGTTGCGCCAGTTGCTCGCCGGACTCGGCGACGCGGCGCAGCCGACCGGGGACGACCGGTTCGACGAACTGCGCCGCGCGCTCCCGCACACCGTGCCCGAGGACCACGGGCGGCCGCTGTTCGACGAGTTGTACGAGGTGCTGCTGCCGGCCGTCCGGCGCTGCCCCCGCGTGATCGTCGTCGACCACGCGCAATGGATGGACGATGCCTCGCTGCGGTGGTTCGCGCACCTGGTGCGCCGATTGACCCGACTGCCGCTGCTCGTGGTGCTCGGCGTGCGCGTGGACGACGACCTACCCGCGCGCGACGCGCTCGACGACATCGGCGCGCAGGCCGCCTGCCACGAGAGCACGCTGCGCCCGCTGTCCGTGCACAGCGCACGGGAGTTGGTGCAACGCGCCTACGCCGGTCGAGTCCCCGACGATCCGTTCGTGCGCCTGTGTCATCACGTCACCGGCGGGGTGCCGGCGTATCTGGTCCGGTTGATCGACACCCAGCTCCAGGCCGGACTGCCGCCGGAGTTGGGCCCGATCCGCTCCGGGGTACACCTCGACGGGCGGCCCCGGCAGACCAGGGCCGACCACATCCGCCGGATCGCCGCCCGGATCGAGGCGGCGGCGGTGACCACCCGCCTGGCCCGACAACCCGAGCGGGTCCGGGCGTTGGGGCAGACGGTCGCACTGTTCGGCGACGGCGCCGACCTGGACATCGTGGCCGACCTGCTGGGCACCGGGCCGGACCGGCTGGACGGGCCACTGGCCGAACTCGTCCGGGTCGGCGTGCTGCGCGGTACACCCCCGGGCGGCCGGTTGTCGTTCCGCACCCCCGAATTGCGCGACGCCGTGCACGACACCATCCCCGAGACGCTGCTGCGCGATCGGCATGTGCGGGCCGCCCGCCGGCTCGGCGACTACGGCGCGCCGCCGACGCGCGTCGCCGAACACCTGTTGCGGATCGACACGTTGCACGTGGACGAGCACGCGTGGGCGGGCGCCGTGCTCTACGAGGCGGGCCGGGCCGCGCTGGAGGCGGGCGCGACGTTGCGCTGCGCCGAATACGCCCGGCGCGCGCTGCGCGACGACCCGGCGGCCGAACACCGGGCGCGCCTGCTCGTGTTACTGGGCCGGGCCGAGGTGCCCACCGCGCCCGAGGCGGCTGCACGGCACCTGGAGGAGGCGCTGCGGCTGCTCACCGATCCCGGCGAACGGGCCGAGGCAGTGCTGGAGTTGTGCCACGCGCAGGTGCTGCGCCAGGGGGACAGTGTGGAGGCGGTGATGCGGCCCGCCCGGGACGCGGCGGCGCGGCTCGGCGAAGTGGCCGAGCGGGACTGCCCCGACCCGGACGTGCGGCTGCGGCTGCGGGCCATCGCGCACCTGGGCGGACCGACCGCCGAGGCCCGATCCGACCGGGAGGCCCGCTCCGGCCTCGACCGCGCCGCCGTCGAGGTCACCGGGGTCACCGCGGGCGAGCGCGAACTGCTCGCCGCGTTCGCGTCGGACAGCGCATGCCGGGCCGAGCCCAGCGGCATCGCGCTGGACCTGATCGAACGCGCGCTGGCGGGCGAACCGCCCCGGGGCAGCGCGTCGGCGCTGCTCCTGCTGCGCAGCGTGGTGGTGCTCGCCTGGGCCGGCCGGCTGGACGAGGCCCGCACGTGGGCGGGCAGCCTGACCGCGGCGATCCCGATCGGCCCGGCCCACTCGCGGATCGGCCTGCCCACCGTGGTCGCGCACTGCCTGTGCGCGGACATCGCGCTGCGTGCCGGGAACCTGGCCGAGGCGCTGGCCGAGGCACGCACCGCCGGCCGGCTCGCGCGCGGCCCCGAACTGTCCGCGCTCACCCAGCTGACCAGGGTGCAACTGGCGCGCATCCGGGTGGTATTGGGCCAGTACGACGCGGCGACCACGATGTTGCGCGGGGCCCTGGGCGTGCCGCGCGCACGGGCCACCGCGCTGGGTGTGCGGGCCCGATGTAGGTACGCGGCCGGGGACCCGCGCGGGGCCCTGGCCGACCACCTCGAATGCGGCCGACGGCTGACCGAACTGGGCATCGTCAACCCGGCGCTGAGCGACTGGCGCGGCGGCGCCGGCCTGGCCCTGGTGGACCTGGACCGGCGGGCCGAGGCGGCGCCGCTGTTCGAGGAGGGCCTGGAGATCGCCCGCCGCTGGGGTGCGCCCGCCCCGATCGGCGAGGCGTTGCGCAACCGGGCGCGGATCGAGGGTCCGCGCGGCGCCATCCGGCTCCTGGAGGAGTCGGTGGCGATCCTTGAGCACTCCGGTGCCCGGCTGCAACTGGCGGAATCCCTGGTCGAGTCGGGCCGGGTGTACGCGCTGGCCGGTCAACCGGCGGCGGCCCGCGTGGCGTTGCGGCGCGGCATGGGGCTGGCCCAGGAGTGCGGTTGGGATCTGCTGGTGGAGCGGGCGCACAAGGATCTGCTCGCCTGCGGCGGCCGGTTGCGCCGGACCAGCCTGTCCGGCCCCGGCTCGCTGACCCCCTCGGAACGGCAGATCGCGGAACTGGCCGCGGCGGGGCACACCAACCGGGCGATCGCCGAGTCGTTGTGCGTCACGCGCGGCACGGTGGAGGTGCATCTGACGCACGTCTACCGGAAGTTGGGCATCTCGGGCCGCACCGCGCTGTCCACGAGACTGGCCTCGACGCAGTGACGGTGACGCGCGTCACCCGACGCCCCCGCAGGGCGAACCTCCCTTACGACGTGGGTATTCGGCCGACCACCGCGAAGCCGAGGAGCAGGGTGAAGCCGTCGGCGGCGACGAAGCGCTCCCACGCCGCCATCGCCCGCGCGTAGGTCCCCAGGCCCAGCGCGCCCCGCTCGACCAGCGGAAGCAGGCGCTCGGGGGACAACTGCGGGGCGAGCGCGGCCGCGCCGCCGACCTCGTCGCTGGTGTACGCGAACGGGCGCACGGTGATCCCGGTCAGGCCCGCGCGGCGCAGGATCCGGGGCAGCCGGCGGGCCACCAGGCGATCCCCGCCGTCGGCGGCCTGGGCGGTGCCGAGCGCACGGTAGGCGTCGGCGGACAGGGCCGACAGGTCCGGGTCCGCGCAGCCCCACAGCCCGGCGTCCACGTCGATCACGGCCAGCACGCCGCCGGGCCGCAGCAGCGCGGCCAGTGCCCGGGCGGCGCCTACCGGGTCGGCCAGGTGCTGGAACACGTAGCGGGCCAGCACCAGGTCGAACGAGCCCGCCGGCAGCGGTGGTTCGGCCAGATCGCCCGCCACGTAGTCGATCCCCGCCTCGGGCGCCTCGGCCCGGGCCACCGCCAGCAGCCGCTCGTCCGCGTCCAGACCCACCAACCGGGTTCTTGGATCGGCCAGTTCGGCGCGCAGTCGGCGGGTGACCGCCCCGGTTCCGCAACCGGCGTCCAGCACCGCGCCGGCGACCGTGGGGGCCGTGTCCCGCAACACCCGCCACTCGTGTGCCCAGCTCAGCTCGGCCTGGATCTCCAACCGGCGCACCTCGGCCGGCACCCCGCCGAGTTCGGCCTGCGGCCGATAGCTGCCCCCGGGGCGGGCCGGGCCGATCACGGCCGACCACCGGTGGTGAGCGGGTGTGCGGTCATCAGCAGGCCGTCCCTGGGCCGCAGGGTCACCAGCGCCTCGGGCACCACCGGATGCCCGGCCACGCCGCGCAACTCCAGCCGCTGCAACACCGTGGCCAGCACCAGGACCGCCTCGGTCAGGGCGAACGACTGGCCGATGCACACCCGGGGCCCGCCGCCGAACGGTACGTAGGCGTGCGCGGGCCGGGCCGCCCGGGCGGTCGCGGTGAAGCGTTCCGGCCGGAAGAGTTCGGGGTCCTCCCACACCGCGGGGTGCCGGTGCAGGGTCCACGGGCTGATGCACACGAGGGTGCCCTCGGGCACGTGGCGGCCGTCGAGCACGTCGTCGGCCGCGGCCCGCCGGGAGATCAGCCACACCGGCGGATACAGCCGGATCGCCTCCTCCAGGCAGCGCCGGGTCAGCTCCAGGCGGGGCAGGTCCGCGGCCCGGGGCGGCCGGCCGGCCAGTACCCCGGCCAACTCGGCTCGGACCGCCGCCGCGGCTTCCGGATGGCGGTCGAGCAGGTGCACGGTCCAACTCAGCGCCTTGGCCGTGGTCTCGTGCCCGGCCATCACCATGGTCAGCACCTGGTCGTGCAGTTCGCGGTCGCTCAGCGCGTCCCCGTGCGCGTCCCGGGCGCCGAGCATCGCGTCGAGCAGGTCGGCGGGCCGATCCGTCGGCGGGCCGGTGTAGCGCCGGGCGGCGACGAGCATGCCGACGACGCGGGCCAGGAAGGTCTGCGCGGCGGTGTACCGCCGGCGCAGCAGCGCCAGGTCCGCGTCCGCGACGGTCGGCGTGCCCGGTTCGCCGTCGAAGTGGCCGATGAAGCGGTTGATGTCGTCCACCGCACGGCCGAACCCCTGTCCCGCCGCGGCCAGATCGGCGCCGAGCAGCGCGTCCGCGACGATCCGCAGAGTGAGTGCGGTGAAGTCGTGGTCGACGCGGATGGTCCGCCCCTCCTCGGCGGCCCGCTCCCACGCGTCGGCCAGGTCCACGGCCGCGTCGGTCATCAGCGTGTCGAACTCCTCCACCCGACGCGGCCGAAACGCCGGCGCGCACAACCGCCGTTGCCGCTCCCAGGCGGGGCCGTCGCTGGTCAGCAGGCCCTTGCCGAGCAGCGGGGTGAGCATGAAGTCGTCCGGGGTGCCGGCCTTCGTCCATGCGGTGTAGTTGTCCTTGAGGATGTGCCGGACCAGGTCGGGGCGATTGACGAACCACACCACCTCGCCGCGCGTGCGATGGCTGCACAGGTCGCCGAACTCGGCGGCGAGCGTGGTGAGGAAGGCGAGCGGGTCGACCCGGATGTCGGCCAGGTCGAGGTCGTCGGCGGGGCCGGGCGGCCGGGCGTGGACGGGTGATCCGAGCGGTCCGGGTGATCCTGGGGGACCGGAGTGGAGGGGCGATCCGGGCACGAGGGCCTCCTGGGTGCGATAGCGGCCGAACTCGCGGGCGTGGTCGGGTGCCGTGGCGGTGAACCCACCGCCCGCGGCCTCACGTCATCTGACGCTGGACGAGCTGGTGGAACAGACCGTCCTCGTCGGCAAGCAACTGGTCCGGCGGCCCGGACTGGACCACGCGCCCGGCGTCGAGCACCACGATGCGATCGGCCTGCATCACCGTCGACAACCGGTGCGCGATGATGATCCGGGTGGCGTTCAGCCGCCGAGTGCTCTGGGTGACCACCTCCTGGGTGCGGTTGTCCAGCGCGCTGGTCGCCTCGTCGAAGAACAGGATGCGCGGCCGGCCGATCAACGCCCGGGCGATCATCAGCCGTTGCCGCTGGCCGGCCGACAGGGTCACCGCGCCGTCGGAGAGCACGGTGTGCATGCCCATCGGCATCCGGCCCAGGTCCTGATCCAGTCCGGCCATCTCGGCCGCCTCCCAGGCCTCGTCCAGGGTGTAGTTGCGCAGTCCGCAGATGTTGTGGAGCACGCTGCCGGCGAACAGTTGCCCGTTCTGCAACACCACGCCGAACTGCCGCCGCACCGCCGCCACGTCCAGCGACGCGAGGTCCTGGCCGTCGTAGAGCACCGAGCCGGTGGTCGGCTGCTCGAAGCCGATCAGCAGCCGCAGCAGGGTGGACTTGCCGCAGCCGGTGGGCCCGACGATGGCGACGAACTCCCCGGGCCGGGCCCGCAGGTTCACGTCGTCCAGCACCGGTGGGGCGTCCGGCGCGTAGCGGAAGGACAGCCGGCTGACCTCGATGCCGCCGTACAGATCGCCCGGCGGCTGCTTGGACTCCAGCACCTCGGGCAACTCGGCGAGCACCGGCTGCACCCCCTCGAACAGCGGTACCGCCGCCGCCATCATCGTGATGCTCGCGGTCATCTGCAGCATCGAGCCGAGCATCAGGGCGTAGGCCACGCTGAACGACAGGAACCCGCCGACGTCCAACTCCCCGTCGGCGGGGCCGGAGACCATCGCGAACAGGAGCAGCGTGCACAGCAGCAGATAGCCCGAGTTGAACACCGTGACCGTGTTCTGCAGCCGCCGGGTGCGCACCGACAACGCCCGGCTGCGGGCGAAGCCCATCGCCCAGAACGCGAAGGCCCGGTCCTCGGCCGCCGCCACCCGCAGTTTGGGCAGCCCGATGAGCAGTTGGAACATCCGGCCGGACAACTCGTGCTCCTCGGCCATCAGTTCGCGCTGGCGGCGCATCTGGCGCAGCCCGGCGACCGCGCACACCGCGCCGCCCAGGGCGGCGAGCAGCAGGGCGAGCAGCGCCAGCGGCACGCTGTAGAAGAACAGCAGGCCCAGGTTGACCAGGAAGATCAGACACGCCGGCACGAACAGCGCGGTGACCCCGCTGAGGATCTCGCGCAGCGCGCTGATGCCCAGCGCGGCGCTGCTCAACGACCCGGAGGAGACGGACGCGAAGAACCCGGTCGGCAGGCGCAACAGCCGATCCCACACGGCGGCCTGGGCGATCGCCTCGAACCGCCCCTCGACCCGCAGCAGCGAGAGGTTCTGCACCGCGGACAACACCGCCGCCAAGAGCGCCGAGGCGAGCAGCACCACGCACATCTGGGTGACCAGGACCCGGTCGCCCTGCGGAACGAACACGCCGAGCACCTTCCCCGTCAACACCGGTACCGCCAGCCCGAGCAGCGCGGCGCCCAGGCCGCAGGCGAACAGCACGAGCACGTCGACCGTGCTGCCGCGCAGGCCGAAGCGCAGCAGGGTGCGGGCGCCGCCGGGGCGTTCGGGCAGGGCCGGATAGAACATGGTTGCCCGGTGCTCCAAGCGGGCCGCCCGGGCGCGGTCCACCGGCGTCCAGTCGGTGCCGGTGGGGTCGAGCACGTGATAGCGCCGACGCCGCCACATCAGGGCCACCGGACGGCGGGCGTCGGGGTCCCCGTCCGCCGGGCGGATGTGCCCGACCAGCGGGCCGGAGTCGGTACGCCACCAGCGACCCGTGAGCGCCACGTCGCGCACCCGGAAGCCGGAGGAGACGGCGATCCGCTCCAGCGGGTCCAGCCGGGCGTCGGCGGCCTCCGAGGTGCCGCCCCGGGTGATCGCCACCCCGCTCGCCTGCCCGACCACCCGGGCCACCGCGAGGTAGTCGTCCTGGTCGGCCGCGTCTAGGCCGACTCGGTGCACCGGCCGGTAGGGGTCCAGGACCGCGCCGAGGGCGCGCGAGGAGCGGCGCAGCGCGTCGGCATCGACCTCGCGGCGCGCGTCCAGCTCCCGGCAGGCGTTGCCGCGCCGGCCGCGCAGGCGTTCGTCCACGCGCTGCATCAGGGTGTGCTGGTGGTGGGCGAGGTCGTTGGCGAACGGGGCCTCGGTGAGCACGTCCAGGGTGCGGACGACGTGCACGAGCGCGCCGCCGACCGAGTACAGCCAGTCGGCCGCGCCGATCGCCAGCCGGCCGCCGAAGCCGACCGTGGCGCCCGCGTCGGGGATGTCGTCGGCCGGGGCGTCCCCGTCGGCCTCGTCCGGCCCGCCGATGGTCACCGACCCGGACAACACCCGCACCCACAGCGTGCCGGCAACCGAGCGGGCCGCGCCGTCGGCGGGCAACTCGGCGCCCTCGCCCGCCTCCAGGGCGGTGAAGGTACGCGGCGGCAGGCCCATCCGGACCGCGTCGGCCAGCGCGCCCAGGCCCCGGTCCAGGCCCGCCGCGAAGCGGCCCGCGAACGCCGCGTCGGCCGCGGCGGCGGCCAGTACGTCGGCCAGCGGCGCGGCCCGCACCGTCCCGCCGGGCAGCGGTTTGCCCAACATCGCGGTACCGCCGGCCGGCGCCCCGCACAGCACCGTCCCGGCCCCCACCCGGCACAGGAACTGCCAACGCCCGCCCTCCTCCCGGGTGGTGGCGAACACGTCCACCATGCCGGCGGTGACGAACCAGACCTGGAGGGCGCCGTCCAGTGCGCAGGCCCCGGCGAGTTCGGGGCCGAGCGCGGCACCGAGCGCGTGCAGGTCCGGCGGCGCGTCGTCGGGCGGCTCGGCGGGCTCGAAGCCCTGCGTGGGCGCGGTCATCCTTCCTCCTCTTTTCCGTGGGGGACGCCCGGTTCGTGGGGAGCGCGGTCCGCGTCGGGGGTGCTCGGACGGTCGGTGGGCGTGCGGCGCGCCGGGCTACAGGTCGCGGATCAGTTCGGCGTACGGGCCGGGGATGCCCGCCAGCGTGTGGTGGTCGCCGCGCTGGGCGACCCGGCCCTGTTCGAGCACCACGATCTCGTCGCTGTCGCGCACCGTGGACAGCCGATGCGCGATGATCACGCACGCGCAGCCGCGTCGGCGCAGGTTGTCGTCGATGGTCGCCTCGGTCTGCGCGTCGAGTGCGCTGGTGGCTTCGTCCAGGACCAGCACGCTGGGGTTGCGGACCAGGGCGCGGGCGATCTCCAGGCGTTGGCGCTGGCCGCCGGAGAAGTTCTTGCCGCTCTCCGCGACCGCGCTGTGGATGGTGCCGGGCCGGGCCGCGACCACGTCGTACACGGCCGCGTCGCGCAGCGCCGCGACCACCGTCTCGTCCGGGATCGAATCGTCCCACAGCGTGACGTTGTCCCGCACGGTGCCCTCGAACAGGAAGATGTCCTGGTCCACGAATGCCACCGCGGTGCCCATCACGTCGCGCGGATAGTCCCGGCGCGGCCGGCCGTCGAACAACAGCTCGCCGCTCCACGGTTCGTACAGCCCGGCGATCAACCGGCTCACCGTCGACTTGCCGCTGCCCGAGCCGCCGACCAGGGCGACCCGCCGCCCGGGGCCCACCCGCAGCGAGAAGTCGTCGAGGAGCGGTTTGCCCAACGGGCTGTAGCCGAAGGTGACATGGGACAACTCGACCCGGCCGGCGAGCACCGTGGCCGGCTCCTCGGCGCCGGAGCCGGCCCGACGGTCGCGCTCGTCGTCGAGGAACTCGGGCGCGGGCGGGAACTTCTCGATGTCCTTGAGCCGATTGAGGTCGGCGGTCACGTCCTGCAACCTCGGCCCCAAGTTGGTGAGTTGGGCCACGGGCCGGCTGAACGAGTTGACCAGGGTCTGGAAGGCGACCAGCAGGCCGATCGACATGTGCCCGTCGATCGCCCGCAGGCCCCCGATCCACAACAGCAGACCGCTGTCCACGGCGGCGAGCAGCGGCGGTACCACGGCCAGGATCGAGGTGGGCGCGCCCAGTGCCTGCTGTCCGGAGACCACCCGCGCCTGGAATCCGGCCCAGCGCTTGAAGTAGTCGCCCTCGGCGCCGGAAGCCTTCAGCGTCTCGATCAATTGCAGGCCGTTGAACGACGCCGACACCAGGCCCGAGCGGTCCGCGCGCAGCCGGGCCACGGTGTCGGTGCGCATCCGCGAGACCAGTTTGAGCACCACGATGTTGAGCATCGCCACGCCGACCCCGACCAGGGTCAACTGCGCGTCGTACGTCCACAGCAGGCCCGCGTAGACCACCACCAGCAGCATGCTGACCACCGTGGTGGCCACGTCGCGGGACAGGATCTGCGCGATGGTGTTGTTGGCGGAGACCCGCTTGCTGATCTCGGCCGGGTTGCGCTGGGTGAAGAACACCACGGGCAGCCGCAGCAGATGGCGCACCACGCGGACCGAACTGCGGATCGAGGAGGCGGATTCGACCCGCAGCAGATGGGTCTGTTGCAGCATGGTCAGCGCGATGGTCACCGCCGCCGCCAACCCCATGGAGGCGAGCAGCGCGGGCAGGAAGGAATGGTCCGCGCCGGTGAGCACCCGGTCGATGAACACCCGGGTGAACGCGGGCGCGGCCAGGCCGGGCAGGATCAGCAACAGGCTGGCCAGGAGCGCGAGCAGCAGCGCGCCGCCGCTGCTGCGATAGCGCGCGCGCAGATCGGCGAGCAGCCGGGGCGGGTGCCCGCCGCGCCGGAACTGCGGGCCCGGCTCGAAGGTGAGCACGATGCCGGTGAACGCGACGTCGAACTCCTCGGTGGTGACCGACCGGCGGCCCTGCGCGGGGTCGTTGAGCCGCACCATCGGCCGCCCGAGCCGGCGCGTCATGCCCTCGTAGACGACGAAGTGATTGAACTTCCAGAACAGGATGGCCGGCGGCCGGTTCCGGGCCAGTGCCGCGGTCTCCATCTGCATGCCGCGCGCGATCAGTCCGTACGAGCGCGCCGCGCGCAGCAGGTTCGCCGCCTTGGCACCGTCCCGGGAGACCCCGCACGCGTGTCGCAACTCCTCCAGCGGGACGAAGCGGCCGTGGTGGGCGAGCACCATGGCCAGCGCGGCGGCGCCGCACTCGACGCCCTCCAGCTGGATGACCGTGGGCGTGCGTACCGACATCCGGCGCTCGGCGGACTCGCGGCGGCGGCGACCGCGCTCGGGCGGGGCGGGCGGTGCGCCGGCGGGCGGTGGCGAACTGGTGGTGGTCATCCAGGAAGCAGCCAATCGAGCGGGCGCTCGCCGGGCAGGCGGGCGAAGCCGGTGATGGGGGTCTGCGAGTCGATCCGGAACGGCGGGCCCGACTTGTTGGTCCAGCGGTAGCCGCTGAGCGTGCGCGGGTCGGTCTCCAGGTCGACGGTGACCCGGACCGCGCCGCCGGCGGACAGCAGCCGGCCCGCGGCCTGTTGGTCGCCGCCGAGGAAGTCGGCCACCTGCTGGGCGGTGTACGGGAACTGGTCGATCGCGGTGATCCGGCCGCGCAGCAGCCCGAACGCCTGGGAGGGGGCGGACTGTACGGACACGTCCACCTGGGTGCCCGGGCGCAACATGCCCGCGCTGCGCGGGGATACGAACAGCGTGGCCAGGAGCCGGTCGTCGTTGGCGTCGGTGCGCTCGACGGTCATGAACGTGGTGCCGACAGAGATGTATTGGCCGCTGGAGACGAGCAGGCCGATCACCCGGCCGGCGAACGGCGCCCGGACGATCTGCGTGGCGCCCTGCGCGTCGACCACGGACAGCACCGGGGTGCCCTTGGGCACGAGCGTGGCCGAGTCGACGAACAGGTTGGACACCAGGCCGGTTTGCGGGCTCTGCACACGGGAGACGCCGAGCGGATGGGTGAGGATGCCGGGCACCTCGACCTTGCGTGGCAGGGTGCCGCCCGCCGACCAGGCTGCGGTGGCGCCGAGGAGCAGGGCCAGGGCGAGCAGCAGCGCCCAGGCACGGGTGCGGACCAGGCGGATGGGCGCGTCGAGTTCCTCGGGGGCCTTCAGTCCCTCCAGGGCCTCGCGACGGAAGTTCATGGCCGTCCCCCTCCGGGCCCGCCCGGCACGGCGGTGTTCGACTCCGGGCCGATCGTGCCGAGCAGGAACTCGCCGACGGTGCCCTCGCGTTCCCATCGGTTGCCGGTGGCGAGGGCGAACAGGTCGGAGTCGCCGCCGCCGAGCCCGCACCCGCCCAGGCCCATCGCGGTCGCGACCAGGTACATCGTCTGGTAGAGCACCCCGACGTGTTTGAGCACGAGCGCGTAGCCCATCGTCTGGTACTTCCACATCACCCGCCCGAACCGCGCGCTCACCAGCAGCACGACCTGCGGCGGTGTGCTCATCAGCGCGGTGGCCCGGGCGATCTCGGACAAGCGGCCGACCGCCGGGCCGGGGTCGGCGACGTGTTCGAGGCGATGATCGCGAGGGTCGTAGTGGTACAGGCCCGGGGGCACCCCGACCACGTTGTTCACCAGCGGATACAGCTCCAGTTCGTGACAGCGCCCGCCCGACGGGTAGGGCCGGTCGCCGACCTCCTGGCGGTCCTCGTGCAGCACGGCGCGATTGCGTGCCGTGCGGTACAGGAACTCGCCCAGCTGCGCGAGGGTCAGCGGCTTCGTGTCGTCGTGCGCGCGCACCGAACGGCGGCCCTCCAGCACCTCGGTCAGCGGCGGGTCGGCCCGGCGGACCGCGTCCGGGTCGGGGCGGGGCAGGTCGACGGTCGGTCCGTCGAACGCCGGGCGAACCACCGGCAGGGGCGGCTCGGCGGCGGCCCGCCAGTAGGTGCCGCCGTAGGGCAGGTCGTGCCGGCCGGCCCGGGTGCGCCCGTGGAACCACAACTCGTGCGGCGACCACCGGGCCCGGTCCGGATCGGCGTCCTCCTGCTCCGGATCGACCAACAGGCCGTGCCGGGCCAGCAGTTCGAGGGCGCGCGCAGCGCCGGGCGGCAGCGCGCCGGCATCGTGGTGCGGCAGCGCGGCCACCAGCCCGGCCAACGCCGGGTCGAGCAGGTCGGCGGCGACCGGGGACAACGGCGACTCCAGGACGGTGTGTTCGCCCTCGCGGCGGAGCACCGCGAAGCGGGACAACCGCCGGGTCGCCGGATCGGGGGCGCTCGCGCCGCGGGCGAGCGGGGCCGGTGGGGCGAGCGGACGCAGCGCGAGGACGGGTCGGCCGGCCACCTCCAGCGTGGTGCCCAGCCACCCGCCGGCGCGCAACCGCTGGAGCAGCGCGGGCAGTTTCAGCAGGGCGCCCTCGCCGTCGCGGTCGAGCACGGCCCGGTGCAGGTCGTCCTCGCTGCTCGGGCGGTCGGCGAGCAGCGCGACGGCCGCGGCGACCCCCGGGGTCAACACGCCCAGGGACAGACCGCGCGGCCCGAGGAAGAGCAGGGTGGCGCCGGCGTCGTTGGTGCTCGCCCGCGCGTTCGGATGCAGGGCGATGCGTTCCACCGGCACCGTCGTCGCGGCGCCGGCCGCGGTCGGCGGGATACCGAGGCTGGTCATGGAACCTCCGGGGCAGGTCGGGCCGGGCCGGATCGGTTACGCGGCGGGAGCGGCCCGGACGGAGCGGGCGGAGCAGGCGGTGCGGGCGGAGCGGTGCGGGGCCGGCCCGGCCGAGCCGACCGGGCGCGAGCGCGCCGACGGTCGGCCCGGACCCGGGCCATGGGCACGGGAGGTGCTCAGAAGAAGACGCTGTACGGGTTGAGGTCGGCCTCGGGCACCGGCGCGGCCAGCCAGCCCAGCCGCACGGGCGTGTCGTACATCCGCCCCGGACCCAACCGGCGCCAGAAGTGCCGCAGCCCGGGGACCATCACCTTGGCCACGTTCAACTCCAGGTCGGGCAGGGTCTGGTCGAGCACGATCACCTCCAGGTCGACCGCGCGCAATCGCTCCACCGTGCCGCGGATGTCGCGCGCGATGTCGCCGCTGTGCAGGATGCCGTAGCCCTCCAGCGTGGTCTGCGGCAGATGCCGCGCGGGCAGCGCCCACGGCTCCGCCTCGGCGGTGGCGGTGTGCAGCCAGGCCAGGGTGTGTGGGTCGTCCTCCCAGTAGGCGGTGCTGCCGTCCGGATTGCGGTTGATCACCGCGGGCAGGAACTGGTTCACCTCGGTGAGCGCGCGCAACACCGCGATCCGCACGTCCAGGTGGGCGCCGAAGCCGAGGAGGATGTCCTCCACCGGGTGGTCGGTGCGCCGGGAGACCGCGGCGAACGTGGGCACGCCCAGGTCGGTGGTGATGTCGACGACCTCCAGGGTGCGCTGCATCCCGGCGTAGAAGTCGCGCAGGCTGTCCACGTACGGCTCGTGCAGTGAGTCCAGGTCGAAGCCCGGGCGCAGTGCCCGGTTGTACCACCACAGGCCGACCGCGTCCCGCTCGCAACTCTCGAACAGGCCCTGCATGATCGCCTCTTCGAGGGTGTTCCCCGAGGCGTTGCCGTTGCCGTCGCTGAAGCAGTAGAAGTGCTCGTTCAGGTCGGGGTGGCCGAACCAGGAGTAGCCGGCCGGCACCAGGCGGGGCCGGTCCTCGGTCAGCGACCAGGCCCGGGTCCAGTTCAGCCGGCGCTTCTCGTCGAATCGTTCCGGCACGATGTGCAGGCGCCCGGCCGACTCGCGGTTCCACTCCTCGCGCGTCTCGTACTGGGTGTCGGAGTAGAGCAGCAGGTCGTACGGGTGCACGGCCAGGTCGGCGCCCAACTCCTCGAACGAACCCGGCTCGGTGCGGCGGTCGCCGCGCCACACCCCCGAGTAGCGCTCGATCGCCTCACACACCCCGCTGACCCGGGCCTGGACGTCGCTGCGGCCCTTGCCGCCGCTCTGGCCGCGCAGGTTGCGGCGCAACATGCCGATGTTGGGTCCGGGTACGGCGAAGTTGTGGCTGGCCGAGTAGCTGAAGGTGACGCCGTTGTCCACGTCGTTGAGCAGGCGCAGCGCGCTGACCGCGCCGAGCAGTCGGCTGATGTGCTTCTCCAGCCGCTTGAACGTGTCGTCGGGGCGCATCGTACGATGCCCGCCCTCGTCGTCGAACCGCACCGCCTGGTCCACGAGTTCGACCCGCGGGTCGCGGTCCAGGAGCAGCGTGGGATCGCCGCACGCGGGGCACTGCGGCTGCCGGATCAACCGGTGTTGCTCCAGCCGCCGGCTGGGTACGTGCAGCGACACCAGCACACCCTCGTAGCCGGAACGCCCCTCCGCCGCCAGGAGTTCGGCCGCGGCGGCGGCGACCAGGTGCGCGGACAGGCCCACCGACCAGGCGGTGGCGGCTATGGAGGTGCGGATCGGCTCGTCGTCGACGGTGCCGTCGGGGCGCCGCCGCAGGAAGGTCTCCACCTGCTGGTTGCCCGCCAGGCGGTGGGCCAGACAGTGCCAACAACCGGTGCGCCCGGGGACCAGGTAGGGGCCGGTCCACACATCCGCCCCGGTCGGCTTCGCCAGCAGCCAGGGCAGCCCGGAGGCCCGCAACCGGGCGTCCATCGCGGCCAGTCGCGGATCGAGGTAGTCGTCGGTGAGCACCACCGTCAGGTCCGGCCCGCCCTCGGCGGGCGCCGCGCCGGTCTCCGCCGCGGTCACCGGGGACACCGCCGCGCCGATCTCGCGCAGCGCCGCCACCACGGCGGCGGCGTCCACCGCGCCGAGTGCGGCCACCTCGATCCGCGCCCCCCGCAGCCGATGGGCCGCCTCGACCGCGTCCAGGCCCAGGCTCTCCCAGGCCGCGGCCCCGGCCCGGTCGTCGCTCGCCGCGCCGTCCACGAGGTGGCCGAAGCGCTGGAACTTCGAGATCGCGAACACCACTTCGCCCATCGTGAAACGCTCGGCGAGCTTCTCGGTGATCTCGGCGATGGTGTGCGTGCCGTCGAGATACGGCAACACGGCCGCGACCGCCTTGCCCTGGACGAGGTAGTGGCCCTCCTCGCACAGGAGGAAGACCCGATCCGTACCGAAGGGGCGAGGGACGAGATGTGCCTTGAGTCGAGGCAGGTCCACGAATTCTCTCCCGGCGTAGTCGAATTTCCGGCAGCTTTCCGGCAGCGGTGCCCTGCGGCCGTCGCCCGGTAATTGTTAGCGGCGTCCCGGGCGCCTGGACAAGGTCGTTCCGGCGAAATTCCGCTGTTTCTCCGGTGTGTTCGTATTGGGCCAGGGGGGTGCCCGGGTGAGCTCTATCGGAGGTGCCCGCCTAACGTTGGGGGGTACCCCGTTTGTCCTGCCGGTAGGCGGTGTTGGGCTACGGGAGGCGGGACGCAGTGCTTGGGGCAGGGGCGCCGAAATCCTGGGACCCGGCAATTAGGAGTTCGGGCATTGACGGTTCCTCGGCGCGCTCCGCATGCTTCCGGTATTGCAGCCGAACCGATCCGGACCCGATCCGAACGTGCCTCGAATCCATTGTGAATCCGAAGGCCGAGCGGGCGGAATTCGCTGCAGATCCCGAAGTCGGACCCAACGAGGGAGACTCAGATGGAGCCCAGGGACAGGGCCGCGTTCGTCAGGTCCTACACGAAGGTGCTCACCGCCGCGTGGTCGGACGACGAGTACGCGAGCCGGCTGGAGAACGACCCGCGCGCCGCGCTCGCCGAACACGGCCTCGAACTGCCCGCCGGCGCCTCGGTGCGCATCATCCGCAACGTCGAGGGTGAGCCCGACCTCGACGGCCAGGTCACCCTGTGGGAGGCCGGCACCGTCTCCGGCACGTACGAGCTGCGCGTGCCCAACTCGCCGCAGATCGAACTGCGCGAACTGTCCGAGGCCGACCTCGAATCGGTCGCCGGCGGCACCATCGAAACGCGCGACGACACCACGTACTGCTGCTGCTGTTCCCCGTGCTGCTGCTGCACCTGACGGCGCGCCGCGGCACGGCGTAGCGAGAGGACGGCTCATGGAGCCCAGGGAAAGGGCCGCGTTCGTCAGTTTCTACGCCAAGGTGTTGACCGCGGCGTGGTCGGACGACGAGTACGCGGCCCGGTTGGAATCGGACCCGCGAGCCGCCCTCGCGGAGATGGGCTTCGAACTGCCCGCAGGCGCCACGGTGCGCATCACGCGTGAGGCCGGAGGAGAACCCGACCTCGAGGCGCAGGTGCACGCGTGGGCCGAGGGCACGAAGACCGGTCGGTACGAACTGTGGGTCCTGGACTCGCCGTTGCTGGAGACGCGCGAGCTGTCCGAAGCCGATCTCGACTCGGTGGCGGGCGGCGACGCGTACAGCTGCTCCTGCTCACCGTGCTGCACCAGCACCTGATCGACCCGGCCCGGCGGCTCCGGTGCGCGGGAGACCCCGTCCTCCCGCGCACCGGAGCCGCCCCACGCGCCGGCCCGGGGACGTCCCGCCACCCCGGAACTCGACCGGCCACTGACCCGAGGTGGAGACCCATGCCCGGACCGACCGCGCCGGAGGCGCGCGCACCGCACCCCTTCGGGGCACGCGTGATCCACCCGCCCGTCGGCCCCCGCCGCCGGGCGACTTCGGCCGTTCGCCGCCGGGCGGCCACGCTCGCCTGTGCCCTGCTCGTGGCCGGCGCCGCACTGGCCGGATGCGGGGACGGCACCGCCGACCCCAAACCCGCGGCGCCCCAGGCCGACGCGCCCCCCGTGGGCGTGGAACAGGCCACTCGCCTGCTCCAGGAGTACTCCGCGGCCAACACGCGGATCAACACCGCCCTGGACCCCGCCGGGGTCGACGCGATCGAGATGCCGCCCGCCTCCACCGGCAGCAAGGCGGGCCTGCAGGTGGCCAAGACCCAGGCGGTCGCGGTGCCGACGACGGGATACGTGCATCCGCGCTTCGTCTTCCCGCGCCAGAGCGGATACCCGAAGTTCTTCGTGGCGATCACCCAACTGCTGCAATCCGACACGGTCTCCCCGTCACCCAAATACCTGCTGTTCGTCCAGGAGCGCGACGGCGCGCCGTGGAAGGTCGCCTACTACCCGTTCGTCACCGACCGTTCGGAGATCCCGGACCTGGACCAGGACGCCGCCGGCGGCGCCCCCGCCGTCACCGACGGCGCCGGACTGCTCGCCGACCCCGCCGCCCTCGGCCGCGCCTACCAGGACTACGCCCAGGGCAAACGCGACCCCAAGGTGCCGCTGTCGCCCACCAAGACGCTCACCGGACAACTCACCGGCGGATGGACCGCCGGCGTCCAGGCGCTGCGCGCCAAGGGCGGCATCCTGGAGCGCGCCATCGCGCCCGACGCACCCCAATACCCGACGTATCTGCTGCGCACCCGCGACGGCGGCGTGCTGGCCTTCACCGCCGTCCAGGTCCGGGACACGATGACCTCCTCGGGCGGCAAGGACGGTGTGCCGCTGGACGCGGGCAGCCGGGAGGCGGCGCTGGCCGGCAGCCCCGAAGGAGCCCGGGCGGCGCAGTACGTGATCACCCGCCTGATCGTCTCGCTCAGCCACATCCCACCCGCCTCGGCGCCGGGCACCGGCGTGCAGCTGATCGCCTACGGCGACTACGCCCTGTCGGTCGCGGCCGGCTGAGCCCCGACACGGATCCCGAGCCCCCGTCCCGCACGCCGCAGCGCGCCCCCATCCACCACGCCGCAGAGAGGACCCCGGATGTCGTCGCCCGCCGCACCGGCCCGCCGCCGTGAGGTCCACCTGGTCGAGCTGACCGTGATGCCGGGCGTGCGCTACAGCGCCGTGCTCGGCCAACTGCACGCGGCGGCCCGGGCGGACCCGGAACTGGCCGCCGCGGTGACCTTCCACAAGCACGTACACCTCCAGCGCGGCGCCGACGATCGGGACCGCGTCGCGCACGCGGTCCTGGACCGGCTCGACGACCCGCTCGTGATCGCCTTCACCGTCTACTTCTGGAACCGGGCGCGCACCCTGGAACTGGCCCACCGGGTCAAGCAACGCTGGCCGCGCTGCCGGGTCGTGGTCGGCGGCAACGACGTCACCCACCAGCAGCGCGCGCTGTTCGCCGAGGCGCCGTGGGTGGACGTACTGGTGCACGGCGAGGGCGAGTTGCGCTTCCGGGACCTGCTTCGGCACTTCGTCGCACACCCCGACGCCCCACTCACCGACCCCGCCCTGCGGGCCGCGCTCGGCGAGGTGCCCGGGATCAGCCTGCGCGGCCCCGACGGCGCGCCGATCGACACCGCGGATGCGCCGCGCGTGAGCGACCTGGACGCGCTGCCGTCGCCGCTGCTCGACCCCGAGGTGTGGTCGGACCGGGATTTGGCCGCCTCGCGGATGATCGTCTACGAGACCAACCGCGGCTGCCCGTACTCCTGCGCGTTCTGCTACTGGGGCGGCGCGACCAACTCCAAGGTGCGCCAATACTCCCTGGACCGCATCCGGGCCGAACTGGAACGGATCGTCACCCACGCCGGCAACGGCACCCAACTGTTCATCGCCGACGCCAACTTCGGCATCCTGCCGCGCGACACCGAAATCGCCCGGCTCCTGGTCGAGTTGTGCGCGAGCCGGCGCAAACGCCTGCTCGTGATGACCAACTGGGCCAAGAACACCAACGGCCGCGTGGTCGAGATCGCCACGATCCTGCACCGCGCCGGCCTGACCGGCGCCATCACGCTGTCGGCGCAGTCCTTCGACGCCGAGGTGCTGCAACTCGCCAACCGGACCAACATCCGGGTGGACAACTACCGGCGCATGCAACGGCAGTTCCGCGATCGCGGGATCCCCACCTACACCGATCTGATCTGGGGCATGCCCGGCGAATCGTTGGCCACTCACCTGGACGGTGTCGAGGAGGCGGTCGCCTCCGGCGGGTCCCCGGTGGTGTATCCGCTCCTGCTGCTGAACAACACCGACTACACCCACGCCCGCTTCCGCGACGAGCATGCGCTGACCACCCGCCGCATGCCGTGCGATCCCGGCAATACCGACCTGATCGCCGACGTGGTCACCGGACACTCCCGGATGGACTTCGCCGACTGGCTGCGCGGCATGGAACTGCGCATCCCGCTCACGCTGTTCCACAAGTGCCTGCTCCGCTGCACGCTGCGGGTGCTGGCCCGGGCCGCCGGCGCCCGCACCGTCGACCTGGTCGCCACGCTCGGCGAACACCTGCGCGCCGGTGGCCCGGACCCGATCGCCGCCTTCTGGTACGCCGACTACACCCGCTCGTGGCGCGAGCCGGACCGCTTCCCGCGCGAGGCGCTGTACGCCGAACTGGGCACCGAGCCGATCCACGAGGAGGTGCACTATCAGGTGATCCTGCACCGGATGGTGCGTACCCCCGAGCGCGCCCGCCGGCACGCGCACGCCGCCGTCGACGTGCTGTACGAACACCTGGGCGCCGCCGCGCTGCCCGACCGGGCCGACCTGGACGCGGTGATCGACCTCGACCTCGCCGCCGCCGCGGTCTTCCGGGCCGGCATCCACCAGGTGGCCGAGACCCACGAGTTCGCGGTGCCCGCCGCGCTGTGGGCGATCCTGCGCGAGTACGGCGACGTGCCCGAGGCGACCGGCGAGGAGAGCGCCGGCGACCTCGGCGCGGACGTGGTCCGCGGCACCGTCACCGTCCCGGCGTTTCGCACCCACTACCCGTTCAGCCCCTACGCCCTGTCGGTCTGGCACGGCAGCGGACGCCCGATCCACGACTGCACGACCACCGCCGTCGCCACCCCCGCCGAGGCCGTCGAGCCCGCGCGCCACTGAGGGATCGCCATGACCCGCAACGTCCGTGCCGCCCTACCGATGATCTACGCCGTCGCCATCGTGGTCGGCTTCCTGATCGACACCCGGGTCGGGATCGCCGTCTGCATCGTCGGCGGCATGCTCGTCGGCCTCGCCTACACCATGCTGCGCCGCTCCTGAGCCCCTGCGGCCGTCGACCCGGAGTATGTGACCCACGACCGCCGGAATGCCGTCGCCCGCACCGCCGCGTCGCCTATCCTCGTCCCGGATACGGGGGTGGGCGCGGTGACAGTGGACGAGACGAAGCGGCCCGCGGTGCTGCTGGCCGACGACGATGTCGCCATCACCGCGCAACTGGGGCCGCTGTTGGAACGCTCCGGATTCGACGTCCGGATCGTGCACGACGGCGCGGCGGCGCTCACCGCCGCCGGCACCGCACCGGTCCCGGACGTGATCGTCCTGGACGTGCTGATGCCGCTCCTGGACGGGCGCGAGGTGCTGCGCCGCATTCGGCGCTCCGGCGCGTGGATCCCGGTCATCCTGCTGACCCAGGTCGGCGAGTCCACCGAGCGTGCCATGGCCCTGGAGGAAGGGGCCGACGACTACCTCAACAAACCGTTCGACCCGTACGAACTGGTGGCCCGCATGCGGGCGTTGTTGCGCCGCTCCGGACGCGGACTGCCACCCCTCGCCGGCGCGCGCACACTCCGGGCCGGCGCGTTGCGGGTGGACCGGACCGCCCGCCGGGCCTGGCTGGGCGAGCGGGAGCTGACGCTCACCCCCAAGGCCGGTGCGTTGCTGGACTACCTGGTCACCCACCCCGACGAACTGCTCTCCCGCGAACGGCTGATGGAGGTGCTGTGGGGCTGGGAATCGGCCAGCACGACGCGGGCGGTGGACAACCGGGTGGCGGAACTGCGGCGGGTGCTCGGCGACGACACCGCGGCGCCGCGCTGGATCGAGACGGTCACCGGCGAGGGATACCGCTTCGTCGCGCGCGTCGAGGCGGCCGGGTGAGCCGCCGCCGACGGATCGTCCTGCTCGGCGCGGCGGCGGCGGCCTACCTGGCCGCCGTGACGGCCGCCGCCGTCTTCGCCGGTGACCTGCGCGTCTACGTACGCTTCGCCCCCGTCCTGGGCGTGGCCGTGCTCGGTCTGCTCGCCGCCGGCGCCGGCGTGCTGGTGATCGGGGCCCGCCGGCGGGTTGCCGAGGCCGCGGAGCGCGCCCGCGCCGCCGCGGCGGCCGAACACCACCGCTTCCTGCGCCGGTTGGACCACGAACTGAAGAATCCGCTCACCGCGATGCGCCTGGGCCTGGCGAATCTCGCCGCCGACAAGGACACCGGCCCCGACGGTCCGCTCGCCGGCGTGGGGGAGCAGGTCGCCCGGCTCGCCCGGATCACCGGCGACCTGCGCAAGCTCGCCGACATCGAATCCCGCCCACTGGAGCGGGTGGCGGTGGACGTGGCCGTACTCCTCGACGCCGCCGGCGAGACCGGCCGCGACCTGCCCGGCGGCGCCGACCGGCGGATCACCGTCTCGGTACCGCGCGTGCCGTGGCCGCTGCCCACCCTGGCCGGCGACCCCGACCTGCTCGAACTGGCGTTGGAGAACCTGGTCGGCAACGCGGTCAAGTACAGCGACCCGGGCTGCGCGATCGAACTGCGCGCGTTCGAGGAGGACGGCTACGTGGTGGTCGAGGTCGCGGACACCGGACGCGGCATCCGCGCCGACGAACTCCCCAACGTATGGGAGGAGTTGGTCCGAGGCAGCGACGCGCGCGGCACCCCGGGCAGTGGCCTGGGGCTGGCCCTTGTGCAGGCCGTCGTGCTGCGCCACGGTGGTCGTACCGAACTGCGCAGCCTGCCCGAGTCGGGCACCGTGGTGCGCCTTCGGCTGCCCACGTCGTGAGGGTGTATCGGAACCGGGTACCCGTGTCGCAGATCCGGTAGACGGTTGCCACACCGCTGCGACGGACGGTCTCTACCGTAGTGAGCACAGGCCGAACCGGCCCTTCGGAACCGGCCTTTCCACATGGGGGAGAGAACCGAGATGCGTATTCGTACCGTGCTGCCCGCGATCGTGCTGACCGCCGGCGTCGTCGTCGGCGCCACCGCCTGCGAGGCGGGTGTGGAGAAGAAGGACAAGGCCGCGCCGGCCACCACCGCGCAGGGCACCGGGTCGCCGGCGCCGACCTCGGCGAGCGAGCGGCCGAGCACCTCGACCACGCCGAGCACGCCGGTCGCGCCGCAGACCGGTAAGACCGCCCCCTCGACGCCGGCGGCGCCGGTCACGCCGAAGGGGAACGACACGATCGTGTTCACCGGCAGCGGCGAGAAGCCGACCACCGACTGCACGGGTCGTGACGTGCGGATCGAGGGCTCCACGATCGCGCTCACGCTCACCGGCTTCTGCAAGAGCCTGACGGTCACCGGCGGCGACGGCGACAGCATCGAGGTGGCCTGGTTCGACAAGATCACCGTCTCCGGCACGAACCACCTGGTGATGTACGGCACGAAGCCGGACGGCAGCGTGCCGCAGATCAACGACAACGGGTTGAGCAACCGGATCACCAGCAGGGGATGAGACGACGGGCGGCCGCGACGGTGGGGGACGGCCGCCCGTCCCGGAAGGGGTTCGGCTCGGCGCGTGTGATTCGCTGTTCGTCATGAGCATCACCTGGATCACGCGCGTCGAGACCGACGCCGACATCGCCGCCGTCCGAGCCATCGTGCGGGCCGCGTTCGGGTCACCCGCCGAAGCCGATCTGGTCGATGCGCTGCGAAGCGATCCGGCCTGGATCCCGGGCCTGTCGGTGGTCGCCGTCGACGGCGACAACCGGCCGGTGGCGCATGCGCTGCTCACCCGCTGCCACATCGACGACCGGCCGGCGCTGTGCCTGGCGCCGGTGGCGGTGTCGCCCGAATACCAGAAGTCCGGCGCCGGCTCGGCGGTCGTGCGCGCGGCGCTCGCGGCGGCGAAGGAGCTGGGCGAGCGGCACGTGGTCGTGCTGGGGCACCCGGAGTACTACCCGAGGTTCGGGTTCACTCGGGCATCGGAGCACGGCATCGGTCTGACCATCGAGGTCCCGGACGATGCCCTGATGGCGCTGACGTTGGACGCCGACGACCCGCTGCCCGGCGGGACCGTCCACTACGCGGGGCCGTTCGGGATCTGATCGGTCTTCGATCGGTCTTCGATCGGTCTTCGCCGTATTCGGCGCCCTCTCTTCGGAGGGGGCGCCGTTTCGTCTTTTCGGGGGTATTTCGCTTTTTGATTTCCTGGGGAAATGGTGAGGAAACGTTTCTCTTAATGATCGATACAGTCGATTGATGTTCGATCATGCACGATTATGAACGATGCATGATTGCCTGGTCAAGGCTATGAACAGGTGGAATACCGCACAGTCAGAGATCGAACACATACAGCTACGCTGAATCCAGGCCGCCGGTGTCGGAACCGAAAGGCTCTGCCCTGTGTGTGTTCCGGATGGATTCCGTTCACGGACGGTTCATTCCGTCGATTCCGCACCCATGCGGTTCCGCTATTCCGCCGCGGCGATATCCCGGCCGGAAAAAACGTCACTGCTGCACGACGATCCACGCTCCATCGAAAGGAACGACCCCGCGATGCGTAGTCTCCACACCGGTCACCCCCGAGTACGCCGTCGTCGCCTGGCGACCCTCACCGCGTTACTCGTGTGCGTGGCCACCGCCTGGATCGGTTCCCCGGCCGCCACGGCGGCCCCCGCTGCCGGGCCGGTGAGCCCGGCCCTGGTCACCACGACCGCCCACCCCGGCAACCAGGTGGCGCTCACCTTCGACGACGGGCCCAGCCCGCAGTACACCCCCCAACTGCTCCAGGTGCTGAGGAAGCACCAGGTCAAGGCGGTGTTCTGCCTGGTCGGCGAGCAGGTCGAGTGGCAGCAGGCGCAGGTGCGCGCGATCGTCGCCGACGGCCACACCCTGTGCAACCACACCTACCGCCACCGCGACCTCACCACGGTCTCCCCGGCCGAGATCGAGGCGGACATCAAGCAGACCGACGCGCAGATTCGCGCCGCCGTGCCCGGTGTGGAGATCCCGTACTTCCGGGCGCCGTACGGCAATTGGGGCCAGTCGCCGGCCGTCGCCGCGAACCTCGGCCTGCGTCCGCTGAGTTGGACCCTGATGCCCGGCGACTGGGAACTGCCCGGCACCGACGTGCTCCTTCAGCGACTGCGGGACGGCATCGCCCCGACCGGGGTGGTCACCCTCCACGACGCGGGCGGCGACCGGCAGCAGACGGTCGACGCGGTGGACCGGCTGATCCCCGAATTCAAGGCCAAGGGCTGGAACTTCGACCTGCCGGCGCGCTGATCGCCACCCCTTCCAAGGCCCGGTCCGGCGTCGAGCGTGAGCGGGCACGCTCGGCGCCGAACCGCCGCCCGCCGCCGATCCGGGCGCTCAACCTGCGGCGCGGTCCGCCGTCGTCCGGATCCGCAGCGCCGTCGGGACGGCGATCAGCGCCAGCAGGGCGGTGAGGCCGAACGTGACGCCGAGGGCGGTACCCAGGCCCGCGCCGTGCGTGTGGGCGAGGGCGACCGCGCCGCCGCCGAGGCCGCTGAGCACGGCGACGGCGAACGTCTGGGACAACTGCAACGCCGCGCCGGTGCGGCCCTGTTGGTCCGCCGGGGCCTGGGCGAGCACGGCGGCGGAAGACGCGTTGTACGCCACGCCCATGCCGAACCCGCCGATCGCCCAGCCCACTACGGCCACCTGCGGCGGGATCGCGTCCACCAGAACGGCGCACGCCAACAGCGCGATGCCCGCGCACAACACGATGCTGCCCAGCACGGCGTGGGCCGGGCGCAGCCGGGCCCCGTGCCGGTCGTCCCAGCGGGCCTGGAGGGCCGATCCGGCGACCCAGGTCAGCGCACCCGCCGACAGCCCCAGGCCCGCTTCGACGGTGCCAAGCCCGCGCAACTCGGTCAGCCCGAGCGGTAGGAAGGTGTCGGCGCCGAAGTAGGCCCCCGCCAGCAACCAGCGCATGGCGACGCCCGCCGGCAGCCCGCGCCCGGCACGAATGGTCCCCGGCGGGGTGAGGGCGCGATAGGCGAGCACGGCGACGACGGCGCCCAGTACCGCGAGCACGATCACCGGGACCAACGCCGCGAACTCGAACGCCGCGATCATGATCCCGGTCCCGGCCGCGAGCACCAGGCTCAGGGCGAGATCGGGCAGCCGTCGCAATCCGCGCCCCCGCGCCGCGCCGTCGGCCGCACCCGCGGTTTTCGCCGGTTCGTTCCCGGACCCGCCCAACCCGTGCAGCGCGGGCAGGGTGAGCAGCGCCGCGAGCACGACGGGAATCGGCAGCAGCAGGAACAGCGCCCGCCACGAGAGCCGATCGGCCAGCGCGCCGGCCACGACCGGGCCGACCAGCGCGGGCAGCGTCCAGGCGGAGGAGGTCAGGGCGACCATGCGGGCCTGCAGGTGGTCCTCGTAGGCCAGACCGATCACCAGGTACGCCAGACCCATCACGGCGCCGACGCCCAGGCCCTGGACGAATCGGCCGGCGACGAAGACCCACCAGGTGGGCGCGACCCCGGCCAGTACGCAGCCGGCGGCGAGGAGCGCGAGGGCCACCGCCAGGGGACGCCGGGGGCCGAGCCGGTCGCCCGCCCCGCCCGCGACGACCGCGCCCAGCACGCTGGTCAGCATCAATGCGGACAGGCCCCAGCCGTACGACTCCAAACCGTCGAGGCTGCGGGCGATGCGGGGCATGATCGCGACGACGCCCATCGCCTCGAAGGCGACCAGACCCACCGAGATCAGCAGGCCCAGGGACAACGGGCGATGCTCGCGGTCCCAGGCCCCGGCGCGCCCCGGGGGCTTCGGGGGCGGGGCGGCCTCCTCGGGGGGTTCGGGTGTGCGCGCCGCGGCGAGGTCCGCCGGGTGTGGGCCCGTGTGGGGCTGTGGTTCGAGTTCGCGTTGCCGTTCGGCTGCCAAGGTCGGCTCCCGGGTCGATTCCATTTATGTTCCGTTCCGGAACAGAACGATATTAGATCCGATCTATACTCGTGACCATGGCCACCTCCGATGTCCGACCGATCACGACCGGTCGCGGTCGCCCCCGCGACCACCGCATCGACGAGGCGGTCCTTGCGGCCACCATGCGATTGCTCGAAGAGGGCGGCTACGCCGACTTCACCCTCGAAGGCGTCGCCGTGATGGCCGGCACCACCAAGCCGGCGATCCGCCGCCGCTGGCCGTCCCGCCGGCACCTGGTGATCGACGCCTTGGTGACCGCGATGGGCGATGCCCCCACACCCGACACGGGATGCACACACTGCGATCTGATCGTCGGGATCGCCACCCTCACCACGGCCTTCGCCGGACCGGGCACCCGGCGGGTGTGGCCGGCCCTTGTCGCGGACCTGGCCGCCGATCCGGCGCTGGCCCAGACGTTCTTCGCCCGACTGTTCGATCCGCGCCGCGCCGCCACGGCGGCGGCGCTGCGGCGGGGGATCGCGCGCGGCGACATCCGGCCGGACACGGACCTGGACCTGCTCCTGGACCTGCTGGCCTCCACCACCTACTACCGGGCGTTGTTCGGCCACCTGCCGATCACGGACACACTGGCCGAGGACATCGTGATGATCGTGATGTCCGGCGTGGCCACGGATGCCTGGCGGGCGGAACACCGGCCTTCGCACACGCACGGCTGAACACCCGGGCGCGGCGGGCGGTACAGGTGCCGGGTATTCGTGATGGGCGACGAACCGCCGCTACGCGGACTTCTCGTGCGGGGGTTGCCGCAGGACCACGATCGGCTCGACGCCGTCGGTCACCGTGCGCTCGTTGATCACGACCTTGGCCACGTCCGTGCGGCCGGGGATGTCGTACATGATCGGACGCAGGACGAGTTCCATGATCGCGCGCAGCCCCCGGGCGCCGGTGCCGCGCAGGAGGGTCCGATCGACGATGGCCTCCAACGCCGAGCGGCTGAACTCCAGTTCGATGTCGTCCATCAGGAACAACTTCCGATACTGCTTCACCAGCGCGTTGCTCGGCTCGGTGAGCGTGCGCAACAACGCGGTCCGGTCCAGGCCGGTCACCCGCGCGACGATCGGCAGTCGGCCGACGAACTCGGGGATGAGGCCGAACGCGATCAGGTCGGCCGGCATGACACCGGCGAACACGTCGCCTTCCGGGACGGCGGACCGGGTGGGTCCGGCGGGCGGTTCGGCGGTGAAGCCCATGCCGCGTTTGCCCACGCGCTCGTCGATGATGCGCTCCAGTCCGGCGAACGCGCCGGCCACGACGAACAGCACGTTCGTCGTGTCGATGTGGATGAACTCCTGATTGGGGTGCTTGCGTCCGCCCTGGGGCGGCACCGCGGCGACGGTGCCCTCCAGGATCTTCAGCAGCGCCTGCTGCACACCCTCGCCGGAGACGTCGCGGGTGATCGAGGTGTTCTCGCCCTTGCGGGCGATCTTGTCGATCTCGTCGATGTAGACGATGCCGGTCTCGGCGCGCGGGACGTCGTAGTCGGCCGCGCGCAGCAGTTTGAGCAGGATGTTCTCGACATCCTCGCCGACGTAGCCGGCCTCGGTGAGGGTCGTCGCGTCGGCGATGGCGAACGGCACGTCCAGTAACTTCGCCAGGGTCTGGGCGAGGTAGGTCTTGCCGCAACCGGTGGGCCCGAGCAGGAGGACGTTGGACTTGGCCACCTCGACCGCGCCCGCCCGGTGGTCGCCGGCCCGGACCCGCTTGTAGTGGTTGTAGACGGCGACCGCCAATGTGCGCTTGGCGGCCTCCTGTCCGATCACGTAGCGGCTGAGGAAGTGGTGGATCTCGGCCGGGACCGGCAGGTCGCCGCTCCGGGGCGCGTCGTGGTCCGGGACCGGCTCCTCGTCGATCAACTCGTTGCACAGGCCGACACATTCGTCGCAGATGTACAGGCCGGCGGGTCCGGCGACGAGTTTTCGCACCTGCTTTCGGGTCTTCGCGCAGAAAGAGCACTTCATCAAGAATTCACCGTCGCCGATGCGTGCCATGACCTCGGACCCGTCCCCTCCGGCGCGCGGCCGAATGTGCTCCGTGCCGGCGTTCGGACCCGGCCGGCGCACGTCAAGTGGTCGCAACAGATGGTCTCACCATCCGGATAGTACGGTACTTTGACCGTCGGGGAACGGCGGTGCGCCTGGGCGGGGCGTCCGGACAGGGAGAGCGATGGCCCGGCTGAGCAGGGCGGAGACGCAACAGCGCACGCGGGGCCGGGTGTTGGCCGCCGCTCGCGCCGAATTCGCCGAATTCGGCTTCCGCGCCGCCCGGATCGATGCCATCGCCGAACGGGCCGCACTCACCCGAGGCGCCGTCTACTCCAACTTCCCCGGCAAACGTGCGCTCTACCTGGCGGTCCTTGCCGAACTCGCCCAAGGTCACGGCGAGTTCGTTCCGGCGCCGCCGGGCACGACGATGCGCGAGGCGTTGGGCGCGCTCGCCCGGGCCTGGGTGGCGCGGCTGCCGCACGCCGACACCGATCCGCACGACCTGGCCCGGCTCGGGTCGGACCTGATCCCCGAGGTGTTGTCCGACGAGCGCATGCGCCTGCCGTATCACCAACTGATGAACCTGGACGCGCTGTTGGTGGCGCTCGCGCTGGAGCGCCTGGACCCGCCCGAGACGGTGCCCGGGGCGCCGCCGGCGCGGCGCGTGCGATTGGCGGAGACGGTGCTCACCGCGCTGCACGGGGCGAGTCAAATGGCCGCGGTGGCACCGGGGTTCGTGGAGCCGTTCGACATCGTCACGGCCTGCGAGCGGTTGGCCGGCCTGCGGCTCGGCGACTGGTGGTCGCCGCCGGCCGTGGTCGCGCCCGCGCATCGGGTGGACGAACGTTGGGTGCCGCCACCGGCGTTCGACCTGGTTCGGGCCGAGCCTGCCGATCTGCTCGACGACGGTCTGGTGGCGATCCTGGGCCTGCATCGACTCGCCGCGGCCGAGCAGGCGGTACGCTCCACGCCGCCCGGCGCGGCGGTGACCCTGGTCATGGTCACCGGGGATCCGCAGGAGTTGACCCCGCTGGCCCGGTTGATCCTCGCCGAGTTGTGCGACTGTCTGCGGCGGGCGTTCCCGCGCGCGGCCTGGCCGCGACTGCGGGTGGTGTGCGACGAATCGGGCGCGGTCGCGGCGGCGGCCGGGGTGTCCGCGGTCAGCGACGCGACCGAGACGGCGGTCCGCATCGATGCCGGCCGGATCCTCACCCGAGCCGAGGGGGCCGGCGCCTGCCACGCGGCGGCATCGACCGTGCCCACACCGACACCGTCCGCCACCGGGTAGGCCCTGTCCGGCGGATCTTGGTGGATCGGGCCGCGTCGTCCGGTGCCGTGCATCGGCGTGCCGGAGAAGCAGCCGCATGGTGGTTCCATTCGGCTGTTTCTCCGGTGCGGCGAGGTGCGGTGCCGGGCGGCGCGGACCCGCCAAGATCCGCCGGACAGGGCCTAGCGCGGGTCCGGCCGCCACTCGGCGCCCGCCGGAGGGTCAGCGCGGCCCGTGCGTGTGCAGGTACAGCACCGTCCCGTCGCCGAGTCCGCCGCGTGCGTTCAGGTCGCGCAGGGCCGCCAACGCCTTCGCGGTGTAGACCGGTTCGAGTTCCGGGCCGCCGATCCTTCGGCTGTCGCGGATCATGCGTTCGCCCTCCGGTGTCGGATGCCCGTAGCCGGCGCCCAACCATTCGCGGGTCATCGTGACGTCCTCGGCACGCAGGCCCTCGACCCTGAAGTCGCCGGTCCGTCTGCGCAGCAGTCGAGCGGTCTTGTTCGCCATCTTGGTGATTTGCTCGGCATCCAGGGGCAGTTGATCGTTGACCACGACCCCCGTCACGCGGGTGCGCAGGCCGGCCAGGCGCAGTCCGACGGCGAGGCCCGCGGCCGTACCTCCGCTGCCGACCGGGAGCACGACGTGCGACGGTTCGGGGAGTTCGCCCGCGTCGACCTGTGCGCCGATCTCCAGGCCGCACTCGACGTACCCGAGCATCCCGACCGGTGACGAGCCGCCGGTCGGCAGGACGTACGCGGGCCTGAACCGGCGGCCGACGAACCGTCCGTGACGCAGGATCAGCCACGGCGCGAGCAGCCTGGTGCGGCGCTTGGTGCGGGTGCGGTGGATCGTCGCCCCGGAGGCCTCGAGCCGCTCCGTCTGCAGGCGCACGTGCTCGTCGACCGGCTGGTCCACCAGAGCGAGCGCGACGTCGAGCCCGTGTGCGCGGGCGAACCGCGCCGTCGCCAACCCGTGGTTGGTGCCCAGCGCCCCGAAGGTGAGGATGGTCGGCGACCGCCGCCCCAGCGCCTCGGCGATCACCCACTCCAACTTGCGGACCTTGTTGCCGCCCCAAAGATCGCCGAACCCGCTCTCGTCCTTGATCCACACGTCGGCGGTGCCGTCCGCGAGCCCGGGGAGCCGGCCGACCGGGGTCGGGCGCTCGCCGAGCGGGAGGTAATGGAAGAACGGCGCATCGGGCTGATGCGTGGGAAAACGCTCGTGCAGCAGCGGAGTCTTCACGACATCCAGCCTACGGACCATCGGCGCCGAGGGTGCGTGAAGGAAGATCGAGAGGTTAGCTTAGGCTGTCCTAACAAGCCGCGACATTTTCGGGCTGTACGCAGAAAGAGGTCATCGATGTCTCTCCGGTTCGAGGGCAGGGTTCGCCGCCGATTCGTGGCGCCCGTCGCGGCGGTTGTCATGGCGCTCGTGCTGGGTGCCTGTGGATCGAAGGACGACAAGGACGACAAGTCCGCCGGGACCGATCGCCCCGCCGGGTCCGCGGGTGCCCCCGCTGCCGGCGTCCCCGGCGCCTTCCCGGTCAGCATCAAAAGTGCCCTCGGCACCGCCACGATCACCAAGAAGCCCGAGCGGGTCGTGACGCTGGGGCAGGGCTCGGCGGAGACCTCGATCGCGCTGGGGCGGGTCCCCGTCGGCATCGAGAGCTACGCGTGGGGCAGCGACGGGTCCGGCTATCTGCCGTGGATCCACGAGGCGGTCACCAAGTCCGGAGGCAAGCTGCCGAAGCAGTTCAAGGGCGGCGAAGAACTCGACATCGAGGCCGTCGCCGCGCTCGACCCGGACGTCATCCTCGCGCCCTGGTCCGGCATCACGCAGAAGCAGTACGACCTGCTGAAGGACATCGCGCCCACGGTCGCGTACCCCGACAAGGCCTGGAGCACCGACTGGGACCAGCAGATCGACATCGTCGGCAAGGCGCTCGGACAGCCGGACAGGGCCAAGGAGTTGACCGCCGGGATCAAGCAGCAGCTGGCGGACGCGGCGGCGAGCCGGCCGAACTACAAGAACGTCACCTTCTCCTACATCTACACGACCGGCCCCGGCACGCTCGGTGTCTTCAAGCCCGAGGAGCAGCGGGTCTCCGTGGTCTCCTCGCTCGGGCTCAAGGTCGACCCGATCGTGCACACCTTCCCGGAGACCGACGGCACCGACTCGGCGGTCATCGGACTGGAGAACGCCGACAAACTCGCCGCCAGTGACGTCGTCTTCACCTTCTACACCGACGACAAGACGCGCCGTGAGATCGAGGCCCAGCCGCTCTACGCGTCGATTCCGGCGGTCAAGCGCGGCGCCGTCGTGGCGAGCAACGACAACCCGTTCGTCACCGCGTCGTCGATGATCAACCCGCTGACCGTGCCGTGGGCCATCCAGCGCTACCTCCCGCAGATCGACGCGGCGGTCGCCAAGGCCGGCAAGTAGCCCCGACCGAACCGACGCGCATGAAAGCCGAGAACGAAGTCGCCGACGGCGGGGTGTTGCGGACCACCGCTCTCCTGATCGGGTGCCTCGTCCTGCTGCTCGTCGCGCTCTTCGCGAGCGTGATGTTCGGCAGCAGGACGACGTCCTTCGGGGACGTGGTCGACGTGCTCACCGGCAACGGCGACCCGTACCTGACCACCGTGGTCGAGAGCCGCTACCCCCGGACCGCGCTCGGGGTACTCGCCGGCGCGAGTCTGGCCGTGGCCGGCACCCTGATGCAGGGCGTCACCCGAAATCCCCTGGCCGACCCGGGACTTCTGGGCATCAACGCGGGTGCGGCGGCCGGCATCGTGACCGGCACCGCCTTCGCCGGCGCCACCGGCGGCTGGGCGGCCATGTGGTGGGCGCTGCCCGGCGCGCTGCTCGCCGGCGGGTTCGTGCACATCCTGGGCGGGGGCGGCGCGGGCGGCGGCACCGTGCGCCTCGTGCTGGCCGGCGCCGTGCTGTCCGCGGTGCTCGGCGCGTACATCCAGGCGGTCGCGCTCAGCAAACCCAAGGTGTTCGACAGCTACCGCTATTGGGTCGTGGGCGCGCTGGGCGGGCGCGGGTGGGACGTGTTCTGGTCGGTGCTGCCGCTCGCCGGGCTCGGTCTGGCCGCCGCGCTGCTGCTCGGCCCCGGGCTGAACGCCCTTGCCCTGGGCGACGACTCGGCCACCGCGCTGGGCGGCAACCCGGCCGTACTGCGTGCCGGCGGTCTGGCCGCGGCCACCGTCGCGAGCGCCGCGGCGACCGCCGCCGTGGGCCCGATCGCCTTCGTCGGCTTGGGAGTTCCGCACATCGTGCGGGCCATGGTCGGCACCGACTTCCGACGCCAGATCGCCTTTGCGGCTCTGCTCGGACCGGCCCTGCTGCTCCTCGCCGACGTGCTGGGCCGGGTCCTGCTCCGCCCCCAGGAGTTGATGGTGGGCGTGGTCACGGCCTTTGTGGGCGCGCCGGCGCTCCTGGTCGCGGTACGGCGCATGCGGCCGGCGACATGAGCACGGTCGAGGCCGAACTCGAAGGCGGTGCGGGTGTGTCGGTCGAGGTGCGTCGGCCGCGCGGCCATCTGCGGATCGGGAACCTGGTCGCGCTGCCCGTAGGCGGGGTCACCGTGCTCGCGGCGATCGTCGTACTCGTGCTGACCGTTGCGGCGGCCGTCGCCACGCTGACCCTGGGGCGGCTCGGGATCGCGCCCGGCGACCTGCTGCCGGCGATCTTCGGCGGTGCGGAGGGCAAGGAGAAGTTCGTCCTGAACCGGTTGCGCGGGCCGCGGCTCGTGGTGTGCCTGGGTGCGGGAGCGGCGTTCGGGTTGTCGGGCGCGCTGTTCCAGACGGCCACCCGCAATCCGCTGGCCAGTCCGGACGTGATCGGGCTCGCGAGTGGCGCGGGCGCGGGTGCGGCGATCTTCGCGCTCGCCATGCCCGGCGGCGCGCCCGTGTGGCTGGGCGCGTTGCTCGGGGCGACCGGCGCGATGGGCATCGTGCACCTGGCCACCGGTACCGGGTTCCGTGACCCGGGGCGGCTGGTCGTCGCCGGGATCGGGGTGGCCGCGATCGGGACGGCGATCACCCAGTACGTGGTCTACGTCGTCGAGCGGGACAAGGCGAGCGCGCTCAGCGCGTACGTCAACGGCAGTGTCGCGGCCCGCTCCTGGGACGACGCCACGACCATCGGCCTGGTCCTGCTCGTGGTGGCCGTCCCGGCCGTGGTCCTGTCCCGGCACCTGGATCTCGGCGAGATGGGCGACGAGGTGGCCCGCTCGCTCGGCGGCAACCCGGGCCGGGCCCGAACCTGCGCGGTGGTCCTGGCCATCGTGCTCTCCGCGGGCGCCGTCACCGTGGCCGGTCCGGTGGCCTTCATCGCGCTCACCGCGCCGCAGATCGCCCGCCGGCTGACCCGCGGATCCGGTCCGCACCTGGTGCTCTCCACCCTGGTCGGGATGTTGCTGCTGACCGTCGCCGACCTGGCCGCCCAGCAACTGCCTTACGTCGAACCGCTTCCCGTCGGCATCTACACCCTCGCCTTCGGCGGGGCCTACCTCGGATTCCTACTGACCCGCGAGTGGAGGAGTGGTCGACTGTGACCGCCGAACCGGCCCCGACGTTTGTCGGGCTGAGCGCCCGCGACGTGACCCTGTCGTACGGTCGCACCCCCGTCGTCGAGGGCGTCGACCTCGACCTCCCCGACGGCGGCCTCACCGTGATCGTGGGCCCCAACGGCTGCGGCAAGTCCACGCTGCTCAAGTCGTTCGCCCGGGTGCTGCGTCCCATCGGCGGCACGATCACCCTCGCCGGTCGGGACGTACACGCATACCGGGGACGGGAGTTCGCCCGCAAGGTGGCGCTGCTGCCGCAGAGCCCGATCGCCCCCGAGGGCATCACGGTGCGCGGCCTGGTCCGCCGCGGCCGATACCCGCACCACACGCTGCTGCGCCAGTGGTCCCCGGACGACGATCGCGCGATCGCCTTCGCCCTCGACCGCACCGGCCTCGCCGACCTGGCGGACACCCCGGTGGGCGACCTGTCCGGCGGGCAGCGGCAACGGGCGTGGATCGCGATGGTGCTCGCCCAGCAGACCCCGGTGATCCTGCTCGACGAGCCGACCACCTTCCTGGATATCGCGCATCAGTACGAACTCCTGGAGCTGTGCGCTGAGTTGAACCACGAGGGCCGCACGATCGCGGCCGTCCTGCACGATCTCGACCAGGCCGCCCGCTTCGCCTCGAACCTGATCGTGATGAAGTCCGGCCGCATCGTCGCCGAGGGCCCACCCGACGCGGTCCTGACCGCCGAACGTGTCCACGACGTCTTCGCCCTCCCCTGCGACATCACCCGGGACCCGATCACCGGAACCCCCAAGGTCATTCCCCATACCCGCACCCCGCGGAGCGGTTCGGGCGTCATGCCGAGCGGCGGTACAGTCGCACGGCCTTGACCATGGCGACGGCGGCGGCGGTGGACAGCACGGCGCGGATGCCGTTCCAGATGTTCCAGGTGGTTTCGAAGTCGGTGCGGGTCTTGGTGGGGTCGGCGCTGCCGGCGTGGGCGAGCATCTGGTTGAGAGGGACGTTGATGCCCGAGGTGGTCAGGACCGTGGTGGTGTAGAGGGCCAGGGCGGCGAGGGCCCACTTCATGGCGGTGCCGCCGCCGAGCTTGCGGAGCTTCCAGGCGGCGACGGCGGGGGCGGCCATGGCGGCGGTGAAGACCGCGAAGAACAGCGGGTTCTCGATGCCGGTGTTGATGTCCTGCATGGTGGTCACGAAGTCGGCGTCGCTCTTGGTGCCGAGCCAGGGCATCACGCCCGCGGAGAAGACGACGTAGGTGCCGGCCATCAGGGTGTTGGTGACGGCGCCGGCGGTCAGCCAGAGGCCGACGGTCTTGTGGGTGCGGGCCGTGGCGGTCGAGGCGGCGGCGAGCGTGTGGTCGATGGCGGCCATGATGAACTCCCTTGTGACGGTCGGGTGTTGGGTGTCGGAGCGGTGGCTTTCCCTGGTGCTCCGCCGTGCCGTTCTTTCCGACACCTCAAGATTCGCGGGTGCGCCGGCTTCGAACAACGGCGGATCACGCAACCACCATTAACCCTCGTGTTATCCATCCGGCCGCTGTCTTCGCGAGGCGTGGAACGTCGTGTGGCCCGCCGAGGATTTCGGCGGGCCACACGACGTTTCGATGGATGGGCGGGAGGCTGGACCACAACCGCCCTCCCGGGCGTTCAGCTGCGCCTCGTGCGCCACATGGCCAGGGAGGTCAGCGCGGTCAGGACGGCGCCGGCGAGCAGGATGCCGGTGGGGGAGATGGCGTCGACCACGATGCCGCCGAGCAGTGCGCCGAGGGCGATGGCCAGGTTGAACATCGAGGTGTTGAGGGCGGTCGCGGCCTCGGTGTCCTCGGCGGCCGAGGAGCGCAGGATCCAGGTCTGCACGCTCACCGGCACGCCGCCGAAGGCCAGGCCCCACAGCAGGAGCATCACCGCGCCGCTGACCCGGGTGGTGCCCAGGAGCGGGAACAGGGCCAGGACACCGGCCAGTACCGCGCTGATCGCCACGATCGTGCCGCGCAGGTTGCGGGCCGCGGCGGTGCCGGCGAGGAAGTTGCCCGCGATGCCGGCGATGCCGAAGCCGAGCAGCAGGGGGCCGACCATGCCCTTGTCCAGACCGGAGACGTCCTCCAGGACCGGACCGACGAAGGTGAAGGCGGCGAAGTGGCCGCTGACCAGGAGGAAGGTGGCCAGCACGCCGGTACGCACGGCCGGGTTGCGGAACTGGGCGGGCAGGGCGCGCAGTCGCACCGGTTCGCCGGCCGGGATCGGCGGGACCAGGAAGACCAGCGCGGTGATCACGAGCAGGCCGAGCGCGGCGACGGACAGGAAGGCCACACGCCACGTGGCGAGGTTGCCGATCAGGGTTCCGGCGGGTACGCCGAGGACGTTGGCGGCGGTGGCGCCGCCGAAGGTGATCGCCACGGCGCGGGGGATGTGCGCCTCGGGCACGAGGCGGACGGCGAGGCCGGCCGCGAGGGCCCAGAACCCGCCGATGCCGATGCCGACCAGGAACCGGGTGGCCAGCAGGACGGCGAAGTTCGGGGCGAACGCCGAGCCGAGGGTGGCCACGACCATCAGGGTGATCAGCGCGAGGAGGACCAACCGGCGGTCGAGTCGGCCGATCAGGACGGGAAGTATCGGCGCGGTCGCGGCGGCGACCAGGCCCGGGATGGTGACCATGAGGCCGGCCAGGCCCTCGGACACCCCGAGCGATCCGCCTACGGAGGTCAGCAGGCCGACCGGGAGTTGTTCGACGGTCACCACGGAGAACGTGCCGACCGCGAGGGCGATCACGGCGAGCCAGCGCTTGAGCGAAACCGTCGAGGTGGTGTTGGTGGTGGTCGGATCGGATGGGGCGGTGGTCATGACGGGCTCCTTCTGAGCGCCTGGTGTGTCTTAGCGCTAAGAGAAAACCACGAAACTCGGTGAACGTCAACTTAATGAACGTTGAGATAAATCGGCGGCCGGCGCCCCCATGAGCGGCCCGCCGGGGGCAACCGACGGACACCCCGCGCGGCTCGCCGATTTCGCCCGCGGCGGACAACGCGGAAACGGCGCGGGGTCGCGGCCTACGATGAACCATGGCCGAGACCGCTCCACCGCTTTCGCCCCGCACCGACGACAAGGCACGCCTCGCGCCGGCGCCCGCGCACCTCGCGCCCGCGCCCGCCGCGCCCGCGCCGACGGCCGCGCCTCGCCGCCCGGCCCCCGTTCCGGACCGCGAGCCGCTGTGGCGACACGTGCTCGGCGAACACCTGCGATCGTTGCGCCACGAACGCGGCGAAACCCTCGCCGAGACGGCCGGCCGGGCCGGTCTGTCGCCGCAATACCTCTCCGAGGTGGAGCGTGGCATCAAGGAGCCGTCGAGCGAGATGATCGCCGCCCTCGGTGGCGCGCTCGACGTGACCCTCGGCGACCTGACCATCGCCGTCGCCGACATCCTGACGCGCGCCCGCCCGACGGGCCGTTCCGCCCCGGTGTGCCGCGCCGCGTTCGGCCTGGCGGCCTGACCGCACGCCCTTACGGAGCCGGCGCGTGTCTTCAGACCCCCGCCGAGCTCCACGACGCCCGGCACCGCACCTCGCCGCCCCGGAGAAACAGGCGAATCAAACCACGATGCACCTGCTTCTCCGGCACGCCGATGCACGGCATCCGCCCTTCGGGCTCCTCGCTGCGCTCACGCCGCGAAGTCCGACGGGGGCTGAAGACACGCGCTGGGGCGCGCCGGGCCGGGTACGTCGGTGTCAGCGCGTCACCGCTCCTCCAGCACCATGTCGATCAGGCCGTACTCCTTCGCGCCCTCGGCGGTGAAGACCCGGTCGTGATCGGTGTCCGCGCGCAGGGTGGCCGTGCTGTTGCCGGTGTGCCGGGACAGGATCTGCTCGATGTCCGCCCGCACCCGCACCACTTCGTCGGCCTGCAGGATCAGATCCGGGATGGTGCCGCGACCCTGCGCGGCGGGCTGGTGCAGCACCACCCGCGCGTGCGGCAGCGCGGCGCGCTTGCCCGGCGCGCCGGCCGCGAGCAACACCGCGCCGACCGCGACCGCCTGGCCGACACACGTGGTGGCGATCTCAGAGCGCACGTACCGCATCGTGTCGTAGATCGCCAGCATCGCGCTGGGGTCGCCGCCCTCGCAGTTGATGTAGAACTGGATCTCGCGGTCCTGGTTGTCCGCCTCCAGGAACAACAACTGCGCGACGAGCGCGTTGGCCACGCCCGCGTCGATCGCGGTGCCGAGGTAGACGACGCGCTCCGCCAGCAGATGCGAATACACGTCCATGATGCGCTCGCCGCGCGAGTCGCGGGTGATCACGTTCGGAATGGCGTAGGTGCTCATGACAGGGTCCCCTGGAAGCCGGCGTTGGTGGTGAGGCGGCGCGGGCCGCGCGGCGCGATCTCGGCGAAGTCCGCCACGATCGAGTCGATGAAGCCGTAGTCGAGCGCTTCGCGCGCGGTGTACCAGCGGTCGTGGAGCGAGTCCTCGAAGATGCGCTCGGCCGGCTGCCCGGTGTCCTCCGCGATCAGGCCGAGCACCGTGTCGCGGGTGTGCCGAAGGTCGTTGGCCTGCAACTCGATGTCGACGGCCGTGCCGCCGATGCCCGCGGAGCCCTGGTGCATCAGCACCCGGGAGTGCGGGAGCGCCCGGCGTTTGCCGCGGGTGCCCGCCGAGAGCAGGAACTGGCCCGCGCTGTACGCGATTCCGAGCACCAGCGTGGATACATCGCACGGGATCACCCGCATGACGTCGCGGATCGCGAGCATCGCCGGCACCGAGCCACCGGGCGAATGGATCCACAGCGCGATGTCGGCCTTCGGGTCCTCTGCCGCCAGGGTCAGCAACTGCGTGGTGAGCAGCGTGCCATTGTCGTCGTCCAACGGTCCGTCGAGCAGCAGCACGCGCTGCGTGTACAGGTCGCGTCGGGTGTGTTCGAGGAGGATGGGGCTCTTCGGGTCGTCGCTCATGTCTCCACCCTGAGCCCTCGGGTCGGGTGGCGACGACCGGATCTGCCGTGAGCGGATCTGCTCACAGCAGATGCCCGAGGCTCGCCCGCGCACGACCCGAACGCGCCTACCGCGTCCGCCGATTCGACCGCGCCGCGCCGGCCCGGCAGTCGGATGGTGAACGTCGAGCCCTCGCCGAGGGTGCTGTGGGCGGTGACCTCGCCGTCGTGTGCCCGGGTGAGGCGCTGGACGATCGCCAGGCCCAGGCCGGTACCGCCGGTGCGGCGGTTGCGGGACTTGTCCGCGCGCCGGAACCGAGCGAACACGTGCGGCAGGTCGTCTCGCGCGATGCCCGTCCCGGTGTCCGTCACCTCGAACACGACCGCCGACCCGTCCTCGCGGGCATGCACCGTCACCCGTCCGCCCGCCGGCGTGTGGCGTACCGCGTTGGACACCGGATTGCCCACCATCTGCCGCAGCCGCACCGGGTCGGCGCGCAGTACCGCCCCCGGCTCGCCCCGCACCACCAACGCGACGCCGGCCGCCGTGGCCCGGGCCGGATGCGCCGCGACCACCTGCTCCGCAACCTCGTACGGCGACACCGATTCCAGCCGCAACCCGAGCCCGCCCGCGTCGGCCTCGTCGTCGGCACCCCATGGCGGTGGAGGCGCTGGGCCAGTCGGCTGACCCCGACGGAAGCCCTGTCCGGTGCCTGAACCCGACGTGCCCCCGGCCGCGTGGCCGGGGGCAGGCCGGTGTGCGGGTCAGACGGTCGCGTTCCGTGCGACGTCGTACATCGCCTGGGTCAGGTCACCGAAGCCGTTGGACATCAGGTACGGGCCGTAGGCCCAGTTCGGGGTGCCGCCGTGCACGATCGCCCAGGCCGCGTCCCACCAGGGGGAGGTGCCGGTGGGGTCGGTGAACCGCGAGGTGACCGCGATCTGGGTGCCGGTACCGGTGGCCGGGTCGAAGTTCATCAGCCACGGGCCGCCGCTGGAGCCGGGTGACATCGCCGAGGCCATGTCGTGCGCGAGGCCGACGGTCGAGTCGGCGATGGTGTCGCCGTGCGCGTACATCAGGGTCCGGCCGTCGAATCCGCGTCGCAGTGAGGGAGCGACGCCGAAGTCGGCGGCGGTGCTGCCGTCGCTGTTCTTCGACCAGTACCAGTTGCGGTTGTTGTCGGTCGGGTAGCCGAACTGGTGCAGCGTCAGCGGATTGGCGGCCACGCCGAACGCGATGTTCTCGCCGCCGGTGATCTGCTGGATCGGGGTGGGGTCGCCGGGTCGTTCGACGGTGGCCATGGCCACGTCGCCGCCGGACCGGAAGGTGCTGTCACCGTCCCAGGTGGGGGTGATCCAGGCGCGCGTGACACCCCAGACGCCGTCCGGTGCGACATCCGTGCCGGGCGGGGGCGCGGTGGAGTCGTCGGTGCCGGTGAAGCGGGGCACGTTCGCGCCGTTGAAGCCGGGGATGAACACCGCGTTGACCACGACGTCGTCGCCGAGCGCGCCCCGCAGATTGGCCGTCACCTTGAAGCAGTGGCCCGCGGTGACGATGGTGCTCCGGTTGGCGGCGGTGATCACGTTGGCCGAGCACGCGGAGGGCACGTACTGGCTCGGGTCGAAAGAATTGCGGTACACCATCAGCAATTTGCCGGTGGTCCGCGACACCGTGCCCTGCCCGGCCCACGGTCGGCTGAGGTCGTCCCAGCCGCCCGGCGGCGGGAACGCGTCGGCGCCGTCGGCATTGAGGCCGTACTCGGCGATCCGCGCCAGGTTCCACCAGTTCACCTCGGTCTGCAACATGCCCGCGTGATTGGCCGGGTCGCCGGTGACCAGGCGCGGCAGTTCGACCGGGGCGGTGTCGTCGGCGCGGGCCGTTGTCGGAGCCGCGAACAACGCGGCGGCGGTGAGCCCGAGTACGCCAACGAGTGTGGTGAACCTGTCGCGTAACGTGCGTCGTAGATACATGAAGTGCTCCACATCCTTTCGAACAGGTGGAAAAACAAAGCCTGTTGCTTTCATGACCGGGCGGTCGGTCATAAGGTGGGCGCGACGGGTCCAACTGTCAAGACGACCAGCCGGTTCGGCCGTCGGGAAGTCGAGGTGGGCGATGGCGCGGCCGGCCGGACCGGGACGCGAGGCGTTGTTGCGCGCTGGGCTCGAAGTCGCCGACACATGCGGACTGTCCAGGATGTCGGTGAACGCCGTGGTGGCCGCGGCCGGCATGGCCAAGGGCAGCTTCTACCAGCACTTCGCGGATCGTCGCGGCTATCTCGTGGCGTTGCACCGCAGATACCACGGCGAGATGGAGGAGCGGGTGCTCGCCGCCGTGGCCGGACTCGCGCCCGGCCCCGAACGGGTGATCGCCGGCGTGCACGGCTACCTGGACGCCGGTCTGGCCACGACCGGCACCCGTGCACTGCTGGTCCAGGCCCGCACCGACCCCGACCTGTTCGAGGAGACGCGGGCCCGCAACGCCCGCACCCGGGAGCTGCTCCGGCCCGAACTCACGGCGCTGGGTTGGGATCCACCGGACGCGATGGCCCACCTGCTCGTCGCGATGGTCTTCGACATCAGCCTCGAGGAATTGTTCGCCGGTCGCCGCGACGACCTGCGCGAGGCATTGCTGGCACTGGTCGTGCGCTGATTTCGGCCGCGCCGATCGGCCGCGGGCGCATCACGATTCGACGTTTGCGGCGAGGCGAAAAACCTCCGCGGGCCGGGAGGCAACTGCGCCCGGGGCCAAAGCCGGCCGGAGGTCTTGGTGGCTCGTGCCAACGCCGCTTTCGGGCCGCTCATTATGCTTCGAGGTGTGGCCAATCGAGGAGTTCGGTGATGGTTGTCCCGTTCGACATGACGGAATTCCGACGCACACTCGGACATCTGCCGACCGGCGTCACGGTGATCACCACCACCGGACCGTTCGGTGGTCCCGTCGGAATGGCGTGCAATTCCTTCGCTTCGGTGTCGTTGACGCCCCCGCTGGTGATGTTCTGCGTGGGCAACGAGTCGGCGACACTGATCGACCTCCGACGCAGCGGCACGTTCTGCGTCAACGTCCTCGGCAGCGACCAGGGACGGTTGTGCCGGCAGTTCGCGGTCAAGGACATCGATCGGTTCGCCGATGTGGGCTGGGCCGAGGCGGCGGCCGGACCGGAACTGTCGGACGCGCTCGCCTGGTTGGCGTGCACGATCGACGTCGAGCACGCCGCCGGTGATCACGTGATCATCGTCGGCAGGGTGAACGCACTACGGGCGAACCGCGACGAGCCCGCGCCGTTGGTGTTCCACCGGGGCAGGTTCGGGTCGTTCCATGAGACGGTGGAACCGCTTGCGGCAACCGGGGTCCCGCCCCGGTCGGGGGCCGGTACCAACGGTCGGACCCCGTCGTCCGTACGGAATACATAGTTCACATGGAGTGCCCTTGTTTCCCGAACCGGATGCCGGATTGTTCGAAGTCTACGAATGGAGCCTGAGCCGGGACGGATTCGCGGTCGACGACATCGCCCACGCATTCGGCTTCACGGACCCCGACGCGAGTGAGGCGATCGTCGCCACACTCCTGGGACTCCAGCTCATTCGACCGTCCCACGACCGCGACGCCTGGTTCGTTCCCGCGGATCCGAGCATCGCCTCCGCGAACCTCCTGACCAGGAGCGAACTGGAACTGCTGGAACGGAAACAGGCGACGGGGCGGTTGCGCAACGACCTGGCGCGGCTTTCGTTGTTGTTCCGGTCGAGCAAGTTCGGCAGCCAGTACACGAATTCGTTCGACATCGTGCAAGTACCCGAGACCATCGAGCTGTTGCTGTCCGAATCGGCGGCGAACAGCTCGGACGAAATCGTCTGCATGCAACCCCGGAGCGAGTGGCCGGCCGAGAATCTGGTCGAGGCTCGGGCCCGGGACTTCCACCGGCCCGACACGGGCGTGCCCATGCGCGTCCTGTACCAGCACGCCGCCCGATTCGACACACCGACCCGCGAACACGCGGGAAGGCTGGTCGAATCCGGCGTGGAGGTACGCACGGCCGGGGCGCTGTTCGGCACGATGTTCATCTTCGACCGCACCGCCGCGTACATCCTGGCGAACGGCGAGGACGGCGGCGCCCTGGTGGTGCAGGAACGTTCGCTGATCGACTTCCTGTACTCGTGTTTCGAGCATGTCTGGGCGACGGCGAAGGAGTTCGACACCGGGCGTGCGGAAACCGACCTGATCAGCAACGACATGAAAAAGGAGATCGTCAGGATGTTGATCTCCGGTGCCAAGGACGAGGCCATCGCCCGACGCCTCGGTGTGTCGGTGCGCACATGTCGCAAACACATCGGTCAGGTCATGCAGATGTTCGGTGCGACGAGCCGCTTCCAGTTCGGCTACCTGGTGAAGGAGGCCAACCTCGCGGAGGACGTATAGCCCCCGACCTGCGCGTTCGCATCACGAGTGGGCTTCGTCGAGTGGCGGCGGGAGAGCTTCATCAAGTGGAAGTGCAGCTTGATGAGCGGGTCGCGGGCTGGAGTCCGCCGGTCCTGCGGCACAGACTTGTAAGCCGTGAGAACGATGCGATCGCGGAGATTCTCGTGGAACCACCAGGGGGCGATATTCCGAACTCCGGTGGCGCGGTGGGCCGCGCCTGACCGGATCGCACGCACCGGATCCGGGCCGTCGTCCCGGAAGCGGATTTCGTAACAGTCATCGCAGGGAACGGCCTTGCAGTCGGCGTCGCGGCGATGCGACTCGGTCGACCTGACGATCCATGCCCGTATTCGGCCCGCGCTTTTGCGCGCGCTCCTTCCTTCCCTTTTTCCTTCCTTCTCGACTTCGGACAACCTTCCTCCGGAAAAGCTTCCGCATGCACAACGCACAAGCTGGGGTGATGATGAGCGGGTCTGTCGTTCGTGACATCGGCCGGGGATCGCCCTGGCCTCGCGCCGTCGCGGCACGGTCGGAAGTGGTCGGCCGATGACCGGCAACGGGCGCGCGCCGCGGCTCGCGGTGTTCGGCGCCGGCGTGATGGGCATCGGCATCGCCACCCTCGCCGTCGCGCGGGGCGTGGCGGTCACGCTCGTGGACGTGGACCGGGCGCGACTGGACACGGCACGCACGCGGTTACGCCACGAACTCCGGCTCGCGCGGATGATGGGAGCGCTCTCTCCGGGTGCGACGATCGGCGACCTGCACCTCGCCGACGCGGCGACGGCGGCCGCGGACGCGACCTGGGTGATCGAGGCGATCACCGAACTCGCCGGGCTCAAGGCCGACGTGCACAAGGAGATCGCCGCCGTGGTCGCGCCCGGCACCCTCCGCGTCACCAACACCTCGTCGATCCCCGTCGACGAACTCGCCGACCAGGTCCCGTCCCCCGAGGACCTGGTCGGCATCCACTTCATGAATCCGCCGTACCTGATCGGCACGTTGGAGATCGTGCGCGGACCGCGCACCGGCGAGCGGGCGATGTCGGCCGTACGGGATCTGCTGTCCACCCTGGACCGCAAGGGCATTGTGGTCGGCGACGGCCCCGGCTTCGTCACCAGCCGGCTGCTGCACCGCATGATCAACGACGCGGCGAACCTCGTCGAGGAGGGCCGGGCCGGCGTCGAGGACGTCGACGCGCTGATGGAGGGCTGCCTGGGACACCCGACCGGACCGTTGCGCACGGCCGACCTGATCGGCATCGACAACCTCGTCGACTCGTTGTGGGTGCTGCACGAACGCACCGGCGACGAGGGATGCCGCCCCAGCGAACTGCTGCTGCGCAAGGTCGCCGAGGGCGAGCACGGCCGCAAGACCGGGCGTGGCTTCTACCAGTACGGAGCGTTGTGATGGCCGGCCAGGTGGAGTTGGACGAGCGCCTGCTCGCGTACGTGCGCTCGGTGTCCCTGCGCGACGACGACATCCTGCGCGACCTGGTCGCCGAGACCGCGTCCATGCCCATGCTGGATGCCATGGTCACCATGCCCGAGGAGGGGCAACTCCTGGCCCTGCTTGTCGGGTTGACCGGTGCCCATCGGGTGTTGGAAATCGGCACGTTCACCGGCTACGGCACCCTGTGCATGGCCCGGGCGCTGCCACCCGACGGGCGCATCGTCACCTGCGACATCAACGAGCGCTGGACCCGGATCGCCCGGCGCTACTGGGACCGTGCCGGCGTTTCGGACCGGATCGAACTCCGACTCGGGGACGGCACGGAGACCATGGCGGCCCTGCTCGCCGAGCACGGCCCCGAAACCTACGACCTGGTGTTCATCGACGCCGACAAGACCGGCTACGCGCGTTACTACGAGGACGCGCTGACCCACCTGCGGCCCGGCGGCCTGATCGTGCTCGACAACACCCTCTACTTCGGCCGGGTCGCCGACCCGGAGGCGGACGACCCGGACACCAGGGCGATCCGCGAACTCAACGCGGCGCTGTTCGCCGACGCCCGGGTGGAGCTGTCGATGCTCGTCATGGCAGACGGGATCACGCTCGCCCGCAAGAACAAGGTGCGATGAGAAAGGGACTCTCCCATGACGGACTCGACAACACGCTCGACGACGGACTCGACCACGTTCGAGCCGGCCGACTCGACCACGGATCTGCCGGTTGCCGCCATCGAGGAGCGCATCGGCGCGTTCCTGACGGCCAAGACCAAGACGACCTGGGAGCGGGAGGTGGACCTGTTCGCCTCGGGCGCGGTGTCCTCGCTCTTCGCGATGGAACTGGTGGTGTTCGTGGAGAGCACCTTCGACATCGAGGTGGAGGGCCCCGACCTCGCCCTGGACAACTTCCGCACCCTGCGCTCGATGAGCGCGCTGGTGCTTCGACTGCGCGGCGGGGGCGACGGTGCCTGACCACCTGAACGCGCTGGTGACCGAGACGGTCGCCGACGCCGCGAGCGGGTGGGACGTGGCGGGCGAGATCCCGATCGCCGTCCTGCGCGCACTCGGCGCCAAGGGCGTGTTGTGCGCCGAGACCGAGCAGAGGTTCGGCGGCCTTGGCCTGTCCTGTACCGACAACGGCGAACTCACCGCGCACACCGGCGCGTTGTGCAGCTCGCTGCGCAGCGTGATGACCTCCCAGGGCATGGCCGCGTGGACGATTCGACGCTTCGGGAACCGGGCACAGCGCGAGGAACACCTGGCGCGACTGACCGGCGGCGAACTGGCCGCGGTCGCGTTCAGCGAACCGGCCGCCGGGAGCGACCTGGCCGCGATGAGCACCGGGATCCGGCGCGACGGCGCCGACATCGTCGTCCACGGCACCAAGACGTGGATCACGGCCGCCGACTACGCCGACTGGATCGTGGTGTTCGGCCGGTACGAGGGCGGCGGCGCGGTTGCCGTGGTGCCGGCGACGGCGCCCGGAGTGCGGGTGACCCGGGTGGCCCACCCGATGGGCTGCCGCGCGGCCGGACACGCCACGGTGGAACTCGACCACGTGCGGCTGCCCGCGGAGCACCTGCTCGCCGTGGCCGGCCAGCCGATCGTCATGCTCACCACCATCGCGCTGACCTACGGCCGGTTGTCGGTGGCCTGGGGTTGCGTCGGCATCCTGCGCGCGTGCCTGACCGCGGTCGCCCGACACGCAGCGACCCGCGAGCAGTTCGGCAAACCCCTCCTCCAACACCAACTCGTCGCCCGTCACCTGGCCGAGCTGTACGCCGCGGAACGCACCGCGACGTTCGCCTGCGAGCGGGCGAGCGGCAGCCGCGACGAGGGATCGCCCGAACAGGTGCCCGCGTCGGTCCTGGCCAAGCACGTCGCGGCCGGCCATGCCACACGCGGCGCGGCGTCCGCGCTCCAGGTGCTCGCCTCCGCGGGGGCGGCGAGCGGACACGTGGTCGAACGCGCTTACCGGGACGCGAAGTTGATGGAAGTCATCGAAGGCAGCAACGAGATCTGCCAGCTGATCCTCGCCGAGCACGCGGCGTCGTCGGCGGGCTGAACCGTCGTACGAAACGGGAGCTGACATGTCCGAAGCACAACCGGTCGTGAAGTGCCTGATCTGGGACCTCGACAACACGCTGTGGCGCGGCACACTGATCGAGGACGGCCACGTCGAGGTGGACGAGGCCGTACGCAAGGTCGTGGTGGAACTCGACGCGCGTGGAGTATTGCAGGCCGTCTCCAGCCGCAACGACCACGACGAGGCATGGGCACGGCTCGAGGAACTGGGCCTGGCCGAATACTTTGTTCTGCCCCAGATCGGCTGGGGCCCGAAGTCGGAGTCGGTGCGCCGGATCGCCGAGCGGCTGAACTTCGCGACCAGGACGATCGCGTTCATCGACGACCTGCCGACCGAGCGCGCCGAGGTCGCCTACCACCTGCCCGACGTACGGTGCTACCCGGCCGAGCAGGCCGAGGCGCTGCTCGACCTGCCCGAGTTCAGCCCGCCGGTGGTTACCGTCGACGCGCGTCGCCGCCGGATGATGTACCGGGCCGGGTTCGAGCGGGACCGGGAGCGGGAGCAATACAGCGGCGCCGACGAGGAGTTCCTGCGCTCGCTCGACCTGGTGATGCGGATCGCCGAGGCCCGGGACGAGGAGATCACCCGGGTCGAGGAACTGACCCTGCGCACCAGCCAGATGAATGCCACCGGCGTGCACTACTCGGACGCCGCGCTGCGCGCCCTGGCCCGCGACGAGGACCACGACGTGCTGGTGGTCTCGATGAGCGACCGCTTCGGTCCGCACGGGGCGGTCGGGGTGATGCTGATCGAGAAGACGCCGCAGACCTGGCACATCAAACTGCTGGCGACCTCCTGCCGGGTCGTCTCCTTCGGCGCGGGCGCGGTACTGCTGCGCTGGCTCACCGACGCCGCAGCCCGGGCCCGGGTGCACCTGGCCGCCGACTTCCGGCGTACCGAGCGCAACCGAATGATGGAAGTTGCCTACCGGTTCGCGGGATTCGCCGATGCGGACTGCACCTGCCTCGCCTCCTTCCCGCCCACCGAAGGCACCGAGGTCCTGCATCTGGAACCGGTCCGCCAGGAGCCGCCGACGACCATGCGGGTCACCGCCCCCGACCCGCAGGCCGGCGGCCGGGAAGCGGAATGGGCGTAGGGCGTTGCCTCAAGCCCTGACCGCGCATCGATCCGAAGTCGCGTATCGATCCCAAGGCGCGTATCGATCCGACGGATGACGCAGAGCACGAACGATCTACGGGGGATCTCTTGCAATTCATGGTGCTTGGCCCGTTAAAACTGATGGACGACGAGAAACCGATCGCGCTCGGCGGCGACCGGCGGCGGGCGACGCTCGGCCTGCTGCTGCTCAACGCCAACCGCGAGGTGGCGACCAGCAAACTCCTCGAGGGCCTGTGGGACACCGAGGAGACGCCGCCGACCGCACGCAAGATCCTGCAGAACGCGGTGCGCGGCCTGCGGGTGATGTTCGCCGAGCACACACGCGGCGACACCCGCCCACCCGCACTGCTGACCTGCTCGCACGGATACCAGTTGCAGGTCGACCCCGAACGGGTCGACATGTTCCGCTTCCACCGCCTCGCCCAAGTCGGTCGCGCGGAACTGGCGGTCGGCCGTCCCGCCGCCGCCGCGGACATCCTGCGCGAGGTGCTGGAGCTGTGGCGCGGACCGGCCCTGGCCGACCTGGTCGAGGCCGGACACTCCTGGACGGAGCTGACCGCACTGCAAAACGCTCGCCTCGACGTGATGGAGGACTACTACGAGGCCGAGTTGGCCAACCGACACCACCAGAGCGTGCTCGGCGAGTTGGAGGCCATGGTCGAGGCCGAGCCACTGCGCGAGCGGGCGTGTCACCAGCTGATGCTCGCGCTGTACCGCAGCGGCCGTCAGGCCGACGCACTTGCGGTCTACCGCCGTGCCCGGCTGCGCCTCGCCGAGCAGTTCGGCCTCGAACCCGGCCGGGAACTGCGGATGTTGCAACACGCGATCCTCGTGCACGACCCATCCCTCGCCACGCCCGCCGGTCCGGCCCGACCCGTGGTGCTCGCCGCGCCCACGTCGGAGCCGGAACAGCCCGAATACCCGCTCGCCCGCACCGCCCCGGCCGCCGTGCCGCAGACCGCCGGGGCTCGGAGCCGGGTCAGCGCCGTACTGATCCGCGCCGACTTCGGCACGGGCTCCCGGGTTGCCGACGTCGGCGAGGCACTGGAGCGCACCGCGACGACCGTACGCGAGGAGGTCGAACGCTTCGGCGGCCTCGTCGCCGGCTCGACCGGCTCGGTCACCCTGGCCGTGTTCCGCTCCGACACCCGGGACGACGACAACGACCGGGTCGCCGAACGCGCCGTGCACGCCGCCATCTCCCTGCGCCGGCGCATCTGCTTCGACGTCCCCGACGGCGAACGACCCGCCCTGCGGGTGGCCGTGTCGACGGGCGAGATCCCGGTGCGGCCCGCCGAACGATTCCTGGAACCGCTGCCGGTCAACGGTGCGTTGCTCGTCGACTGTGAGTCCCTGCTTCAGTTCGCCGAGGACACCGAGATCGTGGTGTGTGACCACACCAACCTCCTGACCGGAGCGGCGATCCGCTACGGCCGCGAGGGCGGACCGCGCCCACGATGGACCGTCCGGGGACCCTGTCCGGACTCACCGCTCACGCCCGAAGCAGTCGATCGTGAACCCGAGTTGGATGTACTGAGCAGCCTGCTCGAACGGGTCCGCCGGCGGGCCCGGCCACACCTGGTGCTGGTCCTCGGCGGGCCCGGGATCGGCAAGTCGCGGTTGCTCGCGGCGTTCGAGAGACGGGTCCGGAACGCCGCGACGATCCGGCTCGACCCGCACGGCCCGGCGACCACCCCCAATGTGGCCGAACTCGCCGAGTACCGCCCACTCGTGGTGTTCGCCGACGACCTGCACCTGGCCGACAGCACGGTCTTGGCCGTCGTCGAGGACCTGCTCGATCAGCCGGAGCCGACCCCGCTCCTGGTGGTCGCCGCCGCCCGCCCGGAATTGTTCCGCCGCCGCCCGGGATGGGGCGACGGTCGCCGGCACGCGAGCCGGATGACCCTGGAGCCGGTCGCACCCGAGGCACCCGCCCGGGTGCCGGAGGAGCGCGACGCACCCAGGCTCTGCCACGTCCCCGGGCGGGTTCGTCCCCGCTCTTTGGTTCGGGGAGCCAGATTCGCCGCCCGGTCCGGGCTTCCGGAACCGGGTTGCCCGCCGCTCTCGCAGGGTTCACTGGCCCCGTTGAGTACTCGGCCGGAGGAGTGACGAGACCATGGAGAACGAAGGCAGGCTACGGAACTACCTCAAGCAGGCGGTCGGCGAGCTCCAGGACACCCGCGAACGGTTGCGGGAACTGGAGCAGGCCGCCGCCGAGCCGATCGCCATCGTCGGCATGGCCTGCCGCTTCCCCGGCGGGGTCGAATCACCCGACGGACTCTGGGAGTTGGTGGCCGAAGGGCGGGACGCGATCGACGCGTTCCCGACCGACCGCGGCTGGGACGTCGACGGCCGCTACGACCCCAACCCCGGTGTGCCGGGCAGCTACTACGCGCGCGGCGGGGGATTCCTGTACGACGCCGCCGAGTTCGACGCCGACTTCTTCGGGATCTCGCCGCGCGAGGCGTTGGCCATGGACCCGCAGCAGCGGCTGCTCCTGGAGACCGCGTGGGAGGCACTGGAACGCACCGGGACGGACCCGCAGACGTTGCGGGGCAGCGACACCGGGGTGTTCGTCGGTCTGATGGGCCACGGCGGACAGCGGTACGGGCTCGGTGCGGAGGAGGCCGGTCAGGGCGGCGACGGCTTCGGTGGGACCGGCAGCGCGGCCAGCGTCGCCTCCGGGCGGATCGCGTACCTGCTCGGCCTGGAGGGTCCGGCCCTGACCGTCGACACGGCGTGCTCGTCGTCACTGGTGTCGATGCACCTGGCGAGTCGGGCATTGCGCAAGGGCGAATGCTCGCTGGCACTGGTCGGCGGCGCCTCGGTGATGGCGACGCTGGACACCTTCGTCGACTTCTCCCGGCAGCGGGGGCTGGCCGAGGATGGCCGCTGCAAGGCGTTCGCGGCCACGGCGGACGGCACGGGGTGGTCCGAGGGCGTGGGCATGGTGGTCCTGGCCCGGCTGTCCGATGCCCGGCGGCTGGGATACCCCGTGCACGCGGTGATCCGGGGGAGTGCGGTCAACTCCGACGGCGCCTCCAACGGCCTGACCGCGCCGAACGGCCCGTCCCAGCAGCGGGTCATCCGCCAGGCACTGGCCGACGCGGGCCTGACCGCCGCCGACGTCGACGTGGTGGACGCGCACGGCACCGGCACCCGACTGGGCGACCCGATCGAGGCACAGGCCCTGCTGGCGACCTATGGCCGGGAACGTCCCGAGGACCGGCCGCTGTGGCTGGGCTCGCTGAAATCCAACATCGGCCACACCCAGGCCGCGGCCGGCGTCGGTGGCGTGATCAAGATGGTGCAGGCGCTGCGACACGGTCTGCTGCCCAAAACGCTGCACGTGGACGAGCCGACCCCCGCCGTGGACTGGGCGTCGGGCGCGGTCGAACTGCTGACCGCGGCGCGCGCCTGGCCCGAGACGGGCCGGGCCCGTCGGGCGGCGGTATCGGCCTTCGGGATCAGCGGAACCAATGCACACGTGATCATCGAGGAGGCCCCGACGCCGGCGGAGCCGGAGCCGGACTCGGAGTCGGTGTTGGAACCGGGTCCGGAACGGGGCTTGGAGCCGGAGCCGGAGCCGGAGTCCGAGCCCCCCGTGGTGCCGCTGCTGCTGTCCGCCGCCTCGGCCCCGGCGCTCGCCGCTCGGGCGCGCCAACTGCACGAGTTCACGGCAGCCGACCCGGCCGCCCCCGTGGCCGCCGCCCTGGCCACCCGGGCCCCACGACTGTCGCACCGCGCGGCCGTGCTCGGCACCGACCCGGCGGCGGGACTGCGCGCCCTCGCCGAGGGCCGGCCGTCCCCGGACGTCCTCCTCGGCACCGCCCGCCCGCGCGGGAAAACCGTGTTCGTCTTCCCCGGCCAGGGCTCGCAATGGTCCGGCATGGCCCTCGACCTGTACCGCGAATCCCCGGTGTTCCGCGCGCAATTGGACCGCTGCGCCGACGCCCTCGAACCGCACGTCGACTGGCTACTCCTCGATGCGCTCGCCGGACCGCTCGACCGCGTCGACGTGGTGCAGCCGGCGCTGTGGGCGGTGATGATCTCGATCGCCGCGCTGTGGGAAAGCCACGGCCTCGCTCCCGATGCGGTACTGGGCCACTCCCAGGGCGAGATCGCCGCCGCGTACGTCGCCGGCGCTCTCTCCCTCGCCGACTCGGCCACCGTCGTCGCCGCCCGCAGCAAGGCCATCGTGCGCCTGGCCGGTACCGGCGGCATGGCCTCCGTGCAACTCGCCACGGCCGACACCGCGCACCGGATCGAGCGCTACGCCGGAGCGGTCGAGATCGCCGCGATCAACGGACCCGGCAGTACGGTCGTCTCGGGTACCCCCGCCGCCCTGACCAACCTCGTCGAGTCCTGCGAGGCCGACGGGATCCGGGCGCGGCTCATCCCGGTGGACTACGCCTCCCATTCGGTGCACGTCGAGGCCCTGCGAGATGACATCCTCGGCACGCTCGCCGGCATCCGACCCCGCCCGACCCGAGTCCCGTTCCACTCCACGGTCACCAACGAGATCCTGGCCGGCCCGGAACTGGACGCCGAGTACTGGTTCCGCAATCTGCGCCACACCGTCGGCTTCGCCGCCGGGACCCGGGCGTTGCTCGACCGGGGACACCGAGTGTTCGTCGAGGTCAGCGCACACCCCGTGCTGACCACCGCGATCGGCGAGACGATCGAGGAAGCCGAAACACCCGACACGGTCGTCCTGGAGTCGCTGCGCCGGGACGAGGGCGGGTCGACGCGCTTCGCCGCCGGACTGGCCAGGGCGTATGTCCACGGCATCGAGGTCGACTGGCAACTACCGGCGACCAACCTGGAGTTGCCGACCTACCCATTCCAACGCCGGTGCTACTGGCTCGAAGAGCCCGCCGCGATCGGCGACATCACCGCCCTCGGCCTGCACCGCGCCGACCACCCGATGCTGGGCGCGGCGCTGCGCACCGCCGACGCGCAGACGCTGGTCCTCACCGGCCGGTTGTCCCGTACCGCGCAACCGTGGCTGGCCGACCACGGGATCGGCGCATCGGTGCTGCTGCCCGGCGCGGCGCTGGTCGAACTCGCCCTCCAGGCCGGCGACCGGGTCGGCCGCGCGCATCTGGCCGAACTGACCATGCAGGCACCGGTGGTCGTCGACACCGACCTCGATCTCCAGGTGCTGATCGGCCCGGAGGTCGACGCCGGTCGGCCGGTGGCGGTGTACACCAGCCCGAGCGGGCGCGACGAGTGGACCCGGCACGCACAGGGTGTGCTGACCGCCGAGGAGCCACCGGCGGTCGGCGAATCGACCTCCTGGCCGCCGCCGGGGGCGGTGGCCGTGCCGGTGGACGGGCTTTACGAGGACCTGGCCGAGCGCGGCTACGCCTACGGCCCGGCCTTTCGCGGCGTGCGGGCGGCGTGGCGCGACGGCGACGTGATCCACGCAGCGGTCGCGCTGCCCGACGAGCTGGACGTCTCCGGTTTCGGGGTGCACCCCGCCCTGTTGGACGCGTCGCTGCACGCGGTCGGTCTCGCCGAGGCCGACGACCTGCGCCTGCCGTTCGGCTGGACCGACGTACACGTGTACGCGAGCGGCGCCCGGACCGTCCGGGTACGCCTGTCCCCGGCCGGGCCGGACACGATCGCCGTACTCGTCACCGACGAGGCGGGGCAACCGGTCGCTTCGGTGGGCCAGTTGTCGCTGCGCCCGGTGGACGCGGGCACGTTCGGTCGGGCCCGGGTGGACGCGTCGGCGCTGTTCGGCGTCGACCTCGTGCCGATCGACCTCCCCGAAGCGTCCCCCGAGCACCCGTGGTTCACCCTCTCGCCGGCAGGCCACGACCGTCCGATCCCTCCGTCTTCCGCACCGGCCGCGCTGTGGACCTGCCCGAGCGGCGAGCTGGAGGACGTCGTCGCCCGGACGCTGGAGGTGGTCCGGGACTGGCTCGCCGACGCGGACCTCGCCGGCGTCCCGCTCGTCGTGCTCACCCGCGCGGACGAGCCCGCACACCGCGCCGTGGCCGGCCTGCTTCGCACCGCCCGGAGCGAACACCCGCGCCGACTCCGGCACATCGACGTCGACGACCACCTGCGCACCCGGCACGCACTGCCCGCCGCGATGGCCGTCGACCACCCCGAACTGGTGATCCGCGCCGGGATCGGCGCGGTCCCGCGCCTGGTCCGCGCGTCCGCGTCGCCCGCCCTGCCCGAGCCGAAGGATCGGCCGTGGCGGCTGGCCCCGACCCATCGCGGCGATCTCGACGGGTTGTCGCTCGCCGCGTGTCCCGAAGTGCTGCGTCCGTTGGCGGCCGGCGAGGTGCGGGTCGCGCTGCGGGCGGGCGGGCTGAACTTCAAGGCCGTGCTCCTCGAACTGGGCATGGTGGCGCGGGACGAGTGGTCCTCGCTGGGCGAGGGCGCCGGAGTCGTCCTGGAGGTCGGTGCGGATGTCACCGGACTGGCCCCGGGGGACCGGGTGATGGGCTTGTTCACCAGCGGTCTGGGTACGGTCGGCATCTCGGATCACCGGCTGGTCGTGCCGATGCCGAAACATCTGTCGTTCGCGCAGGCCGCCGGGGTCCCCGTGGTGTATCTCACCGCCTACTACGGCCTCGCGGACCTGGCCGGGCTGCGATCCGGCGAATCGCTGCTGCTGCACGCCGCGACCGGCGGGGTGGGCTTTGCGGCCCTGCAACTGGCCCGACACTGGGGCGCCGAGGTGTTCGGCACCGCGAGCGCCGGCAAACGCGACATGCTGCACGCGTGGGGCTTCGACGACGACCACCTCGCCGACTCGCGCAGCCTCGGCTACGCCGAGCGGTTCGGCCGGACCACCGGTGGCCGCGGCGTGGATGTCGTGCTCAACGCGTTGGCCCACGAGCACGTCGAGGAGTCGCTGGCCCTGCTGTCGAGCGGCGGACGCTTCGTGGAGATGGGCAAGACCGACATCCGCGACCCCGAGGAGATCGCGAAGACGCATCCCGGGGTGCGTTACCGGGCGTTCGATGTGATGGAGGCCGGCTTCGACCGCCTCGGCGAGATGCTGGAGGCGATCCGCGTCCTGTTCGACGAGGGCGCGCTGCGACCGATGCCGCTGACCACGTTCGAGGTACAGCGGGCCCCGGAGGCGTTCCGGTACCTCCGCCAGGCCCGACACGTGGGCAAGATCGTGCTGACCGTACCCGCACCGCTCGACCCCGACGGCACGGTGCTGATCACCGGCGGGACAGGTGTGCTCGGCGGGGTGATCGCCCGGCACCTGGTCGCCGAACACGGCGTACGGCGACTGCTGTTGACGAGCCGCCGCGGCCCGGCCGCGGAGGGCGCGGGCGCGTTGGTCGAGGACCTGCGCGCGGCGGGCGCCGACGTGGACGTGGTGGCGTGCGACGTCACCGACCGCAAGTCCCTTGCCGAGCTGATCGGCTCGACGCATCGACTGACCGGGGTGGTACATGCCGCCGGGGTGCTCTCCGACGGCGTTCTGGAGGCGCTGACCCGCGACGACCTCGACGCCGTACTGCGGGCCAAGGCCCGCTCGGCATGGGATCTGCACGAGCTGACCCGGGATCACGACCTGTCCCTGTTCGTGCTGTTCTCCTCGGCCGCCGGCGTGCTGGGCAACGCGGGCCAGGGCGGATACGCCGCGGCCAACGCCTTCCTCGACGGCCTCGCGGAACATCGGCGCGGGCTCGGCCTGCCGGGGTTGTCGATTGCGTGGGGCCTGTGGGCCCGGGAAAGCGCGATGACGGGCCACATGAGTGACACCGACCGGGACCGGCTGTCCCGGATGGGGCTGGGCGCGATCACCGACGAGCAGGGCGCGGCCCTGTTCGACGCCGCCCTCGCCCTGCGCCGCCCGGTCGCGGTGGCGGTACCGATCGACGTGGCCGGCCTGCGCAAGAGCGGCCGACCGTGGCCCGACGTGTTGTCGGCCCTGGACCCGAGCGGCCCGACCCGGCGCCGCGTCGCGGCCCGGGCGGCCGACACCTCGCGCGCGGACCGGCTCCTCGAACTGCCCGAACGCCAACGCCGCCGGGAACTGCTCGAACTGGTTCGGGAGTCCGCGGCGCTCGTGCTCGGGCACGACACGGCCGCCGCGGTCGACGCGGACAGCGCGTTCAAGGAACTCGGGTTCGACTCGCTGACGGCGGTGGAACTGCGCAACCGACTGGGCAACGGCACGGGCCTGCGCCTGCCCCCGACGGTCGTGTTCGACCACCCGACGCCGGTCGAACTGGCCGGCTTCCTGGACGAACTGCTCGTGCCCGCCGAGGAGACCGGGGTGCGGTCCGTCGTCACGGAACTCGATCGACTCGCCGTGGCGGATCTCGACGACGAGGAACGCGACCTGCTTGCCAAGGGACTCCAGGAGGTGCTGCGCCGACTCGCCGCACCGACCGACGGAGGCGGCGAGGACAGGGACTTCACCGCCGCCTCCGACGACGAACTCTTCGACTTCATCGACGGCGAACTCGACATCGCATGACTTCGCGTCCGTACGGAAGGGGGCTGCCCGGGATGTCCAACGAGCAGAAGCTGCGCGAGTATCTGAGGCGCGTCACGACGGACCTCCAGCGCGCCCAGCGGGAGCTGCGCGACGCCGAGGCCGCCGCCCGGGAGCCGATCGCGATCGTCGGCATGGCGGCCCGGTTCCCCGGTGCCGCCAACGCGCCCGAGGAGCTGTGGGAACTGATCCGTGGCGGTGGGGAAGCCCTCACGGATTTCCCGAGCGACCGAGGGTGGGATCTCGATCGGCTGTCGGACCCCGACCCCGACACACCCGGAACCACCTACCTCACCCGGGGCGGCTTCCTGGCCGGCGCGGGGCGGTTCGATGCCGAGTTCTTCGGGATCTCACCGCGTGAGGCGGCGGCGATGGACCCGCAGCAGCGGGTGTTGTTGGAAACCTCGTGGGAGGCGTTGGAGAGCGCCCGCATCGACCCGGCGTCGATGCGGGGCAGCTCCACCGGCGTCTTCGTCGGGGTGATCCCGCAGGAGTACATGCCGCGCGCGGGAGAGACGCCCGAGGACCTGGAGGGCTTCGTCCTCACCGGCGGCACCACCAGCGTCGCGTCGGGCCGGATCGCCTATGTGCTCGGCTTGTTGGGACCGGCGGTGACGCTGGACACGGCGTGCTCGTCGTCGCTGGTGTCGATGCACCTGGCGGAGCAGTCGCTGCGCAGCGGGGAGTGCGACCTCGCGCTGGCGGGCGGCGCCACCGTGATGTCCGGGCCGAGCGTGTTCGTGGAGTTCTCCCGACAGCGCGGGTTGGCGCCGGACGGCCGCTGCAAGGCGTTCGCCGCGGGGGCGGACGGCACCGGATTCTCCGAGGGCGTCGGGGTGTTGGTCCTGGCCCGACTGTCCGAGGCGCGACGGCGCGGGTTGCCGGTATTGGCGCTGGTGCGGGGCAGTGCGGTGAACTCCGACGGTGCGTCCAACGGCCTGACCGCGCCGAACGGGCCGTCCCAGCAGCGGGTGATCCGGCAGGCACTGGCCAACGCCGGTCTGTCCCCCGCCGAAGTGGATGTGGTGGAGGGGCATGGCACGGGAACACGGCTGGGCGACCCGATCGAGGCGGACGCGCTGCTGGCCACGTACGGACGGGCACGTACGCCGGGCTCCGACGAACAGGCGTTGCTGCTGGGCTCGGTGAAGTCGAACATCGGCCACACCCAGGCCGCGGCGGGCGTGGCCGGGGTGATCAAGATGGTCATGGCCATGCGGGACGGGGTGGTGCCCAAGACACTGCACGTGGACGAGCCGACACCCGCGGTGGACTGGTCCGCCGGGACGGTCGAGGTGGTGACCGAGTCCCGGCCGTGGCCGACGACGGGTCGGCCGAGGCGGTCGGCGGTGTCGTCGTTCGGGATCAGCGGGACCAACGCGCACGTGATTCTCGAACAGGCCCCAGTGGACGAGCCGGTGGCGGCGACCGACCCGGCCGAGGCACCGGGGACGGCGTTGCCGGTGGTTCCGGTGGTGGTGTCGGCGCGGTCGGCCGCGGCGTTGCGGGCACAGGCGGAGCGGCTGGTGCCCGTGGTCGCGGGCGGCGCGTCGCCGGCGGATGCGGGTTTGTCGGCGGCGGTGTCGCGGTCGACGTTCGAGCACCGTGGGGTGGTGCTGGCGGCTGACGCGGATGAACTCACGGCCGGTTTGCGGGCGTTGGCTGCGGGTGAGTCGGCCCCGAGCTTGGTGTCCGGGGTCGCCGCCGAGGGACTCACGGCATTCCTGTTCACCGGTCAGGGCGCGCAGCGCATGGGCATGGGACGGGAGTTGTACGAGACCTTCCCGGTGTTCGCGGCGGCGTTCGACGAGGTTTGTGGTCACTTCGACACGCTGTTGTCCGGGTCGTTGCGAGACGTCGTGTTCGGGGACGGCGAGGGATTGGACCGGACCGGGTGGACGCAGCCGGCGTTGTTCGCGGTCGAGGTGGCGATGTTCCGGCTGCTGGAATCGTGGGGTGTACGACCCGACTTCGTAACCGGGCACTCGATCGGCGAATTGGCCGCCGCGCATGTTGCCGGGGTGCTCGATATGGCCGACGCCTGTGCGGTCGTGGCGGCGCGGGGCCGGTTGATGCAGGCGTTGCCGGCCGGCGGGGCGATGGTCGCGGTGCGGGCCGGCGAGGCCGAGGTGCGCGAACTGCTGCGCGGGCATGAGGACCGGGCCGGGATCGCGGCGGTCAACGGGCCGACGTCGGTGGTGATCTCCGGCGCCGAGGACGTCGTCCTCGCGGTCGCGGACGCTCTGCGCGAGCGCGGCCACAAGACGAACCGGCTCACCGTGAGCCACGCCTTCCACTCGCCCCTGATGGACCCCGTCCTCGACGCGTTCGCCACGGTCCTGGACGGTGTGGAGTTGGCCGAGCCGTTGATTCCGATGGCCGCCGACCCCGCCGATGTGCGCTCGGCGCGGTATTGGGTCGACCACGTCCGCGAGCCGGTGCGCTTCGCGGAGCACATCGCCCGTCTGCGGGAGCGGGGCGTCACGCGGTTCCTGGAGGTCGGCCCCGACGGCGTACTCACCGCGCTGGGCCCGGAGACCGCACCCGACGCGAGGTTTGTCGCCTTCCAACACCGCGACCGCCCCCAGACCCGTACCGCGCTCACCGCACTCGCGCACCTGCACACCCACGGCCTCACCGTCGACTGGCGACACCTGTTCGCCGACACCGACGCCACCCTCGTCGACCTCCCCACCTACCCCTTCCAACAGCGCCACTACTGGCTGCCGGAGTCGTCCTCGGGCGACGTCGTGTCGGCCGGGCAGGTGGCCGCCGGCCATGCGATGTTGGAAGCCGTGGTGCGGGTCGCCGGTGCCGACGAGGTGGTGTTCACCGGGCGGCTGTCCGTACGGACGCATCCCTGGGTCGCCGAACACGAGCTGGGCGGACGGGCGTTGGTGCCCGGAACCGCGTTGCTCGACATGGCGATCCGGGCCGGGGACGAGGTCGGCTGCGCCGGCGTGGCCGAGATGGTGGTCACCGCGCCGCTGACCCTCCCCGAGTCGGGTGGAGTGCGGGTGCAACTCGTGGTGAACGAGGCGCGGGACGGCGGGGAGCGGCCGTTCGCGATCCACTCCTGCCCGGAGGACGCGTCCGGCGAGGAATGGACCTGCCACGCCATCGGCCTGCTGGCCGCCACGGCGCCCGAGCCGGACTTCGAGTTGAGTGAATGGCCGCCGACCGGGGCTCGACCCGTGCCGGTGGACGGGTTCTACGAGCGGCTCGCGGAGCACGGCTACGTCTACGGCCCGCTGTTCCGCGGGCTGCACACGCTGTGGCGCCGCGACGGGAGCGCCGGGGCCGAGTTCTTCGCCGAGGTCGCGCTGCCGGAACACGCCGAAACGGCCGGGTTCGGGATCCATCCCGCCCTGTTCGACGCGGCGATCCATCCCCGGGTCGTGGCCGCGATCGCCGACGCGGGTGAGGACTTCACGCTCCTGTTGCCGTTCGTGTGGAACGGGATCAGCCTCTACGCCACGGGCGCGACCGCGTTGCGGGTACGGGTCCTGATCGACGACCCGACCGAGGGGACGTCGTGCCGCGTGCAACTCGCCGACCAGGCCGGACAACCGGTCGCCGAGGTGCGCTCGGTCGAGGCCCGTCCGGTGTCGACCGACCGGTCGGCCGCGCGGAACGAGACCGCCGGCTCCCTCTTCGAGGTGGAATGGGTTCCGGTCGAGCCGACCCCGACGGAGCCGACCGGGCGCTGGGTTCTGCTCGGTGCGGCCGACGGCGTCATCGAGGACGCACTGCCCGTCGAGCGCCACGAGACGTTGCGGGAGGCGGCCGGGGCCGACGTGGTGGTCGCCGCGTACACCGCACCCTCGGGCGACGGCGACGGCGACGGCGAAGGCGAAGGCGAAGGCGACGTCGTCGCGTCGGTGCACGACACGACGGTCCGAGTCTTGGGTTTCCTCCGGGAATGGTCGGCCGACGACGCGTTCCTGTCGAGCCGCTTGGTCGTGGTCACCCGGGGTGCGGTGGCGACCGATGCCGCGCCGGACCTGATGGGCGCCGCAGTGTGGGGCCTGTTGCGGTCCGCGCGGGCGGAACATCCCGACCGGATCTTGCTGGTGGACGTCGACGACGACCCGGCCTCGCTCGCGGCCCTGCCCGCCGTGTTGGCGGCCGGCCACGACGAGGTCGCGCTGCGCGCCGGCGCGGTGACGGTACCCCGCCTGGTGCCGCAGCCCGCGCCGGCGGACGGGTCCCGGCCGGTGCCCGCGCCCGACGGCACCGTCCTGGTGACCGGTGGGACCGGCGCGCTGGGCGCGTTGTTCGCCCGGCACCTGGTCACCGAGTACGGCGTCCGGCACCTGGTCCTCACCAGCCGCCGGGGGCAAGCCGCCCCGGGCGCGGGCGAGTTGGTCGAGGCGCTCACCGAACTCGGGGCCACCGTACGGATCGCCGCGTGTGACGTGGCCGACCGGGACGCACTCGCGGCGATCCTCGACACCATCCCCGCCGAACACCCGCTCACCGGTGTCGTGCACACCGCCGGCGTGATCGACGACGGCATCCTCACCGCCCTCACCCCCGAGCGTGTCGACGCGGTGCTTCGGCCCAAGGTCGACGCCGCGTGGTACCTGCACGAGCTGACCCGCGAGCACCCGCTGACGATGTTCGTGCTGTTCTCCTCGCTGGCCGGCACGCTGGGCAACGCCGGACAGGCCAACTACTCGGCGGCCAACCACTTTCTCGACGCGCTCGCGCACCACCGCCGGGCCCACGATCTGCCCGCGGTCTCGCTGGGCTGGGGGTTGTGGGACACCGAGGGCGGCATGCAGGCCGGCGACGCCGACCAGGTGCGACGGAGCGGCCTGCGGGCGATCACGCCGGAGACCGGGCGGGCGTTGTTCGACCGGGCCCTGGCGGCGAACCGTCCGGTGACCCTGCCCGCCCGATTCGACCTGCGCACGTTGCGGGCCGGGTCGGCGCCGATCGTGTCGATGTTGCGGAGCCTGGTCGGGCGTCCGGCACGCCGGGTGGTGCGGCCGGGCGCGGCCGACCAACGGGCCCTGGCCGAACGGCTGGTGGCATTGCCGCTCCGGGAGCGGCAGGAGCAGGTCGCCGACCTGGTCCGGACCGAGGTGGCCGCGGTGCTCGGGTTCGGCGCGGGCGAACGGGTCGGCGAGAGCGTGCCGTTCCGGGACCTGGGCTTCGACTCGCTGACCGCCGTCGAGTTGCGCAACCGGCTGTCCGCGACCACGGGACTGCGCCTGTCGCCCGGGGTGGTGTTCGACTATCCGACGGTCGCGACGCTCGCGGAGCACGTGGTGTCCGAGCTGAGCGGCGATGTGCCCGCTGCGACCACGGCCGTCGCCGCGTCGGTTCCCGGGCCCGGCGGCGCGGACGAACCGATCGCAATCGTCGGCATGGCGTGCCGCTTCCCCGGCGGGGCCGGCACGCCCGAGGAGTTGTGGCGGCTGGTCGTGGACGGCGTGGACGCGATGTCGGACATACCGGATGATCGGGGTTGGGACGTCGCACGGTTGTGGGATCCGGATCCGGACAAGCCCGGCACGTTCTATCCGCGCGCCGGCGGATTCATCGACGAACCCGCCGGGTTCGACGCCGGCTTCTTCGGCATCTCGCCGCGCGAGGCGCTGGCGATGGACCCGCAGCAGCGGTTGTTGCTGGAGACCTCCTGGGAGGCCTTGGAAAGCGGCGGCATCGACCCGCAGTCGTTGCGCGGCAGCGGTACGGGTGTCTACACCGGCCTGACCGCACAGCAGTACGAGGCGGGCGCCGGGACGGTCGAGGAGGGCGTCGAAGGGTATCGGCTGACCGGCTCGACCACGTCCTTCGGATCCGGCCGAATCTCCTACGTCCTGGGCCTGGAGGGCCCGACGATGTCGATCGACACGGCGTGCTCGTCGGTGTTGGTTTCCCTGCACCTCGCCGCCAACGCGGTGCGCAGCGGCGAGTGTGCACTCGCCCTGGCGGGCGGTGCGACGGTGATGGCGCAGCCCATCGGCTTCATCGAGTTCTCCCGGCAGCGCACGTTGTCCCCCGACGGCCGGGCCAAGGCGTTCGCCGAGTCCGCCGACGGCACCGGATGGTCCGAGGGCGTGGGCATGTTCGTCCTGGAACGCCTGTCCGACGCCCGCCGCAACGGGCACCCGGTGCTCGCGCTGATCCGGGGCAGCGCGGTGAACTCCGACGGCGCGTCCAACGGCCTGACCGCGCCCAACGGTCCGTCGCAACAGCGGGTGATTCGGCAGGCGTTGGCGAACGCCGGCCTCGCCGGGTCCGACGTGGACCTGTTGGAGGCTCACGGGACGGGTACCAGGCTCGGTGACCCGATCGAGGCTCAGGCCCTGTTGGCCACCTACGGCCGGGACCGGCCGGCGGATCGGCCCCTGTGGCTGGGTTCGGTCAAATCCAACATCGGGCACACCCAACACGCCGCCGGAGCCGGTGGGTTGATCAAGGCGATCCTGGCCATGCGCGATGGCCTGATGCCGAAGACGCTGCACGTGGACGAGCCGACGTCGGCGGTGGACTGGTCGTCCGGGGCGATGCGCTTGTTGACCGAGGCGCGCCCGTGGCCGGACGTGGACGGACCGCGTCGGGCCGCGGTGTCGGCGTTCGGGATGAGCGGTACGAACGCGCATGTCGTGCTGGAGCAGGCCCCCGAGGAACCGGCCCCGGCGGAGGCCGGGGTGTCCCTGCCGGCGGTGCCGTGGGTGTTGTCGGCCAAGTCGCCGCAGGCGCTGCGGGCGCTGGCCGATCGGCTGTCGTCGCTGTTGCACGCCACGGATGACACCGACGACGCCGCGCCGAGTCCGCTCGACGTCGGCTTCTCGCTGGCGGCCCGGTCCGGGTTCGAGTACCGCGCGGTGCTCGTGGTCGGGGAGGTCGCGGAGGCACGGGCCGGACTGCGGGCGATCGCCGAGCCCCGGCACGAAAACGAGCTTGAGCCCGGGCGGGACGTGCCCGCCGCCGCGGACGGGCGCACGGCGTACCTCTTCACCGACCGCCCCGCGCCCGGTCCGGATCGGGACCTGTACGAGACATGGCCGGTGTACGCCCGGGCGTTCGACGCCGCGCTCGCCGAGGTCGAGGGTGAGGACCGGTTCGCCGCCGAGGTGGCGCTGTTCCGCCTGGTCGAGTCCTGGGGCATGAGCTTCGGCTGCGTCGCCGGGACCGGCGTCGGCGAGCTTGCCGCGGCGTACGTCGCCGGGGCGCTCTCGACGACCGACGTGCGCCGGTTGTTGGTCGATGGGCAACGGGCCGACGGGCGACGGGCCGAGGTGACCTTCGGGGAGCCGCGCATCCCGGTGGTGTCGTTGCGCACCGGCATGCCGCCGGCCGCCGATGACGCGCCGGGAGCGCCCGGAACCGAGGGCGCCGCCGCCGCCGAGCGGTGGATGGCCGAGCAGCGCGTGACCCGCCTCGTCGAATCGGGCGGCGCCGGAAGGGTGTTCCGGCGCTCGGTGGCGCTGCTCCCGGACGATCGGCCGCAGGTGCGCGCCGTGCTCGACGGGATCGGCGAACTGTTCGTGGCCGGCGCGCCCGTCGACTGGTCGGCCGTGTTCGCCGGCACCGGCGCGCGCCGCATCGCCTTGCCCACCTACCCGTTCCGGCACGAGCGGTACTGGCCGGCCGTGCCCGAACCCGCCGAGGGCACCGACGCCGGCACCGCCTCGCTGTTCGAACTGCGCTGGACCCCGGTCGCGGTGCCGGCGGACGACGAGCCGGAGAGCCTGCTCGCCCTGCTCGGCGACGACCCCGCCGGCCTGGCCGCGATGGCGCCGCTGCGCTTCGGCGACGTCGAGGAGGCCGCGACGGCGTTCACCCCGTGGGACGTACTGCTGGTGCAGCCGTCGACCCCGGAGGATCCCGCCGTCGACGGCCCGGCCGAGGTGCACCGTGCGGTGGCCCGGGCGCTCGACGTGGCGCAGGCGTGGCTGGCCCGGGAGAACCTGCCGGACAACCGCCTGATCGTGGTGACCCGGGGCGCGATGGCCGTCGAGGCCGGGGAGGGCGTGCCCGACCCGGCCGGCGCCGCCGTGTGGGGCCTGCTGCGCTCGGCCCAGGCGGAGCACCCGGATCGGATCGTGCTGGTCGACCTGGACGACGACCCGGCCTCGACCGACCTGCTGTTCGTGGCGGCCCAGACCGGGGAACCCCAACTCGCGGTGCGCGCCGGGCGGTTGCTCACCCCGCGCCTGGTGCCGTCGGCGCCCCTGCCGGATGTGGTCCCGCCGACACCGGTGGCGGGCGGCACCGTGCTGGTGACCGGCGCCGGCGGGCCGCTGGGCGCGCTGTTCGCCCGACACCTGGTCACCGCGTACGGGGTGGAACACCTGGTGCTCGCCGACCCGAACGGCCCCGATTCGCCCGCCGGCCGACTGCGGGACGAACTGGCCAAGCTCGGCGCCGCGGCCACCGTGGTCGCCTGCGACCCGGCCGACCGCGAGGCGGTCCGCACGATGCTCGCGGACATCCCGGCCGCGCACCCGCTGACCGGGATCGTGCACACCGAAAACGTGCTGGACGACGGCGTGTTCACCGCGCTGACCCCGGCGCGCGTGGCGGCTGTGTCGCGGCCCAAGGTGGACGGCGCCCGGCATCTGCACGAGCTGACCGTGGACGCCCCGCCCGCGCTGTTCGTGCTGTGCTCGTCGGTGGTCGGCATGCTCGGCAGCCCGGGTCAGGCCAACTTCGCCTCGGCGAACGCCTACCTGGACGCGCTGGCGACCCGCCGCCGGGCCGCCGGACTGCCCGCCGTGTCGCTCGCGTGGGGCCGGATGGTGGCGAGCGCGCAATCCGGCCTGCGGGTGATCGGTGAGGACGAGGCGTGCGCGCTGTTCGACGCCGCGCTCGCCGACGGGCACACCGTGCTCGCCCCCGCCCCACTCGACCTTCCCGCGCTGCGCCGCGACGGTGCGCAGGTCCCGGCGGTGTTGCGGCACCTGGTGCCGCACGACGAGCGCCGGACGGCGAGCACCGAGCCGCCGGCCGACCGGTTCGCCGCGATGAGCCGGGCCGAGGCCGCGGCGTTCCTGCGGGACCTGGTGCGCACCGAGGCCGCGGCCGTGCTCGGTCACGCGGCGCCGGACCGATTGCAGTGGGAGGTGTCCTTCCGGGACTCCGGCTTCGACTCGTTGTCCGCCGTGCAGTTCCGCAACCGGCTGGGGGAGCGCACCGGCCTGTCGCTGCCGACCACGCTGGTCTTCGACTACGCCTCACCGGGCGTACTCGTGGACCACCTCCTCGAACGGCTCGCCGTCACCGACGGAGCGGACCACCGCGCGGCATTGGCCGAACTGGACCGCCTGGAGGCGGTGTTGATGGCCGTGCCGGTCGAGCCGACGGACGACGAGGACGCCGGGCACACCGAGATCGCCGCCCGCCTGAACACCATCCTCGCCCGCTGGAACAGGGCCCGGGCCGACGCCCGTGCACACGCCCCCGGCGGCGTGATCGACCCGGCCACCGCGATCGAGACCGCGACCGAGAACGAGATCTTCGACTTCATCGACCGGGAACTGGGCCGCTCCGCCGCCAACCCGCAACGCTGACCACAAGGAGACACGGTGAACGCACCCACCCGCTACGCCGAGGCCCTGCTGACCGGAATGCTCGGCACCTTCGGTCTGGACGTCCAGTACGTCCGGGCAGAGCGCAACTCGCTGTACCACCTGGACGACACCGGCACCGAGGTGCCCGTGCTCGACCTGATCGGGGGCTGGGGCTCGCTGATGCTCGGGCACAACCATCCGGAGATCGTGGCGTACGCGAAGGAACTCCTGGACACCGGTTGGCCGGTGCACTCCCAGCACTCCGCGCACCCGGTCGCCGACCAGGTCGGCGCGGTGCTCAACGGCATCCTGGGCCGCGAATTCCCCGGCGCCGAGCCGTATTCGATCGGCTTCGCGAACAGCGGTGCGGAGGCGGTCGAAGCGGCGGTCAAACACTGTGAGTTCGACCGGGTGTTGCGGATACAGAGCCTGGTCCAGGAGATCGAGTGGCACGCCGACGTCGCGCTTCGCGCGGTGAGCGACGGAAGTGCGGCGCTACCCGACGACACGTCGCTGCTGCCCGGCGACGTGCCGGTGCCCACCACCGTCGAGGAGTTCGCCGGAGTGCTCGGTGCGATGGCCGCGCACAACCTCTCGCGCGCGGGTACCGGCCCGGTGTTCTTCGCCCTGGAGCGGGCCTTCCACGGAAAGCTGATGGGCAGCACCCAGTTCACCTACAACCCGCTGTTCCGGGCGGCGTTCGCGGCACTCGGCTCGACGGTGACCTTCGTGCCGCCCAACGACGCGGCGGCGTTCGAGAAGGCCGTGGCCGAGCACCGGGTCACCGTGCTCGACGTGGAGGTGGTGCACGGCCGGGTCACCCTCGTCGAGCGGGCCTTCCCGGTGATCGCCGGACTGATCGTCGAGCCGATCCAGGGCGAGGGCGGAATCCACGAGCTGACCGAGGAGTTCGTCGCCCGCGTACGCCGGATCTGCGACGAGGTCGAGTGCCCGATCGTGGTCGACGAGATCCAGACCGGGATGGGGCGCACCGGCCGGTTCTTCGCGAGCAGCCACATCGGACTGCTGGGCGACTACTACGTGTTGGGCAAGTCGCTCGGCGGCGGCATCGCCAAATCCTCCGCGTTCCTCGTGCGACAGTCGCGCTACCGGCCCGAGTTCGAGCTGGTGCACAGCTCCACGTTCGCCAAGGACGGCTTCTCCACGGCGCTCGCGCTGCGCACCCTCGACCTCCTGGAGGCCGACGGCGGGGCCGCGTACGAACGGGCCGCCGAGCGCGGCGAGCGCATCCTGGGCATGCTGCGCGAACTGGCCGCCGAATTTCCCGACGTGGTGGCCGACGTGCGCGGACGCGGGCTGCTGATCGGGCTGGAGTTCGCCGACCAGAGCAACGCGTCGTCCGCGATCATCCGGGGCAAGGCACAGGCCGGGCTGCTCGTCTTCCAGCTGGGCAGCTACCTCCAGGCGGTGCACCGCATCCGCACCGGCCCCACGGCCAGCGTGCCGACCATGTTGCGGATCGAGCCCTCGATCCACATCAGCGACGAGGAGATCGATCGGTTGCGGACCGGCCTCACCCAGGTCTGCCTGATCCTGCGCAACCAGGACGCACTGCCCCTGGTGCACCCGCTGACCGGCGCCGGCGGCCGGCCGCCGCGCGTGGAAAGCGCGGACTTCCGGCCGCGGCGGGGCGATTCGGCCGTGCAGGCCGAGTCGGGCGTACAGGCCACACCGACCGAGCCGGCCGATCGTCGCGTCGCGCTGATCGGCTACCCGCTGACCCCGGACCTGCTGCGGGAGGTCGACCCCTCGCTCGCCGACCTGGACGACGAACACCTGCTCGGCTACTCCCGACGGTCCGAACTGCTCAAGGACCTCCCGGCATGCGCGCCGATCCGCTTCGACTCGCCGCAGGGCACGTCGGTGGACCTCACCGTCTACCCGCTGCTGGTGTCCTCGCAGCAGTTGCGGGAGTACCAGGTCTCCGGGCAGACCTTCCTGATCGGCCTGGACCTCGACCGCCGGGTGCGCGCGGCGAAGGCGGACGGCTGCGACACCGTCGGCCTCGGATTCGGCCTCGGCGCGGTCGCCGGCCACGGTCGCGCGCTGCGTGTTCCCGGGATCACGGTGACCGCCGGCAGCGCGCTGGCGGTCGGCTCGGCGCTGGCCGCCGTCCGACACGCCGCGACAAAGCGGCTGGGCGGGTTCGCCGGATCGACGGTGGCGGTCGTCGGCGCCGGCGGCCGGATCGGCTCGGCACTCGCCGTACTGAGTGCACGCGAGGCCGCCGTGATCGTGCTCGTGGGCAGCGGCCGATCCGGCTCTGCCGATCGACTCCGGGCCACGGAGCAGTGGATCTACCAGGAGGCGTGGGCGCGGATCGCCACCGGCGACGCGTCGACGGGTCTGGCGGCGGCGCTGTCCGCGGAGCCGCTGATCACCGGCTGGCTGGCCCAGGGACGCGCCGCCGACGAGCCGAGCGGGGCCGCCATCGCCGCCCACCTCGCCGAAACGCACGACGTGAACCCGTACGTCGTGGTCACCGACGATCTGCCGGCGGTGCGCCGGGCCCAGGTGGTCTTCGCGGCGCATTCGAGCCCGGTCCCCGTGCTCGACGGGAAACACCTCGCGGACGGCGCCGTGCTCGGCGACGTGTCCTTCTTCGGCACCGGCGCCGAATGCGCCGCGACGGTCGGCCGCGACGACCTGCGATACGTACGCGCCGGCGTGCTCTCCGTATCCGACGGGGCCGAAGTGCCGCGCGCCCTGGGCATCTCGCCGAACACCGGTGAGCTGCTCGCGGGCGTGGCCGAGGCCATCACGCTCGCGTTGTCCGGCGACGGCGGACCCGCGGGCGCCGGCGGACGGAGCGGCGCCGGCGCCCTCACCGGTGAGCGGGTGCAGGCCGTGATCGACCTTGCGCGGCGACACGGCTTCGAGACCGTCACCCCCTGAGAACCGCCGGATACGGCTCGCCGGACCATCGGCCGATGGTCCGGCCCGATCAACAGAAGGTACGCGGAATGTCAGAGTCAGCAGATTCCGAGTCGAAAGTGGCGGCGGAGGGCACGCCGGATCTCCACTACACCAACCGCTGGTTGATCCTGGCGGTGATCGGTCTCGCCCAGATGACGATCTTCCTGGACACGACGGTCGTCAACATCGCGCTGCCGTCGGCGCAGGCGGATCTGGGCTTCGCCGACGGGGACCGCCAGTGGGTCGTCACGGCCTACGCGCTCGCCTTCGGCAGCCTGCTCCTGCTCGGCGGCCGGCTGGTCGACCTCGTGGGGGCCAAACGCTCGCTGATGATCTCGATCGTCGGCTTCGGCGTGATGTCGGTGCTGGGCGGCGCGGCCAACGGCTTCGCGATGCTGGTGACCGCGCGCGCGTTGCAGGGGGCGTTCGCCGCGCTCGTGGCGCCGGCGGCACTGTCCTTTCTGCTGACCGTGTTCAAGGATCCGAAGGAACGGGTCACCGCGTTCGGGGTCTACGGCGCACTGGGCAGCGGCGGGCTCGCGCTGGGGCTGATCCTGGGCGGCGCGTTGACCGACTGGCTGGACTGGCGCTGGTGCCTGTACGTCAACGTGATCCTGACCGCGGTCGTCTTCGTGGGCGCGCTGCTGACGATGCAGAACCGGCAGGCCGCGCAGCGCCCGGAACGGCTCGACCTGCCGGGCACGGTGACCGCCTCGGTCGGCCTGTTCTGTCTCGCCTACGGTCTGTCCAACGCCGCCGACGGCGAATGGGGCGGCGCCGACGTGTGGGGCTACCTGGTCGGGAGCGGGATCCTGCTCGTCGCGTTCGTCGTGTTCGAACTGCGCTCGCGCACTCCGCTGTTGCCGATCCGGATCGTGCTGCACCGCAACCGGGGCAGCGCCTACCTGGCGATGTTCCTGCTCGGTGTCGGGTTGTTCGTGCAGTTCCTGTTCCTGACCTACTACCTGCAATTGATCCTGAAGTTCACCGCGATCGAGAGCGGCCTTGCGTTCCTGCCGATGATCTTCGGCATCGCGATCGGCGCGACCACCGTCCCGCCGGTGCTCGAACCCAAGCTCGGCGCGCGCATCCTGATCCCGGCGGGCCTGCTCCTGGCCGCCGTCGGGTCGTTTTGGCTCAGCCGGCTGAGCACGGACAGCTCGTACGCCGCCGGCGTGCTCGCCCCGTCCTTCATCGCCGGCATCGGCTTCGGCCTGGTGGTCTCGCTCGGCGCGGCGGTGGCCACGGTCGGGGTCGAACCGCAGGACGCCGGTGCCGCGTCGGCACTGGTGAACACCGTGCAGCAGGTGGGTGGTTCGATCGGAACCGCGCTGCTGAGCACGCTGGCAATCACGGCGGCGGACTCGTTCGTCGAGGGCAAGGAGAAGACCGCGAAACTGGCCGCGGAGGCGTCCGTGGAGAGTTATACGACCGCCTTCTTCTGGGGCGCGATGGTCTTTCTCGGGGGGGCGATCGTCTGTGGCCTGCTGTTCGACCGCTTCGTGACGGCGCAGACCGACCCGGAGATCGAGGAGCCGGCCACTCCGGTCGGCGCCTGATCGGTTTCGCCGCACCGGTCGTCCTGCGGTACTGGTTCCCAGTACCAGCGGGACGACCGGTTTTTGGTTTCGGGGCGCTGGGATCGGCCGGCCGCAGGGGATTGACTCGACCGTGAGACGCGGTGCGTGAGCCCGCCCCGATCGGGGCCCGGGCCCGCCGGCGACCCCCGATCGCAGGAGGATTTCATGACAACCGTGACCAGTGAGCGGGCGGAGGAGACGGCCGCGTCCGCGGTCGACCCGGCCGAACTCGTGACCCGTGCCCGCGAACTCGCCCCCCTGATCCGCGAGCACGCGGCGAAGACCGAGGAGGATCGTCGGCTCGCCGAGGAGGTCGTCGTCGCGCTGCGCGACGCCGGGCTGTTCCGGCTCACCACGCCGACCCGGTTCGGCGGCTACGACCTGCGCATGCCGGACCTGCTGACGATCGTCGCCGAGGTCGGCCGGGCGTGCGGCTCGGCCGGCTGGAACCTGTCCATCGACACCGCCTCCACCCGGTTCGCGCTGAACGGGATGCCGGAGACCGCGCTGTCCGACATGTTCGAGGGCAACCCCGACGCGTACGTGATCTCCACGGCCCACCTGAGTACCACCAAGGCGTGGAAGACCGACGGCGGGTGGCGGATCACCGGCACCTTCCCGTGGAGCTCGGGCTGTGAGATCGCCGACTGGGCCTACATCCCGGTCGTGCACGTGTACGACGGCGACGAGCAGACCGCGGACCTGGTCGGCGGCGTCGTGCCGATGAGCGACCTGAGGATCGAGCGCACCTGGCACTCGGCCGGCTTGGGCGGCTCCGGCACGCATACGGTCCTCGCCGAGGACGTGTTCCTCCCGGAGCGGCACGCCGCCGCGTTCAGCCTCACCGACCTCGTCGGCGAGGACGAGCGGGACAGCATGCTCGTCCAGGGCAGCGCGCAGTCGCTCGCCGCGATCGTGGGCGCGGCACGGGGCGCTCTCGAGGTCACCCGGGGCGCCCTGGACAAGAAGCGGCCGATCACCTACGTGAACTACGAGGCGGCCATGGACGCGCCGTCGGTGCAGATGTGGTTCGGCGAGGCCACCCACCTGGTGGAGACCGCCGAGTTGCACCTGCGCGAGATCGGCCGCTCGCTCGACGGGATCCCGGAGACCGCGCCGATGCCATGGGCCGAGCGGGCCCGGCTGCGCATGCACCAGCGCTCCGCCCAGGAGAAGTCGCGCGCGGCCGTGGAGCGCATGCTCGACGTGGTCGGCGGCAGCTCGTTCGCCCTGTCGAACCCGCTCCAGCGGCTGTGGCGGGACATCTCGGTGATGAGCCGGCACACCGCGCTCAACGCGCCGATCATCCTGGAGGACTACAGCCGCGCGGCGCTGGACATCCACCCGGCGGTCACCCTCCTCTACTGAGGGATGCGTCGAGGGATTTCGGCGAGGGATTCGGATTCCATCGAAGTAGATATCGAATGCGTCGGTATTGCTCGGCGACCGGGAGGGTCCGGTGGCCGTCGGGCAATACCGACGTTGTTTTTGGGAATGCGGTCCGCCCGGAATTCCCCTGTTGGTTTCGCTCACCAGATTCGCCGGCGCACTTTGGGCCGGAGGAACAAGCCGTTCCGCGGGCACACGGCGTTGACTGGGGAATATGAGACGGATCGCCGTGGTCGGGTTGGCTTGTCGGTTGCCTGGGGCCGGCGACGGCCGCGCTTTCTGGCGGTTGTTGCGGGACGGGACGGACGCGATACGGGAGGCCCCCGAGGACCGCCTGCGCGGCGCGGAACCTGCGCACCGCATCGGCGGGTTCGTGGCCGACATCGACCGCTTCGATGCCGCCTTCTTCGGCATCTCGCCGCGCGAGGCGGCGGCGATGGACCCGCAGCAGCGGCTGATGTTGGAACTGGCCTGGGAGGCCCTGGAGGACGCGCGGATCGTGCCCGCGCACCTGGCCGGCGGCGACACCGGGGTGTTCGTCGGCGTCATGTGGGACGACTACGCGGCACTGCAGGACCGGCTCGGCGCGGCCGGGATCGACCGGCACACGATGACCGGCACCCGCCGCTCCATCATCGCCAACCGCGTCTCCCACCACCTGGGCCTGCGCGGCCCGAGCCTGGCCGTGGACACCGCGCAATCCTCCTCGCTGGTGGCGGTACACCTGGCCTGCGAGAGCCTGCGGCGCGGCGAGTGCACGACGGCCGTCGCCGGCGGGGTGAACCTGAACATCCTGACCGAGACCACACTCGGCGCGGCGCGGTTCGGCGGTCTGTCCCCCGACGGCCGGTGTCACACCTTCGACGCCCGCGCCAACGGCTTCGTCCGCGGCGAGGGCGGCGGCGCGGTGGTGCTCAAACCGCTGGACGCCGCGCTCGCCGACGGCGACGACATCTACTGCGTCGTCTCCGGCGGCGCGATGAACAACGACGGGGCGGGCGAGGGCGAACACACCGGCCTCACCGTGCCGAGCCGGTCCGCCCAGGAGGAGGTCGTGCGCCAGGCGTATCGGCGGGCCGGCATCACCCGGCGCGCCGTGCAGTACGTGGAACTGCACGGCAGCGGTACGAAGGTGGGCGACCCGATCGAGGCCGCCGCGCTCGGCGCCGCACTGGGCGGCCGGGTCCGCCGGTCCGGCGCGCCGCTGCGGGTGGGTTCGGTCAAGACCAACATCGGCCACCTGGAGGGCGCGGGCGGGATCGCCGGGCTGCTCAAGGTGGCATTGAGCATCCGGCATCGGATGTTGCCGCCCAGCCTGCACTTCGTCGCGCCGCCCCCGGAGATCCCCCTCGACGAGCTGGGCCTGCGGGTGCAGACCGCGCCGACGCCGTGGCCGCAGCCGGACCGGCCGCTGGTGGCGGGGGTCAGCTCGTTCGGGATGGGTGGCACCAACTGCCATCTGGTGCTGACGGAAGCACCGCTCCCGGTCTCGAAGGTCGGTCTCTCGATCGGCCGGCCGGTGGAGGTGGGCGCGGTGGCGTGGCCGGTCGCGGGCCGTACCGCCGCGGCGCTTCGGGGTCAGGCCGACCGGCTGTCCACGTTCCTCGCCGAGGAGGTGTCGTGCGCCGCAGACATCGGCCGCTCGCTGGCCACCACCCGGACCGCCTTCCGGCACCGCGCGGTCGTGGTCGGCGCCGACCCGGCGGAACTGCGGCGTCGCCTGGCCGAGTTCGCCGCCGGCGCGGCCGTCGCGGGGGTGGTCGAGGGGCAGGCCGCAGCGACCGGGAAGGTCGTGTTCGTCTTCCCCGGGCAGGGCGCGCAATGGGCCGGGATGGCGCTCGAACTCATCGAATCCGTTTCGGAGTTCGCCGCCTCGATGCGGGACTGCGAGCGGGCGTTCGCGCCGTACGTCGACTGGTCGCTCCGCGAGGTGTTGGGCGATCCGACCGCGCTGGAACGGGTGGACGTGGTCCAGCCCGCGTTGTTCGCGGTGATGGTGTCGCTGGCCCGGCTGTGGCGCTCGTGCGGGGTCGAGCCGGCCGCCGTGGTCGGACACAGCCAGGGCGAGATCGCCGCCGCGTGTGTGGCCGGAGCGCTCTCGCTCGACGACGCCGCTCGGGTGGTGACATTGCGCAGCCGGGCCCTGTGCGGGCTCTCCGGCGGCGGTGCGATGGTGTCGGTGCTGCGGTCGGCCGACGCGGTGCGCGAGCGGATCGCAGAGTACGGCGGCACGGTGTCGATCGCGGCGGCGAACGGCCCGTCGTCGGTGGTGATTTCCGGCGATCCCGACGCGCTGGACGCGCTGATCGCGCGGTGGACCGAGGAGGGCGTGGAGACTCGACGGATCGCGGTCGACTACGCGTCCCACTCGGCGCAGGTCGAGCAGATCCGCGAGCGGCTGCACACCGTCCTCGACGGGATCCGGCCGATGCCCTCGTCGGTGCCGTTCTACTCGACGGTGACCGGCGACCTGCTCGACACCACCGAACTGGACGCCGCGTACTGGTACCGCAACCTGCGGCGGACCGTGGAGCTGGAACGGGCGTCCCGGGCGCTGATCCGGGACGGACACGGCGTGTTCGTCGAATGCAGCCCGCACCCCGTGCTGCTGCCCGCGCTGCGGGACACCATGGAGCAGGGCGGGACCGGCTCCGGGGTGGTCGCCGGCTCGCTGCGCCGGGGCGAGGGCGGGCCGGCGCGATTCCTCACCTCGCTCGCCGAGGTGCACGTGTGCGGGGTCGAGGTGGACTGGCCCCGCGTGTTCGCGCTGCGCGACGCGCGTACGGTGGCCCTGCCCACCTACGCCTTCCAGCGCGAGCGCCACTGGCTCACCGAGTCCGCGGTTCGGGCCGTCGCACCCGACGCGGAGCCTGCGGTGACCGGTCCGGCCGGGGTCACGGCCGTGATCCCGGCCGGACCGGAAATGCTCGGTCTGGTGCGGTCGATCGTCGCGGTCGTGCTCGGTTATTCGGGCGGCGACGCGGTGGATCCGGACAGTACGTTCAAGGACCTCGGGGTCGACTCGTTGTCCTCCGTGGAACTGCGGGACCGGTTGGGCGCGGCGACCGGGCTCGTGCTGCCGGCGGGGTTGTTGTTCGGCTATCCGACGCCCGCCGAACTCGCCGCGCACCTGCGGACGTTGGCTTCCGGCGGCGAGAGGCCGAGCGATGCCGGTGAAACCGTGTCCGACGGCGACGAGCCGATCGCCATCGTCGGGATGGCCTGCCGGCTGCCCGGCAAAGTCGCGTCGCCGGAGGACCTGTGGCGGCTGGTGACGGAAGGGATCGACGCCGTCACGGAGTTCCCCGACAACCGGGGCTGGGACCTCGACCGGCTCCACGCCGCCGACCCGGACCGGGCGGGCACCTCCTACACCCGGCACGGCGGATTCCTGCACGACGCGGACCTGTTCGACCCGGAGTTCTTCGGCATCTCGCCGAGGGAGGCGCTGGCGATGGATCCACAGCAGCGCCTGCTCCTGGAGACGTCCTGGGAGGCGCTGGAGCGGGCCGGCATCGACCCCGTCGGCCGGCGCGGCACGTCCGTGGGGGTCTTCGTCGGGGCGATGGCGCAGGACTACGGCCCGCCGCTGCACGCCGCGCATGCCGAGTCGGACGGGTACCGGCTCACCGGCAGCACGATCAGCGTCGCGTCCGGCCGGATCGCCTACACGCTGGGCCTGCAGGGGCCGGCGGTCACCGTGGACACGGCGTGCTCCTCGTCGTTGGTGGCGCTGCACCTGGCGGCGCAGGCGTTGCGGGCGGGGGAGTGCTCGTTGGCGCTGGCCGGTGGGGTCGCGGTGATGTCCGGTCCCGGGATGTTCGTGGAGTTCAGTCGGCAGCGCGGGTTGGCCGAGGACGGGCGATGCAAGGCGTTCGCTGCCGGCGCGGACGGTACCGGGTGGGCCGAGGGTGCCGGGATCGTGGTGCTGCAGCGGCTGTCGGACGCGCGGCGTGACGGGCACCGGGTGTTGGCCGTGGTCCGGGGCAGCGCGATCAATCAGGACGGTGCGTCGAACGGGCTGACCGCGCCGAACGGGCGCGCCCAGGAGCGGGTGATCCGCCGGGCGCTGGCCGGCGCGGGGATGGCCGCGACGGACGTCGACGTGGTCGAGGCACACGGGACCGGGACGACCCTCGGCGACCCCATCGAGGCCGAGGCGCTCGCGGCCACGTACGGGCGCGGTCGGGCCGCGGACCGCCCGCTGCTCCTGGGCTCGCTGAAGTCCAACATCGGCCATGCCCAGGCCGCCGCCGGGGTGGCGGGCGTGATCAAGACGGTGCAGGCGCTGAGGTACGGCGTGGTGCCGAGGACGCTGCACGTCGACGAGCCGAGTCCGCACGTGGACTGGGCCGGCGGGGGACTGGAGTTGGCGACCGAGACGCGCGAGTGGCCGTCGACCGGACGGCCGCGCCGAGCCGCGGTGTCGTCGTTCGGGATCAGCGGGACCAACGCCCACGTGATCCTCGAACAGGGCGAGCCGGTGGGGGGATCGGGGCCGGGGGCCGAGTCGGCGCGCGCGCCGGAGGGTACGCGGGCCGCAAGGAGCGGGCGCGCGCCGGAATCCGGGCGCGACGCGGCGCAACCCGGGCGCGCTGCGCCGGAACCTGTGGGCGACGGGCCGGAATCCAGGCGCACTGCGCCGGAGCCCGGGCGCGATGTGCCGGAAGCCGGGCGTGCCGCGTCGGAACCCGGGTGCGCCGCGCCGGGTGGCTCCCGTGTGCCCGTGCTCTCGTGGGTGCTCTCCGCGAGCAGCGAGGAGGCGCTGGCGGCGCAGGCCGATGCGCTGTTGTCCTTCCTGGACGCCAATCCCGACGCGAACCCGGCGGATGTCGGCTTCTCCCTGGCCGGCGCCCGCGCCGGCCTGCCCTACCGTGCCGCCGTGATCACCGCCGATCCGGCCGCGCGCCGCCGAGGCGTGAGCGCCCTGGCCACCGGCGCGGACACACCAACCCTCGTACGCGGCAGCGCGCGGGCGTCGGGCGGCGTGGTGTTCGTCTTCCCCGGCCAAGGCTCCCAATGGGTCGGCATGGCCACCGAACTCATCGACGAAGCACCCGTGTTCGCCCGGTCGATGCGAGCCTGCTCGGAGGCGCTCGCGCCCCACGTGGACTGGAACCTGTTCGACGTGTTGCGCGATCCCGCCGCGCTGGAACGGGTGGACGTGGTCCAGCCCGTGCTGTTCGCGGTGATGGTGTCGCTGGCCGCGCTCTGGCGCTCGTACGGGATCGAACCGGCCGCCGTGGTGGGCCATTCGCAGGGCGAGATCGCCGCCGCCTGCGTCGCCGGTGCGCTGGACCTGGCGGACGCGGCCAGGGTCGTCGCGCTGCGCAGCAGGGCCATCCTGGCGCTGTCCGGCGCGGGCGGCATGGTCTCGGTCGCGCTGTCCGAGGACGAGGTGGCCGAACGCCTGCGCCGCCACGCCGGTCGGCTCTCGACGGCGGTGGTCAACGGCCCGGGATCGGTCGTGGTCTCCGGCGACGTGGACGCGCTGGAGAAGCTGATCGCCGAGTGCGAGGCCGCCGAGGTGCGGGTCAAACGACTGCCGGTGGACTATGCGTCCCATTCCGCGCAAGTAGCGGCAATAGCCGATGAACTGGCCACGGTGCTGGCCGATACCACGCCGCACCCGTCCGCGATCCCCTTCTACTCGACGGTGACCGCCGGCCCGCTGGAGACCACCGCCCTCGATGCCGGCTACTGGTATCGCAATCTCCGCGAACAGGTTCGCTTCGCCGAGACGGTCGAGGTGCTGGCCGAGCGCGGGCACTCGTTGTTCGTCGAGGTCGGCCCGCACCCGGTACTCACGGCGGCGATCGAGGACGTGGCGGAACACGCGCCGGCAGTCGGCTCGTTGCGCCGCGACGAGGGCGGAATCGCGCGTTTCCTGACCTCGCTGGCCGAGGCGTACGTACGCGGAGCGGCCCCCGACTGGCGGGCCGTCTTCCCCGACGCACGGCGGATCGACGTGCCGACCACGGTGTTCCGTCGGCGCCGGTTCTGGCTCGAACCGACGCCCGACGGCGACGCGGCGGGCGTCGCGGCGGCCGGACTGGCCGCCGCAGGGCACCCGTTCCTCGGCGCCGTGATCGAACTGCCGGAATCCGGCGGCGTCCTGCTCACGGGGCAGCTCTCCCGCCGGGCCCACCCGTGGCTGGTCGACCACGGCCTCGGCGACACGGTCCTGCTGCCCGGCACCGCGTTCGTCGAACTGGCGATCCGCGCGGGCGACGAGGTCGGGTGCGAGCGCCTGGCCGAACTCACCTGCGAGGTCCCACTGGTGCTGCCGGCGCACGGCGGGGTGGACCTCCGGGTCACGGTCGCCGAGCCCGACGGGTCCGGACGCCGGCCGTTGGCCGTCCACGCCCGCCCGGCCGACGGTTCCGGCGACTGGACCCGGCACGCGAGCGGGCTGCTCGACCACGGCCCGGCCGAGGAGTTCGACCTCACCGCATGGCCGCCGCCCGGCGCGGTCGCCGTCGACTGGGACGGCGACCACGCGCGTTGGACCGCGCTGGGTTACCACTACGGCCCGGCGTTCCAGGGCCTGCGCGCCTGGTGGCGACGGGGTACGGAGATCTTCGCCGAGGTCGCGCTGCCGCCGGGAATCGAGGCGGACGCGGGCCGGTTCGCGCTGCACCCGGCTCTGCTGGACGCCGCGCTGCACGCCGTCGTCGGCGACGCCCCGGACGCCCGCCTGCCGTTCTCCTGGCAGGGCGTGTCGCTGCGGGCCGGCGGCGCGGCGGCCCTGCGGGTGTGGATCACGCCCGACGGCGAGGACACGGTCACGCTACGCCTCGCCGACGCCACCGGAGCGCCGGTGGCCTCGGTGGAATCCCTGGCCCTGCGGCCGATCCCGGCCGGTACGCCGATCACCGGACCGGCCGACGCGCTGTTCCGCGTGGACTGGATCGAGGCCCGCCTGCCGGAAGCCGCCCCCGAGACCGGCCCGTGGGCGCTGATCGGCGCCGACGACTTCGGGCTCGGCGGACCCACCCACCCCGACCTGGACACGCTGGCCGCCGCCGGGCCCGTCCCGGACCTGGTGCTCGCACCGCTGACCGGCGAGCCCACCGCGGCCGGTGCGCATGCCGTGACCGGCCGCGCGCTGCGCCTGATCCAGGACTGGCTCGCCGACGAACGTTGCGCCGCGTCGAGGCTGGTCCTGCTCACCCGCGACGCGATGGTCGTGGAGTCCGCCGAGGCGGGCGCGGCGGGGATGGCGGGCGCCGGCGTGTGGGGCCTGGTGCGCGCGGCCCAGCGCGAACACCCGGACCGCTTCGTCGTCGTCGACCTGGACGGCCACGAGGCATCGACCACCGCCCTGCCCCTGGCCCTGGCCGGCGCGGAGCCGCAACTGGCCCTGCGCAAGGGGCGTTCGCTGATCCCTCGGCTGGCCCGGGTCAGCGGGACGGCCGCGCCGCGCCCCGACCTTGCGGCGGGCACCGTACTGATCACCGGCGGCACCGGCACGCTCGGCGCCCTGTTCGCCCGCCACCTGGTCGCCCACTACGGCGTGACCCGCCTCCTGCTGGCGGGCCGACGCGGGCCGAACACCCCCGGCACCGCCGAACTCGTCGCCGAATTGGCCGAGTCGGGCGCCACCGCCACCGTGGTCGGCTGCGACATCGCCGACCGGGACGCGCTTGCCGCACTGCTGGCGTCGATCCCCGCCGAACACCCGCTGACCGGCGTCGTGCACGCCGCCGGCCTGCTCGACGACAGCGTGATCGAGGCCATGCGCCCCGAGCAACTGGCCCGCGTACTGCGACCGAAGGTCGACGCCGCGCTGAACCTGCACGAACTGACCCGTGGACTCGACCTGTCCATGTTCGTGCTGTTCTCCTCGATCGCCGGCATTCTCGGACTGCCCGGACAGGCCAACTACGCCGCCGCCAACACCTTCCTGGACACCCTCGCCCAACACCGCGCCGCCCACGGCCTGCCCGCCCTCTCGCTCGCCTGGGGGCTGTGGGCGCAACCCGGCGGGATGACCGGCCGCCTCGCCGACACCGACCTGAGCCGGCTGCGCCGTGCCGGCGTGGCCCCGCTGATCTCGACCGACGGCCTGGCCCTGTTCGACGCCGCGATCTCCTCCGGCGCCGCCCTGCTCGTCCCGGCCCGGATCGACCAGGCCGCGATCCACGCGCAAGGCCCGGTGCCGGCGCTGCTGCGCGGCGTGATCCGCGCACGGGTCCGGCGGGCGGAGGCGGCCGGCGGCACGACCGCCGAAGTCGCCTCCCTGGCCGACCGCCTGGCGGGAATGCCCGACGCGGACCGCGCCGAGGCGCTGCTCGACCTCGTCCGCGAACACACCGCCACCGTGCTGGCCCACGGCACCCCGGGCACGATCGTCCCCGGCCGCACCTTCAAGGAACTCGGATTCGACTCGCTGACGGCGGTGGACCTGCGCAACCGACTCGGTGCGGCCACCGGACTGCGGCTGCGCGCCACGCTGGTCTTCGACTACCCGACCCCGTCGGCCCTCGCCGTCCACCTCGGCACGGCACTCGCCCCGGCGCAGCCGGCCGCGCGACCCCGGCAACCCGAACCGCCCGAGCAACCCACGCAGCCCGTACCCGAGTTGAGCGGGCTGGAGCTCGACGAACTGTTCGACCTCATCGACGGCGAACTCGGCCTGTCCTGAGAACTCGGCCCGTCCCGAACGGAGCGCTTGTGAGCAACGAAGAGAAATTGGTGGAATACCTCAAGCGGGTCACGGCCGAGTTGCAGCAGACCAGGCAGCGGCTGCGCGACGCCGAACAGGCGACCCGCGAGCCGATCGCCGTGGTCGGCATGGCGTGCCGATTCCCCGGCGACATCGGATCCCCCGAGGACCTGTGGCGGCTGCTCGACGCCGGCGGCGACGCGATCGGCGAATTCCCCGCCGACCGGGGCTGGGACCTGGACGCGCTCTACGACCCGAACCCCGACACCCCCGGCCGCACCTACACGCGGCGCGGCGGATTCCTGTGCGGCGCCACCGAGTTCGACCCCGAGTTCTTCGGCATCTCGCCCCGCGAGGCGACGGCCATGGACCCACAGCAGCGCCTGCTCCTGGAAACCTCCTGGGAGGCGCTGGAGCGCGCCGGGATTCGCCCCGCATCGCTGCGCGGCGCCGGAGTGGGGGTGTTCGCCGGAGCGATGGCCCCGGACTACGGCCCCCGGCTGCACCAGGCCGTCGACGGCGCGGAGGCGCACCTGCTCACCGGCACCGCCAACAGTGCCGCGTCCGGCCGGATCGCCTACACCCTCGGATTCGAGGGTCCCGCCGTCACCGTCGACACCGCGTGCTCGTCGTCCCTGGTCGCCCTGCACCTGGCGATGCGCTCCCTGCGCCGGGGCGAGTGCACCATGGCCCTGGCCGGCGGCGCCACCGTGATGTCCACGCCGGGCATGCTCGTCGCGTTCAGCCGACACCGCGGCCTGGCCGCCGACGGGCGATGCAAGTCGTTCGCCGACGCGGCCGACGGCACGGGCTGGGCCGAGGGCGTCGGGATGCTTCTGGTGGAACGCCTCTCCGACGCCCGGCGGCTCGGGCATCCGGTGCTGGCCGTGCTCCGCGGCAGCGCGGTCAACCAGGACGGCGCCTCGAACGGACTGACCGCCCCGAACGGCCCGGCCCAACAACGGGTGATCCGCCAGGCGCTCGACGACGCCGACCTGTCGCCGTCCGACGTGGACGCGGTCGAGGCACACGGCACCGGTACCGGCCTCGGCGACCCGATCGAGGCCCAGGCCGTCCTGGACACCTACGGCCTCGACCGCGAACGCCCCCTGTGGCTGGGCTCGTTGAAGTCCAACATCGGCCACACCCAGGCCGCCGCCGGGATCGGCGGCGTGATCAAGATGGTGCTCGCGCTGCGCCACGGCGTGCTCCCGAGGACGCTGCACGTGGACACCCCGTCCTCGCACGTCGACTGGTCGGCGGGCACGGTACGGCTGCTGACGGAGCGTCGGGAATGGCCGGTGACGGGCGCGCCGAGACGGGCCGCGGTGTCCTCGTTCGGGATCAGCGGCACCAACGCACACCTGATCCTGGAGCAGGCCCCGGAGCCCGAACCGGCCGCGCCGCCGACCCGGGCCGCGCTGCCGCTCGTCCCGCTGATCCTCTCCGGCCCCACCCCCGAAGCGCTCGCCCGCCAGGCCGCGCGACTGCTGTCCACGGCCGACGCCATCGACCCGCTCGACGCCGGCTTCTCGCTGGCCACCACCCGGACGGCGTTCGAGTATCGGGCCGCGCTCGTGGCCGGGGATCGCGACGACATGCGATCCGGTCTCCGGGAGATCGCCGTCGGCGGATCCGGTCCCGGCGTCCTGCGGGGCGTCGCCCACCCCGGCCGTACCGCGTTCGTGTTCGCCGGCCAGGGCAGCCAACGCATCGGCATGGGCCGCGAGTTGTACGCGGCCTTCCCGGCCTTTGCGACAGCCCTGGACGAGGTGTGTACCGGGTTCGACGGCCTGCTCGACCGCCCGCTGCGCGAACTCCTCGTCGAACCGCCGAAGCACGCGGCGGAGTTGCTGGACCGCACCGGCTGGGCACAACCCGCGCTGTTCGCGATCGAGGTCGCGCTGACCCGGCTGCTCGGCTCGTGGGGCGTACGCCCGGAGGTCCTGGCCGGACACTCCGTCGGCGAACTGTCCGCGGCCTTCGTCGCGGGCCTGTGGACGCTTGAGGACGCCTGCCGCGTCGTTGCGGCTCGCGGACTGCTGATGGAACGGCTGCCCGAGGGCGGCGCGATGGTGTCCATCCAGGCCACGGAGGACGAGGTCGCAGCGGCCTCGGCGGACGGCCCGGCCGGCATCGCCGCCGTGAACGGACCCGAGTCGGTGGTCGTCTCCGGCGAGTGGGACGCCGTACTGCGCCTCACCGAACACTTCGCCTCCCTCGGCCGCCGCACCAGGCGCCTGCGGGTCAGCCACGCCTTCCACTCGCCCCTGATGGACCCGATGTTGGCGTCCTACCGAAAGGCTCTCGCCGAAGTCACCTACCACGAACCCGTGTTGCCGATCGTGTCGACCGTCACCGGCGAGCCGTTGGCGGCGGAGACGGTGTGCGCGCCCGAGTACTGGGTGCGCCAGGTCCGCGAGCCGGTGCGATTCGCCGCAGCAATCCGCCGATTGCAGCACGACGGCGTCACCCGCTTCGTCGGCATCGGCCCGGACGCCGCGGTGAGCACGATGGCCGAGGGCTGCTTCACCACGTCCCCCGAACGGGACGCGGCCCCCTTCGCGGTGCCGGTGCTGCGCGCCGACCGCCCGGAACCTCACACCGCGCTGACCGCGCTGGCGACGGCACACGTGCACGGCGTGGAGGTGGACTGGCACCGGGTGTTCGCCGGCACCGGCGCGACCACCGTGACCCTGCCGACCTACGCCTTCGGGCACGACCGCTACTGGATGGACGCCCCCGCCTCGCCGGGCGACCTGCGGGCGGTCGGCCTGTCCGCCGGCGAACACCCGCTGCTCGGCGCGGTGTTGGCCCGCCCGGAGGCCGGCGGTGCGGTTTTGACCGGCCGACTGTCCCTGGCTACCCACCCCTGGCTGGCCGACCACGCGGTCCTCGGCCGGGTGATCGTACCCGGTGCGGCGTTCGTGGAGATGGCGCTGCGCGCCGCCCGCGAGGTGCACTGCGACCTGCTCGACGAACTGACCCTGCACACCCCGCTGGTCCTGGGCGAGCGGGGCGGGGTGCAGGTCCAGGTCGTGGTCGAGGACGCCGACGAGTCGGGGCGACGGGCGGTGTCGGTGCACGCCCGGCACGAGGACGGCGGCGAGTGGGTCCGGCACGCCGCCGGTTCGCTGGTCGAGCGGGCCGAACCGGCGGTGTTCGACGCGGCCGAGTGGCCGCCGGAGGGCGCGGAGGAGGTCGCGATCGGCGATGTCTACGCGGACCTCGCCGCACGCGGCTACGACTACGGTCCGGCGTTCCGGGGGCTTGCGGCGGTGTGGCGGCGCGAGGAGGAGGTGTTCGCCGAGATCGCCCCACCGGCGGAGTCGATGGTGGACGCGGAGCGATTCGGCCTGCATCCGGCGCTGCTCGACGCGGCGCTGCACGCGGTCTGGTACGGCTCGTTCCTGGCCGGCATGGACGGCGCCGTGCTCCCCTTCGCCTGGTCCGGCGTGTCCCTGTCGGCGGTCGGCGCGTCCGCGCTGCGCCTGCGGATGTCGGCGGCCGGCCCGGACACGGTCTCGATCGTGCTTGCCGACCCGACCGGCGCGCCGGTGGCGTCGGTCGAGGGGCTGCGCTTTCGGCGGATGCCGGCCGGCGGCCGGGGTACGCCCGCGGAGTCGATGTTCCGGGTGGACTGGTCGCCGGCGCCGACGCAGCCGACGCCATCGACGCGGCCCGCCCGGTGGACGCTCGTTTCCGCCCTGGCGGAGGTGCCCGCCGACCCGGGCGTGGTGTTCCTGCGCTGTCCGGTCGGACCGGACGCCCGGGAGGTCACCGGCGCGGTGCTGGCGGTCATGCAGGAGTGGCTGGCCGACGAGCGGTACGCCTCCGGGACGCTCGTCCCGGTGACCCGGGGAGCGGTGGGCACCGATACGAAGGATCCGGTCGACGGGCTCGCCCAGGCAGGCGTGTGGGGTCTCGTACGGTCCGCGCAGACCGAGAACCCGGGCCGATTCGCCCTGGTCGACGTCGACGTCGACGTCGACGTCGACGCGCACGCGGACACGGACGCGGACTCCGAGTCGCCGTCGTGGGACACCCTCGCCGCGCTGATCCCGCAGGAGCCACAACTGGCCGTGCGGTCCGGCCGGGTCCTGGTACCCAGGCTCGTTCGCGCGGATGTCGGCTCCGGCACCGCACCGGCAACGGCGTACGGGTCCGGGACGGTGCTCGTCACCGGCGGGACCGGCACGCTCGGCGTGATCGTCGCCCGCCACCTGGTCGCCACGCACGGGGTTCGGCGGTTGGTGCTGGTCAGCCGCGCCGGCGCGGACTCCCCGAGAGGTGCGGAACTCGCGGCCGAACTGACCGCGGCGGGCGCCGAGGTCGTGCTGGCCGCCTGTGACACGACCGACCGCGCCGCGCTGTCCCGGGTCCTGGCCGACATCCCGGCCGAGGCCCCGCTGACCGCGGTCGTGCACGCGGCCGGCGTCCTGGCCGACGGGATCCTCACCGAACTGACCCCGCAGCGGCTCGACGCGGCACTGAACCCCAAAATCGTCGCCGCCCGGAACCTGCACGAGGCGACCCGCGACCTCGACCTGTCCGCGTTCGTGCTGTTCTCCTCGATGTCCGGCCTGATCGGCCCCGCCGGCCAGGCGAACTACGCGGCGGGCAACACCTACCTGGACGCCCTCGCGCAACACCGACGGGCCCGGGGACTGCCCGCGGTGTCCCTGGCCTGGGGCATGTGGGCCGAGCGCAGCACGATGACCGAGCGACTGACCGACATCGACCTGGCCCGGCTGGCCCGGCTCGGGGTGACCCTGTCCTCCTCGGCGGAGGGCGTCGCGCTGCTGGACGCCGCGCTGGGCCTGGACGAGCCGACGCTGGTCCCGGTCGCCCTCGACCTGGCCCAGGTACGCGCCCAGGCGGACGTACCGCCGCTGCTGCGCCGCCTGGCCGGGCGCGAGGCCGTGGCCCGAACACCGCGACGGGCACCGGCCGGGTCGGGCCCCGTTCCGCTGTCGGACCGCCTGGCCGGCCTGCCGGAGGACGCCCGGTACGAGGTGCTGCTCGACCTGGTGTGCACCCGGATGGCCGAGGTGTTGCAGTACGCGCCCGGCCGCACGGTCGACCCCGACCGGGCCTTCGCCGACCTCGGCGTCGACTCGGTGTCCGCCGTCGAGTTCCGCAACCGGCTCGGCGCCGAGACGGGCCTTCGGCCGGCCCAGACGCTGGTGTTCGACCACCCCACGGCCGCCGCGGTGGCCCGCGAGCTGGTCCGTACCCTGGCGATCCGCGGCCAGGCGCCGCCGGGGTCGGTACTGGTCGAGCTGGACCGGGTCGAATCGGCGCTCACCATGGACTCGGCGACCGGTCCCGACGGCGACGAGATCGCCGAACGCATCGAGGGCCTGCTCCTGAAGCTGCGTACGTTCCGCGACTACGCCGACCGCCCCGACGCCAAGCTGGACGTCACCGCCGCGACGGACGAGGAACTCTTCCAGTTCCTCGACGGCCGCCAGTAGTACCGAACGGCCAAGGGTCCGCCGGGGCTTCGATGCCCCGGCGGACCCTTCGGCTTGCGCGCCGCAGCCCGCGGCCCGACCGCCTTATCCGACCCGCGCCGGGGTCGGGAAGTAGCCGACTCCGGCGAAGAACTGCGCGTACCTGCCGAACAGTTCCGCGTCGATCTCCGGGCAGGAGATGCCGGTACCGGCCAACGCGGCCTCCGTCGCGGCCACATCCATCCGCATGTACAGCGCCTCGCCCGCCGTCATGTAGCTCCGGAAGATGTCGATCGTCGGGAAGAGCGCGTTGTCCCGATCGGCACGCACACCGGCGACGAACTCGTCCCAGGACACCTCGTCCAGGACATGGCCGGACTCGCGCAACCGCCCCACCATGTCGGCGAATTCGATCGCCACGGGATTGAACAGGTGGAACGTGCGCCCGGTCGTCGTGCGGGACAGGGCCAGCACGGCCGCGGCGACGTAGTCCACCGGCACCATCGGGAACAGTGCGTTCGCCCCCACCGGCACCGCCCGGGCCTGGAGGCTGCCCTTCAGGCTCAACCAGACGAAGTCGCGGGTCTGGCAGGCGCCGTTGGTCTGCGCGCCCGAGACGACGTCGGCGCGATAGATCGACACGGGCAGGCCGCGGTCCCGGGCCAGTTCGATCACCTTCTCGGCGATGTACTTGCTCTGTCGGTACCCGTTGGTCAACTCCTCCGGCGGCCCGGTGGGATCCTGCGGGGTCAACCCGGCGCCGCCGGGTGCCGGCCGAGCGAAGACGCCCGTGCTGGACACGTAGTGCAGCGGCACCGTGCGGTACAGCGCCGCGAGCCGCAGCGCCTCCTCCGTACCGGTCACGTTGGCCGCCTTCAACGACGTGTACGGGTGCAGCCAGTTCACCGTCGCGCCCGCGTGGTACACCACGTCGACCTCGCGGGCCAGGCGCTCGTACCGCTCGGCATCCAGCCCGAAGCGCGGCTCGGCGAGGTCACCGGTGACCACCGACAGCCGGTCCCGGTCGATCTCGTCCCAGATGCCGTACCAGCTCAGATTCGCCCGCAGCCGCTCCAGCGCGGTCGCCTCGTCGGCACCCCGGACCAGGCAGTGCACGACGGTCCGCGTCTCGCGCATCAGGTCCCGGAGCAGGAAGGCGCCGACGAACCCGGTCGCGCCGGTGAGGAACACCCGCTGCGGATCGGCGACCACGTCGACGACCTCCGCGGCCGGGACCACATCCTCGGCCAGCCGCACCTCGGCCGCGAAGTCCACGGCGGAGCGCGCCGGAGAATCGGCACGGCTGGAGAGTTCGGCGAGAAGGAAATCGATCAGCGCCGCCGGGGTGTTGTGGTCGAACAGCAGGGTCGGCGGCAGGCGCAGCCCCGTTTCGCCCTCCAGCCGGTTGCGCAACTCGACCGCGGTCAGCGAGTCGAAACCCAACTCGGTGAAGACGACTCCGGGGGCAATGTGGTCGGTGCCGCGGTGACCCAGGATCGAGGCCACGGCCACGTGCACCAGATCGAGAAGGAGTTCGCGCCGACCGGCGTCGTCGAGCGGGGTCAGGCGCTCCGCGAGGTGCCCGGTGTCCCGGGTCGTCGCGGTGATCATCCGCCGAGCCGATGTGCGCACCAGGCCGCGCAACACGGGCATGACCGGGCCGGGTTGCCGCTCGATCCGGGCGATGTCGAGATGCATCGGCACCGTCGTCGGGTGCACGGCCACCAGCGCCGCGTCGAACAGGTCGGGGCCCTCCGCGGGTTCGATCGGACGCAGCCCGGCCTGCGTCGCGCGACTGCGGTCCACCTCGGACAACCGGGACGCCATGCCGTGCTCCTGCGCCCATGCCGCCCAGGCGAGCGCGTGCGCCGGCAGCCCATTGGCCCGACGGTGCTGCGCGAGTGCGTCCAGGAACTGGTTGGCGGCCGAGTAGTTCGCCTGCCCCGGCGACCCGACCACACCGGCGACGGAGGAGAACAGCACGAACATGGCCAGGTCGTCGTCGAGGGTCGCCTCGTGCAGATGCAGAGCGGCGTCGACCTTGGGCCGCAGTACGGAGGCGACACGTTCGCGCGTGAGCGCGGTGACGATGCCGTCGTCGATGACCCCGGCGGTGTGCACGATGCCGGTCAGCGCGTGCTCCGCGGGGATCGCGGCGAGCAGCCGGTCCACGGCGTCGCGGTCGGTGATGTCGGCCGCGACGACGGTGACCCGGGCGCCGAGCGCGGCGAGTTCGTCCCGCAACTCCCGGGCCCCGGGCGCGTCCGGCCCCCGTCGACTGGTCAGGACCAGGTTCCGCACGCCGTACTCGGTGACCAGGTGGCGGGCGAACAGCGCGCCCAGCGCGCCCGTTCCGCCGGTGACCAGGACCGTGCCGTCGGGCTTCAACTCCGGCCCGGCCACGGCCTCCGGGCACACCCTGGCCAGCCGGGGAGTACTCGCGTGCCCGCCGCGGATGGCCACCTGCTCGTGCCCGGACACGATCGCCGCGCCGAGGCGCGCGGCGCTGGCCGGGCTGTCGTCGACGTCGATCAGCGTGATCCGCCCCGGGTTCTCCGCCTGGGCCGACCTGACCAGACCCCAGACCGGGGCCGAGCCGAGTTCGACGTCCGCGTATTCGTGCGTGGCGACCGCGTTGCGCGTGACCACCACGAGGCGGGAGGTGCCGAACGCCAGGTTCTCCTGGACCAGTTCCAGCGCGCGCACGGTGGCCCGGTGCGCCGCGTCCGCGAGATCGGTCCCGGCCGGTTCGTCGATCATCGCGACGAGGACGTCCCCGGCGGCCTCCGCGACCCGCCCGACGCGTCGGGCGTGCCCGACGGGCGGCGAATCCCCGAGCACGGCCCAGCCGGTGGGGTCGAGGTCGTCCGGGTCGGGGAGGGTGATCGGCGACCAGGCCGTATGGAACAGGGAGTTCGCCATCACCCGGTCGTGCCGGCCGGTGACGGGAGCCCGCCGACGCCGCAACGCACGCACCTCGGCGACCGGTTCACCCGCCTCGTCGGCCAGCCACACCCGGAACCCGTCCCGCTCCCCGGGCCTGATCCGAACCCTGAGCGCACGCGGACCGGCGGCATACAGGTCGAACCCGCGCCACGACAGCTCGGCGGCGTCCTGCCCCACCGCAAGCAACGTGTGCAGCGCGGCGTCGAGCAGCGCCGGATGGATCCCGAACGTGTCCGGGTCCGTGTCGTCGGGAAGCCGCACCTCGGCGAACAGATCCGCCCCCTGCCGCCACAGCGCCCGCAGCCCCCGGAAGACCGGCCCGTACGCGCGACCCTTCCCGTCGAGCCGCGCGTAGAGGTCGTCGAGCCCGACCGGGACCGCGTCGGGCGGGGGCCAGGCGGCCAGGGAGATCAGCGGCGCCGGCGCCGGCTCGGTGAGCAGCCCGCCGGCGTGCACGAGCCACACCGCGCCCGGCTCGTCCCGATCCGGGCGAGAGCCGATCGTGATCGGTCGACAACCGTCCTCGTCGGGCGGACCCAGGGTCACCTGGATCTGCACGCCGCCGCTGTCCGGGACGGCCAGGGGAACATGCATCGTCAGATCCGCGACGCCGGAGCAGCCGACCTCGTCGCCGGCCCGGACCGCCAACTCCACCAGGGCCGCCGGGGGCAGCGTCACGGTGTCGTGGACGCGGTGGTCGGCGAGCCAGGGATGGGTGTGCAGGGAGATCCGACCGGTGAGCACGAGCCCGGCGCCGCCCGCGAGTTCGATGGCGGTCGTCAGCAGCGGGTGTTCCGGCGTGATCGGCCCGAGGCCGATGGTCCGGCGTCCGCCGGGGGAGGTGCCGTCCAGCCAGTACGGCCGGTGCTCGAAGGGGTAGGTGGGCAGATCGACGAGCGAGGCGTTCGTGTCGGCGAACAGGCGTCGCCAATCGATGGTGTGCCCGTGGATGTGCAGGCGCGCGAGCGCGGTGAGAGCCGTACGGGCCTGGGGGCGGTCGCGGTGCTGGAGGGCGACGAACAACCCGTCCGGCGCGGACTCCGCGCCCAGTGCCGTGAGCACACCGTCGGGGCCGATCTCCAGGAACCGCGTGACGCCCCGCTCCCGCAGACGGGCGATGTGCTCCGCGAAGCGCACCGGCTCGCGGACGTGGTCGACCCAGTACCGCGCCGAGCGCACATCGGCCGTGTCGGCCGCCATGGGAATGCCGGGCTCGCCGAGTTCGACCGTATCCAGGACACCGGCGAACTCGTCGAGGATCGCATCCATCGCCGGCGAGTGGAAGGCGTGGCTCACGGTGAGCCGGTTCGTCTTGTGGCCGCGCTCGCGCAGAGCGTCCGCGACCGCGAGGACGACGTCCTCGGCGCCGGAGATCACCACCGACGTCGGCCCGTTGACCGCCGCGATCCCGGCGCGGTCCGCATGCCCGCGCAGCAGTTCGCGCACCTCGGCCTCGCCGGCCCGCACCGCGACCATCGCCCCGCCGGCCGGCAACGCCTGCATCAACCGCCCACGAGCGGCGACGACCCGGCACGCGTCGCCCAGGCCCAGCACACCCGCGGCATGCGCGGCGGCCAACTCCCCGATCGAGTGCCCGGTTACGAAGTCGGGTCGTACACCCCACGATTCCAGCAGCCGGAACATCGCCACCTCGACCGCGAACAACGCCGGCTGGGTCCACCCGGTCTGATCCAGCCCCTCGCTGTCCCCGAAGACGACGTCCTTCACCGTCCCGGGCAACCCGGCGTCGAAGTGACCACAGACCTCGTCGAACGCCGCCGCGAACACCGGGTAGGCGTCGTACAACTCCCGGCCCATGCCGACACGTTGTGCCCCCTGGCCGGTGAACAGGAACGCCAGACGCCCCTCGCCCACCGGCCCGGACACCAGCCCCGCCGACGACTCACCGGCGGTCAACGCCCGTAACCCCGAGACGAGTTCGTCCCGATCCCCGGCCACCACGACCGCACGGTGCTCGAACATCGACCGCGACACCGCCGCCGACAAGCCCACATCCGGCAACGACACACCGTCGACGCCGTCCACCACCGACACCAACCGCTCCGCCTGCGCCCGCAACGCGCCGGCAGACCGCGCCGACAACACCACCGGAACCACCGGCAACACCGACCCGGCCACCGGCTCCACCGGTTCCGGGTCCTCGACCGGCGCCTGCTCGACGACAAGATGCGCGTTCGTCCCGCTCACCCCGAACGACGACACCGCCGCCCGCCGCGGCCGTCCGGTCGAAGGCCACGCGCGCCGCTCCGTGACCAGCTCGATCGCCCCGGACGACCAGTCGACCGCGGGTGTCGGCGCGTCCACGTGCAGCGTCTTGGGCACCACGCCGTGGCGCATGGCCATGACCATCTTGATCACCCCGGCCACCCCCGCAGCGGCCTGCGTGTGTCCGATGTTCGACTTCAACGAGCCCAACAACAGCGGCTCGCCCGCCGGCCGAGACTGCCCGTACGTCGCCAACAACGCCTGGGCCTCGATCGGATCGCCGAGCATCGTGCCCGTGCCGTGCGCATCGATGACGTCGACCTCGGCGGGGGAGAGTCCGGCGTTCGCCAGTGCGCGACGGATCACCCGCTGCTGCGCCGGACCGCTCGGCGCGGTCAGGCCGTTGGACGCGCCGTCGGAGTTCACCGCGCTGCCGCGGATCACCGCGAGCACCGGATGGCCGAGCCGCCGTGCGTCGGACAGCCGGGCCAGCACCAGCATCCCGACACCCTCGGAGAACCCGGTGCCGTCCGCCGCCGCCGCGAACGCCTTGCAGCGGCCGTCGGGTGCGAGTCCGCGCTGCCGGGAGAACTCGACGAAGCCGTCCGGCACCGGGATCACCATCGCGCCGCCCGTGAGCGCCAGCGAGCACTCGCCGTTGCGCAGCGCGGTGAGGGCGTGGTGGATGGACACCAGGGACGACGAGCAGGCCGTGTCCATGCTGACCGTCGGCCCCTCCAGGCCCAGGACGTAGGAGAGCCGGCCGGACGCGACGCTGGTCAACATGCCGGTCATCGCGTAGCCCTCGATGCCGGTCGCCGACGCGCTGACCGTCGAGGCGTAGCCGGTGTACATCACACCGACGAACACCCCGGTGTCGGTGCCGCGCAGGGACCGCGGGTCCATCCGGGCCCGCTCGACGGCCTCCCAGGTGGTCTCCAGGAGCAGCCGCTGTTGGGGGTCCATCGCCAGTGCCTCGCGCGGCGAGATGCCGAAGAAGGCCGCGTCGAATCCCTTCACGTCGTCGAGGAATCCGCCTTCCCGAGCGTAGAACTTGCCCATGGCGTCGGGATCCGGGTCGTAACCGCCCTCGACGTCCCAGTCGCGGTCGGTGGGAAAACCCGAGATCGCATCGACGCCGTCGGCGGCCAGGCGCCACAACTCCTCGGGCGTGGACACGTTCCCGGGGTAGCGGCAGCCCATGCCCACGATGGCGATGGGTTCGGTTCGGCTCGACTCCAACTCCTCGACCCGGCTTCGGGCCTTGTGCAGGTCGGTGGTGACCCACTTGAGATAGTCGAGCAGCTTCTCGTCCTTGTTCATGTCCCGACCGCCGTTCGTCCCCCGACCGCCGTCCGTCTCCCGACCACCGTTCATCCCACGCCCACCACCGCTCATGAGGACACCGCCCGAATCGAGTGCTCCAGTCCCGCCGCAGGGCCCTGTTTGGCCAGTACGGACGAGCCGAGCCGCTCCGCCAGATACAGTGCGAAGTGCAGGCGCAGGTGGTCCTCGCGCAACGACCGCCCGAGCAACTGCTCCGCTTTCTTGACCCGATACACCACGGTGTTCTTCGCGATGTGCAGGTGTTTGGCCGTGGTCGCCACGCCCCGCTCGTTGTCCAGCAGGCACCGCACGGTCTCGCGCAACGCGGCCATGGTGCGGTTGTCGGCGGCGAGCGGTCCGAGTTCGCGACGTACGAAGTCGGCGGCGGCATCGGCATCGTTCCCGAGCAGGATGACCAGTTCCAGGTCGCCGTAGTCGCACAACCTCGACGGGCCGGGCTCGGTGATGCGGCCGACCCGCTCGGCGGTGATCGCCTGCTGGTGCGAGCGCCGGAAACCCGCGATGCCGTCGCCGGGCAGCCCCGAGGCGACATGCACGTGTGCGGGCAGATCCATCGGTTTGGCGGAGCGTCGCAGTTCGCCCGGATGGTCGGTGGCGCGCCCACCCCATGCCCACAGGCGTCCCGGGCCCGCCGGGAGCAGCAACATCGAAGAGCAGCCCACCTGGTCGAGCAGGCGCAGCGCGGTGGTCTCCAGGTCGCGTCTGCTGTCCGGAGTGATCTCGTCCTGCCACAGGATCAGCGCGACGTGATGCAGGGTCAGGTCGTAGCGCAGCTGGTGCAGCGCCTTGCGGGTGTCGATCGGCTTGCCCTTGAGGATCGCGGAGACCAACTCGAAGCGCTCGCCGACGGATCCGGCGAACCAGCGATTGCGTTCGGCGGCGAACTTCTCCGTCACCGAGGCGGACAGGGTCTCCATGCCCTCGAACAGGTCGGCCGAGATGGAGCGCATCATGGCCGGCTGGTCCTCGGCGGGGATCATCGTCTCGCGGAACTCGAACAACTCGCGGGTGAAGTTCGCGTGAGTGGCCCGGACGTAGCGGAGCAGGAGGTCGACGGTCGTATTGTCGGCGATCCGTTCCCGGATGGCGTTGGTGAGTTCGGCGGAAAGCAGGCCGGTGATGGCCCGCACGCCGCTGAGTCGCAGGACGACCCACAGCGCGATCGCCTCGACCAACCGGGTTTCGCTGCACGACTTGCGATCGAAGCGGGCGAACGGTTCCTCGGCCAACTCGGCCAGTAACAACCGACTGTTCTCGATGGCCCAACCGGTCGCCCCGGAGCCGACGCGGGCGACGACCTCCTCGATCAGCTGCGGGTTCGTCGCCGGTAAGTGGAGTACGGAATCGTCGACGGGTTGCAGTAGGTGGAGCAGGGAATAGGTGGACGTTATCTGTCGTGGCGCGGGAATGGTGGCCTGCGATATCGAATAGCCCGACAACGAGTTGCCTCCGTACCGGAAAGCGGACGCGACTGGGTGTCGGCAGCCTGGCACGGTTTCTTGCGCCGGGGGTAATCATCCGGTAACCGCACGCTCGGAACAAGATTACCGACCGGTGGGCGGAAGCGGTCGACGTGCGTGGTGTGGTGTGATTCGCCGCCCGGGAACGGGCGGAGACGGTAGGCCACCGCCTCCGCCGCAGTGCGCGAAACCCGGGAAACAACGGTTGTTCGGATCGTATGGAAGACGGAGCGTTCCCTATTTCGTCACGCCGAGACCGTCCGTACTCAGCGGCGTCGTCACTCGGGAGGAAAATCCGGCGGCCTTGCCGGAATTGGCCCGGTGCCGCCCGAAACGCCGCACCAGTGGCATCTCCACGAAGCGATGGAGGACGAAGGAACACGCGAGCGCCACCAGGAACAGCGGGACGATCAGCAGCGCGCCGGTGGTCGACGAGAAGGTACGGGTGGGCCCGATCCAGTCGGCGGCCGCGCCGATGACGATCCAGTGGACCATGTAGAAGGCGAAGGAGAGTTCGCCCAGCAGGACCATCGTCGGTCTGCGGAACACCGAGGCGGTGCGCCGGCGGTCCGCGACCGCGGCGGAGGCGATCAGCGGCGCGGTCCAGACCGTCGCGACCCCGGCGGTGCCCGCCAGATACGGTTCGTACCGGCCGATCACGTAGCCGGTGACGGCGATCGCGAACGCCGGCACGAGTCCGATATTCGGCCACCGCCTCGCGGCCACGATCCGGGCCAGCAGAATGCCCAGGACGAATTCGAGCGCGCGGACGGGCGGGAAGAAGTACACGAACCACACTTGGTCGAACGACACTTCACCGGACACGGCGAAGGCGGCGAGGCGCGGCTGGTCGTCCACCACGAAGGTGGCGACCAGGAACGCCCCCACGATCAACGCGAGTACGGCGGCCAGCGCCGGCCACAACCACGCCTCGCGGATGCGGCGCAAGAGGGGATACAGGAGCGGGAAGGCGAGGTAGAAGAAGAACTCGCAACACAGCGACCAGGTCACGCCGTTGACCGCCGACACGGACCGGATGTCCGGAATCCACGCCTGCTGCATGCTCAAGGCGGCGAACCAGTCGACTCCGCGGGTCGGCCGATCGGTGTGCAGCACGAGCAGGGCGGCCAGCCCGAAGGTGACCAGGTGCATCGGGCCGATCTTGACCATACGGCGGCGCCAGAACGACCGGGTCGTGTCGCCCGCGCTCGCGGTCCAGGTCAGCACGAAGCCGCTGAGGATGAAGAAGAAACCGACGCCGTACGAGCCCGCCAGGGCGAAGGTCTTGCGGAGGTGGTCCCCGGTGTCGCCCGGGACCAACTGAGGGGTGTACCAGAGGACATGCGTGGTGAAGACCAGCAGCGCCGCCACGAAGCGCAGTCCCGTCAACGACGGCAGTCGCGAGGGTTCGGGATCCGTGGAGGCGTTGGCCCTGCCGGCGGTGCTCGGGCCGGTCTCCCGGGTCACCATGTCGGCGTCGCGGGTCGCGGTGTGTGCTCGGGTGCATGCTTCGGACTGCGCTGCGAAGTGTGCTGCGAAGTGTGCTTCGGTGTGTACACGAGGGATGGCGCGGATGTGCGCGCGGATGTCTGCGCAGGATTAGTCGCCTGCGATATCGGATTGCCCGACACGGATAGCCTCCGTACTGGAAAGCCGGCGCGGCTGGGGCTCGGCAGCCTTCCACGATTTCACGCGTGTTCGGTAATCCGTCGGTAATCGTGCCCGCGCGGCCCGATTACCGCACGGTGGGCCGAAGATGCGGCCTCGTGGATATCTTGCGAGGCACGCACAGTCCACCGTTCGGCACCGACGAGGAGTGCTCGTGAGCAAGCCGGCCATTCAAGACGTTCGGATCGGTGCCGCGGCCGGCACCGTGCCGTGGGTGTTGTCCGGGCGCAGCGCGGCGGGCCTGCGCGGCCAGGCCGCCCGCCTGCTGTCCAGACTGGAATCCGACGCGGCGCGCGACGTCGCCGCCGATGTCGCCGAAGTCGGCCGATCCCTGGTGGCGGCCGGCGCGACCCACGAGCACCGGGCCGTCGTGCTGGGCGGCGACCGGACCGAACTGGTCGCCGGGGTACGGGCGCTCGTCGACGAACGGGCCGCGCCGAACGTGTTCACCGGGCAGGCGACCCGGCAGGCCCAGGCGGATTCCCGGCCGGTGTTCGTCTTCCCCGGCCAGGGCACCCAGTGGGTCGGCATGGCGGTGGAACTCCTGGACACCTGCCCCGAGTTCGCCCGCGAGATCCGGGCCTGCGCGGAGGCGCTGACGCCGCACGTGGACTGGTCCCTGGAGGACGTTCTGCGGGGCGCCCCGGACACTCCGCCGCTGGATCGGGTGGATGTCGTGCAACCCGTGCTGTTCTCGATGATGGTGTCGCTGGCCCGCCTGTGGTGCCGCTTCGGTGTGCGACCGGCCGCGACCGTCGGCCACTCCCAGGGCGAGATCGTCGCCGCGCACATCGCCGGAGCGTTGTCCCTGGCGGACGCGGCGCGGATCGTGGCGTTGCGCAGTCGGGCCCTGACCGCGATTCGGGGCCGCGGCGAGATGTTGACCGTGCTCGCCCCCAATGACCGCGTGCGGACGATGCTGGTCGACCGGGGCGGCGTGTTGGCGGTCGCCGCGGTGAACGGTCCGGCCACCATGACGGTCTCGGGCGACGTGGCGGCGATGAAGGAGTTCGGCGCCGCGCTGTCCGCGGCCCGGATGATGCGCTGGCGAGTGCCCGGCGTGGACTTCGCGGCACACTCCCCGCACGTGGAGGATCTGCGCGAGACGCTGCTCGACCTGGCGGCCGGGATCGAACCGGCGCGCAGCGACGTGCCGTTCTACTCGACGGTGACCGGAGGGCCGGTGGAGACCGACGAGTTGACCGCGGAGTACTGGTACCGCAACCTGCGCCAGACGGTGCGCTTCGACGACGCGGTTCGCGCGCTGGTCGCCGACGGCCACCGGCTCTTCGTCGAGTGCAGCGCGCAACCGGTGCTCTCGGTCGGGATCCAGGACACCGCCGAAGAGTTGGGCCGCCCGGCCGTGTTGCTGGCCACGCTCCGCAACGAGGACGGCGGGATGGGCCGGTTCCTGGCCGCACTGGCCGAGGCGTACGTACACGGCGTCACGGTCGACTGGACGGCGGCCTTCGCCTGAGGGACGGCGCGGTGCCGCCCGGTCGGGTCGGCTCCGCGCGGGACGGACGAGGTCGCCGTCCGGGAGCCGGCGACCTCGTCACGTTCACCCGAGCGCACGGTTCAGCCGGTACGCCGACCACCCGCGGGGCCGGAGGGCGGTGTGGTGCGTGGGGGTTGGTTCTCCGGGGGAGCGGTCCGGCGGTCGGACCCGGGGATCGTCTCCGGGGGCGTCGGGGTGTTCGACCCGGTTGCTCTCGTCGGCGGCGTCGTGGTGGCCGTGGACGGGCTCGGCGCGCCGGTGCTCGGCGCGGTCTCGACGGGCGGCGCACCTGTGGGTGGCGCGGGCACGGCCGGCGGTACGGTCACCGGGCGCGGGCCGTGCGGCGTCGAGGTCGACCCGATCACCATCCAACCCGCCGCGGCCACCGCGATCGCCGCCACCGCCACCGCCGGCCGCAACGGAACACGCAGCCGACGCACCGGCGCGGCCGGCAGTGGTACCTCGCGCGCACGCAGCGTCGCGGGTTTCACCGCATCGGCCCGTCGGGCCATCCAGTCCCGCAACTCCGTTTCCAGAGCTGCGTGTTCCGGCGTTCCCGAGCGCAGGGGTTCGCCACGGTCACGGCGTCGGTTCACGTGTCCTCCTCCCTCAGCAGCCGATGCAGCGCGGTCAGCCCGCGACTCGCGGTGGATTTCACGGTGCCGGACGGTATGCCCAGCGTGCCGGCGATCTCGCTCTCGCTCAGGTTCTCCCAATAGCGCAACACCAGTACCTCGCGCTGCCGCCGGGTGAGTTGTCCCAACGCCTGCCGCAGTCGCCGATCGCGCTCCGCGCGAAGCGCGTCGTCCTCGGGCGAGGCCGCCGGCGGCAGCACCGGCGGCACCCAGGCCCGGGCCGTACGCCGCCGGCGCAATACCGATCGTGCGCCGTTGACCACACAACGCCGCAAATACGCGGGCGGATCGTCCAGCTCGCCCAGCCGCGCGCCGTACCGTCGAAAGGCGGCGGTGAACGCCTCCTGGACGACGTCCTCCGCCGTCTCCTGGTCGTCCACCAGCAACGTGGCCAGGCGCACCAACCGGATCCGATGCGCGTGATAGAGCTGCGTCATGGTCGGCGGCGGCTCGCCCGCCTCCCGGGTCCGGCGCCGGAACAGGCCGAAGGCCCGCCGCCGGGGCGACGGGGCCTCGGCGGGCGGTACCCGAGAGGGCGGGGTCGGGTCGTATCGGACCCTGATGTGGGATTCCTGGATGGCCGTGAACTCCTCGGACGCGAACCGATGAACCACCGGCGCCATACGGCACCGGGTGCCCGGCCGGTGCACCGGGGACAAGGACATCCCCGGCGCACCGGCCGGTTCCCGCGCCGATCAGGCCGCGGTCCGCCCGCGCCGCCGGCCGGCCACCACGGCCCCGCCACCGAGCAGCAGCAGGCCGCCCGCGCCGCCGATGTACCAGACGGTCTTGTCGTCACCCCCGGTTTCCGCCAGCCGAGGCGGCACCGTCGTCGGCGGAGTGGACGGCACACCTTCGCGCCCACCCGAGACCGCGCCCGACGGCGTCGGGGCAACGGTCGACCGCTCGCCCCGGGGCGACGAGCTGGGCGGTACGGCGCTCGGCGCCCTGGTCGCCGGCGGGGCGGTGGCGGGCGGGGCGGCGGTCGGCGGGGCGGTGGCCGGCGGAACCCGCCCCGCCGACCCGCGCGCCGCGCCCTCGTCGGCCACGGCCACCCCCTGCGCCAACACCACAGCGGAGGCCGCCGCCAACAAGCCGGCCCCGAGCACCCGACCCACTCGCACCCGACCTCGACGACCACCCGGCGGGGAGCCGATCACGGAACCCGAAACACGCGGCGAACGAATAGTCACCATTCTCCTCAAGGACCATCAACCACCCGGATCCCCGTGCCAGGAACACACGGAGCCGAGGCCGCCACCATCCGGCGACAGCCATCCAGACGCCCGACGGCCCCCGGGGTTCCCAATCCCACCAAACTTTTTTCCGAAGCCACCGAGCCACCGAGCCACCGAGCCTCTGAGCCACCGAATCGTCGAGCAGGCGGCCCCGATGACCCGCCCCCGCACGACAACCTCGGACGCGGGTGCTGCCAGGATCAACGGGCCCGACCATTCCGCGGCGCAGCCCAGGTCACCCGAGAGGTACGAACGGTGCACTCCACCTTGTTACGAGCCGTGGTCGCTTCCGGGATGGCGCTCACCCTCGGGGCCTGCACGGCCTCCGCCCCCGAAACCGTGTGCACCGCCGATTGGCGGGTGCCGGTTACCATCGACATCGCCTCCGAAGTGGCCGATCGGGTCACCGACATCTCGATACGGCTGTGTCGGGCCGGATCGTGCCAGGAGCCCCAGGTGACCCTGTCGCCCGTCCGAGAGGGCTCCGCCCGGGTCGGGGGCGTCCTCGACGCGGGTCTGACGGCGGACCCGATGGAGACCACCGTGCAGGTGAGCACGGCGTCAGCCGCCACCCGTGTCTCACGCCTGAGCGTGACGCCGCAGACGACCCGTCGCGGTGCGAACTGCGGCGTCGAGCACCACGTCCGGCTTCGTGTTTCCGCCGACGCGGGCGTTACCCAAGCCTGAGCGGGGGCGGTGTGTTGGGGGCGCCGGGGAGGACGGGGCCTCCTGCAGTCGCGTGTGCGACGGCGTACGGTGCGAAGGTCGGGGCCGGTGCGCCGAACGCGGGCGAGGGCAATGTCGCTTCGCGCTTCTTCTGCAACGTCGTGATGTGGGCGATCACGGCGACCGCGAGAGCGGTGGCGACGATTTGCACGACGAAGAGGCCGGCCTTGACCAGGCTCACCGTCCGGGCGGCCTCGGCGTCGGCGACGGTGTCGACCAGGAGGGAGGAGATTTCCGGGTCGGCATCGGGGCCGAGGTAGCGCACGCCCAGTGGGATCGTCATCGCAGCGACGAAGGTGATCCACCAACCCCATACCAGAACGAGGCCACCCCGCGTGATGCCGCCGCCGTGCTGTGCGCGGGGGTCACTGGCCCGCCACACGTCCACCGTGATCCGCGGCGGGAACCACAGGTTGACCACCGGACAGAACCAGCCGCCGATCGCCCAGCCGGAGGGCAATGTTCGCCGCGCCTGCCCCGGGTAGGTGTCGATGTTGCGGCGCGCACGATGGAACCAGATCAGGAACACCACCATCAGGGCGAGTTGTACGAACGAGTAGGGCCGCCAGAACAGGGCGAGGGAGTCGTTGAACTCGTTCGGTTCCCGAGCTGGGCGGCGCCCGTGGGCGATGTCGTCCCACAATCCCGCCCGGTAGACCAGGGTGACGACCGCGAACGCCGATACCAGCGCCGAGATTCCCATCATGACGTAGAGCGCGACGGCGAGCCCGCGCAACGGGCGTGGCCGCGGCGGGTGGTAGGCGAACGGGTGTGGTGGACTCGGGGGGAAGCCCGAGTACGCCTGCCCACCGCACGCACCGCAGGGTCCGGGAACGACGGGTCGTCCACCACAGAACGGGCACAGCACGAAGCAGGTTCTCCTGTCGATGAGTTCGGACCGCCCGCGTCGTGTGCCGGCGCCGATCCGCGTCGGCCGCACGGGTTCGGCGGGGCGTCCGAGGCATCATCCCGTGCCGATCGATCCACGTCACGAGGTTTGTCCGCGCCGTCGATGTGAGCCGCATCTCGAACGTACGGCCGCGGTATCACGAACAACCATGCCCTGTCACTCTGTTGACCATCGGGCCCATTTCGGGTCGAAGGCAGGCATCGCGTCGCAGTTCCCGTGATATGGGAGGTTCCCGTGGCGTGGGGATTGTCCTGAACCCTTCTGGTGACGGTGATTGGGATCCGCCTACGGTGCCAGAGGCCGTCAACGAACCCGAGGGAGGCAATCTCCGTGTGTCCGGCATCTGCCGGTGGGTGAGGGAAATGCGGCTCGGTCGGGCCCGGTTCGCGCCGGACGGGCAGGACCACATCGTGTACCCGCGCAACGCCCACGGTGTGCCCTCGGTCGCCGCGACGGCCCGTACCGAGAACCGAACCACCACCAAGAGGCGGAAATGAGCAAAGCCGGCAAGTTCGTCACCACGGCAGCGGTTTGCGCGACCTCCTTCGCTGCCCTGGTACTTTCCGGCGCGACGGCCTCCGCGGTCGGATCGAGCCCGAACGGCGGGGCCACCCCGCTCGCCGGCACCGGTCCGATCGTGCACTGGGTCAGCGGCAAGTGCATGGACGTCGCCGGTGCAGGCGACATCGACGGCACCCCCGTACGGCTCGATGCCTGCAGCTCCGGCTCCGCGGCACAACAGTGGACCATCGCCAACGGCACCATCGTGGCCAAGGCCAAATGTCTCGACGGCGGCAATCTGCTGCCCGGGACGCAACTCGCCATTCGGGACTGCACCGGCGGTGCCAACCAGGAGTGGCGTCGCCTCAACTTCGACCGGCTGTACAACCCTGCGTCCGCCCTCTGCATCAACGTTCCCAACGGCAACGCGACCAACGGTGCCCGACTCGACATCGAACCCTGCGCTCGTACGGGCAACATGGTCTGGACCGTGCCCGCCGGCAGCTTCTGAGCCCAGGGCCTGTGGATAGTTCGGCTCCGTTTCACAACCTGTCGTAACGGAGCATGATTTCGGTCAGGCGCAATCCGCTGTCGGACCCGCCTGAGGCCGGCCCCGCCACACATCCCGCCATACGAGACGTCCGGTTCCCATGCGGACGCCTTCGACCCGGCGACCGTGGCGGGGCCGGTGCCGTTCACGGCGAGCGCATGAATTCGGGAGTGCCGGCGGCGGCCGACGGAGGGCAATCGGTTCTCTCTACCCCCGTGGTGTCCGGCCTAACATATCGGCCCGTCTCGACGTCCTCGGATGCTTCGAGGATATCGCTGAGTAACCCGGTGGAGGACGCCGTGTGATCGGTCGCGCATTTTTGGATGGAATGGCTTCCGATCCGGCCGCGGAGGGTTGCGTCGAACGAATTGTGTTTAGCATCATGGCATCGGGACAGGTTGTGCACAGAGTCGACGAGTAACACGGTGTCGGCCGTACGACATGATCGGCGGGACGACGAATCCGGGTCGCGACCGGGTCTCGGGGCCCAGGAAAAACGGTTGGCCTCGGCAGTGAACTGGGCTCGGCAGTCTGGGAGTTGGTCGTACCGGCCGAGTCGAGGGCGCGGAGCGATACGACACGAGACAGATACGAGCAGCAGGCTCGCGTGGTGGGGCCGGGCGCACGACAGGTGGGGCGTATTCGTTGATTGCGAATTGCGGTCCGATATGCGGAACTGCCCGGGTTCAGGCGCGTCGACGTGGGTGGAATGTTTGCCGACGGCTCTCCATGAATTGTCGGTGAATGCGGTGCGGGCGCACCTCGATTCTTCGCGGGCCTGAATTTTCCATGAGCATTCTGGAATGAGGATCGCGTGGAAGTCAAAATTTTACGGTGGCCGTCCGAGGCGGAAAAGCGCGCGGTGTGCAGGTCACGGGGACTGCCCTGCCTGCTGGTCCTGGAGGGTCACGGCGTGTCGGCGCCCACGGGCCTGAACGTCCTGGAGGACTGGGTCAGGCCGCCGATCAGTCGAGCGGATTTCGGCGCGCGCCGGGCCGCGCTCGCGGCCAGGGCCCAGGCGGGTGCGTTGCCCTGCATCGATCGTGAGGGTGTACTGCGCTTCGGCGGTCGCAGACTCTCGCTGTCTCCGGCGGAGGCGGATCTGATGCGCGTCCTGGTCGAGTCGTTCCAGGAGGTGGTGTCCCGGGAGAGCCTGGTCCGGCGGGTGTGGCCGGGCGATTGCGCGCAGCGGCGCAATGCCCTGGACCTGCGCATACTGCGACTTCGTCGGCGGATCGGCTGCCTGCACCTGTCCATTCGCACGGCGTGGGGGCGCGGATATCTGCTCGACCTGCACGACCCGAGGGAGGACGACCTCGCCTGGTCGGGTGTCGGCGGGCACTGAGCCGCCGGGGGTGGCGCGGGGACGCGGAGGCGTCGCGGGCGGGTGACCGGATCCGGGCGGGATGGGGGCGCCCGGCCCGCTCGCCCGCGCCCGCCGGCACACCGCTCAACCGCCGACCCGGGACAGCGCCGTCAGCCGGGCGTGGAGCATGGCGGCCAACTCCGTTGCGCGCTCGTGGGGTACGTCCGTCGGTCGATGGGCGAGAGCACCCGCCAACCCGCCGTCGGACCCCATGGCCAGTTCCAGGCTCAGCGACGTCTTGGCGTAGCCGAAGTCCACGTCCTCGACACCGAGGCAACCGGGCAACTCCGCCACCCCGTCCGCCTCGTCCAGGGTCAATCGCACCCTGATGTCCTCGTCCCGGACCGGCCCGTCCACGTCCGTGTCGCGGCCGGTGAGGGCGGCGAAGACCCGCTCGAAGGGGGCGTCGCCGTCGCCCAGTGCGGCGGTCAGCTCGTCCCGGGTCCCGCGGAGCGCATCGGCCTGGTCCGGCCGCGGTCGGGCCGCGACGCGGACCACCATCGTGTTGGCCAAGTCGGCCAGCACGCCGCCCAGTTCCGGGCGGTGGCGACCCGAGGTGCAGCAGCCCACGAGCGTGTCCGCGCGGTCGTGAGCCTCGGCCACCACCGACCCCCAGGCGGCCAACAGCACGGCGAACAGGCTCGATCCGCTCGACCGGGCGAGCCGGTCGAGGCCGCGTGTCGTCGCGGCGTCGATCCGCACCGGCAGCCGGGCCCCCTTCCGGTTGCCGAGGTCGGGCAGGGCGAGCGGTACGCCCGGAGCCAACCGCGCTATGCGGCGGGCCAGTTGTTGCCGAACCACGCCCGACTCCAGGCTGCGGCGCTGCCAGTGCGCCACGTCGCGCGGGCGCAGGCCGCCCGACGCCGGCGCCCCGCACAGCTGCGGCAGGAGGACCGTGCGCATCCCGTACCGGTCGCACGCGATGTCGTGCGCCACCACGCTCAGCAGCACCGCCGCCGGCCGCGCGTCCGTCACCCGGAATCGCACCGGCGGCCGATCCAATCGAAACGCCAACCTCCCATCTCGCACAGCCAGTTCCCGGGCCCTGCGCCAGGCCCCCGCCCGATCGGTCGAGGTCGCGACGGTGTACTCCACCGGTACGTCGTCGACGTCGTGTCCGCGCAACCGGACACCGCCTCGCCCGTCAGGGTGGTACGAGCAGCGCAGCGCCTCGTGCCGTGCGACGGCCTCGCGCACGGCCCGCGCGACGTCCTCGGGCGTACGGTCCGGCGCGAAGCCGCAGAGCAGGCCGACGTGGTGGAAGTCGCCGTCGTCGCCGCCCCGATGGGCCCGCCACAACGCCTCCTGCTTGACGGTGACCTCGTCCGGCTCGCCCTCGACCGGCTCCGGGCCGCCGTCCAGGTAGTGCAGGAGCCCCCGTTCGGCCAGCCGCGCGGTCAGCAGTTCGCGCTTGGCCGGAGACAACGCCCGTAGCCGCGCCCGTAGTTCCGCGCCGTCCGTGCTCATCGTCCCGGCTCCCGCACCTCGTCCTCCGGCAGGCCGGCCACCTCGGCGACCAGCGCCGCCACGCTCTCCTCCTCGTCGCGGCATCGGTCGATCGCGGCGGCCAGGTCCGCGACGGCGCTGGACTCCAACCACGTGCGCAGCGGCAGCCGTACCCCGAACCGGCTGCGCACGGCCGCGATCACTCGGGTAGCCAGCAACGAGTTGCCGCCCACGGCGAAGAAGTCGTCGAGCACGCCGACGCTCGGAACACGCAACACGTCCTGCCAGATCCGGGCGACCTCGTGTTCCGTGTCGGTGCGCGGTGCCACCCCGTCGGTCAGCCGCTCGTCGATCACGCCGCGCGGCGCGGGCAACGCCTTGCGGTCGATCTTGCCGGTGTGCCCGAGGGGGAAGGCGGACAACGTGGCGATCGAGGTCGGCACCATGTAGCCGGGCATCCGCGCGGCGAGGAAGGTCCGCAGTCCGGCCACGTCCAAGTCGTCGCCTCGCGGCACGACATAGGCCGCCAGGCTGCGTTCGCTGCCGTCGCCCCACGGCACGACCAGGCACTCCCGGACCTCGGGATGATCGGCGATCTCCGCCTCGACCTCGTGCGGTTCGATCCGGATGCCGCGCACCTTCACCTGATGGTCGCTGCGGCCCAGGAAGTGCAGATTCCCGTCCGGCAGCATCGTCGCCACGTCCCCGGTGCGGTACAGCCGGGCCCCGCCGCCCGCGAACGGGTCCGGGACGAACCGGTCGGCGGTCAGGCCCGGACGCCCGTGGTAGCCGCGCGTGACACTCTCCCCGCCGATGTACACCTCTCCGCGCGCGCCGAACGGCACCGGTTCCAGATGCCGGTCCAGCACGTAGGTGGTCTCGTTGTTCATCGGCCGACCCGAGGGCACGAACGGCAGCCCGACCTCGCGGGGCAACACGTGGAACGTGGTGTCGATGGAGACCTCGGTGACGCCGTACAGATTGATCAGATCCGCGTCGAGCGTCTTGTGGAATCGCTCGGCCAGGGTGGGTGGAATCGGCTCGCCGCTGGCGAAGACGAAACGCAACGACGTGCAGGAATCGGCGTCCTCGGCGGTGAGGAAGGTCTGCAACATCGCCGGGACGAAGTGCAATGTGGCGACCCGTTCGGTACGGATCAACTCGGTGAAACGATCCAGGTCCAGGTGCAGCCTCGGCGGCGCCAGTACGGCGCGCGCGCCGACGAACAGCGGCCAGAACAACTCCCATACGGCGGCGTCGAAGCTGTACGCGGTCCACTGCAACGCGGCCTCTTCCGCCTGCAGTTCGTACAGTCGACTGATCCACCACACGAAGTTGACCGCGCCACCGTGCTGCACCAATACGCCCTTGGGGCGGCCCGTGGACCCGGAGGTATACATGACATAGGCGAGATTGTCCGGGGCCACCCCGGTGTCCGGCCGATCACCCGGGCGGTCCGCCCACGCCTGGGGCTCGTCCAGGATCACCAAGTGGCGCGGCTTCGGGAGAAGTTCGACGAACCGGCGCGATACGAGGACCACCTCGCAGGCCAGGTCCCGGGCCAGGTAGTGCAGCCGGTCCGGTGGGAAGGACGGATCCAGCGGGGCATAGGCGCCGCCCGCCTTGAGGATGGCCAGGATGGCCACGTTCAGCTCGAACCCGGGCTCCGCGCACAGGCCCACGATGGTGTCGGGCCTTACACCGAGGTCGATCAGGTGGTGGGCCAGGCGGTTCGCGGCGAGGTCGAGTTCGGCGTAGCTCATGGCGGCGCCCTCGTGGACCAGGGCGGGGCGATCCGGCGTGCGGTCCACCTGGTCCTCGACGTGCTGGTGCAGGCACCTGTCGCGGGGGTGGTCCACCGCCGTGTCGTTGTGCGCGTTCAGCGCCGCCGCCTCGGCCGCGTCGATCAGGGGGAGCCGGCTCATCGGAGTGTCCGGCGTGGCCGCCGCCCCGGTGAGCACCGCCGCCGTGCAGCGCAGCAGCCGTTCGACCCGCTCCGCGTCGGCGACCTCGGGGGCGTACCGGGCCACCAGGGTCAGCGTCGCGCCGTCGTCCTCGACACCGACGGCCAGCGGTGGGCCCGCGGCCTCCGGCGCCGGCACCGCCGCATCGTCGCGCGCGTCGACCACCGAGTCGTACAGCGCCACGCCGCGTTCCGCGCCGGAGAGTTCGTGCAGCACCGCGCCCGGGAGTCGGCCGTACGCGCGGGCCTGTTCCATCCACCGCGACAGCGCGGCGATCCACGCCGCGGCGGGGGTGTCGTCCAGTCGGACGGGGGTGGGCAGGGTGCGTTCGAAGGGGCTCAGGCACGCCCGCAGCGCGGGGGGCCGGGTGTCGACGGACAGGCCGATCACCGCGAGCGATTCGCCGCGGAACCTGGCCACCACGGACGCCCACGCGGCGGCGACCACGCGCAACTTGCACGAGTTGGCGGTCGCGGCCAACTCCCGGACCGCGTCGGTCGCGGGAGCGGACAGCGTGACGCGTACCGTCCCCGGCTCCCGACCGGCGCGGGCGGCGGGTTCGGGGAACAGCGGTGTCGCGCCGTCGACGTCCGCGAGCGAACGCCGCCAGAACGCGGTCGCCTCGGCCTGCTCGGCCGAATCCGGCCGGACCGGTCGGTCGTTCGGCCGATCCACCGGTCGTTCACCGCGCAGCAGGGACGCGAGGTCGCTCAGGAGCAGGTGCGCGCCCAAGTCGTCGACGAGCAGCGGGTGGTAGGTGAACACCGCCTCGTGGGTCGTGTCCGACCACAGGAGACGGCCGAGCGCGGTGTCCAGCTCCGGCGGGAAGCCGCGCCGCAACTCCTCGACCGCCGCCCGTTCGTGGGCCGCGCGGTCGGGTGAAGTGCCGTCGTACGTAGCCCCGTCGGGCGGCGTCGGGGTGTCCTCGGTGCGGCGGAAGGGCAGCGCGACGCCGGTGCCCACGAGCGTCGGGCGAGCCTGGGACCAGTCGACCCGGACCGCCAACTCCGGGCGCAGTCGCATGAGTTCCGCCCAGGCGTGCGCTACGTCGGCGGTCGTGGTATCGGCCAGGGTGAGGCGGATCTGGCGGGCGAGGCCGCGGACCGAGCCGTCCAGCGCCGCCGCGACGAGGATGTCCTGCCGGGCGGGGGAGAGGGGGATACGGTCGGGAACGGGCGGTTCGTCTGCGGGGGTGACCATTGCCACGGTGACCTCACGAGAGTCGGGTCGGGTCGGTCGGGGCGTCGTCGAGGGCGTCTTCGACGGTGGTGAGCAGTTCGTCGATGGTGTCCAGGTCCCGGGACTCGACGGCGCGTGCGTGGTCGAGCGATTCGGCGAGCCGGCGCAACGTGGGCGCCGCGAATACGTCGGCCAACGCGACGTCCACGCCATGGGCCGCGTGTACCCGGGCCAGGACCTGGATCAACTGGAGCGAGGTGCCGCCGAGTCCGAAGAAGTTGTCGTCGCGGCCCACGCGGGCAACGCCCAGGACCGGTACGAGTACGTCGCGCGCCAGGGCACGCTCGGTGTCGGTCGCGGGCGGCGTGTACGGGCGCGCGTCGAGCCGGGCGGCGCGTTCGGCGGCGGATCGGGCGGCACGGGCGAGGGTGGCGGTGTGGGTCGGCTCGGTACGGCCGGCGATCTCGGTGTTTTCGATGACGAACACGGTCTCGGGAACGGCGGCGCCCGGCACGAGGCGGCGCAGCCGATCGGGCAGGTCCTCCGACGTCGGGGTCCGGTCTCCGCCTGCGCCGATCGCCGCGTACGGGCGCTCGGCCCGGCCCCAGTCGAGTGGTTGCGCACCCGCCACCGCCGGCCGGCCGGTCTCCTGGGCGAGTGTCGCGGTGAGGTCCGCGAGCAGGATCGAGCGACCGCGTACGCAGACCCGGTCGTCGGGCGGGCGGACCAGACGCAGCGTGCCGTCGGCGCCGACCCGGACCAGCGCGCGGGTGTTCGCGATGCGACCGCCTCCGCCGACCGGATCGGGACGGAAGTCGTCGGCGCAGGCCGCCGGTTCGTCGAGGTAGCCGGTGCCGGGTTCGACGGTCGCCCACAGGGTCCCGGTACCGCCGACGGGTACCGGCAGCAGGTCGTCGTTGAGCACGTGGTAGGGCGTCGCGCACGTCGAGGCGTGTGGATCAGGGCCGGTGAGGAGGGCGTCCGGGACGGCGGGGGCCCACCAGCGCCGCCGCGGTGCGGCGTCCTGCCCCTCGCCGGGCGAGGCGGGCTCGGTGAGTCGGCGATACGCGGCGCGCAGCTCCAGCAGGTGCACCGGGACGGATTCGGCAAAGGAGAAAGGCAGTTCGGCGACGGTGGCACCGGCCTCGGACAGCGCGTCGAAGCGTGCGTCGGCCGGCTCGGCACCGGCGGGCAGCAGCAGCGTGGCGCCGGCGCGGGCGGCGGCGAGTACGCAGATCGCGGCGTCCTCGCCACCCCAGGCGAAGTCGGGCGCGAACACGTCCGAGACGGCCGTCCCCAAGGCGTCCGCGAGCCGATCGGCGGCGCGCAGCAGGGCGCTCGACGGGATGCGCAGGACGCGCGGCGTCGGCCGGGCCCGCAGGCCGACCAGGAGCGCGCCGGACGGGTCGTGAGGGGTGTCGGCGTCGTCGCCCGTCGACGCCTCGGCGGTGCGCGCGCACGGCGCCGACTCCGGCCGCTCCGCGACGTGGTTGACCGTGCCGTCCGGGAGCAGTTCGAACCGGGCGTGTGCGGCGGTCGCCACCGCGTCCGACCAGGCCGCCGGGTCGTCGGCGTTGCGGACCAGTACGTCCGCCCCGAAATCGAGGGCGCCGAGCAGCGCGGCGGCGCTGTCGGCGGAGTCGTCGGCGGCCAGCACGACGGTCTCCCCGTCGCGCGCGCCGGCTTCGGCCAGCGCCGCGCGGATCGCGCGTACGGCCGCCACGACCCGCGCACCGGCCAGCTCCCCGCGCCGTGTGGTGATCAGCACGTCGTCCGTCGGCCTGGCGGCCCAGCCGGTGAGGAGGCCGGTGTCGCCGAGGGCACGCTCGCGGGGAATCGCGGGCGCGGTGAGCGGCGTCGGGGTGCCGCTCGCCGCCGGGTCCAGGAAGTGGGCGACCAGGGTCGCCAGCGCGTCGATGGTGGTCGGGTCGAACAGGTCGGGGTCGTATTCGGTGAGCAGTTCCGACTCGTCCCCGTCGACCGCCAACACGAACTCCAGGCCGTACATCGGGACGGGCGAGGGCAGCAGCCGGATCCGCGCCGGGCCGTCGCCCGGGTGCGGCACGGGCAGGGACACGGTGTCCAGGCCCACCGGGAGCAGCGGTTCGGCCTCCCAGGTCTGCGGCCGCAGATCGGCGAGCGCGGCCAGTGGCAACGGCGCGCGTTCGCATGCCGCGATCGCCTCCCGGGCACGTGGGGTCAGCGCGGCCGCGTCCACGCCGCCGTCGATCCGCAACGGCAGGACGCCGACCGTGCCGAGCCGGCCCACCAGTTCGGCGGTCTGCGGGGTGTGCCGGCCGGGATCCTCCAGACCCAGCCGCAGCGGCGACGCCGCGCCGAACCTGCGCAGCGCCGCTCCGACGGCGGCCAACAGCGCCACCCGGGGCTCGGCGGGCGCGGGCACCCGGCGGCTCAGCGAGGCACCGGCGGCGGACGCGGGCCCGACGACGGGCGGGCGGTCGTACGGCAACAACGAGGGCCGCGCCGGGCCCAGCCGCTCGGCCGCCGTCGGCAGCAGTTCGGCCAGGCGCTCGGGGGAGAAGCGACGGCGGTGCCAGTACGCGTGATCCGCGACGCCGAACCCGCCCGTCGGCGGCACCGTGCCGTCGCGGTAGGCGTCCGCGACGGCGGCCAGGAGCAGTCCCATCGACGTGCGGTCGATCGAATGCCGCGCGACGGCGAGCGTCAGCGCGCAGCCGGTGTCGGACGAGCCGATCGCGGCCCGGCACAGCGGACCGTGCCGAGGGTCGAACGGCGCGCTCCACGCGGGCTCGTCCGGTGTGTCGTGCCAGCGCACCCGCGCGCCCGAGCCCGGCACCTGGACGAGGGTGCCGCCACGCTCCTCGACCAGCAGGCCCAGCGCGGGAGTTGCGGCCGCGACCGTCTCGACCGCGTCGCGCAGCCGGGCATGGTCGAGCCGGTGCTCGGTCTCCAGGCGGCCCGTGACCGCCATCCCGGCCAGGTCCGACACGGCCGACGCGGCCGTGTACAGCCACTCCTGGTCCAGCGTGAGCGGAACGTCGGCGCCCTCGGGGCGGGGCTCGGTGAACTCCCGCCCCCGCGCCTCGCGATCGATGCGGCGCAGTACGGATCGCAGTGCCCGGCGGCGGGCCTGCGGTGCCGGGCTTTTCGGGCCGGTCATGCGAGATCGCCTCCGTTCAGGGTCTCCAGGACCCGGCGCCGCTCACCGGGCATCATCCAGGCCACGTCGCGCACGGCACGCTCGGGCCGGCTCACCGCCCAGTCCAGGAAGACGCCGAGTCGCCGGGCCAGGTCCGCTCCGGTGGTGTCGTCGAACAGGGTCTTGCTGTAGTCGAGTTGCACCGTCGGCCGTGGGCCGCCGAGCAGAAACGTGGCGTTCAGGTCGAATCGACTCGACGTGCCGGCCGGAGCCACGAACTCGCAGTCGAGCCCGTCGAGTTCGAACGAGGGTGGAGCATCCACGCCGGAGCAGAAGGCGCGGAAGAGCGGATTACGATCGGCGCGCCGATCCGGGCCCAGGGCGCGGACCAACTCCTCGAAGGGCAAAGCCTGATGGGCCATCGCGTCGGCCAGCGTCAGATGGGTACGCCGCACCGACTCGACGAACGACTCACCCGGGCGCAGCGCGGACCGCAGGCACAGCGTGTTGACGAAGCAGCCGATCAACGGTTCCAGGGCCAGATCCGTACGCCCGCCGACCGGCATGCCGACCACGAAGTCGCGCTGTCCGCCGTAGCGGCCGAGCACCGCGAACCACGCGGCAAGCGCGACGGCGAAGGTGCTCGTGCCCGCCTGCGCGGCCACCGCGCGGATCCGCTCCATGGTCGAAGCGGACAGCTCGTGGCGCACGGTACCCATCGGCCCGCCCACCCCGTGGCCCGGCCGGTCGGTGGGCAGTTCCAACTCCCGCACACCGTCGAGCGCACCGCGCCAGTACCGCAGCAGCGCCTCCCGGTCGTGGTCCAGGGTCCGCCGCTCCCACCAGGCGTAGTCGCTGTAGGAGATCTCGGGCGCGGGCAACGCGGGCTCGCCGCGTCGGCGGTAGTCCTCGGCGAGTTCGCGCAGCAGGATCGCGGTGGACCAGCCGTCGAAGGCGAGGTGATGCAGGGTCAGTACGAGCACGACGGTGTCGCCCGCGTCGTCGAGCGGGGCCAGTCGCACCCGCAGCGGGGGTTCGCGCTCCAGGTCGAAGACGTGGGCGAGTTCGCCGGAAGCGGTGGCGACGGCGCGGGCCATGGCGTCGGCGCCGGGCGCGGCCGGTCGGTGGTCCACGGCGGGCGGATCGGCCAGGACGCGCTGGACCGGCGGGCCGTCCGGGCGCGGCTCGACCACGGTGCGCAGCGGTTCGTGACGCCGCACCAGGCGGTGGATCGCGCCGACGAGCGCGTCGAGGTCCGGTTTCCCGCGCAGCAGCAGCGCCACCTGCAGGTTGTACTCGGCGGTCGGCGGCCGGCTGGTGTGCACGAACCACAGCCGGGCCTGCGCGGTGGACAGCGGCGCGGGGCGCTCCGCGACGGGCACCACGGGGGCGCGGGCCGGCGCGCGCGGGAGGGCGGCTTCGGAGGTGCTCACGCGGGCACCACCGCCTCGGTCAGTGTGCTCGCGGCGTGGGCGGCGGCGGTCACGGCCCGCTCCACGCCCGCGTCCGAGACGTCCCGATGGGTGACGAACCGGACCAGGCCCGGGACCACCTCGGTGACCAGGACGCCGTGTTCGGCCAGCGCCGCCACGAACGGGGCCGCCGCGCGGCCGATCGGCATCGTCACGATGTTGGTGCGCGGCGGATCCGGGGCGGCCCATGCGGGCAACACCTCGCGCAGGCCGCGCCCCAGTTCGGCCGCGCGCCGGTGGTCGGCGGCGAGGTCGTCGATCCCGTCCAACGCGATCGAGCCCGCCGCGGCCACCACGCCGACCTGACGCAGCGTCGCGCCGAGCCGACGCCGGATCTCGGCGGCGCACACACGCACCTCGGCGGTGCAGCACAGCAGCGAACCCATCGGCGCGCCGAGGCCCTTGTACAGCGAGAACGTCACGGTGTCGCACAGCGCGCCCACGTCGGCGGCCGAATAGCCGCCGGCCACACAGGCGTTGAACAGGCGGGCGCCGTCGCAGTGCAGCGGGACACCCGCCGCGCGACAGGCCGTCGACAACTCGCGCAGGTCGGCCAGGTCCCACAGCGCGCCGCCGCTCGCGCCGTGGGTGTTCTCCACCGCGACCATGCCGGTACGCGGGGCCCGCCAGTCGTCGCGGGCGAGCAGATCGGCGACGTCCGCCGGGCCGAACACGCCTCGGATTCCGTGGATCGGGGCGAGTTGTACGCCGGCGAGGCCGGAGGTGGAATGCGATTCCCAGCGCACCAGGTCGGAGTCGGCCTCCGCGAGCACCTCGTGGCCGGGTGGGACCAGCGCCATCACCGCGGCCAGATTGGCCATCGTCCCGCTCACCACGAACAGCGCGGCCTCGGTGCCGGTCAGCGCCGCGGCGCGCTCCTCGAGGGCGCGCACGGTGGGGTCCTCGCCATAGAAGTCGTCGCCGACCTGTGCCGAGGCCATCGCCTCGCGCATCCGCTCGGTCGGTACCGTCACCGTGTCCGAACGCAGGTCCACGGGTGCGGAATCGCTCACCGGAAAGCCTCCTCGGGTCGCCCGCGGCGGTGGTCACCGTCGTGCCGGTGCTCGTCTTCGTGCTCGCTTTTCGTTCTCGTTCCGGCACGACGGACACGGGGCACGGGGACGCGGCGCCGGACGAGGGCACGCGTCGCCCCGAACCGGCATCGTGCGCCGGAATCGACGGCGGCGCCGATTATCTTTCAGGAACCCGTCGGCCCTTTCCGGAGTATTTCCCGGCCGCTTCCGCGATGCCGTCCCGGTGGGTAATTGTGGGCACGATGGAATTCATTCCCGTCGTCGGCGCATCGGAGCCGACGACAACCCACCCGACACCAAGGGGACTTCGATGGAGGAGCAGGCGGACGACCGCGTCTACAACGTCGTGGTGAACGACGAGGAGCAATATTCCATCTGGTTCGCCGACCGCGCGCTGCCGGGCGGGTGGCGCGCGGAGGGCACCACCGGCACCCGGCAGGAGTGCCTCGACCACATCGAGCGGGTGTGGACCGACATGCGACCGCGCAGTGTTCGGGAGCGGTTGGCGGCGGGCTGAACCCGGTACGAATCGCGGGCCTGCCCGGAGTCGCGGCCGAGACCGTGCGGGGCGGAACGATCGAGCCATCCCGCCCCGGCCGGACGCGGGATGCCACGGCGGGAGGAGAGAGCACCCATGGGCGACAGGCCCGACCACACGCTGCCCGTCGAGGACCAAACCCGGGGCGCCCCGATCACCCTGCTCGACCTGCCCATGGCGGCGGCCAGAGGCAACGGCCCCGTGCGGCGCACCCACACGCACGTGGTCGACGGCCGCGCGAGCGCGCCGACCGGGCAGCCGACGCCGGCGACCGTACTCGCCGCCTACCTCGCCGTCCTGCACCGCTACACCGGGACCCGGGACCTCGTGGTCATGGTGGACGCGGAGGCCCGCGACGCGGGGGGCGGGGCGCCCGGCGAGGAGGGCGCCGTCCCGCCCGACGGCGCGACGGTGCGGGTCGTACACGGCCCGCGCCACCGCCCCATCCGCTTCGCCTGGGACCCGCGCGATACCGGCGCCGCGCTGGCCGCCGAGGTGGACCGACACCTGCGCGCCGGCACCGAAGCCGAAGCCGCGACCGACCCGCCCACGCGCCACTCCGCCGCCTTTCGGGTCCGACGGGCGCACCTCGGCCCGCCTCACCCGTCCGGCGCGTCGCAGGCCGCTCCACCCGACGCCTCGGGCCTGGAGCCCGCCGAACTCACGCTCACCCTCGTCGAGAACCCCGAGCCCGACGCCGCGCACCTGGAGATCACCCACGACGCGGACCTGATCGACGTCGCCACCGCCGAGCGGTTCGGCCGGCACGTGCTGCGGATGCTCGACGGCATCACCGGCCGGCCCGACACACCCGTCGCCGACCTGGACCCGCTCGGCCCGGACGACCACACGCTGCTGCGCGCCTGGGGGTCCACCCCGGACATCCCCGACGCCCCGCACACGATCCCGCGCCTGCTTGCCGACCGGGCGGCGGCCACCCCCGACGCGGTGGCCCTCGAGTATCGGGGCGAGACCCTGACCCACGCCGAACTCGACGCGCGCGCCGCTGCCTTGGCTCATCGACTCGTGGCACAGGGATCCTCGGCGGGCACGGTGGTCGGGCTGTGCATGCCGCGCTGCCCCGAACTGGTCGTGGCGATGCTCGCCGTGCACCGGGCGGGCGCCGCCGCGCTGATGCTCGATCCCAAGGCACCCGACGCGTACCTGGGCCGCTTCCTCGCCCAGGCCGACGCCCGGCTCGTACTCATCACCAGCCGCTTCGAACGCACCCTGCCACCGCAGGCCAAGGACGCCCTGGTCCTCGCGCCGACGGGCCGCGTGCCCGGTCCGGCGGCCCCCGAACGCCCGCTGCCCGAGCCGGCCCCGGACGATCCGGCCTTCCTGGTGCAGACCTCCGGATCCACCGGCACGCCCAAACTGGTCGTGGTCACCCACCGCGCCGCGACACACTCCGCGCGGGCGCAGATCCGGGCGCACGGTGTGGCGGCGGGGGAACGCGGCGGCTGGACCTTCCCGCCACAGACCAACGTGTCGGTGACCGTGGTGGTGTGGGCGTACCTGATCGCCGGTGCGCCGCTGCACATCGCCGCCGACGAGGACCTGTCCGCGCCGGAACACCTGCGCGACTGGTTGTTGTCCCGAGCGGTCACCCAGGTCTTCGTGGTGGCCCCGCTCGCCGAGGCGCTGGTCGCGATCGACTGGCCCGCCCGTACACCGCTGCGCACCCTGTTGACCGGGAGCGACCGGGTGCGCCGCTGGGCCCCCGAGGAACTGCCGTTCGAGGTGGGCAACTGGTACGGCGCGAACGAGGTCAACATCGTCACCTCGCCGCTGATCCCCCGGGAGCGCCCGATCACCTCGCATACCGCGACCGCGCGGGACCGCACCCTGCCGCCGCCGATCGGACGCCCGTGGCCTGGCGCCCGGCTGTACGTCCTGGACGGCGACCTGCGGCTCGTCCCGCCTGGCGTGGTGGGCGAGTTGGCGGTATCCGGGCCCGAACAGGCGCGTGGATACCTCACCGCCCGCCAGACGGCCGAGCGCTTCGTACCGGACCCTTTCGGCGACGCGCCGGGTGGTCGGCTCTACCTCACCGGCGACCTGGTCCGCTTCCGGGCCGACGGGGTCCTGGAACACCGGGGCCGGGCGGACCACCAGCTCAAGATCGCCGGTCTGCGGGTCGAAGTGGGCGAGGTCGAACAGGCGTTGCTGGCCGTCGACGGCGTGCGAGAGGCGGCGGTCGTGGCGCCCGAGGACCCTCGGGGCATTCGACGGCTGGTCGCCTGCCTGGTCACGGACGACGACCTCGACGTACCCGCGCTGCGCCGCGAACTCGCGCGTGCGGTCCCGGACCACATGGTGCCGCAGGTGTTCCTGCGGCTGGACGCGCTGCCGCTCAACTCCGGCGACAAGATCGACCGCAACGCCCTGCCGATACCCGACTGGGGGCGCGCGACCGGCTCAGCCGACGGCCGCGATCGTCCCCCGGCCGAGGAGCGCACGGCGGTGGAGGAGACGTTGGTGCGGGTGTGGGAGGAAATACTCGACCGGGAACACCTGGGCGTACACGACGACTTCTTCCTGCTCGGCGGCGAATCCCTGAGCGCCCAACGGGCGGTGCGCCTGATCGGCGAACGCCTCGGCGTCCCGCTCAAGGTCCGCGCCCTGATGCTCAACCCGACACCGGCCGAACTGGCCCGCGAACTCGCCCTGCCGGCCTGAGTGGCGCCTCGGCAGCCTTTCAACGAGACAACGAGACAACGAGACAACGAGACAACGAGACAACGAGACGAGGGACGGTCCGCGACCCGGGCATCCCGGCCGTGAACCGTCCCTCGCGCCGCTCGGACGCGCGCATTCAGTCGGAGGGCGCCCCGCCGCCCGCCAGGTCCCGCGTCACCACCTCGACGAGGGCCGGCGGACAGCGCAGGAAATCCAGATGCCTGCCCGCCAGCGCCTCCACCCGCACGTCCGCGCACTCCGCCCAGCCCGGCGGTACCGTTTCCGGCGGCACCACGTCGTCCTCCGACCACGAGATCACCGTCACCGGACACGGCAGCCTGCGGGCGACGTCGTAGCGGTAGGGCCGCTGCACCTCCAAGTCCTCGCGCAGGACCCGGGCGCCGAGTTCGGCCATCTCCTCCGGCGGTTCGCCCTGCCCGGACTGGCGGTAGCGCTGCCGCACCTCCTCCGCCAGATCGGCGGTGTCCAGGTCGACGAAGTTCAGCTCGCCGTACAGCCCCCGGTGCGGCGCACCCCAACTGGACGCGAACAGCCGTTCGGGCAGCGGCAGTCCCCGATCGTCCAGGGTCAGGATCGTCTCCAGTGCGAACGGCACCGCGCCGCAGTGCCCGATGAAGGCGAACGGCCGGTCCAGCAGCGGCGCGAGCTGCGCGACGAGGTCCGCGGCGAAGCCGGCGTGGTCGGTCGGCGCGGGTTCGCGATAACGATTCTCCCGACCGGGCGGCTGGAGCGCGCACACGGCGATGCCGTCGGGCAGGGACTGCGGCCACTGCCGGTACGAGGAGGCGCCAACCCCCGCGTACGGGAAGCAGAACAACAGTGTCGCACTGTCTTCCGGCGGCTTTCGAAGCAACCATTTCCCGCTCTTCACAGGTGTATTCACCCCGGACACGGTAGTCGGCCGAGGACGCGGCGAAAAGGAATCGGGGATTTATCGAAAGACTTCGGAAAGAAGTCCGCGGACGCCTTCCGGCGATTCCTTTCGGGACCGAGAAAGAATCATTGCCGGGCCTCTCCCACCGATATACGTTCCGAACCGTGCGTGCGCTGCACCGAGTGCGCCTGGACGCAGGACGGGAGAACTCCGCGATGCTCATGACCGGCCCCGGGACCGATGAGCGAGTGCCGCTCGACTCGATCGATCTCTACGATCCACGCCGATTCCAGACCCATCCGCAACACGTCGCGCTCGCGACGCTGCGCGAGGTGGCACCCGTGTGGGCGCAACACACCCCCACCGGCGCCCGGTTCTGGTCCGTCACGCGCTACGACGACGTCGTGCGCGTGCTCAAGGACGCGCGTCGCTTCAGCTCCGAGCACGGCACCATCCTCGACGTCACCGGCGGGGACAGCGCCGGCGGCAAGACGATCAACCTGATGGACCGCCCTCGGCACACGGCGGTACGCACACCCGCGTTCCACACCATGACCACGAACATCCTCGCCCAGCGCACCGAACGCATCCGCGAACACGTGCTGCGGATCATCGAACCGCTCGAAGCGGGCGGCGAACACGACTTCGCCCGGACGATGTTCGACCTGCCGATGGCCGCCGTCGGCGAGATCCTGGGCATTCCCCGGCAATACTGGGCCGACATCCCGCACTGGACGATGGCCGGAGTGGCTCCCGACGACCCGGAGTTCGCGAAGGGTCGGACCGACCGGACGCTGCGCGAGGCACACCACGACCTGTTCGCGATGTTCAGCGAACTGATCGCCGACCGCCGTCGCGAACCCCGCGACGATCTGGTCACCCGGCTCGCGCACGTGGAGATCGACGGCGCGCCGATGGACGACAGCCTGGTCCTGCTCAACTGCTACAGCTTCGTCATGGGCGCCACCACCACGACGCCGCACACCGGTACCCACATGCTGCTCGCGCTGATCGAACGCCCCGAGGTGTGGCGGCGGATCCAGGAGGACCCGCAGTGCGCGGCGGCGGCCGTGCAGGAGGCGCTGCGCTGGTCCACGCCGACCAACCACCTGATGCGCCGCACCCTGACCGACGTCGAGATCGCCGGAACCCGGATCGACGCGGGCGAACTCGTGGTGGCCTGGGTCGCGTCCGCGAACCGCGACGAGCGGGTGTTCCACGACCCCTACTCGTTCCTGATCGACCGCACGCCCAACCCGCACATCGCCTTCGGTATCGGCCCGCACTACTGTGTCGGCGGCCCCGCCGCCCGAGTCGCGCTCACCGTGCTGCTGGAGGAACTGGTGCGCCGCTTCGACCGATTCGAGTCGGCCGGCGATCCGGTGCACCTGCGCTCGAACTTCATCAACGGACTCACCCGGCTGCCGATCACGGCCCACCCGCGAGCCGCGGCGGTCGCGGCGGCCGGGGCGAAGGAGGTGACCCGGTCGTGACGGCCACCCCGACCGAAGCACTGCCCGCGACACCGGTACAGGAACAGATGTGGCTCGTCGACGAGATGGACCGCGAGGCCGCCGTCTACAACGAGCACCTGGCGTTCCGGCTGACCGGCCCGCTGTCGGTGCCCGCTCTCGAAGCCGGTTTCGACCTGCTCGTCGAGCGGCACGCGGCGCTGCGCACGATCCTGCCGGTGGACAAGGGCCGATTGCGCCAGACGGTAGTGGACCCGTGGTCGGTACGCCTGGACGCGCCGCCCGACTTCACCGGCCGTCCCGAGGACGCGCTCGACTGGGCCCGGCGGTTGGTGGAGGAGCCGTACCGGCCCTCGCTGACCCCGCCGGTACGGTTCGGCCTGGCCCGGCTCGGCCCGGACGAACACCTGCTCGTGCTCGCCTTCCACCACGAGGTGATGGACGCCGGCGCCGCCGCGCAACTGCTCGACGAACTCTCCCTCGCGTATACCGCGCACCGGGGCGGCCGTCGCCCCGACCTGCCATCGGTCCGCGCCGACTACCGCGATTTCACCCGCTGGCACGGCGAACTCCTGGACAGCGGCGCCCTGGACGCCGAGCGCGCCGCGTGGATCGCCGAACTGGCGGACGCCCCGCACGTGTTGCGAATGCCCGAGGATGCCCCCAGGCCGCCCACCAAACGAAACCGCGGCGCGCTGGCGATCCACCCCTTCCCGGCGGGCCTGGTGCCCCGACTGCGCCGGTTCTCCGCCGGCCATCGGGTCACTCCGTTCCATACGCTGCTCGCGGCGTTCGCGACCGTGCTGCACCGGCACACACGCGCCGAGGACATGGTGGTCGGGATCTGCGGGGACGGCCGGCCGGAAAAGTACCGGGACGTGGTCGGACCGCTGTCCTGCATGATCCCGGTGCGCATGCGCACGCCGGGCGACCTGCCGTTCGCCGACCTGCTCGCCGCCGCCCGCGACGCCACGCTCACCGCGTACGACCGGCAGTTCATCCCCTTCCGCCAGGTGGTGCAGGAGAGCCTGGTCGGCCGCGACCCCGGCTACTCCCCGCTGGTCCAGGTGGTCTTCAACGCGCCGCCGCTGCACTTTCGCCCGGACACCTTCCCGGGCCTGACCATGAGCGTCGTCCATGTGCCGCGCGGCCGTTGCCGATTCGACCTGCTGTTCAACCTCGAATGGCACGGGGACGACGTCGTGGCCACCGTCGAGTACGACACCGCGATCTTCGCGGCGGCCGGCGTCGAACGGCTCGTGGACCACGTCGCGACGGCCGTGGAGTCGGCGATGACCGACCCCGACGCGACCCTGGACACCCTGGAACTGGGGCCCGCCCCGGCCGCCTCGGCGCCCCCGCCCACACCGGCCGCCGACGGCGACGGGCACACCGTGCCCACCCCGTCCGGGCCGGTCGTGCTGCGCGTGGATCCGGCCTGGCCCGGCGGCGACCGCGGCGAGGTGACGGCCGTTCCGGGCCGCGCCGAGGTGCGTGAACCCACCGGCCGGCCCGCCCCCTGCGGCCTGGAGGGTGTGCTGCACGTCGACGCGGCCCCGGTGTCCGCGCCGGACGGCGGTGCACTTCGGGTGCGCCGGATGGAGAACGGTCGCCTGCTGTGGCGGATGGTCGACCCACCCCGCGAGGACCGGCCGGCGCCGGTCGGCCCCGCCCCGGCGCGGGCACGGCGCGCCCCGGCCGTGGAGCGGCGCGTCGTCGCGCTGTGCCGCGAACTCCTCGACGACGACACGATCACCGGCGAGGACGACTTCTTCGCGGTGGGCGGCCACTCGATGATCGCCTCGCGGATGACCCAGACGCTCGCCGAGGAGTTCGGGGCCGACGTCCCGCTGCTCTTCGTCTTCGAGCACCCCGAACTGCACACGTTCGCCGCCGCGATCGCCGCCCGGCACCCCGATGTCGCCGCCGCCCTGGCCGAGTTGGAGACGCTGACCGACGACGAGATCGAGGCACTGGCGGACGAGCCGGACGAAGCCGCGCCGAACGCGTCCACGCCGCTCGTCCCACCCGTGCCCAGGGAGCGCACGAACGCACTGGGCGCCGCCGAGGAACCGTTCTGGCTGATGGAGCAGTTCGTCCCGGGCAGCGCGGTGAATACCCTCACCCTGTCGCTGCGCGTCGAGGGCCCACTCGACGAGGGCGCGCTGGAATGGGCGTTCGCCCAGGCGATCGACCGCGAGGAGATTCTGCGCACCACCTACCACCTGGGCGAGGGGGACGTCGCCCCGAGCCGACGGGTGCACGACGAAAACCCGTTCACGATCGAGGTGGTGGACCTGCGCCGAACCCCCGCCGAGGAGCGCGAGCAGGCCGCCGCGCGGGTGGCTGCCGAGCGGGCGGACCGCGGCTTCGACGTGTCCGAACTGCCGCTGATCCGGCTGACCGTGGTCCGTCTGGACACCGGCACCCGCGACCTGCTGCTGACCTGCCACCACCTGGTGATGGACTACTGGGCGGTGACCAAGGTGCTGTTCCCGCAGATCGCCGCCTACTACCACCGGCGCACCACCGGCGAGGGCGAGTTGCCCGCGTCGCGCACCACGACCTTCCGCGACGTCGTCGCGGCCGAACGCCGCCGCGCGGCGACCGGCGGCGCGGAGGAGCAGCGTCGCTACTGGCATCGCCGCCTTGCCGGCCTGCGCGAATTGAGCCTGCCCACCGACCACCCCCGCCCGCAGACGCCGTCCTTCGACGGGGACGTGGTGTACCGCCTGGCGCCGCCGGCCGTGCGCGACGCGGTGTACACCTTCGCCGCCCGCGAACGGGTCACCCCGTTCATCGTGGTGGCCGCCGCGCTGTCCGCGGTCGTGCGGCAGTGGTCCGGGCAGGACGACGTACAGCTGCTCACCCCGTGCGAGAACCGCCTCGACCTCGACGCGGCGGACGTGATGGGGGCGTTCGTCAACCTGCTCGTGTTGCGCTTCGACGACTTCGCCCCGGACACCACCTGGCGCGAACACCTGACCCGGACCCGGGCCGTGGTGGCCGGCGCCTACGCCAACCAGTCCTGCCCCGCCGGTGACGCACTGCGGGCCGCGGGAGCGGACTCGCTCGTGGTCGGCGGGCGCGGATCGTACGTGACGCTCAACGTGTTCCAGGCCGAATCCGGCTTCACCCTGACGGGCTGCCGGGTGCACCCGGGGCGCATCGTGGCGAACACGAAGGCCAGTACCGACCTGGAGGTGTCCACGCTGATCGTCGAGGACGGGCTGCTGTTCGACGTCAAGTACCGCACGGCGCTGTGGGAACGCGCCTCGGTCGAGCGCTTCGCGGCGGCCTGCGAGGCCGCGCTGCGCGCGCTGGTCGAGAACCCGGACGCCGCCCTGTGCGCGCCGGTCGAGGACCCGGACGCCACCTTGCGTGCGCCGGTCGAGGACCCGGACGCAGCCATGCCCGGTCGTCCCACGGGACACGCCTGACATGGCGGCCACCATCGATCCCGCCGCCTTCGACCGGGGCCGGGCGGGCCGGCTCACCGTGGTGGGCCCGCCCGCGCGACCCCGCGTGGCCCTGGGCAGCGCGATGGCCCATCACGGCGAGATCCTCCAGGGCGTCTTCGAACGCGACGACGGCCGACTCACACACGCCGTCGTCTCGCTGCCCCTGCCCGCACTGCATGCCCGCGCCACCTTCGTCCCCGAGCGCGCCTTCGGCGTCACGGTCAGCCCGGTGTGGAAGACCAAGGCCGCCGGCGCCGCCGAGGAGACGCTGCGCCGACTGGGCGTTCGTGCGGGCGGCCGGCTGAGCGTACACAGCTCGATTCCCGTCGAACGCGGCATGGGCTCCTCCACCGCCGACGTGGTCAGTACGATCCGCGCGGTGGCCCGCGCATACGGCCGCGTGCCGACCGAGGCGGAGGTCGCGGCCCTGGCCGTGCGGGCCGAAGGCGCCTCGGACGGCGTGATGTTCGGACACCGCGCCGTGTTGTACGCCAACCGGGACGGTTACGTCCTGGAGGACCTCGGCGGCCCGCTGCCGGCCCTGGAGGTGCTCGGCTTCGATGTGGGCGGACCGGATGTGGACACCATCGCCCAGCCGCCGCGCGTGTACCACCCGCACGAGATCGAGCACCTGCGGCAGTTGCGCACGATGCTGCGCCGCGCGGTGACCGAGGCGGACTGCGCGCTGCTGGCCCGCACCGCCACCGCCAGCGCCCGGCTCAACCAGCGCTTCCTGCCCCAGGCCGCGCTGCCGCTCGCCGAGCGCATCTGCCGCGCGGACGACGGCATCGGCGTCCAGGTCGCGCACAGCGGCCGGGTCCTGGCCGTGCTGTTCGACCCGGCCGCCCCCGAGCTGGCGGCCCGGGTGGCCGACGCCCGGCGGCGACTGCGGGCCGCCGGAGTACGACGGGTGTGGTCGTTTCGTACCGCGTCCGCAGCGACCGGGACACCGGTCGGGCCGTGCGACGCGGACAATCGTGAGGAACTGTGGTGAGGACGTCGATCCCGATCCTGCTGACCCAGGACGACCTACGGATCCTGGCCCCGGACCGGCCCGAACAACCGGACACGGGCCGGGCCGGCCCCGCACCCGCCGAACCCGGCGCGGCGGACCCGGTGACCGACCCCGGCCGGCCCGCCGAGGGCGACGGTTGGGACGACGACGGGCCCTCGCCGTTGTGGAGTTGGCGATGAACACCGTCGAACAGGACCGACTGCTGCCCGCCGACGTCGTGCCGCGCAACACCCCCGGCGGCTCCGACCGACCCGGCGCCGTCCTGGTGACCGGTGCGACCGGCTTCCTCGGCGCCGCCGTGGTCGCCGAACTCGCCGAGCACACCGACCGACGGATCCACTGCCTGGTCCGCCCCCGGGACGGCACCGCACAGGAGCGCCTGGAAGCGGCGCTGCGCGACTTCGGCCTGTGGAGCGACGCGTGGTCCGGCCGGGTGACCGCGCTCGCGGGCGACCTGGCCCGGCCCGGCTGCGGCCTGTCCGACGTCGACCGGCGTGTGGTGCTCGACGACGTCGACACGATCCACCACTGCGGCGCGGGCGTGAACGTCAGCTACCCGTACGAGGCGCTGCGTGCCGCCAACGTCACCGGCACAGTGGAGGTACTGCGCCTGGTGTGCGAGGGCCGACCCAAACGGCTCGCGCACGTGTCCACGGTCTCGGTGCTCTACGGACGAGCGCCCGGCGATCGGGAAACCCCGGATGTCGTACCGGACTTCGCCGAACTCGGGCCGGCCGGCGCGCTCGGCGGCTACGGACTGAGCAAGTGGGTGGCCGAGGACCTCGTCGCCCGGGCCCGCGAACGCGGCGTGGACGCCCTGGTGTTCCGCCCGGGCGCGCTGGCCGGGCACACCCGCACCGGGGTGTCCAACCCCAACGACTACGCGTGGCTGTTCCTGCGTACCTGCGCCGCGATGGGCGCGGCCCCGTTGGCCGGCGCGCCGCTGTGGTGGGCGCCGGTCGACCACGCGGCGCGGGCTGTCGTACGGCTGACCGACGCGAGCGTGGCAGCGGCGCCGCCCGCCTACCACCTGATCGCGCCCGAACCCACCCGCTACACAACGCTGTTCTCCTGGCTGCGCCGCTTCGGCCACCGGCTGCGCCCCGTCGACTTCGCCCTGTGGCGGGGACGGTTGCTCGACGCGGCCGTCGCCTCGGACCGGGACGAGGTGCGGCGGATCGCGGCCACGCTGCCCGGCTCGTCGGCGGGCGGCGCCGCCGCGATCCCGGATGTCGCCTCGGACCGCACCGACGCCGCGCTGGCCGAACTCGGCGTGCGCTGCCCGGTCCTGGACGAGCCGCTGGCCCGCAGGTACTTCGAAGTCGGCGTCGCCCGCGCGGAGTTGGCCGCCCCCGAAACGATCGCCATGGCACCACGAACGTCGAGGAGAGGACCATGACCGGATCGAACGCCGCGGCGTACAACGCCGTCGCCGAGGTGTACGACGAGTGGACCGGCCCATTGCCCGACACCCCCGCCACGGTGGAGTTCCTGGCCGGACGCGCGGGCAAGGGCGCGGTCCTCGAACTGGGCGTCGGCACCGGTCGGGTGGCCCTGCCGCTGGCCGCCACGGGCCTGGAGGTGATCGGCATCGAGGGCGCCGACAAGATGATCGACAAGCTCCGACAGCGACCCGGCGGCGACACGTTCCCGGTGATCCTCGGGGACATGGCCGACGTCGCGGTCGACCGTACGTTCTCCCTGGTCTACATCGTCTTCAACACCTTCCTGTGCCTGCTCGACCAGCGCGACCAGGTGCGCTGTCTGCGCAACGCGGCCGAGCACTTGGAGCCGGACGGCACCCTGGTCACCGAGATGCACGTCCCGGACCTGACACGCACCGACGCCGACGGGCAACGCCTGGCCACCGGCAGCGTCGAGCGCGACCGGGTGTTCCTGGAGGCGACCATGCACGACCCGGTGCGCCAGCGGATCCGGACCCAGGTGGTCGTGGTGAGCGAGCGCGGCATCCGGCTGTATCCCAATCAGGTCCGGTACGTCTGGCCCGCCGAACTGGACCTGATGGCGCAACTGGCCGGGCTCGAACCGGTCGACCGGTACGGGGGTTGGACGGGCGAGCCATTCACGGCCAAGAGCACGCGGCACGTGTCGGTGTTCCGCAAGGCGGCGTGACCCCGCCGCACACCCCCACGAACGGCGCGGCCCCGCCCCTCTCGGGCGAGGCCGCGCCGTCGTTTCGTGGTGCCCTCACGTCCGGGCCGGCCACCGCCGCTCCTGTGCGACGGTCTCGGCGAAGCGCGCGGCGAGTTCGTGCGCCGCGTCCGGGGCGAGCAGGTCGACGCGGTGCTGCAGCAGGCCGACGAGATCGTCGCCGTCCGCCCACAGGTCCACCGACACCGGCAGCGCGGTGCGCTGGGCGCCCTCGCTCGGGGCGGCCTCCGGCTGCGGCGACACCGGCTCCAGCCACACCCCGGGGCCGATCTCGCGCGGCGCGGGCAGGGGCTCGCGCAGGGTCAGGGCCGACCAGGGCAGGGCCCGGCGCAGCTCCGGCATGCCGCCGAGGCCGTCCTCGTCCAGGAGGGCCTGCGCGGGCACCGTCGACGCGGCCGACGCCGGGACCGGATCGCCGCCCGACGGCCGATCCCACGTCGACAACGTCAGGGTGGCCAGCGGCGCGACCAGATCACCGGTATCCGCCGAACGCCCCGACTCGACCCGGGCGACCACCATCGACGACCCCCACTCCGGGGGCAACACGCGCAGCAGCGCCCGCGTCAACACACTCTCCCGGACCGGGCCGGCTGCCGCCGCCGCGTCCAGCCGGACCGGCACCAGGCCGGTGTCGTAGCCACCCTCGGGGACCGGCACGAAAGCGTCCGCCGCGGCGCGGAACGCGGCGACCGCGTCGGCCAGGGCCGTCCCGGACGCGGCCTCGCGGCGAGCCCGGGCCAGTGGGGCGAACCGCGCGGCGTCGTCGGGTTCGGCGGCGGGATCGCCCGCGTACGCGTCCGCGAACTGCGACACGATCACCCCCAGCGACGCGACGTCCGCCACCGCGTCGTGCACCCGGATCTCCAACTCGAAACGCTCGTCCGCGAACTGCCGCAGCGCCGCCCGCAGCAGCGGCCCGTTGGCCAGGTCGAACGGGGCATCCATCGCCTCGTTCGACCCACCCGCGTTTGCCGGCGCGTCGCGCAGATCCTCCTCGAACACGTCGAACTCCACGTAGGGCGAGACGAGTTGCCTGCCGTCCCGGGCGACCGGTGCGAACCGGGTACGCAGGCACTCCTGACGTCGCACTACCGCCGCCAGCGCCTCGACCACCCGCCCGGTGTCCACGGCGCCGGTCAGCGTGGCCCGCACCGCCAGGCCGGGGGAGGTGATCCCGGGCACCAGCCGCTCCGCCCTGCACAGCGCCCGCTGCTCCGGCGACAGCTCCACCTCGCGCTCCCGCGTCTCGGCGTCGTCGGCGGGCGACGCGGACGCACGATCGATGACCTCGGCCCACGCGCGCACGGTCGGCTCGGCGAACAACTCCCAGACCGGCAGCTCCAGCGCGTACTCGGTGCGCAGCCGGGAGACCACCTCCATGGCGAGCAGCGAGTGACCGCCCAGGTCGAAGAAGCCGGCCCGGGCGTCGACCTCGGCCAGCCCGAGCACCTCGCCCCAGACCGCGGCCACCGCCTTCTCGGTCGGGCCGTCGGGCGCTCCGTCGGGGTCGGGCCCGGCCGGGTCCGGCGCGGCCTCGGCCGGCTCCTGCCACGCGAGCAGCGCCGCGTGGTCGACCTTCCCGTTGGCCGTCATCGGCAGCGCGGGCAGGAACGACAGCCGATCGGGCACCATCGCCTCGGGCAGCAGGCGGCGCGCGTGCGCGCGTACGTCGGCGGCTGTCGGTGCGTGCCCCGGCTCGGCCACCAGATAGCCGGCGAGCGTATCCCGGTGCGCAAGTACCGCCGCCTGGCGGATCGCGGGCGACTTCTCCAGCGCCGCGACCACCTCGCCGGGCTCGACACGATGGCCGCGGATCTTGACCTGGTCGTCGGTACGCCCGATGAAGTGCAGGTCGCCGCCGGAGGTCAGCCGGACCACGTCGCCGGTGCGATACATCCGCGCGCCGCGCACTCCCGAGAACGGGTCCGGGACGAACTTCTCGGCGGTCAGCGCCGGTCGCCGATGATAGCCGGAGGACACCTGGAGGCCGCCCACGTAGAGCTCACCGCGCGGGCCCGGCGGCAACAACTCCCCGTCCGGATCCAGGACATAGAGCCGCGTGCCCGGGATCGGACCGCCCAGCGGCAGTCGGTTCGGATCCGAGATCGGCGCGAACGTCGCGTAGACCGTGGTCTCCGTCGGGCCGTAGCCGTTGTGCAACGACTCGGTCCGCGCCAGGAGTTCGCGGGCCAGCCGCTCGGTCAGCTTCTCCCCGCCGCCGAATGCCCGCACCCGGCGCCGACCGTGGGTCCCCAGTCCCGCGAGCACCAACATGCGCCACAACGACGGCGTGGCCAGGACGGTGGTGACCCGATGCCGGTCGATCAGATCCAGCAGCAGGTCGGGGTCACGCGTACGCTCGTCGGGCGGCAGCACGACCGACGCGCCCGCCGCCAAGGGCACGAAGATGTCCGTGACCGACATGTCGAACGCGATCGAGGCCACCGACAACACCACGTCGCCCTCGGCGAGCGCCGGACCCCGCGCGCGCAACGCCCGGACCAGGGTGGCCAGTCCGCCGTGCGTGGCCACCACACCCTTGGGTGTGCCGGTCGAGCCGGACGTGTAGATCACATACGCCGGGTCCGAGGGGAACAGACGTGTGGGGCGGGCCGGTTCGTCCGGCGGTTCCGCGTCCAGGCGCAGTGCCGGGGCCGCATCGATCACCGCCGCCGGCGCGCCCTCGTCCACCAGCACGAGTTCGGGACGGGCATCCGACAGGGTCAACGCGATGCGCTCGCCCGGATGGGCGGGATCCAGCGGCACGTACACCCGACCCGCCCGCATACAACCCAACGCCGCGGCCACCAACGACGCGCCGCGCCGCCCGCACACCGCCACCCACCCGCCGGGGGAGACCCGCCCGGCCACCGCCGCCGCCCAGCGGTCCGCCGCCGCGTCCAGGGCGGCGAACGAGGTCTCGCCGTGCGCGTCGAAGACGGCGGCCAGATCCGGCGAACGGCGCGCGATCGCGGCCACCGCCCGGGGGAGGGACCCGATCGCCGGGTCGGCACGGTCGGCGCGGTCGGGGTTCGGCTCGTCCGCACGATCGGGAACAGGCATCGCCATCCGTTCCGAGGCGACTCGGCACGCGCCTCATTTCCCGGAGAAATCGCATTACTTGCACGATTACCTCGGACCGGGGAACTCCGCAAAGATTCTGTCGGACATCTGTACGGAATCCTTCCCGGGCACGGATGCCGGCGGATATCGGCGTAGCATCGACAGGCATTCCCGACCCGACGCGTCCGAGAAATCGATCGAACGAAGAGGTGCGCTCGTGAATGACGGCGACAGCGAACAGGTGGACCGGGAGCGGGTGCTCGCGTTCCGCGCGGCCGGCCAACAGCTGACCGACGCGAGTGCGGCGCCCGACCTGTGGGCCGCCGCGGCTGCCGCAGGCGCCCAGAACACCCCACCGGGCAACGGGTCGATCGCGCTGCTGGCCCGCGTGCCGGGACTGACCGTCGACGAGGTGGACCGGGCCCTGGCCGAGGACAAGTCGCTGCTCCAGGCGTGGGCGGTGCGGCAGTCGCCGTACCTGTTCCCGACCCGCGACCTCCCGGTGTTCACCCGGCCGATGTTGCCCGAGGACGAGGAGTCCTGGCGGGTGGCCGTGCAGGGCTTCGTGCCGATGCTCGACGGGATGAAACGTTCGGCGGTCGACGTCGTGGAGCTGACCCGGGCGGCGATCGAAGACGCCCTGGACGGGCAGGTGTTGACCAAGCGCGAATTGGGGGTCGCGCTGGGGAAACGTATGCCCGACGAGTTCTCCGGATGGTTCGAGCCGGACACCTTCAGCGGCTTCACCGCGATCCTGGCCCGGGCCATCTCGCTCACCGGCCTGTTCGTGATCGCGCCGCGCGCGGGCCGCGAGGCGTCGTTCGTGCGGACCGACCAGTGGCTGGGCAAAAAGCCGCCGCATCGGTCCGCATCGGCCGCGCGCAAGGAGTTCGTCCGCCGCTACCTGCGCGCCTACGGACCCTCGACTCCCGAGCACCTTGCCGAGTGGGCGGGCACCGCGCAGCCGGTCGCCGCCAAGGCGTGGCAGGCGGCGGCCGACGAGCTGCGCGAGGTGCGCGTCGACGGCCGCACGACGTGGATCCATCGCGACGACCACCGGGCGCTCGTCGACCCGCCCGAGGTGCGCGGACTGCGCGTCCTCCCCGCCTACGACCCGTGGCTGCACCAGCGCGACCGGGAGACCGCCGTCCCGGACGGCGCGCTGCGCAAACGGGTCTGGAAGCACACCGGCAACCCCGGAGTGGTGCTGCGCGACGGCGAACTCGTGGCCCTGTGGCGGTCCCGAAAGAGCGGCCGCACGCTGCGACTGACCGTGGAGACGGTACGCAAGCTGCGCAAGGCGGACCGGGAGGGCATCGAGCAACGCGCCGCCGACATCGCGCCGTTCCGGGGCTGCACACGAGCCGAGACCGAATTCACGGACTGAAACCGGGGCCGGACCCGCGTCGGGACCAGGCGTGTGCGCCGAGGGAGCGACAGATCCGACAAAGATCTCGCGCGAGCGAACCGCCCGTGTTCGAGCATGTGGTGGCGTCCGTCGTACCGCGCGCCCGCCGGTCGGGCGAGGCGTGCCCGATCGCGAGGAGACCACCGTGCAGTCGCAGCCGCGACCACCCACCACGTCCCGCCGCCGCTCGTGGCTCGTGTCCACGGCCACCGTGCTGGCCGCCGTGGCGACCACCCTGGCCGTACCGTCCTCGGCCGTCGCGACCCCCGGGCCCGCCGTGCCGAAGCCGACCTGGACCGGCTGCGGCGACGGCTTCGAATGTGCGACCGTCGGCGTCCCGATGCGACCGGGCGCGGCCGACGGCAAGACCGTCGACCTGGCCCTGATCCGCATCCCCGCCCGGGACCGGGCACACCGCATCGGCACACTCTTCGTCAACGGCGGGCTCCAGGGCGGCAACGGCGTGGCCCTGCTGCGCACCCGCACGGCCCCCTTCGCCGCCCTCGCGGACCGCTACGACGTCGTCGGCTTCGACCAGCGCGGCCAGTCGAACAGCGTGCCCGGCGCGCACTGCATGAGCTACGAGCAGGAACGCGAGATCGAGGAACCGCTCCCGGCCTACCCCACGCTCGCCGACCGCCCGGCCAAACTCGCCGAAGCCAAGGCGCTGACCGCCGCATGCGCCCGCAACACCGATCCGACACTGCTGCGCACGATGAGCACCGCCGACTCGGCCGCCGACCTGGACCTGCTGCGTCGGGCCGTGGGCGACGACCGGCTCCACTACCTGGGCCAGTCCTACGGCACGGTGCTCGGGCAGATCTACGCCGCGCGCTACCCGCACCGGGTCGGTGCGATGGTCCTGGACGCGGCGATCGACGCGCGCGACTACGTCGTTGAGCCGCTGCGCTTCGACCGGGAACAACTCGCCGCCGGCGAGTTCGCGCTCGGCCGCTTCCTGAACTGGTGCAAGGGCAATCCCGCGCTGTGTCCATTCGGGGCCGGGGACCCGGTGAGGGCGTTCGACGCGCTGGTGGACAAGCTGGAACGCAACCGGATCGCCCACCCGGGCCGGCACGACATCCTCACCGGCGGCCTGCTGCTCACCCAGGTCATCGGCGGACTGACCGCCTCCGAAGGTTGGCCGCGCTTCGCGGCGTACCTGGCGGCGACGGCCGCCCAGGACGTGCCCACCACCGAACCACCCACCGGCCCGGACGACGTGACGGCCCAACAGCTCGCGAACTCCTGCCTCGACCGGGACGTACCCACCGATCTGCGCGTGCACGACCGGCACTTCACCGCGTCCGCAACGGCGTCGGCGCACTTCGGGCGGCTGTACGGCTACGGCGAACTCAAGTGCGCGCAGTGGCCGGTCCGGCCCGCGCACCGCTTCGAGGGCCCCTGGCGCTACACCGGACACGACCGCGCACTGGTGATCGGCGTCGACGGCGACCCGCTGGCCCCGCTCGCCTGGGCCCGCGATGTGACCGAAACGATGAACCGCGCACGCCTGTTGAGCGTCAACGGCGATGGGCACACCGCGTACGGACGAGGCAGCGCGTGCGTCGACGACGCGGTCCGGACCTACCTCACGTCCGGCCGGCTGCCGGATCGGGGCGCGACCTGCACGCTGCCGGCCCCGAGTGCGACGACCGCCAAGGGTTGACCCCACCGCCACGAGCCGACCTGCGAAAGACCGCCGGTACCGAGCCATTCGGCTCGGTACCGGCGGCGTGTGTGTCGACGCGGGACCGACGAGCTATCGGTCCTACCGCCCACCCCCGCCGACCCCGACCACTCCCGACCCGTGCAACGCCGAGCGCGCCTCCCACAGTTCGGGAAACGGCACCGCCAGCCGCCGGGCCAGGAAGTCCGCGCCCGTGGTGCGACCGGTACCCGGCCGGGCGCCGATCTGTCGCACCACCACCTCGACATGCGCCAATTGGCAACGGCGCACCGCCTGGGACAGGTCCACCAGACCCTCGGCCAGCAGATACGGCAAGCCGGACTGCGGCGCCCGCCGATACACCTCGGCCACGGTCAGATCCCGCTCGGCCAGAGCGCCCAGAAACTCGCGAAACAGCGCGCTCTCCGCGCCGTACAGCCCCAACGCCCGGTAGAGCGCGTGGAACTGCGCCGACTGGGCCCCGCTGGCCCGCCCGAGCGCGCCGCGAAAGCGGGCGAAGGAGGACACGGTCAGCCGCTCCAGCACGGTGAAGTGCTCGGCGATCATGGCCAGCACGTGTGTGGTGCGCCGGACCTGCTCCAAACACAGGTGCAGATCGCGCGGCCGGGAGCCGATCGCGTCGGCCGCCAACTCCAGGTCGAGGAGTGCCTGTTTGAGCCACAACTCGCAACTCTGGTGCGCGACGATGAAGAAGTGCTCGGCGGCGTGCGTACACCGGTCGCTCTCCGCCGTGGTCGGGGCCTGTGCGCCCAGGATCGTCGACAGGCGCAGATACCCGTCGTAGGTGGGCCCGGCGGCGCCGTCGGCTGCGCTCGTGTTCGGGTGCGGGGCGGACGTACGGGCCGCGGAGCCGTTCACTCCCGACCGCCCGACGCCGTGGTGAGCAGCCGTTCGACGCCGGCCCGCAGCAGCTCGCCGTCGCCGCAGAAGGCGATCCGCAACAACCCGTGTGAGCGCGGCGACTGCCCCAGGCCGGTCACCCGGCAGTGCGCGTCGATGATCGGGCGCAGCGCGAAACCCCGGCCCGGCGCCACCGCCGTACCATGCTCGGCGAGCAACTCGGCCGCGAACACATCCGCGTCCAGGCCCACCGAGGCCAGGTCCAACAGCGCGTACCAACCGCCCGGCGGGACGCGGCCCAGCAGGCCCGCCGCCACCAGGTCCGGCAGCGCCCGATCCCGATTCGCCCGCACCGTCTCGCGGTTGCGCGCCGCCGCGCCGGGGGCGCCGAGCGCGGCGAGTCCCGCGTACTGCACGGGAGTCGGCGGAGCCACGATGCTCGCTTCCTGCACCACCCGCAGCGCGCTCGCCGCGCGCTCGTTCGGCACGGCGATGTAGCCGAGCCGGTAGCCCGTCATCGCGTAGCTCTTGGAGAAGCTGAACGCCGAGTGCACCAGGCGCTCCCGCTCCGGCACGTCCCGCTCCAGCGCGGCCATGGACACGTGCGTGCCCTCGAACACGAAGTGCTCGTACGCCTCGTCGCTGATGATCCGCCAGCGCCGCCGCCGGGCGAGGTCCAACACCGCCCGCAGGAAAGGCTCGTCGAGCACCACACCGGCGGGGTTGGAGGGCGTGTTCAGCAGGATCAGCCGAGTGTCCGCACCGCCCGCGTCGGCCAGCGAGTCCGCGTCGGGCCTAAAGTCCCGGTCCAGCGGGTAGAACCTCGGCCGCAACCCGGCCAGCAGGGCCTGTTGGAGATGGATCGGCCAGTGGATCTCCGGCAACAGGATCTCGTCGCCGGGATCGGCCATCGACTGCATCAACGCCGCGAGCCCCTGACACGACCCGGGGGAGACGAACACCCGGTCCGGAGCGGTGTGATGGCCGTTCTCGGTGGCCAACTTGGCGGCCAGCGCCTCGCGCAGCTCGATCATGCCCTCCGCCGAGGTGTACGCGGCGCGCCCGTCGCGCGCCGCCGCGCCCAGCGCCTCGACCGCCGCGGCCGGGGGCGCGAACGCCGGCTCGCCCACGTGCAATCGGATCGCGGCGCGGCGGTGCGTGCGCTCCCACACCTCTGCCGAGCGGAACACGTCGTGCAGACACGACGGCGGGATGGACGCCGCGCGGGAGACGGCCAAGGGTGCCGCGCTCGTCTCGAAGGTCGACATGAGGACTCTCTTTCCGCTGGTACGCGTGGGTGCGACGGGTGCCGGACGGCTTCGCGAGGCGCGCCACCCGGCGGTGGCGGCGCCGCAGGTCGTCGAGAGCCGCCACCGACACGGCCCGAGGGTTCCGGGCCGGGGCGGGGACGGATCCGAAGGCGCGTCAGCGCCGCGGTCGGGGCGCGAACTCGTAGAGGTAGAAGCTCTGCAGGTCCGGCGGCCGGTTGCCGATGACGTTGGTCGACAGCGGCCGGAACCCGTTGAGTTCCAGGTCGCGGCGCACGATCAGCGGGGAGAGCTTGTGCTCCTCGTCGAACGATGTGGTCAGGTCGTCGCGGGTGATCTGCAACTCGGCCAGCACCACGGTCCAGTTGTCCTTGGCCATCGCGTAGTCGACGACGAACTTGTACCAGTGCCACAGCGCGCGCCGGCGTTTGGCCTCCAGGTCGCGCGACCACTGTGGGACGACGCCGTCGGCCCGGTACGCGGCCACCTCGCGGTGCGAGGTCAGCACCAGGCCGTCGGCCAGGTGGATCACCTCGGCGGTGGTCACCCGGGCCGCGTCGTTGTCGTCGCAGTACTCCGGGCAGAACTCGTCGCCGATGATCAGCACACCGTCGTCGACGAGCAGCGTGCGCACATGGTCGAGGTAGGTGTTCGGCAGGTGGTGGTGCGAGCCCCAGGAGATGACCACGTCCAGCGGCTCCTTCCACTCCTGGAACGGCCGGTCGAAGACCTCGCCGCCGGCGAAGTCGGCGAGCCGCGAGCGGGCCTGGGCGATCAACCGGGGCTCGACCTCGTTGGCGATCACCCGGTGTCCCGGAAGGCTGTGCGCCAACATCGCCGAGACCACGCCGGACCCGGAGCCGACGTCCATCACCGTCAGCGGGCGGCCCAGGGTCTGCGCCCGGCGGCGGACCAGGTCCACGATCAACCGGTCGCCGTCGGTGATGTCGGGGTGGCCGTGGCGCATCGTGTCGCCGATGTCGATGTCGGCGAACTCGGGTCGTCCGTATACGGTCGTGGCGTCTTCGGTGGTGGTCACGGTCTCTCCTCCTGCGATGTCGATGAGGTGTGGTCCGTGGTGGCCCTGGCCCGCGCCGGGCCGCGGTCCGGCGCGGGTCGGGCGCGCGGCGCCCCGGGGTCCGGCGACCGGGGGACGCCGTGCGAAGCCCGCCCTACGCGGTGCGTCCGCCGTCGACCGGCAGCAGTACGCCGGTGATCCACCCGGACCGCTCGGCGTCCAGCAGCGCGCACACCCAGTGGGCGACCTCGTCGGGCGTCCCGAAACGGCCCATCGGGGTGCCGGCGAGCAGGCCCGCCCGCAACGCCGCCGTCGCCGGCTCGTCCAGGCCGAGGTCGTCGTACATCGGGGTCTCCACCGGCCCGGGCAGGACCGCGTTCACCCGTACGTCCGGCGCCAACTCGTGGGCCAGCGAACGGGTCAGGCTGTTCAGCGCCGCCTTGCTCGCGCCGTAGAGGGAGCGTCCCGGCATGGCCAGGACCCCGCCCACGGACGAGACGTTGACCACGCTGCCCCGGTCCGCGCGCAGCGCCGGCAGACAGGCCCGGATCAGCGCGACCGGGCCGCGTACGTGGGTGTCGAGCATGGTGTCCAGATCCGCGCTCGCGGCATCCTCCAACGGCGCGAAGCGGGCCACGCCGGCGTTGTTGACCAGACCGTCGATCCGGCCCAGCCGTTCGATCGCGGCGCCGACCAGTCGATCCGCGCCGGGCTCGGTGCGTACGTCCCACGGCAGTACGGCGGTTCGCGTGCGCTCGCCGGCGGTGCGCCGGATCAGCGCGGCGGTCTCCTCCAGCGCCCCGACCCGCCGGCCCACCAGGGCAACCGAGGCCCCGGCGCATGCGGCCCGCACCGCGACCGCCGCACCGATCCCGGATCCGGCGCCCGTGACGAGAACCACCTTGCCGGTCAGCGCCATCGAGAGGTCCCACGGGGCCGAATCCACAGTGCCCGTCCACGGTGTCGTAGGTGTCGTCGGTGTCTTGTCCACCGTGGCGTCATGTTCGTCGGTGAAATGCCGCGCCGTCATGATTCTTTCCCGGATGTTTCCCGTCGCGCCGCGCCTTCTCGGCGCCGTCCCGACTACCTTCCGAATTCCTTCGCGGACGTTGACCACGAGGCGCGTCCGAACAATTGTCGAAAAGCCATTCCTTTGGCGGTTCGGCGACGCGGAGCGGAGCGGAAGGCGATGACAACGACGAATATGACGGCGTCCGAAGCGCATCCGACGGAGCGCGACGCGGTGGTATTGCACGAACTGGTCGAGCATCAGGCACTGCGCGATCCGGACGCGATCGCGGTCGTCTCGATCGAGGGGGACACCCTCACCTACGGCGAACTCCACGCCCGAGCATGCGGGTTGACGAGTCGCCTGCGCGCCGCCGGGGTGGGCCACGAGGATCGGGTCGCGGTGACCGTGCCGCGCTCCCCGACGGCGATCGTGGCCCTCCTGGGCGTGTTGGCCGCGGGCGCCGCGTACGTGCCGATCGACCCCGACTTCCCCCTGGAGCGGCAACGCTTCATGGTGCGCGACAGTGCCGTTTCGGCCGTGGTCGCCGAACGCAACGCCGGCGTCCCGGACTTCGTGGACGACGGCGTGCCGGTGCTGTACGCCGACGCCGAGGCGGTCGACGGCGACGCGGCCGCGAACGATCCGCTCGCGGAACTCGCGGCCGGTCGGGTGCGACCCGACCAGGCGGCCTACGTGATCTACACGTCCGGATCCACCGGCGTACCCAAGGGCGTCGTGGTCGAACACGCCGCCGTGGTCGCGCTCGTCCTGGACGAGGAACGCATCGCGGTGCGTCCCGGCCAGTCGGTGGCCCAGTACGCGCCGATGGCGTTCGACGCCTCGACATTCGAGATCTGGGCCGCGCTGTGCCGCGGCGGCCGGGTGGAGATCCTGCGCGGCGGGCCCGTCGCGGTCGAGGACCTGTCGGCCGAACTGGCCAAGCGGCGGCCCGACTGGCTGTTCCTGACCACGGGCCTGTTCCACGTCCTGGCCGACCACGCGCCGCACGCCCTGGAGCCGGTCGGCACGCTGATCACCGGCGGCGACGTGCTGTCCCCGCAGCACATACGAACGGCCGCTGCCGTGGCGGGACTTCGGGTCCTCGCGGCCTATGGGCCCACGGAGACCACGACGTTCGCGTCGCTGCACGCCGCCGATCCGGACGCGCAGTGGGATCGGGTGCCGATCGGCACACCGCTGAGCGGACGCACGATGTACGTACTCGACGAGGACCTGCGCGAGGTCGAGCCCGGCGAGGTCGGCGAGTTGTACGTCGGCGGCGTCGGCGTCGCCCGAGGCTACCTGCGGCGCGCGGCCCTGACCGCGGAGCGGTTCCTGCCCGACCCCTTCCGGGGCGGCCGGGCGAGCCGGATGTATCGCACCGGCGACCTCGCGCGGCGCCGCGAGGACGGCGCGTTCGAGTTCCGCGGTCGTACCGACCGGCAGGTCAAGATCCGCGGCTTCCGGATCGAACCCGGGGAGATCGAGGCCGTGCTCAACGGCCGCCCCGAGGTGGCCGAGGCCGTGGTCGCCGTGTTCGGCACCGAGGCGGACGGAAAGCGCCTGGTCGGCTACGCGGTACCGGCCGGCGACGCCCGGGTCACCGCCTCCACGATGCGCGCGTGGCTGGGCGAGCGCCTGCCCGCGCACATGGTCCCCGGCACCTGCCTGGTCCTGGAGGAGATGCCGCACGACCCCAACGGCAAACCGGACCGGTCCGCGCTCGCGGCACCGTGGACCGCGCGCGAGCGACTGGGCGACCTGCCCGAATACCGGGCGCCGCACAGCGAGGCCGAATCGCTGATGGCCGACGTCTGGGCGGAGGTGCTCGGCCTGGACCGGGTCGGCGTCGACGACAACTTCTACGAACTCGGCGGCGACTCGCTGCTCAGCGTGGACACCATCGAACGCCTGCGCAGGCTCGGCATCGACTGCTCGGCCGGAGCGTTCTTCCGGCACCAGACCATCGCCGAACTGGCCGCGGCCACCGGCGGCGACCGCGACGGCGCCCGCTGATGGAGATCACCGCGCCCCCTCCCGGCCTGCGCGTCCCCTACGCCGACATCGACTTCACCGACCCCGCCGTCTACGAGGAGTGCCAACACGCCAGATGGCGCACGATGCGCGAGGACACGGCGGTGACCAGACACACCGCGCCCGCCGTCGGCGACGTCTTCCGGGGCTTCGCACGGCACGCCGAATGCGACCGCATCGTCAAGGACCACCGCGTCTTCGGATCCGAGGACGGCACCATCCTGGCCTCGGTCGGCGTCGGGGACAGCGCCGGCGGGCGCACCATCACGCTGATGGACCCGCCCCTGCACAGTGACATCCGCCGACCCACGATGCGCACCATCGGTCACGCGGTCGTCCGCAAACACGCCGCCGGAATCCGCGAGCGGGTCCGCACCCTGGCCCGACCCCTGCTCGACGGCGGCGAACACGACTTCGCGAAGCTGATGCGGCTGCTGCCGATGGTGGTCATCGGAGAACTCATGGGCATCCCGGACACGTACTGGGAGACCATCGCCCACTACACCACCGCCAGCATCGCGCCCGACGACCCCGAATACGCCAGCGGCGAGACCACCCACGAGACACTGCGCCGCGCCCACCACGAACTCTTCGCGTGCTTCACCGAGATCATCGAAAGCAAGCGCGCCCACCCGGGTGAGGACCTGATCAGCGCGCTGACCACGCTGGAGACCGAGGGCGCGCCGATGGACGACCTGCGCGTCGCGCTGAACTGCTACAGCTTCCTGCTCGGCGCCAACTCCACCACGCCGCACGTGGCTTCACACACCCTGCTCGCCCTCGCCGAGCGTCCGCACCTGTGGGACGGCGCACTGGCCGACGAGCACAGCACGGCCCTGCTGGTGGAGGAGGGCGCGCGCTGGACGACGCCGACCAATCACCTGGTGCGCCGGGTCCGCGAGGACACCGAGGTGGCCGGGACCACGCTGCGCCGAGGCGAGTGGGTGTGCGCCTGGGTGGCCTCGGCGAACCGCGACGAGAGCGTGTTCGCCGACCCCTACACCTTCGACCCGAGCCGATCGCCCAACCCGCACCTTGCGTTCGGCGGCGGCCCGCACTACTGCATCGGCGCGCCGTCGAGCCGGATGGCCCTGGGGATGCTCTTCGACGAACTGGGCACCGCCCTCGAAGGCGCCGAACCCACCGGAAAGGTCACCCACCTGCGTTCCAACTGGATCAACGGGATCACGTCCATGCCGATGCGTTTCCACCGTCGCGGACGGAACAGCCGGTGAACGGGCGGGCGTTGAACCGGCAGGCGTTGAACGGGACGGCGCCGGTCGCGCGAAGCGTCGGGATCGGCGACGCGGTCGCCGCCACCGAGATGCCCCGACTGGTCCGGCTCGAACACAACCTCTACGCGGCCTGCTTCACCGTGATGAAGCTGCTCCCGGCCCGGCACATCCTGGACACCGCCATCGCACGCGGCGAACTGCGGCCGGGCATGACCGTCGTGGAGACCAGCTCCGGCACCTTCGGACTGGGCCTGGCCATGGTGACCGCGCTGCGCGGCTACCCGCTGGTCCTGGTCAGCGACCCCGTCCTGGACGCGCCGCTGCGGGCCAGGCTCGAAGACCTGGGCGCCCGAGTCGAGATCGTCCCCGAGCCGGCGCCGGTCGGCGGACACCAACGCGCCCGCCTCGACCGACTCGACGAGATCCGCAAGGAGTACGCGCCGGCCTTCGTGCCTTCGCAATACGACAACCCGCTCAACCCCGACGCCTACACGGCGGTCGCCGACCTGGTCCACGAGCGGATCGGACCCGTGGACACCCTGGTGGGCTGTGTCGGCTCCGGCGGCTCGATGTGCGGCACGGCGCACGGACTGCGCCGCCACCGCCCCGAAACCCGCGCGGTGGCCGTGGACACCCACCACAGTGTGCTCTTCGGGCTGCCCGACGGCCCCCGCACGCTGCGCGGGCTCGGCAACAGCCTGATGCCGGGCAACGTCGAGCACGACACCTTCGACGACGTGCATTGGCTGGGCGCCGCCGAGGCGTTCGGCGCGACCGGCCGACTGCACCGCGATCACGCGCTGTTCATGGGGCCCACCAGCGGCGCCGCCCACCTGGTCGCCCGCTGGGAGGCCCGCCGGCACCCGGACCGAACGGTGCTGGCGCTGTTCGCCGACGAGGGGCACCGCTACCAGTCCACCTCGGGCGACCCGCACTGGCTGCGCCGGCACGGGCTGCACCTGACCGTACTGCCCACCGAACCGCACACCGTCACCGACCCCGCCCGGGTGCGCGGCCACTGGGACCGCATGGTGTGGGGGCGCCGCGCCGCCCCGGATGTGGCCCGGCCCCCGCACGAAAGGGCGCCGGTGCGATGACCGCGACCCTGGTCTTGGTGGAGAGCAACACCACCGGCAACGGACGAGCCCTGGTGCGGGCCGCGCGCCGCGAGGGCCTGCGGCCGGTACTGCTGTGCGCGCGACCGGAGCGCTACGCCTACGTGCGCAAGGACGACGTCCCGGTCGTGGTCACCGACACCGGGTCGCTCGACGCGCTCGTGGCGGCGGTCCGAGCCCTGCCCGGCCCGGTGGCGGGCGTGGCCGGCACCTCGGACCACTACATCGAGACGGTCGCCGCACTGGCCGGCCGGCTCGGCCTGCCCGGGGCCGACCCGCAGGCAGTGGCGACCTGTCGCGACAAGGGTCGACAGCGCCGCACCCTGGCGGCGGCCGGGGTGGCCGTACCCGAGGGCGTCACCGTCACCGACGTCTCGCTCCTCGACGACGCGCGACGTCGGCTGGGCCCCGGACCGGTGCTGGTCAAGCCGGTGACCGGCAGCGGCAGCGTGGGCGTGCGCCTGTGTACGGACGCGGACGAACTGCGCCGGCACGCGGCGGCGCTGCTGGGCGCGCCCGTCAACGAACGCGGACTCGCCGTGCCCACCGGGGTGTTGCTCCAGGAGTACGTGGCCGGCCCGGAGTTCTCCGTCGAATCGGTCGGCGGCCGGGTGGTCGGCGTGGTGGCCAAACACCTGGGCGAACTGCCGTATTTCGTGGAGACCGGACACGACTTCCCGGCCGTCGCCGAGCCCGAACTGATCGCCGCGCTGCGCTCGCGCGCCACGGCGGCGGTCACGGCGCTGGGGCTCGCCGACCAACCGACGCATGTCGAACTGCGGGTGGGAGCGAGGGGACCGGTGGTGATCGAGGTCAACCCTCGGCTTGCGGGCGGGCATATTCCCGAACTCGTGCTCGCCGCCCATGGGGTGGACCTGATCGACGCGCTTTTGGCCACGGCGTTGGGTCGGTCGGTGGCGCCGCGTCCGGCGGACCGTGCGGGGGCGGCGGCCGTGCGCTTTCTGCTCGCGCCCGCGAGCGGCGTGTGGGCCGGCGTCGACGGGGTTTCGGAGGCGGCCGGGATGCCGGGTGTGCGGCGGGTCGACATCGATCGGGCGGCCGGATCGATCGTGCGGCACGGTGACTTCCGCGACCGGGTCGGTGCGGTGCTGACCACCGCGCCGGACCCGGAGACGGCGGCGGCGCTGGCCGAACGGGCCCTGCGCAGGCTTACGGCGCGCACGATGGTGGGGGAGGCGGTGCGGTGAGCGCCGGTTTGCCACAGTCCATCGACGACCGGGTACACACGGGCGGCCGCGTCCCGATGCATCCGCGTGTGCGGGCGCTGACCCAACAGCCGGGAGTGGACGCGGCGTTCGCGGGGGCACTCCGGCTCACCACGCAGATCGACCGGGCACATGTGGTGATGCTCGCCGAACGCGGCATCCTGCCGATGGACGCCGCCGCCCGACTGCTCGCCGCCGTGGACGACCTGCGCGCCGAGGACTTCGCGTCACTGCGCGAGCGCCCGGCCCCGCGCGGCTGGTACCTGATGTACGAACTGTTCCTGACGGAGCGACTGGGCCCGGACGTCGGCGGTCAACTGCAACTCGGCCGTTCACGCAACGACCTCACCGCCACGCTCCAGCAACTCCGGCTGCGCGGCCCGTATCTGGACCTGCTGTGGCAGTCGCTGCGCCTGCTCGGCACATTGACCCGCACGGCACGGCAATACGCACGCGTGGTGATGCCCGCCTTCACCCACCACCAGGCCGCCGTGCCGATCACGTACGGCCACTACTTGAGCGGTGTCGCGGTGGCATTGGCGGCCGACATCGACGCGCTGGCCCGCGTCGCCGAGGACCTGGACCGCAGTCCGCTGGGCGCGGGCGGCGTGGGTGGCACCACGGTGCCGATCGACGCCGGCCGCACCGCCACACTGCTCGGCTTCGCCGGGGCACGGGCCAATTCCGTCGAGGCGGTCGCCTCACGCGACGCGGGGTTGCGGCTGCTGGCGGCCGGCGCCGTCCTGGGCGTGCTGCTCGCCCGGGTGGCCACCGACCTGTCGTCGTGGACCACGTCGGACAGCGCGCTGTTGACCGTCCCCGACGAACTGACCAGCGGCAGTTCGATGATGCCGCAAAAGCGCAACGTCTTCGTCCTGGAACACGTCGCCGGCAAGGCGGCGGCCCCGCTCGGCGCGTTCGTCACGGCCGCGACCGCGATGCACAAGACCCCGTTCAGCAACTCCATCGCCGTGCACGCCGAGGGCATGCGCCCGGTCGAGGACGCGGTAGGTCAACTCGCCCAGGCCGCAGAGCTGTTGCGCCTGATCATCGGCGCAGCCCGACCGGACGCCGAGCGCATGAGGGCCTGCGCGGAAGCCGGCTACACGGCGGCGACCGAGGCCGCCAATCGCCTCGCCCTCGACACGGATCTCGGCTTCCGGGCCGCGCACGCCGCCGTCGCCGGGGCGGTCCATACCGCACTGGCCAACGGCGGCGAACCGCTGGCCGACGCATTGGCCCGACTGCCCGACGCGAACGGCCTTACCAGGCCGCCTGCTTCGCCCGACACGGTGGCCGAGAGCGCCGAATACGGCGGTGGCCCCGGCCCCAGGGCGCTCGACGACTGCCTGCGCACGACCCGACACCGCCTCGGCGACCAACTCGCCCTGCTGCGCGCGCTGCGCCACCGCTGGACCGGCTACGAACCCGCCCTGGACGCGGCGGTGGCGGAGGTACGGCGGGCAGGAGCGGCCCATGTCGACACCCGCGGCCGCCCGAATCGCCCGACGCCCCACGACCTCTCGGACCGAAGGAGCACGTGATGACCGGCCAACGCCGTGGCCCGTGGGTGACATCGCCCCGTCCGCGCCCCGACGCCGACCTGCGGCTGTACTGCCTCCCCTACGCGGGCGCGGGTGCCTCCGCCTTCCGCGACTGGCCCGAAGCGCTCGATGTGCTCGGGTCGTTCGAGGTCGCGCCGATCCAATACCCGGGACGCGAGACCCGACTCCGCGAGCCCCCGCACATCGACATCGACGCGATGGCCGCCGCGGTCGCCGCGAGCATCGATCGCCCCTACGCCGTCTTCGGCCACAGCATCGGCGGCCGGCTCGCATTCGAACTGTGTCGCAGGCTGCGCGACCTCGACGCACCACCCCCGGTACGGCTGTTCGCGTCCGGATGCCCGGCCCCCCAGTACCCCCCGACCGCGATCCGCGACTCGGACCTGCCCGACGACGAGTTCATCGCCCGCATCGAAGGCATGGGCAGCCTCCCGGCCGAGGTCGTTGCCGACCCGGAACTACGCGAACTGGTCCTGCCCGTACTGCGCTCCGACTTCGCGATGGTCGACGACTACATCTACCTCGCGCAGCCCCCGTTGCCCCACCCCATCAGTGCGTTCGTGGGCGACGCCGACCCGGAGGCCACCGAGGCGACCGCGGCCGGCTGGCAGGAGCAAACCACCGCCGACTTCGCCCTGCACGTCCTCCCGGGCGACCACTTCTTCCTCCACAGCGCCCGCAGCACCCTCCTGACCACTGTGGCCCGTGAACTGTCCGCCCCGACCACCCTCGAAAGGATCGTGGAGTCATGCCGGACGACGCCATCGCCGTAGTGGCGCTGTGCAAGAGGTACGGCGACGTACACGCGCTGGACGGACTCGATCTGACCGTCGAACAGGGCACGATCCTGGGCCTGTTGGGTCCCAACGGAGCCGGCAAGACCACGGTCGTGCGAATCCTGGCCACGCTCCTGCGCCCCGACTCCGGATCCGTGCACGTATGCGGGGTGGACGCACTGCGCCACCCCGAACAGGTCAGGCCCCGCATCGGCCTCACCGGCCAGTACGCGGCGGTCGACGAAAAACTCACCGGCTACGAAAACCTGCGCATGCTCGGCCGCCTCGCCCGCCGCGGTCGCGCCGAATCCCGCACCCGCGCGCACGAACTCCTCGACCAATTCGACCTCGCCGACGCCGCCGAACGCCTGGTCCGCACCTACTCGGGCGGTATGCGCCGCCGGCTCGACCTCGCGGCCAGTCTGATCGCCCGTCCCGAAGTCATCTTCCTCGACGAACCCACCACCGGCCTCGACCCGAGAAGCAGGGAATCGATCTGGCAGGTGATCACCGACCTGTCCGCCGCCGGCACCACGGTCCTTCTGACGACCCAATACCTGGAGGAGGCCGACCACCTCGCGGACACGGTCGCGGTCGTCGAACACGGCACGGTGATCGCACAGGGCACCCCCGACCAACTCAAGGACCGGGTGGGCGGCGAACGACTGGAGATCCACCTCGACAACCCCGCCACCCACGAACGCGCCGAACAGGCGATCCGCCCGGTCATCCGCGACAGCCCGTGCAACCACGACGGCAAGGGCCGGCTGACGGTGACGACCACCGGCGCGGCACTGCTGATGCCCGACCTGGTCCGCGAGTTGGACGCGGCCAAGGTGACCGTCCTGGACATGGCGGTCCGCCGCCCCACCCTCGACGACGCCTTCTTCGCCCTGACCGACCACCACGAGCCCCCGACTCCCGACGCCGAACACCTCACCGCGGTCACGACCAAGGGGACGGAGCAGCGATGAGCAGCATCTCGCGCGAAAAGTCCGCACCGATCGCGCGCCCCAACCCGGGCACGTCAACGACCCAGGCGGCCCCCGGCGCGGGTACATACGTCCCCAGGGGCGGCATCAAGTGGTGGCTCTCCGACGCCGGGGAAATGGCGCTTCGCAACCTCAAACACCTCCACCGCACCCCCGATCTGCTGATGTACGCGCTCATCCAGCCGGTGATGTTCATCCTGCTGTTCCGCTACGTCCTGGGCGGCGCGATCGAGGTCCCGGGCGGCGACTACGGTCAGTTCCTGCTTCCCGGCATCTTCGTGCAAATGGTGCTGTTCGGGTCGGTCGCGGGCACCGCCGTCGGACTCGCCGACGACATGAACAAGGGCATCATGGACCGCTTCCGCTCGATGCCGGTGAGCCGATCCGCGGTCCTGGCCGGCCGCACGTTCTCCGAACTGGCCCGCACCCTGGTGGCCGTGGTCGTGATGGTCGCCGTCGGTCTTGCGGTCGGCTTCCGCTTCGAAGGCGAACCCCTGCCCATGGCGGGCGCCTTCCTCCTCCTTTTCGCCTTCGGCTATGCCTTCTCGTGGTTGGCCGCCCTCATCGGCATGGCGGTATCCAGCCCGGAAGCCGCCCAAGCGGGCGGCACGGCCTGGCTGTTCCCGTTCACCTTCATCAGCTCGATCTTCGTCCCGGTTTCCACGATGCCGTCCTGGCTCCGCCCTTACGCCGACCACAGCCCGACAACGGTGGTGGTGGACACCATGCGCGCCTGGTTCAACGGTACCGACGCAGGCTCATCCCCCTGGCAGGCATTGGCCTGGACCCTCGCCATAACCGCCATCTGCGCCCCTTTGGCGATAGCCCGCTACCACAACAAATCCACCTGACCGGCGGGGAGGCGCGTGGACCGTGCCTCTCGCGCCTCGCACCATCTCAGCGGCCGGTCACCAGGACGATCTGGTCCCCGTGGACCTCGGTGGTCTCGGCATGGGCCGGCAGACCCGCGAGTCCGGCCGCGCCCGCTGCGGTGGGGTGTACTCCGTAGCGGCCCAGCAGGGCTTGGGCGGCCAGTAGTTCGTCGTCGGTCGCGGCGTGGGCCGCGCCGCCCGAGGCGGCGATCGCGGCCAGAGCCTCGGGGCCGTGCAGGGCATGCCAGTTGACCAGTGGCTCGTTGTGCTCCGTCGTGACCACCTCGTGGCTCGACAGCGTGCGGTACGGGCCCGGCCAACTCGTCACGATCGGGTTGTTGCCGGGGGAGCCGACCGCGTGGAGGGCCACCGGCCAGGCCAGGAGGCGGGCTTGGCGATGCGCGGCGACGATCGTCGTACCGTTGCCGACCGGGATCCACAGCGCGGCCGGAGCGGCGCCCAGCTCACGGTGCAGCACGCGCACGACATGCCCGTGCCCCGCCAGGATCGCGTCCGTGCAGGGCCCGTCGACATTGCCGTCCAGAGCGCCCAACTCGACGGCCAGGCGGTGGGATTCGTCGACGGCGTCCTCGTAACCGCCGCGCACGAAACGGATGTCGGCCCCGGCGGTCGCGACGGCGGCGCCGCCGTCACCCCAGTCGGCGGGCAGCACCACCGTGGACCGCAGGCCCGCCGCCGCGCACGCCGTTGCCATCGCCCGGCCGTAACTGCCGCACGAGCCCACGACGATCCGGTCGTGCCCCTCGGCGACGGCGCGGGCCACGACCGCGCGGGCGGCGGGTTCCTTGTGGCTGCCGGAGGCATAGCGTGACTCGTCCTGCCGTCGAGGTGGAATCGGGCCGAGTCGCCGGTGCGGTACATCCGGGCGCCGGGCGCGGCGACGAACGGATCGCTCACGAACCGCTCGGCGGTCAGCTCGGGCCGCTCGTGATAGCCGGGTGCGACGCCGAGCCCGCCCAGATACAGCTCACCGACCACGCCCGCGGGAACCGGTCGGCGGTGCGCGTCGAGGACGTAGACCCGGTTGTTCGGGAAGGGCCGTCCGATCGGCAACGGCGCGTCGTCGGCAAGGTGTTCGACCGAACCCTCGAACAGCACGTTGTCGACGGTGGCCTCGGTGACACCGTACGAATTGACGACGCGGTTGCCCGGCCCGACCAGGCGTTTCGCCAACGCGTACTCCTTGACGTGCCACTTCTCGCCGCCGCCGATCAGCAGCCGGACGAACGCCAGGTCCGCTCCGCTGCGTTCGGTGTGGTCGAGGAGCGTGCGCAGCACCGCGGGGACCAGTTCGGTGCAGGCGACGTGCTCGGTCTTCATCAGCGCGTGGAGATCGGCCGGGTCGAGCAGGGTCTCGCGCGGGGCGACCACCAGCCGGCCGCCGCTGAGGTGGGCCCGGAGCGTTTCGCCCACGAACATGTCGAAGGAGAAGCTCGCTGCCTGCAGGTAGGTCCACTCCGGCCGCAGCCGGTACGCCTGCCGCCACATGCCGGCGGCGTGCACGAGGTTGCCGTGCGTGACCACGACGCCCTTGGGCCTGCCGGTGGATCCCGAGGTGTAGATGACATACGCGGGATCGTCGGCCGTGTTGCACAGGGACAGGTCGCCGTCGTCGTCGGGAAGCCCTTCGGGCAGCCCTTCGGGCAGCCCTTCGGGCAGCCCTTCGGCGAGGTAGTCCCGGTTGATCACGACCGTCGCCCCGCTGTCGGCCGGCATGTACTCCAGCCGGTCGCTCGGGTAGGCCGGATCCAATGGCACGTATGCGCCACCCGCCTTGAGCACCGCCCACATCGCGGTGAAGAGTTCGACGCCGCGATCCAGGTTGATCGCGACCCGATGGCCCGGCCGAACCCCCTCCCGGCGCAGTCTCCGGGCGAGCCGATTGGCCCGGCGGTTCAACTCCCCGTAGGCCAAGGTGTCGTCGCCGACGGTGAGCGCGGGCGCGTCGGGTGTGGCTGCGGCGTGGCGTTCGAACAGTTGGTGTACGGCGACGGCATCCGGGATGGGGGCGACGATGTCGTTCCAGTCGTCCACGATGCGCCGATGCTCACCTGCGGTGAGCATCGGCAGCCGGGTGACCGGCGTACTCGCCCCGCCGATCGCCGCGTCGAGGAGCGTCAGCAGGTGGTCGACGAACGCCTCGACGCGTGCCTCGTCGAAGAGTTCGGCGGCGTAGTCCGCGTTCAACACCGCGCCGTCGGCGGGGAAGCCGAGCCCGATCGCGAGGTCGACCATGGTCGCGGCCGGCGCCAACTCACCGGCGTAGCGGAGGAGCTGATCGTCCGCCGTCGGCGTGTTGTGTACGGTCAGCATCACCGGACTCGGCCGCTTGGCCCCGCCGGGCCGCGCCAACGCGTCCACCAGATCCGGCAGCGCGAGTTGCCCGCGGTCGAGGTCGCCCAGAACCGCGTCCCGTACCCGCGCGACGAGTTCGGCGAACGACGGATCGCCGGACACATCGCCGCGCAGCGGCAGTACGTTCAATGCGGGGCCGATCAACGAGGCCGACTCGGCGGTCCTTGAGCAGGGTGACGGCCTTCTGCCAGGTGGGCTCCGCGGCCCAGCGGTCCTCTCAGACGTGGAGCTGGAGAAGGTCGATCCTGTCGACGCCGAGGTTGTCCAGGCTGCGCCGCGTGTAGTCGAGGATGTGGTCGAGGGGGAAGACGTCCTCGATGGTGTCCTGCGGGCGCGGGGGCCATTCGCGGTTGAGTGGGGGAACCTTGGTGGCCGGCCGGATCCCGGCGTCGGGGCGGCGGTCGCGCAGTTCGCCCAGCAGTTCCTCGGACTTGCCGCGCCCGTAGGCCCAGGCCGTGTCGAAGAACGTACAGCCCATGTCCACGGCGAGGTCGAGGGCATCCGGGGCGATGTCGTAGTCCCAGCCGGTGAATCCGCCCGGGCCGCCGCCGATTCCCCACATGCCGTAGCCGACCTCGCCGACCCTCCAGCCGAGGCGTCCCATGGTGCGCCGGCGCATCGGCGTCTGTTGCTCGTTGACGACCATCGGTCGCTCCTCGTCATGCACCGACAGGCTCCTTCGGGCGGGTGTGCGATGTGGTGAACAGGGCGGCTCGAAACGGGCCTGGGCAGAGCCGGCGACACAGCCCTGGCCGCACTCCCGAACTTCACCCTGCCAGGAGACATCTCCGCCTCGAACCGCTACTTCGCCACCGACATCACCGAGCCCTTCACCCTGCAAGACGGCCACCTGACAGTCCCCAAAACCCCCGGCCTGGGCGTCACACCCATCCCATCGGCACTCGACGAGGCCACCACGACAACAACCGAACTACACCAAAGCTGACCCCACCAAACCGCAACGCCACACGCAGAGCCCGCGATCCGAGAAGCCCCGACCGTCCCCGCGCTCCCACCCAACGGCCCACCGCCGACGCCTCGGCCGTGCGAACGGCAGTCGACCGCGCGGGGGCCGACGACGGATGGCCGACCCCATCGTGGTCCCGGACGGTGCCCGCGTGGCCGAACGCCCGCCTGACCGACAACCCCTCCCGTTGGCGGGGTCCGACACCAAGCGCCGGACCACGTCGACCGAGCCGCGTCTCCGAGGTTGGTAAAAGTTGTTTCCGGGTGACCGATGAGTTGTGCCGGCGGAGCAGGTCTTCCCTGCATCGCGTACATCACCGTTGGCAGTTCGAACCGAAGAGGACACCATGACCATCACGGCCCCCACCACCACCGCCCCCGCCGTCGCACCCCGTTCGCTCATTCGCACCGGCATTCCGGCGACCGTACTCGCCGCCGCCGCGACCTCCATGGTCGCCGCTGCGGGCAACGCCGCCGGCATCAGCCTCGACATCGACGGATCACCGATTCCCGTCACCGGCTTCGCCGTGCTGACTGCCGTCTTCTCGCTCGTCGGCCTCGCGCTCGCCGCCGTCCTCAACCGCCGGGCACGCACCCCGCGCCGCACCTTCGTCCGGACCACCGTGGCGCTCACCGCACTGTCGGTCGTCCCCGACATCATCGTCGACGCCGCTCCGTCGACGAAGGCACTCCTTGCCCTGACACACCTCGTCGCCGCCACGATCGTCATCCCCGCCCTTGCACGCCGCCTCGCCGCCTGACCGACCACAGCCGCCGAGCATGACCCACCGCCCCGTTCCACCACCGAGTCTGCGCAGGGCGGCGGCCATCAACCAGGACGCTCGCCACCCGGGTGTGCCACACCCAGGCAGCACACCGGGCCGCCGCCCAGCCTGCACACATGCCCACCCGCAGAGTCGCCGAACTGCGCCGGGCAGCCGGCTTCGACCCGGACGACCCACGCCGGCGCGAACTCGTCCGAGGTCAGACCGGTGGCATCAGATCGCTCTCGCTGACGGTGTAGGACAGTGGGGGGTAGGTGAAGTCCGTTTCGTTGTTCTCGCGGCGCCGCAGGTGGTAGAAATCTTTCCTCTGCTCATCGTCGGCCGATATGAGACGCATACCCTGCGCAAGGTATGCGTGCCCGTCGTGAAAACGAACGAAGGTCTTGGACGTGCGAAACGTCACGCCCAGCCATTGATTGTCCGCCTGCCGGACGGGCGCGTCCGATACGATTTTGTGTTTGAATCGCCGATTCGAGTCGACGGAAAAGGCGACGATACTGTCGTGGGTGAGAGGAATCTCGAACTTCTCGCCGCCGGATGCCTTTGATTCGAAGATCAGCTTTCTCGGCGGGCTCGCGTCGGGATACTGATAGCAGGAGAAGACGGCGATGAACGACTCGTCGGCGAGATCGAGGGCCTGGTCGGAATGGCTGCCCATGGTTGTGTAGGCGTTCGTGTAGATCTCGATGAGAGCGTTGTTGAAATCGACCGAAAGCGCCGCGCGCTCCTGAATCCGTTGTGCCAGCCGTTCGTGCACCGCCCGGAAACGCTGCGCCGGGCTGCTGTACCGAGTGGTGGTACGTACGAGGGCCACGCCACCGGCCTCGTCGACCTTGGTCAGCACGGTGCCTCGCCGGCCTTTTCCGACGTCTTCCCAATGAACCGACGCGGACAGCTCTGCAAAGAGATTCTTTTCGGTCGACAAAGTGCATGCGAGGATTTCATCCGGGATTCTAGACTCGCGGGGCAACGTAGTCTCCCGTGTTCATGCTGAAAAGAAACTCGTCACCGTAGTCGATGAAGGACGTGGTCCGGTTCTCCTCTGCGTACAGCCTGCGCAGCTCGTCCATGCCGGCCGGTGTGGGTGGCGCCAGCTTCACCAAGTCTTCGGCCGCTTTGAGGAACGTATGGCCGTTCTTGTGCACGGCTTCGGCGCTCGAACAGCGCACCACGTATCCCAGGCGGGTGGGGAGGAGTTCGGCGTCCAACGTCGAGGGCCGGATCTCGTGTGTATACAGGCGGTTGGTGGACAGCGGCATGAAGAATACCGAGCCGGGATAGAGCGTCAGAGTGAACTGCGAGGGGAGTGCGCCCCCATCGCGCCCTGCGGTCGGCTCCTTGAGGTGAAAACGGAGTCTGGTCAGGCCGCTGACGCCCTTCACGCCGTGGTCGAACGCGTCTTCGGCCATAGGCCGCAGCTTGTCCAGCTCGTCGTAGAAAGTGCAGAAGGCCATGATGCCATTGACCGGCATGTCCTTGGTCTTGTCGGCATGGGCCGAGATCTTGGCCTTGGACTGCTTGCGCTCGTCCGTGGCAAGGGTGTTGTGGTAGGTCTGAGCGAGGACGTGGTTCAGGGGTGCCTGGTCCCGAAAGACGGTGGCGGCCTCGCGGTTCAGAGCCTCGACGATGTGCGTGTCGGTCGAGCGAAAGTTCTCGGTCGGCCCCGAGAGATTCGTGGAGCACCGGAGCAGGCGGAAATGTAGTTCGTCACCGTTTTGTGTGACGGGCGTCAGATATATGCCGCTGCGGTGGGCCGTTCCAGGCTTGGTGGACTCCGTCAGGGACTGGAACGCGTGCTCCGCGTGGATCCGCCCGAAGTGGTCGGCGCCGAGTCCGAAAAAGCGACGGTAGTACACGCCGATGCCGTGCACCCGGATGGGAACCCGACCGAGGTCGACGAGCGTCCAAGGTTCGTCGACGCCCTCGTGGTAGCCGTGTGACAGCTCCCTGATGACGAATACCCGGGCAGCCGCACGCAGTTGACGACCGCTGACCCCGGATATGTCGCCACACAGATAGACAGTCTTCTGCGCGAGATCGGGCGAACCGGACGCAAGATCCTCCGGTGTGATCGTGGACCCGAAGAAATCCCTGACCAAGTCGTTGTCATGCAACACCGAAGGCGCGACCAGGATGTTGCTCGCATCGTCGATGCGGGCTTCCGCCGACTCTGGTGTGTACATCAACGCTACCTGCCATTCGCAGAACCTGATGATTTACTCAAAACCTTGATCCTCTCACGGGGGCTCGACAGCGGGCAACGGGCCTCGCGGCACGGGCGCTTGGGCGGCGATCAGGTCGGCGGCCGGCCGACCGCTCGCCGGATCAGCTCGGTCGCGGACCAGGCGCACCCACGGCGCCGTTCGCGAACGCAGCCGACCGACGATGGGGCTCGTGGCCGTATTCGCCGGGGGCTACCCCCACTGATTCCTCGATTCCTCCGCGTCCGGGTCGGGGAGCGATGGTCCGGGGCACCGATGCGGTGGGCCGGGAGCGCCCGACGTTCTTCGACGCCTGACAGCCACGAATCGCCGCGTGTAGCGTCACCCCATGACCGACGAGATCACGGCCAGGGCAGGCAGAGAGTTCTACACATTCGACGGCCGGATCCTGGAGATCTTCGGCGGCTACCCGAAGCGCTTCCACATCCGGAACATGGCCCTGCGCGTCACGCCCCCCGACCGCAAGGGGAGGCGGACCATCGAGATCATCGCCGGTCCGCCCGAAGCCCCGGCATCGAAGCACACATGGCACCACTCGGCCGAGGAGTGGCAACAGGCCCAGGACCTGGAAACCCTACTCGAGGCAGTACAGACGGCTATCGCGTCGACCCGGGACCACGAAGCCCAAGGGCGTTTCCCACAACCGTGATCGAGCACGACCACACGGTGTGGACCGGCGCCGACCACGTCTTCGCGGCCGCGCTGCGCCGGGTCCGGGGTTGGCGCCGGTCCCTGCCGACGTGACCGGGGAGCTGTACGTGGCCGGTCCCGGCGTGGCGCGTGGGTACCCCGGGTACCCCGGGCAGACCGCGCAGCGGTTCGTGCCGCGTCTGCTCGGCCGCCCGGCGGGCGCATGTACCGGACCGGCTGCGGTGGGGCGCCGACGACCTGCCGGAGTATGTGGGCCGAGCCGACACCCAGGCACGGCAACGACACCGAGCGGGTGCCGGCCCAGGCACTCGCCGACGTGCTCGACATCGACCGGGTGGCCCGCCCCGATGCCCGGATGGACGCGCTGCGCGACGAGTTCGGCTCGCTCATGGTGTTCGACGACGTCAACCGGTATCTGCGCGGCATGCTTGCCGGCCTGGACATCCGCTATCGGGTCGGCGGCAACCGGGCGGCCGAACCCGCCGGCATCCCCGACACCTCGGCACTTCGAACCGCCCTCACCACCTGGTTCGGCCCGCCCCGGCGGGGCTGACACACCCGAGCTCCTTTCGCCGGCGCCAAGTCGCCAGGATCCGCCGCTCCTTCGCCGGTTCCATTCCGTGTTCGTCGTGGCGGGGGTGCGCCACGGCGGGGTCGCCGGTGGTCATCCATGCCCAGGTGTCGTGGATGGTCTCCTCGATCGGGCGACAGGAGAATCCGGCGGCACGCGCGCGGTCGCCCGCGATGGTCCACGTCCGGGGTCCGGGCTGCCACAGGGGCAACTCGGTGAAAGGGCTGATGCCACAGCGCCGGAGGAGGCCGTCGTCCACCCAGGCGAAGGAGGCCGTGGAGCCGGTGGTCAGCCGGCAGGCATGGAGCATTCGGGCGAAGGTGAGCGATCCGTCGAGGGGCGTGGTGAGGTTGAACGACGTGTCCTGCGAGCGTGTGGCCACGTCGAGGGCGAAGGTGGCGATGTCGCGCACATCCGTGACCTGCACCTGCCGGTTCGGATCCCCCGGGGCGAGTACGGTCCCGCCGCGCTGCACGCGCCGCAGCCACCACGGCAGACGGCCGACGTATTCGTACGGGCCGACCAGGACGCCGGCTCGCAACATCGTCGATCGGTCGCCGAAGACGGCGCGGACGGCGCGTTCGCAGCCCGCCTTGAGCTCTCCGTAGCGTTGCGGCGCGAACGGCCGCACGGAGCCCGGCGGTGAACCGGTGGCGTCCGGTGGGCAGTTCCGGATCGCCGACTCGTCGCTCACGTGCCGCTCGGGCCAGTCGCTGTAGGCGGCGGCGCTCGACACGAACACGTACCGGTCGACGGCCTCGTGGAGGCTGCGCGCGCCGTGCAGAACGGTGTGGGGGATGTAGCCGCTGGTGTCGATCACGGCGTCCCACGGGCCATACGCCGACAGGCTCGGCATGGCGTCGGGCGACGAGCGGTCGCCGCGCAGGGCCCGGACGCCGGGTGTGTCGGGGCCCGACAGGCCGCGGTTGAACGTGGTGACGCACAGGCCGCGCCGGACGGCCTCCTCGGCCAGGGCGCGGCCGAGGAACCAGGTTCCGCCGAGAATCAGCAGCCTCACGAGTGACTCGGCTCCGCCCGCGGAGGTTGGGTCGGGATGACGGGCGGCGTCGGCGCTTCGAGGTGGGCCAGGGACTGGAGGTAGAAGTCGGCCATCCGCTCCCCGAGGGGCAGCGCCTCGTCGACGACGAGGCACAGTTGTGCACTCGTGCCGTGGACGAGCAGGGCCGCCACGAACAGGTGACCGGGCGGCAGAGCGGGATGGAAGGCCACGAACTTCGGGTCGAAGCCCGCACCGGCGGTGAACACGAGCGTGGTGCTGCCGCCGATCACATGCCGGGGATGCAGTTGCCGACCCAGCAGCCAACCGCAGAGGCGACCGGGCAGCCACCGCACCAGGTCCTGGGCCGCCGCGCGACGACTTCGGGCGGCGGCGCCTCGGGCGATCAGGTCCACCAGCCGCTCCCGGGGCGAACCGGATGCGCCGAGCAGGGGCAACCGAAGGGCGAGCACACGGTTGCCCCACGACGGCAGGTCGTCGGGACGGCGGGCATCGACGGCCAGGAACAGCGCGGGCCGGCCCAGCCGCACTCCGGACGCCGCCGACCATCGGTGCAACATGCCGGTGAGCGCGGCGAGATGGGCCTCGTTCGGGCCGCCGCCGAGCGGCTGGGCCACGCGTCGCAGGCGTGCCGTGTCCACGTGGGCGTACAAGAGACGACGTCGCCCCGACAGCGGTGTCGCCGTGCTCGCCCCGACGACGCTCGTCGCGGCGATCTCGCCCAGCAGTCGGCCCATCAGCGCGGCGGCCCGCACCACCCGGCCCGGCAGCGGTGCGGGCCGGCTCGTCCCGGTCGGAGCGGCGCCGGTGAGCACGGTGCGCAGTGTGTGCGACGCCGCGCCGCCGTCCTGGCAGCAGTGGTGGACGCGGTAACACAGGCTGTAGCAGCCGGGTTTGTAGCCGTGGATCAGCGACAGGTCCCAGTCGGGCCGATCCCGTTCCAGCGGGCGGTCGAGCACGCGGGCCGCCACCGCTTCGAGGGGCGTGTCCCTCGCCACCTCGACCTCCACGACGTGCCGGTCGAGATCGAAGTGGTGGTCGTGGACCCACCGGGCGCGCCGTGACGAGCCCACGAGCCGGCAGGTCAGTCCCGGCAGAACATCGACGAAGCCCGCGAGCCACGCGCGCAGATCCTCCACACGCGGTGGGGCGCCCTCGAAATGTGCGATCCCCGAGACATCCGAGCGCCCCGGATCGCGCTCCTCCCATCCGAGGAACATGCGGTCGAGTCCGTGCGCCCGAAAACTGGGTGTCAACGTCACGACCGGGAGCGTACCAACTTTCATGCCGCATACATGACATACAGTAACCAAATGGGCGAACGGTCAATCCCTGATCGCCTTGCATCTTTCCCACGTCTCGGACCCGTGCCCGGCCGTGTCGGTCCGGCTCGCCAAGGAGCCCGGCACGGTGTGAGCGTGCCGACGATGCCCGAACAGGCACGAGAGGCGAGCCTGTTGCTCTTCAATGCCGGCCCTCAAGCCCGTTCCCACTACGCGGGCCGCAATACCCGGCATTCACCGCGGGCAGCGCGTGGTCCGCCGAGGTCACCACGACCGCACCGCCCGAGCGTCGCGAACCGAGACGGCCCGTCGTCCGCGCAGGCCGGGGCTCTCGCGTGTTGCGAGGACTCGAATGGTTCCCACAAGAGCGGAAACTCCTGCGGGTCACCTGGCTGTCGGCCGGCCGGGTCCACGTGCGATGGCAGAAGCCCGGCCTAGAGCGGTGGTGACGGCGCGTCGGATGCCGGCGGCGGTGAGGCGTCGCCCGAACAGGCGGGTGCAGACCCCCGGGGGAGGGGACTGCCGGAGGTGGCGAGCCGGGGAAACCCCGCTCGGAGTTCGGCCGGTCGGGCCGACGGTTGTCGAACAACTCGGACCCGGTGCGCGCGGCACACCGCCGAAGCAGGACACGCCACCGTGCCCATCGGTGGCCTCCCGTTCGGGAACCCGACGTTTCGTCGGGGCACCGGGCCATGGTGTGGCGTTGTCCGGCCTGGGGCTTCGGTGTGTGGTGTCGCAGAGTTCGGGGCTGCGCGAGTGCTCTGCCTCGCCCGGTCGCCCTTCGGGCCCGGGGACCACGCCTCGGGTCGGCGGGGTGCCCTGCATGGTGGGAGGGTTGCGTATGACTTTCGACTGGACGGTTCCACCGTGGCAGCGGGACGAGGACTGCACGCACACGGCGGTGACCTTGAAGCATCTGCGCGCACGGGAATTCGCCATGTCCTCGGACCTCGTGCGCGGCGACAACGCCGCCGAAGCGCTCGCCGATCTGCTCATGGGGCGCTCCGGTATGAGCGACATGATGTCGAATCGCGGTTTCGCCTTCGTGGTGGTCCAACGCGGCTTCGGAACGATGCATATGAGCAGTCCGTGGCAAGACGAGGAAGGCGAATGGAACCTGTCCGCGAGTGCGGGAGATGCCGAGGTGACGATCTTCTCCGCAGCCGACACGCGGGAGATGTTCATACGCCTGCAGGCCGCGTACCCCGACCGGTAGCGCCGACGATCGAGGGCATTGCCCGGCCGGACAGCGGCCGACGCCGAGACGAGCCACCCCGGAGCTCCGTCCGGATCGGTGCCCACGATCCACCGCCCGTCGCAAACCTCACCCGCAACCGCCCGGCACCGGGGTCCGAGCAATCCGCATCCCGGCCTCCCCACGCCCCGCCCAGCGCCGGCGACCGCCGTGGACGCGCACATCCCGATGACGCTCCTGCACGACCCCGACCCGCAGGTGCGGGAGGCAGCCGCATACGCCCTGGCCGCGGCCTCGAGCCGCGCGAGGGAGATCTCCGCTGACCTACACGAGCGCCTGCGCACCGAAACCGTCCCGCGGGTGCGCGCGGGCCTGGTCTTTGCGATCGCGCAACCGGCCCGGGAGCACCGCCACGAGGATGCCGCCGCGTTCACCCGCGCCCTGTGGTCGGATACGACCCATCCCCCGGAGATCCGGGTGAGCGCCGCTTTGGGGTGGCTGTGCCTGGTCGACGACCCCGTCCCCGACACCCTGCGCGCCGTGATCGACAAGACCGTCACCCCCGAACTGCGCCGGGTGTTGTCCCCGTCGCCCTGGATGAGGCAGGTCGAGGACACCGGCGCCGAAGGTTTGTCGCACACTCTGTGGCAGATGCTCGACCCCGACACCTGGCCCGGCCCCCCGCCGGAGCCCTGCTTCCGACGTCCCGCCCCCGAACCGCGGGCGTCGATGCCCCGGGGCGTATCGGTCCGTCGTCGGATACGACGCGTTCGTCGAACGCGGGAGCCTGCCGGTGGGTGCGGGAACGGGGAGAAGCCGTCGTGTGTCACAGGCAGCTCCACGGCCGGTGGCCGCCTGCGCAGGTGGCGGGGGATTGGGGGAGCATCGGGGTGCGGCGTGGAGTGGGCTTCGGCTTGGTGCGCTCGGTCCGGTATCGGGTCGTCACGGATGCGCGGACGACGAACGGGTGCTCGGTGTAGGCGTGTTGCCAACGCACGGGTTCGGCATGCAGGCCGCTCCCCCAGGGCGGACCGTATTGCTCGCCCGCCCCCGGAGGTGGCGTCGGGTCCGGGAAGCGCAGGTCCGGAACCGGTTGTGGCCTCGCCCAGTTCGCCGTATCCGGCGTCAACCCGAGCCTTCGTGCCTCCCGCTCGAACTCGGCCATCGACGTCGTGGGATCGTCCGCACCGTAGAAGTGCACGGCCGTGAACGTGCAGATCACGCCCATCATGCCCGCCTGCGGCTTGGGCCGGGTCGTGGTGTCGCGCCAACACCGATCGAATTCGAAGCGCTCGAACTCCGCACTCGCCGGCCCGAGGAAGACCCGGAAAGGCACCTCCACATCGTCCCGGGCGCGCCTCTCTTCCGCGCGGTGCCGCTCGTATGCCTCCTTCTCCCTCTCGGCAGCCGCGAACTGCCGTTGGCACGCGTACAGTCCGCCGAAGAAAGTGACGACCGCCAGGGTGATCACAGCCAGGACGAACCGTCCGAGCCACAACAGACAACCACCCATCGGCCGCGTATCGGGACGCGAAGACATACGCCCATCATGGCCCGCAACTCCGCCCGGTTAAGCGCTCGTTGCCCACTCGCAACCCACCCCGCCACGCGCATCCCCTCGGCACGCACATCCCCTCGGCACGACACGACGCGGCACGACCCAAACCCGGCACGCCACGCCCGACCGGGCCCGTCGGCCACGGTCGAGGCCCGCCCCGGACAGCCTTGCCGATCCCGGACCGGTCGTCGAGCAACGCCCAGGGCTTGTCCTTTTTGCGCCGGCCCGGCCCCGGGTCCGCGATGCCGGGCAGGGCGCCGTCCTGCTTCTGTTTCGGTCGGGCTGCGGCGGATCGGCCCGGGGCGCCGGCGGCTTGCCGCACGCTCCCCGACGCGCCGAGCGCCGAGCCCTTGGACCTTGCGAAGCGACTCGAGCGATTGACGGTCCGTATTCCCCGGGCGACAGGGGGGAAGCGGTTGTTTCGCATGCCCACGTCGGAGGCAGCGTTCCACCGGTCGCCGACGACGGCTCCCAGGGCGCCCGCGGTTTTGGTACCGGCCCGGTACCGCCGGTGGTACCTGCCTGGTACCTTGTCGCCATGCCAGCTTTGAACATCGAGTACACGGACGAGGAACTCGCCGCCGTGCGCAAGGCCGCGCAGTTGGGGGGCAAGTCGGTGAAGGCGCATGTGCACGACCTGAGCGTGTCCGAGGCCGCCCGCCGCAACTTCGTCACCGGCGCCGCCACGTTCGTCACCGACCACCTGGCCGAGTTCGAGGATGCCTTCCCCGAGGGGCAGCGTTGATCCTGCGTGTCGACGCCGGATGGGTCCTGGACATCCAGACCGCGAACACCCCGGTGAACCTGCCGCTCACCGACTGGGGATCGTTCGCGTTCTGCGTCGAGCGCCACCGCTACGAACGCTTCCGCGGCGAGCTGTACTACGAGGAGACCGCCGCGCGCGCCGCGACCTTTGCTCACTCCATGATCGTCCTGGAGCCCTTCGCCGACTTCAACGCCATCGTCGGCTGCGCCTGCGCCGACCGCTACATGGCCGGTTCCGACGAGCCCCTCACCGTCCCTCCCGGCGGCTGGGTCCAGTTGACCCGCGGCATCCGCGAACGCAAACACTCCCTCACCGACGTCGCCCGAACCCTCCGCGCCTGGAGCCGGCCGCAAACCGATTGAACATCGGCCCCATCCCTCGGCGGCGACAACTCCCCGAACGAACCCGGAAGGAACGCCGGACGGAACGCCGGAAGGAACGTCCGTAGGCGACCCGGTCACCCGGGTGATGCGGGGACGTCATCCCGCCCCACCAACCCACCCGGGCCGACGTCGACCCGCGCGCCGGCCGTACCCGCGTCGACCCCCGCCGCCCGGGTCGGTGCTCAGTCCCAGACCAGGGACACGACCCGGTGGCCTTCGGGGCTGTCGGGAAGGTCCGTGAACCGGTCGACCCGGTACACGAATCCTTCGATCACCCCGTCGGCACACAACGATTCGTGATCCACTCGGCGTTCGATCTCCCGCGTCGTGGCGCTCGTGCACACGGCGACGGCCTCGGCCACGACGCCGTCGCGACAGACGAGGTCGTCGTGCGGTTGCACACGGATCCACGCGACGTCGGGCGCTTCTTGAAGAACGCGCAACCGCCGGTGGATCTCTGCGAGTTCGGGCCGTGCGTCGGCGGGACGGTCCGGTTCCCATTGGTTCGGGGCGAGGGAGTCCTGCGCGTCGTTGCCCACGAAGAACTCGTCGAGCGTGAGCAGTGGGAGGGCTCCGCCGGCGGCCTCGGAACGGGCGATGAGTTCGATGGAGGTGATCACAAGGGCACCGTACGGCCGGCAGTGTCGACCCACGACCCGCGAGCGCGAACACCGCCGACACCCCGCCGGCCGCAGCGCCCTGGCGGGCTCGCTCGCACGGGTCGACGGACATGCTTCCCGATGACGTCCCGCAGCGGACCGGGCCGAGGCGGTGTTCGGGAAGTAGGCAGGCGAGGGACGCCGTCAAGCTACCTGCGGAGCGCGGTGTGGGAGGGCAGTTCGGCGAAACGGTCGCGATACTCGCCGGCGAAGCGGCCGAGATGCGAGACGCCCCACCGGTAGGCGATCGTGCCGACGGGGTCGGTGGAGGTGAGGATGTTCTCCCGAATCCGGTCGAGCCGCAGGTTGCGGACGTAGGCCATGGGCGAGAGGCCAAGCCGGTCGCGGAACGCGGAGCCGAGGGTCCGCAGGCTGCAGCCCGCGGCATCGGCGATGTCGCCGAGACTGATGTGCTCGGCGAGGTTCGCCTCGATGAACGCGAGGGCTGCCCGCAAGGAGCGCGGGTAGCCGGGTTGCGAACCGTCGTGCAACTCGCCGGTGTGCGAGTGCGGCTGGCCCAGGAGCAGGGCGGTGACCAGGCAACGCACCTGGCTGCGCTGGAGCTCCTCGCGCCGGAACAGCGGGTCGCCCGAGTCCAACTGTTCAAGCAGGGAACCGACCAGCAGCCGCACCGTCCGTCCCTTGGACGCGGCCAGGTCGAGCGCGAAATCGAAGCGCACGGGGGACACCGGGGGATGTCCGGTCAGCGCGGCGAATTCCTGGTCGACCAGGGCGGCGGCGATCCGCAGGCCCAGGAACCGCGTCCTTTGGCTGCGCAGGGGGCGCAGTTCCTGGGTGTCCCCGGGGTTGGCGACTCCCGCTGTCGCCTCGTCGAGGCCGGCCCGCAGGCCGCCGCACGATGCCGAGATGGCGCCGGAGACACCGATGTTGACGAAGTAGGAGCCGCGGTCACGGCCCTTGGTCGAGGCGACGCGCACGTCGAGTGGCGAGGCGAAGTAGCCCACCGCGAAGTCGTGTGTGGCGACGCCGCGCAGTTCGTGATCGCCGCCGCACAGCTCGTCCAGAGGCGATGTGGTGATCGAGCCGCCGAACAGGCGGGTGGCGGCGTTGAGCAGATCGGCGGGGTTTCGGGATCTGGTGATGAGGTGATTGCGCAGCGGGGTCGTCACGATGTGGGGTCACCTCCCTGGAGGCCATCGTCGATCACGGCGGTCGGCGGAGTCGAGTCCCGGTGTGCGCCGGGGCGTGCGAACCGATGAGGGTTGCCTCGAACGCCGATCGGAACGCGGCGCGCGGCGTGCCGAACCGGCACGCGCTCCGGCGCGGACACCCGGCCGAAGTACTCCACGGCCCGGTCGTACGCGTGCTGCTTCGCCGGGTGCAGCGGGCAGGGGTATCGGCCCAGGAACGCGAACCGGTACGCCTGCCACCAGTTCTCCAGCGCTTCGTCGCGATCGCCGCTCTCCTCGGCCGTGCGCGCCCGGCCGCGAAATCCTCCGCCCCGGCCGGCCAATGCCCGGCCCAGGACCGGGGATCGATGCCCGGAAGCGTTTCGATGTGCCGCGCGGCGGCATCGTGACCGATGGCGTCGAACGGGTTCTTGCGCTGCTCCAGATGCTCGGGCAGCCACTGCTTCGCCTCGGGCAGGGTTCGGGTTGTTGCAGCGGACATTCGTTCCTCCTCGTCCGTCCTTCCTCGGGCGTTGCGCGAACGGCGGGTCGTCGAAGACGCCCTTCGCGCCGGCTGGTTACGCGGGCTCGGCCATGAGCCGGTGGCAGGAATCGACCAGCGGATACGCCTCGAAGTGGCGCTGCGCCTGCTCCAGGCCGACGATCGCCACCGAGGTCTCCACGAGCGTTCGGCAGCGCTGCCTGCGCCGGCCGACGAACGCCCGGATCCCCGCGCCGACCGATGCGTGCCGTCCGAGTTCCCGGGCCAACAGGAGGCCGTCCTCGACGGCCAGGGCGGCGCCGCTTGCCATCTGCGGTGCGGGCGCGTGCGCGGCGTCACCGATGACCACGCTGTTGCCCCGATTCCAGGCACCCGCCAGGAGCGCCGTCAGCACCGGGCGGCGCACCACCGATTCCGACCCGGACACCATGGAGCGGATCTCCCGCACCCGGCCGGGGAAGGTCTTCAGCAACTCCAGTAGGCGCGGGGCGAGCCGGGCGTCGGGCAGGACGCCGCGTTCCACCCCGTTCTCGGTCAGGAACACGTACGCCCGCGTGTCCGAGAGGGGCACGAGACCGGCCGTGTCGGTCTTCCCGGCGAACTGATGGATCCCGGTGGCCCACGGCGGGCGGGGCACCAGAGCCCGCCAGACCATCTGCCCGTGAAAGTCGAGTGAGGTCCGGAGCCCCAGCAGGTCCCGCGTCGTCGAGCGGATCCCGTCCGCGCCCACCAACAACGCCACCTCGCGGACCGTCCCGTCCGACAACCGCGCCCGGACCGACTCGCCCTCCTGCTCCACCGCGGCAACGGTCACTCCGTGGCGTATCTCCACGCCGCACCGCTCGGCTTCCGCGCGCAGGATCCGGTGCAGTACGGGGCGCGCGATGCCGACCATCGCCGGCCGCCGCGCACCGATAAGCCGCGGCAACCGGATCTCGTTTACCCGCTCGCCGTTCACGTCCACGTGCGTGATCGTGTTCATGCCGAAGCCCTCGGCCAGACACGCGTGCGCCAGACCCGACTCGTCCAGCGCGCGCAGCGAAGGACCGGTCAGGCACAACCCCCATCCGGACGTCGCCTCCGGTGGGCCGATCTCCACGACCTCGACCCGCCACCCGTCGCGTGCCAGCGCGGTCGCCGCGGTCAGACCGGCCACTCCCGCACCCACGATCACAGCCGTCCGCGCACCGCGATAGCCGTCCATATACGCCTCCAGAGCGCCGATTTCCTCGGAACCCTAGGACGCGTCGGCGCTCGGCCTTATCCGAATCGGGCGACGGCCATCCACTGTCGGCAGGCGATGGTTCGAGCGGCTGATTCCGGGGGTGGTCGGCGGATCGCAAATGGGGCTGCCGATGTGTCCGAAGTCCTCGCCGAACACGTCCTCGCCGAACACGTCCTCGTCGCAACGGACGAGGTTGGCACGGGCCTTCGCGGGTTGTGCATGCATCGTGGGTCGAGGACGGCGATCCGGTGCCTACTCGGGTGTACTTGAGTACGCGTACTCTGCTGCGCGCCGTGCGGCGCTCCTAGGTTTGGCTCGACGTCGACGAGAGCACGACGTCGACGCGACCTCGGGAGAGACATGATGCGGGCCGGAACCGGACCTCGGAACACATTCGCCGCGATCGTCGTGACCACGGCGGCGCTGACGCTCGTCACCGGGTGCGGGCACGCGGAAGCGGGAGCGCGGGATGCCGGGGCGCCGGTCGGCGCGAGCGAGGTGTCGCCGGAGCCGGCCGGTACAGGCGAGGCGCCGCCACCGGACGAGGACGCCTCGAGCGGCGACGACATACCGGGCGTGCGGGTGAACGACACGAAGGCGCGGTTGAGTTACGTACGGCCCTCCGGATGGACGGACATGATCCAGGACTACCCGGACGTGCTGACGTCCGGCGTGAAGGCCGGCAGGCAGTGGCAGCCGTCGGACGGCATCGGCAGGCCCGCCGACGCGGCGTACTTCCATGTACAGACGCTCGATGGGCCATTGCTCGCGGCATCCGGCGGCACCTGGCACGCGGCCAAGACCTTCACGAACATCATCGCCTGCCCGCACGAGTACCAGGGCAGACTCGTCGCGGACACCGAGGCCACCCGGGTCGACGGCCACGACGCCTGGTACTCCGAGGGCGAGTGCGTCCTTCCGGGCACCGATCGGCCGCCGCTGCGCACCCGCGTCACCTTCATCGACACCGGCGGCGACGCCGTCATCGTCACGGGCAGCGCGAGCGCGCCCGCACGACTGGACGAGATCGCCACGATCACCAAAAGCCTGCGGATCCAATAGGCCGACACCATCGGGCGACCTCGAAACGCGCCACCGAACGCCGACGCCGCCCCGGGCCCGTCCGTACGGTCGTCGACGAACCGCATACGCAACCCGGGCATGCCCGACTCGGTGAGGAGCCGTCCGTGTGCTCGCGGCTCGATCCGCGGTCGCACCCGACCGGCACCGCCACCCCGCGCCCACGACCGAAACCGGCCCCGACTCGACCCCACCGCGCGAACGGCGGGTATGCGTAGGGATGCCGGCGGGCGCCCGTGTCGTCGACAAGGCGCCCCTGCCGCCCCGGCCGCCCCGGCCGCCCCGGCCGCCCCTGCCGCCCCGGCCGCCCCGGCCGCCCCGGCCGGGCGGCCGGGAACGCCACCCGACCGAGCGCGATGCGCGCTGCGGATCCGGCCCACCGCTGTCCTCCCGCCACGCTCTCCGGCGGGAACGCCCCCAGTCCGTCGCGGTGTTCGCGGATCGTACGGCGAAGGATTCCGATGAGAGGTAGGGGACCGACAGCGCACGAGTGGACGCGGGGCACGGTGGCGGAGGCGATCGTGATCCCCGACAGGAACAAGCACTGAAGACGCGACAGCCAGGGCCGGTGACCGGAGCACGTATCCACCACGGCGACCGGGGGGCGGCCGGATGAGCTTGGACCACCGGGCCCTGCTCGTGTTCCGCCGGACCTGACGTCGTACCCGGCGGCACGCGGCGCGGTGGGCGGGATGGCACGAGGGCGTGGTGCCGGCCGTGGCACGGGACGGGCACGACACCGCCGCCCTGCCCGCACCCGCACGACGCGGTGCCGGTGCACGCGATCGACGGGGCGCTCAGGACGTACGAGTACGAGGGATCCCGCGCCATCGCGACCGACGCTTCCGCGAACTCCGGCTCGGGACATCCCCGAGGGATCGATACCGGGCGCCACGGCGAGGAAGAACGCGGGCGCGGGTGTGTGGTGGTCGATCCGGCTCCCCGCAACCGGCCGCACTGCCACCGAGCACCGCTACGGCGCGGGCTTCATCGACGACAAACTCGACGCCGACACCACCCTCGTCGGTGAAGTCCCCACCCCGGCCGCCGACTTCGAGTACGTCTTCGCCGTGTTCGCGTAGCGCGCCGAGGCGGCAGCTGTTGACGATCAGCGCTCCGTCGCGCACCGCCGGCATCGCCAACGCGGCTTGCCGGCGGGCCGGGTCGAGCCCTGGAGTCGGCGCGGCCCGACGTGCACGCGGTGGATGGCGAGGCGGCCGTAAGCGACGACCTTCCGTATCAGGCGCTACTGATGACGCGCGCGGCGACGTGCGGACCGACCGCATGCGCGTGGGTGTGGTTCTGCGGGCGGACGACCACGCGCCGCGCCATGACCCGAAGAGGGATGCGACCGATGCCGGGGCGACCGGTCTCGAGGCCGGACGACGAGATCGCGGTCCTCGGCTCGCCTCGGCGCGGGACGGGGGGTTGGTCGTCCGGGGTCGCGAGCCCCCCATCCAATTGTCATCTGAACGATGACACCAATGCTTGTCATCTAATAGACGACATGCTACAAAGGTGTCAGCGAAGCGCATTGGCGGCAACCGCCCGAACGTGCTGGAGGTGTTTTGACGATGTTGATGCGCACCGACCCCTTCCGTGAGCTGGACCGACTGTCGCAGCAGCTGATGGGCCCGGGTACGTGGTCGAGGCCGTCGGCGATGCCGATGGACGCCTACCGCGAGGGCGACGAGTACGTGGTGGCCTTCGACCTTCCCGGCGTCGGCCCGGACGCGATCGACATCGACGTCGAGCGGAACATGCTGACGGTCAGGGCCGAGCGCCGACCGGTGGCGAAGGCCGACGACGTGCAGATGGAGCTCTCCGAGCGGCCGCTGGGCGTCTTCTCCCGCCAGATCGTGCTCGCCGACACCCTGGACACCGAGCACATCAAGGCCGACTACGACGCGGGTGTGCTCACCCTGCGCATCCCGATCGCCGAGCGAGCCAAGCCCCGCAGGATTTCCATCGGCGTCGGCACCGGCGATCGCAAGGAGATCTCCGGCTGACACCGGCCGAACCGGTGCGGAGGACGGGCACCCGAACTCCCTCTCGCCTCGCCCTCCGCACCCCCGTGGGCAGCCCGAAGGACAGGAAGGGGTGGCGGCCGCGATGGTCATGCGACACGAAACGTTCCTCGACCACGTCAAGGAGCGCGGCGAGTACGACACCGTTGGGGAAGCCGAGCGCGCGGCCCGTGTGGTGCTCGCCCTGCTCGGCGCGCACTTGGTCGGCGAGGTCCGCGCCCGGCTCGCCGCCCGGCTGCCGGACGAATTCGCCCTGATCCTCCTGAACCCGCTGCAGAGCGCCGAACCGCTGCCGACGGAGCGGTTCGTCAGGGCCACCGCAGCCTGGATCGAGGGCGCCACCGAGCAGACCGCGACCTGGGACGTGAGCGCCGTGCTGTCCACGGTCGCCGACGCCGCCGGCGACGACCTGATGGAGCAGATCCTGCTCCAGCTCCCCGCCGGCTACGACCTCCTCTTCGGCCGCCACCAGCCCACCTGACCCCAACCCCGGGACCACAACACCCGCACTGCGCACGCAAGGCCCGCAGCGAGGTCGCCGTCGTCCAGGGTGCGCGGTGATGCGGCGATGCGGTATGCGGTCGGCAGGCGCGCGCGGTGGATGGCGCCGGTTGGTTCGACGACCACCGTCGTGCACCCCGCGCGTGCGGTTCACCATTCGCCGGCGTCGCGGGTTCCCGCCTTCGGCTGGGGCGGACCATGATGGACCCCTGGGAGGGCATCCGAGTTCGGGGTGCCTTCCGAGGTGTTGACCGACAACGGCAAGCAGTTCACCGGCAAGTACACGAAGCCGTTCCCGGCCGAGGTGCTGTCCGACCACATCCGCCGCGAGAACGGCATCACCGCCAGGCCGACCAAGCCCCGTTCGCCTACAAGCACCGGCAAGATCGAGGCGGCCTGCGGCGTCGGCACTGCCCGCCGGGCACGCGACGGCCCGGCTCCTGTGCCACGGTGTCGGGGCGCCGGCCGGGGCGGATCACGAGGGTCCGGACGGCCTGGAGGACGAGGCTCCGACCGTGTCGGGCCATGCGCTCGCGCGCCGGGCGCGAGTGGGTGACGCCCGCGGGCCGGCGCCCTTCGTCACGCCGCGCCGGGCACGATCATCTTTGCCGGTTGGGCCGCGGCGCCGGTCACGACGCCACCGCCCAACGCGATCGACGCGACGCATCGCGAGGATCACGATCTCGGCGCGGTCCGCCACCTCCCGGTTGTCGGCGCACACCTCGACGCCCTCGTACCGCCGGCCTCGCGATGACGTTGCGGTGCCCCCGGAGTTCGAAGTCGAGCCGCACCACCCGTGCGCGGCTTCGTCGACATCGAGGCTCCGACCTGGGCAATCCAACTCCGTTCAAGGTTTGTTCAGGATCGGCCCGGCACCGTTGCGGATGTCGCCCGACGGTGACTGCGGCCCGATCCGCTCGTCGTGTAACCGTCCCGGCGCCGGCGTGTCCCGTTGTCTTGCTCGTATCTCGTCGCCGCTCGAAAGGAGATCCCGATGGACGTTCGGTATTCGGCCTTCTGTCTTGCGGACCCGAGGTTCTACGAATCCCCGGACCGACTGCGCCCGGACGTGGGCCAACTCGACTATCGAACGCTCGTCGACGTCCCGCCGGGATGGGAGTCGGTCGATGTCGGCCCCTGGGCTCATCTGCGCCCCCCGACCGACGCGGCCCCGTTGCCCGCGCAGGGCTGGAAGATCCATGTCGCGGCCACGCTCGCCAACGCGGCCGAACTGCTGGAGCAGGTGACCGCGTATTGCTTTGCGCACGAGATCGCGGTCAAGTTCCTGCCCACCTCCCTTGTCCTCCAGGCGCGAAACGGCAAGTACGCCCCGCGCGAGGGCAGCGGCAAGTTCCTCACCCTCTACCCCCGGGACGTCGGGGAACTGCGGCGCACGCTCGTCGACTTGGACGCGCTGGTCGGTGGGGCGCCCGGTCCGTACATCCTCAGCGATCTGCGCTGGAACGAGGGCCCGTTGTACGTGCGCTACGGCGGATTCCGTCTGCGCCATGTCTACGAGCAGGACGGCACCAGGACACCCGCCGTGGAACGGCCCGACGGCGTGCTGGTGCCCGACCGCCGCGAACCCAGGTTCACCGTGCCGGACTGGGTCGAGGTCCCCGACTTCCTCGCCCCCTCGGCCACACCGCGGATCAGCAGCGAACAACCGGAGGAATTTCCCTACGAGATGCTCTCTGCGCTGCACTTCTCCAACGGCGGCGGCGTCTACCGGGTCCGTCGGTTCGGCGATCGCGCCGAGTTGGTGCTCAAGGAGGGCAGGCCCCACGCGGGCCTGGACCGCCTCGGTCGGGACGCGCCCGCGCGGCTGCGCGACGAATACGCGATCCTGGTCGACCTGAAGGGCATTCCGGGGATTCCGCGCGCACACGACTACCACCTCCTGGGCGGCCACGAGTTCCTGGCCATGGACCACGTCCCGGGCCTGTCGCTGCAATCCTGGGTCACACTGCACTACCCGAGTCCGGACCGCGAGGGCGACTCCACCGCCGCATACGTGGACACGGTCGAGCGCATCCTCGGGCGGTTGGAGCAGACGGTACGAGCCGTGCATGCGCGGGGCTACCTGTTCAACGACCTGCATCCGGGCAACGTGTTGATCGATGACGACCTGAACGTGTCGTTGATCGACTTCGAGGCCGCACAGCCCCGCGACACGCCCGATCCCCGCCCCCTGGGCGCTCCCGGCTTCGCCGCGCCGGACGCACTGCGGGGCGAGGCCGCCGACCTGTACTCCCTCAACGCGATTCGGCTGTTCCTGTACCTGCCGTTGAACAGCCTCCTGGCGCTGTGCCCGGCCAAGGCCCCCACGCTCGTCGCCAAGGCGCAACAGCGCCTGGGCCTCGCGGACGCCGTGGTACGCCCCCTCGTTCGGGCGCTCGCCGTCCCCACCGAACCGGCCTCGGGACTGCGTCCCCCGGATGCGGAGTCGACCTTCGCCGCAGTCACCGACGACTCCTGGCAGCGGCACACGAACTCGCTGACGGCGTCCATCCGCGCGGGGGCCACCCCGGATCGACGCGATCGGCTGTTCCCCGGCGACATCAACCAGTTCTCGCACGGCGGCGGCGGGATGGCGTTCGGCGCGGCCGGGGTGATCGACACCCTGCGCACCGCCGGCGTCGGCGTCGACGAGTTGGCGGGCGCCGCGGATTGGCTCGAACACGACCTCGAGGTCGGGCGCGACCCGCGCTTCGGCCTCTACGACGGCGCGGCCGGAGTCTGCCACGCGCTGTACAACCTGGGCCGCACCGACACCGCCCTCGCGTTCTACGACCGTTGCCTGGTCCGCGGCCCACAGGTGCGCGGCGTCAAGCTCTTCGACGGGCTCGCCGGCATCGGCCTGACGAGTTTGGACTTCCACCGCAGAACCGGTGAACCGAACCTTCTCAAGCACGCGGAGCAGGTGGCCTCGACCGTGGAATCGGCGGTCGAACAGGGGGTGTTCGGCCTAGGGGAGCGCGCCGTCGCGGCCGGTCGGCCGTTGCGCGATCGGACGGGGAACGCCGTGGACAACTTCACCGGCGGACTGCTCTACGGCTGGACGGGCCCCGCGCTGTTCCTGCTGCGGATGTACGAGGTCACCGGTCGCGGCCACTGGCTGGAGGCGGCCGTCGCGGCCCTGCACCGCGACCTGGACCAATGCCGATCGTTGCCCGACGGCAGCTTGCAGGTCGAGAACGGCCGGCGCGTCCTGCCCTATCTGGCCACCGGCAGCGCGGGCCTGGCCCTGGTCGGCGACCTGATCCTGGCCCACGGGAACGACGAGCGGATCGCCGACGCCGTACCGGCTCTGGCCCTGGCCTGCACGGACGATGTGTGCGTCGGCGCCGGGCTGTTCAACGGCCGCGCCGGACTGGTCGGCGTGCTGCGCGAGTTGGGCTCGCGACCGAAGCGAAGGCACCTGGCCGGGCGGGTCGACGCGGGCGTGGCGGCACTGGACCTGTACGCGCTCGCCGACGAACACGGCCTCGTCTTCCCCGGAGAGCAAAATCTGCGCGCCTCACTCGACCTTGCCACCGGATCCGCCGGCGTGTTGCGCCTGATCAACGTGCTGGCCGGACGCACCGCGGAGTTGTTGCCCTTCGTCGGCGCCGCGTCCTGGGCGAACGCCCACCCCGAACTCGCGGCCGAGGTCCCCGATACGACGGGACACCGGTCCGAGAACACCATCACCGCGAGTTTTGGAGGGAGGTGAACCCCATGTCGAACTTCGTGCTCGGCCTGCAGGAGATGCAGTCCGAAATCGGTACCGAGGACGGCTTCGCGAGCGGCTGGACGTCGGTGTGCTGCGCGTGCAGCTGGGCGAGCCTGGGCTGTTGATCGAAGCGTGTTCGTGCCGGGGCGCGGAATCCGTCGATTCCGCGCCCCGGCCGGTGCCGTGAACGACGAGGACGAAAGCGGGTGGATCCACCATGCCAATCCGTTCGGTGGGCGCGCGATGAGCCGGGCCCCCCGGGTCGGGCCACGGGAACTGTTGCGATACCTGCGCGGTCACGTGCGGGTGATGGCCGTGGCCGGTGTACTGTCCCTGATCGCCGCAGCCGGGACACTACTGCAACCGCTGCTGATTCGATCGGTGATCCGGGCGATCGAGGAGTCCCGCTCGACGGTCGGTCCGGCGCTGGCGCTCGGCGCCCTGCTCCTGGGTGCCGCGGTGATCAACGGGTTTCGGGAGTACCTGTTGGCGCGCACCGCCGAACGGCTGGTGCTGACGGTGCGCGAACGGCTCACCGCGCATGTCCTGCGCCTGCCGGTGGCGCACTACGACCGACTCCGCACCGGTGACCTGCTGTCCCGGATCGGCGCGGACAGTGCGCTGCTGCGACTCGTGGTCACCGCGGGCCTGTTCGAACTGGCGACCGGCGGGTTGATGATCCTGGGCGCCGCCACCGCGGCACTGCTGGTCGATCCCGTGTTGTTCGCGGTTACGTGCGGCGGGTTGGCCTCGGTGCTGCTGGGCGCGATGGTGATCAGTGGTCGCACGCGCCCGGTGTCCGAGCAGGCGCAGGCCCGTCTCGGTGAAATGGCCTCCGGGCTCGAGCGTGCGATCGGCGCCGTCCGTACCATCCGTGCCGCCCGTGCCGAGCGGCGCGAGACCGAGACGATCAACGACAGTGCCCGACTGGCCTACGCCTCCGGGCTTCGGCTGGCCCGGCTCAAGGCGCTGATCACACCGATCGCGCACCTCGCCACGCACGGTGTCTTTCTTCTGGTGCTGGGTGTCGGCGGGGCCAGGGTTGCCGATGGCACGCTGTCCGTGGGCGATCTGGTGGCGTTCGTGCTGTTCCTGTTCTTCCTGGTGGTCCCGTTGGGTCAGGTGGTCACCGCCTACACCCAACTACAGACCGGCCTGGGCGCGATCCAACGGGTCGAGGAGATACTGCGCCTGCCCACCGAGACGGCCGGCGACACCCGTGTGGCGGAGCGGTCTCCATCGATGCCCGCCGGATCCTCCCCGGCGCGGGCGTACGCGGTCGAGCCCGCGGGTTTCGCCCCGTCGCCCACCAGCGCGTCCGCGATCGCCTTCGAGCACGTCACGTTCGGCTATCGGGCCGAGGAACCGGTGCTGCGCGATGTCACCTTCGATATCGCGCCGGGCACTCGAACGGCGCTCGTGGGACCGTCGGGCGCGGGCAAGTCCACCGTGTTGGCGTTGGTGGAGCGCTTCTACGAGGTGACCGAGGGGGCGATCCGTCTCGGCGGGATCGACATCCGGGACCTGCCGCGCGATCTGCTGCGCGCGCGACTGGGCTACGTCGAGCAGGAGGCACCCGTCCTGGCCGGGACAATCCGGGACAATCTCCTGCTCGCCGCGCCCGAAGTGGACGACGGGCGGCTGTTCGCGGTCCTGGAGGCGGTCAACCTGACCGGCATCGTCGAACGTTCGCCGCTGGGTCTGGACACCGAGGTCGGTGAGAGCGGCGTACTGCTGTCCGGTGGCGAACGCCAGCGGCTGGCGATCGCCCGCACACTCCTGGCCGCCCCGCCGATCCTGCTTCTCGACGAACCCACGAGCAATCTCGACGCACGCAACGAGTTCGCCTTCCGCGAGGCGATCCGGGCCGTCTCCGCCGAGCACACGCTGCTGATCGTCGCGCACCGGCTCGCCACCGTCGTCGACGCGGATCGCATCGTGGTCCTGGACGAGGGCCGGGTCGCGGCGGTGGGCCGGCACGACGAACTGGTCGACACCAGCCCGCTGTACCGCGACCTGGCCACCCGTCAACTGCTCATCGTGTGAAGGATTCCAGGAGTCCCCATGACGAGATCATCGGCGACCCGGGCAACCCCAACGGGCCGGACGGCCACTCCCGAGGGGCACGCAAAGCAGGAACCCGTCAGCCACATCCGGCCGCCCCGGGCCGTTCGACACCCCATGGAGATGCCGTGAGCGACGCAGACCCGGCCGCACCGGGCCACTCGCCCGTGCCGAGCATCGCGATCATCGGCGCGGGTCCGCGCGGTACATCCGTCCTGGAGCGCATCGTCGCCAATGCGCGCGAGTGTGCGCCCGGCCTGTGCCCCGAGGTACACGTCTTCGACCCGTTTCCGCCCGGCGGCGGACGAGTGTGGCGCAGCGACCAGTCCGCGCTCCTGTGGTCGAACACCAGGGCCGACGACTGCACGTTGTTCACGGACGCGAGCGTGTCCTGCGCGGGCCCGATCCTGCCGGGCCCCACCCTGGCACAGTGGGCTCGCGCGCTGGGCTCGGGCGATGTGCCCCACCCGCGCGGATTCCGGCCGCGCGCGGACACGGCGGCGGAGGCGGCCTCGGTGCACGACGGTTGGTTCGCCACGCGCGCTCTGGTCGGGGACTACCTGGCATGGGTCTTCCATCGGACGGTGGCTGCCGCGGCGCCCGGGGTGCGCGTCCGTCTCCACGCCGCGAGCGTTGTCGACATCCGTGATCTGCCGGACGGCCGGCAACGCATCTCGTCGACGGGGCGCGAGCCCTTGGACGTCGACGTGGTCGTGCACGCGCAGGGCAACTTTCGGGTGGATCCGTACCCGCAGGAGGCGATACTGGCCGAGTACGCCACCCGGCATCGGCTCACCCATCTGCCCACCACACACGACCCGGAGACCGCGCAGGCCCGGGTCGAGGCCGGTGAGCCCGTGCTGGTGCGCGGGTTGGGCCTGGCGTTCGTCGACACGATGATGCTGCTGACCGAGGGCCGCGGCGGCGTCTTCCATCGGGACGCCTCGGGAACACTGCGCTACGAGCCGTCCGGACACGAACCCGTGATGCACGTGGGCTCCCGCCGAGGTGTGCCCTATAGGTCCAAGTTCGGCTACACGCGGACCGCGGCGCCGGAGGCCGCGCCGCGCTATCTGGATCCCGATGTACTCGGGGACCGCGTACCGGACTTCCTCACCGAGTTGTGGCCACTGATCGCACACGACCTCGCCGGGGCCGGCTATCGCGAACTCGCACACGCACATCCGGAGCGGTTGAGCACCGACCCGGCCGCCTTTCTCGCGGCGCTGGAGAACACCGCATGGAACAGCCCCGACTACCGCGAACTCGTGACGCGCGCCGTGCCGGACCCGCGCGACCGCATCGACCTCGACGGCCTGGACCGCCCGCTCGCCGGCCGTCGCTTCGCCCATCCCGGCGCCCTGCGGGACTGGATGATCGACTACCTGGCCGCCGACGTCGAACGCGGGCGCGATCCGCGACACAGCGCGCACCTGGCCGTCTACCACAGACTCCTCACGGTGTCCGAGACCCTGTGGACGTTGGTGCGGGACCATCGGCTGTCGCCGGGTTCGACTTCCCGGGGACTACCGGAGTTCTTCGACTTCTGCCGCTTCCGCACCAGCGGCCCGCCCGGCCCACGCGTGGAACGACTTCTCGCGCTGATCCGGGCCGGCATCGTCCACCCTCTCGGCGCCGGGCTCGACATCTCCGCCCGCGACGGTGCCTTCCACGCCCGCTCGGTCAGCGTGGATACGGTCGTCCGGGCCAAGACGCTGATCGAGGCCCGGCTGCCGGGGCGTGACCTCGGACGCGTGAACGACCCTCTGCTGGTCCGGATGACGGCGCACGGCGGACTTCGGGAACAGACACGGATCGATCCCGTCCGGCGCACCCGCCACCCCACCGGCATGGTGGACACCGTCGAGCACCGGGTCCGCCGTCGAGACGGGAGCGTGCATCGCGGCCGCTTCTTCCTCGACCCCGGCGACTTCCCCCGTCCCCGTAGTGACGCCGGGTTCCTGCGACACAGCGACGAGGTGGCCCGACAGGCGTTGTACGAACTCGTCGCCTTGGCGGCGGACGCCGCGAGGGCGCCCGCCGAGTCCGGCGCACCACTGCTCGGATGACGGGGACAGGCCGGTTCGCGCGACCATGCCGGCGACTCGGGCTCGTCGAGCCGTCTCGGGGCAGCGAAGGATCATGCCTGAGCGGGCGGTTCCGGTCCCAGGCTCGCCAAGAGCGCGCGCAGGCGTTCGGCGCATCCGGCGCGGTGCTGGGCCCGGTACAGGCTCAGCGCCCGAGACCATGCGTCACGGGCCTGGCGAACCCGCCCCAGGCGGCGTTGGACCCGCCCGATTCCGGTCAGCGTGTCGGCTTCCCCGAACGTGTCCAGGAGGGTGCGCCGCAGGGCCAGCGCCCGGTCGTGGTGCGCCAACGCGAGCGGGTATGCCCCGGCGTCCTCGGCCAGCCGGCTCAGGCTGTCCCGCACGTCCGCCTCGCCCTCGCGGAAGCGGTAGAGCCGACATCCGACCAGCGCCCGCTCGCAGTGGCCGCGGGCGAGCCCGATGTGTCCCAATCGGGCGTGATACCGACCCACCGCGACCAGCGCCGCCACGCCCACGCGCGGATCGGCGCGCCGCGCGTGCGTCCGAAGGTACGCCCCCACATACGCTCGATGGACCCGCAGACTCTGCTCTGCGTGTGCCAACGCCTGCCTGTGGTCGCCCTGTTGCTCCCAGGCGCGGGCGAGCAGGAGATGTGCCCGGGCCTGCCCCGGCTCGTCGTCGATCGCCGCCGACGCCGCGAGCGCCTTCCGCAGGTGACGCAGCGCCTGGCTGTGCTCTCCCAGCGGCACCAGCGCCCGGCCCAGGAGGCGATGTGCGTGCGCCGATATGGCGGGTTCGTCCGGGAGTCCGGCGGCGACGGTCGCGCGCAGCATGTCCAGGCGCTCGCGCAGCCGGCCCCGACGCCAGTGGAACGTGTCCAGGGACAGGGCCAGTTCCCAGGAGCTCCGGGACATTCCCCGCTCGGTGGCGAAGACGTGCGCCGCACGCAGGCACGCTCGTTCGGTCTCGAACCACGCGATCGCGGCGGCGGCATCGCGGAAACCCGACGGCGTGTCACCGCCCCCGGTTCGGCCCGTGGCGCGCGGTGATGGGACCTCGGACAGTCGGCGGTCGGCCGCGTGCGCGAGGTCGAGATAAAAATCGACCAGTCGGAGCAGCGCCGGCTCGATGGGTGCGGTATGTGTGCCGCGCGCGGTGTCCACGTCGCGCTCGGTGACGTGTAATCGGAGCAGGTCGTGCAGTCGGTGGCGTCCGGTGCCGTGTTCGCGGACCAGATGCGCGGCCTCCAGCGCGCGCAGGTGCGTTCGAGCCCGAACAGGGGGCAGGCCGGTGAGCGCGGCCACGGCCGGCACGCCGATGTCGGGTCCGGGCGCGTGGGCCAGCAGGTCGAGTACGCGCGCCGTCGCGGGGTTCAGGGCGCGATACGACGAGGCGAAGGCGGCGCGGACACCGGCCGTGTGGTCGTCCGTCTCCAGCGCGTCCAACCGACCTGATTCCTCCCGCAGTTCGGCCACCATCGCGGCCAGCGGCCGATCCGGACGGGCGATGGCGCGAGCGGCGACGATCCCCAAGGCCAGGGGAAGGCCCGCACAGTGTTCGACCAACGCGGCGACCGCGTCCGGCTCGGCCGCCGCCGCGGCGCCCAGGCGCCGACTCAACAGCGCCCTTGCCTCCCGCGGGTCCAGTGCATCCAAGGACAGCGACCGGGCGCCGTGCGCGGTGACCAGGCCGGTGAGCCGGCGGCGGCTGGTGACCAGCACCACGCACGAGGTCGACCCCGGGAGCAGCGGTCGGACCTGTGCGCTGTCCCGGGCGTTGTCGAGCACGATCAGCAAACGTTTGCCTGTCGTCACGGTCCGGTAGAGAGCGACCTGTTCCGCCTCGTCGGAGCCGATTGCCTCGGATCCGACACCGAGTGCGTTGAGGAAGCCGCGAACCGCGTCACCGGGCGGCACGGGCGGTGCCTCCGGCGCGAAGCCGCGCAGGTCGACATACAACTGCCCGTCGGCGAAGGCGTCCGCGTGCCGGTGGGCCGCGCGCAGTGCCAGCCAGGTCTTACCCGTCCCGCCGGCGCCGCCGATCACGGCGATGGGACAGGCGCCGCCGGGCTCGCGTGGCGAGGCGAGGATGTGGTCCAGGTCGGACAGGGCGCGCGCTCGTCCGATGAACAGGGGCGGTGCCGGCGGGAGTTGTCGCGGGATCGGCGCCGGGGGCGGCGGTGGCGCCGGGTTGGGCGCGGTGGGCGGCGCGACCGTGAGGGCCGGCGAGCTCGCGAGGATTCGTTGGTGTAGCCGTTGCAGATCCGTACTCGGATCGATGCCCAACTCGTCGGCCAATCGATCGCGCACGCTTCGGTAGTGTGCCAGGGCATCGGCGGAACGCCCGTTGCGGTACAGGGCGAGCATCAGCTGGCCGGCGGATCGTTCGTCCAGCGGATCGATCCGGGCCCGCTCGATCAGTCGGGGCAACAGCGTGGTGTGCTCGCCGCGCCGCAGCAAAAGTTCGTCGAGATCCAATTCGACCTGACGGCGCTCGCGGTGCAGGGCCTCGCGGAGTGTGTTGAACCACGGCGTGTCGACGGTGGCGAAGGCGTCCCCGCGCCAGAGGTCGAGTGACCGTGTCCAGTGCGACGCGGCACCGTGGTCGTCGTCCGCGCGCCGGCCCCGGGCGGCCAGATCGCGGAAACGATGCAGATCGACGACCGACGTGTCGGTCTCCAGCAGGTAGCCGCCCGAGCGCCGGACGAGGCGCGCCTGCGTGGCGCGCAGTCGTCGGCGCAGCCGGGAGACGTAGCTGTACAACGTGTGGCGGGCCCGGTCCGGGCAGTCATGACCCCACACCCGTTCGACGACGGACTCGATGGGCACGACGCGGTTGGCCTCGACCAACAGCACGGCCAGCACGCACCGTTGACGGATATGGCCCAGGTCGAGCGGTTCCCCGTCGATCCGGGCCTCGATGTCGCCGAGGACGCCGAATCGCGGAATCATCCGCACCTCCGGTCGTACACTTCGCTCGCCCCGACGGTATGGCCGGGACATCGTGGGCCGGGCCGGCAACCGTGGCGGGGTGGGCCGGCCACATCGGGATCGGGGCAGGAGGATCTTGAGATCATGAGGTCTCCGCATCGTGGAATACGCGAACCGCGTGCCACCGATACTTGAACCGAACAGTCGCTCCGAGGAAGCCCACATCGGCCCATCGCCCTGTCCCGAACATGTTCCGAACAGCCCGAACAGGGCAAACCCGGTGCTCGGCCGGCCGGTGGACGGCGTCGGCATGCCCCCGAGGTGTTGTGCCGCGCTGCGGCCTTCGTCGGAATCGCCGGATCAGGTGGTCGACGACGTCGGCGAGCAGTACGAGGTCCTCGGAGGCGGGGGCCGCGTCGGGGGCTCTGATCTCGAGGGCGGGTACGTGGTGGGAGGGTCTGATGTCCCGGCCCGGTGGTGAGCCGCGGTTCACCGCCGTCCAGTCACGGTTTGGGATCGGTCGGCTCGTGTGGCCGTCCGTTGCGGGGGCGGTCGCGGTTGGCGGGCGCCGAGTACCGGATCTCCGTTTCGTTCAGCGCGCGGGTGATCCGGGCCGTTCCGCCAGCGCATCACGTAGGGCGGAGCGTGAGGTGATGCCCAGTTTCGGGAAGATGCGGTACAAGTGGGCGCTGACGGTGCGCGGCGACAGGTAAAGGCGTTCGGCGATCTCCTTGTTGCTGAGCCCCGTCGCGGCGAGTTCCGCGACCTCCATCTGCTGCGGGGTCAGCAGTTCGGCGCCCTGGCCCGGTGCATCGCTCGGTTCACGGTGCACCGCCACGCCGGAGGCGCGCAGTTCGTGTTCGGCGCGGCGGCACCAGGCGGTCGCGCCGATGCGGCGGAAGATGTCGGCGGCACGCTGGAGTTCCGGTCGTGCGTCGCCCGGGCGATGGTTGCGCCGGTGCAACTCGCCCAGCAGGAGCCGGAGTCGGGCGTGGTCGAAGGGCCACTGTTCGACCATGGGCAGTGCCAGGGCGGACCTCAGCCGTGCTGCGGCCGCTTCGGGGGCGGGGGCCGCGTCGATCAGGGAGTGGGCCGCGGCCATGTGCAGCCGCAGCCGTGGGGTGCGGTCGGCGACCGCGGCGCGGTCGGCGGCGGCCACCTGGGCCGCGGCTTCGGCGACGCGCCCGGTGCGCATCGCCGCCTCGACGAGGTCGAGCAGCATCCAGGGTCCGTAGCCCGGCGCGGCGGCACTGTCCGGCACCCCGCCGTGCACACACTGCTCATAGGCGGCCTCGTAGTCGCCCTGGGACAGTTCGGCCAAGGCCCGGTTCCGCGCCGACAGCACCAGGTGGAACCGGCTGCCGCGCGGCTCGGCCCACTGCTCGACGGTGCGGCTGTAGGCACGGGCGCTGTCCACGTCGCCGCGGCCGGCGGCGACCCAGCCGAGTGCGCAGCGCAGGTCCTGGGCCGGCAGTTCCAGGTCGTGGCGCACGCACAGGTCCAGGCCCGCGTTGGCGGCCGCTTCCGCCTCGTCCCATTCTCCGGACAGGGTGTGGTCGTGCGCTTTGAACCAGTAGCCGCCGGCGGCGTACGTCAGTGCCCCGCGACCGGTCTCCTGCTCGACAAGCCGGGCGAACTGGGGTCTGCACATATGGAGTTGGTCGATCCACGCGGCGGCCCGGCACAGCTCGGCGACGTATCCGGGCGGCGCGGTCTCGGCCGTGTCGGCGAGGTGTGCGCCGAGCCGGTCGGCCAGTCCGGAGGCGGTAGTCGGCAGGTCGGCGAGCACGTCGTACATCAGGGCCGTCAGCGCTCCGGGACGGGCGCCGTCGGCGGACTTCACCAGGTCCCGCAGGCGTTCCCATTCGGCCGGGTCCTGAGCGTACGCGGCGGCGACCAGCCGTACCTGAAGGGCCCGGTCGGTCGCGTCGCCTGCGGCCGGCGCGCGGTCGAGGAGCCGCCGGACCGCGGCCAGATCGCCGTCGCGCAGCAACAGGACCCGGGCGCGGGTGGTCAGGCCGTGGGTCAGGTGCTCGGGGCGGTCCACGGTGCGGCGGGCTTCGTCCACGAGGCGCTGCGCGGCGTCCATCTGCCCTGATTCGCTGGCCAGTTCGGCGGCCCGCTGAAGCCTGCGCGCGGTAGCACCGGACTCCGGGGTGAGCGCCGCGGCGCGGCGCAGCGCGGTGACCGCGAGTCCGGCTCCGCCGCGGGTGCACAGGGACTCGGCGGCGCTTTCTATTTCCGCGGCGACCTCCTCGTCGGGTTCGACCGCGGCGGCCGCCAGGTGCCACATCCTGCGTTCCGGTTCGCGCCGGTACTGCTCGGCCAAGGTCGTGTGGGCGTCGCGGAGTTCGTCGGGCGAGGCGGTCGCGATGATCGCGGAGCGCACCAGGGGGTGGCGGAACCGCAGGCCCGAGGGGGTGGAATCGCGGGCGATCAGGCCCAGGCGTTCGATGGCCACGATGTCGTGCGCCGTCAGGCCGCTGGGCCGCCGCACGTCGGCCGCGCTCTCCAGCCCGTCGCCGTCCAGCGCGGCGCGCAGCAGGGCGGTGCGCAGGGCGGACGGCAGGGTCAGGGCGCGGCCGGCGTACCCGGTCTCCAGGCGGCTGCGCAGCGGCGCCCCGGAGGGCAGCAGGTCCAGGCTGTCGGCGGCGTCGGTGCCGAACGCGGCGGGAAGTTCGGCGATGGCCAGCGGATTGCCGACGGCGTCGGCCAGCACCCGGTCCCGGACCGCCGCGGGCAGGCCGGGGTGCAGTTCGGCGAGGAGCTCGGCCGCGGCCTCGGCGTCCAGCGGGGGGACTTCCAGCATGCCGATGCCGGGGGACACCCGTTCGGTGGCGGTCAGCGGCCGGCGGGCGAACACGGCGCGGATGTCGTACGGCTCCAGGCGCAGGATCAGGAACATCACGACCTCGCGCGTCGGACGGTCCACCCAGTGCGCGTCCTCGACGGCGATCAACACGGGACCGTCCTCGGCGACCGCGGCCAGCACGGACAGCGAGGCGATGGAGACCGCCAGCCGGTCCGGCGCCGGCCCGTCCCGGAATCCCATCACCCGGCGCAGCGTGTCGCGGTGGAACGGTTCAACCCGGTCGAAGTAGGCCGGCACGGGCGCGAACAGCTGGTGGAGGCCGGCCCACGCCATCTCGGCCTCGCTCTCGTAGCCGGTGCCGCCCAGGACGCGCATGCCCCGTTCCCGACCGTAGGCGACCGCCTCGCGCAGCAGGACGGACTTCCCCACCCCCGGATCCCCGTGCAGCGTCAGGTTGCACGGCGCCGATGGCGCCCTGTCCACGGTCGCCCGGATCGCGGCCAACTCCCGCTCACGCCCAATGATGCGCACATGCGCTCCTTCCCCCGTGCGGCGCGGGCACCGGTCCGCGTGTGACATCGTGCGGTCGTGCGCGGCCGTGTGCAGTCAGATGACCGATGGCAGCACCCGGGCCCCTGAACAGACTGGAGGCGTCTGCGAAGGAGTACCAGCGATGCCGAACGTACGGGTCCACCCCGGAACCCCCGATGAGGTCGAACTCGCCTACGAGGCGGCCGGTTCCGGACACCCGGTGATCCTGGTGCACGGCTGGCCGTTCACCTCGCGGTTCTGGGACGGGCAGATGCGCACGCTCACCGACGCCGGCTACCGCGCGATCCGTTACGACCGGCGGGGCACCGGGAAGTCAGCCCATCCGTGGAGCGGTTACGATGCCGAGACCCTGGCCGGGGACCTGCTCGCGTTCCTGGACCATCTGGACGTCGGCCCCGTGGCGGCGGTGGCCTTCGGGTCGGCGGCCGCCGAGACTGCCCGCGCCGCGGTGCGCGCGCCGGAGCGCTTCGCCCGGCTGGTCCTGGCCGGGACCGTCGTGGCCTGCGCCGACAGCGCACGGATCCGGGACCTGGCCACCGCCGCACGCCGGCATCGGATCGCGATGCTGGACGACCTGATCGGGCGATGCTTCTCCGTCGACGGGGAACGCGTGCTGGACGAGCCGACCCTGCGGCACCTGGTGCACGACGCGGCGGCGGCGTCCGCGCAGAGCACGCTGGACGCGCTCGCCTCGTGGTCCGCCGCCGACTTCCTCGCCGACCTCGGACGCGTCGCCCTGCCGGTGCTGGTCGTGCACGGGGCCGCCGACGCGTTCATGCCGTACGCGGTCAGCGGTGCCCGTGCGGTCGCCGCGGCACGGGCCGCCACCTCGGTGGTGATCGACCACGCTCCTCATGCCATGCCCCTCACTCATCAGCACGAATTCGACACGGCGGTACTCGACTTCCTCAGCGGTCCAACCGCGTCGGGAGCCGCATCCGGGACGGCGTGACCCGCCGGGTCGAGGGCCGTGCGCGATGCCGCCGTGCACGAACACGGCCCACGGCCGTAAACCAGGAGCCACCCCAGGATCGTCGCAACCAGGGGCTCGCGCCGATCGCCCCTGTCTGCCGTGTGCGCGACTCTCGGTGCCATCCGCCGACCGGCGCAACGACCCGGGCACGCCCGGCCCTGGGAGTCGGTCCGCGATGCTGCTCCTCGACACCGCCGCCGCCCCTGCCGAGGACCGCGTCCACGCGTTCGCCGAGGCGTTCCTCGACGTCTCGGTCCCCTCGCACGTCACCCATGAGGACCCGGCCGCGCACACGCGGGCATCGAGGCCTGGGGCTTCGGCGGCGCCGCCCGGACACCCGCCACCGCCCCGTCGCCGCCATTGCCCGCGACGCTTCCGCGACGCGTTCCGCGAGCCTCCTCGTCAGTGGCGGGACCGGCACCTGCACGATGAGGCGGGCGGACGCGGACGGCCCCGCGATCAGTCGCCGGATGACCCCGTCGCGCCCGAGGCGACGGCGCAGCCGGCCCCGTTCCCACCCGCCCGGCGATACGGGCGATACCGCACCGGATCCGGCAGCGGCGGCAGATGCGGCCGCTGGCGCCGCGCGGCGCGGTTGGCCACGATGTAGCCGGGGAGGCGCGGTGCTCGGTGTTCGGCCGAGCAGCGGGCCGGTGCGTCGAGCGTGGAGGGGGTGCCGCGTGTTGCTGTTGGAGACGGACGATGTGCCGCCGGCCGACCGGATCGAGCTCTACCACACCGTGGCGACCGGCGCAGCAGGCGCGAGTTCGGTCGAGCACGAGCCGGGCGAGCGGTTCCGCAAGCGTGTGGAGACCTGGACGTTCGGGCCGGTCGTCCTGTTCGCGACCAGCGGCTCGGGGATGCGTTACTGGCAGACCGCGCGGCATCTGCGCATGGACTCCAGGAACACCGTCTCGGTCATCACACAGCCGGTCGGGCGGGGCGGCTTCATCTGGAACGACCATCAGCGGGCGGTCACATCAGACGACCTGGTGCTGACATCCAAGAGCGCCGGCTACTGGGAGACGCGTTGGTCCGGCACGGGCACCAGCGTCGCGTTCATGGTGGACGTCGAGCAGTTGGAATTGCCCGAACGGGTGATCCACAACGCCGTTCCCCTCATCGGGCGCAGCCCGATCACCCCGCTGCTGCTGTCGCATCTGCGCGCCCTGCACCATGACGCGGACCGGCTGGTGGACACCGTCGGCGCGCAAGACATCGGCGGCTCGACGTTGGCGCTCACCAGGGCGCTGGTGGCCTCATTGGCGCAAGGACCGCAACAGCGGACCGTCGCGGAGGAGACGCTGCTGATCCGCGTGTTGGCCTACGTCCGGGCGCACCTGCGTGATCCAGGGCTGACACCCGCGAAGGTGGCGGCAATACACAACGTTTCGGTGCGGTCGCTGTACCGGGTGTGCGAGGAGGGCGGGGTCAGCCTGGAGCAGTGGATCATCCGGCGGCGACTGGAAGCCGCCCGCCGCGAACTCGTGGCGCCCGAGCACGCGCATCGGACCATCGACGCGATCGCACGGTCGTGGGGCTTCGCCAGCCCCTCCCATTTCGGACGGCGTTTCCGCGCCGCGTACGGCGTCACCCCGCGCGCGTGGCGCGCCGGAGGCGGGACACCGGCGAGGACGGTGAATTGACATGCTTTTGCTGGATACCGACCACCTTCCCCCGGCCTCTCGGATGGACGCGTACCGCAACATGGCGATCGCGGAGGCGGGCATGTGCGGGATCGAACACGAAGGCGACGCCGACACGCGGTTCCACAAGCGGATGGAAGCCTGGTACTTCGGCCCCGTCACGCTGTTCCGGACCCGGGGCTCGGGAATGCGGTATTGGCAGACCCCCGCGCACTTGCGCCGGGATTCTTGGGACACCGTCTCGCTCATGACGCAGACGACCGGGGCCGGCGGGTTCGGGTGGGGAGGGCTGCAGCGCCGACTCACGTCCGCCGACATCGCGCTGGCCGGCAAATCCGTGGGCCCCTGGGAGTGCCGGTGGTCGGGAACCGGCGAGAGTCTGGCGCTGATGTTCGACGCCGACCGGCTCGGCCTGTCCGACGGCATGGTCCGGAGCGCCATTCCGCGTATCCCGCACAGTGAGATCACCCCGCTCGTGCTTGCCCACTTGCACGCGCTCGGCGTCGACGCCGACCGGCTGGCCACCGATGCCGGCGCCGAGGCGATCGGCGACTCCGTGATCGCCCTGGTGCGCGCTCTCGTCGCGTCCGTGGCCGACGGCGCCGCGAGCCGCGACGTCGTGGAGGAGTCACGCCTGCCGGTGATCCTGGCGTACGCCCGCAGCCACCTCCACGAGCCCGACCTCACTTTGGCCCGGATCGCCGCGGCCCACGACTTGTCCTTGCGGAGGCTCTACCGCGTGTGCGAGGCGGGTGGTCTGGACTTGGCCGACTGGATCACCGGACAGCGCCGCCGCGCCGTGCGCCGGGCCACCCGCCGGGGCGTCTGAACGCAGGTCCTCAGGTCCGGAGTTCGACCTCCGGCCGGGCACGCCGACGCGTGCCCGGCCGGAGGTCGGGGTCACCATGGCCCGATTGGCGGATCGGCCCCTGGCCGGGGCGGGCGATGCCGCAGTCAGCCGGTCGCGCGGGCCGCGCCGACGATGACCCGGTAGACCGCGTCGGGATGCGACATCATCACCACGTGCGAGGAGTCGATCTCCTGCACCGTGCTGTTCGCGCGCCGGGCCATGAAGCGCTGCGCGTCCGGGGGGATGACCTTGTCCCCGCGCGGGATCAGGTACCAGGACGGCAGGGTCTTCCAGGCCGGGGCGCCGCTGCCGCCGGACAGCCCCTCGACGCTGCCCGGCCGCTGCGCTGCGGCCATCACCCGGGTCTGGGACGCGGGCAGATCGGCGGCGAACACGGCGCGGAACTTGTCCGCCTTGATGTAGCCGTCATGACCGTACTTGCCGTCGCCGAGCGGGTACTGCTTCACGTCCAGCGCCGCGCCGAGCTCGCTGCCCGGGAACCGCGTCGCGATGCCGAGCGGGGTCTCGCCCTCGTCGAGCGCGAAAGCACCCAGGTAGACCAGGGCCTTGACGTTGGCGTGGCCGCGGGCGGCGTTCGTGATGACCGCGCCGCCGTAGGAGTGTCCGGCCAGGATGACCGGGCCGGTGATGCTGTCGATCACGCTGGAGATGTACGCCGCGTCGGCAGGCAGGTCGCGCAGCGGATTGGCCGGCGCGACGACCGGGTAGCCGGCGCGCTGCAGCCTCTCGATCACCGCGCTGAAGCCCGAGGCGTCGGCGAACACCCCGTGGACCAGGACGACGGTCGGCTTCGGCCCGGAGGGGCGCTTGCTCTCGGAGGACGGATCGCCGTGCGCGACGGCGGCTCCGGTGCCGGCGAGGAGCGCGATCGAGGTCGCGACTATGGCGAGGGTCCGGTGCGAGCGGCGGGACGGCTTCATTGCGTACTCCTGACGTTGGCGAGCCCGACTGGGGTGCTTCGAGACTGCGGGCCCACCGCGGGTCTGCGCGTCGGTCGTCGTACTGCACTTCGGCGGCATGCACGCGGCAAACGGGTGCAGTCAAATGTCGGATGCCAGGACGCCCGAAGCCGACTTAGCGTCAGTTGGCAAGCGGCGCCGCCCCACCGGGGTCCGCGAAGCCGCCCTTCGCCACCACCCCGCACGCCATTCGCGAGAGGAACAGCCATGCCTTTCATCACGACGAACGACGGCACCGAGATCTTCCACAAGGACTGGGGCCAGGGGCAGCCCGTGGTGTTCAGCCACGGCTGGCCGCTCAACGCCGACGCGTGGGACGAGCAGCTCAACCTGGTGGCCGCCCACGGCTACCGCGCCATCGCGCACGACCGCCGCGGCCACGGGCGCTCCTCGCAGCCGTGGAACGGCAACGACATGGACACCTACGCCGACGACCTCGCCCAGCTGATCGAGACCCTGGACCTGCGCGACATCGTGCTCGTCGGCCACTCCACCGGCGGCGGCGAGGTCACCCGCTACATGGGCCGGCACGGCACCGACCGGGTCGCCAAGGCGGTGCTGCTCGGCGCCGTCCCGCCGCTGATGCTCAAGACCGACGCCAACCCCGAGGGCCTGCCGATCGAGGTGTTCGACGGCATCCGTGCCGGGGTCTCGGCCGATCGCTCGCAGTTCTACTACGACCTGAGCTTCCCGTTCTACGGCTTCAACCGGGACGGCGCGCAGGTGTCCGAGGGCATCTCCCGCGCGTTCTGGGCGCAGTCGATGCAGGTCGGTATCAAGGGCGCGCTCGACTGCATCAAGGCCTTCTCGCAGACGGACCTGACCGAGGACCTCAAGCGCATCGACGTCCCCACCCTCATCGCCCACGGAGACGACGACCAGATCGTCCCGATCGTCGCGTCGGCGCTGAAGTCGGCCGAACTCGTCAAGGACGCCACGCTCAAGATCTACCCGGGCCGCCCGCACGGCCTGTACGGCGACTTCAAGGACGAGTTCAACGCCGACCTGCTGGCGTTCCTGGCCTCCTGAGCGGCCTCCTCCTCGCACCACCAGGGCAATTCGTGCACGTACGCATCCGCCCGACCGCGACACGTCCGACTCCACCCACCGCCTTCCGTGAGGACTCCCCATGACCGGTACGTCGCCCGACACGATCGTCCTCATCCACGGCTTCTGGGTCACCCCCCGGAGCTGGGAGCACTGGATCACGCACTACAAGGCCCAGGGGTTCCGGGTGCTGGCCCCCGCCTACCCGGGGTTCGAGGCGGAGGTCGAGTCCCTCAACGCCGACCCCACCGCCATCGAGCACCTCGAAGTGGGCGAGATCATCCGCTCGTTGAAGGAAGTCATCCGCGACGTGGGCGCCCCGCCGATCCTCATGGGGCACTCGGCCGGCGGGGTGTTCACGCAGATCCTCCTCGACCACGGCTACGGCGCGTGCGGGGTGGCCATGAACTCCGCACCCACCGAAGGCGTCGCCGTCGCCCCCCTGTCCCAGATCCGCGCCACCTTCCCGATCCTGCGGAACCCCGCCAACCGACACAAGGCCGTCGGCCTCACCTACGACCAGTGGCGCTACACGTTCACCAACACCTTCCCCGAGGACCAGGCCAAGGCGGCGTACGAGCGCTACCACGTGCCCGCCTCCGGGCACGTGTTCTTCGGCAGCGCGCTGGCCAACGTCCGCCCCGGCCACACCGACACCTACGTCGACTACCGCAACCCGGACCGCAAGCCCCTGCTGTTCGTCTCCGGCGAGAACGACCACCTCATGCCGCCCAAGGTCCAGGCATCCAACGCCAAGCACTACAAGGCCTCCGGCACGGTCACCGAACACGTCGTCTTCCCCGGGCGCTCGCACCTGATGCCGGCCCAGGACGGGTGGGAAGAAGTCGCCGACCACGCCCTGGACTGGGCGCTCGCACACGCCTGAACACCAGGGCCGTCGTCGTGACACCGGGCCCGGGGCGCCTGCAGGTCGTGCGCGCCCCGGGCCCGGACCATCCAAGGAGAACCCTGTGAGCGACGTCCGCATCACGCACATCGGCGGGCCGACCGTCCTGATCGAGACCGACGGTTGGACGCTGCCGACCGACCCGACGTTCGACCCGCCGGGGCGCAGCTACGCGTTCGGCTGGGGCACGTCCTCCCGCAAGGAGACCGGCCCCGCCCTGCCGCCCGCCGAACTGCCCGAGGTCGACGCCGTGCTGCCGACCCACGACCACCACGCCGACAACCTTGACGACGCCGGCCGTACGGTCGCCGCCGGCGCGCGAACGGTGGTGACCACACCCGCCCGGGCCCGCCGCCTCGGCGCGAATGCCCGCGCACTGGCCCCGTGGCAGACCACCCGGCTCACCGCTTCCGAGCGTCCGGACCTGGAGATCACCGCGACCCCGGCCCGGCACGGGCCGCCATTGTCCGGGGCGTTCGTCGGCCAGGTCACCGGCTTCGCGCTCACCTGGGAGGGGCAACGCCACGGAGCGCTGTGGATCTCCGGCGACACCGTCCTGTTCGGCGGGGTACGCGAGGTCGCCCGCCGCTTCACCGTGGGGACCGCGCTGCTGCACCTGGGCGGCGTGCGCTTTCCCGTCACCGGCCCGCTCTGCTACACCATGACCGCCCGCCAAGCGATGCGTCTGTGCGCCGAACTTCGTCCGCGTACCGCGTTCCCCGTGCACTACGAGGGCCGGCGGCACTTCGCCGAAGGCCGCGCCGGCATCGAACGTGCACTCGCCGCCGCCCCGCACGACGTGCGCGACCGGATCCGTTGGCTGCCCCTCGGCGCCCCGCACGACCACGAAGCCTGACACTTCGCCGTACACGGCGCCGACCACCGGAGTAGCAATGCCCGACGCACCTTCCCTGCTGCCCGCCCGCGACCGCGACGTCGTCGGCACCGCGCTCCAGGGCACCCTGACCGACCTGCTCCACCTCGCCGCGACCGCCAAACAGGCCCACTGGAACCTGTACGGCCCACGCTTTCGGCCCGTGCACCTCCAACTCGACGACATCGTCGAGACGGCACGAACCCTCGCCGACACCGTGGCCGAGCGCGCCGCCACCATCGGATTCGCACCCGACGGCCGCCCGTCCACGACCGCCGATACCGGCGCCTCCGCGGACCTGCCGGCCGGCCCCGTGGCCGACACCGACGTCGTGGCCGCCTTCACTACCGCCGTCGGGGCCTCTTCCGCGCGGATACGCCGACGCATCGCCGACACCGAAGGCCTCGACCCGGTCTCGCAGGACCTCCTCGTCGCCACCGCCGCGGCCCTGGAGAAGCACCACTGGATGCTGCGCGCCGAGAACACCGGCTGACCGGGCGTCATCGCAGCCGTGCCGTGCACGGACGGATCGCCACACCGCACCCAACCCGAGTTCGGTCCGAACATCCGGAAGCCGACAAGCCCCCCGGAGGTGGACATGGCCAAGGACGCCGACGCGGCGCGCGGTGATCCCGACCGTGGACGACGATCCGGGCGCGGTGTGTACGCGGGTGCCTTCCATGCCTACCTCAACGACCAGGTCCCGCAGGTCTACAACAACTCGATGCGGGTCACCGAGCGGTCCCGGTTCTTCGTGCTGCCCGCAGAGACCTTCACGGCAATCATGCACGACCGGGTCCCGCCGGCCGTGCATCTGCCGGAGGGGCTGTTCTTCGGCACCAAGAACATCCGGCAGGCCATCGGCCGGCGCGCACGCGTGCTCGCGCTGGGCTCGTCGACCACGGGCCTGACGCACGAGCCGAACAACCCGGCGGCGGCCGCGGTGCGGGCCACCGCCGAACTCCGCGACCGCGTCGCCGCCATGCGCCGCAAGCTCGGGGCCATCGCGGCCGCCTCGCTACGCCGCGACCGCGCGCTACCGCCGTCACGCGCTGCGACGCCGCACCAGGACGGCCTTCCCCTTGTTGGAGCAAGGGGAAGGCCTGGTCCCCGGTCTGCGAGGCCGCGCTTCCACCGTGACCCCGGACCGCGAACAACGGTATGGCGGCCACGTCGATGCCCGCGTACACGAACGTCGCGCCGATGCGCTCCGTCAGGTCCTTCAACAGGTCGGCCATCTCCGCTACGGCGTCACGCGGCGACCGGCGTCACGGTCAGGCGGCCCATTTCAGTCGGAGAGGAACCCGGCCTCCAGCAACCGGTGGGCCAGTGCGCTGCTGCGTGCCGCGACGAACGACAGGGGTTTGTCGTGCATGGAGCGCCGCGCGGTGAACGGATATCCGTCCCGATCCAGCACACAACCACCGGCCGACTGCACCAGGAAGAGTCCTCCGCAGACGTCGAGAAGATAGCCCGCGTGGCACACCATCGCGTCGATGGCGCCGCTCGCCACGAGGGCGAGGTCGAGCGCGGGCGCCCACAGGTTCACCGCTCGGCGGCACCCCTTCGCGGCCAGGGCGTCGGCTCGACGAAACCATTCGTATCCGGTATCGGAGTAGTTGGTGACCAGGGAGACGACGGCCTCCTCCATGGCCACCTCCGTCGTCGGCACGCTCGGCAGCGGTGAGTGCGCCGTGGCCACGTACTCGCGCTGCGACAACGGGTCGAGCACCAGGGCGAGCCGGACCCGATCACGGTCGAACAAACTGATGGCGATCGCACAGTGAGCGATGCCATAGCCGAAGTTGTTGGTTCCGTCGAGCGGATCCACCGCCCAGACGAACGGCTGATCCGACCAGTGGGTGTACGGCTCCTCCTCGGCCACCACGCCATGGTGCGGGAAGGCTTCCAGCAGATGTCGAACAATGATGCGCTGGGCGGCGAGGTCGGCTTCCAGTTGGACGTCGTTGAGGCCCTTGTGCGCGGTGATCGAGCGTGACCCGAACCGCTCACGCAAGGCCCGCCCGGCCTCCCGCGCCGCCTCGCGGGCGATCGCCGACTCGCGGGCCATGGGCGGAAGCGGGTCCCGACCCGGCCCGAGGTCGCTCGTCCGGGCTCCGCCGGGTTCGGGGCCCATGCTCATTGCGTCCCGGGCCCGGCCGTGTTGCCGGCACGTCTGAGCCGATGTTCCTCGGCGACGATGGCGGGGATCGTGGCGCTGACGACCGGCAGCACGATGCTCGCCACCGCAGCCCACGCCTGTCGGGCCGAGGAACTCGACCCCAACTGTGCGAACACGCCTCCCTGCCACAGGATCAGGGCCGCGCCCGCGACCGCGAGCGTGGACAGCAACGCGGTCGACCATCGACTGCGGCCGTCGGCCGGCGCGGCCGAGTGCCCGGAGATCCAGGCGCTTTGGTGGGCGAGACAGGCCAGCGTCGCGCGACGGTCGCGTTCGACGTATCGGGCGACGGCGACCGGCACGAGGTCGCGGGTTCCGGCCCGCAACACGGTACGCAGGGCCAGAACCGCGTCGTGCGTGGCCCACACGGGTGGGGATTCGGGGGCCGTGACACTGCACTTCCACGTACCGTTGGCCTGTTGCAGCGCGAGCAACCGACGGACCCCGTCCAGCATGATCGCCTCGTCGAGGCCGTGCCCCGCGAGGCTCAGCGCCGTCAACGCCCATGGCGTGCCGAAGTGCCGGTAGTCCATGCGGATCGAACGGGAGGGGTCGACGGAGGTGTTGGCCGTGGTCGACTCCCACGGCTCGTCCTTGAAGGCGTCGAACGTCTCGATCAAATGGTCGCAGCCGGCGACCACGGCCGGGTCGGTGGCCGGCGACTGGGCGGCGAGCAGGGCGACGATCGCGTAGCCCGTGTACGCGGCGGAGGGGGTCCCGTTGCTGTCGGTGGCGCGTGCGGACGCGCCCCAGCCGCCGTTGGGGCACTGTGCGTGGCGCAACCAGGAAACGCCCCTGGTCATGGCGTCCATCCGGCCGAAACCGGCCAGGGCCCGCACCGCGACAGTGGTCGGAAAGACCATCGACTGATCGTCCGCCGGCGACGACGACCAACCGCCGTCCGTGCGTTGCCGAGCCTCCAACCAGGCGATCCCTCGGGCGATCGTGGGATCCGCGGCCGAGCGGCCGGCTTCGCGCAGGGCCATCAGTGACGCGGCGGTGCTCTCGATGATCGACAGGCTGCTCTGGCCGCCGATCAGCGAACTACGCACCCGCCAACCGCCGTCCGGATTTTGTACGGCCTCGAGCGTTTGCGCCGGTCGGGTGACGAATTCCCCTTGGGCCCCGGCGTAGATGTGCGCGAGCAGGGCTTCGGCGGTGGACAGCACGCCGATGGATCGGCCGTCCTGGTACTGGTTCCATCCCCACTGGCCGTTCTCGATCGACAGGTGGCTGTCCAGGTAGGCGACGGACATCGTGAACGCGCGCTGGATCGACATCGTCAGGTCGGTGGCCGAGCCGGCCGCCCGGCACCAGTCGCGTGCCGTGACCAGGTGGGCCGCGTGGTCGATGTCGGTCCCCCGACCGGCCGCGTCCGCGAAGCTCAACACGCGCAACTGCCGGTCGCCGGGGAGCGTGACCTGCGCTGGCCGGACGGTGGCGACCGCGACGAGCACCACCGTGTCGTCGACACGTTCGCACGCGAGCAGGCCCACGTACGAGACGTCCACCCCCAGAATCCGTGACGCGTGGTTTTGGACGAGTGCGTCGAAACCGATCGTGCGGTCCGCGCCGGTGGCGGTGAGGTCCAGCCGCACGTACCCCAGACGGGATCCGTCGGCCCGGAACACGAACCAGTCGCCGTCCGGGGCGAGCAGGATGAGGTCGACCCGGGTCAACACGAGGCGTCCTCCGAGAATTCGACACCCTCCAAGTGCTCCAGCAGGAAGGTCAGTTGGCGGGCCAGGCAGGGCGGCGAGAACGGCGTGAGCGCGATTGCCGGGCCGGCCGGCAGGCCGCTCCGGGCGAAGACGTCGACGCTCGCGCGGCGGTCCCGTCCCTGAAGGACCAGGCTCGCGGTCGTGCGTGACGGGTCGCCCAGCACCCGGTGCAGCACGTCGGCCGAGAGTTCGTACTTGGTGCCGGCCGCCAGGTCGGCGTCGAAGACGCACAGCAGTCGGCGCGTACCTCGGGGGATCAGCGAGTACGAGGAGGAGTCGTCGGCGGAGTGGTACGCGTAGGCGTGGAACGGTTGCCCCGGTTCGGATCCTCGTTCGAGTCCCGGTTCCCTCGCCCGTTCGACCCCTGGTTCGATCCCCGGTTCGGCTCCGGGCGCGACCGAGGCCGGCATCACCGGATCCAGGGGAACGAACTGCTGGTAGCGGTAGCCTCCGGTGAGCAACAACGAGGAGAAGTCCCAACGGTGATTGTGCACATTGGCGGTGTCGTGCCGGGTCGCCTCGCGCATCCACCAGATGTGCAATCGCAACTGGTGATGCGGACCCGAGGCGAGGACGACCTTCGAGAAGCCGTTCGGATGGCGGTACGACTTCGCCGCGACGGCGGCCAATCCGGCCTCGCTTGCAAGGATCGTCCGCAGGAGTTCGCCGACGACTCGTCGCTGCTCGAACGGAGCGAGCGCGTCGGCGAGGGCGCCCCGGCGGCCGCACGCGTGCATCTCCTCCTGTTCGGCGAGGTTGGCGACCGAAGCCGCGGGATGCATGGCGGAGACCACGACTTCACCCTCGCGCGATGTCGGCGTTCGAGAACTGCGGAACTCCGGTGACTTCCCGATCGATGCGCAGGAAATCCGGCAGGACCACCTCTTGCCGTTCGTCGTCGAGTTGGATCTCCAGGATGCGACAGGCACGGGAAGCGGGTTCGCGAATGTCGTCGAGCTCGAACAACTGGCCACGCCACGTGAAGAACCAGCGTTCCTTCGTCACGGGTCGTCGACCGGGATCATGGCGTTCGCGCAATGCGTCGTACTGATCGCCGGTGATCTCCACCTCTTCGATCTCGCGCACTCCGGGGCGCAACGGCCTCAGGATGGTGTGGGCGTAGTGAACCGCCTCCTTGCCCTCCTTACGCCTGATTCGCTCCTCCGCGTGGGCGCTCACCTCGAGGTAGATCTGTTCGAGGTTCACCCGTTCCGCGGCGTCGAGGACCGGGTGCCGAAGGCTCCCCGAAGCGGCCAACAGGAACTTGCGCTCAATCTCGACGAGCACCGCGTCTCCCCCCGGACGGCGACGACATACGGCGGCCGCTACTCGGCGCCGTTCTCGGGCACCGCGTTGGTCGACCGCACCATCACTCGATGGTAGCGACCGGCCACGCGCCGTGGATCCCCTTTGCCGGATATTGCCCATCCGCCGGAACACGAGCGCCGAAACCCCTGGGGACGGCCCGCTTACGCGGCTGCGACGCACGCGAGGCTCTCGTCCGGGATTCGATCCGCGACGCCCCGGGCCGAACGGCCCCTGTGTCCGCGCGCCCGACAACCGGCTCCGGGGCTGCCTGCACCGCCCCGAACAGGCCCCACCCCGCCGACTGCCGCCCGGCCACCCCCTGGACCGCGGGCGAATAGCGACGGGCATTGCCGGGAGTTGCCGGTATTGGCCGAACGCCGGCACCGGCGGCGTGAGGCGATTTGCGCCCGGGTAACTGCGACCGGCAGCCAACGCGAAGAAGGAGCAGAAGTGACAAGTGCATTACGGGGGTTGGTCGCGGTCGCCTCGACACTGGCGGTGCTCGCCGGCATGTCCGGGTGTTCCGGTGGCGGCGGTTCGGCGAGCGGCTCCGGGAAGCTCACCGTGTGGCTCACCGTCGACGCCCAGGAGAGTTGGCCGGACCTGGTGAAGTCCGTCAACGATCGGTTCGAACAAGCGCATCCGGGCACGAACGTCACCGTCCAGTACCAGCAGTGGACCAGCAAGAACCTGAAACTGGACGCCGCCCTGGCCGGCCGCGACGTACCGGATGTCGTGGAGATGGGCAACAGCGAGACCGTCAACTACATCGTCAACAACGCCTTCGCGCCCGTCGACCCCGCGAAGTTCGACCACGCCGACCAATGGCTCGAAGCCCTTCGCAAACCCTGTGAGTACCACGGCAAGGTCTACTGCGTGCCGTACTACGTCGGCGCCCGGGTCGGCATCTACCGCACCGACCTCCTCCAACAGGTCGGCATCACGAAGGCACCCACCACCTACCCCGAGCTGATCGCCGGACTCGACGCGCTCAAGGCGAGGTTCGGCTCCAAGGACCGCGCCTTCTCCGCGCTCTACATGCCCGGTCGTTACTGGTACGCAGCGCTGGCCTTCATCAAGGACACCGGCGGCGAGATCGCCGTCGACAAGGATGGCCGCTGGCAGAGCACACTGTCCGACCCCCGGTCCGTCCAGGGGCTCCAGGCGTGGAAGGACCTGATCGACGCCTACTACGTGGGCGACCGCTCCAAGGACAACAGCGACGAGCCGGCCGTGGTCGGCCAGGGCAAGGTCGGGATGTTCTACGGCAACACCTGGGAGGCCGAAGCCGCCACCGACTCGAAGTCCGGCGGGAACCCGGAACTGAAGGGTCGTTTCGCCTCGTTCGCGTTCCCCGGCCCCTCCGGCGAACCGCTGCCGCCCTTCCTGGGCGGCTCCGAACTGGCCGTCCCCGTGAAGTCCGAGAAGCGGGAACTCGCCCAGGAATGGATTCGGCTCTTCACCGACCGGACGTCGCAACAACGCCTGATCCGGGCCAACACCCTGCCCAACAACACCGCGCAACTCGTCGACGTGGACGCGGAAGGCGTCAACGGACCCGCCGCCAAGGCCGCCACACGCGGCTGGGTCACCCCGCAGGCCCCCGGCTGGGCGGCCGTGGAAAAGGCCAACATCCTCCAGGAGATGTTGGAGGACATCGCCACCGGCAAACACTCGGTGAAGGACGCCACCAAGTCGGCGGACGGGCGGATCGATGCCGTCATCAACAAGAACTGAGGAGGCGGTGCGGCCCGCCGAGCCCCCGCCTTCACCCACACCCCCGCGCACGCGCCGACCTCCCGGCAGGCGGCGCATCGCGCGACGGGCCACCCCATACCTGCTGATCGCGCCCACGATCGCGACGTTGTTGCTGGTGCTGGGGTACCCGCTGCTCGACATGATCCTGCTTTCCTTCCAGGACATGACCCGCAAGGAGCTGTTCGCGGGCAGCTCCCCACCCTGGGTCGGCCCGGACCAATACCGGATGGTCCTGTCGGACCACTTCTTTTGGGTCGTGGTGGCCCGCACGGTGGCCTTCGCCGCGGTCTGCGCGACGCTGACCATGCTGTGCGGACTGGGATTCGCACTGCTGCTGCGTGAGGTCTCGCCCTGGGTGCGAACGGTGATGATCGGCGTCCTCGTCGCGGTGTGGGCCATGCCGTTCATGGTCGCCGCGTCGGTGTTCCGTTGGCTCTCCGACGCCGACTACGGCGTGATCAACTGGCTGCTCGGCCGGCTCACCGATTCGGACTTCCAGGGCCACAACTGGTTCGCCGACCCCTGGCAGGGCTTCGCCGTCATCGTCGCCGTCGTGGTCTGGGGAGCGATCCCGTTCGCCGCCATCACCCTGCACGCGGCGCTCGCCCAGGTGCCCGCCGAGTTGGAGGAGGCCGCGCGGGTCGACGGCGCCAGGGGACTGACACTCTTTAGGCATGTCACCTTCCCGATGATCAGACCGCTGTTCGTGGTGGTCGCGGCGCTGTCGACGATCTGGGATTTCGGCGCGTTCAGTCAGATCTGGCTGATGCGTGGCGGCCAGCCCGAGCGCGACTACTACCTGCTCGGCGTCTACTCCTTCATCGAGTCCTTCGCCGTCAACCGTTACAGCGCGGGAGCCGCCATCGCCGTCGTCACCGTCCTGCTGCTGCTCGTCGGCTCCGCGGTCTACCTGCGCCAGATCCTCCGGACGGGAGAAGTCGAATGAGCATCGACAGCCGCCGACGTCGACGCCGCCGCCGTGCCGACGCCGTCGGGCTGATCGCCGCCGCCGTCATGGTCTTTCCCGTGTACTGGATGGTCCTGACGGCCTTCCGGCCCGCGAGCCGAATCCTGAGCGTGCCGCCGCGGTTTCGGCCCGGCCCGTTCACGCTGGACAACTTCCGCCGGGCGATCGGCTCGGATACGTTCTGGGCCAACGTGCGCTCCAGCGTCGTCGTCGGCGCGGGGACGGTGTTGATCTCGTTGGTCATCGGCACGCTCGCCGCCTTCGCCGTCGCCCGTTTCGCCTTCGCCGGGCGGCGGGCGTTGATCCTCGTCCTGTTGGCCGTCCAGACGATCCCGCTCATCGCCCTCGTCATTCCCGTCTACCTGCTGCTCAACGACCTGGCGCTCACCGACACCCTGACCGGAGTGATCCTCACCTACCTCGCGTTCGCTCTCCCCTTCACGGTGTGGATGCTGCGCGGGTTCATCGTGGCCATCCCCCCGGAACTGGAGGAGGCCGCGATGGTGGACGGGTGCGGCCGACTCGGCGCCTTCCGGCGCGTCACCCTGCCGCTGCTCGCCCCCGGCCTGGTCGCCACCTCGATCTTCGGCCTGGTGCAGGCGTGGAACGAGTACGTCCTCGCGTACGTCCTCCTCTCGAGCAACGACAAGCGCACGCTGCCCGTGTGGCTGGTCTCCTTCCAGACGAGCTTCGGCACCGACTACGGCGGTCTCATGGCCGGCGCCACCCTGACCGCGTTGCCCGTCGTCGTCGCCTTCCTCCTCGTCCAACGCCGAATAGCGGCCGGCCTGGCCACAGGCGCCATCCGCGGCTGACCCACACGGCCCCCGATGCCGGCCGACCGCATCCACAACCACCGCGACGCCGGCGCATCCAGCCGATACGACAAGACCGCCACCATTCAGGAATCGGCCTGGACGGCGGCTGTGGTCTCGCGGAGTTCTCGCGCTGCGGCGAGTGCGGACGCGGCGGCTTTGCGGTCGGTCGGCGAGAGGGGTAGGCGGGTGAGTTCGTCCAGTTGTTCGCGGGCGCGGGCGAAGTCGTCGAGGCGGATGTGGAGTTCGGCGAGGTACGCGTGTGCCTCGGCTCGTCCGGCGGGTGTCGCGGCGGGGTCCTCGCGGGATATGGCGCCGGCGAGGATCCTGGCGGCCTGCGCGACGTCGCCGCGCGAGTCGGCCGATACGATCGCGTTCGCCAGTGCTGCCGCGAGTCTGCCCTCGGTGGCGGCCGGCTCATCCGTCGTGTCGGTGTGGTCGGGTGCGTCGGTCTTCGGTGCGTCCGGGCTGCGGACCACACGGATCCAGTTCCCCGCGGGGTCGATGAGGCTGAACCCGCTCAGGCCACCGTAGTTCTTGCGTGGGCGGGGTCGGGTGATGCGCGGGAATCCGGTGAGGGGGAGCCTGCCGTACCGCGTGCGCAGGCCGGCGGAGAACGCCTCGAACAGACCGCGGGTGTCCGGTGTGACCAGGAGGCAGGAGCCGTACGAGTCCTCCGGACGAAGGCCGGGAATGCCGTTGTAGTGCAGTTCGATGTCGCCGCGCCGCAGCGCGAGATAGGGGTTGGGGCGTATCTGCCGGTACGTCACCTCGAAGCCGAGGGGAAGAAGGAAGTCGCGGATCTCGTCGATCGAGGGACAGGGGAGGATGGGGACCATCCGTGCGTCGACCATGGCGGCGATTCAATCATCGGTGACGGCGAGCACGCACATGTCGACCGATGGCCGCGTACGGCTCGGCGCTTCGGGGGCGGCCCGTCGAGATCGTCGTGCCGATGCGCACCACCGAACCACTCCTGCCCGCACCGACCCTGACCGGGAGGCGTGCGCCGCCCACCGCGACGACGCACGCCTCCCCGGCGCCTCCGACCTCGCCTTCCACCCCCACCGCCCCGACAATCGGCAGCCGGTTGTTGTCCCGGCCGGGCCGCAGCGCGAGCGAACGGACCAGCTGCCGGGTTTCGCTTCCCAGAGACAGCAGCTGTCGGTTCACCGAGGTCAGGTCGGCGGCGAGCCGCTCGGCACTCTTTCGCACGTTGCTCGGATCGTCGTTCGGCACAGTTCCTCCAAGCGCGCCGGCTTTTTCTGGTGTGGTCATGGCTCCGAGCCTGGATCCTCTCCTCGGATCTCGGTGCGGTTCGACGGCGTCGAGGCCCGTGGGCGCACGGCCACGGGCGCACTGCTCCGTGGCGCTCCGGCCCGCGCCCGTCAGGCGCCGATGAGTCGGCTGATCACGGTGTACGGGCCGCTGGTGGGGAAGTTGAAGGGCTCGGTGATGAGGTACGCCCTTGCTGCCTCGTCCGTGTTGGGCCAGAGGGCGCAGTTCTGCGTGTAGCGGTAGTAGTCGCCGCCGTAGATCGCGCAGTACCAGAAGTACCTGTCGGCGCGGAGACGGATCTGGCGTTCCTTCCGGCTGCCCGGCACGATCTTGCGGGCCGTCTCGTCGTAGAGCATGACCTGCCACACGTAGGTGTCCGCGGCCAGGGCGATGTACCGCCCGTCGGTCTGGGCGTAGTCGTACGCGGTCGGCCACGCGGTCAGGTGGAGGGTCCGCTTGATCTCCGCTGTTCCGGCGGTGGCGGGCCCGATCGAGCCGACCACAAGAACGACCGCGGCCGACAGCACCGCCCCGGCCCTGGCCATGCCGCGCCGCGCGCGCCCGAAGAACCTCACGACACTTGCCTCCTCGTTGCCGTATCGGCTGGTTGGAATATCTGACGGAAGCCAGACGGGTTGTGGATCTCGGCCAAGAGCCAGGTCGATCCGCGCATCTGCGGTGGACACTCAGGTGCGCCGGCGGCGCGGAAGAAGCATGCCGACCAGGGCGATTGCCGCGGCCAGGCCTGCGGCGACAAGGAACACGAGGTCATAGCCGTCAGCCAGGGCGTTCGCCGAGTTGGCATCGGACGCATGGGCCGCCCGGGCGGCCGCGGCGGTGGCGAGCGCGGCAAGCCCGAGCGATCCGCCCACCTGGACGGCGGTGTTCGCCAGACCGCCGGCCGTACCCGCGTCCCCGCCCGCGACCCCGGCGGTGGCGGCAGCCATCAAGGTCGGGAAGGTCAGACCGATGCCGGCCGCGATCAGCAACGTCGGGCCGAGCACGTCCGCCAGGTAGCCGCTGTCCGCGCCGGCCCGGGACAGCAGGCCGAAGCCGACCACAAAGCACGCCGAGCCACCGAGGACCAACAGGCGCGCACCGACGCGCGGAAGCAGGGTCGCCGACTGTCGGGCAACCAGCATGAACGCAATGGCGGCCGGGGTCTGGCCGAGCCCGGCACGCAGGGCGCTGTAGTCGAGTACGTTTTGGAGGAACAGCGACGTGAAGTACCACATGGCGATGGTGATCCCGCCGAACAGCAAGAGCGTCAGGTTCCCGACGGCCACACCGCGGAGACCGAACAGCCGCAACGGAAGCATCGGTTGGGCGGCGAACCGGGCCTCGACGACGGTGAACACCGCCAGCAGGACCAGTCCGGCGGCGGTCGGCGCGACGACGTGCGCAGACGTCCAGCCGAATTCGGTGCCCTGCATGACACCGTAGATCAGCGCGGCGAGGCCGGCCGTACCGGTGACTGCGCCGGCCAGATCGAGCGACGTGCCGCGTTCGGCGCGTACGTCGGGCAGGACGGTCATCGCCACGGCGACGAGGACCGCGCCGATCGGCATGTTGATGAGGAAGACCCACCGCCACGACAGGCCCGTGGTGAGCGCGCCGCCCGTCAGCGCACCGGCCATCCCGCCGACACCGCCCGCGGCCGACCAGGCGCCGAACGCCCGGGCGCGGGCGTGTTCTTCGGTGAAAGTGGTGTTGAGGACGGCCAGAGTCGTCGGCGCCAGGACTGCGGCCCCGACACCCTGGGTGATGCGGGCGCCCACCAGGATTTCCGGAGTGCCGGCGAGGCCGCCGACCAGGCTCGCCGCGGAGAACACCGACAGCCCGGCGACGAGCATCCGGCGGTGGCCGAATACGTCGGCGGCACGGCCGCCGAGCAGCATGAAGCCCGCGAAGGTGAGCAGGTAGCCGTTCACCACCCAGGCCAGCCCGGTCGAGGTGAAGCCGAGGTCGCGACGGACGGACGGCAGCGCCACGTTCACGATCGACGCGTCCAGGATGACCATGAACTGGCACGCGCAGGCCAGGGCCAGGATCAGCCGGACGGGGCCGGAGCGGGGTGCGGTGGCTGCGGATTCGGTGGTTGTGGTGGTCATGGCTTCCCCTTGTGGCAGACGCAGGCTCATGCGGCGCGGGTAGCGGGCGTGCCGCCGTCACGCGGTGCGTCGGCGGTGATGTCACGGCCTGCGAGGAGCCGGTCGGTGATGGCGACCAGGCGGCGGCCCTGGTAGGCGGCCGCGGCCGGCGCCGCATCGTCGGGAACCTCCCCGGACGGGCCTGTGACGGCGGAAGTGCCATAGGGGTTGCCGCCCGCCGCATAGACGGTGGGGTCGGTGAATCCGGGCGGCACGATCAGCGCGCCCCAATGGTAGAAGACGTTGCTCAGCGACAAGATCGTCGCCTCGCTGCCGCCGTGCCGGTTGTACGCCGACGTGAAGGCGGTCACGGGCTTGTCCGCCAGACCGCCCTCGTGCCACAGGCCGCCGGCTTGGTCGAGGAACTGCTTGAGCTGTGCGGCGGGTGCCCCGAATCGGCTGGGCGTGCCGAACGCGAACGCATCGGCCCAGGCCAGGTCGTCGATCGCGGCTTCGGGGATGGACGCGGTGGCATCGGTGTGGCTGCGCCACAGCGGGTTCTCGTCGATCGAGCTGTCGGGTGCGAGCTCGGCGGCTCGGCGCAGGCGCACGTCCGCTCCGGCCGCGGCGGCGGCGTCCGCGAGGGCCTTGGCGAGAGCGTGCACCGAACCGGTGGCGCTGTAGTAGACGACGGCGATCTTGGCGGTCATGTCCGGCTCCTGGGCAAGACGAGGGCAGGTGACGGCGCGCGGCGGCCCGTGAAGGCGTGCGGCAGCCAGAACCGCCCTCGGGGTGGTGCATCGAGTGCTTACGCGCATAAGATTATCTGCATAATGTTATGCGCCTAAGTATTTCGTCAAGGAGGAGGACCGTGGACTTCGCACAAGCCGATGCCCTCAACCAGGCCATCCGACTGTTGAGCCTGCGGCACCGGGCCCGGGCCGCGGCGCTGATCGCGCCGCTCGGACTGCACCCCGGCCAGGAAGCGCTTCTGCTCGAACTCGCCCGCACCGGCCCGCGCATCCAGGCCCAGTTGAGTGAGGCGCTCGGAGTGGAGCCGCCGAGTGTCACGCTGATGGCCCGCAAGCTGGAAGCGTCGGGGTACATCCGTCGCACGCAGGCCCCTTCCGACAAGCGCGCGAGCATCGTCGAGTTGACCGACAGCGGCCGGGAAATCGCCGAGCAGGTCAAGGAGTTGTGGCGCAAGCTCGGCGAGGAGACGGTGGCAGGGATCGCCGAGGCGACGGTGGCCGAGCTGCCCCGCGTACTCGCGGCCATGACGGCCAACGTCGACGCGCGTCGCGCCGGCACGGGTGCGTCATGAACCTCGGACGGCAACGAAGTGCCGGCTTCGAAGTGCAGCCCGACCAGCCCGGACGCCCCACCGATCGCCCCACACGAACAGCCGGGCGGGCTCTCCCGGCGGCCCAGGAGGCTCCGCCGACATGGCACCAGAACTGCGGCGCCCTCCGCTCCAAGCGGACGAACGTACCGTGATCATCGGCCGGCTTGACCTGCAGCGGCAGATCTTGCGCTGGACATGCGAGGGTTTGAGCGATGCGGACGCGCACCGCTCGCCCATCCCGACGTCACCACTCATGACGATCACCGGCCTTGTCTCCCACATGCGCTGGACCGAGCACATGTGGCTGGAGGTGCTGTTCCTCTGCGGTGACGCGAGGCGGAACCCGTCCTTCGACGAGTCCACCGACGACGCCGACCGGCGCACCGACGGCCGCCCGCTCGCCGAACTCCTCGCGGAGTATGAAGCCCAGTGCGCCCGCGGCAACGAGATCGCCGCCGAGGCGTCCCTCGACGACATCGGCCGCCACGCCGGGTTCCACTCCGGCGGCGCCAACCTCCGCTGGATGCTGATCCACCTCGTCGAGGAAACCGGCCGCCACGCCGGACACGCCGACATCGTCCGCGAACTGCTCGACGCAACGAAGGGCCACTCCTGAGTCACGCCGGCCGGCCCTGACGGTCCCGGCAGCCGCGAGAGGGCGCCGGACTCGTCCGCAAGACGCTGCGTCGGCGCTCTCCCGGCGGCTTCGCCCCGGTAGCCCCCTTCGTCGCCGTCCACCAGCACAGGCCGCCCAGCGGGTGTCGGAGCGCACGGTGTGGCGCCGGCCGGCCGATGCCACCACACCCGCCACCGCCGCCCACCCGGATGCCCGCCACAACGACCGCTTCGAGATCACCCCACCCCTCCGGGTGCCGCCGGCCTACCGGCACGGCAACGCCTGCTCGATCCACCGCGAACTCGTGACCCGCGTCCGTGGGGTCACCGGTGCGGGGAGGCCGGCCGGCGACCCCGCCTCGCCCACATCACCACCGAACCGCCCGGGCGGCATGCCGCTCCCGGGCGCCGCGCCATCGGCCGCCGTGCCGTTGCCGGAGCCGCTCCCCTCGCGACGTTCCTGCGCGCACTTCGCCGGGATCCGACGCCGGGGGAGCGATCGACTACCGCAAGGACCCCGAAGCCGCCCGAGCGCCGGACGTGTTCGCCAAACACCCCCACGCCCAGCGCAACCACGTCCGGGCAGCCGACCACGCCGGGCCCCACCACGCGTGACCGCCGACGACGACCTCGTCCACCCGTACGTCACCCGGTTCATCGACTGCGCGACCAAGGCGATCACCGGCGTCGCCGTCACCCCCGGCCACCCCACGCGGGCCTGTGTCCCGGCCGCGTTGCGCTCCGCGATCGTGCACACCGATCCGTACGGGCCCTTCGCCGGCCCGCCCGAGCACGTGCGCTTCGACCGCGGCCGGGACTTCCTCTCCCGCACCCTGACCACCGCGCTGAACGCCCTGGACGCCGACACCACCGTGCCCGTCCTGGCGCCCTACGGCCCCCACCTGAAAGGCGGCACGAAGTCGACCTGTAGGTCAAGCTCACCTCCGGCAGAGGCTTTGCGGCTTACCGGGCGTTGAGCCACCGGGCCGGACGTTTCGGCGATCGCACACTGTTGTCGACCGTTATGGAAGGGTTCAGTGTGCGGCGTCCAGTTTGGCGCGCTGCTCTCCGGTCAACTCCAGGTCCACGGCCGCCAGACTCTCCTCCAGTTGCGCCACCGAGGATGCGCCGACCAGGGGGATGACCGGTATCTCGCCGCCGATGAGCCAGGACAGCACCACCTGGTTGGGGGTGGCGCCGGTTTCGTCGGCCACCTGGTGCAGCGCCGCGAGGCGGGCGGGCGTGCCCGCATGGTCGAAGCCGGCGTCCAGGGGCTTGTCCCGGCGTACGTAGGCGCCGCCCAGCAGCGGGGAGTAGGCGACCAGCGCGAGGCCGGGCTCGGCTCGCACATAGCTGAGCAGGTCACCGGAGATCGTGCCGATCTCCCCGTCGGGGGAGCGCCTGCCGGGCAGGTCGCCCCGTCGCCGCAGGTAGCTGTGGTGGTACTGGAGAACCTCGTAGCCGGGCACGCCGGCGGCTGTGGCCAGGTTCCTGGCCCGCTCCACGCTCCACGCCCAGTGGTTGCTGGCACCCAGCAGGTCGACCGTGCCGTCTGCGACCAGTGCGCCGAACGCCTCGACGATCTCCTGCCACGGCGCGTCGGGGAACCCGATGTGCGCATACAACAGGTCCAGCCTCTCCACGCCGAGGCGCTCGCGGCTGGCGGCCGAGGCCTCGCGGATCACCTTGGCGTTCACCCCCTCGACGCCGTCCGAGGGGACCAGCCTGCTGGTGGAGCCGGTCGGCTCGGTGGTGGCGGTCGGCCGGCCGCCGAGCTTGGTGGCGATGGTGATCTCCTCTCCGATACCGCGGCTGCGCCGCCAACGGCCGAGCAGTGCCTCGCTTTCCCCGCCTTGACTGCCGGTGTTCCAGTACGCGTAGTTGTTCGCGGTGTCGATGAACGTGCCGCCCGCCTCGACATACCGATCGAGAATTGCGAACGACGTCTCCTCGTCGATGGTCGTCCCGAACAACATCGCGCCGAGACTGAGCACGCTCACCTCACGCCGCGTCGCCGGGTCGGCGCCGATGGTGCGGTATTTCACGGGAGTTCCCTCTCATTCGGCCTGGCCGGTGGCAGCGTAAACGGCACTTCCGCAACGCGCTCCGTGCGCTGACACATTGCTCCGGCGCCCAACTCCGGAGAGGTCGACCGCAACCCAGGCCGCCCGGACCGGAGTCCGGAGCAGCCCGCACCACGCGACAGCGCGTGGATCCGGCTCGAAGGCCGGAACACGTGGCGGCGACTTTCATGTTGATGATCGTCACGTGGCCGTACCGCGGCGGCGTAGAAGATTCTTGTGCACATTCACTCACCCGGGCCGGCCGGTCTCAGCATCGCCCGGACCGCGCTGGGCACCTGTCCCGTGTGCTGTCGGAACACGCGGGTCAGGTGGGCCTGGTCGGCGAAGCCGTAGGTGGCGGCCAGCGTCCGCAGTGAGGAGTGTCCGTCGGCGAGGTCTTCGGCCACGGCGCGGACCCGTAGCCGGTTGCGGTAGTGGTTGAGGGTCTGCCCGGTGACCCGGTGGAACACCCTGCTGAGGTGGAAGGGGGAGCAGCCCACCTGGCGGCCGAGTTCCTCCAGGCTCACCGTCAGCGGTCCATCGATCAGCACCGCCCGCGTGTGTTCGACCAGCCTGCGGTGCGCCTGAACAGTGGCCGCGCGCCGCCCGGTCCGTGCCGGAGTGTGCGGGGTGGGGGCTGTGGTGAGCAGGTGATGCACCCGCTCGGCGACCTCGAAGCGGTCGATCCCGGCCCGGCAGGCGGAGACCAGCCGCCGGTGGGCCAGATCGAGCGCGGCGGTAACCGGTACGACAGGATCGCGGGCCGGTGGTGGGAGGAGGTCACCGTAGACGTCCTGGCCGAGATCGAGCATCGTGCTGATGTCGCGGGTGTGGGCCGGGTGGGCGAAGGCCACATCATCGCCTTGGCGGAGCACGAATCCCGTGACCGGGTCGGTGAACTCCTCACGGCCGTTGACCCGCGCCAAGAACCCGCCGGAGCGGACCAACAGCATCCGCGTGACCCCGGCTTCGGGCTCGGAAACCAGGATCGGCGGACGAAACGACCGCCGATCGTCACAACACGTGATCTCGACAATGTCGAGGGACGAATCCTCCGCCAGAGGACGTCTGATTCCCGGCCCGCCCTCCAGGGTCTCCCGACACATCGCGGCCACCCGCCCCGGACCCTCGATCACCTCGGCGTCACCCACGGAACCACACAGCAAGGGCCCACCCGGCCGTATTCCCCCGCAGTACCCTCGCCCGCCGACCATCGTGTTCGCCGCCGCCCGGCCGTGGTCGAGGCGTGGGAGGTGCAGGCACAGGTCGGTTCCGGCGAGGACGCCGGCGGAGGTGAAGACGCCCGTGTGCTCGACATGGAGTTCCGCTTCGCGGATCGTGACCGACGGATGACGCTCCCGCAGCAGACCGGCCCAGTACCAGCGGGTGGTGGCACTGCGGCCGTCCAGGATTCCGGCGGCGGCCTGCTCGCGGGCGCGGTGCCGCCCGAGATCGACGAGGTGCCGGCGAAGACCTACCCGGTCCTCGTCGGCGACGGAATCCCCACCGCGTTGCCCGGCATCGGTTCCCCGAAACAAGTGCGGGAGATCCGCCAAAAGGTCGAGTCCCGGACCTTCCCCGAGCCCTACGACGTGCGCAGGATCACGACCTGACCACGCAGCCGCGCAGCCGCGCTGCCTTGCGCCGGTCAGGGCAGGAACTCGGACGGCGATGATGTCCTCGACGGGGCGGGACGGCCCCATGGAAGAGGGACACTGAAGATGTAGCGGCACCGCACCCGGCGCCGCCGGGTGCGGTGGGCCGCAGGAGGTTCTCATGCCTGACACCGAGGTGCGCAGCAAGCACCGGCCTCACGACGACCACCACGGAATGCACTCGCCCCCGCGCGTGGTGGTGCGGGAAAGCGACATGCGCCCGTCCGACGAAGACGCCACATCGGAGCAGACCGCCCACGCCTACGAGACGTCGCAGGCCGAAGGTGACCGCACCGAGGACGAGGACGAAGACGGCTGACCGATCGGATCGGCAGGCCCGGCCGCGGCCGGATCGGCAGGAGGCCGCACGGTCTTCGGGAGCGCCGGCGCGGCCGGGAGACCGATGAGGGACCCACCGTGGCCACCGCCACGGCGGTCCGAATCATCCCGCTCACCGAGACCAACACCGCCACGCCGGCCCCGGCCTCGCAGTTGCGCGCAACCGCTCCAGGCGATCGGCACGATATTCCTGAAACTCGGCTGTTGTGGGCAAATCACTTCGAAAGGAGGAATTACACGCCAAACAGGTAGAACCCCCACGAAGCAGACTCTCAGCGAAACATCACTCACGGACAGCGACGCCCCGCTCTGCGCCGTACACGCGGACCGCAGACCACCCCACGGGGTTACGACACGTGATCGGACGACCGGCGAGCCGACCCGCACACACGCACGGACCACGAAAACCCCGCCCGGCGACACGAACCGCCACGCAGGGTCGGAGGCACGGCGGAACACACCCCCGATGGCGCCCTTGCCTGTCATGGCGCCGGCAGGCATTCACCCGCCGCATCCCAGAGCGGCACGACGTCCACTCGGTTGTGCCGGCAGAACTTCAACCACTGACAACAACTTCGCCGAAACACCGACACCTTCGCGACCGGGCTACGCGGCACTCCCCACTCCTGTGACGGGGCAGCCCGCCCCGATATCGGGACGGGCTGCTCGCCCTACGGGGAGTCCGGGAGAACGGTGTCGAAGACCAGGCACACGGCACTCGTGTACGCGCCGCGTTCGGTGGCGCTCGGACGCGCGGCGGTGATCCTGAGTTCGGCTCCCACACCCGGGGTTGCCTCGGCCTCGTTCACGACCTCCTGTGGGACGCCCGTCAGTGTGACGCCGTTGAGTGTGGTGGTCAGCGGGATGTTCTGCGACCCGTGGCGCCGATCGGACTCAGCATCGGCTACAGCCTGACCAACGCCAACCCGCTCAATGCGCCGCGCCGTTGGGTGGCCTGGACAACTACCGGATGCTGCTGCACGACCAGCAGTTCCTGACCACGCTGCGGGTCACCGCGATCCTCACCCTGATCGTGGTGATCCTCCCCAACGTGCCGGGGCTGCTGATCGCGCTCCTGCTGGACAAGCGCGGCCGCTTCCACAACGCGATGCGCAGCGTGTTCTTCACACCGATGATCCTCGGTTCGGTGGCCGTCAGCGTCATCCGGACCGTCTGCTCGACGCGGCGGTCCGTCCGGTCAACCAGGTGCTGGGCGCGGTCTTCGCACTGATGTTCCTGGCGACGCCTCCCGTGCTCGTGTTCTACCTCGCCCTGCAGAAGCACTTCATCAAGGGTCTGACGGGAGGAGCAACGAAAGGCTGACCGACGGGTGACCGGCGCTCCTGCGCACGGTGACCGCGGTCCGGGTCCGGGCTCGGACCCCCGACGGGTGGACACCGCAGGATCCCACTCGGATCTGCGCGCTTGTGCTCCGAATGTTCACTTATTGATCAACAGCCCGCTTCCTGCTGCCTCCTCCCCAGGCGCCGAGACGTCGTTAGCGTGCCGACCCGTCCACACGAGTCGACACGGAAACGGCGGTTCCATGACTTCCTCCGACAATGCCTCCCACCTCGGACGGCGCAGGTTCCTCCAACTCGGCGGCGCGGGAGCGGCCGCGACGGCCGGGGCGACGATGTTCCCCCCGGCCATCGCCAAGGCAATGGCACTGCCCGCGATTTCGCGTACCCGTTCCATTCAGGACGTCAAGCACGTGGTGATCCTGATGCAGGAGAACCGCTCCTTCGACCACTACTACGGCACCCTGCGCGGCGTCCGTGGTTTCGCCGACCCGCGCCCGGCGCTGTTGCCGAACGGGAAGTCCGTCTTCCACCAGCCGACCGTCGAGACGAAGACGAGCCGCTACCACGACCGCGGGCTTCCCGCCGGTGAGACCGAAGTGCTGCCCTGGTACATCGACCCGCGCAACACCACGGAGAACCAGGCCGGCACCGACCACGGCTGGAGCAGCGGGCACCTCGCCGTCAACCAGGGCCGTCAGGACCAGTGGGTGAACCAGAAGCAGGACGTCCTGACCATGGGCCACCTCAAGCGTCAGGACCTGGAGTACCACTTCGCTCTCGCCGAGGCGTTCACCGTCTGCGACGCGTACTTCTGCTCGGTCCACGCCGACACCGCGCCCAACCGCATCTACCTGTGGACGGGCACCATGGACCCGCGCAACGTCTACGGGAAAACCAAGCTCAACGGCCCCGGCACCGGCGAACGCAACGACACCAACGGCTACACCTGGACCACCTACCCCGAACTGCTCGAACAGGCCGGGATCGGTTGGAAGTTGTACCAGGGTGGCAGCGGAATCCCGGGCACTCCGACCGACAACTACACCGACAACTCGCTGATGTTCTTCGAGCAGTTCCAGATCGCCGAAGGCGCCAGGGGCCCGCTCGTGGACAAGGGCGCCTCGAACCACACACTCGCCGAGTTCGCCGCCGACGTAAAGTCCGGCACGCTCCCGGCGGTCACTTGGATCGTCCCGCCCTACAAGTACAGCGAACACCCCGCCGCCTCACCGACCGACGGCGCCTACTACATCAACCTGGTACTGGAGGCCTTGACAGCCAACCCGGAGGTGTGGGGCAGCACCGCGCTGTTTCTCAACTACGACGAGAACGACGGCCTGTATGACCACATCGTGCCGCCCATGCCACCCCTGCACAGCGCGCCCGGGGGCGAGGGAATGGTCTCCGAGAGCCTGCGCGCCTCCCTGGCCGACGAGTTCCTGGACCTGGACGTGCACCACGGTGAGATGAGCCCGCTCGTGCCGGGCGCGGACCCCGGCGGCAAGCAGCCGATAGGCCTGGGCCCCCGGGTGCCGATGACGGTCATCTCGCCTTGGTCACGCGGCGGTTACGTCTGCTCGGAGACCTTCGACCATACGTCGGTGCTGCGTTTCCTGGAGCAGCGCTTCGGCATTCGCTCGCCCTACATCAGTGACTGGCGCCGCTCGGTCTGCGGCGACCTCACCTCCGCGTTCGACTTCACCGGGAAGGACGCCACGCCGCCGCACTTCCCGGTGCCCGCGCCGATCCAGGGGCTGGGCAAGCCGTACCAGGTGGCCGTTCCCCAGCGGATGCCGACACAGGAACCGGGCGTCCGGCCCGCCCGCCCGCTGGGCTACCGGACACTGGTCAACGAGGATCACCGACAGGCCGACGTCTTCGCGCTCAAGCTGGAGAACCACGGTCGCCTCGGCGCCGCGTTGTACATCTACGACCGGCTTCAGCCGCAGGCCGCGCCCCGCCGCTACACGGTCGCCGCAAACGACACGCTGCGCGACCACTGGCAGCTGGGTGCGGGCGACCGCTACCAACTGTCGGCCTACGGCCCCAACGGCAGTCTGTACGAATTCGCCGGCACCGGTCTGGACGGGCTCACGGTGAACTTCTCCGAAGAGAACGGCAACCAGGTCCGGGTCACGGTGAAGAACCGCAGCAAGGACCGCCGCATCGTCCGCCTGGCCAACGCGTACCAGCCCGGCGGCCGGGGAACGACCGCGAAGGTCCTTCCCGCGAACGGCGAGTTCGAGTTCCGCTGGCAGACAGGCAAGCAGGCCAACTGGTACGACGTCTCGGTGACCGTCGCCGAGGACCCGTCCTTCAACCGCCGCTACGCCGGACACCTTGAGAACGGCCGCGCCGGCACCAGCGACCCCGGCCCCAACGCGAGCTGAACTCCGCCCGCGGGCGTGCGGAGTCACACCCACACGCCCGCGGGCAGCCGCGACATCCCGAACGCGTCGCCCGTCCGCGACGGCACCACCACCGACACCCAGTGCTTCACCTACGACGGCCACCGCCGCCCCAAGGAAGCCTGGCCCTTGGGCCGCCCGCCGCACGACCGCGCACGACCCACCCCAGACCCGTCCCGCGTGACCTCGCCCGACAGGCCGCCCACCTGATCGACCCCACCCACGACTGGCCCCACCGGCGGCTTCCCGGCGAACCGGCCCTGATCGACGACGTGTTCGCCGCCCGCCGCACGGCCCTGCACACCTACCGCACCCTCCTGGACGCCGAACCCCACGCCCGCCCCGACCACGACACCGCCCTCGACGCCTTCCTCCACGCCCACCTCGCCCGAGACACCCGCATCCCCGACCATCCGGACCCACACGCCGACGTCATGCGCCTGGCCCGGGCCACCGCGCTCGATCCCCGCCGCAATGCGACACGCCCGTGACCAAGGCGCTCCCCGAGCAACCGGCGGACGCCCACCGCCGACACCTTCCGCCCGCCGACAGTCCGCAGGAGACCCGACTGCACCTGTCGATCCTCGACTTCCGTGCCCGCGGCCACGCACGGTCGCCTTCGGCCATCCGGTCACGGAACTCGCTCAACACCGCAGTCGTGCCGGCGACAGACCGCGACGCCCGTCGACGGGATACCACTCGTTGGCTTGTGGTCGCAGCCTGCGGGCTGCCTCCCTGACAAATCGCGGCCCGGGCCCGCTCCTTCGGGCATGCGCTGATCGCCGATCCCGTGTCCCGCCGGGCCCGATGGATACGGTGGGCTCATGGAACGTCGACGCTGGGACATCGATCAACGCTTCACCGGTATCGCCTCGGGCCGGGCCCTGGCGCCCGACGTGGAGCGGCTCGCCGCGGTGCTGACCCGGGAGGGCTGGGTGACCGAGGATCCCGACGCCCATCTCCTGCCGCATCTGCAGCGGGCGTGCGAGGAGTCCGGTTCACCCTGGCGCCTGCGCGGTGCACGACTGTGCGAAGACGGCGTCTACGAAGTCGATGTCGAGGCCACTGCCGAGTCGGCGACACCGGACCTTCCCATCCGCGACGCGATCACACTCCTGGCGCCGGTCGCCGAGGCGTCCTTCGCGGTCCGCCAGGTCGACCGGAACACCGTGGAGTGCGTGACCGGCATGCTCGACGGGGACGGTGACTACGCTGCCCACGGACACCTGATCCGCCTGCGCCTTCACACCTGAAACGAGACCACCCCTCGTCCGGGGGCCGGCCGGAACACGTCATTGCGGGTTCGGGAAGAGTCCTTCCCGGAAGACCCGGAAGACCCGGAAGACCCGGAAGACCCGGAAGACCCGGTAGCGGTAGGAGCCGACGCGGCCACACGGGTCTCGTCCGGGTCGAAGTCCTGATCGAACGAGTTGTTTTCGCGGCCGACGGTGGTGAGCGAGAACGCGGCGGAGCCGGCGCTCGCGGTCACCGGCGGCGAACGCACCCTGCTTTTCGGCCGCCCGTGCGGGTCGCGCCCAAGAGCGGCAGCCTGGTCGGCGTGTATCCACAACAAGATCGGCGCGATCTCCCACCCCGACGGCCGCGGATACGCCGAAGCCGTCTTCACCCCCTCCCGGCCGGGCTCGGACGACGCCGCGATCACCCGGGCCATCGGCACCGTCACCGCACGGGCCGTCCGCCGCGCTGCGGAACGCAAGCGTGTGAAAGCCCGGCCGGCGCCGGCTTCGGGCGAGTCCCTCGGGGATCTCCGACAAGCTCCGACGGCGTAGCCGAAGTGGGGCAACCACCCACACCCACGGATCAACCAGAGGTACGTCACCAAGTGGCCGACCGACACCGGGAAGGAGCAAAGCTCAAAGACCTGTGGATCGGCCCGGGGTGGGTGCCTCGCGGGATGTGGAGGGCGTCTTCCCGGTTGATCGACTCAAGGTCACCGAGTGGGCCCGCGTTCGAGTACCGGCTGGGAAGGCACGTCCGTGCTCGGCGTAGTCAACGAAGACGGCACTACCGAGACGGGCTCCCTGTTGGACGACATCGTTCGGGAGGGTGCCCGGCGGTTGCTCGCGGCGGCTCTGGAAGCCGAAGTCAGCCAGTACACAGCCGAGTCGGCCGAGCAGCGGGCGGAAACCGGCCTTCGTCCGGTGGCCCGCAACGGCCACCACCGTGAGCGGGCGGTGGCCACGGCTGCGGGGCCGGTCATCGTGGTGACCTCGTGCCCGCGATGGAGCAGTTCCCGGGCTCGGCGGCCGGTCTCTCGCCGGCGACGGTGACCCGGCTGACGCGGCAGTGGCAGGACGACCACACCGCCTTCCGGGACCGCGACCCCTCCGGCACGGACTACGTCTACGTGTGGGCCGACGGTATCCATCCCAAAATCCGCCTCGGTCAGGCCCGCTCCTGCATCCGGGTCCTGATGGGCGTCCGCCCGGACGGCCGCAAGGAACTCGTCGCGTCGGCCGAGGGACTGCGGGAGTCCACCGAGTCCTGGGCGGACCTGCTGCGGGACTGCCGCCGACGCGGGATGCGCGACCCCGAGCTCGTCGTCGGCGACGGCGCAATGGGTCCGTGGAGGGCCCCGGCGGAGATCTTTGCGCAGGCCAGGCGCCAAAGGTGCTGGATTCACAAAACCCGCAACGTCATGAACACACTGCCGAAGTCCGCGCAGCCGACGCCTTCGACGTGTCGGCCGCGGTCGAACCCTGTGCGAGCAGGTCCAGCAGCGGCTCCGGATCGGCGCGCAGGGCCTTTGCCAACGCCACCACCGTGCTCGGTGAGGGCACCGCCCGGCCGTTCAACGCCTGACTCACGGTGGTACGCCCCAGCCCCGACCGCGCCCGCAGTGCGTCCACCGAGAGCCCGCGCTCCGCACATAACCGACGCAAACGCTCAGCCAGTCGCCCCAACGGATTCTCGACCGATCCCGCCACCCCAACGCTCCCAGACCGTGATCGCTCACGTTCGACTTCGTTCGCCCGAACCCCGGCGAACACCCCACCGAAGACGGTGTGTCCACGCATCCCTACCACTCTCGGGACTCACACGATGGACACTTCCCTCACTCGCCTGACCCTGCTACTCCTCGCGCCGGCGGTCGCCGTGCTGTTCGCCGCGATGGTCGCTGTTGCCGCCGCCGTATTTGAGCCGCCTCGACGGAGGACGCCCGGTCGCCTGTGTCGAACGGGGCGCAGTTGCATTCCTGGCCACGCTCACGGTGTGTGTGGCGACGCTGTCGCTTATGGTTACGGCGCTGTAGATCCGCCGATGTCACGCACGTCTGGCGTTGATGGTCTGAACTGGCCCCGGTCTTCCGGCTTGAGTCGGCCCCGCTTGGGGGCGTACGCAAGGGTTCAGGGGGTGTTCCGGTGTGAGTTGGCCCCACAGGGTGTGGGGACCTGAGACGCTCGGGTTGGGTCGCCGTGAGGGGGCGATGCATGGTGGCGTCCTCGAAGGAAGAGCTGTTCCTGGCGATTCGGCGGGACTCGTGGCGCGAGGGCTTGTCGGTTCGTGCGTTGGCGCGCAAGTACCGGGTGCATCGCCGCCTGGTGCGTGAGGCGCTGTCGTCGGCGGTGCCCGCGCCGCGTCGCACGCCGCGTCGGCGCCCGCTCAAGCTGGAGCCGTTCAAGAAGACGATCGACCAGTGGCTCCAGGACGATTTGGACGCCCCACCCAAGCAACGGCACACCGTGACGCGGATCCTGGCGCGGCTGCGGCAGGAGGCCGGTGCGGACGTCGCCTATTCGACGGTGTGGGACTACGTGAGCCGGCGCCGCCGGGAAATCGCCGAGGCCGCGAGGGCGGCGCCGACCGCAGGGTTCGTGATCCGCCACAAACCAGCCCGGGATGGACGCGGAGGTCGACTTCGGCGAGGTGTGGGTGGACCTGGCTGGAAGCCGCACCAAGTGCTACCTGTTCGCGTTCCGGCCGGCCTATTCCGGCAAGGCCGTGCACCGCATCACGGCGTCCTGCGGGCAGGAGGCGTTCTTCGACGGCCACGTGCACGCGTTCCGCACGCTGGGCGGTGTCCCGGCCGGCCAGACCCGCTACGACAACCTCTCCCCGGCGGTCTCCCGGGTGATGCACAAGAGCCGGTCACGTGAGGAGCATCCGCGCTGGGCCGACTTTCGGCGGCACTACTCGATCAGCCCCTTCTACTGCGAGCCCGGACTCCGCGGCGCGCACGAGAAGGGCGGGGCGGAGGGGGAGATCGGCTATTGGCGCCGCAACTTCCTGACCCCAATCCCGCGCATCGACAGCCTCGATGCGCTCAACGCCGCGTTCGCGGAGTTCGAGCGGGCCGAGGAAAGGCCCTGGTCCAGGTCCTACTGCTGCACCGGCACCTGCAGCACCGCGACGTGGCCGAGCATTACGCGGCGCGCGCCGCGGCCACCCAGTTGACCAAGGTCACACTGCCGTCCGGCCGCACCCACGCCGAGGTCGCCTACGACGCCCGCACCGACCGCGTCACGCAGGTCACCGACGTCAACGGCGGCGCGTGGAAGTTGTCCCAGCCCACCTACACGGCATCCTCCGCCGCCTACGCGAGCGCCGTCACCCACGCCGGTCGCCTACTACCGCCTCGGCGAGCAGAACGGCACCACCGCGCGCAACACCTCGGGCAACGCCGGACCCGGCACCTACCACGAGGTTATCCCCGGCCGCGCCGGTGCGTGCGTTTGCGGGTGGCGACGACACGGCGGCCGAGTTCAACGGCACCACCTCCTGGGTCGAATTGCCGCAGAACCTGCTGCGGACGATGCCCCGGCTCTCCCTCGAGCTGTGGTTCAAGACGGACAAGCCCGGAGTGATCCTCGGACACCAGTCCAACACGATCGACGACCCCGCAGGGGTCGGCGGAAACTACACGCCCGCGCTCTACGTCGACACCAACGGCAAACTCCGCGGGAAGTTCCTCCAGGCCGACGCCCCCTGGCAGCCACCGATCGCCTCCACCACGTCGGTCACCGACAGCCGCTGGCACCACGCGGTGCTCACCGCCGACGGAACAGTACAGGCGCTCTACCTGGACGGCACCAAGACGGGCACCGTCAACGGAGCGGTCAATCACGAAAGTTCGAGCCGCGTATACCTGGGCGCCGGATTTGCCACCGGCCGGCCGGAAGCCCCCGGCACCGCCAGCCGCTTCGACGGCTCGATCGACGAAGTGGCGGTCTACGACCGCGCGATCGACGCGAGCGCGGTGACCGAACACTTCGCGGTGCGAAGCGCGGCGGTCCCGAACAGCGCCCCCGCGTACCGGGCGGCGGTTACGTCCTCGGGCCCGTGGTCGTACTACCGACTCAACGAGACCTCCGGAGCCCGCGTCGACTCCCAGCAGGGCACCCGCGGCACCAACGGCGCCGGACGCGCCCACGACACGACCGGCTACCCCGTGGGCACCACGGAGGACGAGGGCTCCGCGGACTTCAACGGCACCACGTCCTACATCGAACTGCCGCAGGGCCTGATCCACGGCTCCTCCCAGGCCACCATCGAGTTGTCCTTCCGCACGTCGACGCCGGGCGTGTTGTTCGCCGGGATCGGCGAGCCCCAAACGACCTACACACCCGCCCTGTACGTCGACACCGACGGGAAACTCCGCAGCAAGTTCTTCACGACCAGCGGAACCGCCCTTCCACAGATCGTCACCGAGGCATCGGTGACGGACGATTACTGGCATCACGTCGTACTGACCACCGACGGCCTCGTCCACACCCTCTACCTCGACGGGGTGGCGGCCGGCACGATCAGCGGCGCGGTCTTCCACGAGAAGAGCCTGCGCAACTTCATCGGCGCCGGAACCACGGCCGGATACGAGAAGGCGCCGCCGGGCGACGGACACTTCTACGGGCAGATCGACGAAGTTGCCGTCTACCGCAAGAGCCTGGACGCGACCACCGCCGCCGCACACGCGAGCGCGGCCCAGGACCTGGCGGCGGACTACCGCAGGACGATCCTCGCTTCCGGCCCGACCGGATACTGGCCCCTCACGCTCACCGACAGCGCCACCGCGCCGATCGACCTCGTGCCCGGACCCGCCACCGACGCCGCCGGTGCCTGGAACGTCCGACAGGGCGTCGTGGGCGCCTTCGACCCCGGCGGCGACCGAGCGGCGGGCTTCGACGGCACCGCATCGAACATCCGCCTGCCCAAGGACCAACTGACGGGCGTCCCACAATTCACCGTGGAAATGTGGTTCCAAGCCGAGGGCCCGGGCGTGCTGATGGGCTACTCCACCCAGGAACTCCCGTACACGAACCCCGACACCCCGGCCACACTCATGCTCTACGTCGGCACCGACGGCCAACTGCGCGGCGAGGTCTGGAACGGCACCCCCGCGCCGATCACCTCACCGGAATCGGTCCTCGACGGCCGCTGGCACCACCTCGCCCTCAGCGTCGACACCCCGGGCAAGACACTGGTCCACACCGTCTACGGAGTCCCGACCGCGATCAACGCCGCCACAGCCGCCTACTTCGTCTTCGACCGCGTCTTCGAAGACCTCCTGCCGCCGGACGACTTCCTGCGGCTGCGCGTCTACCAGCGGTGCGTACGAGCACTGCGGGCAGCGCACGGCGGCCAGGCGGTCGACATCGCCGGGCACACCGCGGCCATGGACGTGGCCGTCGCCGCGCACGACGCGAGCGCACTGCCGGGGATCGAGGCGGCCCACCGGTTCGAGACCGGCGTGCCGGCCCGCTGCTCCTGGGGTACTCCGACGCCCGCACGGGGCACATTCCGGGAGTTGCGGAAACCACCGTGCGGTCGCACGTACGGTGGGCGAAACGGACCTCGGCCCGGGAGTTGGGGCTGGAGGACCCGGAGGTCGAGGGAGAGTGAACGTGCGCGGGAAGGGCGTGGAACGGACGATCGAGGACGTCCTGGCGACGGCCCGTGTCCTGGTCTGCGAGTACGAGGACCTCGACCTGGACGACGACCGCGCCGCCGGCCCGCCCTCCCGAGCCGCCGGGCCGGGCCTGCCCCGGCACGAACGCGCCGCCCGCCAATCGCGGTCACCGACGTCCTGGTGCTCACCTCGCCCAAGGCCGCGGCCCGCCTCGGCCGCCTGGTCAACGACCACCGGCTGATCGACCCCCGCGGCGTGCTCGTGTTCGCCTGCCTGTTGCAGGTGTCCGGCCGGGACGAGGGGGCGATGTTCTGGTGGCGGTTCGCCGCCGGCGCGGGCAGCCACCATGCCGCGTGGTGCCTGTACCTCAAACACCGCAGCCGCGGCGAGGCCCGCGACGCCGACTACTGGCTCGACCAGGCCCGGGTGCTGTCCGCCCTCACCCGGGCCACCCCACCACCCCCTTTCACACCCACCGAGGACGACCGCCCGCTCCTGCCCGCCGACGCCCGCGAGACCATCCGGGCCCAGTGCGAACGCGGCGACCGTCCCCGACTGCCCCACCACCTGGAGACGGTGATGCGCCGGCTGCGCGTCGAGGGCGATGACGACTATCCGGGCGTCCCCCAGCCCTGCCGCGGTCTGCCCGACGCACTCACCGCCGCGTCCTGCTGACCTCGGGCGGTCGGGACCGGGCGGTTCGCCGGAGTCACAGTGCGCCTTCCCGCCGTGAGGCGACTCTTTCCGGGTGCAAACGCCTATACCGGGGTTATCTTGACGATCTTCGGGACCGCATTCGCGCCGGGGGGAACCGTGATCCAGATCCGTCCGACCCGAACGTTCCGGGCCTGTCCCGCGACCTGGGTCGACGCATTCACCGTGAACTCCAGGATCTCGCCGCCGTCGTCGAGGGCCGCCCTCCTGACCGACGTGGGGTGGATGTCGACTTCGCGTGCGGCCCCGTCGAGCTGCATTTCGATGATCACTTGCTGGTGGAGGTAGGGGACCCTGCCTGGCTCCATGAACGCACGCTCGGAGTCGTAGGGCGTGTGCCAGAAGCCGTAGTCGGGTTGGGTCATCGCCTTCGCCTCTCACTCCGCGTCGGATGTGGTGTCCGGACGTCGAGACTTTTCGTGGGTTCAGCATCGCAGCGCGTGAGCTTGGAGCCGGTCCTTTCGGCTCTTTTGGCCGCCGCGCGGGATCCGGGTTCGGTGGCATGGTGTCGGCGCGGGCTTCCCCCCACCCACATTCGAGGACGGCGCCGTTCACGTGTCTCGTCGTGCTTCGGCGGCACCTGGATCGCGTCGGGATCGGGATGCCCGGCCGGGCAACGCGGCGACCCGCGCCGGTAGCGAAAGCGTCACCCACCGGCCAGACGCCGGGTGGCGCCCGCCCGGTCCCCGCGGCACCGTCCCGGTCGTCAGGGCGCGCGACGAAGGAGGACGCGCGACTCCTCGCGTTGTCGGTCTTCGTCGGTGGGGACGCCGCGTTCGATGAAGGCGGTGGGACGGGATGCCGAGTCCGCCGGGTGCGAAAGATGCGGGGTCGGCGCGGCGGTGTGTCTATCGGTCGAGGGCGTGGTGGGTGTGGCCGAGGGCGGTGAGTGTCCGGGCCTGTTGGGCGCGGTCGCCGAATGCGCGATACAGGTCGAGGGCCTGTTCGAGGAGCGGTTCCGCGCCGGTGTGGTCGCCCAGGTACTGATGGGTGCATCCCAGGGCCAGAAGGGTGTCGGCGCGGCTGTGGTCGTCGTCGAGTTCGGTGAACAGTTCGAGTGCCTGTCGTTGCAGCGACGTGGCTTGGGAGTGGTCGCCGAGCGCGTTTCGGATGTGGCTCAGGTCGAGGAGGGCGACGGCGCGGCCGCGGTGGCTGCCCGCTTCCTCCCACAATCGGTGGGCCTCGCGGTGCAGGGGTTTGGCTTCGGTGTGGTTCCCGAGGGCCCGGAGTGCCCGGCCTTGGCCGGTGAGGGCGTTGGCCTGGCCGTAGCGGTCGCCGACGTCCCGGTACAACCCGAGGGCTTCGGCATGTAGGGGTTCGGCGCCCGCGGGGTCGTCGAGGTCGCGTCGGGCGTCGCCCAGGGCGTCGAGGCCGCGGGCCCGGGCGTGGCGGTCGTGGAGGTCGCGGTAGAGCTCGAGGGCCTGGGCGTGGAGGGCCTCGGCGCCTTCGAGGTCGCCCCGTTTTCCCAGGGCGCTGCCCAGGTTCAGCGTGGCCTCGGCCTGCTGCTGTCGACGCTCGAGCGTGCGGTTGCACTCCCGGCTTTCGCGCAGGACCGGTTCGGCGTCCGCGTGATCGCCCGCGAGCAGGAGCGCGATGCCCAGTCCCAGAAGCGCGTCGGCTCGCCCCGGGCGATCGTCGAGGTGCTCGTGGAGTTCGAGTGCCTGTCGATGCGTGTGTGCGGCGCCGAGGTAGTCGTGTCGCCAGCGTCGTGCCCAGCCGAGTCGCACCAGAGCGCCGGCGTGCGCCGTGTGCCGGCCGGCGTCGCGGTACAACGTGATCGTCCGCAAGCGCAGTTCCTCCTCCTCGGCGCCTCGACCGTGCGTGCGCTTGATGTCGGCCAACGCGTCCAGCGCGGTGGCCTGACCGTCGGCGTCGCCGAGTTCGCGGTACAGCTCCAACGCCCGCAGGTGCGTCCGCTCCGCCCGGCCGGGTTCCGGGGCGCGTGATGTCGGTGTCCCCGGCGACGGTTCGGGAGTGGCCGGGGGAGGCGTTTCCGCGTCCGGCGGTGGTTCGCCTCCGTGGTTCGGGTCCGGTGTGCGCGCCGTGGTCGGTGGATCGGCGAGGCGGGGGACCGGCGTCGGCACGGGGTTCGGGGTGCGGGCGTCGCGTTCGGTGTCCCACAGGGCGTGGAAGCGCAGGGCTACGGCGTCGGGGTCCGGGCGGTGGACCGAGTTCTTCGCGAGATGGCGCACGGTGGATTCCAGGCGCCGCCAGTCGGGGACGGCCCGCCCGTGCAGGAGGTGGTTGAGCGTCTCGTGCGCGATCGTCGCGTCCAGGGACTGATCCCTGGTGATGGCGTCGGCCATCGCGCGCGTGCCGGGTCGTCCGGCGTCGCGGTACAACGCGTGCACCGCCTCCACCAGGTCCCGCCGCGGTCCGGCCGGCAACGCGTTCTCGTCGGGCATCGCGATCGCCATCCGGGCGCCCCCTCGTGTGCCAACTCCCGCCAGGTTGCGCCAATTCTGGCGCGTCGGCCCGGATTCCCGCAGGCGGTTCGGTGATCGATCGCGCACGACTTGCTGTCGTACGCGCACGACCTTCGACCGGCGCCGTGCGATCTGGAGACCTGCCCACGCCCGGCCCCGCGACGGTGGACACACGGCGCCGAGACCACACCCGACCCGACTCCCGAAGGGGCACCGCGATGCATCACGACGACACGAACGACCGAGCCTCCGTCCCCGGTTCCGGGCGGGCCCGCACACGCTGGACGCGGACACTGGGCGCCGCGGTCGCGGCGGGCCTGGCCCGCGCACTGGGCGAATGGGTCCTGCGCACCCTGACCCGGGACTGACCCCCGTGCCTCCCGGTTGCCGCTGCGGCGGCACCGGGAAACCCGTGGTCGTCGCGGAATCGACGTGGGCGCGTCGTCGTTCGATTCGGCGGACGGTCCGTCGACCCCGAGACCCCCGACGACCTCACCCCCGCCGAACACGCACGCCTGGCCGACTGCATCGCGGGCTTCGAACTGCTCTCCACCGCCCACTGGATCGCCGGCAAATCCCTCGACACCATCGCCCGCGGCAAACCGTTCCGACAACCTCACCCCGCAACGCCGGTCCGGCCGCGAGCACATCCAGGAGCCGGGGCAACGGCACTCCGGCGAACCGGGGCCCCTGACCAGGCACGACACGGCCGGCCCGGCTCGGGTACGTTTCACCCTCGAACCCACCGCCGACCGCACCCCGTACCCCACCCCTGCGGCTACCGGTCGGCGCCCCGGCGCAGGATCTCGGCGGAGTTCGTCCGGATCGTTGCGTCGGGTCCGTGTTCGCGCAGCGCGTCGAAGCGGCAGATGTTGACGATCAACGCCCCGTCGCGCACTGCCGGCACCTTCAGCGCGGCGCGCATCACGCGGTTGCTGCGTCGGTCGAGTTCGGCTCGACCGGCGCCGGCGAGGACGACCAGGAGGGAGGGGCACCGCGGCCCGGGGTACGTGGCCTGCCATGCGGGCCGGGTCGATCCCTGGAGCCGTTTGGGTCCGAGGTGCACGCGGTGGGTGGCGTACCGGCCGTAGGCGGCGACCTTCCGCGCCAGGCGCCACGCCTGCATCGACGCCCGATCGACCTCCACCCACCAGCCACCGGTGCTCCAGCGTCAGCACCGCGTCGGTGGTGACCCGCCCGCCCTCGATCGGGTGCGCCACCTCCACCGCCCAGTCCGTGATCTCGCCCCACCCGTGCCGGGCGAACTCGATCGCGGTCGCCGTCACGGTGAGCGCGCGCGGCCAACCCGTTGCGCAGCGCCGCCTCGCCGGTAGCCGCGCGCCGTCGCTCGGGCGCCCCGGCCTCGATCAGGGCGCGCCGGCCCGCCTCGGTCGGGTGCCACACCCACGTCCGCCCGACGCCAGATCCGGCGTCAACGCGAGATGCAACTGCGCGGTGTCCGCCACGCGGACCGCGCCCGGCATCGACAGCACCCGTGCCCGCAACGGATCGTCCTCGAACTCGAACACCACGGTGCGATCCTCCAGCCGCGCGGGCCCCTCCCGCGCCCGGCCGGCATCGTGCACTCTCCCCCCTTGCGGTCCAGCACGGCGAAGTCCTCGGCGCCCACAGCGGCGAACGTGCGGCGTGAGCGTTTCCGCCCACGCCGCAAGGTGCTTCTCGGTCGCAGCGATGAGGCCGGCCCGCAGGGCGTCGTCGCCGACCCGATGCGAGGAGCCGTCCACGTTCGTGCGCTCGGACGGGCCGTCACGTGGCAGAGCTGGTAACACTCGGGCGGATGCCGTGGAGATCACGTTGGTGAGTGTCACCCAGGACATCGCAGACCACGAGCCTGATGTCAACCACGGACAGCCGCTCCCGGCCTTTGGCATTCAATGCGAGAAGCTCCATGCCGTCACGCCAGTTGCTCGACATCGGTATCGCCGCACCGGCCCCGACATGCAGGAGGAAGAAATCCCGATCCCGCTCGAGCCCGAGCGCCTCGAAGAAGTCGACAACGACATTGAAATGAACCCACCCCGGCGGCTCCGCGACCCGACCCGCGTACGCCTCGGCCGCCCGCAGCCGATACGACACCGAACACACCACCGCTCGCCCGCCCCCCGCGTTCCGTACCATCACCGTCCGGCGCGAATCCACCACCTGATGACTATCACCCCTGAACCCGGACCAACTCAAAACCGGACGCAACGTATGCGACAACTGAACCCGGGTCACCACAATCCCACCCAACAACGTCACCAGCGTGGCACACGAAGACACGTCCAACACCGTGAACCGCCACGGCCACTCCCCCCGAACCCCACGATCCAGATTCGCCTTCACCACCTCCCACGCCAGATCCACCACCACGAACACCAACACCACCGCCGGAAGCCGCAACGTCACACCACTCACGGAAACCCGCCGCTGCGCCCAGGGATCCATGGCGGGTCCGGTACCGGTCGACATCCATCCCCCAGGTGTCCGCGGGCGTCGTGTTCCCGGACGCCTCGCCCCATCAGACAGCACCCGATCACCGGCCGGAAGGGGTATCTCGGCCCATTCGGCCCATGTGGTTTCCCCGAGGCCGAACTTCGCCGGCGTGCGCACACGCCGCTGGACCCGAGCCACCCGGTCCACCGCTGCGCCCGCTCCCGTTGGGCCCGCCGGGCCGGCCGACTGGACCACGCCCGCCCAACCCGAGGCCGGCCCCGACACCGATCCTGCGCGTCCGCGCGCCGACCCCGTCCGAGCGCCCCCGCATGTCAGTCGGCCGGGCGGGTGCCGCCGGTGGTGTCCAACAGGAGTGCGGTCAGTGCCTCGGCGACGGTGGCGAGTGCGGGCAGGAGCGCGGTCCGCCCGGCCGGGTCGTCCGCTGTGCCGAGCACCAGGCAGTGCGCGGCGGCCAGTTGCGCGGCGGCGACGGTCAGGTGTGCGTGCGCCTGGTCGACGTCGATCAGGATGTACGAGTACGAGGGTTCCCGCGCTGCGGCGACCGAGCGCGCCGTAGTCCTGGTCGAACGCGCGCTCGCGGGTGAGCGGTGGCCGGCCCGGCAGCCCCGAACGGGGGGCGATTTTGAAACCGGCGACCCGGGCGGCGGGTTGCCTACCGTGTTGCCGTACGTGTTGCCCACCGTATTGCCGTACGTATTGCCATACGTGTTGCCTACGCATCCGGCCGCACACGACCGTTCCCCCTGGTCGTGACCCCCGAACACCCGCCGCCGTGCGCGGACTTCCTCCCCGGGCCACCCCTGGACGGGGTGGCCCGGGGAAGAAGTCCGCCCCGCCCGGCGCTGCGGCTGCGCCCGACCCGGCCAGTGCCGCATCGGGCAACGTTCGCCCTGTGTTCGATGTGAGATACGGTCCACAGCCATGGGTGAATTGGTGTTGATCAGGCACGGCGAGACTGCATGGAGCCGGACCGGCAGGCATGCCGGCCGTACCGACCTGCCGCTGACCGAGGCGGGGGAGCACGCGGCGCGTGCGCTTGCGCCTCGGCTGGCCGAACGAGGGTTCGCCGCCGTCTACAGCAGCCCGCTGACTCGTGCCGTGCGGACCGCCGAACTGGCGGGGCTGAGCGGCGCGGAGCCCGACACGGACCTGATCGAGTGGGACTACGGTCGCTACGAGGGGCTGACCGCCGAGCAGATCCAGGAGCTCAAGCCTGGCTGGGAGCTGTGGCGCGACGGCGTCGACGCCGGCGAGGGTCTCGGGCAGGTGACGGTGCGGGTCGACGCCTTCCTCGGCCGGGTCCGGCCGCTGCTGGACAAGGGCGACGTGGCCGTCGTTGCGCACGGCCACCTGTCACGCATCCTCGCCGCGCGCTGGCTCGGGCTCGACGCGTCGGCCGCGCGGCAGTTCGGGCACCCGCATCCGGGGACGATCAACACGCTGGGTTACGAGCACGAGCTGCCGGTCGTGCTCGCGTGGAACGTGCCGTAATGGCGACTGTCGATATCCAGTCCAAGGTGTAACTACTGCCGTTTCAGGCGACGTTCGCCCGAGCGACCACCCGCCGCAATCGGGCGCACGCCGACCGCCGACCCGGCCCGACCGAGGTCGATCACCCCGGTCCACTCACCGACCGGCCGTGGTTCGTACCGTGTCGTCGCGTCGGTCTTGGGCGAGGGGGCCGTGTGCGGGCGGGATGTGAGGGTGACTCGCGTCGTTTCGATCCCGGGGGAAGGCGTCGATGCCCACCGGCCGGCATGAGGAGTTGCGTGCGGCGATCACGCGGGCGCGTGCCGCGTTGGCCGAGTACCCGGACGCGGAGACCGCCGCGGCGCCGGCGGCTTTGATCGCCGCGGCGGAGCCGTTCGCGAACTTCTCCCAGGCGGTGGCGCCCCCGCCCCGACGCGTGGACGCGCTCGCTCCGGACACCGCGTCGAACACCGTCCGCCCGCTCACCCGCCGCAAGACCGAACCCTAGACACCACGACCGCGGCGCCCTCGCGCGCACCGTCGGCCCCGCGTGGCCGCCCCGGCCCCCCGGGGGCCCGGGGCCCGGCAGGTGGGGCGTTGTGAAGGCGGCCCCGGCAGGACGCGGCGGAACACAAAGAAAGGGGCGCCGACCGCACAGCGGTCGACGCCCTTCCCCGATGCCGGATTCCGCGGGGCACACCCGCACAGCACGCCACAAGGCGAATGTGTGGACCCCACGACCGGGCACCCGACCACCCTGGCACCGAACCCGCCCCGGCACCCCGAAGTTCACCCGAACGAGACCCGACCCGGCCGACCGATTACCCGTCGTCTGCCCCGTAGCCTGGGGCGTCGTCCTTGGAAACGACGGGCCAGGAACCGGCGTTCGGGCCGGTCGGGGGCCGATGTGCACCCTCGAACATGCGCAGGCTGTATATGGGGTCCATCGTGAGTAACCCCAACCCACCCACGTCCGGCCCGGCCGCCCCCGGCTCACGTCCAGCGCATGCCCAACGTGTCCATCTCGGCGATGCGTTCGGCCGCCGGCTTCGCCCGCCTGCTCTTGGTCGTGGTCACCCACACCCCCGACCTGACGTCCTCCGGCCACCCGTCGAACGCGGTCACCGACTCCACGTGGGCGCGCGGGACTTCCAGGTGCCCCACCCGGGCCCGGTAGGCCGCCGCGGCTGGCGCGATCGCCCACGCCTGCTCGCGCGTGCGCTTGGGCCGAGGCCCCTCCGGCACTGGCACCGGCACCGTCGCAGCCTCGGCCTCGGCCTCGGCCGCCGCGTCGACCGTCGCGGTGGGATCCCGGACGGGTAACGGGCGACGAACGCGAGCGGTGCGGTGTCCCGGGTCGGGACACCGCACCGCTCGCCCGTGACTACTTCACTTCGAGCAGCCAGCCGACGGGCGCGTTGTCCACGAAGTCGTTGGCGGCCTTCTTCTCCCGGCCGATGCTGATCTTCTGAGCGCCGGCCGGGAGTTGCTGGGCGACCCGTCCGTTCGCCGCGACCACGTCGATGTGCTTGACCCAGACCCACGTCGAGCCGTCGTGGACGGCCACCCGCAGCCTGACATCGGCCCAGTCCGAGCCGAAACTGATCCAGGAGTCGCCCCACACGCCGGTCTGGTTGGCCGCCGGCGTGGCGAGGAGGACGACGTGCTTGTAGTGGAAGAGATTGCCGTCCTCGTTGTACGCGAACCCGTGCGGGACCTCGCCGAGTTGGAAAGCAGCCGTAGTCATCTCATCTCCTTCGCCGCGACGACCAAGACACAACCAACCGTAGGGATGCATATATCGCATCGGCTGATCTTCACCGGCAAACCACTCGTACGAACGGGGCGGGAGCGCGCGCGCAGGGCCCGCACCTCGCCGGCACCACGTCGGCGCGCCCCATGCGCCGCACAATCCGCCCACACGACGGCGACGCGGCGTGAAACGTCGCCGTCGTGTCGCCACGCCGGTCCGCCATCGATCCCTCCCCGGGAAAGTAGGGGCTGTCCAGCGGAATCGGGCGGCCCCCGGATCGGCCGGGACCACCACGAGCGGCATGTCACGACGTCGTACGTTGACCCACGCTTTTGTCCCACGCTTTGGCCGGGCGTCGTCGTCCCCACCCCGCCGATCCGGTCGCTCCGCGAGGTCCGGGTCGACGGCGACCGGATCTGCCGGGGCATCGGGGGGCTCGCGAACCGGCCGGAACCGGTCGAGCTCCCCGAGGACTTCTACCTGCGGGAGCTCCCAAAGACTCCCGTCGACGACCTCGACGCCGCAGCCCAACTCTTCGTCGACCACGGACTTTCGTTCGATCCCTCCTGTCGTGACCTGAGCCTGAGCAGCCCCGCCCGAGAGGAAAACGCCCGGATCAACGCCATCCCCGACCCGGACGCGACGACGACGGCCGCTTCCGGCTGGGCGTCCACCGCGACCCGGCCGCCTCCACCCGGGAACCGCCCGGGAAGCGATCACGACCTGGCTCGCCTGCCAACGCGAGGGCGGTCTCGAACAACTCGTGGAACCCCGGGTCGACGACGCCGAACTCGCCGCGGCACGCGCACACAACCCCACCCGGGACCCACCGTGGCCGGCCTCCCTCGACGAGCTGATGGCTCGCCGGCACGTCCAAGCGGCGCTCGCCGCGGCGCGCAACGGCTACGGCACCGCCCGGGTGGACCTGCGCGACGCGATCCCGGTGCACGCGATCGACGGGGTGTTGAGGATGTACGAGTACGAGGGATCCCGCGCCGCGGCGACGGAGCGTGCCGTGGCCCTGGTCGAACGCGCGCTCGCGGGTGAACGATGGCCGGCCCGGCCGCCTCGAACGGGGAGCGATTCTTGAAACCGGCGGCCCCGGACCGGGGTTGCCTACCGTGTTGCCGTACCTGTTGCCCACCGTGTTGCGTTTCGTATTGCCCACCGTGTTGCTCACCGTGTTGCCTGCGCGTCCGATCCCACGGGACCGTTTCCCCTGGTCACACCCCCCGAACAGCGGGGGACGGGTGCGGACTTCTTCCCTGGGCGACCCCTCGGCCGGGTCGTCCCGCTCGAACACCGCCCACACCCGGCGCCCCGGTACCACCGACCCGAGCACCCTCCGAGCACCCGGGCCCGATGGCCGATGCGGAACAGCCCCGATCCGCCCGGCTGGCGGTTCGGGTCGTCTCCGCGCGCGCGGCGCGCACCGCCCGCACCAGTTAGTCCCGGCTCGCCGGCCGGGGCAACATCTCGTGGTCGTCCGGGCCGGCCACGATCCGCCACCGGGCGATCCGGTTGCCGCAGTCGATGCCGAGAGGTGGGCGATCTGCGGTAGTTGTTCCGGGGTGTGTTCGGCGCGGGAGAGCACGCCCCGCCAAACACACCCTGTTCCCTGCCCGATGCCCGGGGGTCCGGCTACGGCCGGGTCACCTCGGTGGCTCGGATGTTGCGCAGTGCGCCGTCGCCGGCGTCGTACTGGGACTTGTAGAGCACCTGTACGCGGAAGGTGAGGGGTTCACCGGGTTCGATGGTGTGTCCCGAGTCGGGGGAGGTGAGGATCACCGGTCCTTCGGTGCCGTCCCTGGTCACGGTGAACCAGTACTGCTGGGTCGGGTTGATCCGGCCGACACCGGGCGGGATGTCGAAGAGGACCTCCCATCGCAGTACCCGGTCCTGGTTCGCGACGAGGGTGAGGTCGTAGGGGATCACCCATCCCTTCGCGTCCTCGGGATAGGTCTGTCCGAATCCCGGGAGTTGCTCGTACTCGATGCCGACCCGGGGCGGTTCGACGTCGGTGTGGACCGAGTCGGAGTATTGCTCGGCGGTGTTGGCGCGGGTCGGCGAGGTGATCCGGCTCGAGGTCGTGAGCCGGCCCCGGAAGTCCGCCGCGATGGTGCCGGTCAGGCCGATCGTCGCCTTGCCGCCCACGGGCAGATCGATCGGCAGCCGCAGGCCGTCGCGCACCGACCCGGTCCCGCAGAACGCGCCGTTCTCCCCGCGCGCGGACAATTCCACGTCGGTCAACTCCGGCGGGAACTCGGCCTCCACGACGGCGTCCGGCGCGTGGTTGGGACCCAGATTCTGCACGCCGATGTCGTAGGCGATCCGCTCGCCCGACTTGGCGGCCGACGGGCCGCTCATCTCCAACGGCATGTTCACCGGCAGCGCCACGACGAGATTCCGGATCCGGTGCGCCGCGATGGCGCCGCCGGTGCCCGCCGCGAAGCCCAGCTTGAACGTGTCGGGCACCGGCACCTGGTGGGGGGCGCCGGCGAGGTCGAAGTCGCCGATCACCAGGGTGCCGTTCGGATTCGCCCGATCCGCCACCCGCACGGTCAGCCGGCCGGCGATCACGGACACCTGCACGTGGGCACCCTTGTCCCACCCGCCGCGGAAGCCGCCCTCCACCTGTTCACCGACGAGCCAGTGGAACCCCTCCTTCAGATTGCCGGAGCCGCGGACGCCGACGGTGTTCGGCTGCCGGCCCGGGCCGTCGGGACCGGCCGCCGGAGCGGAGAAGTTGCCGAAGTTGTCGAATCCGATGCCCACATAACCGGCGGTGACCCCGTCGGCAACGATGCTCGAACCCGATTTCGTGGTCGAGTAGCCGAGCGCGCCGCCCCGACCCCCGGGGGCGGTGGTGTGCGCGCCGTCGATCAGGTAGACGCTGAAGCCGTCCCCGAAACCGTTCCCGCCGCCGCCCTCGCACGAGTAGTCGAAGTCGATGGTGACGCCGAGCGTCGAGGAGAAGGGCTGGTCGAGAAACGCCGTGCCGGCCTTGGCCTGCGCGTTGGGCGTCAGTTCCAGACTCCCGTCGAGCGTCGCGCTGCCCAGCAGTTGCCAATGAGGATTGGTCGGGATGTCCTCGGTGAACGATTCGACGATCGGGAACTGCGCGTGTGGGGTCGTTGTCTCCGCGGACGGTTGTTGCGTCATGGGTCTCCTCCCAAGCCGGATGCACCGAGGAACCGAGGGTGACGAATAGTGAACGTTCCGTATACGTGAACAGTCCGAGGCTACGGGTGTAGACGTTCCTTGGGAACTGCGAGATCCGGCCAGTCGGCGAAGACGGGAAGCCGGAAAAACGAGACAGGGGCGACCCAAGCCGGCTACAGAGAGCTGCTCACCACTTCGTCGTAGCCATACGAGCGCACCACCGACGCCCACCCGCGATGTGCCCGGCCGGCCTCGGGGGAGGGGCCGACCCGGCGCGGCCGACCCGGCGACGAGGAGACACCGAACCACCACACCGGACCCAACGACCACCGCCACCCGAGGTGACGCGGCATGCCGAGCACCCCCGGACCGTTCACCCGTCGCCTGGGGCGTCGCCTGCCCCGTCGCCTGGGGCGTCGTCCTTGGAAACGACGGGGCCCACGCGGGTGTTCGGGCCGGTCGGGGGCCGATGTGCACCCTCGAAAATGCGCAGGCTGTATACGGGGTTCATCGTGAGCAACCCCCATCCACCCCGGGCCGGCCCGGCCGCCCCCACTCACGGCCGGCGCATCCCCAACGCGTCCGACTCCGCGATCCGCTCGGCCGCCGGCTTCGCCCGCCTGCTCCCGGTCGTGGTCACCCACACCACCAGCCGGACATCCTCCGGCCACCCGTCGAACGCCACCACCGACTCCACATGGGCGCGCGGCACCTCCACATGCCCCACCCGGGCCCGGTACGCCGCCGCCGCGCCCCGCCGCGATCGCCCACGCCTGCTCGCGCGTCCGCTTCGGCCGAGGCCCCTCCGGCACCGCCACCGCCCCCGGCCTCGGCCGCCGCCGCGTCGACCAGCGCGGGCGGAGTCCACCCGAGCGCCACCAGATGCTCGCGCTGCGGCTCGTTCGGCCCGTCCAGCCCGGACCGCTGCCGAGCCACACCGACCGATCGACGTCCCTCGGTACGCCGGCACGGTCCGGGACATCGGGACCCCACGAACGGCCGGCGCCGTCGGTGCTCGTCTTGGAACCGGCTCGACCCCGGTAGTGGTGCCCCTGTGCATCCGCGTGTCAGGAGACGTGTGACGAACTGCCGGTCGCGAGGGTGATCGCCGTGGGGCGGGCTGCAAGGGTGTGGGGCGATGCGGCGCGTCGGGGATTTCCCACCGACCCGTGGGCGGGTGATGTGCGGTCCCGGGTGGGGACGGGGGGTTCAGGTGGTCCAGGTGAAGGTGAATCGGTTGCCGTCGGTGCGGTGGTGGGTCAGGCCGTGGGGGAGTTGGCTCTTGTCGGGGTCGATGTCGACGGCGCCGGTGGCGGGGTCGTGGGTGAAGTAGGCGGAGCCGGTGGCGAGGTCCTGTCCGGTGGAGACGCGGCGGACGACGAGGTGGGTGGCCTCGGTGTCGCGGGTGTCCACGACCGAGCAGCCCCCGCCGGAGAGGAGTTCCTGGTGGTCGGTGCCGACCTTGAACGTCAGGGCGTGGGTGTCCTGGGGGTCGCCGGTGGTGACGAAGGACGCGCAGATCTGCCGGGGCCGCAACGGCCCGCAGTCGTCGTCGGCGTCGGCGATCACGGCGAGGCCGACGTGGGTGCCGACGGCCGCGGTGTGGACGGTGCGGCCGGCGGTGGCGGCCAGGATCCCGGAGATCTGGTGTCGGCCGTCGTCGCCGGCGGCCAGCAGGACGCCGTCGCGGGTGCGGGCGGTGGTGACGCCGAGGCCGCCGGCCAGGGTGGCGATTGCGCGGCCGGCGGCGGCCTCGATGATCCCGGCGACCTGTTCGGAGTGGTGCCCGGTCGCGGTGAGCGTGCCGTCGCCGTTCAGGGCGAGGGCGAAGAACCCGCCCAGCGAGACGGCCGTGACGCCTCGACCGGTGCCCGCCTCGACAAGGTCCGTCAGGTATCGCTGACGCGGATCGGAGACCAGCACGACGCCGTCGTCGGTCACCGCCACACTCTCGTTGATGCCCGCGGCGACGTACACGACCCTCCTGCCCTCGGCGGCGGCCCGCAGCCCGGAGATCTGCCCCGAGCCGTCGTTGCCCGCGCCGAGGACGTCGCCGTCCTCGGTCACGGCCAGGCAGAACCCGCTGCCGATCGCCACCGACGCGACCTTCCTGCCCTCGGCGGCGCGCATTACCTCCCCGGCGTACGTCGGGCCCGCGAGCAGGGTGCCGTCCTCGGTCACGGCCGCGCTCGCGCCGCCACCCGCGGCGACGGACCGGATCCTCCTGCCCTCGACCACGGCCACCAGGTCCGACGCCTCCTCGCCCGCCCCCACCAGCACGCCGCCCTCGGTGACCGCCAACGCGGACCAGGTCGCGGTGGCCACCGCCGTGACCCGCGCGCCCGCGGCGGCCCGAAGGATCGGTGACACCACGGCGTCGTCACCGGCCGCCGCCAGACGCCCCGACGCCACCGTCCTCGAAGAACCCTCGACCAACGACATGAGACCGACACCTCTCGCCCGGGAAGGCCATACCCGACGGTGACACCGTCAGGACACACCGTATCGATCCGGGGGCGCGGTCGTCCGGGACCCCGAAACCCTCCCGAACACGACACCGCGCGAAACGCGCGCCGACGACAGGGCACCAACCGATCCCATCGCCACCGCACCCCGAGACGCCGCCCCGGCCCGGATCGATTACCCGTCGCGCTTGGAAACGACAGGGCCCACGGCTGTGTTCGGGCCGGTCGGGGGCCGATGTGCGCCCCCGCGAATGCGCGGCCCGTATATGGGGTTCATCGTGAGCAACCCCCGTCCACCCCGCCCGACCCGGCCCGGCCACCCCGCCTCACGGCCGGCGCATGCCCAACGCGTCGAGTGCCGCGATGCGTTCGGCGGACAACTCGGCCCGCCGTGACCGGGTGGTGGTCACCCACACCCCCAACCTGACGTCCTGCGGCCACCCGCCGAACGCTGTCACCGACTCCACGTCCGCGCGCGGCACCTCCAAATGCCCCACCCGGGCGCGGTACGCCGCCGCCGCGCCCCGCCGCGATCGCCCGCGCCTGCTCGCGCGCGTTTCGGCCGAGGCCCCTCCGACACCGCCACCACCGCCCCGGCCCCGGCCGTCGCGGTGTCGACCGTCGCGGAACCGCCGCGTTGTGGCATCCGGATACGTTGATCGACGATGATCTCCCCTGGTGGCAGCAGCAGTTGCCGCTCGTGATGCTCGGTGGGACTCGCCCTGGGGCGAAGGTCTCGTGTCACGTGGATTCATCGGAGGGATGTTTTGGATGAGCGAGTCCGGGACCGGCGAAAGCGGTCCGAGCGTGGAACCGACGATCCTGACGATCTCGGCGGAGAACCTGGTCGATGCCGGGCTGGAGCCACAGCTCCGGTCGTGGGTCGGCGAGGGCCCCAACGAGCCGATCACCGCCGATCAGATCGTTGTGCTCGTCGGCGAGGATCGGCTCGCCGAGGCCGCCGACGCCCTGGGCAGGACGTCCGGTGACCTGGCAGCGGACCTCGCCGCCGAACTCCCCGGACTCATCGCCGCCGGCGCGTCCGACGACGCGAACACCCCCAACGATCGGAGCCGGACACCCGGTCTCCAGGCCAGGGTGCAAGCGTTCACCCTGATCGCGCCGGCCTCCGATCTGTCGCTCCTCGACGAGTTGCCGATCGACGGTCACGCAACGCTTCAGCTCAAGTACGTGTAGGACGGCGACCCGGAACGGGCGGGAGCCGGCGGCAGTGGTCCGGATGCCCGTCCGTCGGTGCCGGTCGTTCTCGCGGGATGTCGGTGACATGAAGCCGCATCGACCGGCGACGGTCCTTCCGCACCTCACGGCGGCAACCGACATCCCGCTCCCGCGGCCGGCCGTTTGTCACCGTTCGGACGAACCACCCCCACGAGCGGCCGGGCGGCCGGCACGGTGGGAGGCTGCTCCTCGCGGGGTCCACACCATTCGCCTCGCGTGCTGTGTGCCCCGTGACGGGGCGACACGGAACAGCCCCGGAACCGCACGCGGCCCGGGGCCGTTCACATCACGGCCGGCGCATGCCGAACGTGTCCAACTCCGCGATCCGCTCCTCCGAGAGCGCTTCGCCCGCCTGCTCCCGGTCGTGGTCACCCACACCCCCAACCGCACGTCCTCCGGCCACCCGTCGAACGCGGTCACCGTCTCCACGTGGGCGCGCGGCACCTCCACATGCCCCACCCGGGCCCGATACGCCGCCGCCGCGCCCACCGCGATCGCCCACGCCTGCTCGCGCGTGCGCTTCGGCCGAGGCCCGTCCGCCACCGCCACCGCCACCCCGGCCGCCGAGGTGTCGACCATCGCGGGCTGGGTGAGCCCGAGCGCCAGCAGCTGCTCGCGCTGCGCCGCGTTCAGCCCGTCCCACCCGGACCGCTGCCGAGCCACCCACCGCCCCATCGACGTCCCCCGGTGAACCACGTCCAGGCCGACGTCGTCGGGCCGGCCACCCCCGCCCCGCTCGGCCCGCTCGCGCAGATACTCGTCCGCGTGGGTCGGGTGCCGCTGCCACGCCACCGGCCAATCCGGCGAATGCCACGACTCACCCTCCACCAACGCGTCCAACGCCGCGCCGCGCCCGGCGGACAGCTCGCCCCGCCGGTCCTGCGCGCGGCGGTTCGAGAGCCACGTCCCGATGGGGTAGTCGTCGACCACGGCATCGGTCGGAGCGGCCAACGTGGCGTGTGCAGATCTGCATCAGCTTGTCAGTGATGTGCGTGGAGTGTCGGAGGCCCGGTACACGAATTGATGCCCGGTCCCTGGGCTGGACCGGGCGCGGTGCCACCGATGGTGCAGAAATCCTGGTGACGTGTGCTGACGATCTCTGGTGACGTTTTCGTGCGGCGCTCCACCGAGCGCGTCCAACGCCGCGCTCCGCATGGGCTCTGCAGTTCGAGGCCGCGAACGGGCCGCGGGGAGTGTGGTTCCAGGACGGTTGGTGGCCGGAACGGGTCGGTATTCGTGATCGAGCCATTCGGCCGCGTGATATGGATTCGTTGTCGGTGGATTGCTACGGTCATGGCGACCAACCGTATTTTCTCGACGAAAGACGTTCCATGAAGACGCTCAGGTCGCCGCTGACAGTATGTGTATCCGCAATACTGATAAGTCTTGGTCTCTCCAGCACGGCATCCGCCGAAGCGCCATCACAGATTAGATATATCACTTCGAATATCCAGAACTACTACAGTGCAAGGTGTATCTTCGCACCCCCAACGGGAGGTGAGACGCCCGTTGTGCAGGCGGACTGCGGCGGGTATGCGGATCAAAAATGGGTAATGCATCAGAACGTTGATGCAACGTACTGGTTCTCCAATGTGAGTAATAATCTGTGCCTGGTCGCGCGCGCTCAGCAGGAGGCGCGGCAGATCGGCTGCTCGGGCGCCCAGGCGGACGCCGATTGGTACACCAGCATCATCGACCCGAACGATCCGCAATGGGTGCAGCTCGTAAACAAAGCCACGGGTAATTGTCTGGTTCCCCAGAACGGCAACCTGAACGTTCCGTTCATGCAAGCCACCTGCAGCTACACCACTAACCCGCCCGCCGATCAACGGTGGCGGTTCACCAATTTCTAGCCCATATTTCGGGGTTCTCATTGGTAAACGGCGACTCCAGCGAGGGGCTGACACCCATGAAGAAGCCGGCCCGATCGGGCCGGCTTCTTCATGGGTGCGAAGCACTGTTATGTCCACCGCATGCCCAACGCGTCCAACACCTCGATGCGTTCGGCTGGCAGTTTCGCCCGCCTGCTCCTGGTGGTGGTGACCCACACCCCCAGCCGTACGTCCTCGGGCCACCCGTCGAACGCCACCACCGTCTCCACGTGGGCGCGCGGTACTTCGAGGTGCCCGACCCGGTTCCGGTACGCCGCCGCCGCGGCCACCGCGATCGCCCACGCCTGCTCGCGCGTGCGCTTGGGCCGAGGCCCGTCCGGTACCGGCACCGCCGCCGCCTCGGCCTCGGCCTCGGCCGCCGCAGTGTCGGCCGCCGCGGGCGGGGTGAGCCCGAGCGCGCGCAGCTGCTCGCGCTGCGGCTCGTTCAGCCCGTCCCACCCGGACCGCTGCCGAGCCACCCACCGCCCGATCCCCGTCCCGCGGTGAGCCACGTCCAGGCCCACGTCGTCCAACCGCGCCCCCGCGCCTTGCTCGGCCTGTTCGGTCAGGTATTCGGCCGCGTGGGTGAGGTGGCGTTGCCAGGCGACCGGCCAATGCGGCGGATGCCACGGTTCGCCGTCGACCAGGGCGTCCAGCGCCGCGGCGCGCCCGGCAGGCAGTTCTCCGCGTCGGTCCTGGGCGCGGCGGTTCGCGAGCCACGTCCCGATGGGGTAGCCGTCGACCACGGCATCGGTCGGAGCGGCCAACGTGCCGTGCCAGCGGGCGTATTCGCGCGCTATGGCCAGCCCGTCCTCCCACGCCTGGTCGTGGACGGACCACACCATCCCGAGGGCATCTGCAGATCTGCATCAGCTTGTCAGTGATGTGCGTGGAGTGTCGGAGGCCCGGTACACGAATTGATGCCCGGTCCCTGGGCTGGACCGGGCGCGGTGCCACCGATGGTGCAGAAATCCTGGTGACGTGTGCTGACGATCTCTGGTGACGTTTTCGTGCGGCGCTCCAGAGGGACCCGGATGTCGCGGGAAAAGGACGCGGATCGTCGAGCTGTACACCAGCCCGCGCGAAGACGCGGTCGTCTGCGTCGACGAACTCGGCCCGATGATCCCACGCGCGTTCCCACCGGCGCCGGGCCGGTCGCCGAACGGGCGCCGCATCAAGAACGTGCTCGACTTCAGCCGCGGCCCGGAGAAGACCCGGGTCCACGGCGGCCTGCGGGTCCGGGACGGGACCGAGGTCACGATGACCGCCTCGTCGCGCAACAGCGTCAGTGGCTTGTTGACCATCTCAGGATCCAACATGTCTTCATCCCGGTCGGCGCCTGCTGGTTGAACCTGCAGGAGGGATGGTGGCGTATCTTTCGCAAAGTCGCCCTGGCAGGCCGATCCTTCGTCAACTTGGACGAGATAGACCACGCCACCCGCGTCGCGACAACCCAACTCAACACCCGGGCCAAACCCTGGATGTGGGGTGGACCCGCCCCACCGACCCGTACATTACGGCGCCGGTTCGTGTACACCCTTTGAGGAATACAGCAGTAGTACTCCAGCGGCGGTTCGATATCTTCGCAGGTCAGTGGCCATGTCGAGCTGTTTCCTGTTTCTAACCTATCTGGGGTGTCTCGGTGGATTGCTGAATATCGGCGGATTCTGCATCGATAGTGGCAGCGGCGGGCCACAAAACCTCGATCAGCCTGCGATCCTGCCGGCGCTCTCGCCCCATGGACCGAGTCCTCCTGCGATGACGTCCGGACGTCGGCTCCGCCTGTCGTCCTTCTCGACCTCACCGAACCGAGAGATCCATCCCGTCTTTACGCTCGACCAGGCAACCCTCTCCGGATGAACATGCTTGGCGCTGGGCGTAGCCTTGACGTGACGGGTCGTCCGGCAATCGAAGGCCGGGGTCGGCAGGCGAGGGCTTCAGACGAGGCATGGACGGAAATCCATTCCGTCCGCCCGACCGCCCCGATTTTACGAGCGTATTCCTTTGCAATCGGTGGCGAGCGCTTGTATCGGTTTCGCTGGGAGGCGTCACCGCCCCGGCGTGAACGTCGACTTTTCGAGCGTTTTGGCAGCAATGTGAGCGCCGTGAGGGACATCATGACTTCCACATTTTTGACGGACAGCAGGCGAGCCGTTCGGATCGATTTCGAAGGCGATGTGCCGCTTGAGCAGCGTGCACTGGTAGAACGTTCGATTGCGGCCATGGCCGCGCGTTCGATGGAGGCGACCTCGCGAGTCCTCGCTGCGGAATCCGAGCGTGCGGCCCTGGCGGCCGAGATCAACCGACCGCTCGTGAAGTTGATTGAAGGGGATCCCGATGCAGCCAAGGCGCTCGGCGAACTGCAAACCCGGCCGCAATTTGACGACTTCGCCTCCCTGACCGCGCCGGGCGAATACGAGTCGCTCACTGGTGCGGGGAACGCCGAGATCGTTCTGCGGGGACTCACCGACACGGTCGAGGTTCCGCCCTACCACTACAGCTGGAACTGGTTCCACACAGCTGGCAGTGCACCCTTCCGCGTGGTGACCGAACGCCCTTCCGGAATTCTGGCGCTGGACGCACGATCGGGGGGGCTCGTTCCCGGAGGGGCCAACACGTTCGTCGAGGCGCATGCGGGTTTCGGCCTCAGTCTGCCTTCCCGCCACTGTAAGTGGGGGGCGGACTCCGTGCGGCGAATGCGGCACAGCTTCGCTGTAGGAGCCCAAAGTCTCGGAGGCAACGCCACATCCGAGGGCGGCGTGGAATGCACCGTCATGGAGGACGCGAATCTGCTGACCTCCGCGAGTCATAAACTCTGGCGTAGCCGCGTGAGCGGCTTTGAGTCGGACCACGGTGGTAGCGGTGCCGACTATATAACGGATAGTCCGTTGTATGTCGAATGGGTGGCAAGCGCAGGGCATTATTACACCTTCAACGTGGGCATATGGGCATTCAGTGACACGCATTCGGGCGTGGGTTCTGCCGGGGCTCAAGCTCTGATCGAGGGATTCGTACCTACAATGACCGATGGGCGCATCGTCTGCTTCTTCGACTGAACCCGTCACCGGGGAGTCCGTAGCGTCAAGCGACACCGCGCGACGTGGCCCCGCATCCGTTGCTGCGGGCGGCTCCCGCCGGACCGAGGCGACGTCCCACCCGCGAGAGCAACGACCCCAACTCGGCCGACCACGGCTCGACAGCCTCGGTCCCAGTCGCTACCGGACCAACGCGAGACGCGGGACTGCGTCATGGATCACGGCCGGAAAACGCGATCGGTCCCGAGAGCAAACCGAAAACGAGTACGGTCGAGGACCGAATCAAGTCTTTGACCTGCGAAGATATCGAACCGGGGGATTCACGAGACGATCGACACCGCGAGCCGGTAGCCCTCTCGGCCGGCTCCTGCGGCGTTCCGCACCGGGCGGTCGCGGTGGGCACGCACCGGTCGACGGCGGCGATCAAACCGCGCTCCAGGGGGAGAACGCCTCGGTCTCCTTCACCGGGCTTCGGCGCTCGCCGACAGCCTCACCGCATCTCGGACCTCTTCAATCCCATACGCCAACGAGTCGGCGGCCGACCTTTCGTTGCCTCGCGCCCCGAGGACCAAGCGGACGCATCCCGGGCCGTGTGACCATCACGACCTACCACAACGCCAAAGGCCGAGAATTCTCCGTTGTCATCCTGCCGTGCCTCATGGACGGTGTCGTCCCCAACTACCACGACAAGCAAAGCCCGCGAGCCCTCCAGGCCGCCCGACACATGTTCTACGTCGCGGTCACCCGTGCCCAACACGAGATCGTCCTGCTCACCGGCGAACACCACTACACCCGCTTCGGGACCAGGCACTCCGACGGCCGAACCCGATTCCTCAACGACATGCTCAAAGACCCGCCCGGAACCATCTGACGACCGTTCCCAACGGCACCGACACGCCCCCGGCGCGGCCGAGGACGGAGGGCTTCGACCCGACGCCGGGGACGGCCCCCGGTCGTGCGCCAGGGTCCTCGTCCCGACATCGGACGTGCGCCCGGTCGGATGGGCCCGCTCCTCGATGGTCTCGCAGGGGCCGCCGGTGGTTTCTGCGGGTTCAGCGGGCGTCGCTTCGGTTGTCGGTGGCCGGTGTGGGGAGGAGGTGGTCGAGCGGCCGGGCGTCGTCGTGGGTTCCGCTGTAGGGAGTCGAGTTGGTGATGCCGATGAAGACCGGACCTCGGGTGGTGCGTGTCTCCAGCGCGGTCCACTGGTCGAGTTCGTGTTCGGCGTAGGCGTGGAGCAGGAGGGCGAGTCGGATCTCGTGGGCGGGGGTGAAGCGGTTCTCCCGCGCGCCGAGCGGCGGCAGCAGAGGGTCGATCGAGTGGAAGTAGCCGTCGATGGTGCCCGGGGGGAACGTACGGAACATCTCGAGGTATACGTCCCCGTACTTCGTCCGCACCCGCAGTATGGCCACCTCGTCCAGGGCGTGTTCGGCGTATTCGTGCAACACCAGGGAGAGTTGCCGTCGGCTGGTGTCGTCGAACCCGGTCATCGCCTCAACGTATCGGTGCCCCCGGGAGCCCCACCCGGACGGGTTCCGGTTCCCGGCCCGGATGAGGCACGGTCGCTACGGTCGGGGCTGTCGAGCGGGCTCGGGCGACCGTGCCGCGGTGCTGTCCCGCGCCCCGGTGCGCCCCCTGGCAATCGATGCCTGCCAGGTCGAGTGCCCCTCGTACCGACGGCCCCCGCACGTGCGTCGGCAGGCTGCCGTCAGTGTCGGGGTACCGCCCAGGCCGCACAGGGCGCCTTGTCGCACCACACCCGCTGCTCCCCGTCGGGCAGGACGTCGAGGCCGAAGGTGTCGAAGGCGGGACGTCCGTGCTCGTTCCACCACCCCCACGCCGTTTCGACCTCGTCCCAGACGCGGCGGGGCCCGTGTTGGCGGACGTGGAAGGTGTCGAGCTGGTGTCCGTCGTAGTCGACGCTCGCCCACGATGTCCCGGCGTCGTCGCCGACCCACAGCCGTGATCGCACGCCGATCTCGTCGGGTTCGTCGTTCCAGTGGGTCCACAGTCCGGGTAGCAGCAGGCCCATGACGGCCTCGTCGTGGCGGTCGCCGCCCGCGACGGCCCACGGCGACAGCGTGGTGATCGACGTGTCGGGCCGGTGGTCGGGACGGACGACGTCGGCCACGTCGGCGACGGGGGAGCGGTGCCCGCGCATGGCCATGAACGCCCCACCGGGACCGAACCTCCCACGCGCTCCGCCGTCTTCGCCGACGTCCAGGCGCAGGATGCCGTAGGCGGTCCAGGCGGTGGCCCACGGTGTGACGATCCGCCCGCCGGGCGTGCTCTGCTCCAGCCACGCCCCGGGGACGCGGGTGACCGAGCACGTGCACACGATCCGCCGGTACGGGCCGCCCGGCGCCCATCCCTGTTCGCCGTCGCCGGTGACCACGCGCGGGCGCAGGTCGAGTGCCTCCAGGCGCCCGCTCGCGCTCGCGGCCAGGACCGGATCCACCTCCACGGTGACCACCCGATCGCCTCCGAGCCGGTGGGCCAGGAGCCCGGCGTTCCAGCCGGCACCGGTGCCGATCTCCAACACCGTGTCGTCGACGGCCGGTTCGAGCGCGAGCAGCGTCGCGGCGACGATCGAGGGCTGCGACACCGACGACGACGGCCACGGCGTCTGCCCGGGCTCCCACGGCATCCCGTCGCGCACCTGCACGACCACGGGGACGTCCGCGTAGGCCGCGTCCCACCACCGCGCCGGATCCTCCCCGCGGACCACCCGCTCGTGCCCGAGGCCGTCCGCGGTGCGCAGCCAGATCACGTCGGGCAGGAACGCGTGCCGCGGCACCCCCGCGAACGCCTCGCGCCAGGGCCCGGGCAGCGCCCCGACGACGTCCTCGACGCGGCGGAGCAGGCCCCGGGGGGCCTGCTCCGTATCCGCGGCCGCGATGTCGGTGTCGACCGCCATGTCACTCACTTCTTCGTGGGGGTGCCGGGGTTCGGTGGTTTGTCCGGTGGGATCGGTGGTGGGATCGGCCGGCCGGGATGGTTCCCGTCGTCGGTACTGGGATCGCGATGCTCGCGCATACGCGTCTCCTTCCCGCTGCTCCTCGGCAACCTGCTTCACGGTCCGTACGGACACGGATACGCCTCTACCGTAAGACTCCGCCACCCCGCCGGGGAATCCCCATCACGAACACGGGCCCGCCCGGCCCCTGCGCCCCAAGCCACGGGCCGTCGCGTCCCGGCACCACATGCCGCGCCCGGCGAGCAGCCGCTCTCGTCCCTTCTCAAGCGCTTCCCGCCCGGCGCGTAGGTTGTCGATCCGCGTGCCCAGCCCGCCGGTCCGCCCCGGCCGCAACGGCCTCCACGCGCCCACAAAGCACATCGCGGAATCCTTCGTCTTCGCGGTAGGCGACGGCGGCCAAAAAGAGGCCTCCCACACCGTCCCGCCCTCGCGGAATCGCCCATCGCGTCCCTTCGGCCCGCCCGCGCGCGCCCGCGTGGAGCTGCGCGGCGCGGTGCCGGTGCACGGCATGGACGCGGTGATGCGGATGTACGAACACGAGGGATCCCGCGCGGCGGTCACCGAGCGCGCGGTGGGCCTGGTGGAGCGTGCGCTGGCCGGCGAACGGTGGCCCGCCCGGCCGCGCCCGACCGACCCGCCCGACTAGCGGTTCGGACCCGTCCCCTCGCGCCGTGCGCCGCACGCACGAGGTCGTCGCGCCCGTGGTGTGGGACCCGGGGGAGCGGCACGGGATGGCCCGACGTCGCCGAGGAGACGCGAGCCGTCGCCGCCTACGTCGCCGGCCCCGCGCCGGTAGCGGCGTCGAGCGCGTACACGTTCTTGTCCCAGTCGCCGATGTACACCAGGCCGTCCACCACTGCGGGGGACGAATAGATCCCGCTGCCGGTGGTGTAGGCCCATTTTTTGGTTCCCGTTGCGGCGTCGAGCGCGTAGAGGTTCTTGTCCTGGCTGCCGATGTACACCACGCCGCCCACCACCGCCGGGGTCGCATTGACCTCACCGCCGGTGGTGAAGCGCCATGGTCGGACGGTCGCGGCGACTGCGGCGGCTCCGGGAGGCGACGTCGCCGGTTGCGTCCGCCGGCCGGTGGACGGGTTCGTCGTGTGCGCCGCGGTGTCGCCTCCGGTGTGGGTGAGGGCGATGGTGATGCCGGTTGTGGCTGCGGCCGCGGTTCCGGCGGCGATCCACAGGAACCGGCGTCGCCCGGGAGATGCAGGCGCCGATGAGGCCCCACCGGTGCCGGTGCCGGTGTCACGCTCAGCGGTGGCGGGTACCGGTTCGGGGTCGGGTGCGGCGGGGGTTGCCGCCGGCCGGTCGTCCGCCGGGGTCGGGGATACGGGTGTCGCCCGGTCGGGTGTGCCGATGGCGTGCAGGCGTGTGTGTAGCTCGTCGGCGGTGGCGGGTCGGTCGTCGGGGTTCTTGGCGAGCAGTGCGAGGACGAGGTCGTCGAGCCGGGCGGGGACACCCGGGCGGTGTTCGCCGGGGCGTTCGGGGGTCCTGCGGAGGTGGGCGTTCATCATCGAGACGGGGCTGGTGGCCTCGAACGGGACCGTGCCGGTGAGGAGTTCGTGCAGGACGCAGCCCAGGGAGTACAGGTCGGAGCGGGCGTCGCCGGGGTGCTCGTCCAATCGTTCCGGGGGCATGTAGGCCAGCGTGCCGATGACCTTGCTGGACCGGTGGGTGGACTCCACGAACCTGGCGATCCCGAAGTCGAGGACCTTGATGCGTCCGTCGGTGGCGAGCATCAGGTTCGCGGGCTTCAGGTCCTGGTGGACGATCCCCGCGGCGTGTGCCCGGGACAGCGCCGCGGCGACCTGCGCGGCCCACTCGACGGCGACGGCGACCGGCGGCGGCCCGTCCTCGCGCAACACCGTCGCCAGATCGCGGCCCTCGACGAACTCCATCACCAGGAACAACGACCCGTCCGCCTCGTCCCGGCCCAGATCGTGCACCGTCACCACCCCGGGGTGGTGCAGCGCCCCGGCCGTGCGGGCCTCGCGCAGGAACAACGCCGCCCCGGCCGCGTCCCCCGGCGCGTGCGGCAGCAGTTTGACTGCGACCCGCCGCGCGATCACCCGGTCGCGGCCCTCCCACACCTCCCCCATCCCGCCCCGGCCCACGAACCGCACCAACTCGTACCGCCCCGCCAACACCCGCACGACCACCCACCCCCCCGGACCGGCGCCCCCACAGCGCCGCGTCCCAACGTGCCATCGCCGATCCCGCCGACACCCGCGAGTGACCGAATCGTGTTCATCCGCCGAGGACGTCGTCGATCCGGCGGCGGCGTGCGGCGAGCCGCTGGACGACACAGGGCGCGAGGGCGTCCTCGCCCGCCTGTGCCCGGCCGACCCGGCCGGTTACCGGTTCGGGTCGTCCCCGCGCGCCGCGCGCACCGCCCGCCGCAGTTCGTCCCGGCCGGCCGGGCGGGGCGTGTCGTCGTCCGGGTCGCCGGCGACGATCCACCGCCGGTCCGCGATCTCGGCCGCGACCCGCTCGGCGGCCCGCGCCACCGTCGCGGTGTCGTCGGGGGAGCCGTGCGACGAGATGCCGTGCCACTCCCCGGGATCCCACACCACCAGGACCTCCCCGAGGTGGACCGCGCAGCCGAGCACGGAGTCCTCGGCGCCGCACGCTGCCACCCACCCCAGCAGGAACTCGTCCGCGTCGTCGATCAACAGCGTCGGTAGCGAGTCCTGACACGAGACGCAGCCGTCCATCGCCGCCCCAACGAGCGACCCCAGCAAGACGTGGTCCGCCGGACGGCCGCCGTGGCAGGTCGCGGTCGATGCGATTGCGGGTGGGTGGCCGGATGATTCGGGGACGCTCGCGTTGCTTCGCGACCTCGCCACCACCGATACCTACGCCGGCGTTCGGGAAGCTGCGGTCGGGGCGATTACGGGTGGGTGGCCGGATGATTCGGGGACGCTCGCGTTGCTTCGCGACCTCGCCACCACCGACACCCACGCTGGCGTTCGGGAAGTCGCGGTCCAAGCCAGCACGCGACACCACGCCAAGGATCGCCAACAGGCCTCTGAGTGAGGGGTGTCTTTGTACATGCGCTCATGGGTGCGGGGGTCTGCCAGGGTTGGTTGCTGCCGCAGCAGGTGGTCCGTTAACCGAGCTAGATCGCACGTTTTCGCAGGTCAGAGCGGGTTTCTGCTAGCTTCCCGGCGTGCTTTGGACTGCCTCTGTCACATCTCGTCGGTTGCATCGAAGCCCTGCTGCGACCACTCGCGCAAGAGTTTGACGCCGTCGTGGTCGCCCGCTGTTTGTCGCAAGTGAGCCAAGCTCATCAGCACATGCCTGTTTCCGGCCTCGACCGCTTCACGGGCCAGGCGCTCCGCGTCCATGTGATCACCCGCCTTCTCTCGCCACTCTGCCAGGGATGACAGGGCATAGGAATGTCCGTGGACGGCCGCCTGACGGGCTAGGTGTTCGGCGCTCGCACGATCGCCTGCCTGCTCGCGCAGCAGGGTCAGCCCTGCCAAAGCGTAGTAATTTCCTTTAATGGCGGTTTGGTGGGCCCAGTGTTCCGCGCTTTCGTGGTCTCCTGTTTTCTCGCGCAGCACGGCCAGTTGTGTCAGCGCGTCGAAGTTTCCCGCGTCGGCGGCTTGGCGGGCCAGGTGTTCGGCGGTTTCTCGATCGCCCGCCTGTTCGCGCAGCAGGACCAGCCCTTTCAGTGCCTCAACGTTTCCCATGTCGGCGGCTTCGCGGTACAAGTGTTCGGCGCCTTCACGATCGCCCAGTCGCTCGCGCAGCGCGGCCAACCAGACCAGCGCCTCGGGGTTCCTGGTGTCTGTGGTTTTGCGGTACAGCCGTTGGGCGCTCTCATGTTCGCCTGTTGCGTCCAGCCACGTCAGTGCCCGAAGGTTCCCGGCTTCGGCGGCTTCGAGAACCAAGCGTTCCGCGCTCTCATGGTCGCCTGCCTCCTCCCGCAGCGCGGCCAGCTGTGTCAGTGCGTCAATGCTTCCCGCGTTGTTGGCTTGGCGGGCCAGGTGTTCGGCGCTTTCATGGTCGCCCGCTTGCTCGCGCAGCAGGGCCAGCCCCGTCAGGGCTTCACGGGTTCCCGTGTCGGCGGCTTTGCGGTACAGGTGTTCGGCGCCCTCATGGTCGCCGGCTTGCCTGCGTAGCGCGGCCAACCGCATGAGTGCCCCGACGTCCCCGGCGTCGGCGGCTTCGCGGTACAGATTGTCGACTCCGTCACGATCACCTGCCCGTTCCCTCAACAGGGCCAGGTCCGTGAGTACCTCCGGGTGACCGATGCCAGCGGCTCTGCGGGCCAAATCTTCAGCTTCCTGATGATCGCCTGCCTGTTCCCGTAGTTCGGCCAACCATGACAGCGAGTAGAAGTGTCCGGCATCGGCGGCTTCGCGGGCCAGGCGTTCGGCGGCCTCGCGATCGCCCCCTCTTTCGCAAGCCGTGGCCGCCCACATCAGCGCGTTGTGGGAGCCGGCTTCGGCGGCTTCGCGTGCCAGGGGTTCAGCGTTCGCCAAATCCCCTGCGTCCGCCAGCACCAGAACCAGCCGTTCCAATGCCTCGGTGTCTCCGGCGTCGGCGGCTTGGCGGTAGAACCGCTCGGCGCTCTCAAGGTCTCCCGCCTCGTGCCGCGAATAGGCCAGTGCGCCCCACCCGCGTGGATCGCCGGCGTTCGCTGCCTTCGCGTAGAGGCGTTCGGCGTGGCGTATCCGTAGCCGTGCGTATGCGGCGCGACCGAGGGTGAGAGTGTCGTCGGTGGTGCGGGCGTGGTCGTGGGCGGCGTTCCAGAAGGAGGTGCCAGGACATTCGGCGCCGCGTGTGTGGCGTGCGTGTTGTTCGAGGTAGTCGGCGAGGCGATAGGTGGGTCCGTCGCCCGTGGCCGGGTTGCGGGTGCGTCGTCGTGGTCGGATGCGGGTCAGGGGCGCGGTGGCGCCGTGGACGCGTTCTGTGGTGTAGGCGAGGGCCTGTTCGAACCAGTCGTCGGCCAGTGCGTCGGATTCGTCGTCGGTGAGGTACGCGTCGGCTGCGTCCTCGAGGAATCCCTGGCGTAGGACGGGGCCGTGGCCGAGGCGGCGGGCATCCATGGCGGCTTCGAGTACCGCCCGTGCGTGGGCCGGGGCGAGGTCGAGGCGTTTGAGCAGTGCGCGGGCGCCCGCCAGGAACTGGGCCACGCGCCCGTCGTCCCCACTGGCGAGGGCGTGCGCCAACCGCGGGTCCTCGCCCGCTGTGGCGCACAGGGTCTCCAGGTCGGTGCCGGTGAACGCCTCGGGCACGCGCACATCGGTACCGGTGAGCAGCGCCCGTGCCTGCGCGTGCGGATCCGGGCGGTCGGCGGGGGGCCGACTGGTGAGGGTGTTCCAGAAGGGTTCCGGCCACAACGTCGCCAGGACGAGCACCGGCGCGCGGGCGCGATCACGCAGGAGTTCGCGTAGTTCGGCCGCGACGCGCTCGCCGATGCCGGCCGGTTCCAGGTAGAACTGGGCCTCGTTGAGCCACACGACCGTCCGCGGCCCCACCGCGGACAGTTCGGCCAGGACGGCTTCGGGTCGTCCGGGGGCGATGGGGTGCCACAACCGCCACCCGTCCGGCACGCCCCGGAGCGCTTCCCAGCACGCCCGGGTCTTGCCCGTCGACGACCCGGCCACCAACGTGACCATCACGCTCTCGCCACCCGCCGCGCGTTCCACCACTTGGCGCAGCACTTGGTCATGGGCGCGAGGCACGTAGACCGGCAGTACTGGCAGCCCCGCTCGCGTGTGTTCGGGTCCGTCGATCGCGCGGTGCACCTCCAACGCGAACGGATCTGTGAACTCCCGGACCGGCCTGCCCGCGAAACTGCCGCTCTCGGTCGCAGGTTCGGCGGTGCGCGTCGCGTGGGGTCGTCCGGCGGGGCGGCGTTCGCGCACTGCCCTGCCGCGCAGATGCTCCCAGGCCGCGACCGGTGTCGGATCGTAGGCGCGGTCGAGCCGATGCGCCTCGTGTTCGAGCCAGCTCACCAGGAACGCAAACCGGTCGGCATCGTCCGGCACGGCTTGCCCCATGAACCACTGACCGAGGGACGTGGTGTTCAACTTCACCGCGGGTCGTTGCTCGGCACCTCGGCGGACGAGTGTTGCGTACGTGGGCGATCCGGCCCGCTCGTACAACTTCCGCAGCGACTCCGCCAGTTCCGTCGCCTTGCCGACCGCATCCCCCGCCACGAACCCCGACCTTCTCGACGCATCCGGTCCGGATCCGATCCGGACGGCCACCGGATAACCCGCGCACCCGGACCCAGCAGCCTAGAGACGGACGACCGGCCCTGGGGCGGTCGCCGGAAAAACGTCCGTGGGCGCTCGATGGGACGACGCGAACCCGCCCAGGAGTTCGCACCCACTCGGGGAGACCACCGTGAACGACGACCAGTCGACCAACGACCCGACCACCGCGCGCCGAGGCCGCCTCGTCCGCATCGCCCGATCCCTCGCCGCAAGCACCGCGCATGCCCTGGCCACCGATGCCGGCACGCCCGACCACCCCACCGCCTCGTCCACCATGACCGCGCGGGCACGTCTGGCCCGTGCCGGCCGAGTCCTGACCGCGACCGCGGCGCGGGGTCTGGCGACCGGTGTCGGTACCGCCGCCGGGACGTGGATCGTGTGGTGGATCACCCACCGCTGACATCTCGTGCGGGCCCCGCGCGTATCGACTCGCCCCGCCGGGCCGGTCGGGGCACTGAGTCCGCCGCCCACATGCACCTTTCGTGCACCCGGGCCGATCCCGCCCGGCCGAGCGGGATCAGCCCGGGTGTCGAGGGTGAGCGCGATCAGGGCCTCGGCGACCGTGGCGACTGCGGGCAGGAGCGATACGTCCGGCCGCGTCGTTCGCCGAGCACCAGCCGGTGCGCGGAGCCCAGTTGTTTCGCGCACTCGGACCCGATCCCGTTCAACCGGGCTCCTTCAACCCGGCCGGTGGGGGTTTCATGCGGGGGTCGGCCTAAAGGGCGGGTCTTGGCCGGTGGGGTGTCGAGGCCGGTTCGTCACCTGCGGCGGGTCACTCGACCTCGTCGCTTTCCCGATGGGTGTGTCGGCGGTTGCGGAGGCGGCGGAGGGCCGAGGGGGCGAAGGCGGCAGCGAGTGCGGAGGGCAGACCGGCCGCGAGGCCGACGGCGGCCTGTTCGAGGAGGAGTCGGATGAAGGTCATGGCGTCCCCCGGGGTGCGGGTTGCGGTTCCGGTGGCGGGTGCCTCCGGTCCTTCCTTGATAGGCGGGCGCCGCCGCAGGTCCGTGCATCCTGCGCGAAGTCGCGCCGCACCTGGGCGAGTTGGGGGAATCGCAGGTGGGGGCGCGGGTGCGGTTCTAGGCTCAGGGGCGGGATTGGGGCGCAAGTTGCGGCGCAACATCGGGGGAGGGGCGCGCTGTGGAGGACCTGGAGGACGTGGCCACACCGGAGGATTTCACCGCGGCGTTGGGGGCGCTGCTGGACGAGGCGCTGCGCACACGATCCGCGGCTTCGCTGGCGAGGGCCGCGGGCATCGCGGAGAACAGCATCGCGAACTGGCGGGCCGGCGCGATCCCCCAGGCCGGCCCGTTGGACGAACTACTGTCCGTGTGCCGGGTTTCGCCGGAGCGGGCCCGGCTCTGGCAACAGGCGCGCACCCGTGCCACCCAAGTTCGCAACGCCCGCCGTACCGACGAGCCGCACGACCGCGGCCGGCTGGGAGGCAACCACCTGCTCGCGGGCTTCGCCGGCCCCCCGGCGTGGATCGCGATCTTCGGACGGGACCCCTTGCGTGTCTACGTCGGCACGGCGACGGGGGAGGAGGCCGTGGCGGACCTGGAGACCGGCGACCGACTCCCGGACACCTCCTGGACCGACCGGCGCGCAGCGGCGCAGCGCCAGGTCGGCGAGCGCGGGTACGTCCAGGTCGACCGTGACGGCTCCATCGCCGTGTGGGTGACGCTGCCCGACGGGAACGGGAGGGTGGAGATCCGCAGCCCCTGGGTCGACGAGCGGGACTACGAGACGATCACCCTCACCGCGGTGGTGCAGCCCGGCGACACGCTCACCCCGATCGCGTACTCGTCGGACCGGATGTGTCGGGCGTTCGCGATCGGCAGCACCCTGTTCGTGTACCGCGGGCACGCGCTCGGGGACGCCCGGAGCCCGTACGCGCACGATGTGCCGAATCCGCGCGACAGCTATCCCTCCTCGCGGCCGGAGCAGATCTCACACGTCATCGTGGCGCCGGACGGCGACCTGATCGTGACCGTCTCGGAGGTCTCCGGCGTGGACCTGTGGGACCCGGCCTCACTGCGCGTGGTCGGCAAACCCTTCGGAGTCCCCGCCCGGGTTGAGGCGGTGGAAGTGTCCCCGGACGGGACGACGCTCGCCGTGGCCTCGGGCGGCGCCGTGCACCTGTTCGACCCCTACAGCCTGCGCGACCGGCACGGCCGCCCGCTTGACGGCCACACCGGCGACGTCCGGCTCATGCGTTTCTCCCCCGACGGCACACTCCTGGCGACCAGCAGCGTCCACGGCGGCGTGCGCCTGTGGGACCCGACCACCGGCCGCCCGCTCGCCGACCGCCTGGCCCACGACCCCGACACCATCCTGCGCTTCGCCTTCTCTCCCGACGGCACCCGGTTCGCCGTCGCCGAGGCCGTTGGCATCCGCGTCCACACCCTGCACCCGAGGACATGACTGCTCCCCGCCGCTGGTACCCGACTCGGTCCTACGCTGCCTCCACAGTGTTCGTCACCGAACGCGTCGCCCGACAAATGTTGTCGCCTGACGAACGTTTCCGGCGCAAACGCCGAGCAGCCGGGCCGGACCGGGACGCGACCCGGGTAACGCGTCGGCCTGCGCGGGTAACGCGGGTGTTACCCGCCGGGTAACACCCGCCGGCCTTCGTGGGCGTTACGAACGGCTCCGGGCCGGGGCCGACTCGACCTGCACGCGGCGCCGCCTCGCCGCGCACGCGCCCGGCCGGGCCGCCAGGATGGAGAAGGCGAGGGGGAGGGTGTCTCTCCCGGTGCGGGTACACACCAGGGAGAGATGTCGGCGCCCCGTCCACCCCTTGACCGGGGCCCCTGACCAGGCACGACACGACCGGCTCGGCGGGGGCACGTTTCACCCTCGAACCCACCGCCGACCGCACCCCGCACCCCGCCCCTGCGGCTACCGGTCGGTGCCCCGGCGCAGGATGTCGGCGGAGTTCGCCCGGATCGTCGCGTCGGGTCCGTGTTCGCGCAGCGCGTCGAAGCGGCAGATGTTGACGATCAGCGCCCCGTCGCGCACTGCCGGCACCTTCAGCGCGGCGCGCATCACGCGGTTGCTGCGTCGGTCGAGTTCGGGTCGGGGGGCGCCGGCGAGGAGGATCAGGAGCGAGGGGCACCGCGGCCCGGGGTACGCGCCCTGCCAGGCAGGCCGGGTCGAGCCCTGGAGCCGGTGCGGTCCGACGTGCACGCGGTGGGGGGCGTACCGGCCGTATGCGGCGACCTTCCGTATCAGGCGCCGCTCCGCCATCGACGCGCGGTCGACCTCCACCCACAGCCACCGGTGCTCCAGCCGCGTCGGTGGTGACCCGCCCGCCCTCGATCGGGTGCGCGACCTCCACCGCCCAGTCCGTGACCTCGCCCCACCCGTGCCGGGCGAACTCGATCGCGGTCGCCGTCACCGTGAGCGCGTGCGCCGCCAACCCGCTGCGCAGCGCCGCCTCCCCGGTGGCGGCGCGCCGGCGCTCGGGCGCCCCGGCCTCGACCAGGGCGCGCCGGCCGGTCTCGGTCAGGTGCCACACCCACACGCGCCCTCGAGGCACCCGGCCCACCAGGCCGGCGTCGAGCAGCTGCATCACCACCCGCCGCGCGAACGCCAGCGACGCCAGGTCCGACGTCAAGGGACTCGCGGTCGACCGCGACCTCGACAAGGCCGTGCCTGCCGTCGATGCCCCCGCGTACACCGGCCCCACCTGCGCCGGTTGCTACGCGCCGCTCGCCGCCTCGCTGGTCGAGGCCGGAAGGCACGTTATGTGCTGATCAATCGCCAACACTAACGCGGTGTGCACCGCAACCATGCAACACGATATTGCAAAGTCGAATTGCAATGTCGAGTTGTATGTTCACCGCCCCTGACCTGCAAACTTCGCTTAAAAATCATGTTTTGTGAACGTGAATCGACCAAAATCCGAGAAAGATTATTCTGCAATCGCGGGCGTACGTTCCTGCAGGTGAGCGTACGTACGGCCTATCTGCAAACGTCGTGACACCTGCGTCGCTCGATTGCCTCCCGGCAGACAACTGATCCGGCGTCAGTTCCCGTCGTCCACAGCCAAGTCATCTCTGAGTTGCAGACCCATCTCTCTAACGCCTACGGTCAGTTCCAGGGTCAGCTCGCGGAGTCTGCGGATTGCTTCGCCACTGCGCGCTGCCCCGAAATAGATGCGGCGTCGATCGGGATCAACTTTGCCGGGAGATCCGAACGACGCCGCGATGGACCCTCAACCACGCGTAGAAGGGAGTCGGCTCCATCATGGCGTTGGGGCGGCCATGCGTCCACTGACGGACGGGTGGTGGTAGTGCCACCCGGTTCATTGGAGTCCAAGCGTTGAACCAGCTCGTGGTTCTGACCATCCTCCTGGTGCTCTCCGGCTCGCTGAACGCAGGCCTCGGTACCTGGATCGTCGTCACGGTCTACACCTCGGCCTCCCGCTTCCAGCGGCTGAGCGCCGCAGCCGCGGTCGTGGCGGGTGTCTTCTCGATGATGGTGATGGTCGTTCAGACCTACAGGTAGTGGACCCACCTCCTCCCGGCAGGAGATGGCCCCGACGGCTGCGAAGTCCGAGGCCGTCGGGGCCACCACCCCGATCGGGTACGACCTGTCAATGCGAGACACAGCGCGCGGTGTCCGCGACCCGGACCGCGCCCAGCATCGCCAGCACCCGCGCCCGCAACGGATCGTTCTCGAACTCCACGGTGCGACCTCCAACCGCGCCGACCCCTCCCGCGCACGGCCGACACCCTGCAACGCGTCCCCTTGTCCGACGTCTGTTCGCCCCGGTTCGTCCGATCCCACGGATACGGTTCAAGGGGTCGAGTGGACACGCCCCGTAGCGGACAAGGGGGGTGCCATGTCACCCGTTGACCGGGTGCACGGGCCGCTGGCCCCTAATCGGTCCGTGCCACCTCCATGCCACCTTCGTGCACCCGGGCCCGATCCCTGCTGCGACCCGCCCCCTCGGCCGACCGGACCCGGGTCGCCTCATTCGGGGTCGGATTTTTGAAAGTGGCCCCAACTGCGCGGGATTGTGAGCGCGCGAAGTGCCTGTTCCCGGCGCCGTCGATCCGGGATGGGCGGGACGCGGTGTTGCGCCGGCCGTGCCGCCGCCGTGAGAACCGGCACGCGCGACCGCGCCGCACCGGGCCGCCGGGCCGGGAAGCGGTGCCGTTCGCCCCGCCGTTCGGGGCGCCGATTGGGATCGGCTCCCCCCGGGTGGGCATCGCCGCAGGTCGGCGCCCCTGTATGCCACCGCGAATGGCGCAGACTGGTAGGGGATTTCACCGAATCCTCCCGCAATCCCCCACCGCGCCGCGCCCGGCCGGGCCGGAGTGGCCCCGGTCGGGCGCGATCCGACCAGGGTGTTCTCCCGATTTCCGTTCGCGCGTCGGTCGTGCCGGCTAGCTGTTCGCGCTGCGGCTCGTTCAGCCCGTCCCACCCGGACCGTTGTTGGGCGACCCACCGCCCGATCCCCGTCCTGCGGTGAACGACGTCCAGGCCCACGTCGTCCAACCGGCCACCCTCGCCCCGCTCGGCCCGCTCGCTCAGGTAGTCGGTGGCGTGGGTGAGGTGGCGTTGCCACGCCACCGGCCAGTGCGGCGGATGCCACGGCTCACCCTCCACCAACGCGTCCAGCCCCGCGCCGCGCCCCGGGGACCGCCGATCAACAGGGGGGAGCCATGGGGGAGATCGAGATGAGTGCATGGGAGGCCGGGTCGTCCAGTGTCGGATCCGGCGTCGTGCGGGCGAACCTCGCGTGGCGGCCCTACGATCACCGGTTACGGGATCGGGTGGGTTCGCACGTCCTCCTGTACGGCATCGGTGTCGGCGGACGGTGGACGCCCGGGTTCCGTGGTGTCGGTCCCGCGTTCGTGGGGTCGCCGCGACATGCTTCGTGTCGGGGGTGTCGGTTTTGCCCGGGGGGCAGTGGATGAGTCCGGTCGTGCAGCGTTTCGTGGGTGCCGCAGGGGCGGTGGTGGTCGCGGTCGTGGTGAACCTGGCCACCGGGTTCCTCACCGATCACCGGTCGACGGCCTGGTGGGTCTCCGCAGCCGTGTTGCTGGTGGTGGGTGTCGGGGTGCAGTGGTGCCTCCCGGTGCCGGCCGCGCGGACCAGACGCCAGTCGGCGGAGGACAACACGGTCGGCGGCTCGTTCACGCAGACGTCCGTGGGACCTGCCGAGCAGCAGGCGCAGCGGAACGCGATCACGGGTGACTTCGAGCAGCGCCAGGATGGGTGAGCCGCGGAAGGGTCTTCGGCGCCTGTTCGGCCGGCGTCCCGCGCGGCGACCCGAGGTCGTCCAGGACGCGCACGGCAACACGGCCGCGGGGAGCCTGCAGCAGAACATCGGCGGGACCAACGTGGGCGGTGACCAGCACAACGTCACCGCGCACACCGTCCTGGGGAACCTCAACGTCTTCCAGGCCGCAGCCGGGGACGACACCGGCGCCGGCGAGTCGCAGGACGCGGCTTTCGCACGGGAGCGGCGAGAGTACCTGCATCGCGTGTGCGACCGGTACCGGCGGGTGGACCTGGAGATCCTCACCCCCCTCGACGCGCAGGACGAACACCCGGAGATGCTCCTCCGTGAAGTGTTCGTCCCCCAGAACGTGCGGGAGAACCCCCCTCCCTTCGAACTCCTCGACCTCCCCCGCGAGGTCCTGCGGCGCCTCGCCGACGGCGAACACATACCCGCTCTGCCGGACCGCCTGGACCGCGAACGCCTGGAACAGGCCCGCCGCGCCTACCGCGACCGCCCCGCGCACCCGGTCCTGGACGCGCTCGCCCGCACGGACCGAGCCGTGATCCTCGGCGACCCCGGAGCCGGCAAATCCACCCGCGCCCGCTTCGCGATGCTCGCCCTGGCCACGGCCGAACTCGAACCCCACACCGACACCACCACCGTGCCCGCCGATTGGGAGGGCTGGCTGCCGCTCCTGGTCGAACTGCGCTCCTACGCCGACCCGATGTGGCGCGGCCGCGGCTTCCTCGACCTGATCGACGAACTCGGGCGCGAACACAACCTGGGCCTGCCCAAGACCCGACTGAAAGCCTTCCTGGACGACGGCGGACGGGCACTGGTCGTCTTCGACGGCCTCGACGAGATCTTCGACCCCGACACCAGAGCCGACGTCGTCGCCCGCATCGAGGGATTCGCCTCCCTGTATCGAGGCGTCCGCACGATCGCCACCTCCCGCGTCATCGGCTACCGCCGAGCCGCGCTCGACGCCGCCGGGTTCACCACCCACATGCTCCAGGACCTCGAACCCGCCCAGATCGAAGCGTTCGCCACCGCCTGGTACGACCGCAGCTGCAAAGGCGACCCCCAAGCGGGCACACGGATGCGCGCCCGCCTCCTGGACGCCATCTCCGACTCCAACGCCGTCGCCGAACTCGCCGGCAACCCGATGCTGCTGACCATCCTGGCCATCATCGCCCGCCGACGAGAACTGCCCCGCGACCGACGAACCGTCTACCGACACGCCGTCACCGTCCTGATCGAACACTGGGACGTCAACAAACACCTCGGACACACCGCGAACAGCGGACTACCCCGCCCCGAACCCGACGACAAACTCGCCATGCTCCACCGCATCGCCCGCCGCATGCAGGACGGCCCCGCCGGACTCGCCGGCAACCACCTCGCCGCCAAAGACCTGATCGAAGAACTCACCACCTACTTCACCGACGAACTCAAATACCCCCACGACCGCGCCCACACGGCCGCCCGTGCCATCCTCAACCAATTCCAACACCGCAACTTCATCCTCTCCAGCTTCGGCGCCGGCCTCTACGGCTTCGTCCACCGCGCCTTCCTCGAATACCTCGCCGCCGACGACATCAACGAACGACTCACCAACCGCGAGCTGGAAGAACCCCAACTCCTCGCCATCTTCGCCACCCACGCCCACGACCCCGCCTGGAGGGAAACACTCCTCCTCCTCGTCGGCATGATCCCCAACAAATTCGCCGCCGCCGCCGTCACCCGACTCCGCGACGCCACCCCCGCCTGGCAACTCCACACCCGCCTGCCGACCACTTCCTTCCTCGCCCTGAGCGCCGTCGGCGAGATCCGCCACCTCCCCACCCTCACAAGCCTGGCCCCCGACACCACCCGCCTTCTCATCCGACTGCTCACCGAAGCCGCGAGAAGAGAAAGAACCTACGACCGGGCCTCATCAACGCGCTGAGATCTCGGGCACTGCCCGCCCTCGAACAACCACCCGCATGGCTGGACGCCCCCCGGTATCAGGCCTGGCACCAGGCTTCCGGATACGCCCTGCGGCAGACCCACGCCACCAGCCACACCGCCGCGCGCCTCTACCTCGCCACCCAAAACCCGACCCCGACCTCCTTGCATCACTACGCCACCTTCGACAACAACCCAACTCTTCGGCAGGTCGCGGTCGGGGCGATTGCGGATGGGTGGCCGGATGATGCGGGGGCGCTCGGGTTGCTTCGCGACCTCGCCACCACCGACACCGACACCGGTGTTCGGCAGGCCGCGATCGATGCGATCGCGCGGGCGGGAGCCGGTGATTCGGAGACGCTCGGGTTGCTTCGCCACCTCGCCACCACCGACACCGGTGTTCGGCAGGCCGCGGTCGATGTGATCGCGGGTGGGTGGCCGGATGATCCGGGGACGCTCGCGTTGCTTCGCGACCTCGCCACCACCAATGAGAACTGGGAGGTTCGCTGGGTCGCGGTCGATGTTATCGCGGGTGGGTGGCCGGATGATCCGGGGACGCTCGCTTTGCTTCGCGACCTCGCCACTACCGACACCGAAAGTGTTGTCCGGCAGGTCGCGGTTAGGGCGCTCGCGCGGGTGGGAGCCGGTGATTCCGGGACGCTCGGGTTGCTTCGCGACCTCGCCACCACCGACACCGACGCCATTGTTCGGGGTACCGCGGTTGGGGCGATCGCGGGTGGGTGGTCGGATGATCCGGGAACGCTGGGGTTGCTTCGTGACCTGGCCACCACCGACACCGAAGGTGGTGTCCGGCGTGCAGCAGTCGTTGCGATCGCGCGGGTGGGAGCCGGTGATTCCGGGACGCTCGGGTTGCTTCGCGACCTCGCCACCACCGACACCGAAGGTGCTGTCCGGCAGGCTGCGGTGGGGGCGATCGCGGATGGCTGGCCGGACGATCCGGAGACGCTCGCGTTGCTTCGCGACCGGGTCATCGCCGCCAAGAGTGGTGCTGTCCGGCAGGCCGCGGTTGGGGCGATCGCGCGGGTGGGAGCCGGTGATTCCGGGACGCTGGGGTTGCTTCGTGACCTGGCCACCACCGACACCGAAGGTGGTGTCCGGCAGGTCGCGGTGGGGGCGATCGCGGGTGGGTGGCCGGATGATGCGGGGACGCTTGCGTTGCTTCGCGACCGGGTCATCGCCGACACCGAAGGTGCTGTTCGGTGTGCAGCAGTCGTTGCGATCGCGTGGGTGGGAGCCGGTGATTCCGGGACGCTCGGGTTGCTTCGCGACCGCGCCACCACCGATACCGACGCTGGCGTTCGGCGTTCCGCGGTCGATGCGATCGCGGATGGGTGGCCGGACGATCCGGGAACGTTTGCGTTGCTTTGTGACCGCGCCACCACCGATACCGACGCTGGCGTTCGGCGTTCCGCGGTCGATGCGATCGCGGATGGGTGGCCGGACGATCCGGGAACGTTTGCGTTG